>NZ_CP146101.1:5410000-6610000 GCF_037023745.1 Streptomyces sp. SCSIO 30461
GTCAGCAGGTCTGCGCCGTTGTGCTCTCCGGTGACGCCGAGCGCCTGGCAGAGGTTCCCCGGACCTCGGGCAAGCCGCGGACTCTCGATCCTCTCTCCTCGTCGTACGCGTGCCAGGTCTTCCCCCTCGATGACCCTGCCTGCCCTGATCAGGACAGCCGAGGCGATACCGTCCGTCCCGGTGACGACGTTGGCGCACCAGTGGAGGCCGTGGGACCGGTAGACGTACAGGTGTCCTGCGGGTCCGAACATGACGGCGTTACGGGGTGTCCGGCCGCGGTAGGCATGGGAAGCCGGGTCAGCCGTTCCGGAGTACGCCTCGGTCTCCGTGATGGCGATGCTCACGGTTCCCTCAGGGGTCTCGCAGGTGAGGACGGTCCCGAGCAGTCTGGGGGCGACCTCTTCGGCGGGATGGGCGAGGAGAGCCGCCTTCATGTCGACCGCCTTGGCATGCCGTGGGTGAAGTGGCCGTGCGCCTGACCGGGCGGACCGGACGTCATCGTGTTCCGGGCCGTGCGGCCCCAGTCGGCGTGCGAGGCCGGGTCGGCTTCACCGGCGTACGCCTCCGGCCCTGTCAACCGCAGCGTGGTCGGGCCGTCGTCGGTCCGGCGTACCAGTGTGCGGCCGAGGGGATCGGGGGCGACATCGGTGACCGGGCGGCCGAGGAACCGCCGGGTCGTCGACGTGCGGTCAGGGGTGTCGGGCATGGCGCCCGAGGGTACCCGCCGGCTTCGCCCCGGGAACCGGTTACCGTCGTCGGGCGTATGTAGAGGTCAGGACCAAGGGAGGTAGGAGTATGGGCTTCAAGAAGCTGCTCGCGAGTCTGGGCGCCGGTGGGGCGTCCGTGGAGACCGAGCTGACGGAGGCGAACGTCGTCCCCGGCGGTGTGGTGCAGGGCGAGGTGCGGATCCAGGGTGGTTCCGTCGACCAGCAGATCGAAGGGCTGTCCGTCGGTCTCCAGGCGCGCGTCGAGGTCGAGGGCGGCGACCAGGAGATGAAGCAGGACATCGAGTTCACCAAGCAGCGGCTCGGCGGTGCCTTCGAGCTGAAGGCCGGTGCGGTGCACGTGGTCCCGTTCGGACTCGAGATCCCCTGGGAGACGCCGGTCACGACCATCGCCGGCCAGCAGCTGCGCGGGATGAACATCGGTGTGACCACGGAGCTGGAGATCGCGCGCGCCGTGGACTCCGGCGACCTGGACCCGATCCATGTCCATCCGCTTCCGGCTCAGCAGGCGATCCTCGACGCGTTCATCCAGCTCGGCTTCCGCTTCAAGAGCGCGGACATGGAGCGCGGTCACATCCGTGGGACGCGGCAGCGGCTCCCCTTCTACCAGGAGATCGAGTTCTTCCCGCCGTCCCAGTACCGGGGACTGAACCAGGTCGAGCTGACGTTCGTCGCGGACGGCCGGGAGATGGACGTGGTGCTGGAGATGGACAAGAAGCCGGGGCTGTTCAGCGAGGGCAGCGACTCCTTCCGTTCTTTCCAGGTGGACCTGCACAACTTCCAGGGGACGGATTACGCCGCCTACCTGAACCAGTGGCTCGCCGATGTCGGCGGTCGGCGCAACTGGTTCTAGGCTCGGGTTCGGTAAGCGCAAAAACGCGCAGGAACGCCTATTCGGAGGTTCAGACGTGACCGAGGCGAAAAGGGCCCCACTGCCTCATGACTTCCACCCGGCGGTGCCGTCGTTCACCGTGACGAGTCCCGATGTCGAGCCAGGAGCCTTCCTCAAGGACGCCCAGGTCTACTCGGGTGGCAACACATCGCCCGCCCTGCGCTGGGAGGGCTTCCCCGCGGAGACGAAGAGTTTCGCGGTGACGTGCTTCGATCCGGACGCGCCGACGGGCAGCGGGTTCTGGCACTGGGTGTTGTTCGACATCCCGTCGTCGGTGACCGGGCTTCCCGAGGGCGCGGGCAGCGGAGACTTCGACGGCCTGCCGGCCGGCGCGGTCCATGTCCGCAACGACTACGGGTCGAAGGACTTCGGCGGGGCCGCGCCGCCGCCCGGGGACGGACCGCATCGCTATGTGTTCACGGTGTACGCCGTGGACCAGGAGAAGCTGGGTCCTGGTGACGATGCGTCTCCGGCGGTGGTGGGCTTCAATCTGCGCTTCCATACGTTGGGGCGTGCCCAGCTCATCGGTGAGTACGAGGCCAAGGGCGAGTAGCCCGAGCCGGTATCTCAGGCTTCGCCTGCTGTTTGCCCGCTCCTGGTCTTGGAAGAGATCAGGAGCGGGCATCTTTCGTTGTACGCGGATATTGCGTTGTCCATCGCGGCGTGCCCGGCCAGAGTTGATCCCAGCCCAGAGCCCGCCGGAAGGGCCGGGCCGGCACACGGGAGGTGGGGCCAATGCGGGACACGCTGGTACTGAACGCGAGCTTCGAGCCACTGTCGACGGTGACGCTGAACCGTGCGGTGGTGCTGGTGCTGCAGGACAAGGCCGTCGTCGAGCAGGCCCACCCCGCGCTCCGAGTGCGTGCCGCGGCGGTGGAGCTACCCGTGCCGCGGGTGATCAGGCTGTGCAGATACGTACGGGTGCCGTTCCGAAGACAGGCGCCGTGGTCGCGGAGGGGTGTGCTGGTCAGGGACCAGCACCGGTGTGCGTACTGCGGTAGACGGGCCACGACGGTGGACCACGTGGTGCCGCGTTCCCGGGGTGGCTCGGACAGCTGGCTGAACACGGTGGCGTCCTGTGCCGAGGACAACCACCGCAAGGCGGACCGTACGCCCGAGCAGGCGGGCATGCCGTTGCTGCATCAGCCTTTCGTGCCGACTCCGGCGGACGCGATGCTGCTGACTCTGCGGGCTGGTGAGCGCTCGGAGCTGCCGGAGTGGCTGACTCAGCACGGGGCACAGCCGGGCGTCCGATCCGCCGCGGCATAGGAACGTCACGCAACGATGCCGGTGCGTAAGCCCGCCTTCTCGTGGAGGCGGGCTTACGCGTGTCGGCGGCCGTGCGTAGTCAGCGCAGCAGCAGTTGGACGATGGCGGCTGTGCCGACGATGACGATCACGGTCCGCAGCATCACGGGCGAGAGCTTCCGGCCGACCTTGGCACCGATCTGGCCGCCGATGGTGGAGCCGATGGCGATCAGCAGGACGGCGGTCCAGTCGATGTCGGCGGCGAACACGAAGAACATTGCCGCAACGCTGTTGACGACCGCGGCGAGGGCGTTCTTCACGGCGTTGAGGCGTTGGAGGGTGTCGTCCAGCAGGATGCCCAGCAGGGAAAGGTAGATGACCCCCTGGGCGGCCGTGAAGTAGCCGCCGTAGACGCTGGCGAGCATCAGGGCGACGAAGAGGAGCGGGCCTCCGTCGGGGTGCGGCTGAGCGGTGGTGTCCCGTTCCCTGCGGCGCTGGACGGCCGCGGAGATCCGGGGCTGGAGGATCACCAGGACGAGGGCGAGCGCGACCAGGGCGGGGACGATGGTCTCGAAGGCGGTGGACGGCAACAGGAGCAGGAGCATCGCCCCGCCGAGCCCGCCGATGAGTGAGGCGAGTCCGAGGCGCAGGACGCGGCGGCGCTGCCCGGTGAGTTCCTCGCGGTAGCCGATGGCTCCGCTGATCGATCCCGGTATCAGTCCGATGGCGTTCGAGACGGTGGCGGTGACAGGAGGCAGTCCGGCGGCGAGAAGGACCGGGAACGTGATGAGCGTTCCCGAGCCGACGATGGTATTGATCGTGCCTGCTGCCGTACCGGCGGCGAAGACCGCGAGTACTTCCCAGATGGACAAGGCCATCTCCTCACATGATCAGGTGTCGCCTCCCCGCCATGAAGGTCGAGGGGCCGCACCGATCATGCCCGACCGCCTGTGCGCGTCAGTCGATCGGGGGCTGCTCGCGTCGCTCCGTGCCGCTCTGCGGCGGAATGTTGCCGCCGTTGCCGTTTCCGCTGTTGTGGTTTCCGGTGAGCGGGCCGCCGAAGCTGCCGATGGCGCCGGAGAGGCCCTTGAGCGCGTCGCCGATCTCGCTGGGCACGATCCAGAGCTTGTTGGCGTCGCCTTCGGCGATCTTCGGCAGCATCTGGAGGTACTGGTACGAGAGCAGCTTCTGGTCGGGGTCACCGGCGTGGATGGACTCGAAGACGGTGCGGATCGCCTGGGCCTCGCCCTCGGCGCGCAGGGCGGCTGCTTTGGCCTCACCTTCGGCGCGCAGGATCGCGGACTGCTTCTCACCCTCGGCGGTGAGGATCTGCGACTGGCGGATGCCTTCCGCGGTGAGGATCGCGGCGCGCTTGTCACGGTCGGCGCGCATCTGCTTCTCCATCGAGTCCTGGATGGAGGTGGGTGGTTCGATGGCCTTGAGCTCGACCCGGTTGACGCGGATGCCCCACTTGCCGGTGGCCTCGTCGAGGACGCCGCGCAGGGCCGCGTTGATCTCCTCTCGGGAGGTCAGGGTCCGCTCCAGGTCCATGCCGCCGATGATGTTGCGCAGCGTGGTCACGGTGAGCTGCTCGATCGCCTGGATGTAGCTGGCGACTTCGTAGGTCGCCGCCCTGGCGTCCGTCACCTGGTAGTAGATGACGGTGTCGATATTGACGACGAGGTTGTCCTGGGTGATCACCGGCTGGGGCGGGAAGGGGACGACCTGTTCACGGAGGTCGATCCGGTTGCGGATCGAGTCGATGAACGGCACCACGATGTTCAGTCCCGCGTTGAGCGTACGGGTGTAGCGGCCGAAGCGTTCGACGATGGCGGCACTGGCCTGCGGGATGACCTGGATCGTCTTGATCAAGGCGATGAAGACAAGCACCACCAGAATGACCAGGACGATGATGATCGATGGCATCGTGCTCCCCGTGCCCTTCGCTGCCGGATGATTCTGATGATCGAGTTTCCCAGACCGCGGGGGGTGATGGGACCCGTTCCGTCACTTGACGCTGACGTGTGGTCAGATGACCACGGCGGTGGCACCGTCGATCTCGACCACGTCGACCTGCTCGCCGGGTTCGAAGGCACGCCCCGTGTCGAGGGAACGTGCCGACCAGATCTCCCCCGCGAGCTTGATGCGCCCGCCGTCGCCGTCCACCCGTTCCAGGACGACGGCCTGACGACCTTTCAAGGCATCGATGCCGGTGGCCAGTTGGGGCCGCTGTGAGCCGTGGCGGGCCGCGATGGGGCGGACGACCGCGATGAGCGCGACCGACACCGCGGCGAACACGCACACTTGGGCGACCACGCCGAAGCCGAGTACCGCGGTGACGGCTCCCGCGACGGCTCCGGCGGAGAGCATGCCGAATTCGGGCATGGCGGTGAGCACGAGTGGGATGCCGAGTCCCACCGCGGCGATGAGCCACCACACCCATGCGTCGATGTCCACACAGGCATGGTAGGTCGACTGCGGCCCCGCCGACAGGGCGCGCGGGCCCGACTGTTGGGGCTCGGTCCGGGGTCTGCGGGTCACTGGCCGAGCGGGAGCCCCTGAGCGCTCCAGCGCTCGCCGTTGCGCTCGACGATGAGCGGCAGGCCGAAGCAGCGGGAGAGGTTGCGGGAGGTCAGTTCGGTCTCCATCGGACCTGCGGTGACCACCTTGCCCTGGCGGATCATCATCACGTGGGTGAATCCGGGTGCGATCTCCTCGACATGGTGGGTCACCATGATCATGGAGGGCGCCAGCGGGTCCCTGGCGAGTCGGCCGAGTCGGCGGACCAGGTCCTCCCGGCCGCCGAGGTCGAGCCCCGCGGCGGGCTCGTCCAGCAGTAGCAGTTCGGGGTCGGTCATCAGGGCGCGGGCGATGAGGGTGCGCTTGCGCTCGCCTTCGGAGAGGGTACCGAACCTGCGGCCCAGGTAGTCCGACATGCCGAGGCGGTCGAGGAAGGCGCGGGCGCGCTGCTCGTCGACGGCGTCGTAGTCCTCGTGCCAGCTGGCGGTCATTCCGTAGGCGGCGGTGAGCACGGTCTGGAGCACCGTCTGGCGCTTGGGGAGTTTTTCGGCCATCGCGATGCCGGCCATGCCGATGCGCGGGCGCAGCTCGAAGACGTCCACCTTGCCGAGGCGGTCACCGAGGATGGTCGTGCTGCCGGTGGTGGGGAAGAGGTAGCTGGAAGCGATGTTGAGCAGGGTGGTCTTGCCGGCGCCGTTGGGGCCGAGGATCACCCAGCGCTCGCCTTCCTTGACCGACCAGGAGACGTCGTCCACCAGAGCGCGTCCGTCGCGGACCACGGATACGTCCACCAGCTCCAGTACATCGCTCATGAGCGCGTTGTCTCCCCATGCAATCGTCGAGAGGTCCCGGGAGTCCGGTGTGCCCGCGGGCGAGGCTCCCAGGGAAAACCTACGCCACCAGCCGGGTCCCCCGACGGCCCGGTCCGATACCTAGGCTGGGTCCATGCTTTCGGAACCACGCTCAGGACGACTGGCCGCATGGGGAAATGCCCTGTTGGCCGGTTTTGTATCACCCGATGACGCGGTGCACGCGATCGTCGGGGACGACGCGGTGCACCGTGTGGAGGGGCTGCCGGACGAGCCGGGGCCGGTCGGACTCAGCCTGGCGCTGGGACGGCTGCGCGGCCTCGGTGTGACGGGCTTCCGGGTCGCGCTGCCCGCACCGGGGCATCCGCTGGGACTCAGCGGCCCCCCCGCGTTCAACGCGCGGGCCCTTGAGGCGGAAGAGGCTGTCGTCGGCCATGGGGCGGCGTACGGGATCGTACCGGACGTGCACGAGGTGGGGCCCGCCGGAGACACCCATGTGCGGGTGGTCTGGCACTGTCTTCAGGTACGTGATGCCCCGCCCGCTGACGTTCCGTCGCTGGGCGAGGCCGAACGCGAGCTGGCGGAGGCGATGCGGGAGGCGACGGCGGTGCTGTCGCGCCTGGACGTCGCGGGGTCCGGCCCGGTGGCCGATGCGGCGCTGGACGCCTACCGGGCGCGGGCCGAGGCGGGTGCGGGGCGGGATGTGCTGGCGCCCGGGTATCCGCCCCGCGCGGTACGGGTGCTCGAGCTGGCGCAGCGGGTCGAGCTGCTGGTCTCGCTGGCGTACGAGAACGGGCACGGCGGTGCCGTGAGCGCTTCGGAGATGGCGGCGCGCGGCGAGGCATTGCGGCCGGTGGAACGGGTGGCGCGGCGCGCGCAGGTCGCGGCGTACAACGCCTACGTGGAGGAGTCGGAGCGTCGCGGGGAGGCGTGAGTGCCCCGACGGCGGACGAGTCGACCCGGGCCGCGCGGCGGCGCGGGTCGACTCGTGGCTCAGTTGCGGCTCGCGGCGTCTGGTCAGCCGTTGACGCCTACGTTGCCGAAGGCCGGGTTGAGCGCACCGATGACATTGACGGTGTTGCCGACGACGTTGACCGGGACGTGGACCGGGACCTGGACCAGGTTGCCGGAGCCGACGCCCGGGGAGTTGACCGCGCGGCCGTCCGCATGCGCGCTGGTCGCGGACGCGGCACCAGCGCCGGCGGCGAGCAGTCCACCGGCGACCATGGTGACAACGGCGGCCTTCTTCAGGTTCTTCACTTCTGCTTCCTCCTGGTCATGGGCTGCGACGTTCAGCGCAGCACGCACTGGAGAACGCCGACCGAACGCTTTCGGATACGCCATATGGGCGACATACACACGACGGTATGAATCTCGGACCGGTCAGCAACCGTCACCGGAAGCGGCTCCATGACCTGCCGAAACGTTCTGATCAGCTGCTGAGTCCATGGCGTACGGCCCAGAGCGCCGCCTGTGTACGGTCTGCCAGATCCAGCTTCATCAGAATGTTCGACACATGGGTCTTCACCGTCTTCTCCGAGAGGACCAGCGCGCGTGCTATCTCGCGGTTGGAGCGACCGTCGGCGATCAGCGCGAGCACCTCGCGCTCCCGCTCGGTGAGCGAGGTGCCCCTCCCCTGCCCCGTGCCTGGCTCGTCCTCCGAGAGCAGCACGTCGGCCACCTCGGGCTGGAGCAGTACATGCCCCGCGTACACGGAGCGGACGGCACCGGCCAGGGCATCCGGATCGATGTCCTTGTACACATAGCCGGAGGCACCCGCGCGAAGCGCCGGGATCACGGTGCGCCGCTCCATGAAGCTCGTGACCACCAGCACCTTCACCGGGTTGTCCAGGGCGCGCAGCCGGCGCAGGGCCTCGATCCCGTCCATGCCCGGCATCTTCACGTCCATCAGCACGACGTCAGGGCACAGTTCCTGGGCCTGCTCCACACCCTCGGCGCCGTCGGCGGCCTCCCCCACCACCTCGATGTCGTCCTGCACCTCGAGGAAGGTGCGCAGACCCCGGCGGACGACCTGGTGATCGTCCACGAGCAGCACGCGGATTCCCTTGTCACCCACCGGGGACCTCCATCTCGATCGCGGTGCCCTCTCCGGGCGCCGATTCCACCGTGAGTGTGCCGCCGACGCCACCGGCCCGGTCGCGCATCGAGACCAGACCGAGGTGCCGCCCCGCCCTGCGCACCGACGCCGGCTCGAAGCCGCTGCCGTCGTCCGTGACGCTGAGCACCGCCCCCTGCCCCTTGCGGCACAGGCTGACCGCGACCCGCTCAGCGCCCGAGTGGC
The DNA here is from genome assembly GCF_037023745.1 of Streptomyces sp. SCSIO 30461. NCBI lineage: Bacteria > Bacillati > Actinomycetota > Actinomycetes > Kitasatosporales > Streptomycetaceae > Streptomyces > Streptomyces sp. SCSIO 30461. Next base: position 5,418,496 of record NZ_CP146101.1, read on the forward strand.
GCAGCGCGTTGTGCAGGGCTTCCTGCGCGACCCGCAGGAGGGCCTCCTCCTGGGACGCGGGCAGGGCGCGCACTCCCTGTGCCTCGAAGGTGACGCGGGCGGTGTGGGCGCGGTCGAGCACCTGGATCTGTGTACGGAGAGTATTGACGAGCCCGTCCTCGTCCAGTGCCGCGGGGCGCAGCTCGACCACCGCCGCCCGCAGCTCGTCGGCGGCCTCGGCGGCGAGCCCCGCCACCTGCTGGAGCTCGCCCTTGGCCCGGAGCGGGTCGCGGTCCACCAGTGCGGCCGCTGCCTGGGCGGTCAGCCGTAGCGAAAAGAGCTTCTGGCTCACCGCGTCGTGCAGCTCATGGGCCAGTCTGGAGCGCTCCTCGGCGATGGTGAGCTCGCGGCTGCGCTCGTAGAGGCGGGCGTTGGTGAGAGCGATCGCCGCGTGTTGGGCCAGGATCGCGAGCAGTTCCTCGTCCTCCTCGGTGAACCCGCAGGTCTCCCCTCTCCTGCCGGGAGGCTTGGGACATCTCTTGTTGGCGAGGAAGAGCGCGCCGATCGTCTCGTCGCCGTCCTTGACGGGCAGGCCCAGAAAGTCGGACATGTCGGGGTGGGCCGACGGCCAGCCCTCGAAGCGGGGGTCCAAGCGCACGTCCGCGAGCCGCTCGGGTTTCGCGTCCCTGAGCATTGCGGCGAGGATCCCGTGCTGGCGCGGAAGCGGTCCGATCGCCCGCCACTGCTCGTCGCTCACGCCATCGACGACGAACTGGGCGAAGCCGCCGTGGTCGTCGGGCACGCCCAGTGCCGCGTACTCCGCGTCGAGCAGCTCACGCGCCGAGGCGACGATCGTCTTGAGGACGTCGCGCACCTCGAGGTGCCTGCTCATCTCAAGGAGGGCGGTGCTCACGGCGGCGAGGCCGGAGCGCGGTCGATGGCTCATGCGATCACGGTACCGGTGTGCGGTCACCGTGCGTATCGGGCTGCGGACGGCCGTTGTCTGGGCCCCGGGACTTAGGCCGAAGTACCCGTACGGCCGGGCCTCGGGGACGACGCGGACGGCCGGGCCGCGGAGCCACTCTGAGGGCAACCGAACAGAGGGGATGGAGCCATGCCGGTAGCGATCATCACGGGAGCCTCCAAGGGGCTGGGGCGGGCACTGGCCGAAGCGCTGGCCCGCCGCGGCTGGGACCTGGTGCTCGACGCGCGTACCGAATCCGTGCTGGCGAAGACGGCCGAGCGGCTGCGGCGCCATGGGACCCGGGTGGTGGCGCTGCCCGGGGATGTCACCCGGGCCGGGCACCGCGGGGAGCTGGTGGCGGCGGCGCAGGAGCTGGGATCGCTCGATCTGCTGGTGAGCAATGCCAGCGCGCTGGGTGCCGAACCGCTGGTCCCGCTGGCGGCGCTGCCACTGGCCGGGCTGAGGGAGGCGCTGGAGACCAATGTGGTGGCGGCGCTCGGACTGGTACAGCAGGCACTGCCGCTGCTGCGCACGACCGCGCCGGGCGGGGAGCCGGGTGCGGTTGTCGCGGTGAGTTCGGATGCCGGGCGGGAAGCCTATGCCACCTGGGGCGGGTACGGGGCGTCGAAGGCGGCGCTCGACCTGCTCACCGCGGTGCTGGCGGTCGAGGAGCCGGAACTGAGGGTCTGGGCGGTGGACCCCGGGGACATGCGTACGGATCTGTACGAGGCCGCGGTGCCAGGCGACGGGGACGCCGGGGCACGGCCCGCGCCGGAGTCGGTAGTACCGGCGTTGCTGAGGCTGCTGGACGAACGCCCGGCGAGCGGCCGGTACGAGGCGACCGCGCTGCCGGCGGCACGGTGAGGCGGATGAACGGGCTGGACCGAGCGGGTGTGCTGGAGAGTCTCAGGGTGCCGGACGCGCTGCTCGCGCGGGTGCCGGCCGAGGTCCGCGGCAGCGGTAGGGACGACGTACGACTGCTGGTGTCGCGCGGGACGGCGGTGTCGCACCGCTCCTTCCGCGAGCTGCCCGGGCAACTGCGGGCGGGTGACGTGCTGGTGGTGAACACCTCGCCCACGCTGCCGGCCGCCGTGGACGGGCGGCTGGGCGCGGAGCGCCTGGTCGTGCACTTCTCGACGCGCGGTGACCTGGGCACCGGCCCGCGCCTCGACGGGAGGGGTGAGCGCTGGGCGGTGGAGCTGCGCACCCCGGACGGCGCCGGAAGCACGCGGCAGCGTCCCGGTGGTCCTGCGGGGGCTCGGATCCGGCTGCCCGGGGGTGGGCTTCTCGTACTGGAGGAACCGCTGGCGTCCGGCGGTGGCACGGCGGGCGGACGGCTGTGGTGGGCCACGGCCTCGGTGGACGTGACGAAGCTGATGGGGCGGTACGGCAGGCCGATCCGGTACGGCTACACGGAGCGTGACCAGCCGATGACCGCGCACCAGACGGTGTTCGCGCTGCCCGCTCCGGACGGCTCGGGATCGGCGGAGATGCCGAGTGCGGGCCGCCCCTTCACCGAAGCCCTGGTCATGGAGCTGGTGCGGCGTGGGGTGCAGTTCGCTCCGCTGACACTGCACACGGGTGTGGCGTCGGCCGAGGCACACGAGCCTCCGTACCCGGAGCGCTTCGAGGTGTCCGAGGCGACCGCATGGCTGGTGAACGCGGCGCGGGCGGGCGGGGGACGGGTCGTCGCGGTGGGGACGACCGCGGTTCGGGCCCTGGAGTCGGCGGCGGGGCCGGACGGTGTGGTGCGGGCGGCGAGGGGCTGGACCGATCTGGTGGTCACTCCGGGGCGCGGGGTCCGGGCGGTGGACGGGCTGCTGACGGGACTGCACGAGCCCGAGGCCTCCCATCTGCTCATGCTGGCGGCCATTACCGGCGAGGAGGCGCTGGCCTGCGGGTATACCCAGGCGCTTGAGCACGGCTACCTGTGGCATGAGTTCGGGGACGTGCACCTCATCCTGCGGGACGACCCCATGACCGTCCGGATTGCTTGAGCAACTCTCTGCAAGGTGGAGCGGGGCCCGATGTGAGCCCGCGCATAGGGCGCAGGTCACTTACGAAGCGCACTAGTAGCCACGTAAAGGACATGTGAACTGGCGTTCTTGGGGGACTTGTCCGGACTTATGGGGTCCTGCTCCACTAACCAGGATCGTACGTCACATCTTTGCCACCGCATTTTGCTGCCGCTAAGAATTGCGTTCGTCGCCGCCGAGAAGGCGCTGAGCCGCCCGGCCTTTCGCGACTCCCGCTATTCGAAGAGGTACGTCTCGCATGTTCGCGTCCCGCACTTCCGGTTCCGCCCGTATGTCCAAGACTCACAAGATCTCGATCGCCGGTGTGGCCGCCGTTGGCGTCTCGGCCCTCGCGTTCTCGCTCGTCCCGGGCAGCGCTTCGGCCGAAACCGAGACGCGGGCCGTGTCCACTGCCAACGGCGCCTGGTCCACCGGTGTCGACACGGCGAAAGCCACCGCCCTGCAGGCGAGCATCACCAACCAGTCGGCTTTCCTCGACGCCCAGGCCCAGGCCCAGACCCAGGCCGCCGCGCAGGCGAAGACGAAGGCCACCGCCGCCGCACTGAAGGCCAAGGCCGAGGCCCAGGCCGCCGCCAAGGCGAAGGCCGCCGCGAAGAAGCGCGCCGCCGCCGAGGCCGCCGCCAACCGCGCCGCCGTCCGCAAGGCCGTCTACCCGAACAACCTGGACGGCTGGATCCGCGAGGCCCTGGACATCATGAAGAAGCACAACATCCCGGGCAGCTACGAGGGCATCCACCGCAACATCATGCGTGAGTCCTCCGGCAACCCCCGGGCCATCAACAACTGGGACATCAACGCCCAGAACGGCATCCCGTCCAAGGGCCTGCTCCAGATCATCAAGCCCACCTTCGACGCTTACCACGTCCCCGGCACCGCCAAGGACCAGTACGACCCGGTCGCCAACATCGTCGCGTCCTGCAACTACGCGGCCGACCGCTACGGCTCGATGGACAACGTGAACAGCGCCTACTGACGGACGCACGAAAGCCGCAAGGCCCGTAACATACACGCCTGGAGGGCGGCACCCCATGGTCGGGGTGCCGCCCTCCAGGCGTCCGCGTGGGCGGAGGACGGCTGCCTACTTGCGCATGACCTCGGGCTCGTGACGGCGCAGGAAGCGGGCCACGAGGAAGCCGCACAGCGCGCCGAGCGCCAGCAGGGCCGCCATGTCCATAACCCAGGCTCCGACCTCGTGGTCCCAGAGGGGGTCGGTGTTGCCGGGGTCGTCCTGGTTGGGGCTGATCCGGTTGAAGTCCAACGTGGCGCCGGCCGCGGCGACCGCCCAGCGGGACGGCATCAGATACGAGAACTCGTTCACACCGACCGTGCCGTTCAGAATGAACAGACAGCCGGTGAATACGACCTGGACGATCGCGAACATCACCAGCAGCGGCATCGTCTTCTCCGCGGTCTTCACCAGCGCCGAGATGATCAGGCCGAACATCATGGAGGTGAAACCGAGCGCCATGATAGGCAGCGAGAGCTCCAGGAGGGTATAGCCGAGCACCAGGCCCTCGTCGGGGATATCCCGGCTGGAGAAGCCGATCACACCGACCAGTGCGCCCTGGAACACCGTGATCATGCCGAGCACGATCACCTTGGACATCAGATACGCGGAGCGTGACAGACCGGTCGCACGCTCGCGCTCATAGATCACCCGCTCCTTGATCAGCTCACGGACCGAGTTGGCGGCTCCGGCGAAGCAGGCACCCACCGCGAGTATCAGCAGCACGGTCGTGGCCGTGCCGTTCGGGACGATCCTGCCCTGCGCGTTCGCCCCGTTGGGCAGCAGTCCCTTGTCCGCGTCGATGAGCAGGCTCACCGCACCGAGTACGGCGGGCAGTGCCACCATCAGGGCGAGGAAGCCCCGGTCGGAGGCGATCACGGAGACATAGCGCCGGATCAGCGTGCCGAGCTGGGAGAACCAGCTCTGCGGTTTCGGGGGTCTGATCGCCTGCGCGGGCGGCATGCTCACCGACTGCGGAGCGACGGCGTCGATGTCCGCGGCGTACATCTGGTAGTGCTGTGAGCCCTTCCAGCGGCCCGCCCAGTCGTAGTCGCGGTAGTTCTCGAATGCGGAGAAGACATCGGCCCAGGTGTCGTAGCCGAAGAAGTTCAGCGCCTCCTCCGGCGGCCCGAAGTACGCGACGGAACCGCCGGGCGCCATCACCAGCAGCTTGTCGCACAGCGCCAGTTCCGCCACCGAGTGGGTGACGACCAGGACGGTGCGGCCGTCGTCGGCCAGACCTCGCAGCAGCTGCATCACATCGCGGTCCATGCCCGGGTCGAGGCCGGATGTCGGCTCGTCCAGGAATATCAGCGACGGCTTCGTCAGCAGCTCCAGGGCCACCGACACACGCTTGCGCTGGCCACCGGAGAGTGAGGTGACCTTCTTCCCCTTGTGGATGTCCAGCTTGAGCTCACGCAGCACCTCGTCGATACGCGCCTCGCGCTCGGCGGCACTGGTGTCCGCGGGGAAGCGGAGCTTGGCGGCGTACTTGAGGGCGCTGCGGACGGTCAGTTCCTTGTGGAGGATGTCGTCCTGCGGCACCAGGCCGATGCGTTGGCGCAGCTCGGCGAACTGCTTGTAGAGGTTCCGGTTGTCGTATAGGACATCGCCCTGGTCGGCGGGCCGGTAGCCGGTGAGCGCCTTGAGCAGGGTGGACTTCCCGGAGCCGGACGGGCCGATGACCGCGATCAGGGACTTCTCGGGGACGCCGAAGGAGACGTCCTTGAGGATCTGCTTGCCGCCGTCGACGGTGACCGTGAGGTGACGGGCGGAGAAAGAGACCTCACCGGTGTCGACGAACTCCTCGAGGCGGTCGCCCACCAGCCGGAAGGCGGAGTGGCCGATGCCGACGATGTCGTTCGGGCCGATGAGCGCGGAGCCGGACTTCGCCAGCGGCTGGCCGTTGACGTAGGTGCCGTTGTGCGAGCCGAGGTCGCGGATCTCGTAGCGGCCGTCCGGCGTGGCGTGGAACTCGGCATGGTGGCGGGACACTTGGAGGTCCGAGACCACCAGCTCGTTCTCCAGGGCACGGCCGATGCGCATGACGTGACCGAGCGAGAACTGGTGGAACGTGGTGGGGCTGCGGTCCCCGTACACCGGCGGCGCCTGGTCCGCGGACTGCTGTCCGTACGATGCGGCGCCCTGCTGATACGGAGTCTGCGGGGACTGCTGATGCGGCACCTGCGCCTGCTGCGGGGACTGCTCCCGCTGCCAGTGCTGCTGCGGCGTCGCCTGGGGCGCCTGCTGCCACTGCGGCTGGGCCGGGGCCTGGCCCGCGGCCTGCCGGGCGGCGTACTGGGACTGCTGTGGCTGCTGCGCGACGGCGCCCCGAGCGCCGCGGTCGCCGTTCGCCGCACCGCTCAGATTCAGCCGCGGGCCGTCGTTGGCGTTTCCGAGATGGACCGCGGAGCCGGGGCCGACCTCCATCTGGTGGATCCGCCGACCCTGCGCATAGGTGCCGTTGGTGCTTCCGTGGTCCTGGATGGCCCAACTCCGGCCGTCCCAGCTGATCGTGGCGTGCCGCCACGACACTCTGGCGTCGTCGACCACCACGTCGCCCTGTGGGTCACGCCCGATGGTGTACGACCTGGACGGATCGAGGCTCCAGGTCCTTCCGTTCAATTCCAGTACGAGTTCCGGCACTCCATGCCCCACTAGTTGTCCCCCGAGCTACCCCCGTCGCAGGGAGTCTAGGGATGGCGAACATCGTGAGGAACTATTTCAGGCCCGCTGCCGTATCCAAAAGCCGGGCCTCCCGGCGGTGTGCTTCCGAGTGCACGAACGCGCCGTTGACTGCAGCGAAACGCGCCCGGAGAGTGGTAAGCGCCCATGAGTGCACACGAATCCTGCACGAATGGGGCAAGTCCACATGGATCGGGGGGTCCTGATGGCGTCGAACGGCGGGGCCCGCGAACGGCCCGTGCCCTGGGGTGACGTGGCGCTGGCCTCGATCGCGGCGGTGAGCTGGTCGCTGGCGGGGATGGCGGGCACGGCGGCGGCGGGGCTGCATCTGCTGGACGCCGACGCGAGCGGCTCACTGGGCCCCATGACAGCGGCGGTGACGGTGCTCGCGGTCGGTGGGTCGGTCACACCGTACGGCGATGTGTCGGTCTTCGGACTTGAGGGTGCACAGGCGTCGACCGCCGTCCATGTCGTCCCGCTGGGGGTGGCGCTGGTCGGTGCGCTGCTGCTGGGTCACTTCTTCCTGAGGCCGCTGCGCGTGGCCGGCGGCGGGTTCTCCGGTGCGGAACTGGCGGCTCGGGCAGGCATGTCGGCGGGGCTGTTCCTCGGGGCGGTCGGTGCGCTTGCCTGGCTGGGCCATGACGTGATCACCTTCGACGGTGAGGCGCTGGGGCTCGACGGTGCGCCGGGCACCGGTGCGGGCGGCGGTCCCCGGATGGATGTGCCGGGTCTGGGAGACCTCGGGGACCTCGGAGACCTCGGTGACGGCACCGGGGGGATCGGCGGGCTGCTGCCGGACCGGCTCGGTGAGCTGGTGGACGCGAAGGCCTCGGTCGGCTTCACCGTGGACACCGCCGACTCCTTGGCCGGTGCGTTGTTCTGGGTGCTCGGGGTGCTGCTGATCGCTCTGCTCGCCTCACGCCGTACGCCACTGCCGGCGGGCTGGGACGCGGTGCACCGGCTGGTGCGGCCCGCCGTGTCCGCCGTGCTGACCCTGCTGCTGACGGCGGTGGCGGCGGGGCTGGCAGCGGCGGCGTACGCCGGGTTCACCGACGACCGGCCGGGACCGGTCGTCGGCGCGGCGCTGCTCGGCACACCGAACGGTGCGTGGACGGGTGTCGCGCTCGGCTTGTTGGTGCCCTGGCGCGGCAGGGCGAGCGGCGAACTGGCGAAGGTGCTGCCGGATCCGCTGGGCGAACTGCTGAGGGTGGCGGCGGACGAACCGGTCACGGTGGGGCGGCTCGCGGAACACGACGGCCGGGTGTGGCTGCTCGCCGTGGCCGGTGCCGCGCTGATGCTGTGCGCCGGGGTGCTCAGCGCGGTGCGTACGCCCAGGCCCCCGGGGATGGGTGCGGTGAGGTTCACGGGGCGGTGTGCGGCGGCACTGGGGCCGGCGTCGGCCGTGGCGCTGGCGGCCGTGGTGCTGCTGACCCGGGTGTCCGCGGACGCCTCGCTGTCGGTGCTCGGGTTCGACGCGTTCGGGGCACGGCTCGAACTGCGCGGGGACCCGGGCGCGGCCGTGGTTCTGGGTGCGGTGTGGGGCACTGTGTCGGGCGGTGTGGGGGCGCTGCTGGCGTGCGCGTCGGGGGTGGCCGGTTCGCGCGCGGCACCACTCGCCGTTGCGGGAGGCACACCCCTGGGACCGCTCACCGGCCCGTATCACCCGTCTGCGCCGTATCGCCCGCCGAACGCGGATACGAACCCGTATCTGAGGCTGTCGGGCGGGCAGGAGCCGTCCGCTCGGCGGCAGGTGCCGCCCGAGCGGAGGCCGGAACAACCCGATCAGCGGCGGCGCGCGACGCCGGGACGGGGACTGCACGGGGCTGAGACGGTGGCCGGGCCTGCGCTGCCTCCGCCCCCGCCGCCGAGGCCTCCCGCACCGCCCGGACCCCGGGGGACCCGCCCGGACGGCCGACGGGACCGTCCGCGGGACGAGCCTCCCGACGGGCCTCCGCCGCCCGGGGCGCCGCGAACGCGTCGCTGATCACCCGTCCGATCCCGACGCGGGACCGGCGTCCTGCCCTTCACCTCCGGGCCGACCTGCCGAAACCCGGACGCCATCTTTCCGACACCGCCCTTCGCCTGCCGCTGTACCGGCGGCCGTCCGCTCCGCGGGACGGGGCGGCGCATGGCACGGAGTGCCCGATAACGTGGGAAGTACCATGAGCGCATCGCAGCCCCCTCAGACGTCCGCCGTCCCTACTCTTCTGGTCAAGATCTTCGGGAAGGACCGTCCCGGGATCACGGCCGGGCTTTTCGACACCCTGGCCGCCTACGCGGTCGATGTGATCGACATCGAGCAGATCGTCACGCGTGGCCGTATCACGCTGTGCGTTCTCGTCACGGCTCCGTCCTCGGGAGTCGAGGGCGAGCTGCGATCCACCGTCCACGGCTGGGCGGAGTCGCTGAAGCTCCAGGCGGAGATCATCTCCGGTACCGGTGACAACCGGCCGCGCGGCAGTGGCCGCTCCCATGTCACCGTGCTCGGACACCCTCTGACGGCGGAGTCGGCGGCGGCCATAGCCTCCAGGATCACCGGCTGCGGGGGAAACATCGACCGTATCTTCCGGTTGGCGAAGTACCCCGTCACAGCGGTCGAGTTCGCGGTGTCCGGCTGTGAGACCGAGCCGCTGCGCACCGCGCTGGCCACGGAGGCGGCGGAGATCGGTGTGGATGTGGCGGTGGTCTCCGCGGGACTGCACCGCAGGGCTCAGCGTCTGCTGGTGATGGACGTGGACTCCACCATGATCCAGGACGAGGTCATCGAGCTGTTCGCGGCGCACGCCGGGTGCGAGGACCGGGTCGCGGAGGTGACCGCCGCGGCGATGCGCGGCGAGCTGGACTTCGAGCAGTCCCTGCACGCGCGGGTGGCGCTGCTGGCCGGGCTGGACGCATCGGTGGTCGACAAGGTGCGGGCGGAGGTGCGGTTGACCCCGGGCGCCCGCACGCTCATCCGTACGCTGAAGCGCCTCGGCTACCAAGTCGGTGTGGTGTCTGGCGGGTTCACCCAGGTCACGGATGACCTGAAGGAGCGACTCGGCCTTGATTTCGCCTCTGCCAACACGCTGGAGATCGTGGACGGCAAGCTGACCGGGCGGGTCACCGGGGAGATCGTGGACCGGGCCGGAAAGGCGCGGCTGCTGCGGCGGTTCGCCTCGCAGGCGGGTGTACCACTGGCGCAGACGGTGGCGATCGGCGACGGCGCGAACGATCTCGACATGCTCAATGCAGCGGGACTCGGCGTCGCCTTCAACGCGAAGCCGGTGGTCCGCGAGGCGGCCGACACGGCGGTGAACGTGCCGTTCCTGGACGCGGTGCTCTATCTGCTCGGGATCACGCGTGAAGAGGTCGAAGCCGCGGACGTGCACGAGGACTGACCAGCCGCCGGAGATCGGGTGCACTGGCCCCCCACGGCGGGGAGGCGTCCGCAGCGGCCGGGGGCTCGCGCGGCGCCGAACACCGACGGATCCGCGCTCTGCGAGGGCTCGCCCGAAGGTCACCCACCATGCCGAAGAGGCAGTAGCGCACGGCCGACGAACCGGCGACGCAGCGTATCGGCCCCGTGTACGTGTCGCGCGCGGGGCAGATACGCACTCCGCGCTACGCGTGCGGCGCCCAGAAATCGATGAGCCTTCCCACACCGTGCTCGACGGACTTCCAGGAGCCGGAGAAGCCGATGACGGCGAACGCGGCGGTGGGGAAGCCGCCCCGGCTCATCCTGGCCAGGGCGTCGCCCTCGACAGTGCCGGCGAGGGCGTCGGCGAGTGCGTGCATACCCGGGTTGTGACCGATCAGCAGCAGATCGTCGATGTCGTCCGGGGTCTCGTTGAGCAGCGCGATGAGGTCACCGAGGGACGCCTCGTACATCCGCTCCTCGTAGACGGTGCGGGGCCGGTGCGGCAGCTCGTGGACCGCCAGCTTCCAGGTCTCGCGAGTTCTCGTCGCGGTCGAGCAGAGGGCCAGGCCGAAGGAGATGCCGGTCTCGGCGAGCCGGCGTCCTGCGATGGGAGCGTCCATGCGGCCCCGTTCGGCGAGTGGCCTCTCATGGTCGGAGACCTCGGGCCAGTCGGCCTTGGCGTGGCGGAGCAGGACGATCCTTCGCTCTGCGGGGGGCGTGTCTCCGGAAAGCTCAGCGGCACTCATGGTCCCCAGCTTCGCATGAATTCGGCCATCGGGCGCAGGGTGTTGACCACTGCCGCCGGGAAGCCCGCGCGGCCACCGAAGAGCCGCTCATCAGCCTGTCAGCGACTGTATGCGCTCCAGCAGGAAGTCGGACGACGGGTCGCCGACGGCATGCGCCTGGCCGGAGGCCGTCATCAGCACAAGCAGCGCGGCAAAGGCGACCACCGGCAGCACAAGCGCCCACCAGGGCAGCCGTATCTCGGAACCGCCCGGTTCGGGGGCGGGCGTCCGGGTGCGCGTACGAGCCGACATGACCGCCTCCGTGAGGGCAGCAGGTGGACGGGGCTGGGTGGCCCGGCGAATCACCGAGCTGCTTCCAACCTACGGATCGCGGCTCGGGTATCCCATCCGGTGATCCACCCACTTCACCCTGAGCCCGGCCCCTTAAGGGACGGGGGGACAGCCCTGGCGGCCGCCGTCTCAGGGCGAGGCGATCGAGGCGATGATCCCGATCACCACGGTGATGGCGATCATCGTGCCGAAGACGAGCAGCAGCTTTTTCTGGCCGTTCGGGGGGTTCGGTTCGAGCACAGGCATGCCGTCAGTGTCGCATCCCGGTTTCGTCCTCCACGGTCCGGTCCCGGCCTGCCAGACAGCCGGCGATCATCTGCGGCACCATGAGCCCGGCCATCAGGGCCAGCGGCAGCGCCCATCCTCCGCTGTGTTCGTAGAGCGCGCCGACCAGGGTCGGCCCGGGGATGGAGATCAGATATCCGATGCTCTGGGCGAACGCGGAGAGCCGCACGACGCCCGCACCGGTGCGGGCGCGCATACCGATCATCGTCAGGGAGAGCGGGAACGCGCAGTTGGCGATGCCCAGCAGCACCGCCCATCCCCACGCCCCCCGGCGGGGGCGAGGATCAGGCCCATGTAGCCGGCTATTCCGCACAGGCCGAGCGCGACGACGATCGGGCCCTGGTTCCGCAACCGCGCGGCCAGCCGCGGTATGGCGAAGGCCAGCGGTACGCCCATCACCATGACCAGGGCGGACAGCACACCGGCCGCGCCCGCCGCGATGCCCGCGTCGCGGAATATCAGCGGCATCCAGCCACCTTCCCCGCGCCCACGACGGCGGCGGGTCCGAAGCGCCGGGCCAACCGGGGGGCGGTGAGGCCGAACACGGCGAAGCAGAGCGCCGGAACGGAGGTGAGGACGCCTGCCACGGCACCACTCATGTGCAGACCGACGCGCACTTCGTCGAGGAGCGCTCCGAGGCTGGTGATCGCGGGGCGCAGATTCAGCGCGGCGAGTACGAGGCCTACGAGTACGAGCCGCAGGAGCCAGGCCGCTGATTCCGATGGGAGTGCCGCGCCGGGGGCCGGACCGCCGCGTGGCCGGGCGGGCTCGCTTGTCCGTGCGGCTGCCGGGTCGGGGGTTCCACATTCTCCAGGCATGAGCCCATCATGGAATCATGGGATGAATATTTCTCCATCGGTCGGACGTCCGAAGTGCCCCGCGCCGGTCGTCACAGTGGACGATGTGACATGACGGATGCGACATGACGATGGAGCATGTGTCCGCCGGCAACCCGACGGCGGAGGCACGGAGCCGACAAGGAGCACAGGGATCACCATGGCGCTGACCTCACCCCGGCGTTCCGCTCTCTCGGATCAGGTGATCACCGAGCTGAGGAACCAGATCACCTCGGGCGAATGGCCCGTGGGCTCACGCATCCCGACCGAGCCCGAGTTGGTCGAGCAGCTCGGCGTCGCCCGCAACACCGTGCGCGAAGCCGTCCGCGCGCTCGCGCACAACGGCCTGCTGGACATCCGCCAGGGATCCGGCACCTATGTCACCGCCACCAGCGAGCTGGCCGGGGTGATGCACCGGAGGTTCACCGGCGCCGACCCGCGCCACGTCGCCGAGGTGCGCTGCACCCTGGAGTCCTCGGCGGCTCGGTTGGCCGCACGGAACCGGACCGAGCGGGATCTGAAGCAGCTGGACGCGCTGCTGGCGCGCCGTGAGGAGGCATGGCGCACGGGCGACCCGAAGCAGTTCGCCGCCGCTGACGCCACCTTCCACCTCGCCGTGGTCGCGGCATCCCACAACGACGTGCTGACCGCGCTCTACGCGGATCTCGGCGACCTGCTGCGCGAATGGCTGCACGACTGGCTGCGTGAGGGGCCGGGCTCCCAGATGCGCCCGGAGGACCGCATGGACCACGCCCGGCTGGTGGCGGCGATCCGGGCGCGCGACGGGGACCTCGCGGCGTCCGAGGCCGCGAGCTATCCCGTCATGTGCCTTCGGGACGGGGACTGACATCCGCGCACGGGGCACCCGTCACAGCGCCCACCGCTTCGGGACGGAGCCGCCCGGGACACCCGTCAGGACACGCGCACATGGGTCACCCAGGCGTTGCCTATCTCCATCCAGCAGCGCTCGGTGAGGGTGGCGTAGGCCGTCGGGTTCACATCGACGGGGTCGCTGTCCGCGTCGATGTCCCACCACCGCGCGCACTCGACGTGCAGTTGCACCCGGTCGGTGTCGAGATAGGAGTTGCGGCAGTACGCGGTGGCGCGCGACCCCTGCACCACCACGTCGCAGTCGGCTCCGAAGGGGCGCGGCGGCACTTCGGCGCGCGGCAGGGAGGCCGCACTCGACGCCGGCAGGAGCAGACTCGTCAGCGTCCCCAGCACGGCCACGGAAAACCATGACGTACGCATAAGCAGACCTCCTCGGCCGTACGGCGGCACAAGCCGCTGCTGCACCACAAGAAGGGATTGCTCCTCCAGCCTCCCCCCACCAGTGGGGTTGCCGCCCGTTCCGCTACTCCGAACGAGCGATGCCCCGGTCACCCGCGCACGGCGGGTGACCGGGGCATCGACGGCGTACGGGTTACACCGGGCGTTACGCGACCGTTACATTACGCTGCGCAACAGGCATCGCGGGGGTCAGGCGCCGATGGCGTGCAAGCCGCCGTCCACGTGGATGATCTCGCCCGTGGTCTTCGGGAACCAGTCGCTCAGCAGGGCGACGATGCCGCGGCCGGTCGGCTCCGGGTCCTTGAGGTCCCACTCCAGCGGGGAACGGTTGTCCCACACGGAAGCCAGCTCGCCGAAGCCGGGGATGGACTTGGCGGCCATGGAGCCGATCGGGCCGGCGGAGATCAGGTTGCAGCGGATGTTCTGCTTGCCCAGGTCGCGTGCGAGGTAGCGGGAGGTGGCCTCCAGCGCCGCCTTGGCGGGTCCCATCCAGTCGTACTGCGGCCAGGCGAACTTCGCGTCGAAGGTGAGGCCGACGACCGAGCCGCCGTTCTGCATCAGCGGCAGGCAGGCCATGGTCAGCGACTTCAGCGAGAACGCGGACACGTGCATCGCGGTCGCGACGGACTCGAAGGGGGTGTTGAGGAAGTTGCCGCCGAGCGCGTCCTGCGGTGCGAAGCCGATCGAGTGCACGACGCCGTCGAGGCTGCCGAGCTCCTCGCGGACGAGGTCGGCGAGCCGGGCCAGGTGCTCGTCGTTGGTGACGTCGAGCTCGATGACCTTGACGGGCTTGGGCAGCTTCTTGGCGATGCGCTCGGTCAGGGTAGGCCGGGGGAAGGCCGTGAGGATGACCTCGGCGCCCTGCTCCTGGGCCAGCTTCGCGGCGTGGAAGGCGATGGAGGACTCCATCAGCACACCCGTGATGAGGATGCGCTTGCCGGCGAGGATTCCACTCATGTGATCAGTGACCCATTCCCAGTCCGCCGTCAACGGGGATGACGGCTCCAGTGATGTACGAGGCGTCGTCGGAGGCGAGGAACTTCACCGTGGCGGCGATCTCCTCGGGCTGCGCGTAGCGGCCGAGCGGCACCTGGGAGACGATCCCCGCGCGCTGCTCGTCGTTGAGCGCCCTGGTCATGTCGGTGTCGACGAAGCCGGGCGTGACGACGTTGAAGGTGATGTTCCGCGACCCGAGTTCGCGGGCGAGGGACCGGGCGAACCCGACCAGTCCGGCCTTGGAGGCGGCGTAGTTGGCCTGTCCGGCCGACCCGAGCAGACCCACGACGGACGAGATCAGCACGACGCGGCCCTTCTTGGCGCGCAGCATGCCGCGGTTGGCTCGCTTGACGACCCGGAAGGTGCCGGTGAGGTTGGTGTCGAGCACGGAGACGAAGTCGTCCTCGGACATCCGCATCAGCAACTGGTCCTTGGTGACGCCGGCGTTGGCCACCAGCACCTCCACATTCCCGTGCTTGCCCTCGATCTCCTTGTAGGCCTGCTCCACCTGGTCCGCGTCGGTGATGTCGCAGCGCACGGCGAGGCAGCCCAGTTCGGTCAGCTCCTCCGGCGGCTCACCCGAGCGGTAGGTGATCGCGACCTTGTCGCCCGCCTCGGCGAAAGCGCGGGCGATGGCGAGGCCGATGCCCCGGTTTCCTCCGGTGACGAGAACCGAGCGGCTCAACGGATCACCCTTTCGTTAGCGGCCTGATTGCGGATCTGTGTACGTACTGTCCTGCGAAAACCTATCCCTCCCGCAGCCGCGGTAGGGAATCGTCCTGCGACAGTGGCGTCCCCCGTACGCTGTGGGGACCCTACAGTCGGAGCGGTCGGACGACCGGGATCCGGCGCCTCGGCGATCGATCTTGGCGTATGGCCGCCACAAGGGCGGAATCCCCGTCGGAACCGCCGCCGTCGCGTGCTTGACTTCTTTCGGTGATCGAGCGGTGATCGAGCACGCATCCGCGAGGAAGACGAGAAGGAGAGGCCGCCTGTGCCCCATGACATCGATCCGACGTTTCTGGCGCTCCCGCTGCGGGCGCTGGCAGACGCCGCGCTCGCGCGTGCGCGGGCACTCGGCGCCGAGCACGCCGACTTCCGGATGGAGCGGGTGCGCAGCGCGGCCTGGCGGCTGAAGGACGCCAAGCCCGCAGGGTCTTCCGACACGACCGATCTCGGCTTCGCGGTGCGGGTGGTGCACGGCGGTGCGTGGGGGTTCGCGTCCGGGGTGGATCTGACCATGGACGCCGCGGCCCGGGTCGCCGGCCAGGCGGTGGCGATGGCGAAGCTGTCCGCGCAGGTCACCGCGGCGGCCGGGTCCGACGAACGGGTCGAGCTCGCCGAAGAGCCGGTGCACGCGGACCGGACTTGGGTCTCCTCGTACGAGATCGATCCGTTCACCGTGGCCGACGAGGCCAAGTCCGCGTTGCTGAGCGACTGGAGCGCGCGGCTGCTGAGGGCACGGGGCGTGGCGCATGTGGACACATCCCTGCTCACGGTGCACGAGAACAAGTTCTACGCGGACACCGCGGGCACGGTCACCACCCAGCAGCGGGTGCGGATCCACCCCCAGTTCACCGCGGTTGCGGTGGACGAGTCGACCGGTGAGTTCGACTCGATGCGGACGATCGCGCCACCGGTCGGCCGCGGCTGGGAGTATCTGACCGGCACGGGCTGGGACTGGGACTCCGAGTTGGAGGAGATCCCCGACCAGCTCGCCGAGAAGATGCGCGCCCCGAGTGTCGAGGCAGGACGGTACGACCTGGTCGTGGACCCGTCCAACCTGTGGCTGACCATCCATGAGTCGATCGGCCACGCCACCGAACTGGACCGGGCGCTGGGCTACGAGGCAGCGTACGCCGGCACGTCGTTCGCGACCTTCGACCAGCTGGGCAAGCTGGCCTACGGCTCCCCGGTGATGAACGTGACCGGGGACAGGACGGCCGAGCACGGTCTCGCCACCATCGGCTACGACGACGAGGGCGTCGAGGCGCAGAGCTGGGACCTGGTCAAGGACGGCACGCTCGTCGGCTACCAGCTGGACCGGCGTATCGCCCGGCTCACCGGACTCGGACGCTCCAACGGCTGCGCCTTCGCTGACTCCCCCGGACATGTCCCGGTGCAGCGGATGGCGAACGTGTCGCTGCTGCCGGAACCTGGCGGTCTGTCGACGGAGGACCTGATCGGCGGGGTGGAGCGCGGGATCTACGTGGTCGGTGACCGCTCCTGGTCGATCGACATGCAGCGCTACAACTTCCAGTTCACCGCGCAGCGCTTCTACCGGATCGAGAACGGCCGACTGGCCGGACAGCTGCGCGACGTCGCCTACCAGGCCACGACCACGGACTTCTGGGGCTCGATGGAGAAGGTCGGCGGCCCGGGGACGTATGTGCTCGGCGGTGCCTTCAACTGCGGGAAGGCCCAGCCCGGACAGGTGGCGGCGGTGTCGCACGGCTGCCCGTCCGCCCTGTTCCGCGGCGTCAACATCTTGAACACCACTCAGGAGGCCGGTCGATGAGCCCCGTCAGCAAGCCGCACGAGATCGTCGAGCGGGCCCTCGAACTGTCCACCGCCGACGGATGCGTGGTGATCGCCGACGAGCAGTCGTCCGCCAATCTGCGCTGGGCCGGAAACGCCCTGACGACGAATGGTGTGACCCGTGGGCGCACGCTCACCGTGATCGCCACGGTCGACGGGGCGCAGGGCACCGCGTCGGGAGTGGTGTCGCGTTCCGCGGTGACCGCCGGTGATCTGGAGCCCCTGGTGCGGGCCGCCGAGACAGCCGCGCGGGCCGCCGGGCCCGCGGAGGACGCCCAGCCGCTGGTCACCGGGATCCCGGCGGCCGCGGACTTCACCCAGGCCCCGTCCGAGACCTCGTCGGCGGTGTTCGCCGATTTCGCACCCGCGCTCGGGGAGGCGTTCGCCAGGGCCCGTGCGGCCGGCCGCGAGCTGTACGGTTTCGCCAACCACGAGCTGACCTCGACGTACCTGGGCACCTCCACGGGCCTACGACTCCGCCATGACCAGCCCACCGGCACCCTTGAGCTCAACGCCAAGTCCCCCGACCGGACGCGGTCCGCCTGGGTCGGCCGCTCCACCCGGGACTTCCGGGACCTCAAGGACATCGACCCGACCGCGCTCGACGCGGAGCTCGCCACCCGGCTCGGTTGGGCGGAGCGGCGGATCGACCTGCCCGCCGGACGTTACGAGGCGCTGCTCCCGCCGACCGCCGTCGCGGATCTGCTCATCTACCAGCTGTGGTCGTCGGCGGGGCGGGACGCCGCGGAGGGCCGGACCGTCTTCTCCAAGCCCGGCGGCGGCACCCGGATCGGCGAGTCCCTGACCGAGCTGCCGCTCACCCTGCGCAGCGATCCGAACGAGCCGGGTCTGGAGTCCGCGCCCTTCGTGATCGCGCACGCCTCGGGCGACACCGCGTCGGTCTTCGACAACGGCCTTCCGCTGGAGCCGACCCGGTGGGTGCGGGACGGTGCGCTGGACCGTCTGGTCACCACCCGGCACAGCGCGGACCTGACCGGGCTTCCGGTGGCTCCCGAAATCGACAACCTGGTCCTGGACGGCGGCGGGGAGCGCTCTCTGGAGGAGATGGTCGCGGCCACCGAACGCGGACTGCTGCTGACCTGCCTCTGGTACATCCGCGAGGTCGATCCGGCGACCCTGCTGCTGACCGGGCTGACCCGGGACGGTGTCTACCTCGTCGAGAACGGCGAGGTGACCGGTGCGGTGAACAACTTCCGGTTCAACGAGTCGCCGGTGGACGTGCTGCGGCGGGCGACCGAGGCGGGGCGGACGGAGAAGACGCTGCCCCGCGAGTGGAGCGACTGGTTCACCCGGGCCGCGATGCCACCGCTGCGGGTGCCGGACTTCAATATGAGTTCGGTCAGCCAGGGCGTATAACCTCGTAGCTGTTCATCGGACCCGGTGGGAACCAGTCGAAACCAGCTGAGGAGAAGCGAGAGACGTGACGGACATCGTCGACGAACTGAAGTGGCGCGGGCTGTTCGCCCTGTCCACTGACGAGGACGCACTGCGCAAGGCGTTCGCGGACGGTCCCGTCACGTTCTATTGCGGTTTCGACCCGACCGCGCCCAGCCTGCACGTGGGCCATCTGGTGCAGGCGCTCACCATGCGCCGGCTCCAGAAGGCGGGTCACCGCCCGCTGGCGCTGGTGGGCGGCGCGACGGGTCAGATCGGTGACCCCAAGCCGACCGCGGAGCGCACGCTGAACGACCCCGAGACCGTCGGGGCCTGGGTGCAGCGGGTGCGCGCCCAGATCGAGCCGTTCCTGTCCTTCGAGGGCGAGAACGCCGCGGTCATGGTCAACAACCTGGACTGGACGGCGGGTATGTCCGCCATCGAGTTCCTGCGGGACATCGGCAAGCACTTCCGGGTCAACAAGATGCTCACCAAGGACTCGGTCGCCCGCCGACTGGAGTCCGACCAGGGCATCAGCTACACCGAGTTCAGCTACCAGCTGCTCCAGGGCATGGACTTCCTCGAGCTGTACCGCCGCCACGGCTGCACCCTGCAGCAGGGCGGCAGCGACCAGTGGGGCAATCTCACCGCGGGCCTGGACCTGATCCACCGGCTGGAGCCGCACGCCACCGCGCACGCGCTGGCCACCCCGCTGATGACCAAGGCGGACGGCACCAAGTTCGGCAAGACCGAAGGCGGGGCCATCTGGCTGGACCCGGAGATGACCACGCCGTACGCGTTCTACCAGTTCTGGCTGAACGTGGACGACCGCGACGTCTCCACCTACATGCGCATCCTCAGCTTCCGAAGCCGTGCGGAGCTCGAAGAGCTGGAGCAGCAGACCGAGGAGCGCCCGCAGGCCCGGGCGGCACAGCGTGCCCTGGCCGAGGAGCTGACGACGCTGGTGCACGGCGCCGACCAGTGCGCGGCAGTCATCGCGGCGTCGAAGGCGCTGTTCGGCCAGGGCGAGCTCGCGGACCTGGACGAGGCGACACTGGCCGCGGCGCTCTCCGAGCTGCCGCACGCGCGGGTGTCCGAGCCGGGCCTGGTGGCGGACCTGTTCGCGGAGGTCGGCCTGGTGGCGAGCAAGTCGGCCGCCCGCCGCACCATCAAGGAGGGCGGCGCCTACGTGAACAACGTGAAGGTGACCGCCGAGGACGCCATGGCGGCGGACGGCGATCTGCTGCACGGCCGCTGGCTGGTGCTGCGCCGCGGCAAGAAGAACCTGGCGGCGGTCGAGGTGGGTGCGGCGGGCTGAGCCGCCCGCCGGGGGCGAGAGGTCGGGCACGATCGCTCTCTCCCCCGCTTCGGCAGGGAGAGGGGCCGGCGCACACCCACGGCCGCCCCGGGGCGAGTCGGGCTCTGAGGCGAAAACCGAACTCTGGGCGGAGCGGACCCTGAGGCATGTCCAGCGGCCGGGTGGGGAGACCTCCACCCGGCCGCTGCTGTTTCAGGCCTTCTGCCTTCTGGCGCGTACGTTCATATAGGCCATGTCGCCGAGGCCGACGATGACCACGGCGGCGACGATCTGGAGGATGTGCCGGGTCCAGTCGATGCCCGCGGTCTCCCCGACCCCGAAGGCGTTCGCGAGGGCGTTGCCCACGATCCCGCCGATGATGCCGAAGATCGTGATCAGCCAGAGGGGGCTGTGCTGCTTGCCTGGCAGGATCAATTTGGCAATGAGTCCCAGCACGAACCCGACGATGATCGCCCACAACCAGCCCATGGCTGCCTCCCGATTCGGCTTGACGTGAGCAGTGACGCGGATACGCGGATATCCGGCGGATATCCGCCAGTCTCATCCCATCCGCCATACGCCGCATGTCGGACTGCTTCCCGCATGGTGTGACGGTGCTGTTATGCCGGGTAGCGGCGACCCTCTCTCATGGCGGTGTCGGCCGCGGCGTACGGTGGGAGCAGGATCGGGCCGGGGAGAGTCCGGCACGTGGTCGGACGGTGGAATGCCATGCGGAAGCACGCTACGACCGAGGTCTTCCGGATCACCGGGGCTCGGCAGGGGCTGACGGACGATGTGCGCGGGCGGCAGCGCCGCTATGTGATCTCCATGGCGGTCCGGACCGTGTCCGTGGTCCTGGCCGCGGTGCTCTGGAACATCGAGCGGCACGTGGCGATCGTGGCGCTGGTACTGGGCGCATTGCTGCCCTACATCGCCGTGGTGATCGCCAACGCCGGACGGGAACGTCCTTCGTCGCTGCCGTCCGCCTTCGTTCACATGCCGGCGCAGCCGGCCATCGAGCCAGGCGCGCACAAGCCGGAAGAGCAAGCGGAACGGCACGCCCACCAGGACTGACGAGGGTCGCGCGGGACGCTCACGGACGGCGACCGGATACGGAACGGCAACCTCAAGAAAAGCTCAAATCAAATCATGCGGTTCCAGTGCACTGCAGGGGGTTCCCCGTGACATACTTCGTGTGCGCTCCGCATCCCCCGTCGGAGCGACAGACCGACGCCGGGCAGCTCCCCCCGTGGCTGCTCGGCGTCGCTTTGTCCACGGTGGATTGCGCTCGGCGCACCGCCCACCATCCGCCCCTCCGCCTGCCGGCGCCGGATCGCCGTGATGGGTGATCATGGAGAATGACCGGGTGAGTGATGACACGCCGATCTGCTCCGCCAAGGGCTGCCGTGCGCCCGCTGTCTGGGTGCTGGCCTGGAACAACCCGAAGCTGCATACACCGGAGCGCCGCAAGACCTGGCTCGCCTGCGAGGAGCACCGCGAGCACCTCTCCCGGTTCCTCGGTGTGCGGGGCTTCCTGAAAGACGTCGTGACACTCGGCGAATGGAACTCCCGGTCAGCCTCCGAGGGCTGACCTCGCATTCGCCGGATGGTCGCGCTCAGCCGCCGATGGCCGACATGGGACGAGCAGGCTGGAGGAAGGACGGGTCGTCCAGACCCGACCCGGCCTTCTTGCCCCACATCGCGGCCTTCCATATACGGGCGATCTCCTCGTCGAGAGCACCCGAGCGCAGTGCCCCGCGCAGATCGGTCTCCTCCTGGGCGAACAGACACGTACGGACCTGGCCGTCCGCGGTGAGCCGGGTCCGGTCGCAGGCCGCGCAGAAGGGGCGGGTCACTGAGCCGATGACACCGACCCGGTGCGGTCCGCCGTCGACGATCCAGCGCTCGGCGGGAGCGGAGCCGCGGGCGCCCTCGTCCTCGGGCATGAGACCGAAGCGCGTGCGCAGCGAGGTGAGGATGTCACCCGCGGTGATCATTCCGTCGCGCTTCCAGCCGTGCTGGGCGTCAAGCGGCATCTGTTCGATGAAGCGGAGCTCGTAGCCGTGGTCGATGGCCCAGGCGAGCAGTTCCGGGGCCTCGTCGGCGTTGAGTCCGGGCATCAGGACGGTGTTGACCTTGACGGGAGTGAGCCCGGCCTCCTGGGCGGCGAGCAGTCCGTCCAGCACATCGTGGTGGCGGTCACGGCGGGTGAGGGTCTTGAAGACCTCGGGCCGCAAGGTGTCCAGGGAGACGTTGACCCGGTCGAGCCCGGCGGCCTTGAGCGCGCTCGCGGTGCGCCGAAGGCCTATGCCGTTGGTGGTCAGGGACATCTTCGGCCGGGGCTCCAGCTCGGCGCACCTCTGGACGATTCCGACGAGACCCGGCCTGAGCAGCGGCTCCCCGCCCGTGAAGCGGACTTCGGTGATACCGAGGTCGGTCACGGCGACACGGATCAGCCGCACGATCTCGTCGTCGCTGAGCAGCTCGGGCTTGGTGAGCCACTGCAGGCCCTCTTCGGGCATGCAGTAGGAGCAACGCAGGTTGCACCGGTCGGTCAGCGAGACCCTCAGGTCGGTGGCCACTCGGCCATAGGTGTCGATCAGCACTGCGGCTCCCTCCCTGTGTCCGGAAAGCGTGTACAGGAATCCTTTACAACGCCGAGCCTACGTGAGAGCTCCGACGGTGACAGGTGCCGATTGCCACGAGGAACGGCACGGGCACGCCGTAGGTCTTCGTAGGACTCTACGACGCGGCCGTGGTCAGGCGTGTGTCGGTCCGCTCCTCAGTGGGCGGCGACGCCTGTGAGGGACTTGACCTCCAGCTCCGCGTACTTGCCCTTGTCCGGCTCTTCCTTGGACAGCAGCGATCCGATCCAGCCGAGCAGGAAGCCGAGTGGGATCGAGACCAGACCGGGGTTCTCCAGCGGGAACCAGGCGAAGTCCGCCGAGGGGAACATCGAGGTCTCCTTGCCCGAGACGACCGGCGAGAAGAGCACCAGCAGCACGGACGAGACCAGCCCTCCGTAGATGGACCAGAGGGCGCCCCTGGTGGTGAACCGCTTCCAGAAGAGGCTGTAGAGGAGGGTCGGCAGGTTCGCGGACGCGGCGACCGCGAAGGCGAGGGCCACCAGACCGGCGACGTTCAGATCGCGGGCCATCGCGCCGAGGGCGATGGAGACGACGCCGATGAAGACCGTCGCCCAGCGAGCCGCCCGTACCTCCTCCTGCTCGGTCGCCCTCCCCTTGCGGATGACATTGGCGTAGATGTCATGGGCGAAGGAGGACGACGAGGCGAGGGTGAGGCCGGCGACGACCGCGAGGATGGTGGCGAAGGCGACCGCGGAGATCACTGCGAGCAGGATCGGCCCGCCCGCGGAGTCCGTGCCGCCGAGGTGGAGGGCGAGCAGGGGTGCCGCCGTGTTTCCCGCCTTGTTGGACGCCTTGATCTCGTCGGGACCGACGAGGGCCGCCGCACCGAAGCCGAGGGCGATCGTCATCAGGTAGAAGGCGCCGATGATGCCGATGGCCCAGATGACGGACTTCCGCGCCGCCTTCGCGGTGGGCACGGTGTAGAAGCGGATCAGGATGTGGGGCAGACCCGCGGTGCCGAGGACCAGTGCGATACCGAGCGAGAGGAAGTCCAGCTTGGAGGTGCCGGTGGCTCCGTACTTGAGACCCGGTTCCAGGAACGCCGCGCCCTTGCCGCTCTCCTCGGCCGCCTTGCCGAGCAGTTCGGAGATGTTGAAGCCGAACTTCAGCAGGACGAGGAAGGTGATGAGCAGGGTGCCTGCGATCAGCAGGACGGCCTTGACCATCTGCACCCAGGTGGTGCCTTTCATCCCGCCGACGGTGACGTAGAGGATCATCAGTACGCCCACCATGGCGACGATCCCGATCTTGCCGGCATCGCTGGTGATGCCCAGCAGCAGCGAGACGAGCACGCCGGCGCCGGCCATCTGGGCGAGCAGATAGAAGATCGAGACGACGATGGTGGAGGTGCCGGCCGCGGTACGCACGGGGCGCTGGCGCATACGGTAGGCGAGGACGTCGCCCATCGTGAACCGGCCCGAGTTGCGGAGTGGTTCGGCGACCAGCAGCAGGGCGACCAGCCAGGCGACCAGGAAGCCGATGGAGTACAGGAAGCCGTCGTATCCGAAGAGGGCGATGGCTCCGGCGATACCCAGGAAGGAGGCGGCTGACATGTAGTCGCCGGAGATGGCCAGACCGTTCTGGAAGCCGGTGAACTGGCGTCCGCCCGCGTAGAAGTCGGCGGCGCTCTTCGTCTGGCGGCCGGCCCAGACGGTGATGGCGAGCGTCGCGATGACGAAGGCCGCGAACAGCGAGATGATCAATGGCCGGTGCTCGCCGGTGGCACTGGACGCCGCGAGGTGGCTCCCGGCCCCGAGCACAGTGCTGGTGGCGCTCATGCGCCCGCCTCCCTCTCCATACGGGACTTGATGGCTTCCGCCTTGGGATCGAGCTTCCCGGCCGCGTATCGCGCGTAGAACCAGGCGATCAGGAAGGTGCTGGCGAACTGGGCGACACCGAAGACCAGCGCGACGTTGACGTTGCCGAGCAGCTTGGTGCCCATGAAGCCGCCCGCGTAGTTGGAGAGCAGGACGAACAGCAGGTACCAGGCGATGAAGGCGACGGTCAGGGGAAAGGCGAAGGAGCGGTAGGTGCGGCGCAGTTCGCCGAACTCCGCGCTGTCCTGTACCTCGGTGAACTCCTCGGTCGTTGGCTGCGCGGGGACGGGGGCGGGGGCGGTGTCCGTGCCGCCGGACGGTGGCGGTGGTGCGTCGGTGGCCACGGAATCTCCTCGTGACTCGGGGGTCGTGGGCTTGTGAGCGAGGGGGTCTCGCGGTGGGAGCGCGGGTGCTGCTCGTGCGGCTCCCCTGACAACACACGGCGCGCTGGGGCCTGGGGTTCACTCACAGTCCGCAATTCATGGGTTCACTCCGGGTTTTCACACTGAAGTCATTGATGTGCTCCGATGATCGGGATAACTTCACTCGTCATGTACCCGCCCATTCGCAACAGGGGTGTCTGGGCGGACCACGGATGATGTGGAGAACCCATGGCTCATCTGCGTTCCAGGCGCACGCGCGCGATAGCGCTGCCCGTCGGCCTGGCGCTCACGGCCTCACTCGGTTTCCTGCCCACGGGCGCCGCTACGGCCGCCCCTCTCGACGAGGCCCCGGCCGCCGTGTCGACCGACGGACCGCTGCTGTCCTACGTCGTGAACACCCACGGTGGCCGCGGCAACGCGAAGTCGGTGAAGCGGGCGATCGAGAAGGCCGGCGGCACGATCGTGATCGCGTACGACCAGATCGGCGTCATCGTCGTCCACTCGCAGAATCCGGACTTCGCCAGGCAGATCCGCACGGTCAGGGGCGTCGCTTCGGCGGGCGCCACCCGCACCGCGCCGATCACCCCGCAGGCCGACACCGCCACCGGTGTGGAGCAGCCCCTCGGCGCAGCCGAGGCGGCCAAGGCGAGCGCGAAGGCCACGGACGAGCAGGACCCGTTCGAGCCGCTCCAGTGGGACCTGCCCGCCATCAAGGCGGACAAGGCCCACCAGAAGACGCTGGGCAGCAAGAAGGTCACGGTGGCCGTGATCGACACCGGTGTCGATGACACCCACCCCGATCTCGCACCCAACTTCGATACCGGGGCCTCCGCGAACTGCGTGACCGGAAAGCCGGACACCACCCCCGGCGCCTGGCGTCCGGCCGCCGGTGAGAGCGACCACGGCACCCATGTGGCGGGCACGATAGCCGCGGCCAAGAACGGCATCGGTGTGACCGGTGTGGCCCCGGGCGTGAAGGTGTCCGGCATCAAGGTCTCCAACCCGGACGGCTTCTTCTACACCGAGTCGGTCGTCTGCGGATTCGTCTGGGCCGCCGAACACGGTGTCGATGTCACCAACAACAGCTACTACACCGACCCGTGGCTTTTCGCCTGCAAGACCGACGAGGACCAGAAGGCCCTGCTGGAATCGGTCACCCGGGCCACCCGCTACGCGGAGCGCAAGGGCGCGGTGAACGTGGCCGCGGCGGGCAACTCCCGGATGGACCTGGCGGCGGACGAGCTCACGGACACCACCAGCCCCAATGACACCACGCCGGTGACCCGTGCCATCAACCCGCGCGACTGCCTCGACTACCCCGCCATGCTGCCGGGTGTCGTGACGGTCTCCGCGACGGGCGCGAAGGGCCTCAAGTCCTCGTACTCGAACTACGGAAAGGGCGTCGTGGACATCGCTGCCCCTGGCGGCGACTCGACGGCCTACCAGACGCCGGACGCCCCGGCGACCAGCGGGCTGATCCTGTCCACCGTGATGAACGGCGGCTACGGCTACAAGGCCGGTACGTCGATGGCGTCTCCGCATGTCGCCGGCGTCGCCGCGCTCATCAAGTCCACCCACCCGCGCGCCTCGGCCGCCGAGGTGAAGGCGCTGCTGTACGCGCAGGCCGACGACAAGGCGTGCGGTGGCCCGTACGACATCAACGGCGACGGGACCGTCGACGCGGTGTGCGAGGGCGGCAAGAGCAAGAACGGCTTCTACGGGGCCGGCATGGCGGACGCGCTGGACGCGGTGCGCCGCTGAGCAGCGGTGAATCCGGCTGAGCCGGAACGAGTGCGGCCCGGACGCGATCTTCGCGTCCGGGCCCTCTTGTTCCATCCCCTCCCGAATGGCACTGAGTGCCAGACTGGTGCTCATGGCTGACACTCCTTCCCATGGCACCGGTCTCCTCTGGGCGGCACTCGGCGGAGAGCCCGCACTGACCCGCCGCATCACCTACCGCGGACCGCACGGGCTGCTGCCCGCGCGGCTGCCCGTGATGGAACTGGCCCGCTCCGCGGTGGCGGTGTGCTCGCTCGCGGCGGCCGAGCGTGCCGCGACCCTCTCCGGGGGACCCGTACCCGCTGTGCGAGTCGATCACGGAGCCGTCGCCACGGCCTTCGTCAGTGAGCGGCACCTGCGGGTGGACAGACGCGCTCCGGTGTCCTTCGCACCGCTGTCACGGTTCTGGCATGCCGCCGACGGATGGGTACGCACCCATGCCAACTACCCGCACCACCGGGCCGCGTTGCTGACCGCGCTGGGCGCCGGAGAGGACGATCTGGAGGCCGCGCTCGGTGAGCGGCGGGCGGAGGACATCGAGGAAGCGGTGTGCGAGGCAGGGGGCCTTGCGGTCGCGCTGCGCACCCCGGCCGAGTGGGCGGCGCATCCCCAGGGCGCGCTGGTGGCAGGCCGGCCGCTGCTCACCCGGGAGCGGCTGGACGATGCACCGCCGAGGCGCAGGCGCGCCGGCGGACCGCTGCGGGTACTCGACCTGACCCGGGTCATCGCGGGTCCGGTCGCCACCCGGACCCTCGCGTTGCTCGGCGCGGACGTGCTGCGGATCGACTCACCTCGGCTGCCCGAACTCGCCGGCCAACACGCCGACACCGGCTTCGGCAAGCGCTCGGCGACGCTGGACCTGGACGACCCCGCGGACCGCCGCACCTTCGACGCTCTGCTCGACCAGGCGGATGTGCTGGTCACCGGTTACCGTCCGGGTGCGTTGGAGCGCTATGGACTGATGCGTACGGGCCTGGTGGTAGCGCAGATCTCGGCCTGGGGTGACGAGGGTCCGTGGGGCGGTCGGCGCGGCTTCGACAGCCTCGTGCAGGTGGCCAGTGGGATCGCCGCGATCGAGGGCTCCCCCGAGCAGCCCGGCGCGCTGCCCGCCCAGGCCCTCGACCATGCCACCGGCTATCTGCTGGCGGCGGCCGTGCTCCGTTCCCTCACCGAGCAGGACACCGACGGCGGCACCCGGCTGCTGCGGCTGGCGCTGGCACGTACGGCGCGTCTGCTGACCGCAGTGCTGCCTCGGGAGCCCGGCACCGGCACGGGGCCGTACGCGCCCGACGCATGGCTCGCCGAGACCGCGAGCCCGCTCGGCACGCTCCGCTACGCGCGCTCGCCGGTGGCGTACGAGGGCAGCCCGGCGGACTGGTCGCGGCCCCCGGGAGTCTGGGGCTCGGACACCCCGGAGTGGTCGACGTCCTGACCCCGCTCCCGGTGCCCTGCGGCCGGCTGCCACCCGGGCCCCGGAACGCTCTTCCGCCCCGCTCCGGCCAGCCGCCGGCGCTGCACAGGTCTCGGGCGATGGAGACGTGCTCGTGGGTGGCGACCCGCAGCGGGTCACAGGTCTCGATGCTCTTGGTGAGTCCGTACACCGGCCGCTCGGTCTCGGCGGTGGGGGAGCGGAAGAGCGGGTAGCCGACCGCCTCCACGATGGTGAGCGGCACGAAGGCAGGGATCGACCACAGCACGACATCGGGCAGGTTGGGCGCCATACGAGGACCGTAGAGGCGCTGGTGCGGGCGCGGCGGTGGCGCTGTTCACGAGCCGCTTCCTCGGCTGCCCCGTCGGTGCACCACGGTGCCCGCCACACGACTCCCCGGTATCGAACCGGCGGCGGGAGCCTGACGTGACTCTGTCAGGGATCTTGAGGATCCCTGACAGAGTCACGTCAGGCTCCCGCCGCCCCCAGCAGTGACCCCGCCACGTAGGTCACCCCCATCGCCAGCGCTCCCCCGGCGACGTTCCGTGCCATCGCGCGCCTCGCGGGTGCCGCGCCCAGGCGAGCGCTCCACCAGCCGGTGAAGGTCAGCGCGGTCAGCACCGAGAGCACGGTGACCCACAGCCGGGCAGACGCGGGTGGCAGCACGATGGCCAGCAGGGGCAGCAGGGCACCGGCGGTGAAGGCGAGGAAGCTGGCGCCCGCCGCGTGCCAGGGGTTGACGAGTTCGTCGGGGTTGATGCCGAGCTCGACCCCGGCATGGGCGCGCAGCGCGTCCCGCCGGGTGAGTTGGACGGCGGCTTCACGGGCGACGTCCCGGGTGAGGCCGCGGTCCTCCAGCAGCTCGGTGAGTTCGTCGAGTTCGGCCTCGGGCTGCTCGCGCAGCTCGCGCTTCTCGTCGGCGAGGGCGGCCTTCTCCGAGTCACGCTGGGTGGAGACGGAGACGTACTCGCCGGCCGCCATGGACATGGAGCCGGCGAGCAGTCCCGCGAGTCCGGCCGTGAGCAGGGCGCTCCGCTCGCTGGTCGCGCCCGCGACGCCGACGACGAGGCCCGCGGTGGAGACGATGCCGTCGTTGGCACCGAGTACCGCGGCGCGCAGCCAGTTGAGACGGGTGCCAAGGGTGCCCTCGTGCGGCTCGTGCTGCGGCTGCTGCGGCGAGGGGGTCGGCCCGGTCGGTTGCGTCACGCCACGGAGGATCTCATCCCGGAGGCCCCGGTGCGGTCACCACACGCGGACCGAACCGCCCGGTGCGAAGGCCGGGCTGGTGGCGTCGGCGGGAACCTCCTTCAGCGGCTCGGCGATCTCCTCGACCGTGGGGCCGACTCGCGCCGCCACGGCATCGAGCAACCCCAGATCGAAGCCGTACACACGGGCGGCGTTCCCACCGACCATCGCCGTGGTCTCATCTCGCGGCAGGCCCGCGTAAGCGATGCGGAGGCCTTCGCGGGAGTAGGGGGCCGTGCCCTCGTCGTGGGGGTAGTCACTGCCCCACATGATCTTGTCCAAACCGATCCGGTCGCGTAGCGGCACCTCGTGCGGGCGCATGAAGCTGGCGCCGACGAAGCAGTTGTCACGCCAGACCTCGCTGGGGCCCTTCCCCATCGACGAGGCGAGTCCGGCGCCGAACTTGGACTCGGCGGTGACGGCCCGGGATGCCGCGGAGACCAGCCGCCCGTGGTAGTAGTCGAGCATCTCCACCACGCCGGGAATCCAGCCCGAGCCCTGTTCGGTGAGCACCAGGGTGAGCCCGGGATGGCGGCGGAAGGCGCCGCCGAAGATCAGGTGCCACAGCGCCCGGTGGGAGAACCAGGTGGTCTCCACCATGAACACGGCTCGCGCGGCCGGTTCGTCGCCGAGCGGCGGGGATGCCGAGCCACCATGGTGGTTGACCGGCACGCCGAGTTCCTCGCAGACCGCCCACAGCGGGTCGTACACCGCCGAGTAGAGCTCGGGGATGCCCGAACCCGGTGGGGTGCCGGGCAACAGGATCCCGCCGGTGAGGCCGGCTTCCCTGGTGCGGCGGACCTCGGCGACCGCCTCCTCCACGTCGTTCAGCAGGATCTGCGCGACGCCGGCCCGGCGCCCAGGGGTGAGTGAGCAGAAGTCGGCGAGCCAGCGGTTGTGGGCGCGCAGGCCCGCCCAGCGCAGCTCGTACTCCTCCCCGGTCGGCGCCGGGGCCATCAGGGACGCGGAGGGGAAGAACGGCGGGATGGTGTTCGGGTAGACGACTTCGGCGACGATGCCGTCGGCTTCCAGTTCGGCGAGCCTGCGGGCCGAGTTCCAGTTGCGGTCGGCTGTGTCGGCCAGCAGGTCCTCGTAGGGGTTGACATAGCCGGCCGCCCAGGCGTCGAACTCGTCGTGGTGGCACTTCTCCAGGTACGGCTTGTAGTCGAGGAGGTCGGCTCCGGCATGGCAGTCGGCCGAGATGACCGTATAGCGGTCCTGACTCATCGGTTCACCCCCAGTACGGGGAAGTCCCCGCCGGTCAGCCAGTGCCGTCCCGTCTCGCGCGAACGTGCCCAGGACGCCTCAACCTCGGCCTGGTCGGGCGACTGCCCCAGGTCTGCCGGGGTGGGCCCGATACGGCGGGCGATCGGTGCGAGTGCCGCGATGTCGAAGCCGAAGACCTCGGCCGCGGCGAGACCGAGCATGCGGCGGGTCTCGGCGACGGGGATGTCGTGGAAGGTGTCCCGCAGCCACGCCCTGGTTCGGGGCCAGGTGCCCTCCGGGTGGGGGAAGTCGGAGCCCCAGAGGATGTTGTCGACGCCTATCTCGTAGCGCTGGGCGAGCTCGCGCCGTTTGGTGTTGGTGGCGCAGATGAACACCTGCCGGTCGAGGTACTCGCTCGGCGGGCGCTTCATCTCGGCGAACGGCGACAGCTTCTTGCCGCCGTGCGCGCCGAGATAGAGCCGGTCCATGAACCAGAGCAGGTTGGGCAGCCACCAGCAGCCGGACTCGGCGACCCCGAACCTGAGGCCGGGGTGGCGTTCGAACACACCGGACCAGAGCAGGAACCACAGGGGCCGGGCCGGCCACCAGGTGACCTCGGAGACGTAGATGCCCAGATGGTCGCCGTACTCATGGCGCGGTGCGGCGCCGGAGTGGGTGATCAGCGGCATGGCGGTCGCCGCGGCGGCTGCCCAGACCGGGTCGTAACGCCGGTCGTGGTACGGAGCCTTGTCCACCCACATGGACGGGATCATCAGCGCACCGAGCCCGGACTCCCGTGCCCGGTGGATCTCGGCGACGACGCGGTCCACGTCGCCGGTGACGGGCAGCAGGGCGACTCCGCAGTGCCGCTGCGGATGCTCGGACACGAAGTCGGCGAGCCAGCGGTTGTGCGCCTGGGCTCCGGCCATGCCGAGCTCGGGGTCCTGGTCGCCGGAGAGCCCGAGCCCCACGCCGAAGGGTGCGGCCGTGCCGCTGTCGACGGCGTCCGCGTCGGGGAAGACCACCTCGGCGGCCACCCCGTCCCCGTCGAGTTCCTTGATGCGCTGCGCGGAGTCCCAGCCGCCGCGCAGCCCCTCCTCGTTGTCGCTGAACCACTTGTCGGCGAAGGCCTCGTTGCGTACGCCGAGCCGGGTCATCTCCTCACGACGGCGGTCGCGTCCGGCGAGGAACCCGTCGAAGTCCCGGTGGAACCGGGCTTCGAGATAGGGCCGGTACTGCTCGGTGGGCAGACCGGCATGACAGTCGGATGAGATGATCAGATATGGGTCGTCGGGTGCCGGGGCGTACGGATCCGTCATGGCACGTCACTCCTACGGTCCTACGGTCGGTCCATCGGTCCACGGGCAGTGCGGTGGCAGCGGCCGGTGCGGCCGTCAGTCCAGGATGAAGCGCTCGAGGTAGGCGGGGTTGGCGCGGTCTAGCATCGACTGGGCGCGTGCGCGGATCTGGCGGTCGCTGTGCTCGCCGGGTGGGAGCATCCAGAAACGGTCCGCCCTGATGCCTTCCAGGACATGCTCGGCGACTTCGTCGACCGGGGTGAACCGCACCTCGTGGCCGGCCTCCCGCATCGCCGCCTCCCACTGGTCGAGACTGCGGTAGGGCGTGCGGCGCGGCCGCTGCTTGGCATAGCGGGCGGGTCTGTTGCGGTGCGACTCCCACAGGCCGGTGCGGAGCATATGGGGGCCCGGGAACAGGACGGAGACCCCGATCAGGGCATTCTCGGCACGCAGCTGCGCGTACAACGACTCGGTCATCGTCACGACCGCCGCCTTGGTGACGGCGTACACGGAGGCGGTGGGCAGCGGGGCGATACCGCCGTCGCCTGACGAGGTGTTGACGACGTGCCCGGGTTCGCCGCCGTCGATCATCCGGGGGACGAAGGCCTGGATGCCGTGGAACACCCCCCAGACGTTGACGGCGAAGGCCCACTGCCAGTCGTTGGGTTCGTGCTGCCACATGGGGCCTTCGGCCCCGGAACCGACCCCGGCGTTGTTGCACAGCACATGGACGGCGCCGAAGCTCCCGTAGACCTCGTCGGCGAGGGCGTGCACCGCGTCCCGGTCGGAAACGTCGACCACGCGGGCGAGCACATCGGCGCCGTCGGCGCCGAGTTCGTCGGCGGTCTTGTGCAGGGCGGCCTCCTCGACATCGACGAGTACGACCTTCATGCCTTCGGCGGCGAAGCGGCGGACCATGGCCCGGCCGATCCCGCTCGCGGCGCCGGTGACCACGGCGACCTGCCCGGGCGCGGGCCTCACCGGGACCTCCCCTGTGGCGGTCCGTCGAGGATCTGCGCCATGTCGTCGTAACGCTGGTGGAGGTACGGCAGCAGGGCCTGGGCACTGACCCGCTCGACCACGCGGCCCTTCTGGTCGCTGGTCTTCTCACCGATGGCGAGCTCCACCAGCTTCCGTACCGGCAGATCGGCGACCGGGTCGTACATCGACTCGCGCAGCACCACGTCGCCGCTGAGGCGTTCGAGCGTACGGAACTTCTCGTTGCGCACGCAGTGCACGAGCACCGGGTCGGCGTCGAAGCCCGAGCCCGTACCGTCCACCGAGGGAAGGCACTTGAAGTAGAAGTCGAGCTTCTCGACGGGCTCGGGCAGTGGCAGCGGGCCCGACACGGCGGCCCGCACCTCGACAAAGGCGATCCCGTGCCGGGAGAGCGCGGCCCGTACGACCAGGCCGTCGCGTTCGACCGTGACCTCGCCCAACTTCTTCGGCTCGCCGAACACCTCACGACCACCGACGAGGGCGCGTTCGGTGGTCATCGGCATGACGAGCGGATACCAGCCCTGCTGCTCGCCGTGTGCGGCGGCGACGGCGACGGACCCTGCGCCCAGGGGGTGTCCAGGAAGGTCCACCCGGCTGATGCTCAGCCTCACCAGGGGCCGTTCGGCCGGTTTGAGCGGGGGCGGGAGCACGGCCGCGATCACGTCCGGGTCGGTCTCCCACACCGCCGTGACGCCCGTGGACCAGATCTCGGGGATCGCGGCGGCGGCTGCGCGGGCCGCGCTGATCTCGGCCTCGGAACGCGCTCCGTACCGTACTCGTGCCATGTCGTACCACCCTTCGCCGGGGGACGGATCTGTAACAGAGTTACACCGTTGCCGATGAAGGGTAAAGAGCCTTGCACATAACGGAATTGGGGGATCCATGGCACGCACTGCCCTGACCCGCGAAGAGGTGCTGGACACCGCGGCGGAGCTCGTCAGGCAGCACGGCCCCGACGCGCTCACCATGCGGGGCCTCGCGGCGAGGCTCGGCACCGCGGTCACATCCATCTACTGGCATGTCGGAAACCGCGAGTCGCTGTTGGACGCACTGGTGGAGCGGACCGTAAGGGAGATGGGCGCGATCCGGCCGACCGGGCGCACTCCGGCCACCCGAATCGTCTCGGTGGCGCGGCAGCTGCGCCTGGAGCTGCTGGCTCGCCCGCATCTGATCGCCATGGTCCATGAACGGGGCCTGACCGAGCGGATGTTCCTGCCCGCGCAGCGCGCCTTGGTCCATGAGGTGCACACAGCAGGGTTGCGCGGGGCACGCGCGGCCGAGGCGGTCCGTGCCGTACAGTTCCAGATAGTCGGCTTCGTCCTGGTCGAACGCAACCAGGAGCGCGCGCCCGTGCAGTCGCCGGGGCAGGACACGCTGTGGGACACGGAGACGGCCGAGGACGATCCGGGTCTGGCTCGTGCGCTCGCCCGGCCGGCCCGGCCGGACAAGCTGTTCGCCGCTTCGGTACGCGCACTGGTGGACTCGCTGCTGACGCAGGCCGGAACGCGGACTTCCGCGACATGACGCACGGCGCCCGATCCGGGACTCGACCGTAACTCGCGCCGACGCGAGGCGACCTGGCGGACGGCGCTCGGCCGGACCGCCGCCCATGGGGCGCTCGACCGGTTTGTCAGTGGCGCCCCGTAAGCTCTGTGACCATGCTCGACGACCGCACGACCGCAACAGCGTGGCCGACCGCGTATCCCGAGGGGTACGCGGTCGTCGACGTGGAGACCACCGGACTCGCCCGCGACGACCGGATAGTCTCTGCTGCCGTCTACCGCCTCGACGCACAGGGCGATGTCGAGGACCACTGGTACACGCTGGTCAATCCCGAGCGGGATCCCGGGCCGGTGTGGATCCACGGGCTGACGAGCGATGTGCTCGAAGGTGCACCGCTGTTCACCGATATCGCCGCGGAGTTCGCGCACCGGCTGGACGGCAGGGTCCTGGTCGCGCACAACGCCATCTTCGACTGGTCGATGATCGCCAGGGAGTACGCCCGGGCGGATCACACCGTGCCGGTGCGGCAGCGGCTGTGCACCATCGCGCTGTCCAAGGAGCTGGCGCTGCCGTTGCCCAACCACAAGCTGGAGTCGCTGGCCGCCCATTACGGTGTCGTCCAGCAGCGCGCGCACCACGCCCTGGACGACGCCCGGGTGCTGGCCGAGGCGTTCCGGCCCAGTCTGCACATCGCGGCGGAGCGCGGGCTGCGGCTGCCGCTGCTGGAGTGCAGGGCGCTGACCGAGTGGTCCACCGCGGCGCCCGCGCCGCGCATCGGCCGACAGGCGACCGAATCGTCATACCGCCAGTACGGCTGGCGGCCCTCCCGTAAGCGGCCCGCCTGCCCCTACCCCAATCCGGGGCGTTACGAGCCAGACAAACCACTCAAACAGGGCATGCGGGTCGCCTTCTCGGGTGATACCTCCATCGAGCGGGAGTTGCTCGAGGACCGCGCGATAGAGGCGGGGCTTCATATCGCGACAAGCGTGTCGCGGCTCACCAGCCTCCTGGTCACCAACGACCCGGACGCGGGGACGTCCAAGACCGTCAAGGCGAAGTCCTTCGGCACGCCCGTCATCGACGAGGCGGCGTTCGCCCAGCTGCTGCGCGATGTGAGCCCGGCAGGAGAGTGATTCGGAGAGGCGGCACCCGGGGCGGAGGCTGCGCCGGTCGGGTGCTGCCGCACCGACCCGCCCCCATGGACCTTGCCCAGACCGCCCGCGCTCCGGAGCATGCGGCGCATGGCACGTTGCGAGGTCTGCGGAAACGACTACGGCATGTCCTTCGAGGTTCACGCCCAGGGCGCCGTACACGTATTTGACTGCTTTTCCTGCGCCATCCACCGGATGGCCCCCATCTGCGAACACTGCAAGGTCCAGATCATCGGCCAGGGTGTCGAAGCCGAGGGCCACTGGTACTGCGGCGCCCACTGTGCCCGCGCCGAGGGGAGGACCGGCATCGTCGACAGGGTCTGAACCCGTGAGGCCGGGCCTTCCTCGGCACCCCCTGACTCCGAACACCCCATGGCCGAGTTGTACGGTCATGGGGTGTACCGCTTCCTGTTGTCCCGGCAGTGGGTGACTCTCACCCTCATCGGCCTCGTCCTCATTCCCGTGATGGTCGAGCTGGGCTTCTGGCAGCTGCACCGGCATCAGCACCGGGTCACCCAGAACGAGCTGATCGCCGACAACCTCACCGCACCGCCCGTGCCGGTCACGGAGCTGACCTCGCCCGGTCGCGCCATCCCCCGCGCCGACTACTGGCGGCAGGTCACGGCCGACGGCACCTTCGACACCACCCATGAGGTCGTCGTCCGCCGCCGCACCAACGCCGACGACCGTGTGGGCTTCCACGTCCTGACGCCGCTCGTCCTCGCCGACGGCCGCGCGGTCCTGGTCAACCGCGGCTGGGTGCCCGCAGCGGCCGATCAGGCGGCGTTCCCCGAGGTGCCGCCCGCGCCCGAGGGACGTATCACCGTCACTGGCCGGCTGATGGCCGACCAGACCACCGACGCCAGCGGCATCAAGGACCTGTCCGGGCTGCCGCCCCGCCAGATCATGCTGATCAACAGCGAGCAGCAGGCGAAGTCCATGGGCCTGACCCTCCTCGGCGGCTATATCGAGCAGACCGCGCCCGAGCCGTCCGCCGGCACACCCGAGCTGATCCCCGACCCAGACCACGATTCCATCGGCGCCCACATGGCGTACGCCGTCCAGTGGTGGCTGTTCGCGGCCGGGGTGCCCGTGGGCTGGGTGATCCTCGTACGCCGCGAGAAGCGCGATCGCGTGGCCGCAGCCCCGGCCGCGGCCGGGGCCGAAGCGGCGGCCGAGACGACGTCCGGTGCCGGGGAGCCCGTGGCCGCACCGGGGTCGGCGGGCGTCTGAAGTCGCCCCGAACCGGCCCTCGCCCCGGCCGCAGGGCGCACGGCAGGATAGGCGCATGGATCTTGGACTGAAGGACCGCGTCTACATCGTCACCGGCGCGACACGGGGACTCGGCAAGGCGTCGGCGCACGCACTGGCGGCCGAGGGCGCACGGCTGGTCGTCACCGGCCGGGACCAGCGGACGGCCGAAGCGGCGGCGGCCGAACTGGGCGCCGACGCCGTCGGTATCGCGGCGGACAACGCCGACCCCGACGCGGCCGAGCGGCTCATCGCGGCGGCGCGTAAGCGTTTCGGCCACGTCGACGGCGTCCTGATCAGTGTGGGCGGCCCGCCGCCCGGCTTCGTCGCGGACAACACGGACGAGCAGTGGCAGGCGGCGTTCGACACGGTGTTCCTCGGTGCGGTCCGGCTGGCGCGGGCCGCCGCGGCGGCGCTGGGCCCCGGTGGGGTCATCGGCTTCGTGCTCTCCGGATCGGTCCACGAGCCGATCCCCGGTCTCACCATCTCCAACGGCCTGCGCCCGGGCCTGGCCGGGTTCGCCAAGTCCCTCGCCGACGAGCTGGGACCGCGCGGCATCCGCGTCATCGCTCTGCTTCCGGGGCGCATCGCCACCGACCGTATGCGTCAACTCGACGAGCTCTCGGGCGACGCGGACGCCTCCCGGGCCGCGAACGAGCACCGCATTCCGCTGCGGCGCTACGGCACCCCTGAGGAGTTCGGCCGCACGGCTGCGTTCCTGCTGTCGCCCGCGGCCTCGTACGTGACCGGCGTGATGCTCCCCGTGGACGGCGGCGCCCGCCACGGGTTCTAGGTGACTGGTGTTAATCGTGTGAGCTCGCGCTGGGTCTTCGTCCTGTGTCAGGCTGCGGGGTGTTGGTCGCTGGGTGTGGGGAGAGGTTGAGCGATGGCAGTGGGCCGGACTCCGATGCAGCCGGGGTTGCTCTCCTCCACAGTGGGTTTCTGCGAGGGTCGGCTGGCGCCGAACTCGATCTACGCGGTGCTGCACCGCGAGTGCCGGGCGTTGTTCCCCGATGAGATGTTCGCCGATCTGTTCGCCGAGGACGGCCGCAGGTCGGTGCCGCCGATGATCGTGGCGGTCGTGATGGTCCTGCAGCGTCTGGAGGGTTTGTCCGATCGCGAGGCGGTCGAGCGGTTCGCGTTCGATGTGCGCTGGAAGTACGCCGCCGGCGGGCTGGACTTCGACCATCCGGGGTTCGTGCACACCGTGCTGGTCGACATGCGGGCGAGGCTTGCCGCTTCCGCCCGGCCGAACCGGATCTTCGAGCGGACGGTAGAGGTTGCTGCACAGGCCGGACTGGTCGGCCGCAGGAGGGTGCTGGACTCGGCACCGATCTATGACGCGGTGGCCACGCAGGACACCATCACGCTGATCCGTTCGGCCATCCGCGGCCTGCTGCGGGCGGCCGATCACGTGCTGCGGGCCGAGCTGCGGGCGGTGATCTCCAGCGGGGACGCCTACACCAGCACGGACAAGCCGGTCATCGACTGGACGGACGCGGCCGAGCGGGAAGCCCTCATCGATTCGCGGGCCCGTGACGGGTTCGCGCTGCTGACCGTGCTGGACGGCCGGGCCGTGCCCGGGGATGTGGGCCAGGCCGCGCGGTTGCTGGCCACCGTGCTGGGCCAGGACCTGGAGCAGGACGGGGGCGTCTTCAAGATCGCCCGCAAGGTGGCCGCGGACCGGGTCATCTCCACGGTTGATCCCGAGGCCCGGCACGGCCACAAGACCGTCCGCCGGTCCTTCGACGGTTACAAGGGTCATGTGGCCGAGGAACCCGACAGCGAGGTCATCACCGCGACCGAGGTCACGGCGGGCAACGCCGGCGATGCCGAGCCCGCCGCCGACCTGCTCGCCGACGTTCTCCAACCACCTGCCGCCGAGCAGGCAGACCAGGCGCGGGCCGAAGTCTACGGCGACGCCGCTTACGGGACCGGGCCGCTGCTGGCCGAGCTGGACGACGCGGGCGCCCGGGTGATGGTCAAGGTGCAGGCGGCCAACGCGCCCGGTGGGCGGTTCTCCAAGGACGCCTTCACCATCGATCTGGAGGCAGGGCAGGTCACCTGCCCGAACCAGGTGACCGCCGCGATCCGCCCGAAGTCTGATGGCGGTGGGACGGCCTGCTTCAAGACCGCCTGCGCCGCCTGCCCCCTTGCGGCGCAGTGCACTACCGCCAGGAACGGACGCGTCATCACCATCGGCCCTCACGAAGAACACCTGGCCCGGGGCCGGGCTCGCAGTGCGGACCCCGTCTGGCTGGCCGCCTACCGGGCCACCCGCCCCAAGGTCGAACGCAAGATCGCCCACCTGATGCGGCGGCGACACGGCGGACGCCGCGCCCGGGTGCGGGGCCGGGCCAAGATCGCCGCCGACTTCTCCTTGCTGGCCGCCGCCGTCAACGTCGCGCGGCTCGGCGTGCTCGGAATCATGTCCACAGGCAGTGACAAGTGGGCGGTCGCCGCCGGCTGACCGTCCCGAGGGCGCCCTGGACCATGCAAACGACCCGCACGCGGCCGTGCCAAGCCCTCAACAGCCCCCACGACGGCCACGAACCGCCCACACGCCGCCCGACCACCAGCCAGCAACCACGACCCTGACACCCCCAACGGCGACACCGCACGCCCAGGACGACCCGCTTAACACCAGTCACCTAGGGCGTGTTGCCAAAGTCCCTCCTGACCCGCGACGCCTGGCACGCACGCTCGCTGCGTTGTCGGAGTCATCCACGTACGTCCAGTACGAGGATGATCCTCCGCCTTGCGATCGCACGCACCAGACGCCGCAGGCCCCGCCCTGCGGGCGGACGGAGCTGCTTTCGCAACACACCCTAGGTCTCCGGCCCATCGAGCTGCTCTGTTTTCTCGGGCTTCGGGCTTTCTCCATGCGCGGCGAACCGCGAAGCCCGCACCGGTGCGACGAAACGCACCGGTGCGGGCTTCGCAGTTCTCCCGTCACACGTCCGGGAATATGTCCCCCGCCCCCATCGCGCTCTCCTGATCACTCTGGTCCCGCAGCTTGCGGGCCTTCTCCTCCAGCCGACGGCGCTCCTCGGGGTCGGAGGACCGTTCCGCGGCCTGTTTCAGTTCGTCTGCCTTCTGACGCATCTGGCGCACGCGTCCGCTTGCCTCGCCTGAAACGCTCATGATCACTCCTCATACGTCATCGGATGAGCGGGCACCTCTCAGCGAACCAGTGCCTCCACGACCTCGCATCCCGACGTGGGAGCGGTTCACACCACGCGCCTGGCGTGGTGCTTCTCCGCGCGGAGGCGGACCTCCGCCGGCAGTGCCTCCAGCCCCGCGGATGTGCGGGCGTGGGTCAAGGCCTCGGCCGCTAGCCGACGAAGGGTCTCCTCGGGGGACGCATACGGTTCGAGGAGCAGCCGAACGCGAACCGTGGGAGCCGTGGGGCGGCCGTGGATACCGATCCGGGCACGAGCCACCCCGTCGAGGTCCTCCACCTCACCGATCAGCACGGATTCCAGAGCCCGGCCCCTGAGCAACGCGACCTCGCCGTCGGGGCTCTCCACCAGGATCTCGGCGAGCCGCGAGCGGCGAAACTGCGCCAGCAGCCACCACAGGCCGAGGAGCAGCAGCACGGCGAGGGCCGCGATCACCGTGGGCCACCACCAGCTCTCGGCGCGCCAGTGCTGACGGGCGCGCTGGGTGAGGAGCACGTCGCCGGGGCCCGACCATGGCCACCAGGAGGGCACACCGGCACCCAGCGCGGCGGCGAGCACCGCTCCCCCGGCGGCGAACAGCACCAGACCGGTGAGTCCCAGCAGCAGACGGTTGGCGACGGGAAGCGTGCGAGGCATCCGGCTCAACCCTTCCTGGGGGCTCGACGGACCCGCACGGACAGCGCCGGGGGATGCGCGAGGCCGAGTTCCCGGATGCCGGCGTCCAGCACCGAGTCCAGGTCGCTCCGCACCTCGTCGAGCTCTCGGAAGTGGGACACCGCCCTCAGACGGACGCGGGACCTTCGCATCCGCACCCGTACCGACTGCACACCGGGCACCTCCATGGCGCGGTCGCGCAGTGCGAGCGCCGCGGCGTCCCGGTCGAGTCCCGCGCTCAGTCCGGTGTCGTCCTCGAGGCGCCGCATCGGCAGCAGCCCTCGCAGTCCGGGGGTCACGGCGAGCACGATCAGGGACAGCCCGAGCGCCACCGCGACGCTCGCGCCGGCGAGGACCCAGATGTCGTCGAGGGGGCGTTGCTCCAACTCGGTGGCAAGGGTGCGGCGCCATGCCACACCGGGTCGCTCGGTCCGTACGGCGGCGATGTCGTACAGGACGAGTCCCGATGCCGCGGTCAGCAAGGCGGCGACCAACCCGGACGGGATCCGCCGTTTCGACCAGAAGCGTGAAGCCCTCCGGGACGCGGGTGCGGGAACAGCCGCGACCTCGG
The DNA here is from genome assembly GCF_037023745.1 of Streptomyces sp. SCSIO 30461. Taxonomy (NCBI): domain Bacteria; kingdom Bacillati; phylum Actinomycetota; class Actinomycetes; order Kitasatosporales; family Streptomycetaceae; genus Streptomyces; species Streptomyces sp. SCSIO 30461. The sequence goes on from NZ_CP146101.1 coordinate 5,459,392, forward strand.
TCCCGGGCACATGTCCGGGCGCGGTCATCGCAGCCTTCCCTGGTCCGCTCGGCGTGTGTGGACGGAGTGCAGCCGTTCGACCTGTACGGCGACCTCGGACACCTCCATCCCGGCCAGTGCCGCCACCCGTTCGGCCACCCGGTGGCGCACCGCGCCGCACCGGGCGCCGAGGTCGGTCGGATAGTCGAGTTCGAGACTGATACGGATACGCGCGTGGTCGTGGTGGACGACGACCACGGCGTGCGGGGGCGCGCATCCTTCGGGAACTCCCCCCAGAGCCTCACGCGCCGCCCGGGCCGCGATCTTCGAGACCACCCGGTCGGCGATCGTCGTCTCCCCCCGTTCCGCCGGTGTGATCCGCTGGGGCGGCATGGACGCCGACTGGGGCGGGGCCGAGTCCGCGGACACTCCGGATCACCTCCGGTCGCCGTGTTCGCGGCCCCGGAAGAAGGCACCCGGTTCGAGGTCACCCTCCATGAAGCGGCCCGCGACGAACCCGACCGCGCCGAGCGCGGCCACCAGGAGGAAGGCTCCGAAGCCGCCGAAGTACCCGGCGAAGCCCAACGCCATGCCGGCCAGCAGGCCGACCACCGCCATGTTCATCGGTGAGCTCCTCTCGTGAGCTCCGCTACTGGATCCGCGGTTCCGGCTCTTCGTCTTCCTCGTCGGGCAGCTTCACGTCGCTCACCGCGATGTTGACCTCCACGACTTCGAGGCCGGTCATCCGCTCCACAGCCGCGATGACGTTCTCGCGGACGGCTCTGGCCACATCGCCGATCGACACCCCGTAGTCGACGACGATCTCCAGGTCGAGCGCGGTCTGCACCTCACCGACCTCGGCCTTCACCCCGCGGGCGGCGCTGGAGCGGCTCCCGGCGCCCGGCACCCGGTCGCGTACGGCGCCGAAGGTGCGGGAGGTCCCGCTGCCCATCGCGTGGACTCCGATCACATCCCGGGCAGCCAGTCCGGCGATCTTCTGGACGACCCCGTCGGCAATGGTGGTACGCCCCCGGGCAGCCGGATCGACAGCACCCCGCTTGCCCGTCCCCGCGCTCCCTGCCGCTCCCCCCGGGCTCGTGCTTCCCCCGCCCCCCGACGGTTCCCTGCTGACATTGACGCCGGTGTCGGTCATCGCCGTACGTCCTTTCCCGGGAGGTGGTGAACTCCTGGCTCCGCTGCCCACACTAAGTGCGCTTGCCCCGTCCCGCGCCGGGGATGCGGCAGGCGGGGGCAACCGGGGGCGGCAGCGACACCACCGCCATGACGGAGAACGGCCCGGGACCACCGCTGTGAAGACGGCGGCCCCGGGCCGCACCGGTGAAGGCGGAGGTCCGGGTCGAAGGGCGTCCGGTCAGTCGGCGATACCCGCGAGGTCGGCAAGGCGCCGGGCCTGAGCCGCACGCTCGGCCTTCCGCTGCTCCTCGTAGCTGCGGTCCTGCGCACCGCGCAGCAGCGCCTTGGTCTCGATCACGGCGTCACGCGGCGCCGCCAGCAGGGCCGCCGCCAGGTCGCGTACGGCCCCGTCGAGTTCCTCGGCGGGCACCACCAGATTGGCGAGGCCGATCCGCTCCGCCTCATCGGCTTGGACGAAACGTCCCGTGGCGCAGATCTCCAGCGCACGGGCGTACCCGACAGCGGAGACGAGCGGATGCGTACCGGTGAGGTCGGGGACCAGGCCCAGGCTCGTCTCGCGCATGGCGAACTGGACGTCCTGGGCGACGATCCGCAGGTCACAGCCGAGGGCGAGCTGGAACCCGGCCCCGATCGCATGACCCTGCACGGCCGCGATGGACACCAGGTCGTTGCGGCGCCACCAGGTGAACGCCTCCTGGTACTCGGCGATGACCGCGTCCAGCTCCTCGGTGGAGCTTCGCGCGAGGTCCAGGAACGACGGCTCTCCGTCGAAGCCTTCGGGAGTGAAGGCCTGGCGGTCGAGACCGGCGGAGAAGGACTTGCCCTCTCCGCGCAGCACCACCACCCGGACGCTGCCCGGGAGCATTCGCCCGGCTTCGGTCAATGCCCGCCAGAGAGCGGGAGACTGGGCATTGCGCTTGGCCGGATTGGTGAGCGTCACCGTGGCCACCGCGTCATCGACGGTGAGCCGTACGCCGTCTTTGTCGAGAACAGAGTCCAGCGAGTCGTGCGAAGTCATGGAGAGCCTCCGGTTCCGGTGCGTGTCAGTGCAGCGAGAAGCTAAGTTACTGCACGGTAACCACTCCGTCGACCATTCGGTCGCGGAGTGGCCGACACCGGAACCGTCCGGCCGACCTCAGACGCCGCCGACATCGGCGGCTGTACGCGGAACGATCAGGCCTATGCGGCCTTCTTGCCCCGCGTAGCTCCGCCGCGTCCTCGCAGCGTGACTCCGGACTCGCTGAGCATCCGGTGCACGAACCCGTAGGAACGGCCGGTCTCTTCGGCCAGCGCCCGGATGCTCGAACCGGAGTCGTACTTTCGCTTCAGGTCTGCCGCGAGCTTGTCGCGCGCGGCGCCGGTCACCCGGCTGCCCTTCTTCAGAGTCTCGGCCACCCGTGCCTCCTCATGGGAAGTGCGCTCTGGACTTCTCATGATCACCCCTACCGGGCCTCATGGCCACCCATTCGACAAGGTCCGTGCGACGAGGTTTGGTCGCACGAGGCGTCCGAGCGCGGAGGCTGCGGCGGATTCCGGTCCTGGCTGCCGAGACGTTTCCGCGAGCCGCATCGGGAACGTCCTGGTCAGACCGGGTACACACCGGACGGAGTGGTTCCGGTGCACCGGGCGGGCACCGCGGGCCGACCGAGCCCACCGCCACGCCGGGATATGAGACGTCCTCACTCAGATGAAGGACAAGCGATGGGCCGAATGATCCATACGGGGCGGACCGGGTACTCCGAAGGCCGTCCGGACAAGCGCATGGCAGGCCGCGACCGTCAGGCGAGGGCCACCAGATCCGCGTAGTCCGCGCCCCAGAGGTCCTCGACCCCGTCCGGAAGCAGGATGATCCGCTCCGGCTGGAGCGCCTCGACGGCACCCTCGTCGTGCGTCACCAGGACGACCGCACCCTTGTAGGTCCGCAACGCGCCGAGGATCTCCTCACGGCTGGCCGGGTCGAGGTTGTTGGTCGGCTCGTCCAGCAGCAGCACATTCGCCGCCGAGACCACCAGCGTGGCCAACGCGAGCCTGGTCTTCTCACCGCCGGACAGCACTCCGGCCGGCTTCTCGACGTCATCCCCGGAGAACAGGAACGAGCCGAGTACCTTGCGGACCTCGACCAGGTCGAGATCGGGCGCGGCGGAGCGCATGTTCTCCAGCACCGTGCGGTCCGGGTCGAGCGTCTCGTGCTCCTGGGCGTAGTAGCCGAGCTTGAGGCCGTGGCCCTCGACGACCTCGCCGGTGTCGGGATTCTCGACCCCGCCGAGCAGGCGCAGCAGGGTGGTCTTTCCGGCACCGTTCAGCCCGAGGATCACCACGCGCGAACCCTTGTCGATGGCGAGATCCACATCGGTGAAGATCTCCAGGGAGCCGTAGGACTTCGACAGGCCCTCCGCCATCAGCGGGGTCCTACCGCACGGGGCGGGCTCGGGGAAGCGCAGCTTGGCGACCTTGTCGGCGGCCCGGACGTCCTCAAGGCCGGACAGCAGCCGTTCGGCACGGCGCGCCATGTTCTGCGCGGCGACGGTCTTGGTGGCCTTGGCGCGCATCTTGTCGGCCTGGGCGTTGAGCGCCGCGGCCTTCTTCTCGGCGTTCTGGCGCTCCCGCTTGCGGCGCTTCTCGTCGGCCTCGCGCTGCTGCTGGTAGAGCTTCCAGCCCATGTTGTAGACATCGATGGTGGAGCGGTTGGCGTCGAGGTAGAAGACCTTGTTGACGACGGTCTCGACGAGGTCGACGTCATGGGAGATCACGATGAATCCGCCACGGTAGGTCTTCAGATAGTCACGCAGCCAGACGATCGAGTCGGCGTCGAGGTGGTTGGTCGGCTCGTCCAGCAGCAGGGTGTCGGCGTCGGAGAAGAGGATCCGGGCGAGCTCGACGCGGCGGCGCTGGCCACCGGAGAGGGTGTGCAGCGGCTGGCCGAGCACCCGGTCCGGCAGGTTGAGCGCGGCGGCGATCGTGGCGGCCTCCGACTCGGCGGCATAGCCGCCCTTGGTCAGGAATTCCGTCTCCTGGCGCTCGTACTGCTTCAGCGCCTTCTCCTGAGTGGCGCCCTTTCCGGTGGCGATGCGCTGCTCGTTCTCGCGCATCTTGCGGATCAGGACGTCGAGGCCGCGAGCGGAGAGGATGCGGTCGCGGGCCAGGACGTCGAGGTCGCCGGTACGCGGGTCCTGCGGGAGGTAGCCGACCTGCCCCGAGCGTGCGATCTGGCCGCCGGCGGGGACGCCCTCACCCGCGAGGCACTTGGTGAGCGTGGTCTTGCCCGCTCCGTTGCGGCCGACGAGGCCGATGCGGTCGCCCTTGGCGATACGGAAGGTGGTGGACTCGATGAGGACACGGGCGCCGGCGCGCAACTCGATGCCGGAAGCGGTGATCACGGAAAGACTCCAGAACGGGACGGACGGCGGAAGGACGACGGGGCGTGCGTACGAGGCTTCGACGCCGTCTAGTCCACGAGGAGAATTGCCATGGGAGGCAGTCTACCGGGCTCCTGCAACCGGATTTCTGTGGCCCTGCCCACGGTTCGGTCGGCGCCGCGCACGATCCGGCCGCGCGCCGAAGGGACGCGGGGCGGTGCGCGAGCGACACGCAAAACGGGCGGGCCGTACTGCGCTGATCGATGCGGTACTCCGACGCGCCGACGGTGATGTTCGCCGAGCGGGTCGGGACGGCGTGCGGATCGGCCACGTCGGCGGTCGGGCCGTTCTACTGCCCGGCCGACCACAAGGTGTTACCTGGACCTCAGCTTCTTCGACGAGCTGCGTACCAGGTTCGGGGCGTCCGACGGGCCCTTCGCGCAGGCGTATGTCGTCGCCCATGAATACGGCCACCACATCCAGAACCAGATGGGCACACTGGCCGCGGCGCAGGACGACCGGGCAGGTGCGGGGAGCAACGCGGTCAGGCTGGAGCTGCAGGCGGACTGCTACGCGGGAGTGTGGGCGCACCACGCCACGACGACCCCGGACGAGAAGACCGGGAAACCGCTGCTGACACGGCTGACCGACGCCGACATCCGGGAAGGCCTCGACGCGGCGGCGGCGGGCGACGACCGGATCCAGCAGGCGTTGCAGGGGCGGGTCACTCCGGATACCTGGACGCACGGCTCGGCGGCGCAGCGTCAGCAGTGGTTCCACACCGGCTACCGCACGGGCGACATGGCCGCGTGCAACACCTTCCGCTGAAGCGCTCCGCCCACGCTCCGCCGCAGTCCGTCCCGACTTCACGGGACTTCACGGGACTTCACGGGACTTCACGGGACTTCGCCCACAGGAGCGCCGATGATCCCGGGCATTGTCGGTGCCCCCTGCCAGACTGAGATCCGGATCACATTCCGGTGGCCCCGCGGCGACGGGACGTGCCTGGAGCGCGTGAGGGAGGAGCGATCGAGATGGCGGACGCACCGAGCATCTGCCCGACACTGCTGTACGTGGACGCCAAGGCCGCGATCAAGCAGCTCACCGAGGCCTTCGGTTTCACCGAGCACGCCGTGTACGAGGGCGGAAACGGCAAGGTGGTGCACGCGGAGCTGTCCTATGGGAACGGGATGGTGATGCTGGGCAGCAAGGGCACGGGCAGCGAGTTCGACAGGTTGATGGAGAGCGGCGGCCCGGTCGGTGTCTATGTCCAGGTCGACGATGTGGACGCGCACCACCGCAGGGCGGTGGAGCACGGGGCGGTCATCGTGCTGCCGCCCACCGACCAGGACTACGGCTCCCGGGACTACATGGCGCGCGACCTTGAAGGCAACGTCTGGAGCTTCGGGACGTATCGTCCTGGCGCGAGCGCGGAATGACGCGGAGGGCCGGCCCCCGGGGAGTCACGCCCCCCCGGTGTGCACCTGGAAGGCCGCCCGGCGGAGGGCCTTGGCCAGGGCAGGATCGGGGTGGGCTGCCGCCAGCGCGACCAGGACCTGCACCGTGCGCGGATGGCCGACCGCCCTGACCTCATCCAACAGGGCGGGGATGGTGCCCTGGACTGCCGCTTCGAGGTGACGCACCAGCAGCGTGGCCTCACCGTGGTCGGAGACGGCTGCCGCGGTGTCGACCCAGAGCCAGGTCGACTCCTCACGGGTCAGCGCTTCGGCGGCGTCGTCCGGGTCAGCGCCTTCGTACTCGGCGAGCCAGAGCAGAGCGTAGGGACGCAGGGGCGGCTCGTCGGCGGCTGCGCGCACCGCTGCCTCGGCGGGGGCGCCTACGACCCGGAGCGCTTCGAAAGCGAGACCGCGCAGCAGCGCGTCCTCACCACGGGCCGCGGCGAGGAGTTCGGAGACGGCGCTGGAAATGGTGCGCGCGGCCAGCCACGCGCGGTATTCGTCCCTGGCGGGCCCCGGGCTGAGCCCGGCGCAGGCACGGAGCAGATCCTCAGCCGAGTGCTCGATGTGGCCCGCGGGGCTCTGGGCCGCCACGCAGATCTGCTCCAGCTTGACCCAGACCGCCCAGTTGCCGAGGGGGGTGAGGGTGGCCTGCCCCTGGCCGAGGATGAGCGCACCGACCGCGGCGAGCCCTTCCAGCGCCCAGTCCATCAGCGCGGGGAGCAGGGAGTCGGAGACGGTCCGGCCCCCCGGGACGGCCGGGAACGGGGCCGCGGCGCTCGGCCCGGCCTCGGCTGCCGGGCGCGCGGCCGGCTCACGCCGCAGGGGCACGGCCGCGTCAGGACAGGGCGCGACGGGCACTTCGCAGCGCTCGTCACGCAGTTCCGCGACGCGCTGCTGAAGCAGGTCCAGCAGGGCAGGCACGAGGACGGGGCCGGCGGAGAGCTGAAGGAGGGTGAGGACCTGGGGGATGGCTTCGACCACCTCGGCGACGGCCGCCGGGGCCACGTCATCGGGTGCGGGGTGGATCAGCGACCAGGCGTCGAACAGGGCGACCCAGCCCCGTAGCACGGCGGTGTCGTCGCGGTCCCAGGCATTCAGCCGCCAACCGGGGCGAGCGGTGTTGCCGTGGAGTTCCACAAGCCCGGCGAGACGTGCGCGGTCCCAGCTCGCGCCCGCCTGGTCCGGTGTCAGCCCCAGCGCCACCGCGGCCTGTTCCCGTACGGCGGTGCGAACAGCGGCGTCGGGGGCGGCCGCGGCCCAGCGGGCGATACGGACGGCGTCGGCGAGCGCCCCACGCGCCTGGCGGGCCAGTTCGGCGGCCGGTGGAGTGCCCTCGGGCGGGCGCGGGGCGGGGCGCGTACGCCGGTTCGCCACGGCGCGTCGGGCCGTGGCGGTGGGACGAGGACGGACAAGACGGAGTCTGGAGTCGCGCACGTTACGGGACGTCACGGGGAGCAGTCTTCCCGCTGTCGGCCCGAAAGCCCAATCGGAAAGCGGGAACCTGCCGAGAGGCCCGGTCGCGGGGCGGCGGCGGAGTCGGGTCCTGAGCCTGTTCGCGGGCCACCGCGGACTGCGCTCGGGCCCCGCCGCAGGCGCCGGCCCATGCGGGGATCGGCCGATCCGAGCGACCGGCCGGAAGGGCGGCCGCTCAGATCAAGGGGGTGAGGAAGCGGCGGAGGGCTTCCTCGTAGCGTGCCGGGTCGGCGTTCCACATCGCCGCGTGCGGGGCTTCGGTGACGGTGTGGAGGCTGACCAGGTCCGGCCGTCGTGCCGCGAGCTCCCGTGCGGGGGCCCAGGGCGCGATTCGGTCGTCGGGACCGTGGAAGATCAGCGTGGGTACGCCGAGACCGTCCGGATCCGCGGCCTCCAGCAGCCGGTCGCCGTGCAGCCCGGTGCGCCCCTGAGCGGCGCGGACCGCGAGCGGAAGGAGCACCGACGGGGTGTGGCGTGCGGTCGCGAGGGCGCGCAGGGTGGCTTCCCAGTCGAGCACCGGGGAGTCCAGGACGAGCCCGGCGATCCGGTCCCGTACGGCCGAGTTGGCGGCGGCGTGCAGGGCCATCGCGGCTCCGACGGACCAGCCGTGGACGATCACGCGCTCGGCACCGGCGCGGACGGCGTACCGGATGGCCGCGTCGAGGTCGCGCCACTCGGAGTCACCGAGATGGCAGAGGCCGTCGGGTGGGCGGGGTGCGCCGCGGTCGCCGCGGTAGGAGACGGCCAGCACCGGCACACGCCGCCCGGCGAGGAACGGCATCAGGTTCAGCACGTGTTCGCGGGTGGCGCCGAGGCCGTGCACGGCGATGATCCATGTGCTGCGGGGCCCGGGGACGAACCAGGCGGGCAGCGGACCCAACTCTCCGTGCACCTCCACGTCCTCGTGGTCGATGCCGAGGGAGGACGGCGTTCCGCTGTGCAACCGCGGAGTGAAGCGGACCTTGGTCCCGATGTCGAGACTGCCGTGGCCCACGCTCTCCAGTCGGCGGACGACGGTGTCCGCGGCGTGCGGGACGTCTTCGAGCACCGGGCCGACGACTGCGTGGACCCCGGTGCCGGCGAGTCCGTACACACCGGGGCGGAGTGAGGCGAGGCTGCGCGTGAGCGTGATCCGGCCCGGCCCCGTGGCGTGCACGGTGAGCCGGGGCTCGCCGGGCACAGGGCGTTCGGGCGTTGCCTTGAGTGCCGCATCGCTCGCGTACCGGCCCGCGGCGAACGCGGCCGCTCCGATACCGAGCAGGGTGGTGACGGCAGCTGCCGTCGCTGTAACCGGGCGCACCGTTCCAGTGTGGTGACGTCCGCGCCGGGCTGCCAGTGGGCGCGCCACCGTGAGTGATGCGCCGTGCGCCGACCACCGGATCAGCCGGGCTGACCGTAGGTGCGGAGCTTGTCGCGCACCTCCTCCACCTGAGCCCGCGAGAGCAGGCTCGGCGCACTGCCCGGCAGGGAGCTCGCGGTGAGCCACACCCGGCACATCCACTCCAGCTGGGCGGTGCGGTCGTACGCCTGGTCGAGCGAGGCGCCGTAGGTCACGGTGCCGTGATTCCCGAGCAGGCAGCCGGTACGGTCCGCGAGGGCGTCGAGCATTCGGGTCGCGAGCTCTTCGGTGCCGTAGAGCGCGTACGGGGCCACGCGGACGGGCCCGCCGAGTGCCGCCGCCATGTAGTGGATCAGCGGCAGCTCGGTGACAAGCGTCGACACGGCGGTGGCATGCACGGCGTGGGTGTGCACGACGGCGGCGGCATCGGTGGCCCGGTATATCGCCAAGTGCATCGGCAGCTCGCTGGTGGGGGTCAGCTCACCCAGCACACGGCGGCCCTGCAGATCCACGCCGACTGCATCCTGCGGCCCGAGCCGGTCGTAGGGCACTCCGCTCGGTGTGACCAGGACGACATCGCCCGTGTCAACGGGCACACGCACGGAGACATTGCCGGAGGTTCCGACCACGAGTCCGTCCGCGACGGTCCTGCGGGCGGTGGCCACGAGACCCGCCCACGCCCGCGCGACCGGCCCGCCCTGGGCCTCATCGCCCTGCCCGCACCACTCACCCCGTTGCCGCCCACTCATGTGCTGATCATGTCAGGGACCAGGGAAATCCGCGCCGCACGAGCCTCCCCCCGCAAGCGGAACGGCCGTACCCTTCCAGGAGTCACTCCTGAGCCGTGCTGAGTTCACCTTCCGTTCACTCAGGTTGCCTACGTTCGACCGGCCACTGACGTCCAATAGAAGCCTGGGTAAATGGAAAACATCACGCTTCTCCTCGGGATCGTGATCATCACCGCTCTCGTGTTCGATTTCACGAACGGTTTCCACGACACCGCCAACGCGATGGCGACAACCATCTCGACCGGGGCGCTCAAGCCGAAGACGGCGGTGGCCATGTCCGCCGTGCTGAACCTCGTCGGCGCCTTCCTGTCCGTCGAGGTCGCCAAGACGATCTCCGGCGGGCTCATCAGCGAAGACGGCATCCGCACGGAAGTGATATTCGCCGCGCTCGTCGGCGCGATCCTGTGGAACCTCCTCACCTGGCTGCTCGGTCTGCCGTCCAGCTCGTCGCACGCCCTGTTCGGCGGCCTCATCGGCGCAGCCGTGATGTCCGCAGGCTTCTCGGCCGTCAACTACGGGACGATCGTCACCAAGGTGCTGATCCCCGCCGTCGCAGCGCCGGTGGTCGCCGGTCTCGCGGCGTTCCTCGCCGCCAGGCTGACGTACAAGATCGGCAACGGGGCGAACGACAAGGCGACCACCAAGGGCTACCGGACGGGTCAGATCGCCTCGGCCGGACTGGTCTCCCTGGCGCACGGCACCAACGACGCCCAGAAGACCATGGGGGTCATCACCCTGGCTCTGGTCACCGGCGGCGTCCTCGTCCCGGGCTCCAACCCCCCGATGTGGGTCATCGTCTCCGCCGGTCTGGCCATCGCACTGGGCACCTACCTCGGCGGCTGGCGGATCATCCGCACCATGGGCAAGGGACTGACCGACCTCCAGCCGCAGCAGGGCTTCGCCGCCCAGACCAGCGCCGCGACGGTCATCCTCGCTTCCTCGAACCTGGGCTTCTCGCTCTCCACCACCCAGTCGTGCTCCGGCGCCGTGATGGGCGCGGGCCTCGGCCGCAAGGGCGGTGTGGTCCGCTGGTCCACCGCCACCCGGATGTTCGTCGCCTGGGGCCTCACCCTTCCGGCGGCCGGCCTGGTCGCCGCCGCTGCCGAGTTCCTCACCAGTCAGGGCACCTGGGGCACAGTCGCCGTCGCCGTCCTGTTGGTCGCGGGCTCGGGCGCCATCTGGGCCGTGTCGCGCCGCAAGCCGATCGACCACACCAACGTCACCGCGGACGAGACCGCCGGGGACACCGGGGCTCCGGGTGTGGTGACCACTGCCATCGCGGCCGTGACCCCGCCGCCCACCGTCGCGACGGCCGAAGAGCTGAAGGCCACCATCCCGGCTCCTGCCGGCGAGTCCGCCCCCGCCCCCGCCGCTTCGGTGTGAGGGAAGTAAGGGAAGTAAGGGAAAGCGAATCAGCATGAAGATCGACTGGGCAGCTCTGGGCTCCGTCTTCGGCGTGAGTCTCGTTGTGACCGTCGCCCTGGTGGGCCTGTTCACTCTGGGCATCGCGGGCCTCTCCAAGCAGGAGGCAGCCGCCGCGCAGGGAGGCTCCGCTGGCCTTGCGCGCACGGGCGCGTACGCCTGCTTCGCTCTGTGCGCAGCGGCCGTGGCGTACGGGATCTATCTGATCGTGGCCTGACGACCGGACCGGGCGACCGGTAACGACGGTCGGTCGGCACAGCAACACGCCGGGAGCCGGACACCCCCGAGGGGTGTCCGGCTCCCGGCGTGTATGTACCCGTCGGAACCCCGATGTGGGCCTGCGCACACGGTCCCGTCGCAGGTCAGCGGCGAGTTGACGGGTGTTCGCGGCCCATGGTGGACTTCCGGGGCCACTTACGGCGGCAGAAGAGGAAGCCGGTGCGAATCCGGCGCGGTCCCGCCACTGTCACGGCATCCACCCCCTCACCGGGGCGTGTGCCGAAGCCAGGAACTCTCTACCGTCGGATCACGTCGAGCCAGGGCGCGGACCCTGAGTGAGGACGAACATGCCTGCCGAGCAGCGGGCGCCGGGGGGACTTGTCCCTGCTGTCGCTGTCCCTGCCATCACGTTCGCGTACGGTGCGACGGCCGGAATCGCCGGCGACCTGCTCTTCGGCGATCCCCGCCGTGGCCACCCGGTCGCCGTCTTCGGCCGGGCCGCGAGTGCCGTCGAGCGCGGGCTCTGGCGCGACCATCGCGGCTGGGGCGCCCTGCACACAGCGGTGTGCGCCGGGGGCGCGATCACCGCGGCTGCGCTGGCGGCCGCTTCCGTACGCCGTTCCCGTACGGCTTCCCTGGCTCTGACCGCCGCCGCCACCTGGGCCGTCGTCGGCGGTACGACGCTCGGCCGGGAGGCCAGGGCGATCGGCGGAGCACTCGAAGCGGGCGACATCGAGACCGCACGGGAAAGGCTGCCTCATCTGTGCGGCCGTGATCCGCAAGCCCTGGACGGTCCGGGAATCGCCCGCGCCGTCGTGGAATCCGTCGCCGAGAACACCTCGGACGCCGTGGTCGGCGCGCTGGTGTGGGGCGCGGTCGCGGGAGTGCCCGGCCTCGTGGGCTTCCGTGCCGTGAACACCCTGGACGCCATGGTGGGCCACAAGTCGCCCCGCTACCGGCGCTACGGCTGGGCGTCGGCCCGGCTCGACGACGTGTCGGGCTGGCCCGGCGCCCGGCTGACCGCGGGCCTCGCGGTGCTGGCGGGCGACGACCCGCGCGGTGCCGTACGCGCCTGGCGTGCGGATGCCGCGAAGCATCCCAGTCCCAACGCGGGTCCGGTGGAAGCGTCGTTCGCGGGCGCGCTCGGGGTACGTCTCGGGGGGACGCTCTCGTACGGCGGGCGCGTCGAGCACCGGCCCGTGCTCAACGCCCCGGGCAGGTCCGTCGGGGTGGCGGACATCGAGCGCGCGGTGCGGCTGTCGCGCCGCGTGGGGCTGCTGGCCCTCGCGGTGTGCGCAGGCGCACGACTCGGTCTGGGAGCGGCGGCGACCATGAGGGGGAGGCGGAAGTGAGCGGCGGAGGACTGCTGATCGCGGGGACCACGTCGGACGCGGGCAAGAGCGTCGTCACGGCGGGGATCTGCCGCTGGCTGGTGCGCCGGGGAGTGAAGGTCGCCCCTTTCAAGGGGCAGAACATGTCGCTCAACTCCTTCGTCACCCGCGAGGGAGCCGAGATCGGGCGCGCCCAGGCCATGCAGGCCCAGGCGGCGCGCGTGGAGCCGTCGGCGCTGATGAACCCGGTGCTGCTCAAACCGGGGAGCGACCGCTCGAGCCAGGTCGTGCTGATGGGCAAGCCGGTGGGCGAGCTGAGCGCACGCGGGTACCACGGGGGGAGGCAGCAGACGCTGTTCGAGCCGGTCGTGGAGTGTCTGGAGAAGCTGCGCAGCACCTATGACGCCGTGATCTGCGAAGGCGCCGGCAGCCCCGCCGAGATCAATCTGCGGCGCACCGACATCGTGAACATGGGCATCGCCCGGGCCGCCCGGCTTCCCGTGATCGTGGTCGGGGACATCGACCGGGGCGGGGTGTTCGCACAGTTCTTCGGGACCACCGCGCTGCTGGCGCCCGAGGACCAGGAGTTGGTCGCGGGCTATCTGGTCAACAAGTTCCGCGGCGATGTGACCCTGCTGGAGCCTGGTTTGGAGATGCTGTACGGGCTGACCGGACGGCGGACGTTCGGTGTGCTGCCGTACGCCCACGGCCTCGGCATCGACGAGGAGGACGGGCTGCGGGTCTCGCTGCGCGGCGCCGTACGCGAGTCGGTGACCGCGGCACCGCTGGGCGATGACGTGCTGCGGGTCGCGGTGTGCGCCGTACCGCTGATGTCCAACTTCACCGATGTGGACGCGCTGGCGGCCGAACCCGGTGTGATCGTGCGGTTCGGGGACCGCGCCGAGGAACTCGCGGACGCGGACCTGGTGGTGGTGCCCGGCACCCGCGGCACGGTGAAGGCGCTCGCCTGGCTGCGTGAGCGCGGGCTCGCGGACGCGATCGCCAGGCGGGCCGCGGAGGGCAGGCCGGTGCTGGGTATCTGCGGTGGGTTCCAGGCGCTCGGTGAACGCATCGAGGACGAGGTGGAGTCACACGCGGGCGAGGTCGACGCGCTCGGGCTGCTCCCCGTGCGCGTGCGGTTCCACCGCGAGAAGACCCTGGCCCGGCCGACGGGCGAGGCACTCGGCGAGCGGGTCGATGGCTATGAGATCCACCATGGCGTCGCCGAAGTACTGGGCGGTGAGCCCTTCCTGGACGGCTGCCGGGTCGGTGCCGTCTGGGGCACCCACTGGCACGGCTCGCTGGAGAGCGACGGTTTTCGGCGGGCTTTCCTCCGGGAGGTCGCCGCGGCGGCCGGCCGCAGGTTCATACCGGCGACGGACACCCGGTTCGGGTTGCTGCGCGAGGAGCAGCTCGACCGTCTCGGCGATCTGATCGAGGAACACGCCGACACCGCCGCGCTGCTCGAACTGATCGAGCGCGGCGCGCCCGCCGGCCTGCCCTTCATCCCTCCGGGAGCGCCATGAGGCGGGGAACTTCCGGCCCGGTGTGGGCGAAGACCGACGAACGCAACCACGTGCCCACTCGGTGCGAGCGGGAGACATGGGAGGACCGGAACGTATGAGTGGCGCTGTGCACTACCCCTTCACCGCGATCGTCGGCATGGACGATCTGCGCCTGGGACTGCTGCTGAACGCGGTCTCGCCCGCGGTCGGCGGGGTTCTCGTACGCGGTGAGAAGGGCACCGCCAAGTCCACCGCCGTACGCGCCCTCGCGGCGCTGATGCCCGATGTGGAGGTGGTCGCGGGCTGCCGTTTCTCCTGCGCGCCCGGCGCGCCGGACCCCGGCTGCCCGGACGGGCCGCATGCGGAGGGGACCGGAACGGCACGCCCGACCCGCATGGTGGAGCTGCCGGTCGGCGCGTCGGAGGACCGGCTGGTCGGCGCGCTCGACATCGAGCGGGCACTCGCGGACGGCGTCAAGGCGTTCGAGCCGGGACTGCTCGCGGACGCGCACCGCGGCGTGCTCTACGTCGACGAGGTCAACCTGCTGCACGACCACCTGGTGGATCTGCTGCTGGACGCGGCGGCGATGGGTGCCTCGTATGTGGAGCGCGAAGGCGTCTCCGTGCGGCATGCCGCGCGTTTCCTGCTCGTCGGGACGATGAATCCCGAGGAGGGTGAGCTGCGGCCCCAGTTGCTCGACCGCTTCGGCCTCACGGTGGAGGTCGCCGCGTCGCGCGAGCCCGAGCAGCGGGTCGAGGTCGTACGGCGCAGGCTGGCGTACGACGACGACCCGGCCGGTTTCGCCGCACGGTGGGCCGACGAGGAGGCGGCGCTGCGCGAGCGGATCGTCGCCGCGCGAGCACTGCTGCCGTCCGTGGTGCTCGGCGACGCGGCGCTGCGCCGGATCGCGGCGACCTGCGCGGTGTTCGAGGTGGACGGGATGCGCGCCGACATCGTGATGGCGCGCACGGCGACGGCGCTGGCCGCCTGGGCCGGGCGCACGGAGGTGCGCGAGGAGGATGTGCGGCAGGCCGCACTGCTGGCACTCCCCCATCGGCGGCGGCGCAATCCCTTCGACGCGCCGGGTCTTGACGAGGACAAGCTCGACGAGACTCTGGAGCAGTGCGGCGGGGACGACGATCCGGACCCCGAGCCGGACCCGGACCCTGGAAACGGCCCCGACGGTCCTGGCGGTGGTCCCGAGGGCCCTGACGGCGGGGGAATCCCGCCCCAGGCCGACGGGCACGAGTCCGACCCCCCCGAGCCTTCCGCAGCGCCGTACGCCACGCCGCCCGTCGGCGGTCCCGGCGGCGGGGAGCGGTCCCCCGTGGCCGCGGCCGAGCCGTTCCGTACGAAGACGCTGAGCGTCCCGGGTCTCGGCGACGGGGTGGCGGGACGCCGGTCACGCGCCCGGACCGAACACGGCCGGACCACCGGCGCCCGGCGGCCCCGGGGCGCGCTGGGCAAGCTGCACCTCGCGGCGACCGTGCAGGCCGCGGCACCACACCAGCGGGCACGCGGGCGCTCGGGCCCTGGGCTTGTCGTGCGGCGTGACGACCTTCGCCAGGCGGTACGCGAGGGCCGCGAGGGCAATCTGGTGCTGTTCGTCGTGGACGCGTCCGGGTCGATGGCGGCCCGTCGCCGGATGAGCGCGGTCAAGGGGGCTGTACTGTCCCTGCTGCTCGACGCGTACCAGCGGCGGGACAAGGTGGGTCTGGTGACGTTCCGCGGCCGGGGTGCGGAGGTGGCGCTGCCGCCGACGTCGTCGGTCGACGCCGCCGCCGCGCGCCTGGAGCAGTTGCCGACGGGCGGGCGTACCCCGCTCGCCGCCGGTCTGCTGAAGGCTCACGACGTGCTGCGCATCGAGCGGTTGCGTGACCCGTCGCGCCGCGCTCTGCTGGTCGTCGTGACCGACGGGCGCGCCACCGGGGCGCGCGGCGAGGACGCCGTGGGGCTGGCCGCGCGGGCCGCCCGGCTGCATGCGGCCGACGGCACGGCCGGTGTGGTCGTGGACTGCGAGAGCGGACCGGTGCGGCTGGGCCTCGCCGGACGGCTCGCGGGTGAACTGGGCGGCAGCGCCGTCACCCTCGACGAGCTGCGGGCGGACAGCATCGCCGGACTCGTCAGGGACTTCAGGAACTTCAGGGACGAGCGGGCCGTCGGCCAGGCCACGGGAACCAACAGGAGGGCCGCGTAATGCCGCAGGGACAGCCGAGCGTGGTGCCGGACGACGGACTCACCACCCGTCAGCGCCGCAACCGCGCGCTGGTGATGGTGCACACGGGAGTCGGCAAGGGGAAGTCGACGGCGGCGTTCGGGATGGCGCTGCGCGCCTGGAACCAGGGCTGGCCGGTCGGGGTGTTCCAGTTCGTCAAGTCTGCCAAGTGGAAGGTCGGCGAGGAGAACGCGCTCAAGGTACTCGGTGCGACCGGCGAGGGAGGCACTGTCGACTGGCACAAGATGGGCGAGGGCTGGTCCTGGATCCAGCGCCCGCCGGGCGAGGGCGAGCCGTCGCACGAGGAGAAGGCACGCGAGGGCTGGGAGCAGGTCAAGCGTGACCTCGCGGCGGAGAAGTACAAGTTCTACGTGCTCGACGAGTTCGCGTACCTGTTGCACTGGGGCTGGGTCGACACAGCCGAGGTGGTCGAGGTGCTGCGTGAGCGGCCCGGCAACCAGCATGTGGTGATCACCGGCCGCAACGCCCCTCTGAAGCTCCGGGACTTCGCCGATCTCGTCACCGACATGTCCAAGGTCAAGCACCCGATGGACGCCGGTCAGAAGGGCCAGCGGGGCATCGAGTGGTAGCACGTCTCGTCATCGCCGCACCGGCGTCGGGCAGCGGCAAGACCACCGTCGCGACCGGCCTGATGGCCGCGTTCACGGCGGGCGGTCTCGCCGTGTCACCGCACAAGGTGGGCCCCGACTACATCGATCCGGGCTATCACGCGCTCGCCACGGGCCGCCCGGGGCGCAATCTCGACTCGTACATGTGCGGCACGGAACTGATCGCGCCGCTCCTCGCGCATGGCGCGCGCGGCTGTGATCTGGCCGTGGTCGAGGGCGTGATGGGGCTCTACGACGGTGCGGCGGGCGAGGGCGAGCTGGCTTCCACGGCACAGGTGGCGAAGCTGCTGCGGGCGCCGGTGGTGCTGGTCGTGGACGCCTCGTCGCAGTCCAGGTCGGTCGCCGCGCTCGTGCACGGTTTCGCCTCCTGGGACCCGGGGGTGCGGCTCGGCGGGGTGATCCTCAACAAGGTGGCCACGGACCGCCATGAGGCGCTGCTGCGGGAGGCGCTGGAGGAGTCGGGCGTGCCGGTGCTCGGTGTGCTGCGCCGAGCGCCCGCCGTCAGCACCCCGTCGCGGCACCTGGGTCTGGTGCCGGTGGCCGAACGGCACACGGAGGCCCTGGACGCGGTAAGGGCGCAGGCGGAGCAGGTGCGGGCGGGCTGCGATCTGGAGGCTCTGCTGGCGCTGGCGCGCAGCGCGCCGCCGCTGGGTGCGGAGCCGTGGAGCCCGGCCCCCTGCGGGGGACCGGCCGCGCCGGTCGCCGGGGCTGCCCCGGTGATCGCCGTGGCGGGCGGCGCGGCGTTCACGTTCTCGTACGCCGAGCACGCGGAGCTGCTCATGGCCGCCGGTGCGCAGGTCGTGCCCTTCGACCCGCTGCGCGACGAGGATCTGCCCGAAGGCACCCGAGGCGTGGTCGTCGGCGGTGGCTTCCCCGAGGTGTACGCGCCTGAGTTGTCCGCGAACTCCCGGCTGCGCAAGGCGGTCGCGGAGCTGGCCCGGGCGGGTGCACCCGTCGCGGCGGAGTGCGCCGGACTGCTCTATCTGGCGCGTTCGCTGGATGGGAAGCCGATGTGCGGGGTGCTTGAGGCCGATGCGAGGATGTCTCCGCGCCTCACCCTCGGCTACCGGGACGCGGTGGCGGTGAGCGACAGTGCCCTTGCCCCGGTGGGCACCCGGATGCGGGGCCATGAGTTCCACCGCACGGTCATCGAGCCCGGCGCGGGCGCACAGGCGGCCTGGGGGCTGCGGCAGCCGGAGCGGCGCGTGGAGGGCTTCGTCCGAGGCGGGGTGCATGCGAGCTATGTCCACACCCACTGGGCGGGCGCTCCGGACACGGCGTACCGCTTCGTGCGGCACTGCGCCCGGTGGCCCGGTCACCGCCCGGTCGCCCGGGCATGAGGACCGGCGCCTCCCCGGGGTCACTCCGCGACGCCCGTCACCAACCAGATGAACGCCACTGCGCCCACCGTGCACAGCAGTGTGGAGTGTGCGGGATGGCGGTGGTGCGCCTCGGGCAGGATCTCGGCCGCCGCGAGGTAGACCAGCACACCGGCGAAGAAGCCGAGGTAGCTGCCCAGCAGTTCCGGGGGCAGGGTGAAAACCGTGGCCGACGCGGCGCCGGCTACGGGCGCGAGCGCGGCGGCGACCAGCATGGCGAGGGCCTTGCGGCGGTCGTTCCCGTAGATGCTGGTGACGGTGTAGGTGTTGAAGCCGTCGGCGAAGTCATGGCTGATGACGGCGAGTGCCACCGTGACGCCCATCCCGCCCCCCGCCTGGAAGGCCGCCCCGATGGCGATCCCGTCCATGAGGCTGTGACCCACCATCGCCGCGGCCACCGCCATGCCGACCCGCGGTGCGCGATGGTCGTGGCTGTTGCCCGCGCCGTCCCGTGTCCCGACGTAGGCACCGTGCGCGGCATGGCGGGCCGCCAGCATCCGCTCGACGAGGTGGGCGACCAGGAAACCGCCCACGAACAGCAGCAGCGCCTGCGGCACTCCGAAGACCTCATGTCCTGCGGCGGCCATCGCCTCGGGCAGCAGATCGAGCCCCGCCGCACCGAGCATCAGCCCACCCGCGACACCGAGGACGAGGTGCCTGCGGTCGGTCACGCGCTGCGCCATCCACCCGCCGAACAGCGTCATCAGGAACGCGCCGAGCGCGACGAACACCGCCATGGGTTCTTGCTAGCGGATACGGCTGCCCCTGTGCCGGGCGCCACGCCATGAGCCCCCTCGTCATCGGGGTCGGTGCACGGCGCGGCGCTCCGGCCGCCGAGGTGCTGGGGCTGATCGGGGCCGCGCTGCGGGAGGTACCCGGGCACGGGTCCGAAGCAGTGGTGGCACTGGCTACCTTGGACACCAAGGCGGACGAGCCGGGGCTCGTCGCCGCCGCGGCGGCGCTCGGCGTACCCCTGCGGGCCTACCCGGCACGGGTACTGGCCGCGGTGCCGGTACCGCATCCGTCGGGTGCGGTACGGGGCGCGGTGGGCACGGCGTCGGTGGCAGAAGCCGCAGCACTCGCGGAAGGGGGCGAACTGGTCGTGTCGAAGCGCACATCAGGGGAGGGGGGACGACCTGGCACAGTCACGTGTGCGATCGTACGGCGTTCAGTACCGCTGGATCCGAAGCCTCCGATTGCGGAGCCGGAGCACCGGACACCACCGCCGGCGTCGCCGCCGCACCTTCGAGGAGAACGTGTGATTTCCCCGCCCGCATTGCGCATCGCGGCTCCCCGCGCCGGATGTGAGGCCGCGGCCGGCAGCGGAGCCCGTAACGCCGCGGGAGCGGTGGGTCACCCGTGACCGGACCGAACGACTCGGCCGACGCCACCGGCTCCACTGGAAGGCACGACGCCCACGATCCGGATGACCCGCACGATCTGCGGCACCACGGCGACGCGGAGATACGCGACGCCCGGCTGACCGATCTCGCGGTCAACGTCCGTGCCAACACTCCGCCGCGCTGGCTGCGTGAGCGGATCGCCGCGTCCCTGACCTCGCTCGCCGCCTATCCAGACGAGCGGGCGGCGCGGGCGGCGGTGGCGGCCCGGCACGGGCTGCCCGTGGAGCGCGTACTGCTGACGGCCGGCGCCGCCGAGGCCTTCGTGCTGCTGGCCCGCGGGCTGCCGGTGAGCCGGCCTGCCGTGGTCCACCCGCAGTTCACGGAGCCGGAGGCGGCGCTGCGGGACGCGGGCCACCGGGTGACCCGCGTGGTGCTGCGCGAGGAGGACGGCTTCCGACTCGATCCGCGCGCCGTCCCGGAGGACGCGGACCTGGTGGTGCTGGGCAACCCGACGAACCCCACCTCGGTGCTGCACCCGGCCGCGACGATCAGTCGACTGGCCCGTCCGGGGCGGACCCTGGTGGTCGACGAGGCGTTCATGGACGCGGTGCCCGGCGAGCGCGAGACTCTGGCTTCGGCGGCGGATGTACCGGGGCTCGTGGTGCTGCGCAGCCTCACCAAGACCTGGGGGCTCGCCGGACTGCGGATCGGCTATGTCCTCGCCGCACCGGAGACGATCGCCGCGCTGGAGCGGGCGCAGCCGTTGTGGCCGGTGTCGACGCCGGCGCTGGTGGCGGCGGAGGCGTGCGTCTCGTCGCGGGCGCTGGTGGAGGCGGCCGGGGCCGCGGAGCGGATCGCCGCCGAACGGGCACATCTGCTGGCCGGTCTCGCGGAGTTCGACGAGGTGCGCACCGTGCCGACGTCGCAGGGCCCGTTCGTGCTGCTCCACACGGAGCAGGCGGACCGGGTGCGTGAGTTCCTGCGGCGCCTCGGCTTCGCGGTGCGGCGCGGCGACACGTTCCCCGGGCTGGACCGGAACTGGCTCCGGGTGGCAGTGCGCGACCGCGCCACGACGAATCGTTTCCTCCAGGCTTTGGACCAGGCGCTGTCGGCCGTAGGCGCGACCACGAGCGGCAACTGACGGACAGCGGGCCGCCGTGTCCCCCCGCCCATCGAGCGGAGCGTTGGCGCCGCCGTCGCTGCCGCCGCCCGGCCGCCGGGGTGGCTCCGGCCGCAGCGACTGCGTTTCGGCCCGGGCGATCCGGCCCCGGCCCGCGGCACCTCGCCGAGGGCGGGGGCCGGGCAAGTCGGTCCCTCGGCCACGCGTCGCACCGGGCGACGTGTGGCCGAGGGCCTCCTGCCCGTTCTGCCGGCTGCCCGTTCTGCCGGTCTCGTCGCCCGGGCCGTCAGCCCCGGGCGCGACGCCGGGACACGGCCACCGCGGCGGCACCGGCCGCCAGCAGTGCGACAGCACCGACAGCGGCGTACGGGGTGGTCGAGTCTGCGCCCGTCGCCGCGAGACCGTCGGAGCCCCGTTCGGGCGCCGGGGACGCCGGGGCTTGGGGCACTTCGGGTTCCGCGCCGGTCTGGGTCCGCAGGTCCGGTGCGGGGGCACCGGCTTCCGGCGACTCGCAGCCGGCTGCGGCCAGTGTCACCGTGCCCTCGACCTCCGCGACGTTCAGCTTCAACGGATTCACGGACACCTTCAGCTCCAGCGCGGTCGCCGCGGCCGTACGCGAGGTCGTCTCCGTGCGGGACAGGTCGAGCGTGACCGTGCCGACACCCGGCACCTCGACCTTCGAAGGACCACCCGACGTGATGCTGACCTTCTTGCCCAACGCCCGGACGGTGCCGAGCACATTGGCCGTGGCCACCGGCTTCGCACCCGCCGCGCACACCGCCTTCGCCGTCACGTTCTCCACCTCGATGAGCGAGAGCGGCGCGAGACCGGGGACGTGCACCTTGGCATGCGCGATCGTGGCGACGCCCTCGGCGCGCTCACGGTTCGCGGTCGCCCTGGCAGCGGCAGCATCCGCCTTCAGCATGCTGAACGGCCGTCCCTCGTCGACGCCCTCCAGCTGAACGGTGAGCGCGGTCCTGTCCGCGTTCCCCGGCGCCCGAACCTCGTTGAGACTCGTCCTGAGCGGCACCTGGAGGGTCTTGTTCAACAGGGAGACATCCAGTCCTGCGCGCATGACGACCGCACTCGCCTGCCCTTCCGAGCCGCCCGACGCATGGGCGGGCCCGGTCAGTGCAAGTGGGCCCGCGACGGCCAGCCCGACGACGGCAGCCGCGGAGACGGCGGCTGCGGAACGACGTGCGGGCATGCGGAAGGTAGTGCTGTTCACGGTGGTGGAACCCCCACAAGAGACACGGCATCGCCGGGGACCGTCCACCACGGGGACTCGTGTACGACGGCGGCGACTCGAACATGCGCATACTTACGTACCGAGAGTGAACGTGCGCACACCTGGGGTGAGTTCACTCCAAAGTGTGGTTTCGCGCCCTCATCCGATTCGCTGCTCCACGGGGCTGCCCGGCAATCGCCGATGGACCGCCACGCGCCGGATGGCCGCACCAGGCCCTTGACGGGGGCGGCCCCGGTCTGACTGCCGCCGGAATCGGCCTCATCCGGATACTGGGCGCATGCCGTTCCTCGTCTTCCTGACCCTTCCCGGACTGGTCATCCTGCTGACCGTGCTGGCCCTCGTCGATCAGCTCCTGCTGAGGATGGGCCGCTCCGGTCTCCTGCCGTGGCGGAACAGCGCGCGTCAGGGGCAGATATCGGCGACCGGCTTCGAGCAGCTGCACGCGGGTCTCTCGCCGGGCAAGCAGAACGAGCTGAAGGAGCGGCAGTCGGCGCTGTTGCTGCGCGACGACGAGGATGACGGGGCCCCGCCGAACCGGACCACGGTGGATCTGGACGGCGGGACCGCGGTCGTCCGGATACCGGCGGACGGCCGGCGACAACGGCGGTAGCGACGTCCGGCCTTCGGCGGCCACAGACCGCGGGCTCCGCCGCCACAGGGCCCCGGTCCGGCGGCCCAGGACCCCGAAGGACCCGGTGGGCCAGGACCCAGGACAGCCGTCACACGACCGTACGGCCGTTGACGACCACCCTTCGCGGCGCGGCGAGCACCGCCACGTCCGCCCGCGGATCCGCCTCGTACACCACGAGGTCCGCGGGGGCTCCCTCCTCCAGGCCCGGGCGCCCGAGCCAGCTCCGGGCACCCCATGCCGTCGCGGAGAGCGCCTCCACCGCCGGGATGCCCGCCTTCACCAGCTCCGCGACCTCAGCGGCGACAAGCCCATGCGGCAGCGACCCGCCCGCGTCCGTGCCGACGAAGACCGGGACTCCGGCGTCGTACGCCGCACGCACGGTGTCGTAGCGGCGCTCGTGCAGTCGCCGCATATGCGCGGCCCAGCGCGGGAACTTCCCCTCGCCGCCCGCCGCGAGTCCCGGGAAGGTCGCGATGTTGACCAGCGTGGGAACGATCGCGACACCACGCTCCGCGAACAGCGGAATGGTCTCCTCGGTCAGCCCGGTCGCATGCTCGACGCAGTCGATACCCGCCTCGACGAGGTCCCGGAGCGAGTCCTCGGCGAAGCAGTGGGCGGTGACCCGGGCACCCAGCCGATGTGCCTCGGCGATGGCCGCCTCGGCGGCCTCGCGCGGCCAGCAGGCGCCCAGATCACCCGCCTCGCGATCGAGCCAGTCGCCGACCAGCTTGACCCAGCCGTCGCCCCGGCGCGCCTCCCGCGCCACATAGGCGACAAGTTCGTCGGGCTCGATCTCATGGCCGTAGTTGCGGATGTAGCGGCGGGTGCGCGCGATATGGCGTCCTGCCCTGATGACCTTGGGGAGGTCGTCACGGTCGTCGATCCAGCGGGTGTCGGCGGGTGAGCCGGCGTCCCTGATGAGCAGGGTGCCCGCGTCACGGTCGGCGAGCGCCTGCTTCTCGCTGGTCACCTCGTCCACGGCACCGTGCGCGTCGAGGCCCACATGGCAGTGGGCGTCGACCAGACCGGGCAGCGCCCAGCCGTCCACCGTCCGTACGTCCCCGGCCACGGGGCGTCGGAAGGTGACGCGTCCACCGACCACCCACAGCTCGTCTCGCACCTCCTGCGGACCGACGAGCACCCGACCTCTCACATGCAGCACCACGCCATCGCTCATGGCAGGCACTCTACGAGCACCGGTGACGCCTCCGGCAGAGCATGCACGTGCATCGGCGTTCGGGCGCGAGGAAATTCCCTGCACTCCCGCACGACCTCGGACACTACCCATCAACTCAATCGACCACTCTCGCAGGAGGCAAATAGAGAGTGAATTCAAGAATACGGGATGCATTTTATTCAGAGTAGCTCCCCGTATTCTTCTGCCCCGTTTTCCCCACCCTAAACGCCAAGATTTCACTGGGGTGCAACTCCACCATTCCAGTCATGCTCCGCAGGTCGCCCGACATGTGACCGACTCCACATCGGCGGTTTTTTGCCCCGATAACTCCCAGACAAAGAGGGCCAGTTCGGGAACCCTCGCGCCAGCGCGCGCACGCGCGATAACACAGACTCATGCCTCACCCAACCCCCTGGACACATGCGATCTCGCAATTTGCTCGGTAAATTCAATTCGCATGACCACCGCATTGAGCATCGACAGCCCACGAGTGGAGGACGGAGCCGCGATCTGGCGAATTGCCCGCGACTCCGAGGTCCTGGACCTGAACTCCTCGTACAGCTATCTGCTGTGGTGCCGCGATTTCGCCGCGACATCCGTGGTGGCCCGCGGCGTGGACGGCGAACCGATCGCGTTCATCACCGGCTACATCCGGCCCGAGCGCCCGGAGACCCTGGTCGTCTGGCAGGTCGCCGTCGACGAGGCGCACCGGGGCCGCGGACTGGCCGGGACGCTCCTGGAGGCGCTCGCCACGCGGGGCGCCGCGCACGGTGTACGCATGATCGAGACCACCGTCACGCCCGACAACACCGCGTCCGACCGCCTCTTCGCCTCTTTCGCCGCCCGTCGGGGGGCGAGCCTGGAACGCGAGGTGCTCTTCGACGGCGGGCTGTTCCCCGACGGAGGTCACCAGCCGGAAGTGCTGTACCGAATCGGCCCGATCACGCCCGCCTCCGGCTGAGCGGCACCACCGCCGCTGCCGGCCAGACAGGGCTACCAGCCCGCGTTCCAGCCCGAACACCCACACCAGGAGAAATCGCTGTGACCATCACCCCGCCCGCCCTGAGTGTCTTCGAGACCCTGGAGTCGGAGGTGCGCAGCTACTGCCGCGGTTGGCCCGCCGTGTTCGACCGTGCGCAGGGCGCCCGCCTCACCGACGAGGACGGCCACTCCTACCTCGACTTCTTCGCCGGCGCAGGGTCACTCAACTACGGGCACAACAACCCCGTGCTCAAACGCGCGCTGCTGGACTACCTGGAGCGCGACGGCATCACCCACGGCCTCGACATGGCGACGACGGCGAAGCGTGCCTTCCTGGAGTCGTTCCAGAACATCGTGCTGCGCCCGCGCGATCTGCCGTACAAGGTGATGTTCCCCGGCCCGACCGGCACCAACGCCGTGGAGGCCGCCCTCAAACTGGCCCGCAAGGTGAAGGGCCGCGAGGCGATCGTCTCGTTCACCAACGCGTTCCACGGGATGTCCCTCGGTTCGCTCGCCGTGACGGGCAACGCCTTCAAGCGGGCCGGCGCCGGCATACCGCTGGTCCACGGCACCCCGATGCCGTTCGACAACTACTTCGACGGTCAGGTACCGGACTTCCTGTGGTTCGAGCGGCTGCTGGAGGACCAGGGCTCCGGCCTCAACAAGCCCGCCGCAGTCATCGTCGAGACCGTGCAGGGCGAGGGCGGTGTCAACGTGGCGCGCGCCGAGTGGCTGCGGGCGCTGGCCGACCTGTGCCACCGCCAGGACATGCTGCTCATCGTGGACGACATCCAGATGGGCTGCGGCCGCACCGGCGCCTTCTTCTCCTTCGAGGAAGCGGGCATCACGCCGGACATCGTCACGCTGTCCAAGTCGATCAGCGGCTACGGGCTGCCCATGTCGCTGTGCCTGTTCGCGCCGGAGCTGGACATCTGGGAGCCGGGCGAGCACAACGGCACGTTCCGCGGCAACAACCCGGCCTTCGTGACCGCCGCCGCCGCGCTGGACACATACTGGGCCGACGGCCAGATGGAGAAGCAGACCATCGCCCGCAGCGAGCAGGTCGAGCAGACCCTGCTGTCGATCGCCGACGAGAACTCGGCGGCCGGGGTCCACTTCCGCGGTCGCGGGCTCGTCTGGGGCATGGAGTTCGCCGAGAAGAGCCGCGCGTCCGCCGTCTGCGCCCGCGCCTTCGAGCTGGGCCTGCTGCTGGAGACCTCGGGACCGGAGAGCGAGGTGGTCAAGCTGCTGCCGCCGCTCACCGTGACGCCCGACGAGCTGGACGAGGGTCTCAGCACGCTCGCCCGTGCCGTCCGCGAGACAGCCTGACCCCCGCACACATGTGCGCACCCGGCATCGACCGGAAAAGACCCGAAAGCCCGGAATAGAGAGGTTCTGAACCCACCGTGATCGTCCGTTCGCTCAAGGCCATCGAGGACACCGACCGGCATGTCAGGGCCAAATCGGGCACCTGGGAGAGCAAGCGCATCGTGCTCGCCAAGGAGAAGGTCGGCTTCTCACTGCACGAGACCGTGCTGTACGCGGGTACGGAGACGTCGATGTGGTATGCCAACCACATCGAGGCCGTGCTGTGCGTCGAGGGTGAGGCGGAACTCACCGACGACGAGACCGGCGAATCGCACTGGATCGAGCCCGGCACCATGTACCTGCTGAACGGCCACGAGCGTCACACACTGCGCCCCAAGACCGACTTCCGCTGTGTCTGCGTGTTCAACCCGCCCGTGACCGGACGGGAGGACCACGACGAGAACGGCGTCTACCCCCTGCTGACCGAGGAGGGCTGACACATGACCACCGCGATCACCGATCTCTACCCGACCCGCGGGACCACCGAGGCGGCCGTCCCCCGTCAGGACCCGGTCGTCTGGTCGGCGCCCGGCGCTCCCGGGCCGATCGCTCCGTCGGCCCTCCAGTCGTATGAACGTGACGGCTTCCTCGCCATCGAGGAGCTCATCACACCGGCCGAGGTGGCGACCTACCGCGCCGAGCTCAACCGGCTGGTCTCGGACCCGGCGGTCAGGGCCGACGAGCGCTCAATCATCGAGCCGAAGTCCCAGGACGTGCGCACCGTGTTCGAGGTGCACAGGATCAGCGAGCTGTTCGCCGGTCTGGTGCGCGATGAGCGGGTGGTCGGCCGGGCGCGCCAGATACTCGGCTCCGACGTGTACGTGCACCAGTCGCGGATCAACGTCAAGCCGGGCTTCGGAGCCTCGGGCTTCTACTGGCACTCGGACTTCGAGACCTGGCACGCCGAGGACGGGCTGCCCCGGATGCGGACCGTGTCGGTGTCGATCGCACTGACCGAGAACTTCGACACCAACGGCGGCCTGATGATCATGCCCGGGTCGCACAGGACGTTCCTCGGCTGCGCGGGCGAGACGCCGAAGGACAACTACAAGAAGTCGCTGCAGATGCAGGACGCGGGCACGCCGTCGGACGAGATGCTGACCGCGTTCGCCGACCGGCACGGCATCCGGCTGTTCACGGGCAAGGCCGGATCCGCGACCTGGTTCGACTGCAACGCGATGCACGGGTCGGGGGACAACATCACCCCGTATCCGCGCAGCAACGTCTTCATCGTGTTCAACAGCGTGGAGAACACGGCTGAAGAGCCGTTCGCGGCGCCGGTGCCCCGGCCTTCGTTCATCGGAGCCCGGGACTTCACCCCGGTGCGCTGATCACCTCGCCGAAGGGCGGGCCGGTCGCGTATGTCGCGCGACCGGCCCGCCGGCCGTATACGGCCCGTCCGCCCGATGCGCTCAGCCGGTGAGCGCGGGGTAGTCGGTGTACCCCTTCTCGTCCCCGCCGAAGAAGGTGGCCGGGTCGGGGGTGTTGTACGGTCCGCCCGCCGCGAGCCTGGCCGGGAGGTCCGGGTTGGCGAGGAAGAGGGCGCCGTACGCCAGGATGTCGGCGATCCCGTCCTCGACCAGGGTGAGCGCGTCGTGGCCGGTGGGCCCGTCGGTCGCGGGGTTGAGGACGAGGGTGCCGGAGAACTCCTTGCGCAGATCGAGGATCAGCGGGCGCAGCGCGGGGGTGGCCTCCAGGATGTGCACATACGCGAGACCCAGCCCGTCCAGCTCGCGGAGCAGCGCCGGATAGGCCCGCTCCGCCTCCTCCAGCGGCTCGGCGATGTCGTTGTACGGGTTGGTCGGCGAGAGCCGGATGGCCGTGCGCTCGGGACCGATGGCCTCGGCGACGGCCTTGGTGACCTCGGCGGCGAAGCGGATCCTGGACTCGGCGTCGCCGCCCCACTCGTCGGTGCGGCGGTTGGTGTTCGGCGCGATGAACTGGTGGATGAGATAGCCGTTGGCGCCGTGCAGTTCGACCCCGTCGAAGCCGGCCTCCACGGCGCGTCGCGCGGCGGCGGCGAAGTCCTCGATGGTGGCGCGCACTTCGTCGGCGGTCAACTCCCGCGGGGTTCCGATGGCCTTGGGGCCTTCGTGGGTGAACACCTGGCCTTCGGCGGCAACCGCGGAGGGGCCGACCGGTACGAGCTCACCGGGCAGCACATCCGGGTGGCCGATGCGGCCCGCGTGCATCAGCTGCGCGAAGATCCGGCCGCCCTCGGCGTGCACGGCGTCGGTGACCAGGCGCCAGGCCGCGACCTGCTCCGCGCTGTACAGACCGGGGGTGTCGGGGTAGCCCTGACCGACGACCGACGGCTGGATCCCCTCGGAGATGATCAGCCCGGCCGAGGCGCGCTGGGTGTAGTACTCCACGGTCGATCCGGTCGGCGTGAGACCGGGACCGAACGCGCGGCTGCGGGTCATCGGGGCCATCGCGATGCGGTTGGCGAGCCGGGTGCCGGACAGGTCGATCGGGTCGAAGGCGGTGGTCATGGGGGCCTCCCTGGCGAGAATATTGGTCGGCCAAATAATTGGCTCGAGATTCACTGTACCTCATTGCTTGGCCGACCAAAGTAATCTGGAGGAGGGAATATATGGGAGCGTCGGGGCTACCTGGCACTCCACCCGCCAGAGCCCCTCAAGCTCCCCGGAACCCGACGAAGCCCGACAAGGAGGCCCGATGAAACCCGAGGCCAACCCTGAGACCGGTGCCGCCTGCACCGACGGCCTGCTGCCGCTGGCCGCCCGGAGCGGCCCGGTGACCCATGCGGTCACCCGGGTGGCCCGGCTGCACCGGATGGCCGCCGGCAAGCTGCTGCGGCAGGTCGGGCTCTATCCCGGCCAGGAGGCCGTGATGATGCTGCTGTGGCAGAAGGGGCCGGTACGGCAGTCGGAGCTCATCAAGATCTGCGAGCTCGACCCCTCGACCATCACCAAGATGCTCCAGCGCCTCGAGCAGTCGGGGCATGTCCGCCGCAGACCCGACCCGGCCGACCGGCGTGCGGTGCTGGTCGAGGCGACGGAGACCAGCTGCGCGCTGTTCACCGATGTCAACCGGGCCTGGCGCGAGCTGGAGGAACACACCCTCGCCGGCCTTGACCCGACCGAGCGCGCCGAGCTCGGCCGGCTTCTGGCCAAGGTCGAGGAGAACCTCTGCCCGGAGACGTTCTGCGGCCCGGAGGCAGGGGCTCAGCCGGACAGCACGTCGAGCGCCCTGTCCACGTCCGCCTCCGAGTTGTAGAGGTGGAACGAGGCCCGCATGTTCCCCGCGCGGGCCGACACGACGACCCCGGCACGGGCCAGCTCCGGCCCCCGGTCGCCGAGCCCCGGCACGGCCACGATGGCGGAATCACCCGGCACGGGCGAGTGCCCGAGCTCGATCAACCCCCGGCGGAAGCGAGCCGCGAGCGCGGTGTCGTGCGCGTGGATCCGCTCCACCCCGGATCGCTCCACCAGCGCGAGTGAGTGCTCCGCCGCGTGGTACGAGAGGAAGGCCGGCGGCTCGTCGTAGCGCCGTGCCGACCGGGCGAACTCCTCCACCGGCCCATAGGTGCCCCGCGACAGATCCTCGGCCGCCAGCCACCCCGCGTGGAGCGGGAGCAGCGACCGCTGCGCCTCCTCCGTGACCGTGAGGAACGACGCCCCGCGCGGGCAGAGCAGGTACTTGAACGCGGCCGTGACGGTGTAGTCGTACTCCCCCGCGTCCAGCGGCAACCAGCCCGCGGACTGGCTGGCATCGAGCAGGACACGGGCTCCATGGCCACGCGCCGCCTCCCGTACGGCGGTGAGATCGGCGACCCTCCCGTCCGCCGACTGCACGGCGGACAACGCGACCAGTGCCGTCCCCGGACCGACCGCATCGGCGATCCGCTCCAGCGGCGCATACCGCACCTTCAGATCGCCGCGAGCAGCGAAGGGGGTGACCACCGAGCTGAACTCCCCCTCGACTGAAACCACTTCCGCCCCGGCCGGCAACGAGGCCGCGATCAGCCCGACATGCACGGCCACCGATCCGCCGAGCGCCACCCGCTCGGCCGCGACACCGGCGATCCGGCCGAAGGAGGCACGGACCGCCTCAGTGGTCTCGAAGCTGCCCGAGCCCCCGGTCCACCCGGAAGCAACCTGCTCGGCGAGTCGTCTGACGGCCTCGACCGAACGTCGGGGCAAGAGCCCGCAGCTGGAGGTGTTCAGATACGTCGATGCGGGCGCGAACTCGGCGCCTCCCAGAGTGTCCACCAGTCTCCTCGAACGTGTTGCGAAAGTGGCGCCGACCGCCGGGAGGGCGGGCGCGCGGTGTCTGGTGTGCGGGCGACCGCAGCGGCCCGTTCCGCATCAGGACCCGTCGCGCAGTCCGTCCGGCCAGGACGTGCGGAACTCGATGTGGTCGAAGGCGGCGACACAGCCCTCGCCCACCGGCGACTGGACCAGGAATCCGACCAGCGCCGCGTCGGCCTGTTCACGGGTGCCCAGGCTGAAGATCCGGACGAAGGTCCAGTGAACGCCGTCCGTGGACGCGTGGAAGGCGAAGGCGCCGCCGGTGCGGCTGATACGGAGCCAGGCGCGATCGCCGTCCACCACGAATGAGTTGGCGTCGTCGGAGTGGCCCCGGGTGACGACCGTGCTGATGGTCGGGGTGTCCGGCGACAGTTCCAGGCAGAGCTTGGCCCATTCGCGTTCGGCGGCTTGGAGATAGAGGGCGCCCGCGTCGAAGGCTGCTCCGAGGCCTGCCTTCACCCGGGCGATCAGCTGGAAGTCGCCCTCGGGTGCGCCGAGCAGGCGGGGCGCGTCGGAGACCGGGGCAAGGGACTCGCCGGTGGGCGGGACGAAACGGTCCTGGCGGGCACCCGCCCAGCCGGTGAGCGTGCCGTTCTCGTACGCCCAGTGGGCGTCGGGGCCGTACGGACGGAGCGGGAAGGGGAGTTCCGGCAGGGTGATCTCCTCGGTCACCGGGTCAGCTTTCCAGACCCTCCCGTCGGCCGTCGACCAGGCGCGGCAGGCCGAGCGGGTTCTCGTCGCGCAACTCAGGGGGGAGCAGCGCGGGCGGGACGGACTGATAGGTGACCGGCCGCAGCCAGCGCTCGATGGCGGTGACCCCCACGGAAGTGAACGCGGAGGTGGCCGCCGGGTAGGGGCCGCCGTGGTACTGAGCGGGAGTGACGGCCACTCCGGTCGGCCATCCGTCGACCAGGACCCGGCCCGCGAGCGGCACGAGCGACGCGAGCAGCTCGGCCGCCGCGGGGTACCCGGCGCCCTCCGCGTCCGCCTCGTCCTGGCCGAGGTGCACGGTCGCGGTGAGGTTGCCGGACAGCCGGGCGATCACGGCCTCGATCTCGGCACGCGACTCGTAGCGGGCGATCACGGTGACCGGGCCGAAGCACTCCTCCAGGAGCAGGTCGTGCGGGCCCTCGGCGGCCATCAGCCCGGCCGGTACGGTCAGGAAACCCGCGCTGACGGTGTGCTTCCCGCCGGCGCCGGGCGTGACAGGCGTCTCGACGCCGTCCAACGCGGCCCGTTCGGCGACGCCCGCGACGAAGGCGTCCCGCATCCGGTGGTCGAGCATCACCCCGGGCTCGGTCTCGCTCACCGCCTCCGTCAGGGACTTCAGCAGCCTGTCCCCCGCGTCGCCCGCCGGCGCGAGTACGAAGCCGGGCTTGGTGCAGAACTGGCCTTCGCCCAGGGTCATGGATCCGGCCAGGCCGGCGCCGATCGCCTCGGCCCGCTCGGCCGCCGCAGCCCTGGTGACCACCACCGGGTTGAGCGAGCCGAGCTCGCCGTGGAACGGGATCGGTACGGGCCGGGCCGCGGCGGCGTCGAAGAGCACCCGCCCGCCGCGTACCGAACCGGTGAACCCGGCGGCCGCCACGAGCGGATGCCGCACCAACTCCACACCGGCGTCGAACCCGTGCACCAGGGAGACGAGGTCCTCGGGCAGGCCGACCCGGTGGGCGGCGCGCCGCAACACCGACAGGCACAGTTCGGAGGTGGCCGGGTGGTCGGGGTGGGCCTTGATGACGACCGGGCAGCCGGCCGCGAGGGCACTCGCGGTGTCGCCACCGGGCACCGAGAAGGCCAGTGGGAAGTTGCTCGCCGCGTAGACGGCGACCACTCCGAGCGGGATGCGCCAGCGGCGCAGATCCGGCCAGGGCGGGGTGCGGTCCGCATCAGGGTGGTCGATGCGGACGTCCAGGAAGGACCCTTCGTCCACGGCAGCGGCGAACGCCCGCAACTGGGCTGTGGTCCGGGCAAGTTCGCCGGTGAGCCGCACCGGGCCCAGGGCGGTCTCGGCGTCGGCGGCCTCGATGACGTGCTCGCCCGCCTCGTCGAGCAGCTCGGCGGCGGTGCGCAGCAGAGCGGCGCGGGCCCCACGGTCGGCGAGGGCGGCGCGGGCGGCGTGTGCGGCACGCACCACCTGGTCGAGCTCTTCGGCCGTGGCCTCGACCGCGACTTGTTCGCGCCGCGCCCCGGTCCGGGGGTCCACGCTCCACACCGGTGCTGCTCCGACCACGGCTTTCCTTCCCCGGGGTTGATGCGCGGGTTGATGTCCGCGACGGTGCGGACCCTATTTCGGGGCGTTTGGAGGGGTCAAGGGATACCAAGGGCCGACCCGGGATCACCCGCACGGCGGAGACGGATCGTCGGCGACCGGGAGGTCCGCGAGCGAGCGGCTCCACGAGGGTGGTCACCATGAGACCGAACCGCTCACCGCCGCTTCCGCCTCCCCGGCCTCCCCCGGCTCCAGCACCTCGGTCCCGCCGCCCAACCGGGTACGAGAGGTGCTGCGGGCCGTCACGATCGCCTCCTGCGTCCCGTACCCCGCCCACGCCGCGAACGACGGGGCGGGCGCCAGGAGCACCATGGACGAGAGCTTCCTCCGTCCATGGGTATTCGACGTCGATGGGCGGCCAGACTGCGCACAGCGGTCTGGCTCACCCTGCACGTCGGTGTGGGCGCACTGGTCAGCGGGGCGTCACCGGCCCTGCCGCCGTTCGCCGTGACCACGGCGCTGCTGCCACTGTCCGCCGGGATCCGCGAGTGGGCTCGGCTGCCCGCGTCGCTGGACCGGCCCTGGGTCATCGCGCTCACTCCGTTCGCCGCGGCCGCGATGCTGCCGGCCCTGGCAGGCTGCGCGGGCCTGACGAACACGGAGATCGGGGAACGTCTCGGAGTGGGCCATGCCACGGCCAAGACACATGTTGCGGCGGTGCTCGCGAAGTCCGGCACGCGCGACCGCACCCAAGCCGTCATCGCGGCGTACGAGTCGGGCTTCATCACCCCCAACCCCGGCTAAGAGGACGTCTCACGTGGTGATCTTGGTGAGTTTCTTGTAGCAGGTCAGCCCTTCTGGTCCCTGTCGGGGAACGCCTTGCCGGCGTGAAAACATGATCGCGGCGCCCGCTCGCCGACTCCGGTTGCTCGTTGGGACACCAAGCCCGTAGGTCAGTCTGGTGCAGGGGCCGCTGCGGGGCCTTGCCTTGTTGCCGTAGAGCACGCCGGTCAGATTTCGTCTTCCCCGTGGCCCCTTGGGGCGGGCGCCGCCTGTACGAACGGAACGAGGGGGAAGGGGCACGCGCCCGTGGCGGAGACGGATGCCGAGGAGAGCGAGCAGGGACCGGAGCTGGTGGAGCGGGTCGCGGCGATCGATATCGCCAAGGCATCCGGGATGGTGTGCACCCGGGTGCCGCACGAGGACAAGCCCGGCCGGAGAGTACAGCGTGTGTGGCACGTGGCCGCGACCAGCGGCGCCATCCTGGATCTCGCGGACCACCTGATATGCCAGGGCGTCACCCGGGTGGTCATGGAAGCGACCTCGACGTACTGGAAGCCGTTC
Organism: Streptomyces sp. SCSIO 30461; assembly: GCF_037023745.1. Classification (NCBI taxonomy): domain Bacteria; kingdom Bacillati; phylum Actinomycetota; class Actinomycetes; order Kitasatosporales; family Streptomycetaceae; genus Streptomyces; species Streptomyces sp. SCSIO 30461. The sequence goes on from NZ_CP146101.1 coordinate 5,493,338, forward strand.
TTCTTTCTCCTGGAGGCGCGGGGGCTTGAATGCTGGCTGGTCAACGCGCGTGACGTGAAGAACGTGCCTGGCCGCCCGAAGACCGACAGGCTCGATGCGGTGTGGCTGGCCAAGCTCGCCGAACGCGGCATGCTCAGAGCCTCGTTCGTGCCGCCAAAGCCGGTGCGGGAGCTGCGGGACCTGACCCGTTCCCGCGCGGTCCTCACCCACGAGCGCACCCGGCACAAGCAGCGCGCGGAGAAGCTCCTGGAGGACGCGCAGATCAAGCTGTCCTCGGTGATCTCCGACATCTTCGGCGTCTCCGGCCGCGCGATGCTCGAGGCGCTGATCGCGGGCGAACGCAGCCCCAGGGCCCTGGCCGACCTGGCACACGGCACCATCAAAGCCAGCCCCCAGGCCCTTCAAGAGGCACTGGCGGGCGGGTTCGAGGAACACCACGCGTTCATGCTGCGGATGCTGCTGGACACCGTCGACTACCTCACCATGCAGATCGACAAGCTCACCGCCCGCATCACCACCCGTCTCACCGAGCTGTCCACGACCCACGACGACAGGGACGGTGACAGGGACGACGACCGGCCCGGTCAGGGCATGCTGATGCCGCTGACCGACGTCGAGCGCCTGGACGAGATCCCCGGGGTGGGACCGGCCACCGCCCAGGTCATCCTCGCCGAGATCGGCACCGACATGAGCGTGTTCCCCACCGCCGACCACCTGGCCTCCTGGGCCCGCCTATCCCCACGCACCTTCCAGTCCGGCCCGAAGAACACCTCCGGACCCGCCGGCAAAGGCAACCCCTGGCTGCGCGGAGCACTCGGCGAAGCCGCCATCTCCGCCGCCCGCACCGACACCTTCCTCGGCGCCCGCTACCGCCGCATCGTCAAACGCCGAGGCCACCTCAAAGCACTGGTCGCCGTCGCCCGCTCCATCCTGGTCACGGTCTGGCACCTCCTGAACGACCCCACCGCCCGCTACCGCGACCTCGGCCCCGACTGGCACACCAAGAACCTCGATCCCGCCCGCAAGACCCGCGACCTCGTCCGCCAGCTCACCGCCCTCGGCCACGACGTCACCCTCACCCCGGCAGGCGCCTGACACACCACCGCACCGCCCCTCAACCCCGTCGGCACAGCCCCAGGGGCCACATCGCCATGCCCGTCGAACCCCCGAGTTTTCCGGTCAGGGCGGCTGCAAGACCAAGGAATGCGAGAAAGTGGGAGCCCTTGCGTTCGTACCGGACGGTGAGGCGGCGGTAGCCGAAGAGCCAGGCGATGGATCGTTCGATCTTCCAGCGGTGGCGGCCGAGCCGTTCGCTCGATTCGATGCCTGGCCGTGCGATGCGCGGGACGATGCGGCGCTCGCGGAGCCAGGCGAGGTGTTCGGCGGAGAAGTACGCCTTGTCCGCGCGGAGCTTTCCCGGGCGGTGCCGGCGGGGGCCTCGTCGGGAGCGGACCGCTGGTATCCCGCGGATCAGCGGCTTCAGTCCCAGCGTGTCGTTCGTGTTCGCGGCGGACACCGCGACGACAAGGGGGATGCCTTGGGCTTCGGACAGCACGTGCAGTTTGCTGCCCTTCTTGCCGCGATCGACCGGATTCGGTCCGGTCAGCGAACCCCCCTTTTCGCCCGCACACTCGCCGCGTCGGCGATCGCTGAAGACCAGTCCACCTCGCCCCGGGCGCCGAGTTGGTCCAGTACCGCGCGGTGCAGTCGGCGCCACAGGCCCGCCTCGGTCCATACGGTGAACCGGCGATGGGCTGTCGCGGGCGACACGCCGAACGTCTCGGGAAGGTGCCGCCAGGCGCACCCGCTGGTCAGTACATACACGACCGCGGTGAACACGGCCCGCTCATCACACGGAGCAGTCCCGCCGCCCTGCGGACGGGACTTGAACGACGGTAGCAACGGTCCAACCAATTCCCACAGCCCGTCAGGAACCAGCCGCCGCGATAGATCAGCACCCACAAGCAGCCATGATGCCGCACGTTACGACACCACCACATGAGACAGCCTCTAAGGGCTGTCCCGCACACGGAATGTCCGGGAACCGTAACAAGCGGATCCGCCACGCCGCCGCTCCCGTCCTCCCGGGTGGCAAACGGGCACAGGGGGAGAGCGGGGAGCGGACATGGCGCGGCACCGGAACCTGGGGATGAACGGCCGCATAATGGCGGCGGCCATCGGCGTGGCGGGGGTCGCCGCGCTCGCGGCCGCGTGGACGAGTCAAGCGACCCCACCCGCGACCGAGTCGGCCGCGCCGCCCGCCAAGGAGGCACCGGAGCCGAAGCCGATCGTGAGCCAGACCTCCGTTCCGGACCCCAAGCTCCCCGCTCCCGTCGTCAGCATGGACATCGCGCACGCCTCGGACAAGGGTGCCAAGGGCGTCAACCTGACGATCGACGACGGCCCGGACCCGACATGGACGCCACAGGTCCTCGACCTGCTCAAGGAGCATGGTGTCAAGGCGACCTTCTGCATGGTCGCAACACAGGCCAAGGCTCATCCCGACCTCGTCAAGGCCGTGGTCGCGGACGGCCACCGGCTGTGCGACCACTCCGTGTCGCACGACACGGCCATGGACAGGTCGTCGCGTGCCCGCCAGTCCGAGGAGATCCTGGACGCTGCGCGGATGATCACCGAGGCCTCAGGAGGCGTCAAGCCGCTCTACTACCGCGCTCCCGGCGGCGCTTTCACTCCTTACAGCCGCCAGATCGCGGCCTCTCGGGGAATGCGGCCGCTGGGCTGGAACGTGGACTCCAAGGACTTCAAGCAACCGGGGACGGCCGCGATGGTGACGACCGTGAAGAACGAGATCTCCAACGGGCCCACCATCCTGTTCCACGACGCGGGCGGGGACCGTAGCCAGTCGGTCGCCGCCCTGCGCGAGGTCGTGCCGTGGCTCCGGGAGCAGGGGTACGTCTTCGGATTCCCGGTGCGCTGACGCCGACCGGCCTGCGCCACGCCCTCCACTGAGTACGCCTACTCATGCCCATCGGGTCCGGGCCGAGGACGATGGGCCGTGCCGGTGTTCGGCCGGTATCGGGGCGGAAGGCGGGGGCGTATGGGCAGGTTTCCGATAGCCGTGGCGGCCGTGGCGGCGGCTGCCGCCGCGCTGGTCTTCGCCTACGCGGCGGGGGCACCGACCGCTGTGGTGCTCGGCGTCAGCGCGGGTGTACTGAGCCTTCTGTGGCTGCTGCTCCTGCTCACCCTGCCCTGGAACCTGTACTTCCGGGCACATTCCGTGCTCGCCGAGATCGCGGTGAGTCGCGAGAAGGGGCTGGTGGTCTCCCCGGTTCGGGACGCCGAGGCCGCGCGGATCGCCCGCATGATGCTCCGGACGGCGGTGGCCGGCCATGTCGTGACAGCGTCGGTCGTCGTCGCGGTCACCTGGGCGACGGGGGAGTTCACGGGATACTGGTTCGCCGCGTTCTTCCTGCTGAGCACCTTCTTCCGCCCGGCAGGCGCCTACTTCGCCCAGCTGCGGCGGCGCCTCGGCACGCTGCTCACGGACGTCATGTATCCGCGGGACGATGTCGTCGCGCTGCGCGCCCGGGTGGACCGCGCCGAGGCCGGTACGCGTGCCCTGGAGGAGAAGGCTGAGGAGCAGTACCGCGCCCTCGCCGAACTGCGCCGCACCATGGACGCGGTGTCCATGGGCGCGCACGCACGGGCCGAGGAGTCGGACCGCAGGATCGCCGCGCTGGGCAGGGAGTTCGAGTCCACGGTGAACCGCCTCACCGACAACCAGGAGATCATCGCCGGTGTGAAGGCGTTCCTGCGTCTGCTGCGCTCCGACGACACCGGTGACGGCACAGCCGCTGCCTCGGGCTGAGCGGCGACGGTCCCGGACCGCGCTGCGCGGCTGTCCTCTTCGTCGCTCGGAATCCGCGGACGCCCTGCTTCGAGCACCCCGGTGCGCGGGCGGCGGCGGTCACACGATATGCAGGAGGCTGGCCGCTCTCTTTCAACTTCCTTGTCCACCGGAGGACTTCCGTGCGCCCACTGCCTCGTTCCGTGTCCGGCTGGACCATGGCGGTGTTCGGTGTGCTCGCCGCGGCCATGGGTGTGGTGGGGTTGGTCGATCCGGACGCACTGACCCGTCTGCTGGGCTTCGCCCCCGCACCGGGCCCCGGCGGCCACCGCGCGCCGGGCGATCACACCCTGGTGTTCCTCACCGCGTCCTCGATGGCCGCGGTCAACATGGGCGTGTACTACATCCTGGCCTCCCTGGCGGACTGGCGGGCCTTCTTCCGCTGGACGGTGCCCTTTCGGCTGCTGACCTGCACGGTGTTCACCGTCGCCGTGGTCACCGGGCGGGCGCCGACCGGCTTTCTCGGTGTGGGCCTCTGGGAGGGCCTCGGGGCGGCGATCACCGGTGCGGCACTGTGGTACGAGGCCCGCCGCCGGGGCGGCCAGGACACGGCCACCCGGACAGCCCTCAGTTGATGCCGAGCAGTTGCTCGACCGGCCCGATCGCGAAGTAGACCACGAACAGCGCCGACACGGTCCACAGCAGCCAGTGCACTTCACGCGCCTTGCCCAGCACGATCTTGATGACCACGTAGGAGAGGAACCCGGCTCCGATTCCATTGGTGATGGAGTAGGTGAAGGGCATGATGGCGATCGTCAGGAAGGCGGGGATGGCGACCTCGTAGCGCGGCCAGTCGATGTGCCGCACCTGGGTCATCAGCAGGAAACCCACCACGACCAGGGCGGGGGCGGCGGCCTGGGCCGGGACGACCGTCGCCAACGGGGTGAAGAGCAGCGCGAAGCCGAAGAGGGCGCCGGTGACGACGGAGGCGAACCCGGTACGGGCGCCCTCGCCGACGCCGGCGGCCGACTCGATGTAGCAGGTGGCGGACGAGGAGGAGGCCACACCGCCCGCGACCGCCGCGGCGCCGTCGATCAGCAGTACCCGCCCGAGGTTGGGGACGTCACCGTTCTCGTCCAGCAGCCCCGCCTCGTTGGTGACTCCGACGATCGTGCCCATGCTGTCGAAGAAGTCGCTCAACAGCAGGGTGAACACCAGCAGGACGATGGTCACCGCCCCGGCCTCGCCGAAGGCACCGAAGAGGCTGAACTGGCCGATGAGCTGGAAGTCAGGAGCGGCGATGATGTTCGAGGGGACGTCGGGGACGGTCAGTCCCCAGGCGTTGCGGTCGATCTCGGCCAGCAGGTCGATGACGATCGCTACCAGTGTCATCACCACGATCGAGATGAGAATCGCGCCGCGCACCCCGCGGGCCATCAGCGCGCAGGTGAACAGCAGGCCCAGGCAGAAGACGAGCACCGGCCAGCCGGAGAGCTGCCCCGTGGAGCCGAGTTGCACGGGCACGAGGCCGGTCTCTCCCGGGATACGGCTGACGAATCCGGCGTCGATGAAGCCGATGAACGCGATGAACAGCCCGATGCCGACGCTGATCGCCTGCTTGAGCGGCTGCGGGATGGCATGCATCACGGACTCGCGCAGTCCGGTGACGACCAGCACACAGATGACGATGCCTTCCAGGACCACCAGGCCCATGGCATCGGCCCAACTCATCAATGGGGCGAGCTGAAAGGCGACCACGGCGTTCAGCCCGAGACCGGCGGCGATGGCGATCGGCAGATTGCCGCCGAGGCCCAGGATCGCGGTCATCACGGCGGCGACCAGCGTCGTCGAAGTCACCAGCGCCGGGCCGGAGAGCGTATGACCGTACTTGTCCTCGACGCCGCCCAGGATGATCGGGTTGAGCACGAGGATGTAGGCCATCGTGAAGAAGGTGGCGAAGCCACCGCGTACTTCCCGGGCGACGGTCGATCCCCGTGCGCCGATCCGGAAGTACCGGTCGAGGACGTGGTGATGCTGCGAAGTCGGCATGGCTCTCCTCGGCATGGCGGCACCGCGGATGCGCTGGTTCCGGTGGGGCATCGTTCGATGCGCGGGACCTGCTCAGACCGGGGCCGTGTGACATCACCTGCCATCTAAGGCTTCCACCGGCACGGATCTGGGGCGGCTTCCCCATCCGGGCAGGCCATTCACCCTGCCGACATGCCCGCATGAACAAGCCGACGGTTCCTTCAGCGTCGCGACACGGCGCTGCATCCCACCGGAGTGGTCGTCTGCGGATTCGGTACCACCACGATGTGGCTGGTCTCGGATATCCGGGTGAAGTCACCGACCGGTTCCGACTTGCCGACGGCCCCTACGTGGGTCGACTCCGCCAGGTGGGTGCGGCCGCGCGCTCGATGCGCGACACACCGTCGGTGCCGTCGGTGCCGCCGGTGCCGCAGCCGACGGCGAGAAAGGCCCATCCGATCGGCGCACCGGCCGCCGGTGAGCCGAGCGCACGCTGAGACCGCCGCCCGCAGAAACCGGATGACGGGCGGGGCAGGCCGCGGGCATCATTCCCGTCATGCCGAGACCTTCTGGATTCCACTACGAGCAGCGCGGTGACGGCACCGTCGCCATCACCCACCACGGCCGCTCCGCCGCAACACTGCGCGGAGCGCGGGCCGACAGGTTCCTGGCCGAGGTCGAGTCGGGGGACGCACAGCTCGTGATGGCCCGCTGGACCGGGGCGTACCGGTTCGGGAACGAGCGCCAGGCCCGCCAGCATCCGAGAAACCGTTCCGGTCGGCGGTAGACCACCGGTTCGGCCGAACCTTTTCGGCCGAAGGTAAGGGAACGGCAAAGGCGTCTCACTCGTTACCCCCGGCATGACAGCTATGACCCCCGGCTCGAACATCCCCCTGGCCGCCGCGCGCGTGGCGGTCGACGTCACCGCCCCCGTACGGCTCGACGTCTCGGGCCTGCTGCTCACGGCCGACGGCAAGGTGCGTTCCGACGACGATTTCATCTTCTACAACCAGCCATCGGGGCCCGGTGTGACCTACCGATCGGGCGGGGGCGCGGCGCCCGACGCGATCATCGTGGACACGGCGGCCGTCCCGGCAGGGATCGAGAAGATCGTCGTCACCGCGAGCCCGGACGCCGCGGGCCAGACCTTCCAGGGCATCGAGCCCACGGCCACGATCAGGGACGCCGATGGCGACTCCGTACTGGCCACCTTCACCCCGCCCCGGTTGGGCACCGAGACCGCGCTGGTGATCGTGGAGATCTATCTGCGGGGCGGCGCCTGGAAGGCCCGCGCCGTGGGCCAGGGGTATGCGAACGGCCTGGCGGGCATCGCCACCGACTTCGGGGTGTCGGTCGACGAGGAGCCGGCCGCCGCGCCCGTTGCGGAACCGGCGGCGCCCGTGGCCGCAGCGGCTCCGGTGGCGCCCGCCTCCGCTCCCGTGGCCGCGCCCGCGGCCACGGGAGGGAAGATCAACCTGGACAAGGGCCGGGTAGACCTCCAGAAGAACCAGACGGTGTCCCTGGTCAAGGGCGGTCGTCCGCTCCTCTCCCAGGTCAAGATGGGCCTCGGCTGGGAGCCGGCCTTCCGCGGCAAGGACATCGATCTGGACGCGTCGGTGATCGCCTACGGCCCCCAGCGCAACCACCTGGACAGCTGCTACTTCGGCAAGCTCTCCATCCTGAACGGCGCGATCAAGCACTCGGGTGACAATCTCACCGGTGAGGGCGCGGGCGACGACGAGGTGATCGTAGTGGACCTGGGCAGGCTCCCGGCCGATGCCACCGGCCTGGTCTTCACGGTCAACTCCTTCACGGGCCAGAAGTTCACCGAAGTGGCGAAGGCGTACTGCCGACTGCTCGATGCCGCGACCGGCGAGGAACTGGTCAGGTTCGACCTGACCAGTGCGGAGCCGCAGACCGGTGTCATGATGGCCAAGCTCATCCGGCAGTTCTCCGGTGAGTGGGAGATGACCGCGATGGGCGAGTTCGTGAAGTCACGCACGGTCCGGGGCATGGTCAAGCCAGCAGCACAGGCGCTCTGACGATCCGAGTACCGCGACCATCCGGCCCCGGTCGCCGCTCGCGCGATGGCCGGGGCCGAGTGCCGACACTTCCCCCGGGCAGGGCGGGCACGTCTCACCGGTGAGTGCCCGAGCGCCTGCTCCAGCGGGCACGCCCGGCGCGACGGCGGAACGTGCCGGTGCGCGGCCGGTCGACTTCCGCTCCCCGGGCCGGCGCCCCGGGGACTCCCACCGATGGGCGGGCGCTGGGCGGCGAAATGGAAGCCCCCTCATTCCCCTCAGACACCCGGCCGGGAACGAGCCTTGAACGCGGCCTTACGCGCCTCCTTGCCCGTCTTGCGATCCGGGTGCAGTCGTCCCATCGCCTGCAGCACCTCAGCCGTCGCGGGATGCTCCACGCGCCATGCCTCCTCGAAGAACCCGCTGTGCTGCCCGACGAGACCGGCCACGAGTCCGCTCAGTTCGTCCGACTCCCCCTCGGCGTCGAGCTGCGCCGCAATCGTGTCGATCGCCAGCCAGAGGACCATGGACTGCGGAGGCACCGGGACATCGGCGGTGCCGTGCTCCGCGAGCCACACCCGGGCGAGCCCGCCCAACTCAGGGTCGTCGAGCACCTCCCGTACGGCGGACTCGGCGTCCGCGCCTGCCAGGGACAGCGCCTGCTGGCAGTGCAGGCGCCGCAGCGGCGCGCCGCTGTCCGTGCCGCGTGCCGCGTGGAGCAGTTCGGTGGCCGCGGCGCCCGGGCCGCGGCGGGACAGCCATTCGGCGATCTCCGCCCGGGCCGCCTGCTCGGAGTAGCACGCCACCCCGTCGAACAGCGTGTCCGCGCCCTGGGCAGCGAGGTCGCCGATGGCCGGGGCCGGGACGCCCGCCTCCAGCAGTCGCGCCCTGATTCCGTAGAACCCGAGCGGTGTGAGCGTCACCAGCCCGTAGCGCGAGACGTCGTCATCCGAGCGGTCGGACGACCGGCCGGTCTGGGAGGGGGCGGCACCGCTCTCCTGCTCCAGCATCAACTCCCCGTCAACAGGCCGGTACCGCACCAGCCCGATCGCCTCAAGCAGCCGGAACTGGTCGTCGAGTCGCATCATCGCTTCCGACACCTGCTCCAGGATGTCGTCGGTGGGCTCCCCCATGTCGTCGGGCACGATCATCGACGCCGCGAGTGCCGGGAGCGGTACCGGCTTCGCGTCGCTCCCCGCGAACGCCGTGTAGGCACCGGCGGTTCCGACGAGGCTGCCGTCGACAGCGCCGCCTGCCGCCCTCTCGGTGAGAGTCAGCAGATACAGGCTGCCGAACACTCCGTCGAGAAACTCGGACTCCGCCTCCGGATCCCAGTCCAGGGCGTCCAGGTCGATCTCGCCGTGTTCGTCGACGACCGCCGACAGGTCGTCCAGCAGCGGCGCGATGGCATCGGCGCGAACCGACTCGAAGGCGTCCTGCCAGAGAGCCAGCACATCCCTGGGGCTGCCGCCCGTGACCAGCGGCAGACTGCCGCCCGCTGTGACGGATCCCGCCGTCTCGCCACCACCGTAGGCGTCGTCGGTTCCGTCGTCGGGCACGACGACCTCGGCCAGTCCGGTGTCCACGGCAACCCGCCAGGCCGCGCTGGCGTCGGCGGTCCCCTCTTCGTCGGCAGCGAACCCCAAGGCCTCGGCCGCATCCGGAAGCTGTTCGTCCACCAGCATGCCGCCCGCGTCGACCCTCGTCCCGGGACCCGCCCAGCGGGCGAGACGCACGGCTCGTGACAGCAACGGGGTACTCAGTGCGTCCCTGGCCAACTCCGCCTCCGGGCGCAGCCTCACCGGAGGCACTGCGGGGCTTACGGCGGGGCGGTCTGCTGACATCTGGCGATTCTCCTCGGCAAGCGCGTACCGGCTCTGGCGGCGCCCCCAGCGTAGACGCATTTCACCCCATGCCGACCGGTTCATACACCCGTCAAACGCCGTACACCAGGAAGCCCTTGACAAATGACATGTCCACCCAGGACATTGACGCGCGTAGAACCAGCAACACCACCCTCACACCCTCATTTTCCGGAGTTTTCCCGATGCCTTCGATCCCGAGATCAGCCGCCGTCGCGTCCGTCATGGCCTCCGCCCTGGCCGCCGGGCTCCTCGCCGGTTCCTCCTCGGCCGCCGCCGATGCCGACATCACGGCCGACACCGCCGGCGTACGCATTCACGACATCCAGGGCAGTACCCGCACCAGCCCGCTCGTCGGCCAGCAGGTGAAGGATGTCGAGGGCATCGTCATCGGCGTGCGCACCTACGGCTCTTCCCGCGGCTTCTGGATCCAGGACACGCAGGCGGACGGCAACCCGGCCACCAGCGAGGGCCTGTTCGTGTTCACCAGCTCCACGCCGACCGTCGCCGTCGGCGACTCGGTAAAGGTCTCCGGCACGGTCGGCGAGTACGTCCCGGGCGGTCTGAACTCGGGCAACCAGTCGATCACCCAGATCTCCAAGCCCACCATCACGGTGGTGTCCTCGGGCAACGCGCTGCCGGCCCCGACCACCATCACCGCCAGGACCGTCCCGTCGGCCTACGCGCCCCAGGGCGACCCGGCGGCCGCGAACAGCATCAACGGCCTGGCGCTGGAGCCCGGCACCTACGCCCTGGACTACTACGAGTCGCTCGAGGGCACCAACGTGAGCATCGGCACCTCGCGTGTCGTCGGCGCCACCGACCCGTACTCCGAGCTCTGGGTCACCGTGAAGCCCCGAGAGAACGCCACCGTGCGGGGCGGCACCCGCTACGGCTCGTACAAGTCCCAGAACACCGGCCGGCTCCAGATCCAGTCCCTGGTGCCGACCTCCCAGCAGGCGTTCCCCAAGGCGAACGTGGGCGATGTGCTCTCCGGCACGACCGAGGGCCCGCTGGACTTCAACCAGTTCGGCGGCTACACCATCACCGCCCGCACCATGGGCACGGTCACCGACAACGAGCTGGAGCGCGAGGCCACCCGCCCGCAGCGCCGCGGTGAGCTGGCGATCGCCACCTACAACGTGGAGAACCTGGACCCGTCCGACCCCCAGGAGAAGTTCGACGCACTGGCCAAGGCCGTGGTCGCGAACCTCGCCTCCCCGGACATCCTCACCCTGGAGGAGATCCAGGACAACACCGGCGCCAAGAACGACGGTGTGGTCGCCGCCGACCAGACGATCAAGAAGTTCACCGACGCGATCGTGGCGGCCGGAGGCCCGGCCTACGACTACCGCACGGTCGACCCGGAGAACAACAAGGACGGTGGCCAGCCGGGCGGCAACATCCGCCAGGTCTTCCTCTTCAACCCGGAGCGGGTCTCCTTCACCGACCGTGCCGGTGGCGACGCGACCACCGCGACCGCGGTCGCCAAGGAAGGCCGCAAGGCCGCGCTCACCCTCTCCCCCGGCCGCATCGACCCCGCGAACGCCGCCTGGGAAGCCAGCCGCAAGCCGCTCGTGGGCGAGTTCGTCTTCCGCGGCCGGACGGTGTTCGTCATCGCCAACCACTTCGGTTCGAAGGGCGGTGACGAGAGCCTGACCTCTCAGCACCAGCCGCCGGCCCGCTCCTCCGAGACCGAGCGCCTGGAGCAGGCCAAGGCCGTCAACGCCTTCGTCAAGGACATCCTGAAGGCACAGCGCAACGCGCACGTCGTGACCCTCGGCGACATCAACGACTTCGAGTTCTCGGGCACCACCAAGGCGCTGTCCGACGGCGGTGTGCTGTACTCGGGCATCAAGTCCCTGCCGCGCGCCGAGCGTTACTCGTACGTCTACCAGGGCAACAGCCAGGTGCTGGACCAGATCCTGGTCAGCCCGTCGATCTGCGACTTCGACTACGACAGCGTGCACATCAACGCGGAGTTCGCCGACCAGAACAGCGACCACGACCCGCAGGTGCTGCGCTTCCGCCCGTAGCACCCGGCCAATGACGACCGCCGCACGCCCGTGCTCGCACCGAGCACGGGCGTGCGGCGCGTCCCGCACCCGCCCCGTCGCGCCGGACAGGCTCCGTACCACCCTCGGAACCAGGGTGTGCGATGCGCATCATGACCTCGTCCTGCCCGGCGACCGAACGCCCGCACACCCTCCTGGCACGTACTCGCCGCACCTGTTTGTCAACCGGACCTAACCCTTGAACCGAAGCAGATCTAAGTAGACCTACGCGGTGCGACCGGCGGACACTGCGGACATGACGACGCCTCACCTGCCCGCATCCCCTTTCGGGCGCGCTCTCTGCGCCATGATCACGCCCTTCACCGCCGATGGCGCCCCGGACCTCGCCGGAGCACGCAAGCTCGCCGGGCACCTGGTGGCCGAGGGCTGTGACGGGTTGGTGCTGAACGGGACCACAGGCGAATCCCCCACCACCACGGACGCCGAGAAGACCGCGCTCGTCGGCGCGATCCGCGAGGAGATCGGGGACTCGGCGAGCATCGTGGCGGGTGTCGGAAGCGCGAGCACCCTGCACACCGTCGAGCTGGCCCGCTCGGCCGAAGTCGCCGGCGCCGACGGCCTGCTGGTCGTCACCCCCTACTACAGCCGTCCGCCGCAGGCCGCCGTGGAGGCGCACTTCCGGCAGGTCGCGGACTCGGTCGGTATCCCGCTGATGCTCTACGACATCCCGGTCCGCACCGGCACCAAGATCGCCCCCGAGACGATGCTGCGGCTCGCGGACCATCCGCGGATCGTGGCCGTGAAGGACTGCGCCTACGACCTGCTCGGCAGCGGCAAGGTACTGGCCCGCACCACGTCCCTCGCCTACTACGCGGGATGCGAGGAACTGCATCTGCCGCTGTACGCGATCGGCGGCACGGGTTTCGTCAGCACGGTCGCGAACGTCGCCGCGGCCCCGCTGCGAGCGGTGCTCGACGCCCATGACGCGGGCCGCCCGGCCGAGGCCGCCCGCCTCCACCGGCTCACCCTGCCGCTCGCCGAGCTGATGATGGCCTCGGGCCTGCCGGGCACGGTCACCGCGAAGGCCCTGCTGGCCGAACTGGGCCTGCCCGCGGGGGCGGTACGGGCACCGCTGCAGCCCGCCGACCGGGAGACGGTCGACGGGCTGCTGGCGGCGTACGACGAACTGCGAGGCGCAATCCGTCCCGCCGCGTGATCCGACGGCGGACCCTCAGTTGTGGCTGTGCAGCACCTCGTTGAGGCCGCCCCACACCGCGTTGTTCGGGCGGGCCTCGACGGCTCCGGTGACCGAGTTGCGGCGGAAGAGGATGTTCGAGGCGCCGGAGAGCTCGCGGGCCTTGACGACCTGGCCGTCCGGCATGGTGATCCGCGTACCGGCGGTCACGTACAGACCGGCTTCGACGACACACTCGTCGCCGAGCGCGATCCCGACACCCGCCTCGGCGCCGACGAGGCAGCGCTCGCCGATCGCGATGATGACGTTGCCGCCGCCCGAGAGGGTGCCCATGGTGGAGGCGCCGCCGCCGATGTCAGAGCCGTTGCCCACCACCACACCGGCGGAGATCCGGCCTTCGACCATGGAGGTGCCGAGCGTGCCGGCGTTGAAGTTGACAAAGCCCTCGTGCATCACGGTGGTGCCCTCGGCGAGGTGCGCACCGAGTCGGACACGGTCGGCATCGGCGATCCGGACGCCCTTGGGCACGACGTAGTCCGTCATCCGCGGGAACTTGTCGATCGAGGTCACCTGGAGGTGCAGGCCCTCCGCGCGTGCGTTGAGCCGGACCTTCTCGATGTCGTCGACCGCGACCGGCCCCAGCGAGGTCCACGCGACGTTGGAGAGGAGCCCGAAGACACCGTCGAGGTTCTGGCCGTGCGGCTTCACCAGGCGGTGCGAGAGCAGGTGCAGCCGGAGATAGGCGTCATGGGCGTCCAGCGGCTTGTCGTCCAGGGAAGCGATGACCGTGCGGACGGCGATGATCTCGACCCCGCGGCGCGCGTCCACGCCGACGGCCTTGGCTGCGCCCGAACCCAGAAGGGTGACCGCCTGGTCGGCGGAGAGGCGTTCGGTACCGGCCGGACCGGCTTCGGCTGAGAGCTCGGGGGCAGGGAACCAGGTGTCGAGCACGCTGCCGTCGCCGGCGATGGTGGCGAGGCCGGCGGCGACGGCGCCGGTGGTGCGGGGTGCGGTGGTGCTGTCGGGCGAGTCAGTCATACGCAGAACCTAACCGGCGGGGCAGGGCGGGTGCGAACCGGTCTCAGGTGCCGATCCGCCGCACGGTCCGGTACGACACACCTCTCCGCCGCACGGGCCCGGGTGCGGCGTGGTCCGACCGACCCCGTCAGGTTCAGGCCATGCGGGTCATACCCGCTCCGTATCTGCTGTCGGTCGGGTCACCCCGTTGTTACCCGTACCTCCCGAGCGGTTCACGAGGACTGCCGGGAGAGGGACGCGCACCACGCGCCGTCAGCCGCCGCCCAGTACGCGGGCCAGCATCTCCCGGGCGAACGCCTCGTCGTAACCGGTGCCCGTCAGCAGCACCTGTACGCAGATTCCGTCCATCAGGGCCATCAGCGCCCGCGCCGTCACCGGGTCGGTCCGGCGGGACAGCACCTCGATGACGTCATCGGTCCACTCGGCGGCGACCGTCCGAAGGGCGGGTCTGCGCAGAGCCGCCAGGTAGAGCTCGTACTCGAGCTCCACACCGGTCCGTTCACCGGCGAGCCACTCCCCCACCAGCCGGGCGAGCCCCCCGGCGAGATCGGCTTCCGGGTCGGCGAGCACCTCGCTGGTGCGCAGCAGTTCGGCGAAGCCCTCGTTCGTCTGCCGCAGCGCGGCGATGAGCAGTTCGTCCAGGGAGGCGAAGTGGTAGGTGGTCGAGCCGAGCGGTACGTCGGCTTCGGCCGCGACCGTGCGATGGCTCAGCCCTGCGATGCCGTCCCGTCCGACCACCCGGATCGCGGCGTCGATGAGGCGCTGGCGCCGTTCGGGGTCATACCGCCTGCGGCGCGGCATCAGTGTGCGCCGCCCAGGTTGAGCACGATGACCCCGACCACGACCAGGGCGATACCGGCGATCTTCATGGCGTTCGCGGGCTCGCCGAGGAACACCATGCCGATCGCCGCCACCGCGGCGGTGCCCACTCCTGCCCAGATCGCGTAGGCCGTGCCGACCGACAGCGTCTTCAGTGTCTGCGCCAGCAGCGCGAAGGCGATCACATATCCCACGATGGTGACCACCGACGGCCACAATCTGGTGAAGCCGTCGCTGTACTTCATCGCCGTGGTGCCGGCCACCTCTGCCGCGATCGCCGCGGCCAGCAGTGCGTATCCCATGCGTACGAGTGTACCCATCGATACGTACGACCGTACGCACCAGCCGCCACCCCGTACCGCTACCGTGTTCGAGTCACACCGAGACGCAGTACGAAAATAGGGCGGGGGGCGACGAATGTCGCAGAACACCGAGTGGGGACCGTACGGCGTGCCGCCGGGCTGGGGTGGCTGGGGCCCGCCCCCGGCACCGAAACCGGGCGTCATACCTCTACGGCCGCTCACGGTGGGCGAACTGTTCGGCGGTGCCTTCAGCACGATCGGTCGCCACTGGAAGCAGCTGCTCGGTATGGCCGCGGCCGTTTACGGGGCCTTGGCCCTGGTCGTGGTCGCGGCAGTCGCCGTCGCCTACCTGGCCGTCGAGGACGAGATCCGTGCCGTGGTGGACGCGAACCGCGATTCGCCCCCGGACTGGGACGAGGGCGGTCCGCTGCTCACCGCCTTCATCTGCTTCTGGCTCATCACCATGCTGGCCTCGGTGCTGGCCACGGTGGTGGTGCAGACGAGCATCCCGGCCGTCGTCCAGAACGCCGTTCTCGGCCGTCCCACGACCTTCGGCGCGGTATGGCGGCGCATCGCACCCCGGGTTCCCGCAGCCCTGGGCACCGTCGTGCTCAACGGCCTCATCGCAGTGGTCCCGGTGGGCTTCGCCACGCTGGGCTTCATCAGCATGTTCGTCGCCCTGGCCGCCCAGAACGAGGTGCCCGCGGCAGGTTGGCTGGCAGCGCTGGGCTTGCTGGGAGCCGCGGTGACCGCCCCGGTGGCCATCTGGCTGTGGGGCAGGTTCAGCCTGGCGTCGGCGGCTGTCGTCTTCGAGTCGCAGGGGCCGATCCGGGCCCTGCGCCGCTCGTCCGATCTGGTACGCGGAGACTGGTGGCGCGTCCTCGGCGTCACGATCCTGGCAACCCTGGTCGCGGCGACCGTGGGCGGCATCGTGCAGTACTTCACACAGTTCCTCGGCATGTTCCCGACGCTGATGATGATGCCCGGCAGCTACGGCTCCGAGCCCGAGCTCGCCGAGATCTTCACCGGGCTCGGCACCGCCATCGTCATCTCGATGATCGGCGGTCTGATCTCCCAGATCATCACCACGACCTTCCCCTGCCTGGTGACGAGTCTGCTCTACGTGGACCAGCGGCTCCGCAAGGAGAACCTCGGCCCGGTCCTGGCCGAGGCGGCGGGAGTGACCCAGCCGCCGACGGCACCGCAGCAGCCGCCGACGGGACCGCACCCCGGAGCCCCGGAAAGCCCGCACGCAGGTTGAGCGCCTGATCGGCTGCCCGGACGAAGGCAACGGCCCTGCCCGCCAGTCACACTGGCGGGCAGGGCCGTTGCCTTCGTCCGGGCGGTACCGCGCACCAGAGGTGCCGGAGCGATCAGACGCAGAAGCGGTCAGACGTTGAAGCCCAGAGCGCGGAGCTGTTCTCGACCGTCATCCGTGATCTTGTCCGGACCCCACGGCGGCATCCAGACCCAGTTGATCTTCAGCTCGTTGACGATGCCGTCCGTCGCAGCCTTCGCCTGGTCCTCGATGACATCGGTCAGCGGGCAGGCCGCCGACGTCAGCGTCATATCCAGGGTGGCGATGTTGGAGTCGTCGATGTGGATGCCGTAGATCAACCCGAGGTTGACCACGTCGATGCCCAGCTCGGGGTCCACGACGTCGTACAGAGCCTCGCGGACCTCCTCTTCGGACGCCTTCGAGCCCGCCGGACGCTCCGCCGCTGCGGTGTCCTGGGACGCGTAGGTCTCCTCGGTCGGCCACTCCTGCTCGGCGGAGCCTGCGGAGGCCGCCGTCGTGTCGGCGTTCTCGGTCATGCGGTCTTCCCTTCAGACGGGTCAGGCGACTCGGACAGCGCCTGAGCCGTCGCGTCCTTCCACGCCATCCAGCTCAGCAGCGCGCACTTCACCCGCGCCGGATACTTCGAGACACCGGCGAACGCCACCGCGTCCTCCAGCACCTCCTCCATCGCGTCATCCGGCTCGATCTGGCCCTTGGACTGCATCAGCTCCAGGAAGGTGCCCTGGATCTTCTGCGCCTCGGCCAGCTCCTTGCCGACCAGCAGCTCGTTCAGCACGGAGGCCGATGCCTGGCTGATGGAGCAGCCCTGGCCCTCGTAGGAGATGTCCTCGATACGCGATCCGTCGTACTTCACGCGAAGGGTGATCTCGTCGCCGCAGGTCGGGTTGACGTGGTGCACCTCGGCGTCGCCGTCCCGCAAGCCCCGCCCGTGGGGGTGCTTGTAGTGGTCCAGGATGACGTCCTGGTACATCGAATCAAGCTTCACGCGTCAGTCCCTCATCCGAAGAAGTCACGGACGTGCTCCAGGCCGTTGACCAGGGCGTCCACCTCGGCCGGCGTGGAGTACAGATAGAACGACGCCCGCGTGGTCGCAGGAATTCCGTACCGCAGGCAGACCGGCCGCGCGCAGTGGTGGCCGACCCGGACCGCGATGCCCTGTTCGTCCAGCACCTGGCCCACATCGTGCGGGTGGATGTCACCGAGTACGAAAGAGATCGCAGCGCCGCGGTCCTCGGCCGTCACCGGGCCGATGATCCTCAGGCCGGGGACCTCCTGGAGGCGCTGGACGGCGTATTCGGTGATCGCATGCTCATGCCGCGCGATCTTGTCCATGCCGATCGAGGTGAGGTAGTCCACGGCCGCGCCGAGACCGACCGCCTGGGCGATCGGGGGCGTGCCCGCCTCGAACTTGTGCGGCGCCGGGGCGTAGGTGGACGAGTGCATCGAGACGGTCTCGATCATCTCGCCACCGCCCAGGAACGGCGGGAGGTCCTCCAGCAGCTCCTGGCGCCCCCAGAGCACGCCGATACCGGTCGGTCCGCACATCTTGTGACCGGTGAAGGCCACGAAGTCGGCGCCGAGGGCCTGGACGTCCAGGGGCATGTGCGGGGCCGCCTGCGAGGCGTCGACGAGGACGAGCGCGCCGACCTCCTGCGCACGGCGGACGATCTGCTCCACCGGATTGAGCGTGCCCAGGATGTTGGACACCAGCACGAAGGAGACGATCTTCGTCTTCTCGGTGATGATCTCGTCGATGCCGGACAGGTCGAGCCTGCCGTCGTCGGTGAGACCGAACCACTTCAGCTTCGCACCGGTGCGCTGCGCGAGCAGCTGCCACGGAACGATGTTGGAGTGGTGCTCCATCTCCGTGATGACTATTTCGGTCTCGTGGTCCACGCGGTAGGGCTCATCGGCCCAACCCAGCATGTTCGCGACGAGGTTCAGCGACTCCGAGGCGTTCTTGGTGAAGATCACCTCGTCGCGGCTGGGCGCGTTGACGAAGGCGGCGACCTTGTCGCGGGCGCCCTCGTACAGCGCGGTGGCCTCCTCGGCGAGCACGTGCACACCGCGGTGGACATTGGCGTTGTGCTGCTCGTAGTACTCGCTGAGCACGTCGAGCACCTGGCGCGGGGTCTGCGAGGTCGCCGCGTTGTCCAGGTAGACGAGCTTCTTGCCGTCATGCAGGACGCGGTCCAGGATCGGGAAGTCCTTGCGGAGCGCCTCGGTGTCGAGGAGGCCGGGGAGCCCCTGGCGGGGATGGGTCACGCTGATACGCCACCCTTCACATATGCCTCGTAGCCCTCGGCCTCCAGCTTGTCCGCCAGCTCGGGGCCGCCGGACTCGGCGATCCGGCCGTTCGCGAACACGTGGACGTGGTCGGGCTTGATGTAACGGAGGATCCGGGTGTAGTGCGTGATCAGCAGGGTGCCGACCTCGCCGGTCTCACGCACCCGGTTGACGCCCTCGGAGACGACGCGCAGGGCGTCGACGTCCAGACCGGAGTCGGTCTCGTCCAGGATGGCGATCTTCGGCTTGAGCAGTTCGAGCTGGAGGATCTCGTGGCGCTTCTTCTCACCACCGGAGAAGCCTTCGTTGACGTTGCGCTCGGCGAAGGCGGGGTCCATCTGGAGACGCTCCATGGCCTCCTTGACCTCCTTCACCCAGGTGCGCAGCTTGGGGGCTTCGCCGCGGATGGCGGTGGCGGAGGTGCGCAGGAAGTTGGAGACCGAGACACCCGGGACCTCGACCGGGTACTGCATGGCGAGGAAGACACCGGCGCGGGCGCGCTCGTCGACGGACATCTCCAGGACGTCCTCGCCGTCCAGGGTCACGGTGCCGCCGGTGATCGTGTACTTGGGGTGGCCCGCGAGGGAGTAGGCGAGGGTCGACTTGCCGGAGCCGTTGGGGCCCATGATGGCGTGGGTCTCGCCCTGCTTCACGGTCAGGTCGACGCCCTTGAGGATCTCCCGGGGGCCGTTCTCGGCCTCGACGGAGACGTGCAGGTCGCGGATTTCAAGCGTTGCCATGGGTGACTCAGGACTCCTGGGTGACGGAGACGAGCACATCGTCCCCTTCGATCTTTACGGGGTATACGGGGACGGGTGCCGTCGCGGGAAGGCTGTCGGGCTTGCCGGTGCGGAGGTCGAAGCTGGAGCCGTGCAACCAGCACTCGATGTGGCAGTCCTCGACCTCGCCCTCCGAGAGGGAGACGTTGGCGTGCGAGCAGATGTCGTTGATCGCGAACACCTCGCCCTCGGTGCGCACGACGGAGACCGGCGTGCCGTCGAGTTCCACCCGCTTCGGGGTGTCCTCCTCCAGCTCGCTCAGCCCGCAGGCTCGGACGAAGGCCATCAGACGGACGCCTCCAGCTCGGCCTCGATCTTGGCGATGAGGCGCTCCTCGACGTCCGGCAGACCGATCTGCTGGACCAGCTCGGCGAAGAAGCCGCGGACGACCAGACGGCGGGCCTCGGTCTCCGGGATGCCGCGGGCCATCAGGTAGAACAGCTGCTCGTCGTCGAAACGGCCGGTGGCGGAGGCGTGTCCGGCACCGACGATCTCACCGGTCTCGATCTCCAGGTTCGGCACCGAGTCGACCCGCGCGCCGTCGGTGAGGACGAGGTTGCGGTTCATCTCGTAGGTGTCGGTGCCCTCGGCCTTGGCCTCGATGAGCACATCGCCGATCCAGACCGCATGGGCGTTGTCACCCTGGAGCGCGCCCTTGTAGACGACGTTGGACTTGCAGTGCGGGGTGTTGTGGTCGACCAGGAGGCGGTGCTCCTGGTGCTGGCCCGCGTCGGTGAAGTAGAGGCCGAACAGCTCGGCCTCGCCGCCCGTGCCCGCGTACGCCACACGCGGGTGGAGCCGCACGACGTCGCCGCCGAAGGTGACGACGACGGACTTGAAGGAGGCGTCCCGACCGACCAGCGCGTTGTGCTGGCCGAGGTGGACGGCCTTGTCGTCCCAGTCCTGGACGGAGACGACGGTCAGCTTGGCACCGTCGCCGAGCACGAAGTCGACGTTGGCCGCGACGGCCGCCTCACCGGTGTGGTCGATGACGACGACGGCTTCGGCGAAGGCACCCAGCTCGATGTGCTGGTGGCCGAAGGCGACACCGCCCTCACCGCGCACCGAGACCCGGATCGGCTCGGTCAGCACGGTCTCCTTGGGGACGGTGATGACGGAGGCCTTCTCGAAGGCGGAGTATGCCTGCGCGGCGACCCGGTCCACGGGCGTGCCGGCCTTGCCGAGCCGTGCGTCGTCGCGGCCGACGGTCTCCACCACGACGCCCTCGGGGGCGCTGACCTCGACCGTCACTCCGCCGTGGGTGGCGACGGCGGTGCCGTCGTGCAGCCCGGCGAGGCGGTCAAGCGGGGTGAATCGCCACTCCTCCTCGCGCCCGTGCGGGACGGGGAAGTCCGCCACGTCGTAGGACGGGGGGGCGCTCATGCGCGTGGCGACGGTGGACTCCGCGGCCACCGCGATCGAACCGGCGGTGGTGGAGCCCACCGGGATGCTCTGAGCCTCAGCCATGGCTGTCGTAGTGCTCGCTTTCTCGGATAAGTCGGTACTGACGGTCGGATGCGGCGGTGGCGCTAGCCGACCGCTCCTTCCATCTGGAGCTCGATCAGCCGGTTGAGTTCGAGGGCGTACTCCATGGGCAGCTCCTTGGCGATCGGCTCGACGAAGCCGCGCACGATCATCGCCATCGCCTCGTCCTCGGACAGACCCCGGCTCATCAGGTAGAAGAGCTGGTCCTCGGAGACCTTGGAGACCGTGGCCTCGTGGCCCATGGACACGTCGTCCTCGCGGACGTCCACGTACGGGTAGGTGTCGGAGCGCGAGATCGTGTCGACCAGCAGCGCGTCGCAGAGCACGTTGGACTTGGCGCCCGGGGCGCCCTCGCCGATCTCGATCAGGCCGCGGTAGGACGTGCGGCCTCCGCCTCGCGCCACCGACTTGGAGATGATGTTCGATGAGGTGTTCGGCGCCATGTGGACCATCTTGGCGCCGGCGTCCTGGTGCTGGCCCTCACCCGCGAACGCGATGGACAGCGTCTCGCCCTTGGCGTGCTCGCCCATCAGGTAGACGGCCGGGTACTTCATCGTCACCTTGGAGCCGATGTTGCCGTCGACCCACTCCATGGTCGCGCCCTCATAGGCCACAGCACGCTTGGTGACGAGGTTGTAGACGTTGTTCGACCAGTTCTGGATGGTCGTGTAGCGGCAGCGGGCGCCCTTCTTGACGATGATCTCCACCACGGCGCTGTGCAGCGAGTCCGAGCTGTAGATCGGTGCGGTGCAGCCCTCGACGTAGTGGACGTAGGCGTCCTCGTCCACGATGATCAGCGTCCGCTCGAACTGGCCCATGTTCTCGGTGTTGATCCGGAAGTAGGCCTGGAGCGGGATGTCGACGTGCACGCCCTTCGGTACGTAGATGAACGAGCCACCGGACCACACGGCGCTGTTCAGCGAGGCGAACTTGTTGTCGCCGACCGGGATGACGGTGCCGAAGTACTCCTGGAAGAGCTCCGGGTGCTCCTTCAGCGCGGTGTCGGTGTCCAGGAAGATGACGCCCTGGGCCTCCAGGTCCTCACGGATCTGGTGGTAGACGACCTCGGACTCGTACTGCGCCGCGACACCGGCGACCAGGCGCTGCTTCTCGGCCTCGGGGATGCCGAGCTTGTCGTACGTGTTCTTGATGTCCTCGGGCAGGTCCTCCCAGCTGGCGGCCTGCTTCTCGGTGGACCGTACGAAGTACTTGATGTTGTCGAAGTCGATGCCGGAGAGGTCGGAGCCCCAGTTCGGCATGGGCTTCTTGTCGAAGAGCCGCAGACCCTTCAGACGCAGCTTCAGCATCCACTCGGGCTCGGACTTCTTCGCGGAGATGTCACGGACGACCTCCTCGGAGAGGCCGCGCTTGGCGGCGGAGCCGGCGGCGTCGGAGTCGGCCCAGCCGTATTCGTACTTGCCCAGGCCCTCGAGCTCAGGGTGGGCAGTCTCCGTGGGGAGAGTCATGCGGGGTTCCTCCCGGCCTTGCTTGCAGATGCTGATGTGTCTGACGTTTTTGAGATGTGACTGCTGCTGGTTCTGTGACTGCCGGCCCTGCCGCTGCCGCTCGGGCCACGGCCCACCTTCGGGATGAAGGTGGTGCACACTCCGTCGCCGTGGGCGATGGTGGCCAGCCGTTGCACATGGGTCCCGAGCAGGCGCGAGAAGAGTTCCGTCTCCGCTTCGCACAGCTGCGGGTAGCGCTCGGCGGCGTGGGCGACGGGGCAGTGGTGCTGGCAGAGCTGCTCGCCGACCGGGGCGTCACGGGCCGTAGCAGCGTACCCATCGGCGCTCAGGGCCTTGGCCAGAGCCTCGGTCCTGTGCTCGGGATCGGCGGCGTCGACGGCCTTGCGGTACGCGTCGGCCTGCGCCTCGATCCGGGCCCGGGCGAAGTCCGCGACGGCAGCCTCACCGGCGGCTCCACCCCCGGCCGCACGCTCGATCCAGCGCAGGGCGTCGACGGCCAGCTTGTCGTACGACTGCTCGAAGGCATCACGACCGCAGTCCGTGAGCGCGAACACCTTGGCGGGCCGGCCCCGGGTGCGCGTCCCGTACACGCGCTGCTCGTGGGGGGCGACGACATCGTCGCTCACGAGCGCGTCCAGGTGGCGGCGGACGGCGGCCTGGGTGAGGCCGAGTCGTTTCGCGAGGTCGGCGACGGTGGAGGGACCGTGGTCCAGGATCGACCGCGCGACCCGGTTGCGCGTCGAGCGCTCCCCGGTAGCGAGCTCTTCCTGGGGGGCCTGATGCCCCGCCTCACCGTTTTTCACAACGCCATTGTTGCGTAATTCCGAGGACAGTGACAAGCCGCGCCCGCTCCGCGGACGGTGCCGTGCATCACTTAGGGAAACCTAACCTGACCTGCGGAAACGATCACCTCGCCGCTCCCTGCCGGGCCGTTCCGGGTGATCACCCGGATGTCCGTCTGCCTCCATGGGGCCCTACAGCAGCCCCTGCGGGACCTGCCCCTCCGGAGTCAGCCTGTCCACGGCCTGCGGCAGCGCCTCGGCAAGCAGGTCGGCGGCCTGCTCGGGTGCCACATCGGCCTGCCGCGCCACACGGTCGAGCACCTGGTACGGCAGCGCCTGAGCGAGCTCCGGACCGCTGACGGGCTCGTTGCCGCCGGGACCGACCCAGGAACCGACCTTGTCCGCGAGACCTCCCTCATTGAGCTCGTTCACCAGACCCTGGAGCGGGTTCCCGCCGCCCTGACCGCTGTCGCCGACCTCGCTGAACAGCGAGGCGAGCAACCCGCCCCTCCCGTCCCCGGTCAGCTCATCGCCCAGCAGAACGCCCAGCCGGCGTTCCAGATCGTTCTCCGCCACCGCTGCCGCCTTTCCGAAGCCGTCGCCCGTACGGGAGGTACCTCCCAGGGCACCCAAGCCCTACCCTCCGGCGCACTCGCTCGGGACCCAGGGCCGGATGGTTCACCCGCTTGAGCCCGGGCCAGCGGGCGACGCGCCGGCCGATCACGGGGTGCGGGTGGCACCGCGCCCGCGCGCCAGGACGGCGAAACGAAACCGGAGCTTCCGGTAGTGGCGGGTTCCGGACCCGGGGCCCGGAGGGCGCCCGGGGCTCCTTAGACTTCCCGGCATGAAGAACGAGTCCGTCGTCCAGGTGCGCGGCCTGGTCAAGCGGTATGGAGCGAAGACCGCGGTGGACGGGCTCGACCTCGAAGTCCGCGCCGGTACGGTGACCGCCGTCCTGGGCCCCAACGGCGCGGGGAAGACCACCACGGTCGAGACCTGCGAGGGCTACCGCCGTCCCGACTCGGGCAGCGTCCGGGTACTGGGGCTCGACCCGGTGGCCGACGCGGCGCGGCTGCGTCCCCGGATCGGCGTGATGCTCCAGTCCGGCGGCGTCTACTCGGGCGCTCGCGCCGACGAGATGCTCCGCCACATGGCCGGATTGCACGCGCACCCGCTGGACGTGGACGCCCTGATCGAGCGGCTCGGCCTCGGCTCCTGCGGTCGTACCGCCTACCGGAGGCTGTCCGGTGGACAGCAGCAGCGGCTCGCGCTGGCCATGGCCGTGGTCGGCCGCCCCGAGCTGGTGTTCCTGGACGAGCCGACAGCGGGCCTCGACCCGCAGGCACGCAGGGCCACCTGGGAGCTGGTGCGCGAGCTGCGCTCGGACGGGGTGACCGTGGTGCTCACCACTCACTTCATGGACGAGGCACAGGAGCTCTGCGACGACATCGCGATCATCGACGCGGGCCGTGTGGTCGCCCAAGGCAGCCCCGAGCAGCTCTGCCGCGGCGGCGCGGAGAACACCCTGCGCTTCACCGGCCGTCCGGGGCTCGACCTGGGCTCGCTGCTGAAGGCGCTGCCGGACGGCACATCGGCGGTCGAGGTGGTCCCCGGTGCGTACCGGATATCGGGCACCGTCGATCCGCAGCTGCTGGCCACCGTCGCTTCCTGGTGCGCACAGCACGGGGTGATGCCGGACGGGATCGCGGTGGAACGGCACACCCTGGAGGACGTCTTCTTGGAGCTGACCGGGAAGGAGCTGCGGTCATGACCGCTGAGGTGGGCGAAGGCATGGGCACGAGGGCGGGCGCGGCGGCGGGGCGGGGCGCTTCGGGCCGCTACGCCCCGAAGCCGGGCGCGGCACCGCTCGGGCGGATGATCGCGGCGCAGGCGGCGCTGGAGACCCGGATGCTGCTGCGCAACGGCGAGCAGCTGCTGCTGACGGTGATCATTCCGTCGCTGCTGCTGGTGCTGTTCTCGACGGTCGACATCGTGGACACGGGTGCCGGCCGGACCGTGGACTTCCTCACTCCCGGCATCCTCGCGCTCGCGGTTCTGTCCACCGCCTTCACCGGTCAGGCCATCGCCACCGGCTTCGAGCGGCGCTACGGGGTGCTCAAGCGGCTCGGCGCCTCACCACTGCCGCGGTGGGCGCTGATGACGGCCAAGACACTCGCGGTCCTGGTGACCGAGATCCTCCAGGTGGCGTTGCTGACCGTGCTCGCCTTCGCGCTCGGCTGGTCCCCGGAAGGGGGTCCCGTTCCGGTCCTGGCGCTGCTGGTACTCGGCACGGCGGCCTTCTCCGGACTCGGGTTGCTGATGGCGGGCACGCTCCGGGCGGAGGCCACGCTGGCCGCCGCGAACCTGGTGTTCCTGCTGCTGCTGGTGGGCGGCGGGGTGGTCGTACCGCTCGACAAGTTCCCCGAAGCGGCTCAGTCGCCGCTCGGGCTGCTGCCGATATCCGCACTGTCGGACGGGCTGCGCGACGTGCTGCAGCACGGTTCCGGGATGCCCTGGGCGGATCTCGGGATCCTGGCCGGCTGGGCGGTGCTCGGGCTCGGTGCGGCGGCGAAGTTCTTCCGCTGGGAGTGAGCACGCGGCGTGGGTGCGGTGCGGGTGCGCGGTGCGCTGTCCGGGGCATGTTCGTCCGCGCCCGGTCGTCCCCCTCGTGAAAGCGCGCACAAGCGGCCGCCTACGATAGTCGCCGTGCAGACCCCCCTCGCCTTCATCGCCCAGCGCTGGACACCGTCCCCCGCGACCGTCCGGCGTGCCGCGCTCTCCGCTGTCGTGATGAGCGTCGTCATCATCGTCACCGGTGGCGCGGTCCGGCTGACCGGCTCCGGTCTCGGCTGCGACACCTGGCCGAAGTGCACGGACGACAGCCTCTTCGCCACACCCGAGCAGGGCATCCACGGCGCGATCGAGTTCGGCAACCGCATGCTGACCTACGTGCTGTCGGCCGCGGTCGGCTGGGCGATCATCGCCGCGCGCTCCACCAAGCCGTGGCGGCGCGGACTCACCCGGCTGGGCTGGGCCCAGTTCTGGGTGGTGATGAGCAACGCCGTCCTCGGCGGGATCACCGTATGGGCCGGCCTCAACCCGTGGACCGTCGCCGGGCACTTCCTGGCCGCCAACGCGCTGCTGACGGTGGCCACCGTCACCTGGGTCAGGTCCGGTGAGGGCGACGCCGCGGTGCGGCGCCGGGTACCGCGTCCGGTGCGGAAGCTGTCCTGGGCGCTACTGGGCTCGTCCGCGCTGCTGATCGCCGTGGGGACGGCGGTGACCGGCTCCGGGAAGCACGCGGGCGACAGCAGCGATGTGCCGCGGATGCCGTTCAACTGGGTGGACGCCGCGCACGTACATGCGGCTCTGGCCTGGCTGGTGTGTCTGCTGGCCCTTGCGATGTGGCTGTCCCTGCGGGTGGTGGACGCCCCCGACGACACTCGAGCCCGCGCCCGGGAGCTGCTGATCGTGTTGCTCGCCCAAGGCGCCATCGGCTATGTGCAGTTCTTCACCGATGTGCCCGAGCTGCTGGTGGGCGCCCATATGCTCGGCTCCTCGCTGATGTGGGTCGCCGCCCTGCGGCTCGCACTCAGCCTGCGGGAGCGGCCGTTCGATGACCCGGCGGGGGCGTCGGCACGGCAGGACGCGGCGCTCACCACCGCCTGAGAGCGGAGCACGGGCTCAGACGTGGCGCCGCTGGATCCGGGCCGGCAGTTCCGAGCCACGAACCGCGGGCACCCGGACGGGGGTCGGTGGGGTGGTGGGCTGGACCGGCAGTCCGTAGACGCGGCGGGCATTGCCGGCGGCGATCATCTCGGCCACCCGCTGGGCGTCCGCCCGGGACCAGGCGCCGTCGGTGACCCAGCCGCTCAGCACCCGCACCAGCGCCTCCCGGAAGATCCGCGCACCGACCACATGGAGTTCGGGCAGCCCTCGCGATCCGCTGGAGAAGAGCAGCTTCCCGAACGGCGCGAGCTCCAGGATCTCCGCGAGCACGGACGCCGCGCCCGCTCCCGTGTACGCGAGCGCGGGCCCGACGTCGGCGTACACATGCGGGAAGACGCTCGCCAGGTGCGCGGCGTGACGGTGGTACGGGTAACCGTGCAACAGGACGAGATCGGTGCCGAGGCCGGTCGTGGCCGCCGCGAACCCGGTGAGCAGCAGCGGATCGTCCACGCCCACATGCAGTTGCAGCGGCCTCCCCGCGGTGACGGCGATCCAGAGCAGATGG
Source organism: Streptomyces sp. SCSIO 30461 (assembly GCF_037023745.1). NCBI lineage: Bacteria > Bacillati > Actinomycetota > Actinomycetes > Kitasatosporales > Streptomycetaceae > Streptomyces > Streptomyces sp. SCSIO 30461. The sequence goes on from NZ_CP146101.1 coordinate 5,520,758, forward strand.
CGCAGCAGTACGGGATCGGTGAGGCGGTCGCCCACCCGGCGCGCCGACAGCCAACGCCCCGTGGCACCTCTCACCTCGCCGGGGCCCGGCGGTTCGGGGGCGAGTGCGAGCCCGTGCCGCACACCCGCGACCGAGGTGAGGGCCACCGCCGTCGCAGCCGCCCCGTGGACGGCCTCGGCGAGATTGGCCAGAAAGCCGTCGACGGTGCCCGAGGTGTCGGCCACGTGTTCGGCGAGCTGTTCCAGGCGGGCGATCTCATGGGCCTCCGCCTCACCCGCCGCGGCGATCTCGGGGATCCCGGTGATGTCTCCCGGCAGTCCGGTGTCCACGAGGTAGGTGGAGATCCCGGTGGCCCGCAGCAGCCGTCGGCCGGACTCGAGGACGCCCAGCTCCCTGCGCCGGGCGAGATAGTACGCGGGTGGGCAGTGCGGTTCGAGTCCGAGCAAGGGGGGACACCAGCGCCGTACCGCGAAGCCCGTCTGGGTGTCGAAGAAGGTGGTGCCGGGCGCGGGTGCCCCGGCGGTCCTGCCCAGGTGCGCCTCGAAGGTGCCAAGGCCGAGTTCGGTACGCAGGACGCCGTGGCAGTACTGGTCCACCAAGGACGGCGTATCGATCATCCGGGACCTCCCCGCGGTGGGCGTGCTTGCACACGTCCTAACGGGTGAGCCGGGCATGAGGTGTTGCCCCCGGAGCCCGATGTGCCGTCCGTGCGGCGGGCACCGGACCGCGGCGGGCCCTGTGCCGGACCTTCGTCAGCCGTTCGACGGGCCGCCGACCTGGATGCCCGCCATGCGGGTCCACTCGTACGGTCCGGTGCGCACCTTCGCGGCGAAGTCGCCGTCGAAGGACTCATGCATCGTGATGCCCGACTTCTCCGCCGCGCTGACCGCGATGGCGTGGGTGGGGGCCACGATGTCGCCCCAGCCGCCGTCCTCGCCCACGAGCACGATGCGGCTGCCGCGCTCCCCGATGTAGGCGAGCTGACCCTCGGCTCCGCCGTGAGCCTTGGCGAAGGCGCCGATCTGCTTGGCGAGCTTGGCGGCCTTGCGGTCGGCGCGGGCGTCCTGCTTGACCTGGGGCGTGGTCTCGTCGACCTGGGTTTCTGCCATGACAGCGATGCTACTCGCGAGTAGATCCACTGGCGACCGCCAGGCCACGTGGTCTGGGCCACGCCTCGCCCGGCCGTACGGTCCCGGGCGCCACCGGGCAGTCCCGTATCGCCCGGGCCGGACCCGGGATCCTTCCGCCGGGAAGTCCGGGACAGCCCCTGACCGACCAGCGGATCGACTGATCAACCGGTCGACCGGTCAGCGCAGGAACGGATCCACGGCCACCGCCACGAACAGCAGCGACACATAGGTGATCGACCAGTGGAAGAGGCGCATCTCCTTGAGCTTTCCGCCCGTGGCCCCGGCCTTCGCCCGGCTCTGGAGGGCGTGCGCCTCCCACAGCCACCAGCCGCCGGTGGCCAGCGCGACCGCCGTGTAGAACCAGCCGGTGTAGCCGAGCGGGGTGAGCAGCAGCGAGACCGCGACCATCACCCAGCTGTAGAGGACGATCTGGCGGGCGACGGCCTTGTTGGAGGCGATCACGGGAAGCATCGGCACGCCGACGCGCGCGTAGTCCTCCTTGACCTTCATCGACAGCGGCCAGTAGTGCGGCGGCGTCCAGAAGAAGATGACCAGGAAGAGGATGACGGCCGCCCAGGACATCGAGTCGGTGACGGCTGACCAGCCGATGAGCACGGGCATGCAGCCTGCGATGCCGCCCCAGACGATGTTCTGCGCGGTGCGCCGCTTCAGCAGCATCGTGTAGACGACGACGTAGAAGAGGAGCGCGCCGAGCGCGAGCACCGCGGACAGCCAGTTGACGAGCAGTCCGAACCAGAGGGTGGAGACCACCGCGAGCGACAGTCCGAAGACCAGGCACTCGCGGGGCGAGACCATCCCGGTGACCAGCGGACGCTGCGATGTGCGGTCCATCAGCGCGTCGATGTCGCGGTCGATGTACATGTTGAGCGCGTTGGCGCCACCGGCGGAGAGATAGCCTCCGACGCAGGTGGCCACCACCAGCCAGAGGTCCGGCACCCCTTGGGCGGCCAGGAACATCACGGGGACCGTGGTGATCAGCAACAGCTCGATGATCCGCGGCTTGGTGAGCGCCACGAATGCCTTGACGCGGGCCCCGAATGGCCGATGGCCCCTTGGACCGGTGGTCAAGACGGCCCCTGCGGGCCGGGACTCGACGGCCGTCACGCACACCCCTGACAGAGAATTCCCAGCGAGCCCACGAGGACGCCTCCCGCACCCGGTGGTTGCGGGGGCATGGACACCCGTGGAGGCTCGCGCGTACCACGCCACTCTAGACGTTGGCCGCATGCCGATCTTCGCGGGGGTGGGGTCGTGTTGAGCGGTCCGGGACGGGGGCGCGTATTCACGGATTGACGCGACCCGTCGACGTGACCGGACACCGGACCGATCACGAACCGGTCACCGGAGCGGTGACCGGGCCGAACACCGAGCCGATCACCGACAGGAGGCGAAGTCCGGCTCGTGAGCGCACCCTGGCAGTGGCGGCACCGGAAGGAAGACCGGCGCTGTCCGAGGGGAGAGACGTGCTCTCGAAAGGACGCCCGCTGCTGCGAGGGTAGGCTCGACAGCGCCCGGTACACCCGTTCAGTCACCGGGACCCGAACATGTGGAGAGGAGCCCTGACCCAGGGTGAGCACCAAGCCGACCACCACAGATCTCGAGTGGACCGCATTGGACCAGCGGGCCGTGGACACCGTCCGTGTCCTCGCCGCTGACGCCGTACAGAAGGTCGGCAACGGCCATCCCGGTACGGCCATGAGCCTGGCCCCCGCGGCGTACGTCCTCTTCCAGAAGCTGATGCGGCACGACCCCGCCGATGCGGACTGGACCGGTCGCGACCGGTTCGTCCTCTCCGCAGGCCACTCAAGCCTGACTCTGTACATCCAGCTCTACCTGGCCGGATACGGCCTGGAGCTGGACGATCTGAAGGCGTTTCGCACCTGGGGCTCCAAGACCCCCGGGCACCCGGAGTACGGCCACACCGTCGGCGTCGAGACCACGACCGGCCCGCTGGGCCAGGGTGTCGCCAATGCCGTGGGCATGGCCATGGCCGCCCGTTACGAGCGCGGCCTGTTCGACCCGGACGCCGCGCCCGGCACCTCTCCGTTCGACCACACCATCTGGGCCATCGCGGGCGACGGCTGCCTCCAGGAGGGCATCTCCCACGAGGCGTCCGCTCTGGCCGGGCACCAGAAGCTCGGCAATCTGGTGCTGCTGTGGGACGACAACCACATCTCCATCGAGGGCGACACCGAGACCGCGGTCTCCGAGGACACCCTGAAGCGGTACGAGTCCTACGGCTGGCACGTGCAGCGTGTGGCGCAGCTGCCGAGCGGAGACCTCGACCCGGCCGGTCTGTACCGCGCGCTGAGGGCTGCTCAGGAGGAGACCGAGCGGCCTTCCTTCATCGCGGCCCGTTCGATCATCGCCTGGCCGGCCCCGAACGCCCAGAACACCGAGGCCTCGCACGGCTCGGCGCTCGGCGACGACGAGGTCGCGGCCACCAAGCGGGTGCTCGGCTTCGACCCCGAGCAGACCTTCGAGGTCTCCGACGAGGTCATCGGGCACACCCGCAAGGCCCTTGACCGGGGCCGTGACGCACGCGAGGAGTGGGAGAAGGGATTCGCCGAGTGGCGGGCATCCAACCCGGAGCGCGCCGCCGAGTTCGACCGCGTGCGCGCGGGCGAGCTGCCGGCCGGCTGGGAGGAGAAGCTCCCGGTGTTCGAGGCCGGCAAGGGCGTCGCGACCCGTGCCGCTTCCGGCAAGGTGCTCCAGGCGCTGGGCGGTGTCATCCCCGAGCTGTGGGGCGGTTCCGCCGACCTGGCCGGCTCGAACAACACCACCATCGACAAGTCGTCGTCCTTCCTGCCGAAGGGCAACCCCCTGCCGGAGGCCGACCCCTACGGCCGGACGATCCACTTCGGCATCCGCGAGCACGCGATGGCTGCCGTGATGAACGGCATCACGCTGCACGGCAACACCCGCGTCTACGGCGGCACCTTCCTGGTGTTCTCCGACTACATGCGCAACGCGGTGCGGCTGTCCGCGCTGATGCACCTGCCGGTGACCTACGTCTGGACGCATGACTCGATCGGTCTGGGCGAGGACGGCCCGACCCACCAGCCCGTCGAGCAGCTCGCCTCGCTGCGCGCGATCCCGGGTCTGTCCATCGTGCGCCCCGCCGACGCCAACGAGACGGCCATCGCCTGGCGGGAGATCCTGCGGCGCTGGACGAAGGCGTTCGGTGTCGGCACCCCGCACGGCCTGGCGCTGACCCGTCAGGGCGTGCCGACCTACGAGCCCAACGAGGACACCGCCAGGGGCGGTTACATCATGTTCGAGGCCGAGGGTCCCGACGGGCAGGCCGCCGATGCCGAGGTGGTGCTGATCGCCACCGGCTCCGAGGTGCACCTCGCGGTGGAGGCTCGCGAGCAGCTCCAGGCCGCGGGCACCCCGACGCGGGTGGTCTCGATGCCGTCCACCGAGTGGTTCGAGGAGCAGGAGCAGGCGTACAAGGACAGCGTGCTTCCGCCGTCGCTCAAGGCCCGGGTCGCGGTCGAGGCCGGTATCGGCCTGACCTGGCACCGCTACGTGGGCGACGCCGGGCGGATCGTCTCGCTGGAGCACTTCGGTGCGTCGGCGGACGGCAAGCTCCTGTTCCGCGAGTTCGGGTTCACCCCGGAGGCGGTGGCCGCCGCCGCCCGGGAATCGATCGACGCCGCCGGGCGCTGACGCCGGTATACGACCAGTAGGAGATGCAATTCCCATGACAGACGCACTCAAGCGCCTCTCCGACGAGGGCGTGGCGATCTGGCTCGACGACCTGTCGCGCAAGCGGATCACCTCCGGCAATCTCGCCGAGCTGATCGACCAGCACCACGTGGTGGGTGTCACGACCAACCCGTCGATCTTCCAGAAGGCGATCTCGTCCGGTGACGGCTACGAGCAGCAGCTCGCCGACCTGGCCGCACGCAGGCTGACGGTAGAGGAAGCCCTGCGGATGATCACGACGGCCGACGTCCGGGACGCCGCCGACGTGCTGCGTCCGGTGTTCGACGCCACCGGCGGGCAGGACGGCCGAGTGTCCATCGAGGTGGACCCGCGGCTCGCGCACAACACCGCCGCGACCATCGCGGAGGCCAAGCAGTTGGCCTGGCTGGTGGACCGCCCGAACACGTTCATCAAGATCCCGGCGACGAAGGCAGGCCTGCCCGCGATCACCGAGGTCATCGGGCAGGGCATCAGCGTCAATGTCACGCTGATCTTCTCGCTGGAGCGCTACCGCGAGGTGATGGACGCCTACCTGGCCGGCCTGGAGAAGGCGAAGGCCGCCGGACTCGACCTGTCGAAGATCCGTTCGGTGGCGTCTTTCTTCGTGTCCCGGGTGGACACCGAGATCGACAAGCGCCTGGACTCGCTCGGCACGGACGAGGCCAAGGCACTGCGCGGGAAGGCGGCACTCGCCAACGCCCGCCTCGCCTACGAGGCCTACGAGGAGGTGTTCGCCACCGCACGCTGGACCGCGCTGGACAAGGCGGGCGCCAACAAGCAGCGTCCGCTGTGGGCGTCGACCGGCGTCAAGGACCCGGCGTACAAGGACACGCTGTACGTGGACGAGCTGGTCGCCACGGGCACCGTGAACACCATGCCGGAGGCCACGCTCCAGGCCACGGCGGACCACGGGCAGATCACCGGGGACACCGTGCGCGGCACCTACGAGCAGTCGCGTGCCGAGCTCGACGGGCTCGCGAAGCTCGGGATCTCGTACGACGACGTGGTGCAGCTGCTCGAGGACGAGGGCGTCGAGAAGTTCGAGGCGGCCTGGAACGACCTGCTCAAGTCGACGCAGGCGGAGCTCGACCGCCTCGCGCCTTCGGAGGGCTGAGCGTCTTGACTCCCGCACACGGAGCCAATCCGCTCCGTGACGCCGCGGACCGGCGGCTCCCGCGTATCGCGGGGCCGTCGGGCCTGGTGATTTTCGGCGTCACGGGCGATTTGTCACGTAAGAAGTTGATGCCTGCTGTTTACGACCTCGCCAACCGCGGTCTGCTGCCGCCGGGCTTCTCGCTCGTCGGCTACGCCCGCCGCGAGTGGGACGACGAGGACTTCGCGCAGGAGGTGCACGACGCGGTCAAGCAGCACGCCCGCACCCCCTTCCGCGAGGAGGTCTGGCAGCAGCTGATCCAGGGGATGCGCTTCGTCCAGGGCGACTTCGACGATGACACCGCCTTCGAGAACCTGAAGAAGACGATCACCGAGCTGGACCAGGAGCAGGGCACCGGCGGCAACTTCGCGTTCTACCTGTCGGTGCCGCCGAAGTTCTTCCCCAAGGTCGTCAAGCAGCTCAAGAAGCACGGTCTGGCCGACCAGAAGGACGGCTCCTGGCGGCGTGCCGTCATCGAGAAGCCGTTCGGCCACGACCTCGCCTCGGCCAAGGAGCTCAACTCGATCGTCCACGAAGTGTTCGACCCGGACCAGGTGTTCCGGATCGACCACTACCTCGGCAAGGAAACCGTCCAGAACATCCTGGCTCTGCGTTTCGCCAACACCCTCTTCGAGCCGATCTGGAACCGGTCGTATGTGGACCATGTCCAGATCACCATGGCCGAGGACATCGGTATCGGCGGCCGGGCGGGCTACTACGACGGCATCGGCGCCGCCCGCGACGTGATCCAGAACCATCTGCTCCAGCTGCTCGCGCTGACCGCCATGGAGGAGCCCGCCTCCTTCGAGGCGGACGCGCTCGCGGCGGAGAAGACCAAGGTGCTGGGTGCCGTGAAGCTGCCGAAGGACCTGGCGGCGGGCACCGTGCGTGCCCAGTACACGGCGGGCTGGCAGGGCGGCGAGAAGGTCGTCGGCTATCTGGAGGAGGAGGGCACCGACCCGAACTCCAAGACCGACACCTATGCGGCCATCAAGGTGGAGATCGACAACCGCCGCTGGGCGGGTGTCCCCTTCTATCTGCGTACCGGCAAGCGGCTCGGGCGCCGTGTCACCGAGATCGCGGTGGTGTTCCAGCGTGCCCCGCACTCCCCCTTCGACCGGACCGCCACCCAGGAGCTGGGGCAGAACGCCCTGGTCATCCGGGTTCAGCCGGACGAGGGCGTCACCCTGCGGTTCGGCTCCAAAGTGCCGGGCACCTCGCTGGAGGTCCGGGACGTCTCGATGGACTTCGCCTACGGAGAGTCCTTCACGGAGTCCAGCCCGGAGGCGTACGAGCGGCTGATCCTCGATGTGCTGCTCGGTGACTCCAACCTCTTCCCGAGGGTCGAGGAAGTCGAACTGTCCTGGAAGATCCTCGACCCGATCGAGGAGTTCTGGGACCGGCACGGCAAGCCCGCGCGGTACCCCGCCGGGACCTGGGGACCGGCCGAGGCGGACGAAATGCTCGCACGAGACGGACGGAGCTGGCGTCGGCCATGAAGATCGACCTCACGGACACCACGTCAGGAAAGATCAACAAGGCTCTGGTGAAGGGACGCCGGGCAATCGGCACCCCGGCCGTCGGCATGGTGCTCACCCTGGTCATCGTCACCGACGAGGAGAACGCCTACGACGCGCTCAAGGCCGCCAACGACGCGTCCCGCGAGCACCCTTCACGCACCCTTGTGGTGATCAAGAGGGTCTCCCGGTCGCCGCGTGACAAGGCCAAGGCGCGTCTCGACGCGGAGGTGCGGGTCGGCGCCGACGCCGGCACCGGTGAGACGGTCGTACTGCGGCTGTACGGCGAGGTCGCCGACCACGCCAACTCGGTCGTGCTGCCGTTGCTGCTGCCGGACGCCCCGGTGGTGGTGTGGTGGCCGGTGCACGCACCGGCCGACCCGGCATCGGACCCGCTGGGCGCGTTGGCGCAGCGCCGGGTCACCGACACCTACGCCTGCGAGCAGCCGATCGCCGAGCTCACGGCCAGGGCCGACGCCTACACCCCGGGTGACACGGATCTGGCATGGACCCGGATCACCCCGTGGCGCTCGATGCTCGCCGCGGCACTGGACCAGGCGCCCTGGAAGGTGACCTCGGTCGAGGTGGAGGGCGAGGAGCACAACCCCAGCTGCGAGCTGCTCGCCATGTGGCTCGCCGACCGGCTCAAGGTGCCGGTGCAGCGCTCGGTTTCGACGGGCCCCGGACTGACCTCCGTGAGGATGGACACCAAGCAGGGCCCCATCGAGCTGGGCCGGTCCGACGGCTCCGTCGCCACCCTCTCCATCGAGGGCCAGCCGGACCGGGCGGTGGCACTGAAGCGGCGGGACACGGCGGAGCTGATCGCGGAGGAGCTGCGACGGCTCGACCCGGACGACATCTACGCCTCGGCGCTGCGGTACGGCGTCGACCGACTGGACATCGGTTCCGGCGAGCTTCCGGGGCCCGCTCCCGCGCAGGCCGCCGCGGAGGGAGCCGCGCCGCGGAAGAAGGCCGCGGCGAAGCCCCCGGCCAGGAAGGCGGCGTCGAAATGAGCGCTCCCCAGCTGGTCGTCCACCGCGACAAGGAGCTGATGGCGCAGGCCGCCGCGGCCCGGCTGATCACGAAGATCGTGGACGCCCAGGCCGCGCGCGGTTCGGCGTCGGTGGTCCTCACCGGCGGGCGCAACGGGAACGGCCTGCTGGCCGCACTGGCCGCCGCGCCTGCCCGGGACGCCATCGACTGGTCACGGCTGGAGCTGTGGTGGGGCGACGAGCGCTTCCTGCCGGAGGGCGACCCGGAGCGCAATGTCACCCAGGCCCGCCAGGTCCTGCTGGACTCGGTGCCGCTGGACCCGTCCCGGGTGCACCCGATGCCGGCGTCCGACGGCCCGTACGGCAATGACGCGGACACCGCGGCCGCGGCGTACGCGCAGGAGCTGGCGGCCGCCGCGGGTCCGGAGCACTATCGGTCAGCGGCTGCCGCCGCGGGCGGCGATGTGCCGACCTTCGACGTGCTGATGCTGGGCGTCGGCCCGGACACGCATGTCGCCTCCCTGTTCCCGGAGCATCCGGGGGTTCGGGAGACCGAGCGGACGGTGGTCGGCGTGCACGGCGCGCCCAAGCCGCCGCCCACCAGGATCTCGCTGACCCTTCCGGCGATCCGCGCAGCACGCGAGGTGTGGCTGCTCGCGGCGGGCGACGACAAGGCGAACGCGGCTCGGATCGCGCTGTCCGGCGCGGGTGAGATCCAGGCTCCGGCAGCCGGTGCGTACGGGCGGGCGAGGACGCTGTGGCTGCTCGACTCGGCCGCGGCGTCCCAGCTTCCGCGCGGGCTCTACCCACCGGCTTCGGCCTGAGCGGCTGAGCCGCTCGGGCTCCAGGCATCCTCGGCCGACGGCCCGGTTCCGTTGTGGAACCGGGCCGTCGGCGGTTGTGGACGTCACCACACCACAGGGAGCTTCTCCGGGCTTCGCATCAGGGCGCCCCACTTGATGTCGTCGGGGTCGACATCAAGCCGCAGGGTGGGAAGCCTGCGTGCCAGGCCGGAGAAGGCCGCTTCGATCTGGAGGCGCGCGAGGTGGGCGCCGAGGCAGTAGTGCGGGCCCCGTCCGAAGGCGAGATGACGCTCGGTCGATGCCTCCGCGTCCCGCGACAGCCGACAGGACAGTGGCGTGGGATAGACCTGTGCGTCGTGGTTGGCCGCTTCGATCGAGGCGAGAACCGCTTCCCCCTTGCGGATCGTCCCGGACGGCAGGTCGACGTCCTCTGTCGCCACCCGCACGTTGGACAGCGCCACCGAGTGGCAACGGAGCAGCTCGTCGGCAGCGGACGACAGCCCGGTGGAACCGCCGAAGAAGCGGTAGAGATCGGGATCAGCCAGCACGGTGACGGCCGCTCGGGTGAGGATGCCGGCCGGGGTGTGCCCTGCGATGATCATCATCAGTGCCAGGTCGCACACCTCGGACTCGGACAGTCCGGCGGTCTCGTCCCTGACCCTGATCAGTTCGCTGATCAGACCCTCGCCAGGAGACTTCTCCACGTGGCGCACGATCTCCTGGACGCGCTGCGCGTAGGCGGCCGCCTGTTCCCTGGCCGCCTCGCCCTCACCGGCGGCGAAGGAGGCCAGGGCACCCGCCCCGGCACGCAGCTCGGCACCGCTCTCGGGCGGGATACCGAGAATCTCGGCCATGGCGATGCCCGCGAGCGGGTCGGCGAACCGGCTGACGAAGTCGGCCGGCGATCCCTGGGAGACGAAGTCGGTGATCAGGTCGTCGACGAGCTGATGGATCCTCGGCCGCCAGCGGTCCATCCGTCCGCGGCTGAACGCCTTGGTGACGAATCCGCGCAGTCGTTGATGGCGCTCACCTTCCAGGTTGACGAGAAGGCCGAGGTTGTACGCCATGAAGTCGAACCCCGGGAGGAAGCGCGGGGCGGCGCTGCCGTTCAGATCTCGCGAGAAACGGCTGTCCGAGAGGACCTGCGCGACGTCCGCGTAACGTACGGCGAGACGAGCGGCGACTCCGCTGGGCATGCGGACCCAACCGAGTGGATCGTCCTCCCGGAGTCGTTCGAGAACGGCCGGTGGCCCACCCCGCGGCCCCGCAGGGAAAGGGCAGACGGGAAGCTCTTCGGTCTCCATCGTTTCTCCCGGATGTTCCGTCTCTGGGTCCTCCCTTTCTCAGGATGTCCATATGTCGATCCCCTCTATCGCCATGGGTTCATCGGATGCGATTTTTCAGCTTGTCGGACCATCGAAAGCGGCTGTGCCCTCCGACGGCCGACCGGGCACGATCGGGCACGATCGGGTCAACCGGGTTCCCGCTCACCCGTCCGGAGGGCACTGAGGTGCAGAAAGGGGAGGGAGGCTGTCCCATGCGTAGGGGGCGAGGACGCCGGGGTCCTCACGGTGTCGTCGCTGATTCGAGCCCTGACTGCATACCGATACATGACGGGATGGTCGCGATGAGCCTGCCGGTGGAGACTTTGGTGCGTAATCCCTTCGAGGCCGAGGCTTTTGCCTACTACGACACCAAGCGCGACGACGCACTGAACCTGCATCTGGGACATCTCGACGGGCTCTACCACCATCATTTTGCCGTGGGTGATTTCGACCGGTCAGTTCTGGAATTGACCGGCCACGCACAGCAGAGTGCGATCAGCCATGAGATCCATCGGCTCGAAACCAGGCAGGTGGACTCGGTATTGGGCGCTCTGACGCAATCGGGAGCACACTCCCGGATTCTGGACGCCGGATCGGGGCGCGGGGGAACCGCCTTCCTCCTGCACCACGTACTGGGGTGCCGTGTGGACGGAGTGAATTTCTCCGCGTACCAGAACCGCTTTGCCCGCGCCCAGGCGCTCGAACGAGGTGTGGCGGACATGGTGCACTTCCATGATCTCAACATGACTCACACGCGCTTCCCGGCGGAGTCCTTCGACGCCGTCGTCACCAACGAGACGACGATGTACGTGGAACTCGACGAGGCGTTCTCCGAATTCGCCCGGGTCCTCGAAACGGATGGCCGGTACGTGCTGCTCACCTGGTGCGTCAACGACACGGTCGTGCCCGGGCAACCGGTGGAGGCGACGATCGACGCCCACTACCGCTGCCGTACCCACAGCCGGCGCGGCTACCTGCGTGCCCTGCTCGACGCCGGTTTCGTTCCGTACCAGGTCGACGATCTCACTCAGGCGGCCATCCCGTACTGGGAACTGCGCTCCCGCTCCGAGCTGACCACGGGCATCGAACAGACCTACCTTGACGGCTACCGCAGCGGCCGGATCAGCTATATCCGCATCGTCTCCCGCAAGGCGGGGTGATCCGATGTCCTCCGCGCAGCCCGCGGTTCCCGCTGTCGTCGAGCGAGCCCGCGTCTTCGTCCGTCCGGCTCTCGCCCAGGCGATCGCGCGCTTCCCCGCCGGTCTCGAACGAGCCGCGGGCTACTACTTCGGCTGGTGGGACGCAGACGGCAGCCCTGTCGCCGGACGCGGCAGCCGGTCCCTCCAGGCGTGCATGGCCATGCTCTCCGCCGAGGCCGCGGGCGCCGAAGCCGAGGTGGCGCTCCCGGGAGCCGTGGCCGTGGAGTTGATCCACAACTTCTCCCTGCTGCACGACGACATCATCGACGGCGACGACATCCGTCGCGGCCGGCCGACCGCCTGGGTCGTGTACGGCACCGGTACGTCGCTGCTGTCCGGCGACGCGTTGTGGGCCGCGGCTGCCGAGGGCCTGTTCGCCGTCGACGGTCCGGCGGGGGCTGCGGCGGCCAGGGAACTCAACAACGCCCTCACCCGCATGATCCACGCCGCCGCCCGGGAGTGCGAGTTCGACGACGGCCCGGTGGACTCGCTCTCCATCGATGACTACCTGCACGTCTGCGAGGGCAAGGGCGGGGCACTTCTGGGGTCGGCCGCGGTGATCGGCTCCGTGCTGGCGGGAGCCCCCGCCGCTCAGGCGGAGGTACTGCGGGAAGCGGCGCACAGGGCGGGAACGGCCTGGCAGGCCGCGAACGACCTGGAGAACATCTGGGGTGACACCGTCCTGGTCGGCAAGCCCGGGTTCCAGGACCTCCGCAGCCGCAAGCGCACCCTTCCCGTCATCGCGGCCCTCCAGAGCGGGCATCCGGCATCGGACGAGCTGGCTTGCCTGCTCAAAGGAGACCTGGACGAAGACGGCCTGGCGCGGGCGGCCAGTCTCATCGACGCCGCCGGCGGGCGCGCGTACGCCCAGGAGGTGGCCCGATCCCATCTCGCTCAAGCGGTGGCCCTGTTGGACGGCGCTGCCCTGCCACCCGCGGTCCACGAGGACCTGGTGGATCTGCTCGACTTCGCCGTGACCCGCCGCCCCCGGACCGGCGGGCGCGGGGGGCATGGCGGGCACGGCACCGCCGCACCGTGATCGAGGCCCTCCTCAGGTGGACAGGCCCGCCAGACGGAGAAGGAGGGGCTTCACATCGGTGGCCGCGAGGCGGTCGCCGAGCGCGTGCGGGATCGAGCAGATGACGAGCGGGCCTTCGTCGTCGCCGAGGGGAAGGCGGCCGTGGCTGCCGCGGACAGCCGAGGGGTCCAGCGGCACGACGGCCATGCGGTAGCGCAGGCCGAGCCTCTTCCGGGCCAGTGCCGTGGCCGCCCTCACCTTCACATAGGGGTCGGAGGGGTCCATGAAGAGCTCGGCCGGGTCGTAGCCGGGTTTGCGGTGGATGTCGACGAGTCGCGCGAAGTCGGGGGCGCGGGCGTCATCGAGCCAGTAGTAGTACGTGAACCAGGCGTTGGGCTCGGCGATGGCCACGAGCTCCCCGGAGCGGGGGTGGTCGAGACCGCTACGCTTCTTGCCGTCATCCGCCAGGATCCGCTCGATGCCGGGCATGCCTTCCAGTGCCGCCCGGGTGACCGCCAGGTCATCGGGGCGCCGCACGTAGACATGGGCGATCTGGTGGTCGGCGACCGCGAAGGCCCGGGAGGCCATGGGATCGAGGTACTCCATGCCGTCCTGGGTGTGTACCTCGAGCAGTCCGGCACGTCGCAGGGCGCGGTTGATGTCGACGGGGTGGTCCACGGGTGCGATGCCGTACTCGGAGAGCGCGACGACGGTGCGCCCCTCGGCCTCGGCGTCTTCGAGCAGGGGCGCCAAGGCCTCGTCCAGGTCCGCGGCGGCCTTCAGCGAGCGCGGGTCGTCGGGTCCGAAGCGCTGCAGGTCGTAGTCGAGGTGCGGGAGATAGCAGAGCGTGAGGTCGGGGTGCCGGGTGCGGTTGATGTGGCGGGTGGCGTCGATGATCCACCGGCTGGAGGTGAGGCCGGCGCCGGGTCCCCAGTACTGGAAGAGGGGGAAGGTGCCGAATCTCCCGGTGAGTTCGTCGTGCAGCTCCGGGGGGCGGGTGTAGCAGTCCGGCTCCTTGCGGCCGTCCGCGTAGTAGACGGGCCGAGGGGTGACGGTGATGTCGGTGTCCGCGCCCATGGCGTACCACCAGCAGATGTTGGCGACGGTGTAGCCCGGGTGCGCCCGCCGGGCCGCGTCCCAGATCTTGTCGCCGCCGACCAGACCGTTGTGCTGCCGCCACAGGAGGACGTCACCGAGCTCGCGGAAGTACCAGCCGTTGCCCACGACGCCGTGGTCGGAGGGCGGGGCTCCGGTCAGGAAGGTGGACTGGACGGAGCAGGTGACGGCCGGTAGGACCGTGTCCAGCGGTGTGTGCGAACCGGACCGCGCGAGCGCGTCGAGGTGGGGCATACGGCCGAGGAGGCGAGGAGTCAGACCGACGACGTCGAGAAGGAGGAGCGGAGTCGGCGGGGCGCTGGTCCGTTGCGTGGTCACGGGATCTCCTTCAGGCCGAGGTCGGTCAGCAGGTCGTGGGCGAGGGTGAGTTCGGCGGCGATGCCGTCGACGAGCCGGGCCGCCGTGCCGGGGCGCAGCTCCGGCGGGAGCGCCTGCCAGGTGTAGGTCTCGACCTCCAGGTGGCGAGTGATCGGACGCGGACCGCCGACGAGCCGGGTCAGAGACGTCTTCAGCACGGAGAGAGTCGAGGTCAAGGGCAGCGCCGGGGGCTCGTGCAGGGGAACGTGGAAATGGGCACGCCAGCTGGAGTCGGTGGGCAGCGCCTCGCCGTCGACGGCTTGGCCGATGTCGTCGGTGCCCCGCACCCCGGTGCCGGTGACGGTGCGGGTCTGGTGCAGGAAGCGGGGCTCGTCGAAGGCGGCGAGCCGGGCGCGGACCTCAGGCAGGTGCGGGTGTTCGACGTGCAACGCCGCGGACAGCTGGGACTTGACGACGGAGACGCCCGCTCGGGCGAGTTCGCCGAAGGCGTGGTGCGGCTCTTCGAACGAGGTGGCGAGGTGGCAGATGTCGACACAGATGCCGATGCGGTGATGGCCGATCGCCCTGAGCGGGGCGATGGCGTCCCCGGTGGTCTCGATCACACAGCCCGGTTCCGGTTCAAGGCCGATGCGCACGGAACGGCCGGTCCGGTCGGCGAGGGTGTCGAGCCTTCCGCCGAGCGCACGCAGGGCGGCGCACCCTGCCTTCACGCTGTCCGGGTCGGCGGTGCGCCAGGCGAGCGGCAGGGTGGAGACGCTGCCCTCCTCGACGTCGTCGGGAAGCAGCCGCGTGAGAATGAGCGCCAGAGCGGCGGTGTACTCAAGGCGCTCGGGATCCGCCCAGTCGGGCTTGTAGACGCGGTACTTGACCTGTTCGTCGCCGAACCCCCGGTAGGGGAAGCCGTTGAGGCTGACGACTTCGAGGCCTCGGCGGTCGAGTTCGGTGCGCAGACCGCGCAGGGCGGATGGGGTGTCCGCGAGGACACGAGCGGCGTCTTCGGCCAGCCACAGGCCGATGCCCAGACGGTCGCGGCCCAGACGGCGCCGTACGGGTTCGCAGTAGTCGCGGAGCTGGGCCAGGACGCCGTCGAGGGTCTCGGCCGGATGCACATTGGTGCAGTACGCCAGGTGGATGGTGGAACCGTCGGGATGGCGGAATCGCATACGTCACTCCACGCCGCGCAGGACGGAGTTGCCCTCGTGTGTGGCCCCGGTCGCGGGAGGCTTCAGGTCGAGGCGCCCGCTGAGCCCGTAGAAGGCGACGGGGTTGCGCCAGAGCACCTGGTCGACATCGTCCTCGCTGAATCCCTCGGCGAGCATCAGGTCCGCCACCTTGCGGGTCTTGAGGGGGTCGCTCCGGCCCCAGTCGGCGGCGGAGTTCACCAGCACGCGCTCAAGCCCGTACCTGCGCAGAAGCACGACCATCCGCTTCTCGTCCATCTTCGTGTCCGGGTAGACGGAGAAGCCGAGCCAGCATCCGCTGGCTTCGGCCTCATCGACGGTGGTCTCGTTGAGGTGGTCGACCACGACCCGCTCCGGCGGAAGCACGGACTCCCGGATGACGTCGATGGTGCGGCGAAGACCGGCGAGCTTGTCGCGATGCGGTGTGTGCACCAGCGCGGGCAGCCCGTGGTCTGCGGCGAGCTGCAGCTGGGTGGCGAGGGCGGTGTCCTCGGCGGGTGTCATGGAGTCGTAGCCGATCTCGCCGACCGCCACGACCCGATCCTTGACGAGATACCGGGGCAGTTCGTCCAGGACGGGCACACAGCGGGGGTCGTTGGCCTCCTTGGGGTTGAGGGCGAGCGTGCAGTGATGGGCGATGCCGTGCTGGGCGGCACGGAACGGCTCCCAGCCGAGCAGGGAGTCGAAGTAGTCGACGAACGAGCCAACGGAAGTACGCGCCTGCCCCTGCCAGAAGGAGGGCTCGACGACGGCGCGGACGCCTGCGGAGTACATCGCCTCGTAGTCGTCCGTGGTTCTCGATGTCATATGGATATGGGGGTCGAAGATGCGCATCAGGATTCCTTGGCAGGGAGCCCGGCCGTGTCGGCCGCGGTTCGGGTGAGGGCGAGGACCCGGTACAGGCCTTCGGGCACGCCACGGCCTGCGGCATCGCGCTCGGCGGCGTAGTCGTCCAGCATGCGGGCGAGTTCGGCGTCGCCGTCGGCCCGCCTCGGCAGATCGGCGATCGCGTCGACCGGCACACCGGTGAACAGGCACTTCAGCAGGGCGTGCCGCCACAGGTGCGGAGCCAGGTGGCGGGCGGCATAGGGACCGACGGCCGCGGCCAGCAGCCGTGGGTCGTTGGCACGCAGCGCGTCCTCGACGAGTGGGACGGCCTCGGGGCCGGACACGAGATGAGGCAGGGCGTGCAGGACGGCGCGGCGCTCATCGGCTGTGCCGTGGCGGTAGACCCTGGTGAGTACGGCGGTGTCGGCGCGGGCGGCGATGAGGATGAGGACGCGTACGGAGTCGCCGTGGGTGGTCCCGCAGCGGCGTGCCGCCTCCGCGAGCCGTACTTCCCAGCCGGGGACGCGCCCCGGCTCGACCTGTTCGGCGGCCGCTTCGTCAAGGGCCTGGTCCAGCCAAGCACGGGCCGCATCGGGCAGGCTCGCGCGGAGCCCGTCCCGCGCTTCATGTCCCCGGGCGATGGTGGGCACGTCGGGAGCCCCGGAGCCGGGGGCGGTGTGCGGAGGTGTCATACGGGGCTGCCTTCCAGGCCGTCCGGCAGCGCTCCACGGGCTCCCCGTGTCGGAGCGGAGGCACCCGCCGCGGCTCTTCGGAGAAACGGCAGGGAGCGTTCCGCGAAGTGGGGCCCGGCATGGGCGTGACGCGGCAGCTCGACGACGGTCAGTCCCCGGTAGCCGGTGGCGGCCAGGGCCGCGAGCACGGCTGGGAAGTCGATGTCGCCCTCCCCGAAGGGAAGGTGCTCATGGACTCCGCGCCGCATGTCCTCGATCTGTACGTGCCGCAGCCAGGGGGCGGCTGCGCGGACGCAGTCGGCGGGCGGGAGCGGTTCGAGGCACTGGCAGTGGCCGATGTCCAGGGTGAGGCCGAGGTGGGCGGGGTCACCGAGCAGACCGCGGAGACGGTGGAAGTCGCCGAGGGTGGCGAGGAGGTGGCCGGGTTCGGGCTCGACGGCGAGCGGGACGCCCGCGTCGGCGGCGTACGCGAGGACGGGCGCGAGGGCGTCGGCGAAGCGGTGCCATGCCGTGCTCTCATCCGTCCCGACCGGTCTGGATCCGCTGAAGCAGTGCACCGCGTGCGCGCCGAGTTCGGCCGCGACCCTGATCGCCCGGGTCAGCAGCCCCGCGCGGCGCGCGCGTTCCTCCGGGTCCGGGGACAGGAGGGACGGGCCGTGTTTGCGGCGTGGGTCGAGCACATAGCGCGCACCGGTCTCCACGGTGACTTCGAGGCCGAGCGCATCGAGTCGGCGGGCGACCTCGCGGGTGCGGGCCGCGAGATCCGCGGCCAGCGGATCGAGATGCATGTGGTCGAGGGTCAACCCGACCCCGTCGTAGCCGAGCTCGGCGAGCAGGTCCAGGGCGTCGTCCAGGCGCAGGTCGGTCAGGCCGTTGGTGCCGTAGCCGAAGCGCAGCGTGCCGGAGGCCGCCCGCGCGGTCCCCTCGGCTGCCCGCGAAAGGGCTGCGCCGGGGTTCATGTCACGCTCACCTTCTTCATGTACTTCGCCGCGACGGGAGCGAGAGCGGCGGTCAGCACGCCGGTGACCACGGCGCCAGAGCGGGCCGCGAGCGCTGCCTGGAGCGGGATGGTGGCGTGGATGCCCCTTCCCACGGCGCGCTGGATGAGTGAGGAGGAGGGGTCGAGGGCAGCGTGCGCGTAGGGCCGGGAGGCGGCGGCGGCGTACGCGGTGGCGAAGACCGCTCTCACCGCGCCGTGCAGGGAGCCGGCGAGCGTTCCGGCCGTCGCGGTCGTGCCCGTGAGGCCTCCGGAACCCGCGTTCTCTTCGGCGTGGAAGCCGCGCGGGGCCGCCGGACGGCGGGACAGCAGGCCGGTCACCGCGGCGACCGTGCCCAGAGCCGCCCACGCGGGCAGGGCGGATCCGCCTGTCGTCTCCTGGCGGGACATGAAGGCCACCGCCAGGGTATGGCTGCCCAGCAGAGCCGCCGGTGCGATCGCCGGACGGAGCGGTCCCCCGGTGGCCGCGGCGCCCAGGAGCACGTCCAGGCCCCGGGCGGCGGCCGTGGCCGCCGGGCCCAGCGCACCGTCCTTCAGAACCAGGTCATACGCCCAGACGGTGACCGCGAGGGCGGTCGCGAGAGCGAATGCGGGACGTCCCGCCGGCCAGGCCATGGCGAGGCCCGCCGCCGTGAGAGCGGAGGCCGCCACGAGCGCGTCGTCCGGGCGGATACGTCCGGAGGGAATCGGGCGGTGCGGTCGCTCGACAGCGTCCTCGGCGCGGTCGGCCCAGCCGTTGAGGGCCATGGCCGCTTCGTACAGGCACAAGGAGCATCCGACGGCCAGTATCGTGCGCGGGTTGGGGCGCCCGGCCACCACGGCCGCGCCGGCCAGTGCGTCCCCTGGCACCGTGCACACGGCCGGCAGGCGAAGCAGTTCGGCCCAGTCGCCGAGTACGGTCGTGCGCTTGGCGCGCCCCGGCCCCCGCCGTCCCTTCTCACCCCCGGGCACCTCGCAGATCCGGCTCAGCAGCCCGGTGTGTCCAGTCACCCGTGACGGCTCAGCCGAACCTGTCCGCCTCATGACCCCTCATCCTGCCGAGCAGCACAAGACCGCAGTCGTCCGGCGAGTCCGGCGAGTTCCGCGTACTGCTCAGGCAGCCCCGAAGGACCGTCTCCGACCGGATCCTTGAAGTAGAAGCCCAGCTCGCGCAGCGGTCCCGACATGCCCGCCTCGTGGGCACGGGCGACAATCCGGACCAGGTCCAGCACCAGCGGCGCGGCCAGCGCCGAATCGCATCCCTGCCAGATGGTCTGCAACACCATGCGCGTGCCGAGGAAGCCGTCGAAGGCGACATGGTCCCAGGCGGTCTTCCACTCGCCGAGGGCCGGCACGTTGTCGATGTGCACCTCACCCTCGGGAGCCGTACCGAGGGTGTCGGCGAGGACCCTTTCCTTGCCCGCCTCCTTGGCGGAAGCCGCGGCGGGGTCCGCCAGGGAGGCGCCGTCGCCGCCACCCAGCAGATTGCTTCCCGACCAGGCCCGTACCGCGAGCGCCCGCTGCGCGAACATCGGGCCGAGCGCGGAGCGCAGCAGTGTCTGGCCGGTCTTGCCGTCGCGCCCCGCGTACGGCAGCCCGCTCGTCGCCGCCGTTCGCGCCAGGGCCGGATGGTGCAAGCCCGTCGACGAGGTGAAGTTCACGTACGGGCAGCCCGCCCGCATGGCAGCCGCCGCGTACAGCGAACTCGCGGGAAGTCCGTCGCCGATGGCCGGCGGCTCGGCCGACGCCACGTTCACCACCACAGCTCGCGCCAGTCCTCGGCGGCGCAGGAAGTCCTCGATGTCGGCGGCGAAGGCGCTGACCAGCTGCTCCTCGTTCCGCGTACCGCCTCGCCCGGGACCGCCCGGCCTGATTTCCGCGTCCGCTGCGGCCAGTTCGGTGGCCACCGCGTTCACGACATCGTGGGTCAGTACACCGTCGGCCGTCAGCATCTCGGCCCGCTTGGGCAAGGGACCGTCCGCGATGTCGTGGCCTCCGAAGACGAGGGAGGACAACGCGGGCAGACCGGCGCCGGCGAAGACGGGCGTCTCGGTCACCAGTCCTGTCGGGGGATGCAGACCGGTGGCGACAGCCGCGCACCCCGCGACCGAGGTGGTGGCGACGGAACCGCGTGCTCCGATCAGCCAGACCCCGACCTGACGGCGAGACATGGACGCATGCACAACTAGTCTCCTTGCGTGAAATGCCGACGGGCCGGATTGCCCCTGACCCCACGGCTGCTGTCCTGAGCCGTGTACGACCCGACAAACCGTTCGTGGACGCCAAAGGCCCGCTTCTTATCATTTCGAGTGATTCACAGGCGTACGCTAACGCCTGGAGACTCATGACGCAGAGGCAGCAGTACGCCACCGGCGCAAGGGAATGACCGGCTATTCACTCCGCACCGCGGACCGAATTCGGGATCGAAGCCGACCGGGTCCCACGGGGGCGTCCGCCGAAAGGCCCGTTCGGGGCCGCGGAGTCCGGCCGGCAAGGCGGATCATTCGGCGGGTCCCGCCTCTCGGGCGACGACCGGCCCGTGACATCCACCGAACGGTGGTCACCCGAAAGTCCCAGCCCTTTCGAATCCGTACTCCATGCGGGTACGTTCTCGAACGAAACAACACCGTGAACACTTAAATCGGTTGAGAATATTTATATTGAAATCAGTCGCGTGGGTTCGCTCGCCACCGCCGCCTCAGCAGCGGATATGGCGGTCATCTGACGAATACCTCCACCCGAATGCCACGGATGGTTCGGCGTTCCCATCAACCCGGTCCACCTGAGACAACGAGCAGTGAAGGAGCATCGCGTACATGTTCACGAAGCGAGCAGCCGGATGCGTAGCTGGCATGGCAGTTACGGTACTTGGACTGGCGACAGCCTCGTCGCCGCCGGCTGTGTCGATGCCTCGGCCCTCCGGCGAGCGCCTCATCAAGCTCACGCTGACCGAGACCGACGGGACGCTACCCGACCCCGTCGCCGGATCGACCTGGGTCGAGTTCGGGACCACGACCCTGACCAGAAACGGCGAGCCCTTCGGAACGTGGGGCTACCAAGGTGTGGTTCTGGCCGTGGACGGGGATGTCCGGCAGCAGCAGGTGGTGGGGACCTTCAACACCCCGGACGGGCAGATCACCACCCAGCTCCTTGACCAGAACGTGGAGTCACGGGACCCGTCGGACCGGCAGACGAGCGCGATCACCGGCGGAACGGGCCGTTTCAGCAATGTGCGGGGCTACATCGAAGCACGTGAAGACGGCACGCAAGTGGTCGTCCATCTGCTTGAGCGCTGACCGCGGTTCACCAGCGGTCGTGGGCTCGGCGAACCGGCACGCCGCATGGCCTCGGCGCCGCCCGTCCACAGCGGGCGGCGCGCCCCGGTCATTCTCCGGACGGCTCTCGTTCCCGGCCCTGCTCAGGGGTGGCGAGGAACGGCTCCAGCAGCCCCGGGACCGCGTGGTCGGCGAAGTGCAGCAGTTCGTGTTCGCCGGCGTCGTACACCGCGTAGGCCCCGGCTCCGGCCGCCGTGGTGGCAATCAGGGTGAGCAGCCCGGCACGGCGCTGGAACCAGGACTGCTTGAGGGTCCAGCCGATGATCCCTGATCTCTGGAGGGCGACCGTGCTACGCCGCACGGTGCCCGAGCGGGCCAGCAGATAGGGCCCGCCGATCGTGTGCCCGAGGCTCCGGTAGGCGTCCAGGGCGAGCAGTACGGCGGGAGGCGGGAGGAGCAGCGCGCAGAGCGCAGCCGCGTAGAGCAGGGTGTCGTCGCGCAGCGCGCCGCCCAGGACGGCGATGACGACCGCCGGCAGCAACGCACCGGTCAGCGCCCAGCGCAGTCTGCGACTGCGGGCGGCCGGGGGGTGCGGGGTCAGGGGGGCGCTCGTCGGGGCGCGGTGCTCCCGCAGCACATCGGCGACCGCGCCGTCCGCCACGGTTCTCGGCACGGGCGGCAGCAGGGTCTTGATGTCGGTGTGAGTGTCGTCCTCGTCGTTCGTGAGACCGGTCGCTACGGCGTCCACGCGCGCCGCGCCGAACAGGCGTACGCCCAGCGGCTCGACCAGTTCGACGCCGCGCAGCCGCCGCTCCTCTATGGACAGCGAGCGGGCGGTCAGCAGCCCCCGGCGCAGCCGCAGGGTGCCGCCCGGCTCTCGTTCGAGCCGGTAGCCGAACCACATCTCGGTCCAGAGGCCGAGTGCGCCCACCACACCTGCCACCAGGACCCCGGCCGCGATCACGCCGACCGCCCACAGCAGCGGGGTGGCCGCGAAGCGCTCGACGGTCCAGTCGATCACCTCGCCCTGGACCCCGAACCACTCGCTGATCTGCATCACCGCGCCCACGGCAGCCCCGCCCAGCAGCGGGGCAACGAAGGACAGGGGCGCGTACCGCATCCAGCGCGGGTCGAAGGCGGCCAACACCCCGTCCGTGCGCGCCTCGGCTCCGGACGCCGCCGTATGGGCCAGCAGCTCGCGCCGCAGCCGCTCGCCCTCGGCTGTGGTGACCGGGTCGAGTTCCAGTGTGGACTGGCCGTCGCCCGTGTGCTCACCGGTGCCGATACGGACCTTGACGAGGCCGAGCACGCGCTGGAGCGGATTGGCCGTCAGATCGACACTGCGGATGCGCTCCCGGGCGAGCGAGCGACGCCTGGTCAGCAGCAGTCCGGTGTGGAGCTCGGCGCGCTCAGGTCCGACGCGGTACCGGGTACGCCGCCAGCGCACATGGTCGGCGGCGGTGCCCGCCCCGACCAGCAGGACGACCCCGCCGAACACCCAGCCGAGCGCCTGCCACCAAGGCAGGGCGCCGGTCAGCCCGGCGAACACCGGTAGGGCGGCACCGCCCGCAACGCCGGTCATGACGACCGCCGTGAGCACGACCGTACGCCGGTCGAGGCTGCGCCATGCCTCGTCCGCGACCGAGCCGGCGTCCACGACCGGCTCGGCGTCCACCGCGGCGTCCTCGTCCACCGCGGCGTCCTCGTTCGTCTCCGGACCTTCGGTCATGTGGCATCGCCCGGAGTGGCCTGGGTGACCCGGGTCAGCTGGGCGGACAGCTCCGCAGCGAGCTCGTGGTCGAGCCCCTCGATCCTGAGCGCGCCCTTGGATGACGCGGTGGTGACCGTGACGGTGGACAGTCCGAAGGCCCGCTCCAGGGGGCCGCGTACGGTGTCCACGGTCTGGATCCGGGACATCGGCGCGATCCGCCACTCCTGCCAGAAGGCGCCGGTCCGGATGTACACGGCCTCGCCCGTGACCTCCCACCGGTGCAGCCGGTACCACCAGCCCGGGAAGAGGACCGCGCCCGCCACGCCGATCACCGCCACCGCCACCGCGGCGACGAGCAGCCAGGTCCTGGCCGGTGCGATGGACGCGGCCAGCACCCCCAGCACAGCCACCGGGACGAACGCGGCCACCAGCCACTGGGTGCGCCACCAGCCGATGGCCCGTTCGCTCAGCGTGTTGTTCGGCGGTCTCAGCCGCACGGTCCCCTCCCCCGTCATCGGCTCCTGCCCCCTACCGCTCCGAGGCTTCGCACGCCCTGCCGCGCAGATCGCGGTAGGTGCCCACGAGTGAGGCGGTCGAGCTGTCCAGTTCCTCGACGCCGGTGCCTTCGGTCAGCATCGGCTCGATGCGCTTGGCGAGCACCTTGCCGAGCTCGACCCCCCACTGGTCGAAGGAGTTGATGTTCCAGATCGCACCCTGCACGAACACCTTGTGCTCGTAGAGCGCGACGAGCTGCCCCAGCACGGACGGGGTGAGCTCAGCCGCCAGGATCGTGGTCGTGGGGTGGTTGCCGGTGAACGTCTTGTGCGCCACCAACTCCTCCGGGACGCCCTCGGCCCGTACCTCGTCCGCGGTCTTCCCGAAGGCCAGAGCCTGCGTCTGGGCGAAGAAGTTGGCCATCAGCAGGTCGTGCTGGGCGGCGAGCGGCGGGGACAACTCGTGCACGGGCCGCGCGAAGCCGATGAAGTCGGCCGGGATGAACCGGGTGCCCTGGTGGAGCAACTGGTAGTACGCGTGCTGCCCGTTGGTGCCGGAGGTGCCCCAGACGACGGGGCCGGTCGCCCAGTCGACCCTGTTTCCCTCGCGGTCCACTGACTTGCCGTTGGACTCCATGTCGAGCTGCTGGAGATACGCCGTGAACTTGCCCAGGTAGTGCGAGTACGGCAGCACCGCGTGGGAGTGGGCGTCGAAGAAGGCGCCGTACCAGACGCCGAGCAGACCGAGCAGCAGCGGTGCGTTCTCGGCGGGCGGTGCGGTACGGAAGTGCTCGTCCACGAGGTGGAAGCCGTCGAGCATCTCCCGGAAGCGCTCGGGGCCGATGGCGATCATCAGGGGGAGCCCGATGGCCGAGTCATAGGAGTACCGCCCGCCGACCCAGTCCCAGAACTCGAACATGTCGGCGGTGTCGATGCCGAACTCCGCGACCTTCCCCGCATTGGTCGACAACGCCACGAAGTGCCGGGCGACCGCCTCCGGGCCAGCCTTCAGCTCGGTGAGTAGCCAGTCACGGGCCGAAGTGGCGTTGGTGATGGTTTCGATGGTGGTGAACGTCTTGGAGGCGACGATGAACAGCGTCTCGGCCGGGTCGAGATCCCGAATCGCCTCGTGCAGATCGGCCCCGTCCACGTTGGACACGAAGCGGAACGTCAGATTCCGTGCGCTGTGGGCACGGAGTGTCTCGTAGGCCATGGCCGGACCGAGGTCGGAGCCCCCGATGCCGATGTTCACCACGTTCCTGATGGGCTTTCCGGTGAATCCGGTCCGCCTGCCGGAGCGGATCTCCCCGGCGAACACACTCATCTTGTCGAGCACCGCGTGCACCTGGGGCACCACGTTCTCACCGTCGACCTCGATGACGGCGTCGCGCGGGGCACGCAGCGCGGTGTGCAGCACGGCGCGCCGCTCGGTGACATTGATCTTCTCGCCTCGGAACATGGCGTCCCGGAGCCCGGCGACGCCGGCGGCCGTCGCCAGCTCCCGAAGCAGCTCCAGAGTCTCGTCGGTCACCAGGTGCTTGGAGTAGTCGAGGTGCAGACCGCCGACCCGAAGGGTGTACCGGCCGCCGCGCCCCGCGTCGGCGGCGAACAGCTCTCGCAGATCCATGCCCCCGAGTTGCTCGCGGTGGCGCCCCAGAGCGGCCCATTCGGGCATCCGGCCCAGCCGGTCACGGCTTGCTGTGTTGTCTGACATCAGCCCACTTCTTTCTTGCCTGCATGGGTGCCCCGCTGCCCCACCAACCTAATTGATCCGGACAGCGGACGAGGCGAGCGAGGCGACGGCGAGCGTGAACAGATCCCGCTCCCACAGAAATACGGCAGCGGGCCCGGCTTTTGCAGGAAACCGTGGTTTCCTGCAAAAGCCGGGCCCGCTGTCAGTCTCGGAGCGCCGGCCGCTCAGATCTCGCCCCGGAGCTTGGCGAGAGCCTCCGCGAGGATCGCCTCGCCGTCCGCGTCGCTGCGTCGCTCGCGTACGTACGCCAGGTGCGTCTTGTAAGGCTCGGTACGCGGCGGGTCCGGCGGGTTGTCCCGGTCCTGGCCGGCCGGGAACCCGCAGCGCGGACAGTCCCAGTGCTCCGGTACCTGCGCGTCGCTGGCGAAGCTCGGCTGCGTCTCGTGCCCGTTCGAGCACCAGAAGGAGATGCGGAGACGCGGCGCGGATTCTCCCCGCTCGGCCTCCCCCATCGGCCCCGCTCCGACCCGGCTTCCCCGGATCGCGTTGCCACTTGCCACGGTTGTAACTCCCTGCGTGATGGTGCTCGAGGATGCCCCAGTCTACGTAAGGCCCAACGCGCGTCCAGTGATTGGAGTTACACCCCCACCTCAGGAGCGCCCGATGTGCTTCAGCTGTCCAGCTTCATCAACAGACCAAGCACGACAATGCACGCGAACCACATCAGACCGACCACGACGGTGATGCGGTCGAGGTTGCGCTCGGCGACCGAGGAGCCGCCGACGGACGACTGCATACCGCCACCGAACATGTCGGAGAGGCCGCCGCCCTTCCCCTTGTGCATCAGCACCAGCAGCATCAGCAGCAGGCTGAAGACGATCAGGGCGATCGAGAACCCCATAATCACGGCTGGACCAACTTCCTCGGACAGGACACGACTGGACAGGAACACAAAGCAACTGATCAAACCCGGTTGCTGATCAAGTAACCGGGGGCCGGACCCCAGGGCCCGGCCCCCGCAAGGGTACGACGGGATCGCCGCTACGGCCTACTCACTGGTCACGGAAACGGACGATCCTCACGAACTCGTCCGCGTCCAGTGCCGCGCCGCCCACCAGGGCGCCGTCCACATCGGGCTGCGCCATGATCGCGGCGACGTTCCCGGCCTTCACCGAGCCGCCGTACTGGATCCGGACCTTGTCGGCCACGTCCTGGCCGTACAGCTCCGCCAACCGGCCGCGGATCGCCGCGCAGACCTCCTGGGCGTCCTCTGGGGTCGCGACCTCGCCGGTGCCGATGGCCCACACCGGCTCGTAGGCGATCACGATGGTCTCGGCACGCTCGGCCGGGATGTCCTCGAGACCGCCGTCGAGTTGCTTCAGGGTGTATTCGACCTGCTGTCCGGCCTTGCGGATCTCCAGACCCTCGCCGACGCAGAGGATCGGGGTCAGGCCGTGCTTGAAGGCGGCCTTGACCTTGGCGTTGCAGAGCTCGTCGGACTCACCGTGGTACTGGCGTCGCTCGGAGTGGCCGACGGTGACATAGGCGCACTTCAGCTTGGCCAGCATGGGGCCTGAGATCTCGCCGGTGTAGGCACCGGAGTCATGCGCCGAGATGTCCTGGGCACCGTACTTGATCTTCAGCTTGTCACCGTCCACCAGCGTCTGCACGGAGCGCAGATCGGTGAAGGGCGCCAGTACGGCGACCTCGACGGCGTCGTAGTCCTTGTCCGCGAGGGCGAACGCGAGCTTCTGGACGTGGGCGATGGCCTCGAGGTGGTTGAGGTTCATCTTCCAGTTGCCCGCCATCAGCGGGGTGCGGGTGCTCATCGGTGGATCAGTCCTCCAGTGCGGCGAGGCCGGGAAGCGTCTTGCCTTCGAGGTATTCGAGGCTCGCGCCGCCGCCGGTCGAGATGTGGCCGAAAGCGTTCTCGTCGAAGCCGAGGGTACGGACGGCAGCGGCCGAGTCACCGCCGCCGACGACGGTGAAGGCCTTGCTGTCGACGAGCGCCTGCGCGATGGCGCGGCAGCCGCCCGCGTAGTCGGGGTGCTCGAAGACGCCCACCGGGCCGTTCCAGAAGACGGTCTCGGCGTCGGCGATCTTCGACGCGTACAGCTCGCGGGTCTTGGGGCCGATGTCCAGGCCCTCCCTGTCGGAGGGAATGCTGTCGGCGTCCACGACATCGTAGTCGGCCGGCGCCTTGGTCTTCAGGTCGGGGAACTCCGATGCGGCGAGCACGTCGACCGGCAGCACCAGTTCGACACCGCTCTTCTCGGCGCGCTCCATGTACTCGGTGACCACCGGGATCTGGTCCTCCTGGAGGAGGGAGATACCGACCTCGTACCCCTTCGCCTTCAGGAAGGTGTACGCCATTCCGCCGCCGATCAGCAGACGGTCCGCCTTGCCGAGGAGCTGGTCGATGACGGCGAGCTTGTCGGAGACCTTGGCACCGCCGAGCACCACGACATAGGGGCGCCGGACATCGTCGGTGAGCTTCTTCAGCACGCCCACCTCGGTGGCGATCAGATAGCCGGCGGCGTGCGGCAGCCGGGCCGGGAGGTCGAAGACCGAGGCGTGCTTGCGGTGCACGGCCCCGAAACCGTCACCGACATAGACGTCGGCCAGTGCGGCGAGCTGCTCGGCGAACGCGGCGCGCTCCGCGTCGTCCTTCGACGTCTCGCCGGCGTTGAAGCGCAGGTTCTCGATCACGGCGACCCGGCCGTCGGCAAGGCCGTCCACCGTCGCACGGGCCGAAGCGCCGACCGTGTCGGTCGCGAAGGCGACATCGGTCCCGAGCAACTGCCCGAGGCGCGCGGCGGCCGGGGCCAGCGAGAAGGCCGGGTCGGGCGCGCCCTTGGGGCGGCCGAGGTGGGAGGCGACGACGACCCGGGCGCCCGCGTCCGCGAGGGCCTTCACGGTGGGCAGCACGGCCCGGATACGACCGTCGTCGGTGATGGTGGTGCCGTCGAGCGGCACATTGAGATCGGCGCGGACGAAGACCCGCTTGCCGGTGACTCCTTCGGCGAGGAGTTCGTCGATCGTCTTCATGCTGTGATGACTCCTAAAGAGGGCGGGAACACGCTACAGGGCCCGGTCAGCGCTTCTTCGCGCTGCCCGGGCCCTGCTGCTCACATCGGTGTGCTACCGGCCGCGGATCAGAGCTGGTTGCCGACGAACACGGTCAGGTCGACGAGGCGGTTGGAGTAGCCCCACTCGTTGTCGTACCAGCCGACGATCTTGATCTGCTTGCCCTGGGACATGGTGAGCTTCGAGTCGAAGGTGCAGGACGCGGGCCAGTTGACGATGTCCGAGGAGACGATCGGGTCCTCGGTGTACTCCAGGATGCCCTTGAGTTCGCCTTCGGCGGCCTTCTGGAAGGCGCTGTTGATCTCGTCCCTGGTGACCTCGCGCTCGAGCTCCACGACGAGGTCGGTGACGGAGCCGGTCGGGACCGGGACGCGCATGGCGATACCGTCCAGCTTGCCCTTGAGCTGCGGCAGCACCAGGGCGGTGGCCTTGGCGGCACCGGTGGAGGTCGGGATGATGTTCTCCGCGGCAGCGCGGGCGCGGCGCAGGTCCTTGTGCGGGAAGTCCAGGATCCGCTGGTCGTTGGTGTAGGCGTGGACGGTGGTCATCAGGCCCTTGACGACGCCGAAGTTCTCGTCCAGGACCTTGGCCATCGGGGCCACGCAGTTGGTGGTGCAGGACGCGTTGGAGATGACGTGGTGGTTGGCCGCGTCGTACTTGTCCTGGTTGACGCCCATGACGATGGTGATGTCCTCGCCGGATGCCGGGGCGGAGATCAGGACCTTCTTGGCGCCGCCGGCGATGTGCTTCTCGGCGTCGGCCTTCTTCGTGAAGATGCCGGTCGACTCGATGACGATGTCGACACCCAGGTCACCCCAGGGGATGTCGGCGGGGTTGCGCTCGGAGAGCACCTTGATCGTGTGGCCGTCGACCGTGATCGTGTCGGCGGTGTGGCTGACCTCCGCCTTGAGCCGGCCGAGGATGGTGTCGTACTTCAGCAGGTGGGCCGTGGTCGCGGTGTCTCCCAGGTCGTTGACAGCCACGATCTCGATGTCAGCACCCTGCTCCAGCAGCGCGCGGAAGTAGTTACGACCGATGCGGCCGAAGCCGTTGATGCCTACGCGGATCGTCACGAACCGATCTCCTCGTGAGGTACGCCGGGTTTCAGCGCCCGGCGAGCATGTATAGGGATGTCCCCGACCGCCTACGACCCTACCTCCCCGACGGGCCTTGCAGTGACATCGGCCACGGAGCGGAAGCGAGACGACGGCCCGTACCGACAAGTAGGATGCGGGCCGCCTTCCTCGGACGGGGATGTGACCACCCTGTGTCAGCGGTGCAGTGCTCTCAGCGCCCTACCCGCGAGCTGCGCGCGGGCCGCGGGGTCGGTGATGTGCTCCAGACCGAAGCCCAGCAGGACGGTGTCGCGGGTGGTGACGGCCGCGTAGGAGGCGAAAAGCTCGCCCGTGCGCGCCCAGTCGCCCTCGACCGCCGGACTGCCCTCGGGCGCACCGGGGGTGGTCCAACCGCCGAGCGAGGTCTCGAAGCCCTCGCTGTCCCGCTCGGTGCCACCGATCACCAGGGCGGTGTTGTCGGCGAAGACTCCGCGTCCGGCACTGCCGGGGTCGGTGATGTAGCTGAGCGACAGCTCGACCGCCTTGCCCGCGTAGGCGCTCAGATCGAACGCGGCCTGCTTCCAACCGCCCGATGAACCGGTGAGGCTGTTCCACTGGCCGCTGCCGCCGCTCGCGGTGCAGCCTCCGGAGTCAAGGGTGAGGTAGTGGCGCAGGAAGGGATGGCCGTTGATGAAGAATCCCGCTTCGCACTCCTCGGGCACGGTGGTGCTGGTCAGCCCGTTCGCCTCGGGCAGGGTGGTCCAGTCGTCGGCGCCCGCCGTGCGGGCTTCGAGCACTGCGTGGTCGTAGCCCGGCTCGGTGTTCCAGCTGAGGGCGAGCTTCAGCCTCGGCTGGTCGGCCGCAGTGACCCCGGTGAGGTCGACGGTGCGGCTCAGGCGCTTCCAGTCGTTGTCGCTGTGGGTGGCCGATGCCATCC
Organism: Streptomyces sp. SCSIO 30461; assembly: GCF_037023745.1. Taxonomy (NCBI): domain Bacteria; kingdom Bacillati; phylum Actinomycetota; class Actinomycetes; order Kitasatosporales; family Streptomycetaceae; genus Streptomyces; species Streptomyces sp. SCSIO 30461. The sequence goes on from NZ_CP146101.1 coordinate 5,550,990, forward strand.
CCTGTCCGGCGTATGGGGCGTACGGATTGGTCACTCCGCTGTACCGGCCCGCCTGCGCGCTCGCGAACTGGGGGAACCCGGCGGCGGGCAGGGTGTCGGAGGTGACCGTGTACAGACCGGCTGCGTTCAGCGGGTTGTCCGCGGCCGCGCCGAGCGCGCCGGTGGTTCCCAGCAGGCCTCCCGCGCCGGTGAAGCCGTCGGCGGTGGAGGCCGATGAGCGTCCGTAGGCGCCGAGGTAGTACTGGCTGAAGTCATTGGTCGACGCTCTGCCGACCTGGGCGTTGCCACCGGCCAGTTCACCGGCCTCGATCAGCTTGCCGCCCTCGTTGATGAAGTCGCGCAGGGCCAGTTGGGTCGGCCCGCCGGGCGCCTGGGCACCGGTGTAGTGGACGGCGGTGGTGAAGTGGCCGAGTACGCCGAGCGGATGCGGCGCGCCCTGAGTGGCCACGTCCCAGACAACGGCCTTGCGGCCGTTGGCCTTCAGCGCGTCGACGTACGTCCGGGCGTGACGGGCGGGCGCGCCCTCTTCGGCGATCACGACGGTGTCGGCCTTGGGCCGGGGCGCGACGGTGTAGGTGAAGCGCTCACTGGAGGTGCGCTTTCCGGCGCGGGTCTCTCCGGTGAACCAGACCTCGACCTTGTCCCCGACATCGCCGTCCATGACCTTGGCCCGGTACTCGTCGAAGCGGATGTTGTCCTCACCACCGTAGGTCTCGCCGCCCCGCCACGGCCGCAGGGCCATGTCGTGCGTACGCCCCCCGTTGACGCGGTACTTGAGCTCCTTGTCGCGAACCGACTTGCGTACGGTGACCGCCACCTCCTGGTTGCCGCCGCGTGCGTAGGAGGTGGTGAACGGGTCGACGGTGAAATCCGCCGCCGTGAGGCCGACCGACGAGGACGGCTGGTCGGGGTGTGCCGCGGTCTCGGCGACGGAGAGCGCGAAGTCGATGTTCTTGGCGAACTCCGCCTGGATCAGCTTCTCGTCATCGGGGAAGTTGAAGCCCGACTGGCAGTCCTGGGCCTTCCAGGCGTCGTCCGGGTCGATGTCGGAGACCGTCTGGCAGGTACTCATCTCCGGAGTGAACATCATGATCCCGTTGGCGTTGGCCGCGTGACCGTCAGCCTCGCCGTTGGTGGTGTAGAGCTCGGAGGAGACCTGCGGGTAGTAGCCGGGGACGGCGGAGTTGTCCGGTGTGCCGGCGAGTGCGGTGTAGAGGACGTCGTCGGGGGTCGGGGTCGCCACCTGCCAGCCGACGCCGTACAGCAGCAGTTCGGCGGCGGAGTGGTAGTTGATGCCGTAGGCGAAGCCGATGCGTTTCTGGAAGCGGTCGAGCGCGAGGGTCTCGGGCTCGGACGAGGCGCCGGGTCCGCGGTAGGTCTCGCTGGCGGGGTTGGGCGACGAGCCCTCGTTGTCGTATCCCCACTTGTAGGCGAAGTTCCGGTTGAGGTCGACGCCGTCACCGGTGGTGATCCTGCCGTCCCCGTTGTTGTCCCGGAGGTTCTTGCGCCACAGGCGGTTGGCCGGCGAGGCGTGGGTGTGGTCGTAGCCGTCGGGGTTCGCGGAGATCAGGAACCACACCTCGGTGGTGTTCAGGATGTTCGTGATACGGGGGTCCTTGCCGTACCCCGTCAGATAGTGGTGCATCAGCCGGCGGGTCATCTCCGGGGTGATCCACTCACGGGCGTGCTGGTTGGACATGTACAGCGTGGCGGGCTTGGCCCCGTCGGCGTGTTTCTTGGCTCCCTTGGTGACCTTGAGGGCGAGCATGTCCTGGCCCCGCACGGTCTTGCCGATGCTCTCCACCTTGGTGATGGAGGGATGGGCCGCGGCGGCGGCGAGGATCTCCTCCTTGATGCCGCCTTCACCGCCGTAGGGGCGGAAGACACCGTCACCCGCGGCGGCGAGACGCCGGACCGTGGAGGAAGGGACGGTGTGCTCGGTGAGGTCGATGCGTTGGGCCCGCAGCTCCCCGGCCTGCTCATCGGTGAGGTACAGCTCGACGGTGGCAGTGCCCTTGTCGGGCACCTGGGCGGTCAGTTCATGACCGTCGGCACCGGCCGCGAGGAGCAGCGGCACTTGTGCCTTCGTGACTTTCGCTTGCCAAACCGACAGACCGTCACCGGCCGCGCCCTGATCCGCTCGGGCGAGTGGTGCGGCTGCCAGTCCCGCGATCAGGAGGGAGGTCGCGGCCAGGATCGATCTCGTGCGTCGTCTCATTGGCCCCTCTTGCTTTCGTCTGTGGCGAAAGAAAACAGATGCCAGGCTCATGACTGTTCATGATCATGTCAAGAAGGCGAGGGGTCCAGCGACACGCCGCTGCCGGCGCCCCTTCGGGGTGCCGGCAGCGGGAAATTCACTCGTTGAGCGTATGAGCGGAGGTCGGCGGGTGCGGCCCGGGGCTCAGCCGACGAGGCCGTCGGCCATCTCCTCCGTCAGATTCGACTCCGTACCCGGGATACCCAGATCCTGGGCGCGCTTGTCGGCCATCGCCAGCAGTCGGCGGATGCGCCCCGCCACGGCGTCCTTGGTCAGTGGCGGATCCGCGAGCGCCCCCAGCTCTTCCAGAGACGCCTGCTTGTGCTCCATCCGCAGTCTGCCCGCCGCGGCGAGGTGCTCGGGCACCTCCTCGCCGAGGATCTCCAGAGCACGCTGCACCCGGGCGCCCGCGGCCACCGCCGCACGGGCCGAGCGGCGAAGGTTGGCGTCATCGAAATTGGCGAGCCGGTTGGCGGTGGCCCGGACCTCGCGCCGCATCCGCCGCTCCTCCCACGCCAGCACCGACTCATGGGCGCCGAGCCGGGTCAGCAGCGCGCCGATCGCGTCACCGTCGCGAACCACCACCCGGTCGACCCCGCGCACCTCGCGCGCCTTCGCCGCGATGGACAGCCGGCGAGCGGCGCCCACCAGCGCCAGCGCGGCCTCCGGGCCCGGGCAGGTCACCTCCAGGGACGACGAGCGGCCGGGCTCGGTGAGCGAACCGTGCGCCAGGAAGGCCCCTCGCCAAGCCGCCTCCGCGTCACAGGTCGCGCCGGACACCACCTGCGGGGGCAGCCCACGGATGGGGCGGCCCCGGCCGTCCACCAGACCGGTCTGGCGGGCCAGTTGATCACCGCCCGCCACCACCCGTACGACATAGCGCGATCCGCGCCGGAGCCCTCCGGGAGCCATCACCACCAGGTCGGACGAATGCCCGAAGATCTCCAGGATGTCCTTGCGGAGCCTGCGCGCCGCGATACCCGTGTCCAGCTCCGCCTCGATCACGATGCGCCCGCTCACCAGGTGCAGCCCGCCGGCGAACCGCAGGATCGCCGAGACCTCCGCCTTCCTACAGCAGGTCCGGGTGACGGGAAGCCGGGAGATCTCGTCCTTCACCGCTGCCGTCATCGCCATGGGCCGATCCTTCCATGCATCCGAAAAATACGGTCGTACGCGGCGGCCAGCAGCTCCGGGTCATGCCGCGCCGTGCCGGCCCCTGAGCCTTCCTCGGCTTGGGCGGCACTCACGCGCAATGCCACCGGAGCCAGCTCGACCGCGGCACCGAGCCGCTTCGCCGCATCGGCGAGGGACTCGCGGTCGGGCACGGCCGCCTCGTCGGCCAGCACCACGTCCAGGGCGAGTTTAGGGGCGTGTCGTGCCAAAACCTCCACATGACGCTGCGGGGAAAAGCCTTCCGTTTCTCCCGGCTGCGGCGCGAGATTCAGGGACAGAACACGGCGCGCCTTGGTCTCCACCAGCGCATCGAGCAGCTCGGGCACCAGCAGATGCGGGATCACCGAGGAGAACCACGAACCCGGCCCCAGCACCACCCAGTCGGCGTCGAGTACGGCCTCGACGGCCTCCGGGACGGCCGGCGGATCGTGCGGAACGAGATGCACGGACTGCACCTCGCCCGGGGTGAGCGCCACCGTCGCCTGCCCACGGACCGTGGTGATCTCCTCCGACCGCCGTGGATCATGTCCCCTGACCAGCGCCTGGAGTTCCAGTGGGACCGCGGACATGGGCAGCACCCGGCCGTGGGCCCCGAGCAGCCGACCGACCAGGTCGAGTGCCTGGACATGATCGCCGAGCTGCTCCCAGAGCGCGACGATCAGCAGGTTGCCGACCGCGTGCTCGTGCAGTTCGCCCTGCGACTGGAAACGGTGCTGGATGACCCGCGCCCAGGTCTGCCCCCAGTCGTCGTCGCCGCAGAGCGCCGCCAGCGCCTTGCGGAGATCGCCGGGAGGCAGCACGCCCAGTTCCTCGCGGAGCCGACCGCTGGAGCCGCCGTCGTCGGCGACCGTGACGACGGCGGTGAGGTCGCCGGTGATCCGGCGCAGGGCTGCGAGCGAGGCCGACAGACCCATCCCGCCGCCGAGCGCGACGACCTTGGGCTGGGTGCCGCGCCTGCGGCCGGAGCCGGGGGCGTCGGTGCCCCGCAGCCGACGCAGCCGGAGTGTGCGTCCGGTCACTCGCGCCCCATGTCACGGTGGACGACCACGGTCTCGATGCCCTCGGAGCCGAGACGTGCGGCGAGCCTCTCCGACATGGCGACGGAACGGTGCTTGCCGCCGGTGCAGCCGACGGCGATGGTCACATAGCGCTTGCCTTCGCGGCGGTAACCCGCCGCGATCAGCTGGAGCAGCTCGGTGTACTGGTTCAGGAACTCCTTGGCACCCGGCTGGTCGAAGACATAACCGGACACCTCCTCGTTGAGTCCCGTGAACGGGCGCAGCTCCGGAACCCAGTGCGGGTTGGGCAGGAAGCGGCAGTCCACCACGAGGTCGGCGTCAACCGGCAGCCCGTACTTGTAGCCGAACGACATCACTGTGGCCCGCAGCTCCGGCTCCTCGTCCCCCGCGAACTGGGCGTCCATCTTGGCGCGCAGCTCGTGGACGTTGAGGCCGGAGGTGTCGATCACCAGATCGGCGTCTCCGCGCAGCTCCCGCAGCAGGTCCCGCTCGGCGGCGATACCGTCCACGATCCGGCCGTCGCCTTGGAGCGGGTGCGGACGGCGCACGGACTCGAAGCGGCGTACCAGAACCTCGTCGGACGACTCAAGGAAGACGATCCGACGAGTGACCTGCTTGGAGTCGAGGTCCGCGAGCGACTCGCGGAGGTTGTCGAAGAAGCGCCGGCCGCGGACGTCCACGACGACGGCGATACGCGCCACATTGCCCTGGGACCGCGCGCCGAGCTCCACCATGGTGGGGATCAGCGCGGGCGGGAGGTTGTCGACGACGAACCAGCCGAGGTCCTCCAGGCACTTGGCCGCGGTGCTGCGGCCCGCGCCCGACATACCTGAGATGATCACCAGCTCGGGGATGGCTGCCTCAGCGGCCGGCCCGGCTTCGGGGGTCGTTCCCGTACTCACGTCTCCTGCTCCGTGTTCTTCAAGGCGGTCTGCACGGTTCGTGCGCCCGGTTCTGTCCTGACCGCTCATTCCGTGCCGGCCCCGTTCTGGGTCGTGCGCTGTGTCGGTGTTCCGACGTCCGGTGCACCGTCCGTCGGTGTACCGCGGTCCGCTGTACCAGCGCCGGATATCTCCGGACCGGAGATCCCGCGATCCGGGATCACATGGTCCGCTTCCTCCTCAATGATCTCTCCTGTGGCCGTGTTCACGGCGGGCGCGGCCGGAGGCGCCTCGGAGAGCGCGAGGACGACGGACGCCGCCGTCTTGCGGCCCATTCCCGGCACCTCGCAGATCTGCTCGATTGTCGCCTGCCGCAGGCGTTTCACCGAGCCGAAATGCTTGATCAGCGCCTGCTTCCGGGTTTCGCCGAGACCGGGTACGGCGTCCAGGGGGCTGGTGCGCAGCCGCTTCCCGCGCTTGGCGCGCTGGTAGCGGATCGCGAAGTCATGCGCGGTGTCGCGGACGCGCTGGATGAGATAGAGCCCCTCACTGGAGCGTGGCAGCACCACCGGATCGTCCTCGTCCGGTAGCCAGACCTCCTCCATGCGCTTGGCGATGCCGCAGACCGCGACATCGTCGATGCCCAGCTCGTCCAGCGCCCGCTGGGCGGCGGCGACCTGCGGCCGACCGCCGTCGACCAGCACGAGCTGGGGCGGGTACGCGAACTTCTTGGGTCTGCCGTCGTCCTCGACGGCAGCCGGGGCCTGGATCTCACCGGTGACCGGACCGTCACCGCCGCCGGCCGCCAGGTCCCACTCCCCCGTCTTCTCCTTCTCGGCCAGATAGCGCTTGAACCTCCGGCTGATCACCTCGTGCATCGAGCGGACGTCGTCCTGTCCCTCGAACCCCTTGATCTGGAACCGCCGGTACTCGCTCTTGCGGGGCAGTCCGTCCTCGAAGACGACCATGGACGCGACCACGTCCTCGCCTTGGAGGTGCGAGATGTCGAAGCACTCGATGCGCAGCGGCGCGGAGTCCAGGTCCAGCGCGGCGGCGATCTCCTCCAGGGCCCGGGAGCGGGTGGTGAGATCGCTGGCGCGCTTGGTCTTGTGCAGTACAAGGGCCTGCTGGGCATTGCGCGCGACCGTGGCCATCAGGTCCTTCTTGTCGCCGCGCTGGGGGATGCGCAGCGACACGTTCGCCCCACGCCTGCCACTGAGCCACTGGGTGACCGCGTCGAGATCGTCCGGCAGGGCGGGTACGAGCACCTCCTTGGGGACGGCGTCGCCGCTCTCCTCCCCGTAGAGCTGTTGCAGAGCGTGCTCGACCAGACCCGCGGTGTCCACGGCTTCCACCTTGTCGGTGACCCAGCCGCGCTGACCGCGCACCCTGCCGCCCCTGACATGGAAGATCTGGACGGCCGCCTCCAGCTCGTCCTCGGCGACCGCGATCAGATCGGCGTCGGTCGCGTCGGCGAGCACGACCGCGTTCTTCTCCATCGCCCGCTTGAGGGCCTCTATGTCATCGCGGAGTCTGGCCGCCTTCTCGTATTCCAGGTCCTCGGCCGCCTCCACCATGTCCTTCTCCAGGCGGCGGATATAGGTGCCGGTGCGACCGGTCATGAAGTCGCAGAAACCCTCGGCCAGTTCGCGGTGCTCGTCCGGGGTGACCCGCCGCACGCAGGGCGCCGAGCACTTCCCGATGTAACCGAGGAGGCAGGGGCGGCCGGTGCGCGCCGCGTTCTTGAAGACCCCGGCGGAGCAGGTGCGTACCGGGAAGACCCGGAGCATCAGGTCCACGGTCTCGCGGATCGCCCAGGCATGGCCGTACGGGCCGAAGTAGCGCACCCCCTTGCGCTTGGCCCCACGCATGACCTGGACCCGGGGGAACTCCTCGTTCATCGTCACCGCGAGATACGGATAGCTCTTGTCGTCGCGGTACTTGACGTTGAACCTGGGATCGAACTCCTTGATCCAGGAGTACTCCAGCTGCAGCGCCTCCACCTCCGTGGACACGACGGTCCACTCCACGGAAGCCGCCGTGGTCACCATGGTGCGGGTGCGCGGATGCAGACCCGCGAGGTCCTGGAAGTAGTTGGCGAGACGCTGTCGCAGGCTCTTCGCCTTGCCGACGTAGATCACGCGGCGGTGTTCGTCACGGAACTTGTAGACCCCTGGCAAGTCGGGGATCTGTCCCGGCTCGGGACGGTAGCTGGAGGGGTCTGCCATGCCGCCCACCCTACTGGCGGGCGCCGACAACCGGGCCTCACCTCAGCAGCCCGGGACACCTTCACGCCATGGTCCGCCCCCGCCGACGGGGCACGGGTCCGAGACGGGGCGTGGGTCCGACTCGGTCAGGCCTGCGGACCCGCGACGAGTTTTCCGTCCCGCACACTGACGGGCACTTCCGGCAGGGGCACGGTCGCCGGGCCCTTGAGGGCCTCGCCGGACGTGACGTCGAAGCGGCTGCCATGACAGGGGCAGTTGCCCTCGGTGCCCTCCAGCTTGTCCAGGACGCAGCCCGCGTGGGTGCACTGCGCGCTGAACGCCTTGTACTGGCCCTTCGCCGGGCAGTGGACGACCAGCCGCTGCTCGCGGTACAGCTTCGCGCCGCCGACCGGGACCGCGTCGGCGGCGCCGAGGTCGACGGGGGCGGTCGGGGTGGGCACCTCGGCGTGGCCGAGCTTGGATTCGGTGGAGCAGGCGGCGGCTCCCAGTCCTGCGGCTCCGGCGAGCGCGGCGCCCTTCAGCACGGTGCGGCGGGCGGGAGACTGGCCGGACATGGGCACTCCACGGGTCGGGTCGGGGCGAAGGCGGGCGGGACTCGGCCGCGGGTGTGCGGTGCCGGTGCGCCACTCGGGTGACAGAAGTGACGATACCGGCGCAGTTCGCGGCCACCGCGAGCGGGTGGGCGCCTCGCATTGGTGCGCTGTCGCCCGACCGGAACCATGGGCTACGTTTCCCGGCGTGATCGTCGTCGCAGGTGAGTCCCTGATCGATCTGGTCCCGCAGCGGGCGGCTGCCGACGGCAGGCCGCTGCCTCCGCTGCTGCCCCGTCTCGGTGGCGGCCCGTACAACACGGCGGTGGCCCTGGGGCGGCTCGGCACACCGGTCGCCTTCTGCTCTCGGGTGTCCACTGACGGTTTCGGCGAGGCCCTGCTCGGCGGGCTGCGTGCGGCGGGTGTCCGAACCTCGCTGGTGCAGCGCGGGCCTGAGCCCACGACACTCGCGGTGGCCTCGGTCGGACAGGACGGATCGGCTCATTACGACTTCTATGTGAACGGCAGCGCGGACCGGCTCTTCGAACTGCCGGAGGAACTCCCCGACGAGGTCAGGGCGTTGGCTTTCGGCACCTGCTCGCTGGCACTGGAACCAGGGGCGAGCGCCTACGCGGAGCTGCTGCGGCGCGAGGCCGGCAGGGGGCGCTTCACCCTGATCGATCCGAATGTGCGTCCAGGACTGATCCCGGACGGGGACGCCTACCAGTCCCGGTTCGACGGCTGGCTCACCTCGGTGTCGCTACTGAAGCTCTCCGAGGACGACGCCGCCTGGCTGGGCGGCGATCCCACGCGGTGGCTCGCAGGGCGCGGCCCGGCAGCAGTGGTACTGACCCGTGGCAGCCGGGGGTTGTCGGCTTTCACCCGGAATGGCGAGGTTGTCTCCGTGCCGGCTGAGCCGGTCACGGTGGTGGACAGCATCGGCGCCGGTGACACCGTGAACGCCGCGCTGCTGCACGCCCTGGAGTACCGAAACGCACTCTCGCGGGACGCTCTGGACGCCCTCGGCCCGTCCGACTGGGCCGAGATACTCGAATTCGCGGCCCGGGCGGCAGCACTGACCTGCTCGCGCACCGGAGCCGAGCCGCCGTACGCCCATGAGCTGGGCTGACAGCCGTACTCGGAATCGCGAGCGCCCTGCCCGGTGTCCCGCCACCCCGAGCGGTGGCCGGACACCGGGTCGCCGTATGGGCCGGGGCCCGCCTCCGCGCGGCCCGGCCTCCCTCAGGTCTTGCCAGCCCTGGTGGCGCCCGTGACGGTCTTCTTCGCCGCGGTCTTCTTCGCCGCGGCCTTCTTCGCCGTGGTCTTCCCTCCTGTGGACGTCTGGACCGTGGCGCCCTTCCTGATGGCGGTGGAGTTCGCCGCCACCACCTTCTTCGCCGTCGCCGTCTTCCGGCCGGCCGCGGACTTGCGCGACTGTGGCGGCACCGCGTCGCTGACCCGGTCCGCATCCAGGATGTCGCGCAGGAACTTGCCGGTGTGGCTCGCGGGGACGCCCGCGACCTGCTCCGGGGTGCCTTCGGCGATCACGAGACCGCCGCCACCGCCGCCCTCGGGACCCATGTCGACCACCCAGTCCGCGGTCTTGATCACATCCAGGTTGTGCTCGATGACGATCACCGTGTTGCCCTTGTCCACCAGCCCGGACAGAACCTTGATCAGCTTGGAGATGTCCTCGAAGTGCAGGCCGGTGGTCGGCTCGTCGAGAACGTAGACCGTGCGGCCCGTGGACCGCTTCTGGAGCTCGCTGGCCAGCTTCACCCGCTGCGCTTCGCCACCCGACAGCGTCGGCGCCGACTGCCCGAGCCGGACGTATCCGAGGCCCACCTCGTTCAGCGTCCTCAGATGGCGTGCGATGGTCGGCACGGCCTCGAAGAAGTCCAGCGCCTCCTCGATCGGCATGTCCAGCACCTCGGCGATGGACTTGCCCTTGTAGTGGACCTCCAGGGTCTCCCGGTTGTAGCGCGCGCCGTGGCAGACCTCGCACGGGACGTAGACGTCCGGCAGGAAGTTCATCTCGATCTTGATCGTGCCGTCACCCGAGCAGTTCTCGCAGCGACCGCCCTTGACGTTGAAGGAGAAGCGGCCCGGCAGATAGCCCCGCACCTTCGCCTCCATGGTCTCCGCGAACAGCTTGCGGACGTTGTCGAAGACCCCGGTGTACGTGGCCGGGTTGGACCGGGGGGTACGCCCGATGGGTGACTGGTCGACATGCACGACCTTGTCTACCAGGTCGTCGCCGTCCACCCGGGTGTGCCGCCCGGGCACCGACTTGGCGCCGTTGAGCTCGCGGGCCAGGTGCGTGTACAGGATGTCGTTGACCAGGGTGGACTTGCCGGATCCGGAGACACCGGTGACGGCGGTGAGCACCCCGAGCGGGAAGGACACGTCGATGTCCCGCAGGTTGTTCTCACGGGCGCCATGCACGGTGAGGTGCCTGGCCGGATCCACCGGCCGCCGGATGTCCGGGGTCGCAATGGACTTCTTGCCGGACAGATACTGCCCGGTCATCGACTCCTTGTTGGCCAGCAGTTGCTTCAGCGGTCCGGAGTGGACCACCTTGCCGCCGTGCTCGCCGGCGCCCGGACCGATGTCGACCACCCAGTCGGCCACCTTGATCGTGTCCTCGTCGTGCTCGACCACGATCAGGGTGTTGCCCATGTCCCGGAGGCGGACCAGGGTCTCGATGAGCCGGTGGTTGTCACGCTGGTGCAGCCCGATGGAAGGCTCGTCCAGCACGTACAGCACGCCGACGAGCCCGGAGCCGATCTGGGTGGCGAGCCGGATCCGCTGCGCCTCGCCGCCGGAGAGGGTGCCCGCCGCGCGGTTCAGAGAGAGGTAGTCGAGTCCGACGTCGACCAGGAAGCGCAGCCGTTCGTTGACCTCCTTGAGCACCCGCTCCGCGATCCTCTTGTCACGGGCGTTCAGGGTGAGCCTGCCGAGGAAGTCGGCGCACTCGCTGATCGACATCGCGGAGACCTCGGCGATGGACTTCTCCATCACCGTGACGGCGAGCACGATCGGCTTGAGGCGGGTGCCCTCGCAGGTGGGGCAGGGCACCTCGCGCATATAGCCCTCGAAGCGCTCACGGCTTGAGTCGCTCTCGGCCTCGCTGTGGCGCCTCTTGACGAAGGAGACGGCGCCCTCGAACGCGGGGGTGGTGTAGGAGCGCTCGCGCCCATAACGGTTGCGGTAGCGCACCTCGACCTGGGTCTTGTGTCCGTACAGCAGGGCCTTCCTGGCGCGCTGCGGCAGCCCTGCCCAGGGGATGTCGGTGCGAAAGCCGAGCCCTTCGGCCAGCCCGCCGATCAGGCGCCCGAAGTACTCCTTGGTGTGGCCGTGCGACCAGGGATGGATGGCGCCCTCGTCCAGTGAGCGCTCCTCGTCCGGGATGATCAGCTCGGGGTCGACCTCCATGCGCGTGCCGATGCCGGTGCAGTCCGGGCAGGCGCCGAAGGGAGAGTTGAAGGAGAACGAACGCGGTTCGAGCTCTTCGAAGGAGAGGTCGTCGTACGGGCAGTACAGATGCTCCGAGTACATCCGCTCCCGCTCGGGATCGTCCTCTGGGAGATCCACGAAGTCGAGCACGACCATGCCGCCGGAGAGGCCGAGCGCGGTCTCGACGGAGTCGGTGAGCCGCCGCTTGGCGCTGTCCTTGACCGTGAGGCGGTCGACCACCACCTCGATGGTGTGCTTTTCCTGCTTCTTGAGCGTGGGCGGCTCCGAGAGCTGGATCGTCTGCCCGTCCACCCGCGCCCGGGCGTACCCCTTGGTCTGGAGATCGGCGAAGAGGTCCACGAACTCGCCCTTGCGCTCGCGCACCAGCGGCGACAGCACCTGGAAGCGGCTGCCCTCCGGCAGCTCCAGCACCTTGTCCACGATGGCCTGCGGCGACTGGCGTGAGATGGGACGGCGGCACTCGGGGCAGTGCGGCTTGCCGATCCGGGCGAACAGCAGCCGGAGGTAGTCGTAGACCTCTGTGATGGTGCCCACGGTGGAGCGCGGGTTGCGCGAGGTGGACTTCTGGTCGATCGAGACGGCCGGTGAGAGGCCCTCGATGAAGTCGACGTCCGGCTTGTCCATCTGCCCGAGGAACTGCCGTGCGTACGAGGACAGCGACTCGACGTAGCGGCGCTGTCCCTCGGCGAAGATCGTGTCGAACGCGAGCGACGACTTGCCCGACCCCGAGAGCCCGGTGAAGACGATGAGTGAGTCACGCGGGAGGTCGAGCGAGACGTTCTTGAGGTTGTGCTCGCGAGCGCCACGGACGATGAGACGGTCGGCCACGCCGGGTCCGCACCTTTCTTGAGGGGGTCGTGGGGAAGAGCGGGGGACGGCCCTCGCCCCGGACTGCTCCAGGCTAGGGGGGCCACGAGATCGATGGCCGCCTGACGGATGAATGCCTGACTACCAAGGATGCCTCGACCGAGCCTATAGCACGCGCATTCGATTTTCGGGATGCGTTGCGAGCTTCACCCGAACGTGTGGCGGGGCTATCGTCGGACCCATGATCGATCCCCTGCGTGACCTGGCCTCTGTACACGAAGCGACCGAGCGGCTGCTCATCGCAGCCGCCGAACTCGACAACGCGGCCGTCTCGGAGCCGTCACGGCTTCCGGGCTGGAGCCGCGGCCATGTGCTGGCCCATGTCGCCCGCAACGCCGACGCCCTCGTCAATGCCCTCGAAGGCCGCCCCATGTACCCGAGCGGCGAGGCCCGGAAGGCCGACATCGAGCGGGACGCGCCCCGGCCGCTCGGGGCCCAGCTCGACGACGTACGCGAGAGCGGCGCCCGGTTCCGGACCGTGGCCGCGGGCCAGGACGCGGTGGAGGGTGGCTGGGATCGCACGGTCGAGCTGCGCAACGGCGTCACGGACACGGCCTCACGGGTGCCCTTCCGGCGCCTCGTCGAGGTGGAGCTGCACCATGTCGACCTCGGCATCGGATACGAGCTGGAGGACCTCCCGGGCAGCTTCACCGAGCGCGAGATCGACTTCCTCACCCGGCGGTTCGCCGGGCACGCGGACGTACCGGCGACCACGGTCGTCGCGGACGACGGCCGTACGTGGGACACGGGCGGCGGGGCCGACGGCGCGGCGGTGACCGTCACGGGGTCCCCGGCCGATCTCCTCGGCTGGCTGGCCGGCCGGCGCGACGGCGCGACCCTCAAGGCCTCGGGGGGAACCCTTCCCGCGCTGCCGCCGCTGTGATCGCATCCGTGCGCGGTTCGAGGCGGGCTTCGGTCACGCTCCGGGGGCTCCGGGTGCACTTCGGTCCCGGCGATCATGCTGCCGACCCGGTGATCACCTGAGTACGCTGCCTCCATGACTTACAGCGGAGCGGTGAAGGTCGGCGGCCCGGCGGATGTCCATGAGCTCAGCGAGCTGATGATCTCCAAGGTCGCGGTCGGCCCGATGGACAACAACGCGTATCTGCTGCGCTGCCGGGCGACCGGCGAGCAGCTGCTGATCGACGCCGCCAACGAACCCCGGACCCTGCTCTCGCTGATCGGTGACGACGGCATCGCGTCCGTCGTCACCACCCATCAGCACGGTGACCACTGGCAGGCGCTCAGGGAGGTGGTCGACGCGACCGGGGCCCGGACCTACACGGGCCGCGACGACGCGGGCGGCATTCCGGTGGCGACGGATGTGCTCGTCGACGACGGCGATGTCATCAGGGTGGGCCGGGTCGAGCTGACCGCCCGCCACCTCGTCGGCCACACCCCCGGGTCGATCGCCCTGGTCTACGACGACCCGCACGGCCATCCGCACGTGTTCACCGGCGACTGCCTGTTCCCGGGCGGTCCTGGCCGGACAACACGGCCGGAAGAGTTCAACTCGCTGATGAACGACCTGGAGACCAAGATCTTCGGACGGCTTCCCGACGAGACCTGGGTCTACCCGGGGCATGGCGGCGACACCACTCTGGGCGCCGAGCGTCCGCATCTGCCGGAGTGGCGCGCACGAGGCTGGTAACCGTCCACGACGACCGCCCCTGTTTCGAAACCGAAGAGGGGCGGTCGCGCGTTCAGGCCCGTTCAACGCTCGGGAGGGTCATGCCCCACGGACGGTGGCCTCCAGAGCACCGTCACCGACGCCGGCAGCAGTGACCGCCAGGGTCGGGGGACTGTTGCATGGGCTGCGGTCTGCTGGGCGGGGTTCACCTGGCAGGCAGCGGAACCTCCCACCTCTCCGCAATCCATCCCTTTGGCTCCCAGCCGTACTGCCTCAGCCTTCTCCCCTCTTCCACCCGTCCGGCCGCGCACAGCAGATCGGCCGCCAGCGTCATGGCGCCGGTATTGCCAGCTTCAGCGTGGAGCCGCAGCCGCTCCAAGGCCTCGGCTATCCGTGTGGGCTTCTGCAACAACCAGGCATAGTCGTCCCTCAACATCAGTGGGGCCCACTCCGTGGTAACCCTCGCGCCGTCGACGACGTTGCGCTGGACCCAGGCATCCGCAGCCTCGATTTGTTCCATCTTCTCCGGCAGGGTGTCCATCCCCAAGGGGGCGGAATCACTTGCCTCGGTAGCACGCTGGTGGCACGTGAATGCTTCGTCCGTCCTGCCGTGCCTCGTCAGCAACAAGACTGCCCATCCGAGGGCGAGAAGGTCGCCAGACTCGGCGCCGCGCTGGTACCAGGCAATCGCCTCCTCCATCCGGTCAGCCACCCGCAAGAGGTCGGCCGCCGGTCTCAGCGCACGGGTGTCGCCGGTCTCGGCGGCGCTCCGGTAGAGAAGCATGGCGATGCGGAGAAGACCACGGGCGTGGGCTGCGCGGGCCAGTGATGCGCGGGCTGCGGGAATACTGTGATCAATCAGAGCGTCCCACGTGTGAGCCGGAAAGGGGACAACGGAAGCATCGCGGGCGTCGGGAGCCGGAAGAACGGTGCCGATGGAACGTCGGCCGTGTTGTTCGAGGTAGTCGGCGAGGCGGTAGTGGGGCTGTGCAGGAGCGGCTTGGCCGCGCCGGGGGCGGATGCGGGTCAGCGGGCCGCGGGTGCCGCGCACCGGGCGGGCGACATGAGCGAGGGCTTGTTCGAGCCAGTCGTCGTCCAGTAAGTCCCACTGGGTGTCGGTGAGGTAGCCCTCGGCAGCGGCTTCCAGCAGAGCCAGGGGCAGGGCAGTGCCGTGACCGAGGCGGCGGACGTCCATGGCGGCCTCGATCAGCGCTTTCGCCGCCGGGGGCGCAGTGCGGTACCGCTCGACCAGGGCGGGGACGCCAGCCAGATACTGGGTGACCTGCCCTTGCTCTGAGTGTCGAAGGGCTTCGGCCAGGCGGGGGTCGCTGGTGGCGGTGACCTCTGCGGTCTTCAGCTCATCGACGGTGAAGACCTCGGGGACTGTGATGCTCTTGTTCGTGACCAGTTGGCGGGCCTGCGAGTACGGGTCCGACCCCGTCGCGGGAACGGGGACGTAGGCGAGTGCGTCCCACTGCTCGGGCCAGATGGTGCCCAGGACCAGCACAGGGCCGCGCTCGGGGGTGTTCAGCAGCTCACGGAGGCCGGAGGCGACCTGCGCGCTGTGCTCCTGGTCGAGGAGGTAGTCCTGGGCTTCGTTGAGCCACACCACGGTCTGCGGCGCCACCAGGTCCAATTGCCCGATCACCGCTGAGGGGCGGTCCGGCTCGATCGGGTGCCACAGCCGCCATCCGTCCGACAGTTGCTTCACCGCTTCCCAGCAGGCCCGGGTCTTGCCCGTGGAGGACCCGCCGACCAGGACCGCGATGCCGCTCTGCCCGCTCTCGGCGGCGGACACCACCGAACGCAGCCGCGCGTCGAACTCCCGCGGGACGTAGGCCGGCAGCGCGCCGAGCTTGCCGATGGCAGCGCCGACGTCAAGGGCCGGGTGCACCTCCAGACGGTCCAGGACAAGCAGGTCGTCGAACTCGCTGATCGGCCGACCCGCAGGGGTGTACATCCCGGCCTCGGTCCACAGCTTGCGCACCCGCGCGGCCAGATCGCCCTCGTCCCACGCGGCGCGGCGGGCGAGCACCATGGCGATGGAGACCGCGTCAGCCTGGCTGGGCGGCAGGTTCGGGGAGCTGATGATGCGGCTGATGGTGTCCCGGCTCGGCGCCCCTGAGAGGTTGTCGTCGGCCTCGATGTCCGCAGTCATGTCGCCCAGGCTCGGGGTATTCGCCGCCAGGTACGCCTCGTACAGCAGATCTTTCAACTCCCGCAACGGACGCGGCCATTTCACCCGTGCCCGCTCCAGCCTTCGCGGCCGCCTGGTGGGCCCGCCCCCCTTGTCGCGACTCATCGCACCATCATCCCCCGCTCCGGTCCCGGGTACAGCCTGAACAGCACCGATACCGCCGCAGGCGGGGCGCTCGTCGCAACTGGGAGTCGATCTTTGTGCGGGGCCGAGTGTGGAGAGCGAGCTGGCCAGCTGCCTACCCGCTGATCGCGACCCATGGAGGTCCCATGTCCCGTAAGCACCTGACGCGCCCCGAGCGCCTGGCCCTTGTCTACGCCGTCCTGGGCGGAGTCGCCTCCGGTGCCGCCGGAACTTTCGTCGCCTGGCTGCTGGGCCACCTCTCCTTCTAATTCCCATCCGGGGGCCTCCTGTCCAGGCGGCCCCCGGACTCGTCTGCTTGGCTGTCGCATCGGCAGCGGAGTGGAGCCCGAGTTCCCCGCCCGTGCAGGAGCTGCCTGCCCGCGCGATCTCCAGCGGGCCGTTTCCGGTCGGCGGCTGGGGCGGCGGTGGCGAAGCCACGGCGCAGCGAGTGTCCGGACCAGTCGCAGGAGACGCCGGCGACGACGGCCAGGCGCTCGACGTCCTCGGCGGCGGCCTCGGTGGTCATCGACCCGGCCGGGTCCCGACGATGCGGCCGTGCCGGGTCATGGGGGGGCGATGCGGTACCAGCGGTTCGGCGAGTATGGCGCGGGTCTGCAGAGAGAGGGCCGCGACCTCGGAAACCGAAGGCGCACCAGCGGGCCGCGCTGGCAGGATCACCGCATGCTCATCACACCGCGCCCCGGCGCAGACCGGAAGAACATCCGGCAGGCGCTCAGCGGCGTCCACACCACGGCGATGAACCTGCAACGGCCGTACGGCAGCGCCTTCGAAGGGCTGCTGACGTATCTGGAGTGGGCCACGGAGTCCGCGCAGAGCTGCTCCGGCCAGGGTGAGGCGCTCACGGCGGGTCAGGCGTGTGCGTGACATTGGGGGTCCTCCACGGGATGGTGGTGGGCGAGTGGGAAGATGGCCGGCCTGCTGTCCACGCTGGGGCCCCTGGAGTGAACAACTCCCAGTTGCGACGAGTCGTCAGCCGTTACGGGAATTGCTCCTGCTCATGCCATCCGGGGAGGCGGGGTTCGGGGAGGATGGTGCGATGAATGGCGACACGGGGGGCGGCCTGGGGTATGGGTCGGCTGGGGAGAGCGCGAGGCGGGCGCCGCGGGGGTTGAGGCGGCCTCAGGTGGGGTGGCCGCGTGCGCTGCGGGATCTGAAGGACCTGTTGTACGAGGTGTACCTGGCGGCAGGCGCGCCCAGCCTGGATGAGATCGCCGAGGACGTTGCAGCCGATGACGGCCTGGCGGGGTCACCCAGCCGGGACACCGTCGGCCGCGTCGTCAGCGCCCCATCTCTGCCGCCCAGCCAGGCTGACGTGGTGGCCGTGGCCACTGTCCTGGCCCGCCGGGCCGCCTGGGGTGAACCGGACCTGGCCGGGCGGGTGCGTGAACTGTGGGTGCAGGCACGGATGGCGCAGGGTGCGGGGCGGCTGATCAGCGGTTTCCGCGGTTCCGATCAGCTGGTCCTGGACGACCTGGAAATCCACCCGTCCTTGGACACCGATGGTGCCCGTGACCGGTTCGGCGTCCTGCCCGCCTACCTTGTGCGAGAGCACGACGCATGCCTGAAGGCGGTGGTCGATGCCGCCGTGGCGGGACGAAGCGGGATCGCGGTCCTCGTCGAGGGATCGTCCACGGGCAAGACCCGTGCCCTGTGGGAAGCGGTCCGGGAGCTGCCTGCCCCCTGGCGGCTATGGCATCCCCTCAGTCCCACACGTCCCAATGCCGCCCTGGCCAGCCTGACGGACATCGCCCCGCACACGGTGGTGTGGCTGAACGAGGCGCAACACTACCTGGGCCCGGAACAGCTCGGTGAGCAGGTCGCGGCGGGCCTGCGGGAGTTGCTGCACGACCCGTCGCGGGCCCCGGTGCTGGTCCTGGCCACCCTGTGGCCCGAACACTGGGCCACGCTGACCACCCGCAGCGACCCGGACCGGCATGCCCAGGCACGGGATCTCCTGGTCGGGCACGAGATTGACGTGCCGGACTCGTTCAGCCGCGCCAACATAGCCGCACTCGACACCACGGCCGAGGCCGACCCCCGGCTCACGGAGGCCGTCCAGCGCGCGGACCATGCGCAGATCACCCAGTATCTGGCCGGAGTGCCCGTTCTCATGGCCCGCTACAGCAAGGCACGGAGCACCGAACGGGCCCTCATCCACGCCGCGATGGACGCCCGCCGCATGGGCGCCGGCCCTCACATCCCGTTGGACTGGCTCGCCGACGCCGCCCGCGGCTACCTCACCGACGCCGAGGACAACGCCCTCGAAGGCGACTGGCTGGCCAAAGCCCTCGCCTACGCCACCCAGCCCTGCAACGGCATTCCTGGCATCCTCACCCCCGTCAACATGGGCCGACCCCGCAACCAGCGCCGACCCGCCGCGAGCGCTACACCCACCGGCGGGCCAGCCCACAGCCCGCGAGGGCCGCACTACCTGCTGGCCGACTACCTCGACCAGCACGGCCGGCACCACCGCGCCCGCGAGATCCCGCCCATCGACTTCTGGACCGCAGCCGCCCACCACGCCCACCCCAACGACCTGAAGGCCCTCGGCTACTCAGCCTGGGAGCGTCGCTCGTACCTGGCCGGGGAGACAACCCTGTACGCCGACACACACAGAATTGCGGCCATGACCGCCTTCTTCTGCACTGCCTGTCAGCAGCGAATCAGCCCCGACCTCCGGAAAGTGGCGATGCCGCCTCCGGTGACAGAGGAAGCCCCGGGGCACAGGTTCCTGCCACCGTTGATGCCGCGCGGGTCGTATGCGATCAGCCCTCACACCGGCGTGTTCGTCCTCAATCCCGACGACGTCTCGGGGATGGCCAGACACCCAAGCCCTGGGCGTCTCAACGGATGCTGCGGACTGGACGGCTTGGACGGCCCCAACCTCGTCTGCGATGCCTGCGGAGCCGAGGTCGCAACTCAGCAGTCGGATTGCTGGTCTCAACAGCTGATCGCGCTGATCGATGGTGTCCCGCCGAGTGGTGTAACAGCGATCTCCGCATAGCCCCTGGTCAAGGCGCGGATCTGGGCGGCCGCCGCACCGCTTTCTGACGGCATGTCAGCAGAATGGGCCGCGAGCCGTCCGCCGCGTTCTTGGTCGCGATGTAGCCCGAGGCCAGTCAGATGAGGTGCGCGGCTACCGGCATCGAAACTGACTGTCCATCAGGCACGGGGTGATCGCGGACGGGCCGATTGTGACCGCGGCCTGTGCTCTTCACCTTGATCCCGTTACACCACATGAGGGGACACGACCCGCTGATCCCCGACGCGGTGACCACAGGCATCTCGCCCTCCGCTTGAACCTGTGGAGTTTCGGCAGTACCTGGCACAGGTCCGCCGGAACATGTGCGCTTTTCCGAACGATTCGTTCGAGGCGATGGCCACGCTGTTCTTCTCCTCCCTCTCGGCCAGAACCTGGAACAGCATCTCGGCGCCCCGCCGGTCAAGCTCGAGATAGCCCAGCTCGTCGATGCAGAGAAGATCGACACGCCCGTAGCGGGCGATCGTCTTAGACAGCTGCTTCTCGTCTGCGGCCTCGACGAGCTCGTTGACAAGCTTGGCGGCCAGGGCATAGCGGACGCGGCAGTCGGCCATGGCCGCGGCCCAGGCCATGCGGGCGGTGTGCCGCATCACCGAGGGGAGCCGCCTGCACATCGCCGCGAAACTGGCCTCTGCCAGCGGGTTATGGGCGTGCTTGCCCTCGAAGGTGATGGCGGCAGGGGGTGGAGGGGGTGGCATCTCCGCGTGTGCAGTCGAGGTGTCAGTCACAGTCACCTGCGTCCCTCCTGGGGATTGGTGCCGCACCTGGGTGGCTCGGCAGTGCACGGCATAACGAGGCGGCCGACGAATCGAACGTGCTCGATTCCGGTCGTGCTGGAGCCCTT
Organism: Streptomyces sp. SCSIO 30461; assembly: GCF_037023745.1. Lineage (NCBI taxonomy): Bacteria > Bacillati > Actinomycetota > Actinomycetes > Kitasatosporales > Streptomycetaceae > Streptomyces > Streptomyces sp. SCSIO 30461. Next base: position 5,571,277 of record NZ_CP146101.1, read on the forward strand.
GAATCGCAAGGGGTCGAAGGTGCGGTCGCAGCCCTGGGGCGGCCGTCAGGCGCCGGGGGTTGACCGAATCGCCGGTGTCCGTAACGCATGTGCCGTATGGGGGTTCCGGTGCTTCGGATCACCGCATGGACGGCGTGAGTCTCATGACGTCTACGGTCTTGACCGTGTCGAGCTGGGCAGTCTGCTGAGCGGGGGGGTGCGGGCCCCGATGCAGGACGCCGAGGCCGCCGGTCAGGGCCGGGCCTGCGGCTTGCGGGGTCATGAACTCAGCGAAGAATGTCACGCAGGGCCTCCTCCAAGGCAGGTAGCTGGTCCAGCAGCATCAGATCGGCCTCGTACCGTGCCCTGCCGTAGGACTCAAGTGCGGCGTCGACGATGTGCGGACGCTTCACTGGTGCCGAGAACGGAAACGTCGAGCAGAGCACGGCTGCACAGCCCACACGGAGCGAGGACACGAGGTCGTTCGCGGACGCCTTGGGGTTGGCATCCCGGTAGGCCAGAGCGAGATCGGTGTATCCGGTGAGCCAGCCCTCCGCACCGTTGGTCAGCACGCTGCTGGGGTCACAGCCCAGACGAGCGATTTCCCAGGCGAGGTACCCGGGTGTGGGCGGCCGGAAGTCCACGAACGCGGCGAAATCGTCGTCCTTCAACAAGACGTTGGGACCGGACAGATCGCCGTGCAGGATCTGGACCGTCAGCGGTGGAAGCGAAGCAAGGATGCACTCGACGCCACCGAAGAGAGCCTGCCGTTCACGCGTCGCCTGCAGCGACCATGCCTCGAACTCCCCAAGCCTGGGCTTGCTCTGGAACGCGGCAATCAGACCCTCATAGCTGTCTCGTGCGGTAGCCACGTCACACACCGCGGCGCCAGGTTTCAGGGTGGGTGCGGCCGCGGGGTGAGCGGCGAGCCGACGGTGGAGGCGGCCCAACGCAGTGCCCACGGCTGCCCACCGTGCACCCCTCAGGCCGCCTTCGCCGGTCGCGGTGTGGGGCACGAACGACCACAGAGACATCGGCAGAAGGCCGTCGGCCGCGATGAGTTCGTGCTCGCGCGTGCGGGTTGCCCGCGCCGTCGCGACACCTCCGTCGGCGCAGTACTCGGACAGCTCGACCGACGCCCGCTCCAGATCCAAGTGCTCCCGAGTTCGGTAGACCTTGGCGAAGTGTCGTCGGCCCGCCTGGTCCACGACGGCGTAGTTGTCCGTCGCGGTGCCCTCCGGAATACGCGTGATGCCTGCCGGGTGCATCCCGTACGCGAGCACCAGCGTGTCGGCGACCGCCTTGAACTGCTCCCCCTCTGTGGTGCGGCCGAGCGGGGAAGGCACAGCGACAGGGTTGGTGGCGGGCTGGTGAGATGCGGTGGACATGGTCTCCTCATCGAAGCGCAGCGAGGGGCTCGGATGCTGAGCGGGCGGAAGGTGGTCGGGTCGATCAGGACGCGGGCCTGAACCGCGGCCGCCAGCTGTGGCGGGCCGCGCCGCACGCGGCGCGGGGCCGCAAGGTCGCCGGCGGACAGCGCTCCGTCAATGCGGTCATCTGCTTGCGCCACCCTCGTTCGGGTGTTGGCAGTACCCGAGCCCGACCCCGGCACCACCAGCTGCCGGGGGGACCGTCCGACCGAGCGGCTCCACGGCGCCGTGCCCCGTGTATCGGCTGATCGAGGCGTTGAGCGCGGTGACCGCCACCGGCTCTTCGTGGCGAGGGCGACCGGTTCGGCATTGCGTGGGCGGGGCGTAGAGCCGGCTGGCGGGCGGCGCGGCACCAGGTGGGGGTGCTCGTCGCATAGAGTGCGGGCGCGCGGGTGTCCACGCCGTTCACCAGAAGGTGATCTTGGACGCCTTCGTTCTAGTCTCCGCAGGTACCCCTCGGGCCGCACCACCAGGAGGAACACGTGTCGTCCCCGCAAGTGATCACCCCCGAGGAGATGCTCGCCGATGCGAAGAGGCAGCTGGGCTTCCCGCGTATCGTCGCGATCTGCGGCTCCACTCGCTTCATGGCCGAGATGGTCGAGGCCGATGTGCGGGAGACGAAGGCCGGGAGGATTGTGGTCAAGCCGGGTTGCGATCTGAAGTCTGCGCACGAACTCTGGTCCGATCCTGTCGAGGCTGAGGTGCTGAAGATCCGACTCGATGAGCTGCACCGGTCGAAGATCCGGCTCGCCGATGAGGTGCTCGTGGTCGGTGACTACATCGGAGACAGCACCCGGGCCGAGATCGCCTACGCCCGGGAGCTGGGCAGGCCGGTGCGATTCACGCACCCCGAAGTCGACCCGGACGCCTGAGGGCCCGCTACCGCGTCATCCGCGGGCACCCTTCTGTGATTGGTCACCCAGCGGGTGGCATGGTGGTGAAGGCGAGCTCATGTAGCGGCGGAATGCATCGCGGCCGTGATGGCGGCAGCGAGAGGCTGCCGGTGGTCCATCACGTAGAAGTGGTCGCCCTCGAACATCTCGAGTCCGCGGAAGCGCGTGGTGAACGCGCGCCAAGAGAGCAGGCGTTCCTCGCCGATCAGCTTGTCGCGGCGGCCCCCGAACACCGAGAGGGGAACGGGCAGCGGCTCGGACTCGTGGGGAGGCGCCCAGGTGTCCAGGAGTCTGAAGTCGCTGCGGAACACAGGGGCGAACGTGGGCCAGATGGCGTCGTTGTCGAGGAGCTGCGGGGTGCTGCCGTCGACGTCCCGCAGCCAGCCGCGCAGTTCGTCGTCGGACATCAGGTGAGGGCGGTCGTCGGTGCCAGCCTCGACTCGCGGGACACCATAGGCGGACACACCCAGCCAGGTGGGGAGCGGGCTCCCCTCATGGTGGAGTCGGCGGGTGAGCTGGTAGGCGATGAGGGCGCCCAGGCTGTGGCCGAAGAACCCGAAGGGCCGGTCGAGTAGGGGAGCGATGGCGGTGTGGAAGTAGTCGACCAGCCGGTCGCAGTCGTCGATCAGCGGCAGCGCCTGCAGCTGGCCTCGGCCGGGGGCCTCCAGGAGGCAGAGTTCCCAGTCCTGGGGGAAGTGCTCCGCCCAGCCTCGGTAGAGCAGACTTGAGCCGCCGGCGTGGTGGAACAGGAACAGGCGCGCCGCCGGGTCGCTCAGCGGCCTCGGGCGGATGACCGGCCCGACCGGAATTGCTCCGACGCGCTTGGAGATGGCGAAGGCGTGCAACTCGGCGAGGGTCCTGGCACCGCTGACGGCCACGGTGTTCTCCGGGAGACCGTACGCGGTTTCCACGCGGGTGGAGATCTCGAGCATCAGCAGCGAGTCGATGTCGAGCTCTTCGGCGAAGAGTGCCTCGTCGGTCATCTCCTCGGGCTCGATCTCCAGTACGCCGGCTATCAGGGCGCGGAGATCCTCCATGGTCACGGTCGCACTGGTCATGGGTGTTCCCCCGGCTCCTGCGTGGATGGACGAGTGGTCGGTGAAGGGGTCAGCAGCAGGGCGGCGGCCGCGTCGTGGCGGGGGCCTCCGGCCGTGGCGAGCACGTTCCCAGTGGCGCTGCTCTCGAAGTGGGCAGCTGCGGCGGCGCACTGGAGGACGCCCAGTGCCCCGGACAGCGGGCCCAGCTGGGCTTCCAGGTCGATCCGGCGCGTGGCTGCGAGCAGCCGGCCCGCCCCGGCAGCCGCCTCGTCCCCGAGCCACAGTCCGACGGTTTCCTGCTCCGCCACACCGGCGCAGGTCAGCGCGGCGGGAAGGTCCCGGACCCGTGCGTACCCGGCGATCGTGGCGCGAGGCCGTGCGCCACGACAAGCGGCTGCGTCCGCCGGTTCGAGGACGACGGCGACCGCCGCGTCGGTGGACTGCTCGCCGAGCAGCTTCTCCGTCACGGCGTTGGCCGGTTCGACGCCGACGACGACGGCCCCGTCGGCGCGCCCGGCCACGATGAGGTTCCGGGCCCAGGCGAGGGCGTCCAGACCGCTCGTGACGCCGTTGCAGACGGTCACGTTGGGGCCGCGCAGCCGGTAGCGGATGGCCACCCAGCCAGCGATGACGTTGCTGGAGGTCTGGGGCAGACCCAGCGGGCTGAGGCCCCTGACGCCTTCCCTGGCGATCGTGTCGGTGGCAGCGCAGACGCTGTCCGCGTTGCCCATGTTGGTGCTGACCACGACGGCGGTCGCATCGGCCGCGCCCGTGAACGTGGCGTCGGCGTCGGCGTCGGCGTCGGTGAGACCGCCGTCGTGGAGGGCGAACTCGGCGGCCCGCAGGGCGAGCCGGGACGCACGGTCCTTGTGGCGCAGCTCGCGTCCGCTGAGCCCGGTTGCCGGGTCGAAGCCGCCCTCGCCGGGCAGGGGTCCGAGGAGGTCGCCGTACGTCGCGACACCCGGGAGCGCGAGTCCGATGCCCGTGACGACGACTCCCCGGGCGCTCGGGTTTCTCGTGTGCGCGGTGCTCGTCGCGTTCACCGGGCTGCCTCCACGATCGCGACGGCGTTGATCCCTCCGAAGCCGAACGCGTCGATCTGCGCGATGGCCAGGTCGCCGGAGGAGGGGGAGCCCTGCACCAGGCCCAGCCCCGTGGCCTCGGGGATCGGATCGGCGAGTCCCAGGACCGGGGGTACCGTCCCGATCTTCATAGCGAGCACCGCCATCACGAGGCTGAGCAGTCCCGAACCACCCAGGGTGTGGCCGGTCATCGCCTTGATCGCGGTCATCCGCGGACCGGGTCCGGCACCGGCGAAGATGCGGCGCAGGACGCTCGACTCCGTCGCGTCGTTGAGGGGGGTGCCGCTGCCGTGCAGCATCACCAGGTCGATGTCGCTCGCCCGCACCCCCGCTCTGCGGTAGGCGTCCAGCACCGTCCGGGTAACGCCGTCGGGGTCGGGCGCGGTGGCGTGGTGGGCGTCGCAGTTCATGGACACACCGCGCACCCGGGCGTGCACGGGCCCGCTCCCGGTGCCGGCGCGCTGGACGACGACGGCCGCCGCGCCCTCCCCCATCAGCATGCCCCTGTGCGTGGCATCGAAGGGGCGCAGCGCGTCGGGGATGCCGTTCTGCACCCGGTCGAGCGTGCCGAAGCCGCTCTCCGTGGCGGCGTCAGTGCCCGCGACGACGACCGTGTCAGCCATGCCAGCCTCGACCATGTCGGTCGTCAGGCCGAGCGCGTACAGCGAGGCGGAGCAGGCGTTGGCGAAGGTGTACGTGGTGGACGCCCCGAAGGCCGCCTGCAGGGCGGTGCCGAAGTGCAGGTCCTCAAGGGCGACATCCGCGTCGTCGCGCCACCACAGTTCGAGGCTGCGCTGTTCGCGCATGGTCGTCCCGACCAGCACGGGTACATGGGAGAGATCCTCACCCAGGCCCGCGTCGGCGACTGCCTGGCGGACAACAGCGGTGAGCCAGCGAGTGGCTCGCCGCGGTATGTCGCCGCCCTGGGGCCGGTCGTCGATCTCGTAGGCGTAGGCCGCCCGGTACTTGTCCGGGTCGAACGCCTTCAGGGGCTTGCGGCTCTCCTGGCCTGCGCACAGCGCGGCGAAGATCTCCTGGGGGCTGGCGCCGATGTTCGCGATGGCGGCCATGCCCGTGATGTCCCAGGTCACGGTCGGGTAGCCGCCTTCCTCAGCTCGCTGGCGGCCAGCTTGCCGGTCGACGTGGTCGGGAGCTCGTCGAGGAACTCCAGACGGGCGGGGCGCTTGTAGGCGGCGAGGCCCCCACGGATCGCGGCGGTCACCGCGCGCCGTACCACGGCCTCGTCGGATCCCGGCCGGGCCACCAGGTACGCCACGGCCTGCTCCAGGCCGTCGGCATCGCGGCCGCCGACCACCACGCAGTCCTGGACCCCTTCCACGCAGCGGATGACGCTCTCGATCTCACGCGGATAGACCTTGTAGCCGCCCAGGTTGAGCAGGTCATCGGCGCGGCACAGATGGGTGAACGTGCCGTCCGGCGCACGGCGCACCACGTCGCCGGTGTAGGCGCCGCCGTCGGCGAAGGTGACCGCTGCGGCATCTGGCCGGCCGATGTAGCCGAGGGCAACGGTCGGGCCTGCGATGTGCAGTCGGCCCTCCTTTCCGTCGGCGACGGGCGCGCCGTCAGCGGCGCGGACGGTCGCGGTGACCCCGGGCACCGGGACCCCGAAGGTCCCTGGCCGATCCTCCCTCGGCGGTGTGCCGACGACGATGTAGAGCACCTCGGTCGCGCCGAGACCGTTGAGTAACTGGGCCTGGAAGGCGGTGCGGATCCGCTCGCTGAGCGGACCCGGCAGATTCTCGCCCGCCGCCACGCACAGCCGCACGAAGTCGACGTCGTCGGAGGCGAGCGCCGTCCCGGGAGCGTTCAACAGCGCCGCGTACAGCCGGGGGACGGAGAAGAGGACGGTTGGCCGGTGGTGCTGCAGCGCGGCGGCGAGGGAGTGGACGTCGACGGTGCCGCTGATGAGCGCGATGCGGGCGCCGGCCGCCAGGGGGCATAGGACGGAGTTGCCGAAGCCGTAGCCGAAGCTCATCCGGGCGGTGGACAGCACGGTGTCCTCGGGCGTCAGCGCCAGTACCGTGCCGATGCCCTCGGCCATGGCCGCGATCGCACCCGCCGAGTGCCGCACCCCCTTGGGCATGCCGGTGCTTCCGGAGGTGTACTGCAAGAGCGCCTCACGGCCCGTGCTCCACGCGGCCGAGGTCCCGGCCTCCTGCGGGCGGTGCGCGGGACCGGCCTCGGCCGTCGCCAGAGCGGCGAGGACGTCAGCGCCGGTGAACCGGGTGGTCGTGGCGAACAACTCCTCCAGGGCGCGTTGCCGCGCGGGGGCCGCGTCCAGGTGCACCATCGCGGCGGCGCAGTCGGCGGCGATGTAGCGGACTTCGTCGTCCGTGAGCATCGGGCTGATCACCACGGGGACGCAGCCGTGCCACCACAGGCCGAGGACGGCGACCACGGTCGCCACGGAGTCATCGGCGACCAGGAGCCCGCGGGCGCCCTCGGGCACGCCTGCTGCCTGCAGGGCGCCCGCGTATCCGCGGGCTGCCTCCAGGAGGACCGCGTAGGTGATCTCCCCGGCCTGGGGGTCGAGGTAGCTGACCCGGTCACCCCGGCCGGCGGCGACATGGCCCGCCACCAGGAGGGCGATCAGGTCGACACGGTGGAGGCTCCTTGCCCGCTCGTCGAGCACGACCACCGCGGCGTCCAGGCTGGTGAAGGCTGCCGCTTCCTGCGCGGACAGGGCTCCGAACTCGCGCTCGACCGCGGCCACGACCTCGCCCTTCTCCAAGGAGGTCATGCCGAGTTCCTCATAGAACTGGGCACCAGGCTCGATGGCTTCCTTCTCCACCTCAAGGACAGACGCCACGATCTCTCGCAGCCTGTCGCGCGCAATGTCGATGTGTTCCACCGGCGGGAGTCCTTTCCGAATCTTCGTAGCCGAGCGGGATCGGGGGTGGACAGAGAGGACGAGCAGGCAACCCGCTTCCGGGGACTGCGCCGTTCACCGAGACGCGATCCGGGCGAAGATGCGGGAACGGAGCGGTGCGGCAGTCCTCGAGGGGTTGGGCTCAGGCGCCCAGGCCCACCTCGCAGGGGAAAGAGACAGACACACCCAGGGGCTCCTCCGTGAAGATGACCCTCTTGCCGAGCGCCGACATGAAGCCGAGCTCGAAGACGGTGCCGCTTCCCACGCGACCGCCCGGGTTGCACACGACGACAGCGTCGGCTCGCCGGAACGCGTCCATGTGCACGAACTTGTGCCGCCACGTGTCGCGCTCGTTCTTCAGCAAGTCCTGGTAGTCGAAGAGGATGAAATCCGTGCCCTCGGTTTCCGGCTTGATCCTGGTGCTGCGGGGGCTGAGCACCTCGGTGCCGGATTCGCGCAGCTGGGTGATGGTGCCCTCGATATGCCCCAGGGACTGCTGGAAGCTGCCGCAGACGACTGCAGTCCGAAACTCCTGCCGGATCAGACCTTCCACCATGTCGTTCGAACCGCATGCGGACAGGCCCGTGTCCAGGTAGAACCGCTCCAGCTCGGGCCCCACGATGTTGAAGTAGAGGCCCGTGTCGACGTAGAAGCTGTTGACCAGCGCGGCCGCTTCCGGCTGCGCGAGTTGCTGGAAGACTCCGGTGGCGTGCACCCGCGTGCCCTTGTTGTCCACGGCCTCGGTGAACTCCTTGAGCCCGGCGCAGAACCCGCCGACACTGTCCGCCAGCGCCTCACCGTCGAGGCCGGCTCCAAACGGAAGCCGCTCCCTCGTAAGCAGCTGCAGCTCGCCGCTCTGGAGACGATAGACACTGACGCGCTCCGAGCCGAAGTGGACCAGGACCCTGCCCTCTGTCACCACTGTGCTGTTCTCCTTCTTCTCGATCCGACGCGTTGAGAGCCCTCAGCCAGCGGGGAGTCAGCCGAGGTAGGCGCTGCGGAGAGCGGCACAGTCAGTCGCCTTCTCCGCGCAGAGCACTGAGGTACTTCTCGGCGAATTCCTCTTTCCTCGCCGCGTTGTATTGCGTGATGAAACGCGGGTGCTCCAAGGGCATGATCTTCCTGAAAAAGCGCTGGACCTCGTTCACCTTCGAGAGGAATTTGAAGTTCTCGCCACTGCCGATGCAGTAGCACACCGAGGTGTCGGTTCCAAATTCCACCTGACGTTCCAGGGAATCCACGAGGAACGCATGCAAAAGCTCCAGTAGCTTCCTATTCTCGTAGAAGTTGCAGTTGACCTCTCTCCCCTGGGCGTTCCTTCTCACCAGACCGAGAGGGCACACAAAGCTCATGACGAAGTCTGCGTAGAACCTCGTCCGGCCCCCGTAGCTCGCGATGACGTCGTGCAGGAACCCGGCGGAGGGCCGACTCACCGCATAGCCGTCGGCGACGTCGACTCCTGTGTCGCTTTCGAGGAGCTCGGCGTCTTCGAACGGGACCCCGGTCACGGCCGTGCCCCGTCGGGCGGGCGAACTCCCCAGCACCAGACGGCGCGGCCTGTCGTCGTCGTAGTACTTGCGGTAGAACGCAGTCGTCACCTCGTGGACGCGCTCCTTCTGGGGGCCGCTGAACGGGTTGATGACCGCGAATCCGCGTGGCAGTTCAAGCGTGGTCTCCGCGAGTTCCTCGTTGAACTGCAGGATCCGATCGGCAACGGTCTTTCGCCCGTTCATGGCAGAAGTCCTTCCTTCATGCTGGTCGCTCCAGACCGACCCGTCGCCCCGACCGTCTGCGATCCTCCGCGGAACCGGTGGGACGCCGCAGCCACGGCTGCCCGGAGGGCGGTGGCAACGTCAGGCAGCGACCGCCGACAGATAAATCTCGGTACTTGTTGGGAACATCCGGACATCTTTGAAACCGGCGCCGTCGAGCTCCGCGCCAATCCGATTGGCGGCGTCCATCCCACGGTAGAGGTCGACGAATTCAGTACCGGGGATGATCAGTCCCGGCACGACGCAGCCGCGCCGAGTGTACAGAAATCCGTTGGCCACTGAGACGATAATCACCGCACCAGGCTTCAGTACTCTGTGCGCTTGCACGGCCGCCGCAGACGTGTCGAAGAACGACGAGTTGTACGTCCTTAATGACACATAAAGATCGAAACTTTTCTCCGGTAGGACGGACAGGTCCTCGGCGCTGGAGACGACAGTTCTCGACTGCGGAATGCGTCCGCTTATGTTTGCAAGGCCGCTTTGCGCGATGTCGGCGAAGGTGATCTGCGGGCAGTCTGAAAAGAGAACTGCTGCTTCGTGGCCGGCGCCGACGCCGACGTTGAGGATGTTGACGGCAGACAGAAGCCGCGTGGACGACCTTCTGTAGACCGACATGAAGTCGTCGGCCCACCCCGCGTTGGTGGTCCGAGCGTCGTACGCGTAGTCATAGGTGCCGTACTTCGCGTCGAACGCTGCGGCCAGTGCGTCGCCTACGGCGCTGTCAGCCTCTTTGTACTCTGTCCCGTACCTCTGGCGGATGAGAGAGGCCAGCGCAACCCTCCCCCTGTGCGCGTTGACATCACTCCTGGACAGCGCGAATCCCTTCGATCTCAGCTCAGTGGACACGGCTTCACTGATGCGATGTGTGGAGTAGTGGGGGTTGCACTCGATGCTTTGCCCGCTCGCCGCGTAGAGGTCTCGGTTCTGCTCCAGGATCTCGCGCTGCAAATCGTCGGGGAAGCGGAGTACATGTCCTCGCTCGGTGGCTGGATCGCCATCGAGGTAGCTGGTCAGCGCGGGGTCCGGCAGGCCGATGTACACCTTGTCGATCCGCACGTCGTTCAAGAGCGCGGCCAGTTCGAACGACCCGGCCGCCGACAGGGTGTTGATCGTCAGATAGGCGCTGTGCGCGCTCGACGTCCTGAGTTCTTGAACCCTGCGCCGTAGAACGCGATACCAAGATGCACCGCGTACTTCACCCTCGAAGGCGGAGCTAATCAACTCGTCGTGCTCAGAAACGAGCGCAACGCCGACCCGTCGACCTGGCTGCGGAGCCTTTTGTGCAACGCCAATGACGTATTTCATCCAATAGGTACTGTTCAGGCTCATGTGGGCCTTCATCCTGTGCGAGCCGTGGAGTTGGGCGGACAGCGGGACAGCGCTGACCGGTGTGTGACCCTTCAACATCTCGGCGCCTGGGCGTGGGCGGCGTCCGTGGTCATGTGCCGCATCCCTGCGTGTCGGTGGTGATGACGGCGGCGTACGCGTATGAGGAGGGGGACACCTCATCTCCCGACCACTGCCCCGTGGGCACTACACCGGGAGCGGGGTGCCCAGGGGCGAGCAGCACGCGGATGGGTTGAGCGACCGCGGAAGGTGATACCGGCTTCGGCGTAATCCCAGCCAGTGCACGCATCGCCTGAGGCGTTGCGTCCCGCGCTGGCGTGGGTCACGGAGATCGTGCTGGCGGGCGGCAGTCACTCCCGTAGCGCGGTCATGGCTGCGAACCTGAGTGCCTGCTGACGAGGTCGGTGCGTACTACAGCGTCGCCGACCACCCGCCGCGAGACAGGGTGGTTTCGCCGTTCGGGGTGATGCTGACCCGGGCGCCGTACACGGGCAGTTCCCCGAGCCAGTTGAGGCGGTCGAGGATGTCCTCCAGGGGGTCCCACAGGCGGCGGGGGCCGCCCTGGTACACGGTGGCAGCTTCGCGGGGGGCGGTGGCGTGGGCGCGGGCCCACGAGCCGTCGGGATGGGTCATCCAGACGGTGTGGCTCCGGTCCGGGTGCCACCGGTGGCGGTGCTCGATGCCGGGGGTGTGGAGCTCGAGCATGGAGCGGATGCTCCATGCTTCCGGCACGAACACGAGCAGGTGGCGGCTGGTGGTCACCTCTCCGCCGCCGTGCTTCGCCTCCACCCAGACGGAGTCCGGGACGGTCTCCTCGTAGTCGTTGCCCTGGCGGGCGGACATGAAGAAGGCTGGCTCGAACGAGGTCTTGCCGCGGGCGCCGCCGTCCGGGGTCTTGTCGGCGTAGAGGATCAGACCGGTGCCGGTGATCGTGGTGACCAGCCGGCCGCCGGGGCGCAAGGCTTTCAGCCAGGCGGCCGGGATGGTCGGCACGGACACGGTGGACACGATCCGGTCGTACTCACCGGGCAGCGGCCCCTGGGTGAGGTCGCAGACGGCGGTCTCGGGGCGCAGCCCGATGGAAGCGAGCCGGTCGGTGGCGGAGGCGACGAGGTACGGGTCGACGTCGACACTCGTCACCAGATCGGAGCCGAGGCGTTGGCAGGCCAGGGCGGTGCCATAGCCCGTGCCGGTCGTCACCAACGTACGGCACCCGTCGACCAGTTCCGCGTGCCGGTACATCCCGATGACCAGGCCCGGCTCCGTCGAGGACGACGTCGATACCCCTGATGTGACGACGGTGCCGGGCTCGGCGTCGTCGGCGTGCAGGGCCCCGATCCGCGTCACCAGCGTGGTGTCGCTGTACGCGGCGGCGAGCCATGCTTCGGGGGCGGCCGCACCGTCGCGCACCACCCGGCCGCCAGCATTCTGGTCCCGCTCGTACCAGCGTGGCACGAGTAGGTGCCGGGGGGTGTCGGCGACGACGGCCCCCCAGCGGGATCCGGGCCGGTCGACCTCGTCGGCCAACCGCCTCGCGTGCATCTGCCAGTCCACGTCCGCTCCCTTTCTTCGTCCCCGAACGCCGTCAGCCCATCGGGCCACAGGAGCCGCCCCCGGACGAACTGTCGTCCGAAGGGCCGCAGTCCGGCCCGCACGGGTCCGCCGAAGCCCGAGCCGGGACGCTCGCGCACGCCTGCGCCCACTCGGGGCTGGCCAGGACCGACGCGAGCGGCACCTCCCGGACACTGCCCATCGCCAGGAAACGGCCGATCTCGCAGGGAGCCACCCGACCGTCAGGCAGAACGGCAGCCTTGCCAACGGCGCACCGCCCGCACAGCGACGACGTGGACGGCAGAAGGCCGCCGGAGGCGCGCCCGACCGCGCGGACCTTGTCGACGGTGGCGGCGACCCCGAGGGCCTCCATCTCGGCGCGGGCCTGCTGTGCCCGCTGGCCGTTGCCGTGGTCGACGATGGCGACCCGCAGCCTAACGCCCCGGCGTACCGCCTCGACGATGGATGCGCGCGTCGCCGCGTGGGACCCGTCCCGGCCGGTGATCGCGTCGTGCTCGGCGGCGGTATCGCTGTGATAGGTGGTCGCCACGCGCACCCGCGGGTCCTCGAAGAGGCGCCAGTGCTCGGCGCGGACCTTGTAGAAGTTGGAGTGGACCCGGACGTTCAGGCCGACGCGCAGGGCGTGTTCGACGAGCAAGGCGAACTGCGGGTGCAGGGTGGGCTCGCCGCCGATGAACGTCACGGTGCTCGTCCCGAGAGCGGCGGCCTCATCGATGAGCCGGTGCCAGTCGTCGGCCGTCATGCTGCCGTGGTCCCGGGTCGGTCCGGCCTCGGCATAGCACTGGGACGGGCAGGTCAACTGGCAGCGGGAGGTGATTTCCAGCGAGAGGTGATCGAGCAACGTGGCAGAGGGGCGTTCGTCCAGCACGGTCATCGGGTTCTCCCTGTATGTGTGGCCCAGCATGCCGGGCCAGGGGCGGGTGTGTGGGTGGAACGGGGCTGTTGCCGTGCCCGCCGACGTCGCGGGGGAATGAACCGCCTGCGGGCACGGGACCCACGGCTCCCTACGCCGCCGGGGGACGGCCTTCATCCCGGAACCGGCCCGTACGCGTGTCCGGCGGGCGCGGGGGTCATCAGCCGGATGCAGAGGAAGCCACGAGGTGGGCCATCTCCGCGCAGGCTCCAGCCGCGGGGGAGGAGACGACCAGTCGTAGGACTGCCGAACCGCACTGTGGTGGCTAGGACGAGCCGGACCGCTGCTCAGCTTCGAGGTCGTCCATGATTCGCCGAAGGCTGCGCGCGGTGTCCTCCACCGTTTCCCGTTTCTGAGGAAGGCCGGCCTGAACCAGGGCCCGCAGACTGTCCAGTTGCCGGTACAACTCGCGGTGAGTTACGTGACGCCTCCAGAACTCTCCCATCTGGAACAAGACCTGGTGGGCACGGTCGCGAAGCGTGGGGGGCGGTGGGTTGAGAAGTCTCTGTACATTGCGCTCGTAGTTGCTCCCCGCGCTACTGCGCCTTCTCCGAGCCCCCGGAAGTCCCGCGGCATGGCGTAGCCATTCGAGCCTATTTGTCACCATGAGATTCCCGGCTCCTCCACGTAGACGGTCATGTGTTGTCTCCTCGGCAGTTGACTGAAGGTGCAAAGGCACAAGCGCCAGCGCACGACTCCGGTCCGGGGCCCCACGCCGCCGCGCGCTCAGGTCAACCGCGGCAGCTTGGGGTCTTAGGCCGTGGCCGCCAGCGTCGCGGGGGAACTATCCGCCGGCGGGCACGGGGCCTGGAGGCGCGGTGATGCCGAGCATCGCCGCGAGGTCACGGTGCGGTGTGGGCTGCGGACGGTAGTACGCCAGGACATCTCGCAGCGGCTGTGTGGGGACCAGCCGATCACTCGCGGGTGGCCGCAGCCAGTAAGGACCTGGCGGGGCCTTGCGGTCGAGGGATGGCAAAGTGATCGTGTGCGGTGAGCCGAGGCACACGCCGAACTCGTAAGGCTCCCACCGGCCGCAGGTACCGGGCGGGACCAGCCAGTAGAGCCATCCGCTGTCAGGGTCCTCGATGACCGGACCGCACCCGCCTTGGATCTCGTCCATTGCAGCGAGGGCCGCGCGTGCCTGGTATCCGCCGCCTGTGATCACGACGTCGAACAGGGTGCCGCCGAGTCGTACGCGCGTATCCCGGCGTGCGCTGACGTCGAGCAGATTGCGGATGAGGGCCGCGAGATCCTGCATGTCTGCTGCTGGTTCGCACAGGGAATCGGCCAGCTCCACCAGCCGAGTCATTGTCTCGTGAACGTCGAACGCAGGTGCGGTCACGGTTGCCCCACCTTCGCGAGCAACGCCGCCCGGACGGTCTTGCCGACAGCGCCCGTGCGGAGAAACCACGCGACTTCGGCGCCGAAGCGCCGAGTTTCCCAGAGCCCCCGTCCCTGCTCGCCCCGGAGCGCTGCTTCAAAGTCCCTGAACAACGGGCTCGGGTCCTCAACGTCCAGGAGGAGACGCTCGGACTCGGCCACCCGGAGCCGAACCGCGAGACTCTGATCGGCAGAGCCCGGCGTCACTCCGTGGCGGACGGCGTTGTCGACCAACCGGTCGAGGACTGCCGTGGCCACGTCGATGCACCCCCGCCAGTCGAGGATGGTGAGGTGGGCCCGGGGCCTGATCCGAGCGATGTGCACTGCTCTGGCCGTGGCCGGGAGCGCGATCTGGGATCCGCGTAAGACCGGAGCGGCCACCGCGACGGGTTGCATGACGTCAGAGTCCTTTACGAGAGGGAGAGGGAACACCAGGTCGTCGTGCCGTCCGGGCTGGTGCCCCAGGCGTCGGCGATGGCGTCAACAAGGAACAGACCGCGGCCATGCTCATCGTCAGGAGTCACGTCCCGGAGCTCAGCGGGGTCCGGAGTGCCGTCGGCTACCTCGATCACGCACTGACCACCACAGAAGAGGACCCGGACATCGATGTCCTGCCCTTGGCCGTGCCGGAGGGCATTGGTCGCCAGTTCGGTCAGCAGCAGTTGCACGGTCTCGATCACGTCGGGCTGTGCCCACTGGATGAGTCGGCCGCGAATGAGCTGTCGGAGCCTTCCAGGCCAGGCAGCGTCTCGTTCGGAGAGGCCATCGGTGTCCTCGGAGGGGTCTCGCTGGATGGACATTTCGAAGGCCGGCCTGACGTCGTCCCGGTGAGTTGGTGACGCAGACGTCATGTCAGACCTCCAAGCGGTCCCGTGCGTTGCGGCGCAGCAGAAGGAAAGTCGCACTGTTGTGCCACATTTCTCTGCTTGCCTCTCGCAGCGTGTGTTGGCTCAACTACCGTGGCGGTAGGCGGCATTGAGAAGCAACTGGATCGCCGCTGAAAATTCAGCGGAGGCGTAAATGGACTATGCCAGAACCTGCACAAGGGGCTGCGGTGAGCGCTCAGCGGGTGTCAGACTCTGCGCAGGGTCGTACTCAACCAGCGCAAAGACATGGGGGTGGTGCACAGGTGGGGGCGAAGCGAGGGGCAACCGGGCGGCGCTTGGAGCTCGGCATCCAACTCAGACAGTTGCGCGAGAACTGCCCGCCCGTCGAGGACGGCAGGGCCCGGGGGATGACCCGCAAGGCTGCCGTACGCGGACTCAGGGCGTTGTCCGAGGCGTCTCTCGCGCGGGTCGAAAACGGCGAGCTCAACTTCCGGCGCAACGTCGGAGACCTGCGCACGCTGTTGAAGCGATACGCCGTGGATGATGATGAACTGATCGAGCAACTGGTTGAGCTGAATCGCGAGGCGCCGAACGATGAGTGGCTCACTCAGTACCGGGCATTCATGCCAGCGGGCATGCCGCACTACGTCGGCCTGGAGGCGGAGGCCAACGAGATCTTGGCCTACCATCCGACCGTCGTATATGGCCTCCTACAAACAGAGCACTACGCGCGTGCGCTGTTCGAGGTTCAGCGGCCCGTGGAGGACACCACCAGCGAGTTCATCAACCGCAACGTGGACCTTCGGATGGACCGTAAACGCAGAGTCCTTGAACGCGATGACGTCCGCCTGCGCGTGATCCTCGGCGAGGCGGCCCTGTGTATCCCCGTCGGCGACGAGGCAACTATGCGTGACCAGTGCCGCGAGATCGTCAAGCTCGCACGCGAGGACCACATTCAGGTCCAGGTCCTGCCCTTCAAACGCGGCTACCGAGCCAGCAACGACTTCGCCATCCTGGACCTCGGCGAACTTCCCTCGCGGGTTCAGACCGACAATGCGTGGGGGGCCGTGTCCACCTCGGACAAGCCCCGCGAAGTCGACCGGTTCACACGCCGGTTCAACGCGATGGTTGGGGCCGCCCTCGGCCTCGAAGAAACCATCGAATTCCTGGAAGCACTCACCGGAAAGTAGCGGAGCCATCAACACTCACCGACAGCACCAGCCCTCGACTGCGACCGCCCCGGAAAGCGCCTGGTACAAGTCCTCGTACAGTAGCGACGGCACCGGCAACTGTGTGGAGGCAGCTGACCTCCCGGCCACGGTTGCCATCCGTGACTCCAAGGACAAGCAGGGGCCCGCCCTCGTCTTCCCGCGCCGCTCATGGCATTCCTTCGTGGCTGGTATTCGCGAGGAAGCCTTCACGGCCTGACCAGCAGCACAGCGGATGGCCCCCTCAGCGCCATTGAGGGGGCCATCCAACTCTTGGCGGCGTCAGGCGGCCTGATCGGACTGATGGTGCGAGCTCTGCAACGGCTCCCATCGTTGACGGCCGCCCTCTCCGTCCTCGACCCAGAGGTACTGCGCATCGGGCGTGCGGGTCATCCCGAAGTCGTACAGCGACGGACTGCCTGCATGAACCCAGCGCTCCCAACCTACGGCGATCTCATCTACCAGGCGCCGTGGCCCGCCCTGGGACGCCACAGCCGCGCCGCCTTCGGGGCCAGTCACGGAGATGGTGGCCCAGGATGAGTAGCCGTCGTGCACCCACGCCATCGGACTGCGGTCCGTCCGGCTGGTGATTCGGATGTCCGGCAACAGCACGCGGAGCGCGAACAGGAGGCTGCTGTCCGCCAGACCTTCTACCGCTCGCGGGAAGGGGCTTTCGGTCTCGACTTGCCCGTTCCGCGGGATCTGGTCCCACTCCCTGCCCTGGTCGACGCCCCGGCTGGGCATGAACATACCCAGGCCCTGCACCCAACCTGAAGCGGACTGCCCGTCGTCGGCGACGGTGAGCGCGACATGCCCGAGACGTCCCCAGGGGGTGACGATCCGCCCGCCAGGCCGGGTCTGCTCCACCCATGTCCACGGCACCGTTTCCACCGCATAGGTCGCGATGATCCGGTCATACGGCGCACCCGCCAGCCAACCGGCGGCCCCGTCACCGGCGTGTACATCGACACCGAGTCCCGCAGCGTCCAGCCGTTTGCGTGCTTCGGCGGCCAGGGTCGCGTCGACCTCCACGCTGGTGACGTGCCCGGGTCCGGCCTGCAGCGCGAGGAGCGCGGCGTTCCAGCCGAGGCCAGCCCCCAGTTCGAGGACCCGGTCCCCGGGGGCGAGCCTGAGCGAGTCGAGCATGTCGGCCACCACCGAGCCGCAGGACAGGCTGGAGGAGGGCAGGCTATCGGTGATTTGGGTGATGGTTGAGTCGTACGGGCTGCCGTAGATCGCCGCCGCCCACTGGTCAGGTTCTGTGGTCCGTTCTACGGCCGCCCATTGGTCACCGTTCCAGACCCACACCAGGTCAGGTGCGTACTCGTGCCGGGGTGCTCTCTCCAGCATGGCTGGACGGATCCACATGGAGGAATCAGGCCAGCAGCCGGACGCCTCCATGTGGTCAGCCCAGCGGCGGGCTTCGGTGTCCATCAGCCCTTCTTGTGCTTTCCGTCTGACGGAGGCGGAGACGGTACCTGACCGTCAGAATTGCCAGGCGGCGGCTTGCCTTGCGAGGGGTCCGGAGACGGCCTGGCGTGCTGGCCCACAGTGACCTCCTGGTCTGCATGAGTGACGACAGCGATCGTCCCGCATACCAGGGCAACTCGCCAGTACTTCCCCCTCGGTGACCGAAAGTGGCTTCACGGAGCGGCTGCTTCGAACTGGCCATAGAGCGGTACCGCGTCGAGCGGGTCGTTCTTGCTGGTGTCGATGGTGCCGTCGGGCCGGTTGTAGACGTCGTCGGCGAGGGTGGATTCGGCGCTCCAGTCGCCGGCGGTATTGCGCTCCGACAGCGGGACTAGGGCCTCGGCCATGTCGGTGTTCGGTCCCGCCCGCAGGCTGTGGGAGGTGACCTTGAGGCCGTTGATGAGGGCCACGCCCGCGGCCTCCGCGCGGGCCTTGACCATCTCGTTGACGGCCCGGCCGGTGAGGAAGAGGCCCCGCACGGTCGCGTTCTTCCGACGCTTGAGGTTGCCGGTGGTGGTCAGGGCGCGGAGGAGCGGCTTGGTCGGCAGGTACGCGGGCTCACCGTCCGCCGGGTTCTGGTCGTGCTCGGTGGGCTCGCGCATTTCGCGCAGATCAGCGAGCCAGGCGCGTACGCGGGCGACGATCCGCAGGTCGTCGCGGTCGCGGATGAAGCGCCACCGGCCCTTGCCCTTGCGGCGCGTCTTGCTCTTCGCGGTCCACACCCACACCCCGTCGGTGTCTACCCGGATCTGCTTGACCAGCAGGTCCGTGACCTCGATGGAGCGGTAGAGCATCCCGTAGTGCAGGACGAGCATGGCCGCGTCGCGGCGCCCGATCCGGGTGCTCTCGTCGATCTCGGCGAGCACCCTGACCAGGTACTTCATGGTCAGACCGGCCGACTGCTCCTTCTCTCCTCCGGCCGGGATGAATTCCTCCAGCCGATAGTCCTCGATCATCTCGCGGACCAGGGAGGCGTCCGGCCGCACCCCCTTCGGGTACCAGGAGACGATCCGGGAGCAGTAGGCGAGCAGACTGTCCGGGCTGTACCTGCTGCCGTCCGGCTTCCCCGTCTCCATGAGGTAGCCGAAGTACGCGGCGACGTTGGCCGTCGTGGTGGTGGGCCGGGCGACGCGCCCCTCCTTGATGCACCACTGCTCGAAACGGGTGCGCGTGGAGTCGCGGTTGACCCGGGTGGTGCGGGCGCCGCGCTCGGTGATCCGCTTCTTCACACTGGGCGGGACGGTGATGTCCTTCGCGGTGAAGGGCGGGTCCTCCTCGGCGCGCGGCGGCAGCTCCCCCTCGGCGAGGATGGTGTGCCGGGTGACGCGGAAGGCGGGCGCCGACTCGACATCGGCGGCGGCGGGCAGCCGAGTTGAGGCGTCGTCGTCGACGAGTTCGGCGTCGACGACTTCTCCGGTAGCGGCCACGTCGAGCGCCGCCTTGGTCGTCACCACCCCGCGACGGCGGGTTCCGGCTGCGGCTGGTCCGTCCAGGCGGAGGCGCGGGTGGCCAGCTCGTCGGGGGCGAAGTCGTACCGGTAGTCGGGATGCTGGTCCCATCCGGTGGCGATGTGGCGCAGGGCCTGACCGAGACCGTCGATGACACCGATCTGCCAGTCATGGCGGCGCCACGGGGCGGTGACCGGGTGAAGTTCGTCGTAGGCGGCGAGCAGGGTGAGGACTCCGTCGGTTACGGGCCCGTCCTGGCCGGCTTCGTGCATCCGGGCGGTGACGAACGCCACCAGAGCCTCATCGACCGCGAACTGCTCGGGGTCGTGGGCGTCCGGGACGCCAGGCTCTACATGGTTGGCCTCATGAAGATTCAAAGGTTCACCCTTGCTGACGCGGGGATTTCCTGACCATCCCTCACTACCTCGTATTCTGCCAAGAATAGGAGGTAAGGACAGCCTTGCTCGGCGACATGAGCCCCGGTGACCGCTTTCATCCAATCGAGGCGTTTACTCACGGAACCCAGTCGTTCGGCTTTCCGTCTCGGTGAACCTAGTCGGGCGGGCAATCGCACTGGGGGTTCTAGGTGGCCGTACCGGCTGTCAGGACTGTTGAACAGTCCTGACAGCCGTAGGCTCGTGCGGGTCAAGCGCCGTCTGCTGCGGCTCCGTCAAGTGCGGGGCCGAGTTGCACCCTGCCTCCTCATCGGGGACAGCTGGAGTTTTCCTCTCAGTAGCCCGGCGGGGCGTTCCCGGGCATCGACGGGGTACCGGCCGGGCTCTGATGCGTCGTCGGTACCTGCACGTCGTCAGCGGTGAGCTCCGGCCCGAGAATCACGTACAGCAGCCCTATGACCGCGACGCCGACCAGGATGGCGGCGCCCTTCTTCTCGTCCTGGTAGGCGACCCAGGTTGCAAATCCCCCCAGGGCCAGCACAACAATGACCACAAGGGTCATCGGGACCTCCCAAGTCCAGACCCCGGGCCCGCTCGCCGCGAACGGCCAGAACTCGGCGAGTGGGCCCTCCCCCACCACGGAATGTGGCTTGCTCTGCACTGTAAGCACACGCCAACAGGCCCACAGGGGACGGCCCCCCTGGTCAGGGGGGCGAGTAGAGCACAGCGGCATCACCCGCCACAGGGGTGGCAACATCCTTTGCTCCGCGCCCTCTTTGCCCGTGCGTCTCATTGAGATGACGTCCAGCCAGCGAGTCCGCGTGCCTTCCATGGTGCTTTCGTCTTCCTCGAAGACGTGCCAGTGATACGGAGCGGCGGATGCCCCGGAGAGGTCAACGATGCGGGGTCGATCACCATCCCGAGGGCGGGTGACCGGCCCAGGGCCGAGGGCCGTGTGCGGCGGCCCGGAGGGCCAGCCCTGTCCAAGGCAGCGGCCGCAGCTTGTCCCGTGACAGTCGGTCTTTGAACCGCCCCGTGTCAGGTAGAGACGCTCGAACTGCGGGCTGTCGCGCCGCTGGCCCGCCGTTACCAGCAGCGACAGCGGCTTCTGGCCCTGCTCGCACGCCAGATGGATCTTCGTGGTGAAGCCACCGCGGGACCTGCCCAGCCCATGATCGTCTGGCTCGTGGCCGACCCCGCCGGGCGGTTCCTTCTGCCCAGCACCGTTGCGGCGGGCACCGGCCGCATGCTGATGGGCCCGGCAGACCGTGGAGTCGACGTTGACTTCCCAGTCGATCAGCCCGAACGAGTCGGCCCTCGCCTGCAACAACGTCAGCAGCCGCGCCCATACGCCCTGGCGCTGCCACCTACGGAACAGTCCGTAAACGGTCTGCCAGGGCCCGTACTCACACGGCAGGTCACGCCACGGAACACCTGTCCGCACCCGCCACCGCACACCGTCCACCAACATCCGCCGGGACGCCGACCTGCGACTCACACCAGCGGCAGGCAGCAACGACTCCAACACCGACCACTGCTCATTAGACAGATCCCCACGCCCCACACCATGATCATTACAGCGCGAGGCGTGAACCGGAACCCCGACCTAAAACACGGCCTAGCCCGAGGACGACTCAGCGACACAGGACAGCCCTCTATCACTCCGTCAGTGCCGACTACGGCATCCTCAATGGTCGGCGGGTGATCAACACCTTGACCACCCGCCCGTGATCGCACTCCTGCTGTAGCGCGGTCAACGTCTCGACCGGACTCCGGGGCGCCCTGGCCCGGGCGGTCGCATACCGGCTGCCTAGCGGAACTGCGGGGTGCCGGTGAACTGCTCGTCGCACGCGTCCACGAGCTGTTGCAGCATGGTGCCGAAGAAGTCGGTGTCGAGGTCCTGGACCTGCCAGTCCTTCGCCTTCGGTCACGCCCCCCTCGGCGGCCTTGGAGATGGATCCGTCGGTGCACGGCTTCCACAGTCTGCGAGTTGGTCACGTCACTCAGGCAAGGCGAAACGGCGCGAGCACCAAGGAGACGTGCGCGCCCGCCGGTGGTGGGAACCCGAGACGGTGAACGCCTGCGACCGGGAATGCAGCCCGGCCGCCCACAACAGCGTCACGCGCCTGGACCTGGGCCATCCCCGGCCGGCTTGTTGTGGGCATCACGCATCCGGGTGTCGAGCGCGGCCTGGGTCTCAGGGGCGAGCTCGTAGTCGCCGGCGGCTTCCGGGTTGATGTCCAGCGCATGCGAGCGGAAGGCCTCCCGCTCGGCGGAGAGTTGCTGGATGGTCTGGGTGATCCGGTGGACCTTCTGGCGCAGCCTCTCCCACTCCTGCTCGGCGAGGGCGAGCTCGGCGAGCTGGTTCTGGATCTCAGCCTCGTTTTCCCGGGCGTAGTTGTCGCTAACCAGTGTGATCAGGGGAACCCCGAGGGCCTCGGCAGCGGTGACCGCCTCGTCGAGCCTGACCGCGCGGGTCTGCTGCTCGATGCGTGTGATGGCGGTGGAGTCGACGTTCGTGCCGAGCAGTGCCGCCATACGGCGCGCTAGCTCTGCCTGGCTGATGCCGAGGCGTTCGCGTTCCTGGCGAAGTCGGCGGGCGAAAAGGTCCCCGGGCAGTGGGTTCATGGCGGTTTGGCACTTCCTGGTCGAGATCGCGATCGACGGGGTGTGTGGGGGTGGCCCGCCTCGGAATCGAGCAGACCGGGCGCCGCAGCGGTGCTGGAGCGGCACATTACACACCCCGCACTGCGGATTCCACAGGCATCCGCCATGACCCTGCGGTCGCGCACCACGACGCCGATTCGCCTCGCTTTCAAGCATCTTTCGACTCTTTGTCAATAGACCTTTCACGCGCCTCTGTGGTTCATCATTTGAATGGGGTAGATTGGTCACTGTTGATGCGCACGTATACGAGCCGGTAGGGGGAGCCGACAGCCCACCTAATGATCACTCTGGCTCCTATCGCTGCCCGACCGGGTGATGGACTGCGCTTGTTATGTTGTGACTCACTGTCAAGCCACCGAATGATTCGAAAGGCGAGAGGAAAGAACTGTGACGAAGATCTACGAGGCAGCCGTCCTCACACATGCCTCCCTACCAGGTGCAGCCTGGGACCTGACCAGCTTCCTGCAGAACGCCAAGTCCCAGATTCAGCTCTGGGGCGGTCTTCTGCTCATGCTGCTCGGTGCTGTCGGCCTGGTCTGGGGCGGCGTGCTCTTGCTCAAGAAGCTGATGGCCAACCCGCAGTCCGCGGGTCAGCAGCAGGGCTGGGGCACGATCGCGCTCCTCGTTCTCGTCGGCGGAGCCCTGGGCACCGGCGGTTGGCAGCTGATCTCGACGGTCGGTTCCGGCGGCCAGCAGACCATCACGGATCTCGGCGGCGGCACGGTGATCGTCCGGACCGCCGATCAGTTCAGCGGGTTCCTGAGCCGCCTTTCCAAGTAAGAGGCCGTCACAGACCGTGCACACGACCGGGGACAGAGGCGTCGAGCGAACCGGGTCGGTTGAGGTGCAAGGCCTCTTCCGGCCTGGTTCGCCATATCCGGGCCCGCAGCACGGTGCAGGCGCGAAAGAGAGCAGAGCATGGGGATCAAGGACAAGGCACTGGCCTTCAGCAGGAAGTTCAAGCTCGACTCGCACCACGCGATTGAGCGTTTTGGGGTGCTCTTCGGCATCTTCGCGGTCACGGGCGCGATCGTGATCAGCGCATCGGGGGCCTCGGCGTACCAGGCGGAGCGTGACTCGCTGTCGCAGACGGCGCTGTACACCAGCGACTTCAAGACGTCGAAGACGAATCTCGACGGCACCGTCGACGGGGTCTACACCAACGAGAGCGGCAACAAGGCGCTCGTGATGATGCACTTCAGTCCGACCGCTCAGATCTCGTACAACGCCGCGGACTACAGGGCGTTCCTGCTCGGGTCGGACACCTCGCTGAACAGCGAGCCGGTCAGCACCAGCGGGATCAAGGGCTCCTTCTACGCCTTCGGCTCGACCGGCTACATCGGGGTCCTCCTGAACGCCGACCGGCCCTTCGACCGCCAGGTGTTGAACCTGACGGTCCGTGCGAACGTCGAACTCACCACGCCCGGAGCGGAGCAGGCGCAGAGCAGCGGCAAGCTGGTTGGCGACGAGACCTTCTCCAAGTACGACCAGTGGCGGGTCTTCTTCAACCCCGGCGCATCCGGGGTCCAGAAGATCGCGGCGCTCGACGCTCTGACCTTCGATCCTGCGCAGGCCTACTACGAGGTCGCACTCAAGGAGAAGGAGGCCGAGGCCAGGGATGCCCTGGACCAGAAGCTCGTCGAGATGCGCACGAATCTGACACAGATTCAGTCGTACACCTCCGACCTGCAGACGACGAAGATCGACGGCCTGTTCCTGCGTCCGCCGACCGTCCCGGTCTCGATCGCCACCGACAAGATTACGGGGGTCTCCGCAGCCGCGGCCGAGGACGGCGTCTCGACGCTGGCGCTGCAGACCAGGCACGTCGTCTCCTGCGGCTTCGACCTCAACTGGCGTTCAGGCAACGTCTACGACGGCTACCTCGACGCCCTGGTGCCGGTCGGCCAGAGCTACGCCCAGTTCTTCACCAAGAAGCGTGACGGGGGCTCGGATCCGACGAGCCAGCAGATCTCGGACATGCAGTGGATCCTGTCGGACGGCACCAGCCTCACCAAGGACTACCAGTCCTCTGACGTGACGATGCGCCCGCTCATGAACATCATGAACAACCTTTCACAGGCGTATCAGAACTACTCCCGGAACAAGTCACAGTACGAGTCGGATCTGTCGCTTGACCTGCTCCGGCTGGACGTGAGCCTGCGGGATGTCCAGACCAACGGCACCATTCGCGACGACAAGGAATTCCTCACCACACTCCAGTGAGTGCTGCGATGAAGTGACGCATCCCACTACCTTGCATTGATTCGGAAAGGAAAACGACATGGCCACCGACAAGCCGCATCGGAGTCCCAAGAAGGGGGCGACGAAGGAGCAGCCGAGCACGTCGGTGAGTCAGGAGATGCCCCGGCAAGGTCGCGGGACCAAGAAGCTCGGCCCAGAGCAGGGCATAAGGGAGCCTCCTGAGGACAAGGTCCGCGTGCCCAAGCAACTCCCCCGGCGGGGAGTTGATTCTCCCGGTCCTTCTGGCACGGCGAACACTGCACCGAAGGCGCCGGAGGCCGCGCCGAAGATGCCGGACGCGGCAGACACCGCAGGCGAGGCGGCGGGTGCCGCGAATGCCGGTGCGAAGATCCATCAGGGCTTGAACGGCGTCGCCGGGAATCTGGCCGGAGGCGCGACCCGGAAGGCGATCGAAGGAGACGGCAGCAGCGCGACCCGTCGTCACGCCGGGCGCTACGCGGGAGCTGCCGTCTCCGGTGCCGTGTCCGGCGCACAGGCTGGCGGGCTTCCGGGAGCCGCCATCGGCGCAGCGAAGAACGTCAGCGTCGAGGGGGCTCAGGACGCGGTCAAGGGCGTGTCCAAGGTGACCGGTGGCAGCCCGGACGCCAAGTCCGCCGACCAGCGCGAGCTGGGTGCAGGTGGCACGGGCTACGAGCGCGGTGCGTCGAAGGCCGACGAGGGTCTGGGCTCGAAGGCGGTCAAGGGCGTCGCCGTCGGCGGTGGCGCGTCTGCCGCTCCGCCGGCCATAGGCATGGTCATGGCCATGGCCTTCCTGAACTGGCTCAAGTCCATGTTCTTCGCAGCCATGGCGATGGCCGTCAACGCCGGGAAGCTGCTGTGGACGCTCATCGTCAACATCGTTAAAGCGGTTGGTCATGCGATCGCTGCGCCGTTCATGGCAATCGGCAGCTTTATGGCCAAGGGGGCGGGCGCGGTCCTGGGCGTCACCGTCACGGCGACGATGACACCTGTAGCGGCGGCGATGTCGGGTGCGGTCGCGACGACTGCCACCGTAGCCCTGCTGGGCGCGGTCTTGACCGGCGTCCTCAACTCGACGGCGCTGACCGAGGGCAGCATCAACGCGAACGGGACGGCGTGCGTCGTCAACGCGGGTAGCGTCGGCAACGGTTCTGGGGCCACCGTCCCTGCGGACGTAGAGAGGAACGCCAAGGAGATCTACTCGGTACTCAGCAGCTGGGGGATGCCGAAGGCGAACATCGCGGGCATCCTGGGCAACTGGTCGCAGGAGTCTGGGATCGACCCGACAAGTGTGCAGAACTTTCCCACGAGGACTTATGCCATGACCGTCGCAAAGGCCAGCGCCGCGCAGAACACGGACAACGGCATCGGGCTTGGACAGTGGACGTTCGGCCGCAACACGCTGCTGCGCCAGTACGCGAAGAGCAGGGGCGTCGACTGGTTCACGATCAAGGCGCAGTTGGCTTTCATGGTCGATGGTGACAACCCGGGCGATGTCACGGTCTTCAAGGACATGCTCAAGAAGTCACAGGGCTCGCCGCGCGCGGCGGCGCTGTACTTCCACGAGAACTGGGAGCGTTCCGCTGACGGCGCAGCCGGGCTCACCGCACGGGGCGACAACGCCGAGATGTGGTTCGGCAAGATGAGTGGCTGGTCGGTCGACAGCTCGATCGTGGGCGGCGTCGAGAGCATCGTCGGCGGGATCATTGAGAACATCGCGAACGGAATCAACACGATCCTGGCGAACTGCACCTCCAAGGCTGGTAGTTCCGTCTCACTGAAGGACGGCGGGATGACGCAGGACGAGGCCCAGGCCCTCGTTGACCTCTTCAACAAGGAGGGCGACAAGTTCCTCGACGACCGGTACGGTCCGCGCGGTGGCCCCGGCTCCTGCGGTGACAACCATGCGATGAACTGCGTGAGCTTCTCGACCTACTTCGTGAACAAGTACACGACGTTCCAGACCTACCCGGTCGGCGACGGCAAGGAGACGGCTTACACGATTGCGAGGGTTACCGACAAGCAGATGTCCTCGACTCCGACGGCCTACTCGGTGGGCTCCGCCCCGGGCAGCATCCCCGCCGGCCACACTCTCGTGGTACTCGGCATCCAGGGCGACAAGGTCATCCTCGGCGAGGCCGGCTACTGCGCCTACATGGGTCGGGTCCGCGTCGACAGCGCGGCGCGGATGGCGGCCGAGGGCTGGAAGTTCGTGGACATGTCGGACTCGATGCTCCCCTCCGACAAGATCAAGACGGTCTGATGCGCTGCATCTGATCCGGGAGCGAGAAGCCGGTGCCGGGCGATCCGGGCACCGGCTTCTTCATGTCCGGTGCAGGCCGTCGTGCCAGCTTCACCTTTCGGCACTCTTATTGAATGGATTAAGACTCGGTGGTGAATCTCTTTCGATATAGGCTTGAGTCGTTTATGAGAGCAACGTGGAGTGAGGAGAGTGTTCGGTGACGACAGTCCATGACGCGCCCGAAAGCACGGGCCCCGAGGAGACCGGGCCGATGCCCGAGGAGAAGCCCGCGGCACCGAAGACGCACAAGAAGCTCACCGGAGCTGAGCTCGAAGAGCGCTTCGCAGGCTGGACGATGCGCCAACGCGAACGGGTCCAGGCCCGTGCTCCGGAGGGCAACGCGCGTCTGTTCCGCCGCGGCGTCACCGCGGTGATGGGGGCCGGGATCCTCGCCCTGGTCGTCGCCACGGGCGTAACCGGCGAGAGCTACAAGACGAGCACGGCGGACAACAAGGCCCGGATCGTCCAGCTCAAGGGGCAGTTGGACGATGCCCGGTCCACGCCTGCGAAGGCGGACGTCGGCGCGCGGTTGTCCAAGCTCACCGAGGCGGCAGCCGTCGACGCGAAGAAGGTCGCGTCCGGGGAGCAGGCCTTCGCCACGTTGTACCACCAGGCCGGCGTTCAGCCCAGCCCGCGCAACGGGGCACCGAACCGGGCCACGCTGGAGATCATCAAGCACCGCCGGGACATGGCCCCATTGTTCAGCAAGAGCTCCTTCCTGGTCAGTGACAAGGAGGCGTACAGCACTTCGTCGCTGACGCCGTTCGATGCGACCACCGAGATCGATCCGCGCCACGCCTGGTACATCCGCTACGCGGGCCAGAACGCAGCTGCCCCGAGCACGTACGCGTGGAAGGTCGAAACGGTGATGCCCGATCTAAGAGTGAAGGACGGCTCGGGCGCGACGAACGAGGCAAAGGTCGTCTGGCTGTGCCGGGACACGAAGAGCGGCGAGGTGCTCGCCTGGGCGAGCGCGCGCTACGTGCGCAACGGCACGGCGGGGGCCTTCGATCGCTTGGCGCTCGTGGTGACCGCGGCCGGTGCTCAGTACGAGAGCCCCGCGATCAAGATGCCGGCCGGGTCCGGAGCCCCTGAACTCAGCGACACGGGCACACAGAAGAAGGGCGGGAAGCGATGACGGAGCAGACGGCAGCACCCACACGACGGGGATTCTTCCGGCGCAACGTCTCGGTCCTGGCGACGGCAGCGGTCCTCACGGTCGTCGCGACAGTTGCCAGTGTGACTTGGAGCAGCCAGCACGCGGCCCTGGCTGAGCAGGAAGCCCAGGTCAACGATGCCGAGGGACATCTGGCAGGCATCCAGAAGAGGAATGCCGAGCAGGTGAACGCGGACGTTATGGCGGCCCTGGGTGTCAGCCGGAACCGGCTGAGTGCCGACAGTGAGCGCATCAGGTCGCTGCTCTCGATGGCTTTCACGTGGGACTCGGGACAGAGCTACGAGGCGGCGCGCGAGGGTCTGAAGAGCCGGTTCGGTCTCATTGAGAGCGATATGTTCCTGAGGTCGTTCATGCCTTCGTCGAGATTCAACGAGGACTCCCAGGGGCGGCGTTACTACTACATCGACACAGTCGGCCTGAACTCGGCCCTCGGCGCGGATCCGGACATCGAAGTCGTTGACGTCAAGGCGGGTGTCTACACCTACGCCGCCCTGGCCGATATCGAGGTCACCTCCGACGCAGCGAACCAGAACAAGTCGAGCAAAGCCAGTGTCACGGCGCACCGGCGCGCGCTGCTCTTCGTCACGTTCGACGCCCGGGGCAAGGTCTCGAATCTCTCCGGCATCCCGGCAAGCGGCGAGACCCGCCATTCCGGATAGACATGACTCCCTTTCGACTAGCCTCATTGATAGAGTTGCACTGACATTCAAGTGAAGCGGTGAGTTGAGGACCAATGGAATCGACACAGATCGATGAGTCAGGTGGGAGCGCATGTGGGTGCGCTGCTGTGCTTCGTACTCTCCGCGGGGTTCTCCGGCGGTCATAGCGCGGTGAGCGATAGGGCTGCATCGGAGATCTCCTCTCTGCAGGAGCAGATCAGGATCACCGAGGCGAAGACGGCGGCGCTACCGAAGGCCGACGACGCCGAGCGTGGTCTGACCGCGGCTCTGACGGCGGCTGGCCAGGTCGCCAAGCTGCAGAACGACTACCGCTACCTGACGCCCAGCGTGGCGGCAGACGGCGGCACGCTCGTCACGGCGACGAGTCAGTCGACACTGCGCAACCTCATCCCCTACTTCACGCCCTCGGCGCACTGGACGAACCTAAAACCGTGGTACCTGCTCGCCAGTGACAAGGGCGTGGCAGCCGGCGTCGGGATCCCGATGAGCTTCAGCTCCGGCTTTGAGTGGGCCGCCTAGGTGCCCTACCTAGTCAACGACGACAGCACCATCGCCGCGACCTGGCTGGCGATGGAGACCAGGACCGGTACGGGCGAGAAGCCGGCGCACTGCTGGCCTGGGCCCGCGCCGACTACGACCTGGTCCGCAAGTCGTTCGTGAACATCCAGACCGGCACGACGGCCACCGGCGAGGCCCTGAAGCAGGAGGTGACGGCACCATGAAGGGGGAGATCAAGGACAAGTTGCGCCGACCCGCCGGGAAGATCCTGCTCGGCGGTGCCGGGGCGCTGCTCGTGCTCTGGGTGGTCACGCTCGGAACCGGCCTGCTCAGCGACGGCCCGGCCGCGTCGGACACCCAGGCCGATGCGGTTGTTCAGAAACTCGAAGGCAACCTCGGCGACGCCCAGGCCAAGCTCGCAACACAGCACACGGCGCGGCTGGTTCAGCTGCCCGGCATGGACATCGAGCGAGTGAACCGTGACAGGGCGACGGGCCGGTCCCTCCTGCTCAGCCTCACCGACAGCTCGACGTCAACCCGGACCGTCAAGGAGCAGCAGGTGCTGCTCGACGCGTGCCACGGCTTCCTCGACCACAGGTCCCGGGTGCTCACCATTCGTACCAGAGTGTGTGAGTCGGCTGCAGGACCTGAACTACTCGCACACGGGGGTGGCTCGGCTCGATCCAGTCCGCGTCGGACCGGATCAGAACAGCGCTGCCAAGAGCGAGTTCCTGGTCTTCACCTACTCCACCTCTCACAGCGAGGAACAGCCCTCCCCCAAGCCGACCGGGTGAGCAAAGCGGCCACCGCTTCAGCACGCACCCCAGAGGACCCCGACGAGACATAAGGACACGAACATGTCGACCCAGACCCTGGAGAAGACCGAGACGACCGCCCCGACAAGCACGGCCGTGACAGCGAAGAAGACCATGGCGAAGCCCGCGAAGGAACAGAAGGACTCGAAGCTGCGCACCGGATGGCGGCGTCTGGCCCCGAAGAAGGAGACCGGCAGGTTCTCCGTTGTGGTGTGGGCGGGGTTCTTCCGGGCCATCATCATTCTCGCCGACTACCTGCTGGCGTTCATCACGGCCACGGTCATCATTCCGCTGCTGGGCGCATGGCTGCACCAGCAGTCGGGCGCATCCCGGGGTGCGCTCAGTGCGGACGGAACCATCGCCATGTGGCTGATGCCGCTCCTCTTCCTGGTCGCACTGCTCGCCGCGGGCGAGATCGTCGTGATGCGCGGCATGTGGCGCTGGGCAACGCGGATGATCGCGAAGATCCGGCACGCCCGGGGTGAGTCGACCGGCGCTGACGTCACACCGAAGTCCACGACCAGGACCACCAACCAGAGCAAGACCAACGGCAAGAGGAGCAAGTGATGCGCACCGCAGGACTGACGATGAACGACGTATGGGCCCACCGTGTCCTGCGTGAACGAGGAGTGGAGACGTACCGGCTGGAGGGGGTGACCGCCGAGCTCGGCGTCATGGTCGAATCGCTCGACCTCAAGCACCGGGGCAAGGAGGAGAACTACCGCCCCTATCTGCACATGGCGGGCGAGCTCCGCTCGGTCACCCCGGCCAAGGCCCTGCCGTTCGGCATCTCCCAGGTGACCTACTCCCCCGGCCAGGGCGAGAAGGTAGACGCCTTCTACGAGTTCGACGACGAGCAGCTGGTCGTGCTCGCCAGCAAGGGCTACTTCACGAGCGGCTTCGCAGTGCCCGAACAGGTCACCGGGATCGAATGGGAGCTGCCGGCCACGGCGGACATGCTCGTACTCGCTCCGTCGGGGGCGCAGACCGAAGGCGATGTGCCCGTGGTCTTCACCCAGATCCACGACATCGGAGGCCTAGAGATCGATCTCGAGTCCAGCGGCTACGACCTCGCGGGCTACTTCGCCGACCACGCCAAGGACGGCGTCCCGCGGGCTGAAGCCGTAGTCGATGCGCGCGGGCTGAAGGCACGCTCGGACGCGATCAACTCGCTGTTCACCGAGGACGAGCTGGGCCTGGACACCGAGGTCAAGCAGGTCGTCGGAGCGCCCGTACCTGAGGCAGCGCCGGTCGCTGACAGCATCAGCGCGCGTCTGCAGCAGATCGAGGCGGAGATCGCCGCCGAACGGGAGCAGTACCAGACCGAGCGCGCGAGCACCGAGGGCACCACGGAGAACCTCTACCGGGATCGCGTGGCGGCAACGTTGCAGACGGCTGAGGAGCCGTTCACTCCCCCGGTTCCGACCTGTGAGGCGCAGCGCGACCTGAACCTGGATCTCTTGGAGCGAGAGGAGCAGGAGCAGGAGTCCCGGCGGCGTGAGGTCAAACCCGTTCCGAGTCTGGACGAGCGCAAGCGCCAGGTGGCCCAGCGTGCGGCCGGTCTGGATGTCGGCGAGGACGGCGAGCAGAGCCTGGGGTCTTGAGGGCGGATCAGGCATGACGAGCGCGGCCCCGGTTGCTGGCGAGCGGCAGCCGGGGCCGTAGTGCATCGGTACCGAGACAGGAAGGAGAGCGACGATGGGCCTGAAGCAGGACATCGTGATCGTCAATGAGTTCAGCGTGCCACTGCCCGGCGGCAAGGGGTCGCGCGGTGCGACGCCGGGTGACTACGTCACCCGGTACATGGCCCGCGAGCAGGCAACCGAGTCGCTGGCTCCGATCCAGCGCCTGCGCACCGACGACTTCATCATGCGCTACATGGCGCGGGAGTCCGCCGTCGAGCGCGCCTGCATCTCGCGGAGTGCGGCGAAGCATGAGATGCGCCAGGCCCAGGGCGACGGCGGTGTGGCCTTCGGCTACGGCTCAGTCTCACTCTCCGATGAGCAGCTCAAGGCGGCCAGCAAAGACATCCAGCACTACTTCGACGCTGGGCACACCGTGCTCAAGACGGTGCTGTCCTTCGACGAGGAGTACCTGAGGAAGCACCGCATCGTCGATCAGGACTTCCACTGCGAGGCACGCGGCGACTACCGCGGCCACATCGACCAGATGAAGCTGCGCATGGCGATCATGCACGGTCTGGAGCGGATGAGCTCGGGCACCGGCGGCTTCGACGACCTGCGCTACGTCGGGGTCATCCAGATCGACACCGAGCACGTGCACTGCCACCTGGCCATGGTCGACGCCGGCCGGGGCCAGGTGACGAAGACCGGTACGCAGCGCGGCAAGCTCCTGGACCGGCACAAGTCCAGGCTCCGCCGCGGTATTGACGCCTGGCTCGATGAGAAGCAGGCGGTGGCTCATCTCTCCAGCGCCGTCGGCTACGAACGGCGCAACGTCACCACCTTCATCAAGCGGTGGGCTCACGAGCGGATCCGCGCCGAGTCCCTGCCGCAGTTCCTGCTTGCTTGCCTGCCAGCAGACCGAACATTGTGGCGCGCCGGCTCGAATGACGCCCGCATGCGCAAGGCGAACCAACTGGTGACCGAACTGGTGAAGGAGCAACTCGACCGTGCCGGGTCCCCGATGCCGGAGGCGATGGAGCGCATCGTCGACTACGCCAACGAGCGCCGCGCGAAAGAGTCTCTGAGCACGGAGGAATGGCAGAAGCTGGTCGAGCGGGGACGCACGCAGATCATGGAGCGCGCCGTCAACGGCATCTACCAGATGCTGCGGGCCTTGCCGGAATCGGAGCTGCGGGTGCGCACGCCGATGCTCGAAGTCATGGGGATGGACTACCAGCAGATGGCGGCGCTCGCCGCGGACCGGCAGGGCGAAGACGAGAATGCTGAGGCCGACTTGCTCTCCTTCGGCTTCCGGCTGCGCAGCTACGCCTCACGCCTGCAGCATCACCGGGAGAAGGCCGGGGTCTACCGCGACCTCACACGCCAGTGGGAACAGGCCGAGAACGCCGGCGTCGCCGCCGAGGACTCGCGCCCGCTCTACGACTTCTACCGCTTCGAGGAGAACTACCACCGGCGGCTGATGAGCAAGTACCGGCACTTCCTGCCCTTCCTCGGGGACGCCGGCCAGTGGTACGAGCAGCAGCAGGACGTGGCGACCTACGGCCAGCGGCTGCTCTCGCTCATGGCGCTGCGCGCGGATGCCTCCCTGCAGCAGACGAAAGACCCTGAGATGGCTGAGAACCTGGGCCGGACGATCTACGATCAGCCCGGCGGCCGACTTCTGACCGAAGGCAACCGCGGCCGGGCGGTGCTGGATGCGCGCATCCGGACGATGAAGCAGTCCTATGACCAGAAGCTGGACGGCCTGCGGGCTGATCTCGCGTCCTGCGGCCTGGTGCTGCGCGTGGGGCCGAGCGCCGATGACCAAGCGAGTACCGAGACCGACGCGGCCAGCACGGACTTCAAAATCGTCGCCGGTGCCGCGTATGACTTCGACGAGGTCAAGGCTCTGGACCTGCACCACCTGGGCTACGACTTCGTCACCGACGTCGCGATCGGGCCGCACGCACACCATACCTTCGCCGAGACGACCAGGAACCGCCGGCGGCTGCTGCTGGCGGCGATGGACTACCTGGACCAGTCCGGCCAGGCCGAGGCGATTCCCGATCTGCCGGTGGACGATGTCGCGGCGATGACACGGGTCTCCCAGGAGCTGACACCTCAGCAGACGGACGAGGAATCCAGCACCCTTGTGCTGCGCTCCCGAATCGCGGAGCTGCGCGCCGAGCGCGAGCAGGCCGAGCGGATGCGGCGATCCAAGGCTTCGTCACTGGACGCCGACCTCGCCGTGCGGGTCCAGGCCCAGGTCGACCAGGCTGTGATCACAGCGGACGCCGGAATCGAATTCGACTCGCAGCAACCCACTATCCAGACTGACTTTCGGAGCGAACAGAAAGACTAGTCGCCGATCTTGTCGAATGCTCTATGAGAGTATTAGCGTGAAGGGCGTTCGACGGGACTCGATGCCCTGTCCGGACGATGTGACTGCTCGCGGCCGACTTGTCAGATGACAGTCGGAACAAGCGGAAGGAAGAGATCATGGTACTCCTGAAGGGCAAGGGCGCGATGACCGGAGTCAACCTCATCGCAAGGGTCTACAAGAACGGCGTCACCAAGGACGGCAAGTCCCGGTACGCCGATGTCCAGGTCGACGCTCGAGATCCGCGCGGTCCGGAGCAGACGAACCTGCATCTGAAGTCCGATCGGGATCAGGGTGGGGACGGCAAGGTCCGCTACAACAACGGCGCTCCGTACTCCACCGGCCAGATCGAGGAGATCGTCAAGGCCGCGGGTCCGAACACCGAGCCGATCCTGAACAGGGACGGCAACGAGGTCGGTACCGTCTACGGCTTCAAGGGCAACGTGATGCCCGCGACGCGCGGCACTGGCCTGGTGGTCAACACCAAGTCCGTCGAGGCCTCCGAGTTCAAGGTCGACGACAAGACGCTGGAAAACCAGTTCGCGTCCATGCGCGCCGCATGCGAGGCACGGGCGGCGGCCAAGGAATCGCAGGCTCAGGCCCCGGCTCCCGAGGCCAAGCAGGAGCAGGCAGCCGAGGTCGATGAGCCGGCGGTCGGCTGAGACCGAGGTCGCGTCAAGCCTTATCCGAAAGGCCCCTGGATGTCACTGGGCGAACTCGCCGTCGCCGCAAGCAGAATGCTCGCCGTAGGCCTCGCTGCCGTGGGTGCCTCGATGTACTTGCGGCGCCGCTCCCGTCAGGGCGATCAGCCGGCCTCGCACGGCTGATCCACGGATCCCCAGCGCGTCCGCCTCATCCCCGCCGCCGTCTTCGGCAGCACGCTCAGCGTGAGCATCGTGCTCGTCGTGCTGCCGATGCCCGTGGCCGGCGCCCTGCCCTGCCTGCTCCTGGCCTGCGCCGTACTGCAGGGCGCGGCCACGGCCCATCGTCTTCCGCGGCCTGTGGCACCATCGCGCCTCCTACACGCCGAGCCGAACAGCCGCCGATCCCGCGGGCACCGGCCACCCGGCCGTTGCCCAGGCCGACGCGCCGCGCACAGCCTGACCTCGCCTCCAACCCGCCCGCCTCTTGGGGGAGTTCACCGTGTCCCATCCCATGCTCCTTGCCATCGGCTCCGGCCCGCGCCCCATGCGCGGCTACCTGCTGGAGCAGACCGCCGCCCACTACCCGCTGCTGCTGATCAACGACGCGCCCCTGACCTGGCAGAAGCCCTACGTCATCGACCACGAGATCGCCGATCTCAGCGACCCGATCGCGGTGAACACCGCCGCCGCCTCCCTCGCCGTGCGATGGCCCATCGTCGGCGTACTGACCTGGGACGAGTTCCACCTGATGGCCGCTGCCCGGCTCGCACACAGCCTCGGCGGACTGCCCGGCAACACCCTCGCGGCCGTCGCCGCCGCCCGGGACAAGGCCACATCCCGCCAGCGCTTCGCCGCCGCCGGAGTACCCTCCGCCGCCTCCACCTGGGTGCACTCCCTGGACGCCGCGGCCTCGGCGGCAGAACGCGTCGGCTACCCGGTCGTCATCAAGCCCGCCGCCTACACCGGCAGCATCGGCGTCATCCGCGTGGACACCATCGCCGATCTGCCCGCAGCCTGGGCCATCGCCTCCGCCGGCGCCGTCCACCAAGGCCCGGACGGAGACGGCGTCCTCGTGGAGGAGTACCTCCACGGAGACGAGATCTCCGTGGAAAGCGTCACCCACCGCGGCGTCACCAGCGCCGTGGCCGTCACCCGCAAAGCGGTCGGCTTCGCCCCCTACTTCCTGGAGACCGGGCACAGCGTCAGCGTCGGCGACCCGCTCCTGTACGAGGTCGCCCCCGTCGCCGCGGCCGCCCTGGAGGCGCTCGGCATCACCCACGGCGTCAGCCACACCGAACTCCGCCTCACTCCACAGGGGCCGAAAGTCATCGAGGTCAACGCCCGCCACGGCGGCGACCTCATCGGCGAACTCGTGCGCCTGGCGACCGGGATCTCCCTGCCCCTGGCCGCCGCCGCCCTCGCCTGCGGCGAAATCCCTAACCTGCGCCCCACCCGGCGGCGCAGCGCCGCCATCGGCATGATCTACCCGCCCGCCGAGGGCATCGTCACCCACCGCGGCCTGCGGCCCGGCAGCGACCAGCATCTGGAGCACTTCCAGTGGCTGTGCGATGTCGGTGACACCGCCACCCTCACCCCCTCCAGCACCACGCCGAACAACATCCGCGCCGGGTACGCGGTCGTCAGCGGCGACAGCGCGCACGACGCCCAGCAGCACCTCGCCGATATCCTCGCCCGCGCCGAGGTGAAGGTCACCTCCACCGTCCCCCGCGCCGCGTGAGCAACTCCGGCTCGCCGCCCGCTGCTTGAAGGCGAGCGCTTCAACCACCAGTTCGAGCGACCCCCGACGCCGGAGGGCAGCGAATCCGCGTACGGCGGATAAGCGACCCGCGACCAGCGCACGGAACGAAAGGCCCCGGAGTCGACTTCAGAGACTCTCGCATTACCTATTCAATGCCCTATCGAATTCGACTCGTGATAGGATTTTAACTGATTTTCCAGTCGAATCATCAATCCAGTCGAGAGGTCTTGCGCGGCATGTTCCACGAGGCACAGCTCGATGAGCGCTACCCACTCCTGTCCAAGCTCTCGCAGCCACTGAAGAAGGCCGAGCGCGACATCGTCGGCCGTGAGCGCGAGACGATGCAGCTACTGGCCTCGATGTGTCGCCCCGAGCTGTGCAATGCGCTTCTGCTGGCCGAAGCCGGAGCGGGCAAGACCGCGTTGGTCCAGGCCACGATGCTCGTGGATCCGGATCGCCTCTATCTTGAAGCGGACCCGGCACGCATGATCTCCGAGGCGGGCGACGCCGAGACCATGGCCGCGATGCTCAAGGGCTTCTTCGACGAGGCTGAGCGCTTCGTCAAGGACGAAGCGCACGAACTGGTCCTTTTCATCGACGAGTTCCACCAGATCATCCAGCTCTCCGACGCCGCGGTCGAGGCGATCAAGCCGGTCCTCGCCGCCTCGGGACCTCGTGGTATCAGGATCATCGCGGCGACGACTTACGAGGAGTTCCACCAGCACATCTCGTCGAACCAGCCGCTTGTCGAGCGCTTGCAGCGCATCAACCTCAACCCGCCGGGCCAGGAGACGACGATTACCATCCTCAAGGGGATGGCCGAGCGCTACGGGGTGGCCGACGAGTTCTACGACGACCACATCTTCCGGCAGATCTACGAGTACACCCAGCGCTACATGCCGGCCAGCGCCCAGCCGCGCAAGTCGATCCTCGTACTCGACTCCATGGTCGGCTGGCATCGCCTGACGCACCGGCCGATGGACCGGGACCTGCTCTCGGACGTGCTCATGGAGTCCCTGAACGTGAACGTCGCATTCCGGGTCGACGGCGCGAAGATCAAGAAGCATCTGGATACGAAGGTGTTCAGCCAGGACCTGGCAACACATGCGGTGGCAAGACGGCTGCAGCTGTCGGTGGCGGACCTCAACGACAAGGGAAAACCGATGGCGAGCCTGCTGTTCACGGGCTCAACGGGCGTCGGCAAGCTCTGCGTCGATTCGACGCGTGTTCCAGTCTATTCGCGGGATGGCGCGGTCGCGTGGAAGCGTCATGGGGATCTGGTTCCCGGGGACTTCGTGTTCGGTCGTCATGGTCGACCGATCGAGGTGCTCGGACACTTCCCGCAGGGCATGCAGGACGTCTACCAGGTCACGCTGTGGGATGGCCGCACACTCGACGTCGGCGGTCCGCACCTGTGGACGGTCTACACGGCTAAGCAGCGCTCCAACAAACACGCTGGCAAGGACGTGGAGCCGGTGACGTTGACGACCCTGGAGATGCTCGAGCGTGGCGTGGTGCGCACGTACGCCGGGGACCTTCGCGAGCACCTCAAGTTCTTCATTCCCGCCAACGAGGCGGTCGAATGGACCGAGCGAGACTTGGGGGTCGACCCTTACGTCCTCGGTGTGCTCATCGGCAATGGGTGCCTTAGGGAGTCGCAGCTGACGCTGTCCTCGGCCACAGACGACGCGGATCAGACCGTGTGGACGGTCGGCGAGTGGCTGGGGTCGGAGCCGAAGCAGGCAGGCAACGGCTACAACTGGCACTTCCCGGCCGGATGGGCGCATCCCAACGGCCGGGGCGAGGCTCTGCATCAGACGAAGGACGTTCTGGCCTCCGTCCCGGAACTCGTGGGCACCTACTCCGCTGACCGCCGCATCCCGGAGGCGTACAAGCACGCCTCGGTCAAGCAGCGCTGGGCGTTGGTGAGGGGCCTGTTCGACACCGATGGGACTATCGACGGCACATCTGGGCGCTTCAACGTGTCGTACTCGACCGTTTCGAAGGGCCTGGCCGAGGATCTGCAGGACGTGCTCTTCTCTCTCGGCATCTCGAACTCTCTGAAGACATCGCGGCGTACCAAGGAGGATCGTCGCGAACTGGTCGAGTACAGCGTCCACGTCAAGGTGGGCAACGCGGACAAGGTGCAGTTCTTCGAGCTCCCGCGCAAACGTGAGATCGCTGCGCGGGCGGCGCGAGAGACGTCGGGTCGCGAGCGCGTGAAGAAGTTCGACATGGTGGGCGTCAAGTCGATCGAGAAGCTGCCGGAGCAGCAGAGCTCGTCGTGCATCTACGTCAACGACGAGGAGCACCTCTACCAGGCTGGTCGGTTCGTGGTCACGCACAACACTGAGCTCACGAAGCAGCTGGCGCGACTGCTGTTCGGTGACGACCAGCGGCACCTGATCCGGTTCGACATGACGGAGTACGCCGAGGACTCGTCGTTCACGGCGTTCCGTTCTGAGCTCACCAAGCGCGTGTGGGACCTCTCCCACGCGGTGCTGCTCTTCGACGAGGTCGAGAAGGCTTCGGCGTTGGTCACGCGCGTACTGCTGCAGGTGCTCGACGACGGCCGGCTCAACGACGACAACAACCGCGAGGTGAGCTTCCTCAACACCTACATCGTGCTGACGACGAACGCCGGCTCGGAGATTTACAAGGACATCGCGCAGTACGCGGCGGACGACACCGGTTCGGGCAAGCATCTGCTGGAGTACGAGAAGCTCATCCGCCGCTCGATCTCCTCGACGACGGGCGACAACCGGTTTCCGCCCGAGCTGCTGGGCCGTATTGACGCGATCGTGCCTTTCCAGCCGCTGTCCCTGCCGACGCAGCAAAAGATCGTGCGGAAGAAGCTGCGCCAGATGGTGCAGGAGGTGTTCGTCAAGCACAACGTGCGGGTCGACGTCGATGCGACGGTCCTGCAGTACCTCATCGAGGACAAGGGTGACACCGACTCTGATGCCGGCGGTGCGCGTGCGGCTGTGGCGAAGCTGACCGACGAGGTCACCACTGCGGTGGCGACCTTCCTCAACGAGCACCCCTCGGAACGACGGATCCGCATCGACGTCGTCGGCGACCTGGTCAGCGACAACAAGAACCTGCTGAGTTCCGACGCCTACGTCGAGGTCAGCGCTGTGCGATGAACCGGTCGAGTACAGCTGGAGCGAGTCGACTCGTGCATCGATAGCCATTTCACGCCCTCATGATTGCCCACTTTCATAAGAGGACGATAAGATACTCATAAATCAGTCGAACCGTGTCGCATCAGCGAAGGGATCGAGCATCAATGGGCATTCTGGGAGCGGCGGTCAGCCACAAGAAGGAACGGAGGAAGAAGCCCGACGAGCTTCTGGCCTCCGTCGTGAGGGAGACGGCGATCCCGGCGGCGGTCGAGTTGCTGCGGTCGAACACGCGGTTCGTCTTTCCCAGCGGTACGGCCTGGGTGATGCTCGTGCTTGCAGCCGACTCGATCGGCGGCTTGAGCAAGCGGCACGGCCGGGACGAGGCGAAGGGCTCGATCATCGAGCTCATCAGCTCCGACCAGATCCGCACGGTGGCCACGGCGGAGATGCTCGAAGAGGAGGTCTTTGGCATCATCCCCACCGACGAGACTCTCGCGCGCATGGAGGAGTACTCGCTGCTCACCGGTGCCACCTACGCCTGGGCCGTCGTGTGGCAGAAGCCCAGCGGCGACCTGCTCATCGACCTGGTGAACGATGCGACCTTCGCACAGGCGCGCTTTGTCGCTGCAGGTACCACGAGCCTCGAAGAAGCCGTGGGCAAGAAGGCATGGGAGGAGCACAGCGGCCTGGTCGACGCGGCTGGAGCCACTGGTCCCGTCCCCGCCGTCCTCGGGGAGGACGAGGGGGATGCGATCTTCGACGAGATCCCCGGTGTCGAGGGGGCTGACGAGGGCTTGGACGACGAGCCGCTCTTCAGCGACGTCATCGACGCGAATGAAGGGGCAAACGCACCCATGTTCGACGAAGGCGCCGCAGGTATCGACGACGCGGGCACCGTCCCGGTCGAGTCGGAGCCGGACTACGACGGAGGCGAGGTGGCCGGCTACGAGGGCTTCGACGAGACCGACGTCGGCCACGGTATCGAGGGCGACGGGGGCGACGGCTACCAGGAGGCCGGCGACACTGTGCTGCTGGCCGATCAGGCCCAGGTGCGCGACGTCATCGCCCGCCGGTTCCTCTCCGAGGAACTGGGCCTGGACGTCCGGCTCGATGAGTTCAACGCGACCTTCGCCATCGGCGCGCCCGTCGTGCGGATCGCTGTGCCCGAGGGCTCGACGGAGTGGCTCGGGGACCAGATAGCCCAGCTCAACCGGCAGGCCAACGCAGACCTGATGCAGCTCCGTTCCGCGCACGAGGATGAGCTGCGTGCGCTCTACGTCAACCTCATGTCGGCGCACACCGAGCAGGTCATCCGCGATGTAGCCACCGATCGGGCGGGCTCCCGGTACAAGCTGCTGAAGGACGCCGCCGAGGCCGAGCACCGGCAACGGCAGACAGAGAAGGATGAGAAGATCCGGGCCCGCCGGGCGGAGATCGCCAAGGACTACGAGTCGCAGGCCTCCAAGGTGGCCCAGCAGGCGGCGCTCTCGGCGGAACTGCAGTACAAGGAGCGCAACCGCTCGAAGATGGAGCGCGAGCAGATCGACTCCGTCGCCGAGATCGAGCGGGACATCGAGGATACCCACGCGCACAACCAGCAGGAAATCCTGCGGGTCCGGCGTTCGGACGCGACGCTGAAGATGCAGACCGGGCAGACACGGATCTTCGAGGTACTGGCCGAACGGCAGTCGGAGTACCTGGCGGCCGAGGAAGAGTGCCTGAACCAGTGGAAGTCCGAGATCCAGCGAATCGTCGACGACAACCGCAAGGCCGACATCGCCCAGTCCGAGGCACTGGCCGAGCACCTGCGGACCACGGACGAGATCGGCGTCCTGCGCCGGGAGCAGCAGGACCTCCTGGAGTCGGTGCGCTCTGAGCACGCCGACCGGATCCGCCGGATGGAGGACGAGCTCGAACGCAACCGCAAGGACGCCATCACGCAGATGACGGCTCGGGACGCCGAGTGGCAGCACAACATCGACCTGGAGAAGGAGAAGACCAACTCCCAGGTGGCGCGGGTCACCGACCTGCTCCAGCAGCTGTCGACGGTCGAGGATTCAGTGGCCAGGCGGTATGAGGTGCGCCTGGCGGAGATGCAGGCCGACAAGGAGTCCTACGCCAACGAGCTGGCTCGGGCCTCGGAGATGCAGAGCCGATCGAACAAGATCCTCGTCGTCATGATCGTCACGCTCTCGCTCCTGATGGGCGTGGCCGGCTTCATCGTCGGGGTGGTCTTGACCCGTTGAGCGGACCGGTCATGACCGACGGGGTGATCTAACGGCGCATGGGGCGCGTTCCCCATGCGCCGTCGTCGTCTGCGCAGGCAGGCGCACCGGACGGCAGGACAGCAGAACGAGCGAGGCTCGAGAGTAAGGGATCACGATGGCCACGAACAGGCGGCAGGCGGCACGGCCGAAGGCGAGCAGCTGGGACAAGATCTCGGCGCGGACGCCCGGCGAGACGCTGACGAACCGAGACGTCCACGACAACCAGCAGCTGGACCGCAGCAAGTTCCTGACCCTGAGGTCGACCAGACCGGGCATCGGCATCGCGGT
Source organism: Streptomyces sp. SCSIO 30461 (assembly GCF_037023745.1). Taxonomy (NCBI): domain Bacteria; kingdom Bacillati; phylum Actinomycetota; class Actinomycetes; order Kitasatosporales; family Streptomycetaceae; genus Streptomyces; species Streptomyces sp. SCSIO 30461. Next base: position 5,613,367 of record NZ_CP146101.1, read on the forward strand.
GATGACCGGCGTGCTGGTGACGATCGTCGCCTGGGTCTTCTACTCGCTCATCGCCACGGCGGCGCTCTCGGTGGGCGCGTCCGTGAGTTCGGGTGTGTCCGGCAGCGGCACCGGCAAGCCGAGCACGTACTACGTCCAGGACACCACGACGGGCGCGGGCGGCTCGGTCATGAAGTGCTACCGGCCCCTGACCAAGGACGGCAACCCGGACGTGAAGGCGACGTGCTACCCCAGCGCTGAGGCTGTTCCGGTCCCCAGCTGGTACACCGCGGCCAAGGACGGCAAGCCCAGCGCCGAGAGGCCGGCTGAGCCCGAGAAGAACGCGACGACGGTCGGCAAGCAGCTGGCCGACGTCTCGGGGTTCAAGCTTTTCATCACGCTCGGCTCGGGTCTGATGGTCGCCCTCATCATCGGCACGTGGTTCTCGCGGAAGGTCGCCGCGGCAAACCTGATGAACACCACGAGCGACATCAACCAGTACCAGAACGACCAGCACATCGCTCTGCCGGAAGAGATCCAGCAGAACTACGACTGGTTCCCCGACGCCGGTGCTCACTCGAGCGTGCAGGTCAGCTCGATGCTCAGCCACATGATGCTCAAGAAGAAGGGTCTGGGCACCGTCGAGGTCGCCCAGCGCGCCAAGAACGACGTCATCGATGAGGAGGGGAACCTCGTCTACTACGCCGGCGAGGTCATGGACGACGACGAGAGCGATCCGCTGACGCAGACCCTGCCGATCATCGACGAAGACTTCGGCGACGAGCTGTTCGAGGCATCCGGGCTCCCCCATGACAAGGCCCTGCGGCAGAAGTACGACACGACGCGGATCCCGTACAACCCTGACGGCAAGAACCGGGACAAGCTCGGCTTCAGGTCGGACACGTACAAGACCGTCGCTGCCCTGATCAAGGAGGACTGGACGTTCCCCGCGTACGAGGTCCAGCGCCCGGCCGGGGCGTACGTGGTCGATACCGCGCCGGTGAACACCATGGTGCTGGCCATCACCCGAGCCGGTAAGGGCCAGACATACATCGAGCCGATCATCGACATGTGGTCGCGGGAGAAGAAGCCCTCGAACATGGTCATCAACGACCCCAAGGGTGAGTTGTTGGTGAAGAACTACGTGCCCCTGGTCACACGCGGGTTCGAGCCGGTGCAGTTCAACCTGATCAACTCCATGAAGACCGACATCTACAGCCCCCTTGGGCTGGCGGCCGACGCGGCGCGTGAGGGCAACTTCACCAAGTGCGCACTGTACGTGGAGAACATCGCCGGGATCTTCTTTCCGCTCGACGGCGGCGAGGACCCGGTCTGGCCCAATGCCGCCAACAACGCCTTCAAGCGCGCGGCCTACGGACTCATCGACTTCTACCTGGAGGAGGAGCGGGAGCTGCGCAGCGCCGCAGCCGTGCTGAATATGGACCCGGCGCTGCTGGAGCAGAAGCTCGATGACCTCTGGGGCAAGGTCACGCTCTACAACTGCTACCAGCTCTTCGTGCAGATGAGCTCGAAGAAGATCAAGAACCCTGAGGCCGAGCTGGAGAAGCGGGTCAAGGCCGGCGAGTTCGAGAACAACGAGGACGCCCTGGCCGAGGAGCAGGAGAAGGCGGCGGCCCAGGCCTTCATGTGGGAGGGCAAAGCCGATCAGGACATGCTCAGCCTGTACTTCAACGCGAGCGAGGAGCTGCCCCGCAACAACATGCGCACGCTGGTGGGCAACGCCCACAACGCGCTGCGCTCGATGGCCGGCGCGGAGAAGATGCTGGCCTCGGTGTACGGCATCGCGATCACCGCCATGTCGTTCTTCACCGACCCCACGATCTCGACGCTGACCTCGGGCAAGCCCTCGCAGAACACCGACCTGGCCGGCCTGAGCTTCCCGCGTCGCCTCGGCGTGCGCTTCGCGCCGAACTACGTCAAGCGCGACCACCTCGTCGGTCAGCAGGCCGTGTGGTCGGCCTACGCAGACCCGATGTTCACCGAGAACCTGGGTGAGGACTTCGAGCACGAGGAGATCGTCGGCCGCGAGGGTTGGGCCCGGTACAACTTCAAGGGCAAGTTCCCTGGCGACGATGCCTGGCTCAAGCTGGAGCTGGTCAACCCGCAGACGAAGATGCTGGTGCGGACCTTCTACTTCAGCTTCACGAAGAACTACCAGGTCTCGCTCAACGGCCGGCACTACGTGGTCGAGCCGGTGACGGGCAAGAAGATCGTGAAGAACGGCGTGATGCGTGAGCTGAAGCCGGTACGTGAGGGCGGCACCCGGGACGGGAAGATTCTTTCCTTCCAGCCCGGGGACACGCTCTACCCGGACACGCGACTCGACTTCTCCGGCGGCGGCAACCCGGAGAAGGTCTCGTATCAGGCACGGGCGATCACGCAGACGCTGTCGCGCTACTCGGAGTCCCCCAAGGCGCTGTTCCTGGTGACTCCGCCTCACCTGATGAAGTACGCGAAGCTGATCCTGATTCTGGTCAAGCAGCTGTTCGACGTGAGCGCCGACCAGGCGTACATGACGAAGTCGAACCAGAAGCCGCTCTACCGCACGCGGTTCATGCTCGACGAGCTCGGCAACCTGCAGTCGGAGGGCAAGGGCATCGACGGCTTCGAGACGATGCTCTCCATCGGCCTGGGCCAGGAGCAGCAGTTCACGCTCATCCTGCAGACCCTGCAGCAGTTGCGCGACGTCTACGGCGAGAGCGTCGACAAGATCGTGCAGGGCAATGCTGCCCCGCTTCGCTCTCTCATCGCCGTCCCTAATGGGTGGAAGCGCATGGGCGACATCAAGGTCGGCGACGAGGTGCTCACGCCGTTCGGCACGGTCACCACGGTGACCGGGGTCTATCCGCGAGGTGTGCGCCCGGTCTACCGGCTCACCCTGCGTGACGGCTCTTCGGCCGAGTCGTGCAACGAGCATCTGTGGCCGATTGAGCGCTGGAAGTCCAGCGTGAAGTACCTGGGAGGGAAGACCGAGGACGGCACGAGGGCGTACATCGGCGGCAATGATGGCAAGACCGCCGAGCGTGTCACCGAGGTCGTCACCACCGATGAGCTGAAGTCGCGCGTCGACAAGGGTCGTCAGGTCGACCTGCCTCGAATCATGCCGGTGGCTTACCCGAAGGCCGACCTTCCGATCGACCCTTACGTTCTGGGTGCTCTCATCGGGGACGGGCATATCGGCAAGGCTGGTTTCTCCTTGCTCTCGTGCAACGACGAGGAGATCGTGGAGGAGATTCGTCGTCGTGACCACACGGTCTCGGAGTACAAGGTCAAGGACGGACACTGCTCGACGTACAGCGTCCTTGGAGTCAGCAAGCACCTGCGCGAGCTCGGCATCGCGGGTAAGCGCTCGTGGGAGAAGTCGATCCCGGCCGCTTACCTGTTCGGTTCGGTGCAGCAGCGGACCGACCTGCTGCGCGGTCTCATGGACACCGACGGCACGATCAGCCGCAAGGGCGAGATGGAGTTCACCTCCGCGAGCCGCGAGCTGGCTGAGGACGTCCAGAAGCTCGTGCGCTCCTTGGGCGGTCGTGTGGCGATCAACGTCAAGACGAACGTCAAGTACACCTCGCCGAACCAGCCGACGCCGAAGGAGGCCAGGGACGCCTACCGCGTGCAAAACATCCGGCTGCCCGAGATCAACCCCTTCCTGCTCTCACGCAAGGCGGAGCGCTGGCGCGACCGTGCACGCGGATTCAATCGTGTCGTCAGCGTCGAGTACGTGCGAGACGAGGAGGTGCAGTGCGTCCGCGTCGCCGACGAGCGGCATCTCTACCTCACCGACGACTTCATCCCGACGCACAACACCTCGAACATCGTCTTCCTCAAGTCCACGGACGATTCGATGATCGAGACGCTGGAGAAGATGAGCGGCAAGACGCACCGGTCGTACCGGGACAGCAAGCAGATCAGCCAGGATCTCGACAAGGTCATCGGCGGCAAGACCGAGGGCCGGGTCTCCTACACGATGAACACCAAGGAGGAGCCGCTGATCAGCTACAACGACATGGCGTTCCTCTCGCCGCGCAATTCGATCGTCTTCCGGGCCGGCGACGCGCCGATATGGAACCGCAACCAGACGATCCTGCCGATGTCCTACCGGCTGCTGGGGAACACGATCAAGCACCCGGGGCACACGTACTCACTGCAGACGATCCCGACCCTGTCCAGCGCCATGGACTTCGACGTCCGGATGAACCAGCCGGACTTCGTGAAGATGCTGGACAAGCGCATGCGGCAGGCGGTCAAGGCCGCGGACGCGAAGGCGCAGTACAAGGAGATCTACGGCTACCAGGAGGTCGACATCGAGCGCCTGGACCCGGATGTCTACGCCGACGAGGTCATGGAGGTCATCACGACGATGACCACGGTCGACGAGGGCCAGGACCCAGGCGCCCCGGTGGTCGTCGACCCCGACGAGTACGAGGGGATGAGCATGTTCGACGAGGACCAGTTCATCGAGAACGTCGAGGTCGGGGTTGCGATCGCCGAGAGTCAGGCGGTCAGCGCCGAGCGGCAGCGTCTGCTCTACGCCGAGGGGACGATCAGCAAGGAGATGCTGGTCAACCCCGACGGCTCGGCGAAGGTCAAGAGCCTGGACATCGAGATCGGTGAGGCCTACAAGTCGGCGCAGACCGAGTTGGAACAGGATCGCGAGCACTTCTCTGTCGGCGGCGACGGCGAGCTGCGCAGCGCCGATGGGTCCCAGACGTACATCAGCCAGATCCGCTCGGACGCGTACGCCCATGCGGCCCGCCGGATCAACGGCCATGTGAACGACGAGGACTCCCGGGTGTTCGCGGAGGAGGATGTCACCGAGGAGGACCTGAAGTCGCTGGCGACGGTGAAGGTCCACTCGGCCTTCTACCAGTACCTGGCCTCGCTGCCGAGCTGGGAGGTGCTGGCCGACGGCCGGTTCGACCGGGCCATGGCCATCGAGATGAACTCGAAGTAGCCGACGGCCGCTTGGGGGCCATACAAGGATCACGGCCAGTGCCGAGGCCATCTCTCGACTAAGAGAGACAGCCTCAGCACTGGCCTTTCTAATAGCCTCTCACTCTCTTTCGATAGGCGAGGTAGGCTCTATGCAACCCGGAGCATCCACAGGAGGCTGATTAATCATGAAGAAGGCGCACGGACTGCGCGGGTACTTCTACGAATACGTCTACTACAAGGCAGTCGAGCAGGCCCGGGAACAGGCCGGACAGGTCGTTCCGATCTCTCAGGCCAAGGAGATCCGCGCCCGCATCGACGAGATCCTCGGCCAGCGGGGCACTGCGCTGGCCGACCCGCGGCTGGGCGTCACGGACTGCCTCTCCGCCATCGACCAGGCGTTCGCGGAGAAGGTGTCCGACTACGAGCCGCAGTTCGGTGACCATTCCCCGCAGAACGAGCGCTACCAGCAATCGCAGCGGGAGTTCACCCGCGTCACCGGTGTCGGTGCCCGGGTAGACCCGAAGTCGGCCCGGCTGCCGATCAGCCCCTATGACCCCGACTGGTCCGAACGCGCGACCGTGAAGCGCGCCGGGACCGCGCTGGTGTACCTGCCGGACGAGACGATCGCACGCGTGGCCGGCGGCGAGGTGGAGACCCTGGCCGACCCGCGGCGCGGAAACATGGTGCTCTGGCGCATCGACAACGAGGGCAAGCCGTTTGAGGCAGGCCGCGCGATGACGAACGACGACGCCGCTGGACTCACTGCGCTGATGGACAAGATGAGCCGGCAGGAGTACGACCAGGTGCGCGAGTGGGTCATCGATGGCGGCCGGGACCCGCAGACGAACCGTGTCGACCGCAACCGCTTCATGTCCCAGCGCGCCGTGGAGCGCTCGGCAGCACTGCTCGAAGAGCTGAAGGCCCAGGGCGTGTCCTACGAGGTGATGCGCGACCGCGAGCCAGGGCAGATCAAGGCGAAGATCGCCAGGACCGGCATGGAGATTCGCCTGACCGACGCACGTCAGGAGGGGTACGCCGGAGCTCGGATCTACGACAACGGCACCGTGCTGCGCTACTCGACGAATTACCGGGTTCCCGGCGGCGTGGCGGTCTACTCCCCCTCGCCGGCGGAGGCCGTTCAGTTGCTGCGCTTCGCGCAGGGCCATCGCGTCGAGCGCACGGATCTGCCGGGGCACGCCGTCGGCGAGACCGGCACGACGCACCAGGAGCGCGGCCGTGGCCGCACGGTGGTGGATGTACCCGACAGCTATCACGTTGACCGCGAGACGATGTTCGTGGTCGGCGACTACGTGGCGCCCGGTGAGTCCGGTCCCCGGCCCGGCTCGAAGGTGATGCTGCGCCGGGACGCGAAGAACCGCTCACTGCCGGCCTTCTTCGTCGACGCTGAGCCGGCCGAGGCCTATGCGAAGGCCGCCGTCGAGAGTGCTCGGGCGAACCTACAGGCAGCCCTTGGCGTCGAGGATCTCATTGCTCGTGCCGAGGCGGAGCTGGAGCGAACCGGCGGACATTTGGATGCGATCGAACCGCCGGAGTATTCGGCTGACTCTGAGATCGCTGCGATCCAGCGCTCGTACTGGGACGTACTCACCGGCGCGCACAGCGATCTGCTGCGCCCGGGTGCGACCGAAGAGATGTACCAGGAACGGCTGGAGAAGATCGGCGAGCTGCAGGCCGACGAGGCACCAGATATGGGCAACCTCGTCTACAGCGGCACCGTCGTCGAGAAGGTCCGGCAGCACGCCGAGGACGTTCCCTTCGAACTCATCGGGACCTGGGAGGCGGAGCCCCACGACGTCGACGGCGAGTGGGTCGATCAGCGCTTCAACCCGGAGCGGGTGGCGCGGTACATGACCAGCCCCACCGGGCAGTGGTCGAATCTCGACAACCTTGCCTCGGCGCTTCGTCGTTGTGGGATCCCTCCTGTCGAGATGATGGGCTCAACCTTCCAGACGACCCGGTTCAAGGACCGGCTCGTCCGCTTCGACGCCGAGCGCTGCGTGCCGATCGCCGATCATGAATCTGCGTTCATTCGGCGCATCGGGATCACCGTGCGTGAGAGCATCGAGCGCAACGCGGCGACGGTCTCCGAGATCCTGGTCGACGAGCAGGGCGTCATCCGCTGGAGTGGCGAGAAACTGCGCCGTGACGGCAAGGGGACTCCGATCTCGGGTGAGATCGGCCAGGTCTTCGATGTCGGCGAGTACGGCGAGATCACCACCGCCTTCGCCAGCGGGCAGAACGCCCTTATCGTGCCGGGCTACGAAGCCACGATCACGGCCCAGGCTCCGGGCGAGGCGCCGACCTCGGTCGAGGAACGCACGCGCCTGCGCGGCTACGAGCAGCTTATGCACGAGCGCATCCAGTACCAGATCGCCGGCGACCTCATCGCCGGGCGCAGCGAGACCGGCGAGCCCTCCTCGCTCAACGCGGTCTACTCGCAGCTGTACGGCACGAAGCACCCAGTCGACTTCATCGAGCGCGCCACCACGTACCGGCTCGACGAGTCCACCGGCGAGATCAAGGCGCACTTGGACCAATGGACGGCCGCGATCCTGCGGACCGAGGCGCGCCGTGTGCGCTACCCCAACGAGATCAAGGCCGGCTCGACGGTCTACGCCGAGTACCGGGCCCAGCGCGACCGAACTGATCCGGCTGACGACAACCGCTTCGACGCCTGGCGGCTCACCGGCGGGCGGAACATGACGGTGCTCACCGGCAAGGACCGGAACAACGTCGCTGCGCCCAGCGGCTACTTCGACCCGGTGATGACCGGAGGCGCGACCAACCAGGGCATCGTGCGGTACCTGACCACTCAGGCCCAGGTCGACGCCGATGGCCGGATCGTGCCAGGCGACGAAAGCGTGGCCGGACAGCGTGCGCCGCTCATGGCTCTCCCCGAGCTCGAGACGCTGCAGTACGACCCTTTCGACCGCCAGCAGATGACGGCCTCGACGATCATGCAGTCTTCCGAGGTCACCCAGCCCACCGGTACGGCTCTGATGACCTTCGGCGGCTGGACAGCTGATGACCCGATCGTGGTGTCGAAGGAGTTCGCGGAGCGCCACCGCATCCGCGGGGCCGGTGGTCAGGAGCGCGATCTCGTCGTGGGCGACAAGATCTCGGATCTGCACGGCAACAAGGGTGTGATCTCGCTGATCGTCGACCGGGGCATGCTTCTGCAGGACGCACGGGAGCAGGATGTCGTCGAAGAGGTCAGCTGGTTCCGGGCCAACCCGGGCCTGGACGTGGTGATGAGCCCGTTCAGCCTGATCTCCCGGCGCAACGCGGGCTCGGCGCGCGAGCTGATGAGCGGGAATGTCTCCGACCTGCGCTCCCCTAACGGAGAACTGCGGCCGAGTGCCCTGGGTGAGATGCGCTTCGTGGTCACCCATATGGCCGTCGACGAGAAGACGAAGATCTACGACGACGAGCAGGTGCGTGCCGGTAAGGGCCGTAAGGCATCCTCGCAGCTGGCCTGGGCGCTGCAGTCTCAGAACTGCCCGTCGATCATGCGCGAGTTCTACGGCCACAACAGCGGGGCCGAGTCGAACCTGCGCGAGTGCCTGCTGGTGACCGGCATGGACATGGACGCTGACGGCACACTGCGGGTGATCGGCCAGGCCGAGGACCTCGACGAGCGCCCCGAGCGCCGGTTCATCCCGATGCCCGAGCTGATGCGCACCCAGCCGCGCAAGGAGGGTCAGCTCCCGGGGCTCAACGCCACGGCGATGCGCAAATCCTTCGGCGATCTCATCGGCGACCGCGGCGGCGACATGGAGATCCCGTTTCCGCTCACGTATCCGACCGGTGAGCAGACCGAGATGGTGAGTGCGAGCTCGTGGAAGCTGCCGGTGATGTCCTCGCATCTGCGCAGTGGTCAGGAGTTCGAGGACGGGTCCTCCGTCACTCACGACCACACCCGCAGCTATCAGGACGTCTTCGTCGCGGCCTGCCGCTACCGCTACATGGCCGAGCAGCTGACCGGCCAGCGTCTGCCTGCGGAGAAGCGTGCCGAGGTGCGTCGCGACATGAGCGAGTCGGTCTCGCGCGCTCAGCGCGCCTTCGAGGCGATCACGACCGAGGTGCAGAACCGGGTGCTGACAGGCAAGAACAACATCTTCAAGACCGGGCTGATGGCCTCGCGGCTGACCGACTCGGCGACGATGGTGTGGACCTCAGATCCACGGCTGGATGTCGACCAGGTTGCGCTCAGCTCGGTCAAGGCCGAGCAGCTGGGGCTGGCCGAGGGCGAACACGCGCTGGTGTGGCGTGACCCGGTGCTCCGTGACGCCGGCGTGCGCTACATGCGGGTCGCGATCGACGACCGGCTCACCGGTGCCGCGATCAACCCGGTGATGGACGCTTGCTTCGACGGCGACTTCGACGGCGACGCCGTCGCCGTGGTGAAGTTGCACAGCGAAGCCGCGAAGGCCGAGGCCCTGGCGAAGCTCTCGGTGCCGGCCAACCTGTTGGACACCGGAGTGGTCAAGGGCGACGGCTCGCACCCGCTCGCCATGCAGGTCTCGCTGGACACCCAGGTCGCGCTCTCCAAGGACGCCGGACTGGCCGATGAGCTGGAGAGTTCGCGGAACGAGGCGAACCGGCTCCGGCTGCAGGCACTCACCGGCGCACAGGGGCCGGGGGACATCAAGCTCGCCCAGCAGGTCGTGACGGAGGAGCTGAGCGGGCTGTACCGCCAGGCGCAGCGTGGCGAGTTCGGTGCGGCACTGACGTTCTCGGATCGCGAGGCGCACCTGCAGAGCGTGCGCGAGGTCTGTGTCGAGACCGGCGCCAAGGGGAGCGAGAAGAAGCTCACCGACTACGCCCGGAACCTGGGCGATGCGCAGGGCACGCCCGGCATCACGCAAGCCGACCAGGAAGCCTCCATGTTCGCCACGGCGATCAAGGCCCACGGCACCGGCCTGGGCGGCTCGTTCAGCCAGCGCGCCGTACGCGCGCTGCGCGGCGAGGACCTCAAGGCCGTCCTGGAGGTCACCTACCCGGTGACCCAGTCGATCCTGCAGGCCAAGCACGACGCCGCCGAGGCCCGGCACAAGTACGCGATGCTCCAGGGCCCCGGCCGCGATCTCTGGAGGGGCCGCAGCATCGAGCGCGTCGGCCCGGGCCAGTGGCGCACGGCATTCCTCGACGGTGAGCCCGTCCAGGCTACGGCCGAGGAGTGGGAGAAGCAGTTCATTGAGTTCTACGAGTCCAAGGAGGGCTTCGCAGTCACGGTCAACCCGGACTATGTGGCCCGCGTGGCAAAGGCGCTGGAGGACCCGAGAACCGGGCTCATCCGCAACCTCGAAGAGGACCCGTCGCTGCGGGGCACCGTGATGGACCGGATGGCCTATGGTGGCGCGTTCGCCGACCTGGTCGAGGCAGCCAAGAACCGCGAGAGTGTCTACGACGGCGAGAAGAACGAGCAGTTCGCGGCCTTGGGGACTCGGAAGGCCCGAGCGGAGATGTCCCGGCAGCTCGAACAGCTGGGCTCCGGCGAGACGCGCAGTCTGGACAGCGCTGCGATTGCCGTCGATGACTCGGTGGTCAAGCCCGACGTGATCTCTCAGGACGCGGAGGCCTCGCGCACCCGCGGCTCGCATCGCCGCTCTGCGCATGCCGTGCGTGTGGGCGCCTCGCGCCCGGTCTACACGCCGAGTATCGAGATCGATCAGCCACAGGGCAACGACGACTACGGGGTGGGGTACTGAGGTGGCACAGCGCATGGAACTGGGAACGGGACCCGCGGGCCGCCCGCGCGCGACCAAGGTGCTTCCGGTGGACGACGATCGGCAGCAGGCCGACGAACCGCAGAGCAGCGCTTACGCCTACTGGAACTCACGCTCGGACGAGCCGATCGACGCCGAGGTGATCGACGAGCCCGGACCGGAGGACACAGACGGTTCGCGCGCCTGGCGCGAGCGGCTCCGGGACCGCGCGCGCGGGTTCTTCGGCGCGAAGACCCAGGAGCGGATGGCCGACCGCGAGCGCGTGCACTGGATCGACGTCGACCGGGCCGAGGACGAGACCGAGGGCCTGGACCAGCGCGAGCAGCTGCTCAAGCTCCGGGCGGAGACGCGGCTGGCCGGCGAGAAGTACATGGCCTCACTGCGGGACTCGAGGCTGCTGGTGCCCGGCTTCAACGACGAGGAACGGACGCAGGAGCTCGGCGTCATGCACCACGTCTACATGCAGATGATGATGCAGTCGTGTCTCAAGCCGCTCTCGCGCGGAGTGAATGCCAACTCGATCATCCAGGCCGTCGGCATGGTGATGACGATGCGGATGCTCGCCCCGGACTTCAAGAAGGAGATGGACAGCTACCTCCAGCCCCTCAAGGACAAGATCCAGGAGCGCATCGACACCAGGACCCGCGGCATGGTCGCCTCTGCCGAGAGCGGCATCGCGTGCCGGCAGAGGATCTTCAAGGACGTGCCGAGCGACGCCCGGCGCGAGCGCCTCGTCGGCAGCACGGATCCGCGTGATCACCTGACGAAGAAGTGGCGCAAGCGCTTCGACGCCATGCAGCACCGTGAGCGCGGCCACCGGGAGATGTTCACCCCGGATTCGGCAGCCATGACCGAGGTCGCGCTCATGGAGAACGTCTTCTGGAAGATGCGTGAGCCAGGCGCAGACGCCGGCCTGATCCGCGACAGCTACCGGGCGATGCGCAAGCGGCTGCACGAGCAGATGAGTGAAGACGGCCTGGAGCGCCAGGAGGTCGTCCAGCGCGCGCGAATGATCATCGGCGAGCGGATGGAGTACGAGCCCGAGCTGCGCACGATGTTCAACGGCGTGGCCCACGGCCGGATCGTCAAGGCCCCTGCGCACGAGGAGCGGATCGCGGGCTCGGACAGAGTCCGCACGGTCTGGAGCGGGGAGTTCGACGACCAGCTGGGCCAGCGTCTGCCTGAGGACGGGATGTTCACGCTGCGCCGGCCCATGGACGCGGACGCCCACCAGGTCCAGCTCGCCGAGACAATGAAGACCTCGATGCTCGACGCGCTAGGCCGCGGCGATCAGGAGGGCTACGGGGGCAACATGCTCGGCTACCTGGTCGGCTTCGCAGCACAGAAGCAGGGCTTGGACACCAGCGGGCTGCCCGACATGCTCCAGCACCGCCTGGACCAGTCCGAGGTGATGATCGCGAGCATGGACATCGACGGCCTGCCGCCCGAGGAGCAGCAGCGGGTCTATTCCAACGCCTACGTCGACGCGATGGAGGCAGTGAACGAGAAGTACCCGGATCTCGAGGCCGAGCTGAAGCAGAGCCTCGGAGAGAACTGGCAGCAGACGCTGCAGACGGCGGTCAACGACCCAGGTGCCTTCTTCGAGGAGCAGCGGCTCAAGCCGCGGTCGCGCCCTACCGGCCCGTCGTCCGAGCAGGAGGCCGGCCCGCAGAACGAGAGCCCGAACGCTGAGGCCGATGCCGAGGACTACCAGCCCGCCTGAGGGCGATCCGAGAACACAAACAAGGAGCGCGGGGAAGGGCTATGAACCAGGAACAGAATGAGGGACAGCAGGTCAGGTTCGGATCGCGTTTCGCGCGGATGTTCGGCTACGTCACGCCGGAGGACCGGAGCCGATGGGAGCAGCAGCGGGCGCAGAACAAGCCGCACGTCAACGCGATCAAGCAGGGCACAAAGTCATTGCTGGGCTCGATGATGGAGTTCGGGGAGCGCAACATCGGCGCGAAGCTCGATGCGGCCCACCGCGTGGCGGCGCAGCAGCGGTTCGAGGAATCCCACGACAAGGTCGTGAACCAGCGCCGCGATCCGAACACGCGGAACATCATCGAGTCGGTCGACTACGAACCCAAGGACGACCGGGAGGAGATCGATCCGGACCTGGAGCTCTAGCCGAATGGACCACGATAGCGTTGCGAACGGCACTCGATAAGCCATCCCCTCCTTTTAGACTCGCGACTTTCTTCGATAGACTGGTTTCCAAGCGAAACCGCGGCATGAAGGACGACAGGACAGGGTGCAGGCATGGAGACGACGACGAATCCGCGTGTCAGTAAGCGCGAGTTCATCTCTCGGGTCGCGACTCGCAGCGAGTTGCCGGTCCGGGTGGTGAACAAGGTGTACGAGTCGCTGCTCGGTGAACTCACGGGCGCGGTCAGCTGCGGGGAGACGGTCGTGCTCACGAGCTTCGGCCGCTTCTACCGACAGGACCACAAGGGCCACAAGGTCCGCTTCGGCAAGAGCAACGTCGACGACTACGTGGTGCTGAAGTTCTCCGCGTCGAGCAGCTTCAACCGCCGGCTCGGCGGCGAGGAGGACGAGATCTCACCGGAGACCTACGGGATGATCGAGGATGCCGACGAGTTCGAGAACGCCATTGAGGATCGTGAGCTACAGGCCGCATCGTAGGCAACGAGGAGCCAGCAGAAAAAGAGAACCCCCGTGATGCACAGGCATCACGGGGGTTCTCTTTATCGCGGGACGAGCCCAGTTGCGAGGCTCAGCCGTCGGCGATGGCAAAGATCAGCACGAGCACGATGACCGGGACGATGAGCACGCCGGTCCCGGCGAGGAGGTGCTCCCACCCCAGCGGCGAGTTGATCCAGCCCATGAAGTTGTTCCACAGGCCGGCGACGGCGCTCGTGATCGAGGCGAGGAAGCCGGTGACCCATCCGACGACGACCGCCAGGCTGACACCGCCGATCAGACTGAGGGCGATGATGGCACGAGCGCTCTTGAAGACAGTCCCGAACATGATGCCCCGTCCTACTTCCGGTCCTCGAAGAGCAGGATGGACGGTCGCGACGAGCGCCGCGGACAGAACCTCGTCATCCAGGTCGGCAGGCCCGGCCGGGGGTAGGAGTCAGGGGCGGGCGGCCTGCTCGTCGCGGACGGCCATGGGCAGCATGGAAGTGTTCTCCACAATCCGCATGTCTCATGAGGCATTGAGGGCGAGCATTCTGTGCTCATTCATGCGCTCGGAACAACAGCATCACCAGATGCTACAGCCTCGGCATGAGACACCAGCTCCACAAGCGTACCGTGACGCACATCACGAACCTTGCGTATGGGGTTCCTCAGCCACGTGTCACGGCATCCCGTGCTGCCCGAGCCAGGATGCTCTGGGTACGAGCGGTCAGGCCGATCCGGTTCCAATGGAAGATGATGTGGCGGGCCAGGGTCGCGCGGACGCCTTGGGTGAGCTTTCCCGCCTGCGCAAGGCGCCCGAGGGTGTGCCCGGCTGCTTCTACGCCGGCGATCCAATCACCTGCGTTCGACAGAAGCCGGTTCGCCTAGAGACGCAAAGTGGGCCATGACCTGCGGCTTCATCGCCTCACGCCCGAATTGCCCGTGTCTCTAGGCGCTGACATTCCCGCTGGTCAAGGAGCTGGCGAGAGAGGCATGATTCTCTGACAATGCCACAAGATCCGAGGGTGATTCATCACCTTTCGCCACTTTTGCGGGCTTGCCTCGGCGCAGCGCGACGGGGCTCGAAACCCGCTATGTGATCGGATAGCGTGGTTGCAACGCCCCAGCATCAAGGGGCCCTTAGCGGTCGTCACCGCGCTGACCAGCAAGAATGTCAGAGCCTAGAGACACGCCCCCTCTCCATGACCTAGTGCATCCTCCCTGGTCAGACCTCATCTTGTGACTCTAGGTGATGGGAATTCTGTCGAACCCAGGAATCAGCGATATACGCGAGGGGTCCGCTGTCGCGGATCAACGGGCTGGTGGCGCTCGCGCCCACGGTCATGAGGTGCCGGATGCGGGGTGTCATCTCCTGTAGTCGGCTCAGCGGGGCGTCGAAAGGAAGAGGCCGCATCTGTGCCGCCTGGTGCCAGATGTCGCCCTGCCCTGCCCATTCCTGTCGGGCGCTGCGGAGCAGGACGCTCATCATCAGGACGGATACCTCACGGCGGCCGATGCGCCGCTCGCCGGTTGTCGTTGCACCCTGGGTATGAAGGTAGTTGAGGATGCCCCAACTGTCGGCGTGGAACAGTGCGTGGGCGGCCTTGATCCCTTCCGGGCCGCCGAAGATGTACGTCTCCGGCTCGTAGATCGTCTCCCGCCACCTCACGATCCGTCCGTGTGCCGCTAGTTCATCGAGCGCGTGGCTGAGGTGGTTCTGCATACCGGCGAGGGTGGCCGTGTCGCCGGGCTGGCAGCGCAGGCGCCAGCATGGGGCCTTGCGGAGGAACCACCACGACTCCCGCCACCCGGCGAAAGACCAGGTCAGACAGCGAAATATGCTGGAGTATTAGGCCGCAGAGATGCAGCCCTTGGCCATCGCCTCGGTGACTTCCTCGCCGCTGGCGACGGCCTGGTCCAGTTGCTCGGTACACCAGCGAGTCACGTCGTCTGCCATGCCGGATCCGGGGCCCTCGCCCTTGTCAACGAGCTCGGTGGCGAGGTCCCGTCCGAAGTCGTAGTCCGCTGCTGCTTTCGTGCCCGGCTCGTAGGGGTTGCCGACGACGTAGCTGTCCGCCTTCGGCTCCGGCTCGGAGTTGCTGCCGGTGTTCGTGGTGATGAGCCAGCCGACGACCAGGACTGTCGGAATGCCCATGGTGGCGGCTGCCCACCACCAGCCCACCCCGGTTGAGGTCTTGCGCCCTACCCCGTAGGACAGCAGTGCCATCAGTGGGAGCAGGACGAGAAGGCCGAAGATGACGGCGATGCCGAGCGCCATGCGTGGTCCTCCTTTCCGTGAAGCCGGGGGCCGCCCGCTCGGCGGCCCCCGGCCAGATTCGCCGACCCTACGGTGTGCGGTTCTCTACGAATCCATTGGTGTCGTCGTCACAGTGCACGACGCCCCCAGGACGCTCACCGGGTCCGTCACCCACGAAGGGTATGGGCGGGTCGATTGCCCACGGGTTGCCGCCACTGCCACGTTCGTACACGTCGCACTTGCCATACGCCTGTCCGTTGACGCCATTGACGACGGGCATGTTGGAGAAGTTCCTCCAGTCGCCCCCACTGATCCGCTTGTTCGACGGGCGGCCGAGATTATCGGTCATTTTATCATCGACATACAGATACAGATCCGGCATGTAGGACTGGTAGACGATCCCGTTGGTCGGGGTGGCGTCACGGTTGTCCACCAGGTGCGTGGGCTTCACCGAGCCGTCGGCGCAGAACTCTGCGGCGATCTCCTGCCAGATCGGCGGAGCGTTGCCGATCAGCGAGCCGTAGACGTTGTTGTCCCCGGAGTTCTTGAAGAACATCGAGTACACGTCTCCGGCGAAGTTCCGGATACCGATGTTGGTGTCCGGGTGGGCCTTGACCTTGTCCACCCACGCCTTGACGTTGTCGTTGACGTGCTTGTTGGCGATCATCGGCCGGTAGCCGTGCACACCGCCGCCCACGGCCCGGATGTCGACACAGGTGTTGTCGGTGTTCAGGCGCGCTCCGCGCAGGTGCGGGAAGTACGCCTGTCCGGGAGTGTCGCCGTCTGCGTAGGGGTGGGAAACCTGGTCCCGCCCGTACTCAAGGGCGTCGTGGGTCTGGTAGTCGATGTAGGGCCGGGTGATGCCGTAGTCGGCTTCGATGGCCTTGATGATGTCGGTCACGAAGTGCGGCAAGTGCGCGTTGCCGACCTTCACCTGGTAGTCCGCCGACTCGCTCCCGGCTACGATCTTGCCGGTGGAGTCGTCGACGATGAAACTCACCTCGACATCTGACTTGATCTTGTAGCTGTTGTTGTTCTGCAACGCGACGCTGGCCGGCTGGCTCGGGTCGGGTCGCTTGTTGGCCATGGCCATCCAGATCGGAATGGACATGGACGGCGCGGCGGAACCTTCCGGGGCGGTCGCGATGCCGCCGGCCTTGATGTCCTTGTACCAGGCGTCGGCGGCATCCCAGGTCTTCTGCCCGGAGCACTCGCCCGCGGGTGTGGCCGTGGGGCAGCGTGCCGCACCGGAGATGCCCGTCACGTCGGCGTCGGGGTTGTCCCAGTACGGGCCCTTGTACGCCAGACCCTGTGCCCAGTGGTACAGGGTAGTGCGGGTACGCAACGGCGTGACCATCTCAGTGGGCATGCTGGTGTCGATGTTCTGGTTCGGATCGAAGATCGCCGCAGCGGTCAGGGTCCTCTCCACGAACTCGCCGTCTATCGGCTGGACCGCAATGGCGTCGTAGGCGATGTCCTTGTCGCCGGTGCCGTTCGGGGTGGTCGTCGAAAGGGACACCTTGGGTTTGCCCTTGAACATGAACGCACCGATGGGCACCCATCGGTTGGTGCCGCCGTTCTGGTCCACCACTCGGGTCTTCACGCCACGGGCGGTGTGGATCTTGTAGGTGGCGTTCTTCTCCTGGGCGCCGTGGTCGGGCAGATGGACCCAGATCTTTGCCGGGCCGTTCACGGCTTGGTTCAGGGTCCAGGTGCCTGTGAACTCGAGCCGTCCGCCCTTGGCGTCATCCGAGCGGGAGTGGCCGAAGTAGAAGTGGCCGCCGAATCCGGCACCGAGCTGGTGCAGATCGACCTTGGCGGGCCAGCGCACATAGCACAGAGCGCATGCGGTCTCGCCATCTCCGAAGTCGATGCTGAAGGAGCCTTGATTGGTCCAGGAACTGTTGCTGCAGCCCGCTCTCACCACCGGGGTGCCCTCAGGCAGATCGTCGATGATCATAGCGCCGGCAGGCAGGCCGCTGGTGGTGCAGTTCGGCGGGTAGGCGGTGCCGTCGGCTTCCTCAGCCCAGCTGGCGGGGAAGCGGGTGAAGTCGTTGCCGCAGGAGTAGTCGCAGTCGTCCTTCCACTGCACTGACTGGTTCCACCAGCACTTGAAGTCGCTGCGGGTGCAAGGGCCGGCGCCGACCTCGTTCTGGGCGCCGTCGCTGATCATGCCGGGGTTGCAACTGTTGGCGGTGGTGCAGAAGGTGCCCTCCGGCGGCTTGACCTTGGCACGGTTCTGCACGGCGCTGCCGTCGATGGAAGCGCCACCCTCGGTGCCGTTCCACCACGCGGCACGGAAGGCGGGCACCATCTTTCCAGGTGCCTCCAGGAAGGCTGGCGGGTGTGCGGCGAAGCCGAGGACCTTCTCCTGGTAGGGCCAGTCCTGCGGGTGCGCGGCGTCAGAGGCTTCTTCGTTGCCTGCGGAGTCCTCCATGAACGGGGACCGGCCGGCGTCCCACTCGGGGTTGGCGGGGTTGTTCGCCCAGCCCACACCCCACGGCGAGCCGTCGCCCGCGTTCGCGTAGAAGCCGGAGTTGTACGCCCACAGAGCGAACGTCCAGTTCTCCAGTTTGGCGGGGTTGCCATTGTTCACCTGCATACCGGCCTGGCGGGTCTCGTTCCACTTGGAGATCAGGATCTGGAGACCAGCGGCGACGTTCGCGGTGTAGTCGAGGGCGACGGCGCGCTGCGTCTGGTAAGGCCAGGCGGCACCACCGTGGCCGTCTTCCTTACCAGCCAGGCGCATGTGGTCGGTGACCTGCGTGATGCCGTATCCGCAGTCGGCCTCGGCCCCCGCTGCCGGGCACCGGAACCAGAGGAGTGGCTTGTACTCGCACCGGCCGTTGGCCTGGCGGATGAGCTGCTTCTTCTGGGACCAGGTGAAAAGCCGGGTGGGGTCCCGCCAGCGCCGCTTACGGCCAACGCCGATGGCGAGGCACAGGATGCCGAGCGCAGCGACAGCCAGGCAGACGAGCAGCACAGTCGGATCTGGCTGCATGGCGATCAATGCGGGTCGTTGCCGAAGGAGATCAGCTCGCTGGTCGCCCAGAACAGGTCCTCGGGGTCGATGACCGTGACGAGACGGGCCGTGCCGAGGCACAGGTTGGCCCCTCGGGGCTCACGATGCTCTGCGCCAGGGTCGGGCTCGGAGACGATGCGGTACTTGAGCATGGTCGAAGGCTGCTTTCTGTACAGGAACGCGTGAGCCGGACAGCGAACCGCCGAGGAGACCGGAGTGGCTTCCTCGGCGGTTCGGATGGGGGGTGTCCTCAGAAGTCGATGGAGTACTGCGGGCAACGACGCAGGGTCACCGCGGCGGCACGCAGGTCCTTCTCGTCGTCGGGCGACCTGTCGTCCTCATCGCGGAGGTCGGTGAGCGTGAAGGCACCATCCGGACTGGTAGCCGTCCTTGGACGGGACGGCGTCGCACATGCGGAACTGCAGCCCGGTGCCGGTGTCCCAGTCGTTGATGGTCTGCAGGCTGTCGCTGTCGAACAGATCGACACGGCCATCGAAGACGTCGGTGTCGCCGTTCTTCCAGGTGATGTGGGCCTCGATCCGCGAGCTGGCGTGCTCGCTGCGCTTGATGTTCAGGTCACCGATCACCTCAGCGAACGACTCGCCCAGGCGCAGCTCGAAGGCGATCGCCCGCAGGTGGTCGAAGTTGATGTCGTACTTTCGGGAGAAGTCGACGATCTCGGCCACCTGCTTCTCGGCCACTCCGGGCACCTGGTCGCGCAGGTAGGTGGCCACCGTCTCAGGCTCGGGGTAGGAAAAGCGCATGTGGTAGTGGAAGCGGCCGGGTCGGTTGAGCATGTAGTCGTTCACGCGGTGCAACTCGTTGACCGACAGGACGTAGAGGCGCTTCGTCGTGCTCAGCCCGTCGAACAGGCTCAGGAACTGGTTCTGCGACTCGTCGTCCTCGTTGGAGAAGATCTTTTCGAACTCGTCGAAGACGACGACGACTTCACCCAGCTCGTCGAGGAACGCAGCCAGCCCCGGCGTGTTGTGCTGCACGAGCACGGTGGGCAGGTGGTGTTCCTCGCGCATCCGCCCGGCGAGCAGGCGGAGCATGAGGCTCTTACCCATGCCCTTGTCGCCGGAGAGGATGATGCCGAGCGAGCGATCCATGGCGGAGTAGCCGGTGACGATCCGCTGTACACGGGAAGCGTGGCTGCCGTAGACGGTCTCCTCGGCGGAAGCCAGCGCCTCCGTCTGGCGCAGGCTGTAGCCGGCCACCTGGGAAAAGGCGATCGCATAGGTGGCCACGGGCAGATCGGCGAAAGTCAGCACGGAGTCCCCGTAGAGGCGGAACTCCCCGCCGGAAGCAACGATCGTAGATGCGGGCATGAAGACTTCTCGCTTTCGCGGGAGTTGAGTGGTCGCGTCCCGCGAGGTGGTGCAAGGGATCACACGCTCCGCCCTCCGGTACCTGGCTCGCGACAATCTCCCCCGTCAGCGCATCACGCAAAAGCGCCCGGTCAGACGCCGGGAGTGCCCCAGCCGGTCGAAGCGCCCGGCGTGACCTGCGAGTTCCGGTCCGTTGATCGGCTGCACCACCCGGCGGGACGCCATCAGTTGAGTGGGTGGTGGAGGCAGCATGCGGCGCTCAGCGGATCGAAAGCCCGCTGCTGTCCAGGGGTAATGGGGGAATGCCCCAGGGAGTTGTGCGGCTCGGCGCTGCGGCCCTGGTGGGCGCCGAGTACCACATCGACGAAGGTCTGGGAGCGGCGGAACAGGCCGCCTTGCGTGAGGGTGCGCATTCCGCTGGCGAAGAAGCCGCGCCGACCAAGACCTTGCCGTCGTCGTCAAGGTTCGCCGACAGGCTGAGGACTTGGTCGCTCAACCGCTGACCCCGGCACGGACCGCTCGACCCGGTCCGTGCCGGGGTCAGCGGGCGTCGACGACGGGCCGGCCGGTGACGTCGACAGCCGGGCTGCGGGAGATCAGCTCGACCTTCTCGCCAGGCGACTTGGTGAAGACGAAGTATCTGGGGCGCTCGCCGGCTGGCGGGACGGTGTGGAGCCGCAGGTAGTTACCGGCGTACAGGTACTCGACCTTCCAGATCAGGCGCTCGGCGCCATACAGGTCGACACGGCAGCCGGAGCGCAGCGTTCGGGCGTCGACGGGCCCGTGGCCGACGTCGGACGGCTTCGCCTCGCCGGGCATCGGGAGGGCGGTGTGCGTCAGCCGGTACTCGACCGCCCTGACCTCGACGCCGGGCTCGGCGAGGGCCTGCACGTCAGCGACGTACGCGTCGGCCTCGTCCCGGCCGTGGAGTGCGGATGTGATGATGTCACCGTGCCACTTCCCGCCGTCCTTGCGCCACTGGATCGCGTACGAGACGTCGTCGCGCAGAAGCTCGGGCGCCGGAGCCAGCGGCTCGTCCTCCCCGAAGTCGATACCGGCGAGGACGTCGTTGGCGGCCGCGATGTTCCGCTCGAACGCCTCGGACATTGGGGCCAGCGAGGCCGGCGTCCCGTCGGCGACACGGACGCTGTCGGTCTCGACCACGATCGTGCCCTCCGCGGTGCTGAGAACGGTGCCGAAGTGCGCGGGGCTGTGCTGCGGCTCACCGGTGACGCGGACCCGTATGGGGTCCGGCACGGGGGGCACCGTCTCGGCCTCGACGACGTCGCCGGCCTGGATCTTGGGCAGCCGGGCGACCGCGTCGGCCCCCTGCTGATTGCCGATACCCATGCTGAACTCGTCGATAGGCCCCCAGGCGAACATGCAGAGCGACGACTTCGCGGTCGGCTCGACGTGCCAGCAGGCGTCGCGCAGGTTGTCGGCGGCGATCTGGAGTTCGACCCTGAAGGGCTTATCGTTGTGGTCGCGTAGGAGGCCGCCGAAAACCCAGTACACGGCAACCCAGCCGTGTCCACGCGGCTCGACCATGAAGCCCCGGACGTCTGCGCCCGCCTCCGGGTCGAAGTCGTCGGTCAGCTCAGCGAGCTCGAGGTCGCCCAGGGCCCCGATTGCGGCGCGGACGTGGGGGTCGTCGGAGTGCTTCGGGAGGGAGCCCTTCGTGACGCCGGCATGGCCGACGATGCGGCCCGCGACGACCTTCGGGGCCGGCGTCTCGACCGCGGCCGGCGCGACGACACCCTCGGCGGCCTTGAGCGCGGCGAGGACGTCGCGTCCCCTTAGGGTCAGGTTCGACATAGTGCGGTGCATCAGGCGGCGCTCGATGAGGGCGGCTTCGGTACGCCAGTTGCAGTCGATGACCTCGTCGCTCTCGCCGGTGTAGATGGCGCGGACCATCGGCTCCGTAAGTTCGTACTGCCGCATCACGGTCCGCATGTCGCGAGTGATGTTCATGGTCGGTGCTCCTACCTTCTCCAGGCTGACATCCGAGGTCTTCTTCAGTGCGTGGCCACAGGTTTGCTCCTTGTCCGGGACGTGAGCGGATGGGGCATGTGCAGAGGTGTGCGGCGCCACTGGTGCGACATGGCGGCGTGGGTTTTCCTGCACCGGGCCCCGGGCCCCGTGGGTCTCCGGGCCGTGCGCGGCTTTCGCTGTCAGCGGGGAAGAATCTCGTCGAGGAAGCCGTCGATGTCGACGACTTTGGACTCCTGGCCTGCGGCGACGACCTCGAAGGTCTCGGTGAGCCACTCCTTGATGGGGGCTGCCGGTCCTTCAAGGCGTGCGTATCCGTCGAGGGACTCCAATTCAATGCTGAGGCTGCGGTTATGGAGCGGGCCGACTGGGGTGATCTTCACGTCACCGATTCCAGCGGGTGCGGTGAGGCCCTGGGCCAGTAGTTCCCGGGCGAACGCCCAGCGGACCATCGTGTCGGGCGTGATGTCGAAGGAGAACTGCACCGCATAGGGGTCGGTATTCTTGTAATACAGCCGTACGGGGACGAATACACGCATGTCCGGGCCAGCCACGAGCGTCATGCGGATCGTCAGTTCCAGGCCGGGAAAGTCCATGGGTGGATTCCTGTTCTTCGGCGAAGAGCGCGGTGGAGGCAGGCGGCGGGCGGCAACGCCCGGTGATACCCGAACACCGCCGTCCCGCCGAGGTCGTGAGGGGACATGGCGGGTGCGGCTTGCTTCGCCTGGCGTTCTGCCAGGACGTTGACGGCGAAGAGGACCTCGCCGCGGACGGCCCATTGGTCGAGGGAGTGCCAGGCTTCGGCGAGCGGTTCGCCGTATGCCTCCGTACCGGGCACCCTGGGCAGGTGTCTGAAATGCTGAAATCCGCAGGGGCGGGTGTTCTCGACGAACGAGACACCCGCCCCTGCGCCATGGGGTGGCGGCGGTTGGTCAGACGGCCGCAGCGACCGCGGAGCGATCGTCGGTGTTGCCGGGAGCAGCGCTGTCGTTGTCGTTGTCGTCCAGGAGGTCCGGATCGATGCCGAGGGCGCGAGCGGCGTTCCTTTTGTCGCGCTCGGTCAGAGCCGTCACGATCTGCTCGTAGCTGCTCTGGATCGGAGGGTTCTTCACGGTGCCGTAGCCGAGTACGTACTGGCTCTTCATGGCACGGGTGAAGGCGACGTAGAACATCCGCTTGGCATCTTGGGTCATCTTCGTGTCCTCCCTGTAGAGGACGACCGCGTTGTCGAATTCGAGACCCTTGGCACCGTGGATCGTCGAAACGATCAGGTCGGCCTTGGACTCGAGGTTCTTCCGCTTGCGCTCCTGGTTCTTCTGCTTGTTGATGTTCAGCTTCTGCTGGTTCCGCTGAATCTCGAAGGAGAGCAGGTTGTCGCGCAGCCGATCGAAGAGCGCATTGTGTGTGAGCGTGCCCTGGTGGCAGAGCGTGACCCAACCGTTGATGATCGCGCTGTTCTCGATCCACCACTCGGAGATCGTGCGCAGGATCGCCTTCTCCACGCTGGTGTTGGCAGCGTTCTTCGTCAGCTTGTCCATGTTGTCCTTGATCCCCTGGGAGACCACGAACGCGGCGTTGGCCGGCGGTGCCTGCCGGACGTCGTTCCAGAAGAACTTGATGTACTTCGAGAAGATGTCCGTGGCGTAGACGCGATCGCTGACCAGAGAGGCGACGTGGCGGTTCGGGTAGCGCTTTTCGAGCACATGCTGGATCAAGGACACCTCGCGGCGCGAGTAGGCCAGGAAGGCCACCTGCTCGCCCCGGTCCAGGCACTTGTCCACGTAGTCGGGGATGACCGTGTTGCCTACGATCGCCTGCAGGTCCTGGGTGACGAACCCGGTGAGTCTGGCCACTTCGCGGTACTCCAGGGTGACCTTCTCCTGGAACGAGTCCGCAGTGGGCATGGCGAGCGAGTTCGCCTGCAGTTGGATGTTGGCGAACTGGTTGGTCTCCAGCCCGCCGAGCACGACGTTCGCGAAGTCCAGGATCTCCTGGTTGCTCCGGTAGTTCGTCGTGAGCTTGAAGATCGCGAAGACCCCCGAGCCCTCCAGCGTGTTGAGCGCGCGCGGGTTCGCTGAGCGGAACTCGTACAGCGTCTGCGAGGCATCGCCGACGATGAACAGGGACTGAGCGTGCTTGGTGATGTACTTCAGCACGTAGATGAACTCAAACACGCTGTTGTCCTGCACCTCGTCGATGATGAGGTATTTCGACTGCACGTGGGCCGGCTCGGCCATGTCGTCGATCTTCTGGTAACAGATGATGATCTGCAGCTCCAGCGACGTCTGCTCGATGCGGTCGAGCAGGGCGATCACCTCGTCGAAGTGGCTCTCGACGAAAGTGTTCAGTGCCGTGAAGGCACCAGTCCTGTTCTGGTCGACCTCCAGCAGGCGGTGGCGGAACGTCGCCGCGAACTGGCTGTTCGGGTAGAAGATGTCGATCGAGTTGATGATCGTGTCGATCGCCGAGACCTTGTGCCTCGGGTGGTTCATCGAGTAGATGTCGATGATCATCTTGGCGATCGTCATCGAGCCGACGTCCGGATTCTTCTCCGTGATGTTGTCGGCTGCGGCGTTGGTGAACGAGAGCACCGTGATGTCCGAGGCGGGGACGCCGCAGGCTTCGAGGTACTTGATCCGTTCGAGGATCACGGTCGACTTGCCGGTGCCGGCTCCTGCCTGCGTCATCACCAGCGGCTCGTGCGTGGTGAGCGCGTCGAGCTGCTGCTTGGACAGGTGGGGCGGCAGATTCGGAGGCGTGGCCGGCTGCGCAGGCACGATCAGCTGAGGCTTCATCTGCTCCAGGTGGTCGAGCGTATGGTTCATCAGCAGGCTGAGGTTCTGCTTCGACAGCTTCATGGTGATCTGGTCGGAGAAGGTCGCATCCAACTGCTTGTGGATCTGACGGTAGGCCTCCAGCGGAACGTTGTGGTTCTCCAGGTAGCGCAGTTGGACGGCGAGCATGTTCAGGTGCTGCTCCGTCGGGCTCGCGGGCATGTCCTGGATGTAGCGGCAGACCTCGTCGGCGATCGTCTCGGAGTCCCAGATCTGGGCCAGGCGCGTGATGCGCTCGTAGATCGAGTACTGGCGCATCCACTCGTCGAACTCATCACCGAGGTTGGAGGCCGCTAGGCCGGCGGATGCGAGCACGTCCTGGACGTAGTCACGGGCGTTCTCCAGCGGGCTGGTGTCCCACTGCAGGAAGACGGCAGCGTCGTGGTTGCCGTTGCCGGCCGAGCGCGGGACGGCAGTCGCGTACTCGGGCTCGGAGAGCCCCTTCTTGAAGAAGTACAGCTCCATCCGATACTGGATGACGAGGTCGCGCGTGGACTTGTCGCCGGACTTGTCCTCGTAGAACACGAGGGCCTGCGGGGTCATGTCGAAGGCAACGTCCCAGTTGTCGAATCGGCTGGACGAGGTGTCAACGGCGAAGCGGTCGTCGGCGTGCGGGCTCGGCAGGGTGAAGGACGCGCCGGCGTTCAGGGCGCGGCGCGTGATCGGCGCGAGCGGGATCGACGTCGTGGTGATGTCGTGCTGCGTCGAGCTCTGCTTGACCTCGATGTCGGTGGCCATGGCGTAGGCGGTGTTGGTGGCAGTGTTAATCGGCAGCAGGGACTCGTTGAGCAGGCCGAGCTTCTTGCCGTTGCCGGTGAGCTTCGAGGAGAAGAACTTCGGGTCGACGGCCTTCTGAGCAACGGCATTGGCCGAGAGGTCGAGATCATCAAGCAGGACAGGCATGTCGTTGCCTTTCTTCAATGGGTAGAGAGGCAGATTGAGAGAACGCACAATTAGCATCGCATAGCGATTCTGACAAGAGGTCAATAGCCAGTCGCCTACTCGAAGGCGAGCGAAGAGCACAGCGACAGGGCTGGGTCATGGGCGCAGGTGCGAAGGCGGGCGGGGCTCTCGTCAGCCGACGAGCCCCGCCCGCGTTCCTCTCAACCCACCCGTCAGGGGCCGTTAGGCTCCTGAGTCCGGGGTATGTGGCGAAGCCACGCCCCGGACACCGCGCGCTGCCCAGGCGCGTGGTCGTTCATCAGCGGCAGCTCACCTCACTTCGATGGCGAGTCCGAGCACCGGTCGGGACCTTCGACGGCAGCATCGCCGACATCGAGATCCCATGGGCAGACAAGGATGGCGCACCCAGTGAGAGTGCGCCCGATGTGCCGGCGGATCAGTCGGCTACGTGTTCAAGGTGCGACCAGTGAACGACCCACAGTTCCTTGATGCCGTCAGAGTCCGGCTCGATCTGCTCGACCCACGCACCGCAGTCGGTGGCGGTGGCGATGCCGTCGTCGGTAACTCCACGACGACCGACGACCTTGAACACCTCTCCGGTGCGGGTGTCCCGCACGGCCATGCCGCTCTCGCACTCGTTCCACTTCATGATCACGCCTCTCTGTAGGCGTCGGTGCTGACAGGGGCGTGCCCCTCACGCACGATGCGCGCATACTCCGCATACGTCTCGCCATCGCATGACCAGCCGTTAACCACGGTGCGACCGGACACCCGCACCTGCGCAGGGGACTCGGCCAGGGAGTATCCCCCTCCCGGGTTCTGCCAGTACTCCACTCGCTGCCCTTGCGGGGACGTCGCGTTGAGAGTCCTTATCCAGGTCATAGCGAACAGAGACCGCCCTTCCTGAGCAATGAGGGTGTATGGGTGAGGTACGCCCGGTGCGATGCGGACGACTGCTCAGTCGTCCGACGGTGATGCCGAGGCTGTGCCGCCGGTCTGGGCAGCGAGGAGATGGTCCTCGATCCAGGTGCGAACAGCCTTGCGCGCCGGCCGCGCACCCTGGGAGTCCACGTAGGTGGTCTCTTCGATGGCGCGCAGTTCGTCGTCGAGCATCGAAACGGGCAGCACCTGGGCCAGCCGCGGCTTGGCCTCGACGATCCGCTCACGCTGCCGCTCGTAGTCGGCGGCCATGATCTGCCGGTAGGTCTGCCGGTCGATGGGGTTGAACCCCACGACCAGTGAGAACCGGCCCAGCAGCTCGGCGTCGAAGAACTGCTCCAGTGCCTTGTTGAGGCTCTGGTTCGAGATGGTCTTCGGGTTGTCGCCAAAGCCGATCATCTTGCCGTCGAGCGAATCACGGGCGGCGTTGGTCGTGCAGATGACCAGGGCCTTGGAGAAGTCCAGCATCTTGCCGTGGGCATTGCGGATGTAGCCCTCGTCGAATGCCGAGAGGAACAGGCGCTGCACGGCCTTGTCAGCCTTCTCGAACTCGTCGAGCAGGATCACCCGGTGGGGATTGGACTCCAGCGTGTCGAACGGGAGCTCCTGGTTGGAGTCCGATCCGACATAGCCGGGAGGTGCGCCGATGATCTTCGACGTCGACCACTCGCTGTGGAATTCGGTCATGTTGAGGATGATCGGCTCGGTGCCGGTAGTCTCCTCAGCGATGATCTTGACCGCCTCGGTCTTACCCACACCCGAGGCCCCGGCGAACAGCCACGTCGTGGGCGTCTTCGTCGGGAACAGGTCGAGCTCTTCGCGGGCCAGACGGTCCGTGAGCTTGGCGAGTACATCGTCCTGGCCCTGCAGGCGGCTGGTGAGCGTGGCGCTCAGCGCGGCGACGTCGAGGTCCTTGCGCTGGGCGTTCCCGGTCATCAGGCGCTTGGCCACATCGAGCACACGGGTGCTCGTCAGCGGCACCTGCGGGATGGACCGCAAGGCCTGCGCGAGTACCGTGTCGCCGGCGAGCTCGGCCTGAACGATGAGCTTCTTCTGCTCCAGGACCCGGTCAGCCATCGCCCGGTCGAGCAGCGTGATGGCATTGTCCGGACGGTGCTGGCCAGCCCGGGAGTTCGCTTCGGCGATCTGCACCACCGAGGTCAGGACGTCATCGGAGACCCCGATCTGGTGACGGTAGTGCGCCATCAGGCGGGGCCGGATCGTGGTCATCACGGCCAGCGTCTGCTCCACGCTCAGCTCGTCGACGATGAGCCGGGTGAAGCGACGGGCGAAGGCAGGGTCCTCATCGAAGGCACGAGACTCCGTGCTGGTGGTCGCACCGATGACGGACATGTCACCGCGGGCCAGGGCCGGCTTGAGGATCTGCGAGATCTTGCGGCCGACGGCGTCGCCATGACTGCCGGACCCTCCGGTGATCTGGTGGATCTCGTCCATGAACAGGATGGCCTTGTTCTTGGGGTCCGAGGCGAACTCGACGATCGCATTGACCTTCTCCTCCAGCGAGCCGACTATGCCGGTCCCTGCGATGATGTTGGTGATGGGCAGCTCGTAGATCGTGTAGTCCTTGAGCTGGTCGGGAATGAGGGCGTCGCCGAGCGCGATACGCCGTGCAATGTCCTCGACGATCTTCGTCTTGCCGACGCCGGCGGAACCGACCAGCAGAGCGTTGGGCTTGGTCTTGCTGATGATGACCGAGAGGACCTGCCCGATGAGCGTGTCACGGAACATGGTCGGATCGGCGCTCTTGAACTTCTCGTTGTAGTCGACGAGGAGCTCCTTGACGTCATCGGCGCTGCCACCGCTGGACGGCAAGGCCACAGACGGGAACTGCGGAGGAAAGCTGCCGCCACCGCCGTTGCCCTTGTCGTCGTCGGAGCCGCCGGGTGTGAAGTTGCTGAGACCCACCGGGTCCTCCTTCGGTGCGGGTCGCTCGGCATGGTGGCGCGCTGGGTGGACGCGCCACGGTGTCCCGAGCAGGGATATGGATGAGTGAGAGGGAAAGTCAGGGGTCGTCAAAGGCGGCACTGCTCTTGACTGTTTTCGAGGAGTGGCATGGTCAGCTGACCTCGGTATCGCCTGGCACGGTGGTGGGCGCAGGCTTGGTGAGCGCGGCGGCAACCTCTTCGAAAGCGGCGACCGCCTTGCGAAGATCAGCGACGATCTCCGCGGCGATATCGGCCGGGTTTCCGAGTTCCTCCACGTCCTGCGCAGGGAGGTCACGCACGGGCCAGATCGTGGGCTGCGCGTCGGCTGGACGGGTGGCAGGAATGGTGACGAGGACGGTGTCGACGGTCGTCCCGGACTGGGAGAACGCCCGGGCCGGAAGTGCTTCGACGAGACCACCGCGCTGTTCCACGAGCTTTCGGAAGGCTGTGGTGCTGCCAGTCTGTTCAGTGACGGTCCACGACATGACCGACACCAGCAGCCCATTCGGTTTCAGGAACCGTAGGGCGTGGGTGACGTGGGCCATGTCGGTGCCACGGGTGAACGGTGGGTTCATCAGCACCCGGTCGAAGCGAGGTTCGGCAGGGATGCTGAGGAAGTCAGCGACCTGCACCCGGCGCGCCACATACGTATCCGACAGGACGGTGGCGTACCCGGGGTCCCGCTCGATGCAGTCCACGATCGCACCGCGGGCTGCTACGGCTGTGGCTATGGCACCGGAGCCAGCAGATGGTTCCAGCACCGTCATGCCGGGCTCAAGTGCGGCCATAGCGATGAGCCGGCCGACAACGGGGTCGGGCGTGGGGAAGTACTGAGCGAGGGTGCGTTTCTCCCCCAGGGTCACGACTTCACCAGTGGCGAGCACTGGGGCGAGCGCCTCGGCGGCGTGGACGGGGAAGAGGTGCGCACCCTCGGTCTTCGTCCACCGACCGCCGGCCGCTTCGAGGACCTCGTTGACGCGCTGGTACAGGGCGGGAGTCAAGCGGGGGCCGACGAGCACCAGGCGATGGCCGTCAATCCTGGTGCGGTCTGACAGAACCGCGAGCACATCCGCGGGGATTCGCATCGGGGGTTCCTTTGGTGCGGCCGAGCAGGGATTGGATGAACGAGAGAGAAAGTCAGGGGTCGCCAAGAGCGGTGCCGCCCAGGGGAGTTGGTTGCACGGCACCGCTCTTGGCGGTTCTTGGGGCAGCAGGGTCAGACGACCATGCCGAGGAGCCTCTGCCGGATGCTCGGATCGATGTGCTGCATCGAATCGGCGTAGCGTTTTGCCAGGTCCACCATGTACGGCCAGTCCATGGCGGAGCACGGTGCGTAGTACAGGTTCTTCGGGTGATCCTGACGCGTGGACGGCGGCAGCCAGTCGAAGTCGGTGACCATGAGCGAGAGCCTGCGCTGGCGCACGCGGCTGGCATTGATGTACCGCCAGATCTGCGTGTACTCGGTTCCGCCCGACACCTTCGGGATCCTGCGGAACTCCTTCCAGATCTGGGCCGTCGACTTGTTCTCCGTGCGCAGCATCACCTCCTGGGACAGGAAGTGGCTGAACGAGTTGAAGTACAGGTTGATGTTGAGCTTCTTGGCGATCCGGATGAGCATCATGACCGCCTCCTGGTAGTTCTCCTCGGAGATCGATCCGGAGGTGTCGATGTAGATGTGCAGGTCGGGCATGTACTGCACCGAGGTGATCCGGCCGGGCTTGTTGAAGTCGTCCGGGTTCCGGCGGTTGGCCTTGAGGAAGGTCGCGCTCGTCGTGCGGAAGATGTTCTGTGACTTGTTGACCTTGCCCATCCGGCGCAGCACGCGGGTGATGTCCTTGAACAGGTCGAGCTTGCTCGGCGGCTGCTTGCGGAACGCCACCTGGGCGCTACGGCTGCCGGGTTGACCCGACTGCTGTTTGGCTCCCATGGCGGCGGCCCGGGCTGCGGCCCGCGGCAGCGAGGTGAGCTTGGACAGCGACGCGTTCGAGACGACCTTCACCGGCGAGGCCAGCGACTGGTTGATGAGGTTCCACTCCCCCGTGATCTTCGCCGCGGTGGCCCGGGCATGGGCCTCGACGTTGACCAGGACGAGGGAGCGCGGGCAGAACAGCTCCCCGACTGTGAACGGCAGGACGCCGGTGTCCAGGGCGGTGTTCTGCTGGCTGGCCCGGGCCCGCTGCTGCTCGACGTAGTTCATGAGCATGTGCACGAGCACGCGGGCGAATGAGTGCTCATCGTTGGCGTCAGAGTCGTCCTTGCGCACCAGCAGCGACTCGGTGAGCCCCTTCAGGGACAGGGCCGTGAAGTCGTTGAGCAGCTTGGTGGTGGCCGGCGGCAACGCACTGGCCATCGTCTGAGTCTGCTGGGCCAGCCAGATCTTGAAGTCGTCGAAGGCCGCGGAGGACTGGAACCAGAACCCGAGGGTGTCGGGGTTGAAGGTGTAGGCGATCGAGGCGAAGAAGGCGCTCTCGTCGCCGGTCCCCGCCAGCAGAGCCTTCGCGGCCGGGAGGACGTCAGCCTGCGCGGTGTAGAGCACCCGCGGGGAGGGCGCGGGCATCTTGTTCTGCTGCCCGGCCTGGACGGCGAAGAGCTCGGCGACCGGCAGCGGCGTGCCCTGGTCGAAATTGATCAGGGTCTGCCCGAGCAGCTCCTTGACGGTCTGCTCGCTGGCCACGTTCAGCGTGTCGCCGAGGCAGCTCAGAACCAGATCCGGGATGTCCCCCGTCAGATCAGCGCCCTGGGCGTCGGTGATGCTCGCCGGGGCGTTGGGGTTCAACGGCTCCAGCAGCGGGTCGATGAGGGTCTGCCGGATCGCCGGCATCGGGTCGTAATCACCGGTGCACGAGATGGTGTGCAGTGCGTCGAGTACGGCCGGCTTCTGGTTCGTGACGGTGATCGTCATGGGTCGTGGTCTCCTTCTGAGGACAAGGCAGCGGCAGAGCGCCGCCGACGGTGGGGAGTTGCAGCAAGGACGGCAGCCCGCCGCAGTCCCCACCACCGGTGAGCGAGCGATCAGAGGAAGGCCGAGAGGACCGGCTTGGCCTGGTTGACGATCGGAGCGTCGATCTCCATGAAGGCCTCGAGGTTCTGGCGGTCGATCTGCTGGCTGGTCACCATCTCGATGAGCGTGCGCGTGTGCTCCGGCTCGATCTGGGTGATGGCCTGGGCCAGCTGCTCGATGAGGCGCGCGTTGTCCTTGCTCTCCTTGAGCGCGTACAGCAGCGACCCGGACTTCTCGTTGTCGGTCAGCGTCACGATGACCGCGGCGATGTCGGTCATGGTCGCTGCGGCCTTCAGGCTCTGGTAGCAGTTCGGCTTCGGGACGTTCACCCGGTTCTGCTGCACGCCGCCGACGTTGTTCGCCAGGTCCTGGGCGATGGTGGCCACGAGCTGCGTGGTGAACATGGTGTCCCCGACGTAGGCCTCGATGGCCTCGTTCAGCAGCGAGGTCTCGCGGTCGCCGATCTGGATCGGGGTGGCCAGGTACTGCGCCAGCTGCTGCGGGTCGGCCGCATTAAGCCACTTCGACAGGTTGTCGATGGTGCGCGGCGTGGTGAGCTGGTTCATCTCCTCGCCGCCGTCGAACAGATCGGCCATCGTGACGTTGCCGTTGTCGTCGTCGTCCTGGCCGTCGGCGACGATGGCCTCGGGCGTCGACTTCTGGAAGATGAGCCCGGGGTACTGCGTGAGCACCGTCTTCACCCAGGGGTTGATGTTGTCGCCGAGGACGGACATGAGGGTGGCGGCGTCGGGCTCGACGTGAAAGATCGCGAAGCGGGACAGGCTTGCCTCGTCGAGCGAGGTGACGTTGCCCCTGTCGTTGCCGGCCACGACGATGCGGACGTTCTTGGGCAGCTCGACGTACCCCATGCGGCGCAGCGTGACCAGGGTCAGCGCGCCGGAGGTGACGTCGGAGGTGGTGCGGTTGATCTCGTCGAGGAAGAGGATCGGCCACTCGCGCGGGTTCTTCTCGGCGTAGTCGATGCACTCCTGGATCACCTGGTGCGGGTAGAAGACCTGCTTGTAGCTCTGCGTGCCGTCGTCCTTGGTGTACGGCACCAGGCGCGCGCCGGTGAGGTCGGCCTTGTCGGCGAGCTGGTTGCACGGCAGCGTGAAAGCCTGCGTGCCCATGGAGTAGGCCAGGTCCTCGACGAAGCTGGACTTGCCGATGCCGGGTTCGCCCATGAGAGCGGGCGTCGCGCCGACCTCAAGGGACTGCTTGATGAGGGTCGTCAGGGTGTCGTTGAACTTCATGTCGACGTCTTTTCTGTAGGTGGGCGAGGAAGAGAGAGAAAGACAAGAGATGTCGGAGGACGGCGCTGCTGATCTCGGCGTCGCCGAGGCTGCATAGGCCGTGGACGGTCCTGGCGCGGGCCGCGCCGTCGGAGCCTGGCGGAGACCTGCACCCCCGCCATTGGTGGCGATGGAGCTCCGCTGCACATCGCCACCCGATCGCGCTCCGCGCGATCCAGCACTGTCTCCCACCTGCGCTCGGCCCCGCCGCAGCACCTGTCACCCACCCCTCCCGCTGCCGGAGGCAGCAGATGAACCAGGAGCAGAAGCAGAAGCAGGAACAGGCACAGAGCGTCAGTTGGTCGACGAGGAACGGGCCTCGCGGTCGGCCACGAGCGCAGCCGCCCGGTCGAGGAGGAAGGGCCGGCCGTTGCGCCGCTCGCTGTGTTTGGGGCGCGCAGGGATGACATCGACCGCCGCCTTGTAGAGCAACCACGCGGTGTCGCCCGTCGAGTACTCGACGCCGAGGGCGCTGTAGGCGCGCAGTTGTGTCCGCATCCAGCCGTAGAGCGACGCGAGAACCGAGAACTCCCAGCGGGACATGTCGTGGTTGAAGTCGCCGGGATCCCGGAGCTGATGGCGTGCGCTGGCCAGGGTCTGCTCGACGATCACCTGCGAGTACGGGATGTCGGGCATGTCCTCGGCGGTGTCGACATCTGATGCCGAAGCACCGGAGCTCTCGATGGCGTTCACGGCCAGCTGTGCGTAGAGGTCCTCGATGGAGGCGAAAGCCAGCGCGCTAGTTGCTGTGTTGACGTGAGCGACGATGCGATCGGGCACCGGCTGGCGGGTGAAGGTCGACCAGTGGTCCAGGAGCAGCTCGTACCAGCCGTGTTCCTCACGCAGGACGCGCTTGCCGGCTGCCACGGGGAAGTCATGGAAGTTCTCCGGCAGCGGCATGACGAGATGGAAGCCCTGCCCGGACATCGACAGCTCCGAGTAGAGGACGCCCGGCAGCCGCAGCAGGTCTGTGGCCACGCCTGGCGGGCAGTCTGCCTCGATATCGAGGACGAGCAGCCCGTCAGTCTGGGCTTGGAGGTAGAAGGCGGTGTTCGCGGCGTCCGGTATCGCTGCGGTGAGTTCATCGAGGGTGAGCAGGCAGGTCTCATCCAGGGCGAAGGCTCCGCGTAGTGGGCCGACGTGCTTGCAGCTAGAGGTGCAGCCGGCGAGCAGGTGCCGTACGTCGATCGGGGCCTTGCGCTTCGGAGGCCTGGCTGGATCGTCAGGGGTCTCTTCCCCTATCCGTCCGGAGATGGTCCACCGACAGGCACTGGCGAGGGTACGGATCGCGGGGTTGCCGTAGAACTGCGGGAACCAGGCATGGGGGTCGGCTGGAGTCATCGTGGGACGCACGCTTTCGATCGGAGGCGTCAGGCGTGGAAGAAAAAGACAGGACCCCCGCACTGCACGGATGCGAGCACGGGGGGTCTCATCGATGGTCAGCGTGGATCAGCCCTGGTAGGTGATCCCCGCCTGCTGCGCCGGGCCGGAGCCGTTCCAGGGGCCGGTGGCCACGGGCGAGCCCACCGCCGAACCGGCGTCCTTGAGGGAGGCGTTCTCGGCCTCCAGGCGCGCGAGCTTCTGCTCCAGAGTCTCCTGCCGGGCAGAAGCCGGAGCAGGAGCTGCGGCCGCAACAGCAACCGGAGCCGGAGGGGCAGCGACGGGCGCAGCCACGGCGGTCGCCGGGGCCTGAGCCTGAACCGGAGACTGCGCGGTCACGGCCACAGGTGCGGACGCCGGCTGCGGGGCCGGGAAGGACAGGCCGTCTTCCACCTCGGTCGCCACGGGGACGGCGGCGGCAGGGGCAGGAGTGGCCCGAACGGGGCGCGGCGTGTCGTTGAGCACGATGCCACGCG
Source organism: Streptomyces sp. SCSIO 30461 (assembly GCF_037023745.1). NCBI lineage: Bacteria > Bacillati > Actinomycetota > Actinomycetes > Kitasatosporales > Streptomycetaceae > Streptomyces > Streptomyces sp. SCSIO 30461. The sequence continues at coordinate 5,648,068 of NZ_CP146101.1, forward strand.
CAGCCAGCTCAGCCTGGTCGATGCCGCCGGCATTGTAGTAGCGCGGCGCCTCGTGGACGATCACCTGTTCGAGGGCCAGGCCGCGGTTTTCGAAGTTCTTCGGCTTGTAGGTGCGCAGCACAAGCGTGACATCGAGGCCCTGCGCGAGCTCCTGGCCGGACTCGTCCTGGTCGTAGGTGCCGTCGCCCTTCGAAGAAGGGATCGCGATGACCGGCAGGGTACTGCCCTTGGAGTCGATGGAGTAGTTGGGTCCGGTTTCGGGATGCTTCGAAGAGTCGTAGCGGCGCTCGGAGACGAACTGCTCTTCGAGCGTGGGGTTGCTCGGATCGGCGAACTGGACCTCGGCGTGAATGATCGTCGCGGTGGTGTGCGGCTTGCCGACGGGGCTCATGCCGTTCTTCGTCTTACGCTGGTCGCTGGCAACGAGCTCCGCGCCTTCGATGAGGCGGGCGAGTACGGCGAAGCCGAGCTTCCCGCGGATGAAGACGTTCTTGCCCTCGGCGATCTTCCTGGCGGAGATGGAGTAGCTGGCCATGGTGATGCGGTTCCTTCGTTCGGTCTGGCGGTCAGTGACTCAGGGATCCATTGAGGGGGCTATCGGACAGGATTCGGACTGCCATTCAATCTCCCATTCTATCAACTTTGGTTCGACTATGAGTAGAATGCCAATGCCGGGCATGAATGGCTATACGTGCTATTCACAGAGGAGTGGGGAGAGGGATGGCGGCTACGATTCAGAGGCCAGTGGGGACGGCGTTGAAGCCGTCGGCGCAGACGAGAGCAGCTGCCGGGGGTCACGCCGGCCCGATGGGCTTCGGCAACGGGCCCGTCATCGCCGCCAGCGTCATGGTGGGCGGAGCGGCGCTCTTCACCGGATGGGGCCTGATGCAGCTCGCGACATCCGACGGCGGCTTCATCCAGGCACTGCAGGGCCATCACGCCCCGGTCGAGGCACCGGTGAATCCCGGCGAGAAGAACGCCGGAGACGGCAGCGCCCAGCAGTCGAGCGAGGGCGGCACGGGGAAGCAGCACGAGAACGGGGCGAGTCAGGATCCGACGCCGGGTCGCGGCGACGAGGACAAGCCCAACGGATCGGGCGCACCGGCCGAGGCGAAGCCAGCGCCGAAGGCAACGCCGTACACCATCAGGCCAGGCGATACGCTCACCGCGATCTCGGGGACGACGGGGGTGCCGATCGGCATCCTGGTCGAGACGAACAAGATCCAGAATCCGGATCTCATCTACGCGGGGGCCTCGCTGCTCATCCCGCCGGTGTGACGACCCGGCAGGGTGGCACTGCCGCCTACCGAGCCTGATTCGATGCCCTGAACGCCACGAGGCGGTCAGGGCATCGTCGTCTTCTCAGGCGGAGGACTCTGCTTCCCGGCGGGCCTGCACGTCCATCAGTCGCGTGCGCAGCTGCTGCAGCTGCTCGACCTCGTCGTTCATGGACCGGATGTCATCCGGCGCGTAGTCCTGCAGGTATTCGAGCTTGTACTCACTGAGCAGCTCGATCTTCGCATCGACGAGATCGAGCGCTGTGCCCAGATCGAGGACATCGTCCAGCGTGAGCCCGGAATCGGCGGAGGCGGTCATGCTTCGATCCTCGACGCTGGCACCGAGTCGCTGCTCGAGGTCGGGGGATGGTTCTGGATGTCCAGCCAGCGGTTCATCGCTTCATCCTGGTCGGCGATGCCGTCTGCTTCTTTGTGCAGGGCCAGAAGCGTGACCCACCCGGTGGGGACGAGGGTCGCGATCTCGAACTCGGCCGGGTCCAGACTCTGGACGACGCGGTAGAGTCTTTCCTCAGGGGCCTGCCAGATCGTGGTCTCGCCGCGGTGGACGCCGACACGACTGCTGTGGAACTTGACCGTGAGGCCCTCCATACTCAGCGGTTTACTCATGGTTGCTGCTCCTGGACGTCGAAGGTGCCGAAGACGAACTGCGTGGCCCCGTAGGGCTCACCGCGAGGCGTCACCCGGGACCGGCGTGAGCCGGTCCACGGCATGTCTCCCCGCAAAGCGCTCGGCCCGGGTTCGACGCCCGGATCAGCGCAGCTGATCCCCTCCCCCTGTTGCGAGAATGCGGCACTGTAACGGCGTCAGAGATCAGACGACCCCGCCGGCAGTCTGGCCGACGGGGTCGTCTGAGGCGCGAGGCCGTGGTCTCTCACGCCGCATCAGTGTCATCGGACTCACCCCGGCCAAACAGAAATCCGCGGACCTCGCCGTTCTTCATCATGTCCTGCAGATGTGCCAGGAACACCGCGCGCTGCGTGGACCGGCGATCGACCAAGGGCTCGTACTCGCGCAGTACCTTCATGTTGACGACCCAGCCGTTCTCACGGGAGATGGCCTGCTTAAGCGGGGAGTCGGGTATGACGTCCATGCCGGTGAAGTCGTGGTCAAACTCCGGCGCGATGTCCAGGTGTTGATGCGGCTCGTCGATGTAGAGCGTGTCGACGCCGACCTGCTGGCCGGCCTTGTCGAATGCCACGAGAGACACACGGTCTGCCCTGCGGGTGTTGTCGACGTGGACCGCTGCAATATTCGTGTCACCGATGAAGCTCGTCTGCTCGAACCGCTCGTACACGCGAGCACGAGCGTCATGGCACCACATGATGCGCCGGGCTTCGTCGAAGCCCTTGAACTCATCAGAGTTGGACGCTTCTGGGTGAGGTTGGATCATCAGTGCGCTCCTTCATATGCGAGACCCGGGAGGTTTGCGGTACACGGGGCGTTTTGGCCACACCGCCTACCTCGAAGCTGCGAGCCTCAACTACTCTTCACTGCGGCGCACGGCAAGAGCAGGAGCCGGGATCTCGCATCGCCCCTGCCACACGTCGCTCACCAGGGGAGTAAACGGTCTCCCCCGCTGGAAGGCCTTCACGGGCCAGGTAGTTCGTGACCAGCTCAAACGACGCCGACGAGCGCTGGCGGCTGCAAGCCGCCAGACTCTCCTGTGTCGCGGCTCTCAATGCAGATCGGTCCTGCTATACGAATCAGCGTTGCCTGGAGTCCGCAAATGCGTGCTGGCAGAGCAATGTGCCGTTCCGTCGGACTTGTCAGGCGCCTCACGTTCATGAGCCTGGCCCCGATGCACCAGGGACCTGTGCAGGCACGCGACGTGGAGTTGCGAAGCATACGGGGCGTCGCCATGAATCGGGTCTTCCGTGAAGTGCACTAGAAGAACTCGAGTTGACCCGCCTAGTCGCTAGTCTTGACTTCACCTTCGCTTCTTCCCCCTGTCTCGGTGCAGCATCTGATCTGAATGCGCAAACTACAGGTCACGCGGCGCGCTCTGACCTCCCAGTTCGCTGGCAGCGTCAAGGTGCACTCCACCCGTTGCAGTGCTCGGGGCCACCCTGGGGCTGGCATAACCACAACACGCCGCCCCGTCACCCCTGCGGTAGGTCGACTGCTGCACTGGTGGTACAGACTCAAGCGGGTCGTAGGGACGAACTCTCTCCGTCGGAGGACACAGCTGTGCTCGTTTCGTAGCGGCGGATGAAATGGATTCTTCAATCCCGTCCCGCCAAGACTTGCGTGCGGCGCATCCGGGCGTGCGCGGTCAACGCCGTGAACCCTCCAGAAGAGAGGTGCGGGCGTTGCAGCATGGCCGTGCGGTGCTTGCGATGTAGCGAGACGTGCCGTGGACGGAAGCTCTAGCACGCCCACGGCGTTGACCCCGCGGGACGATCAGCCCCAGTCAGGCTCTTCGGTCGTCGCCGACTCGGTCAGCATCGCCGCGATCGGCGCACCCCAGTCCGGCTCCGCGGATACCACCGACTGCGGGCTGTGCTCCGCGGCGTGTACGACCACCTCCGATCCCACCGCCAAGGCGGCAAGGGCAGCGGCGCCGACAAGCCTGGGTATCACCCTGCTCATCATGGTTCGCATGATGCAATCTCCTTCGGTTGAGTCACTCTGTACACAGCATGCACTGACGCTCTGTCCTGCCCGCTCATTCTCCATGGCTTCATCAACTCACGGAGAGTTAGGCTCCCGTATCAGCTTGGCGATCGCAAGGAATCAAGGACGCCCATCGGCGCATTGCGCAAGTGGGCAGGGGGGGACCGTGAACGAAAGCCGCGAAACGACGCACGAGGTCGAAAGCCTCAGCCTCTCCGATGAAGACGTGCAGCTCTACTGGCAGATTCGACGCGCAGACGACGGAGTGCGGGCGGACGACCCTCGGCTGGAAACCCTTCGAAGGGTCGGCATCGTCTTCACCGAACCACTCACCGGGAGACCCAGCGCAAGGCACCTGCGGCAGGTCGAGCGCGAGCTGCTTGGCCGGGAACTTGACGAACTCGAGGAACGACTTCGTCACCTCAGGCAGATCCCCCAGTTGCTGGACACCTTGGACCCGACCGCCGTCAATGCCCCGGCCACCACGAGCGGCATTGAGATCGTCACCGGCACCGCCGCTGCCCACCACGTCCTCCACGCCGCGATCGAGAACTCCACCGAAGTCTGGTCGTCCCAAACCCAACCGAGGCACGCAGAACGAATGGCTGCATCGACCGTCAGAGACGTCGCGATCCTGGAGAAGAACCGAGGGACCGTCCGCTACCGCAACTTGTATCCGACGGGTGCCCGGACCCGTGATCCTGAGACTGCCTACGCAAGGGCGACAGCCGAGACCGGATTCTCCGAGAGCAGGACGGCTTCCCGTCGGTTCCCTCGCATGATCGTCACCGACACACTGGGAATGATCTCCGACCGCCGCGTGGGCGAGGGCAGCGGGGAGCCCGCCATCGTCATCCGTGACCCGGCACTGCTCGCGTGGCTGAGGGACGAGTTCGAGCTGCACTGGGAAGGCTCGGACCGCTGGTTCCCCGTGCCGGCAGGCGCCCCCACCGATCGTGAACTCATCGAACGTGACATCCTACAGATGCTCTGTGAGGGCCACACCCGTGACGCCATCTCCCGGACGCTCGAAATCAGCAGGCGCACCTACTCCACCTACATGACAGATCTTCGCAACCGTTTCCAGGCGAAAACGAATGAGCAGCTGACGTACGAACTCGGGCGTCAGCGCGGCCCGTATGGCGTCCCACATCAGTCACCGTGAGACCGTTACATGAAGTTGCACCTCCAGGACTTCTCGCTACTTTCCGCTATCTATGCAGCTCAGGTCGTATGCAACACCGCTCGGCGACCCATTCGGGGGGTGTACTCGGGGCAGTTTTGGCTGCCGTTCTGCTGGAAGAATCGGCCGGACTTGATGCAGCACCATGCGCGCCCGGGAATGGTGACGTCGCAGCCATCTTGCGAGCAGCGTTCGACGACTGATCGCTGGTTTCCGCGTCGACGGTCTTCGAACTACCCATCGCGGTCACTGAGGTTGTCAGTGGCACCGACGCGGCCGAACTGGTCTGCCCAGACCTGGCGAGCGGCCCCGAGAGCTATGCACTCGGCTTCGAGCTTGCGGTCCAGTCAGGCGGTGGCGGGTTCGGTATCAGGCACCGGCGTTCTCCGTGATCGGGTCCTCGGTGCGCGCCAGTTCGTCCTCCTGGTCGGACTCGGCCATCAGGTGCCGCATCGCGTTGCAGAGGTTCTCAGCGGTGACGGCGCCTTCGGTGAAGCTGCCGCCGATGCCGGTGACGAGCAGGGTCTTGATGTGGTCGGCGACGAGGCCTCGGATCTCCGCGCGGCCCTCGGCGTCGGCCGCCACGTACTGGGCCCGTCCGATCCAGTCATTGCCGTCCGGCGATGTGAGGTGGCGGGCGATCTCTTCGCTGCTCAGGTCCTGACTCATGCAGTTGTCCTCTTCTTGTCGTCATCGTCTTGTCGTCATCGCGCCGCCCGGGCCAGGGCAGCACACCCCTCTGCGTAGGCGCCTCGTGCGTTGTGGGGCGTCAGCCCGTCACCCGATCAGTGGTCGCTCTGAAAGAGCTTGCTCTTTCCCAGCCTCTGAAGGCAGGCCGGAACCCGGGGCGATTCAGTCCTCTATTTCTGCGTGGACCAGGGCCTCGAGGTACTCCTCCAGCTCCCGCTGGGACATCTTGCGGGGTCCGTCGAGTCAGCTACCGGAGTCTCCCTCGGCGACACGGCTCTTGCGGGCCGAGAGCCGGCGGATGCTAGCGGCGATACGGTTGTGTTCTCGAAGACTGTCGCTCGCTTTGGCACGGTGATACTCAGCCTGTCGGTTGTGGTCCCCGATCGACTTCTCAAGTCGGGTGAGCTCGCAGCGGAGGCTGTGCTCTCTGTCGCCCCAGTAGATCTCACGCAGGGCGGCCGTCAGTTCGGATTGGTGCATCATCAGCCACGCACCGGGGACCTGGGCTTGCACGTGGGACAGCATTCCGCGCTGGAGCTGGAGCAAGATCCCGCCGTCGCCTTTCGTGGACGGTCGCGCGAAGGCGACGCGCGGCGTGCCGAGGAACGGCTTGAGCCGCTGGGGCACCGTCTCAGCGGGGAACTTCGCGAGCACACGTGAGATCAGGCCCACCATGTCGTCGAGTTCGGCGAACAGTTGGATCGTGGCGTCGACGATCTCTGTGGTCTTGTTGTGCTTCATCACTCCTGGTCCTTGAAGATCGGGTCCTGCTCGGGGAACCGGGACACGGCCGTCCCGCTCCGATTGGCCTCCCCCTCATGACGTAGAGGAAGGCGCTGCCCTTGACGCAGAGGATGGAGGCGCACTGTTCCTTCGTGTCCATGGCCAGACCCGTCGTCAGGGCGCGCTCGTGAGAGGCCGTCAGGGGTCTGGTTAGAGGCCGATACGTGTCCCGGCTGGTGCATTGACGGGTCTCATCGGTGTCTTGCTCGGGGCTTCGGCGATCAACGTCGTTGTCGAGTCCGGCCGGTGGCAGCAAAGCGTTTCCTCGGGGACACCACCGGAACCCGGGGATGCCCATGAACGTGAACGCCGACGCATCAAGGGGGAACGGGCGGGACATACGAACGCCCGGCCCGTTCCGGTGTCGATCCCGCACCCGGGTCGGCTATGCCGACCCAGACCCCCGAGGCCAGCGCCGGTAGGGCGCGAAGCCGAGGGGGGGCACGCTGTTACCCCTCGGAACGTGACGCGAAGTGCTTGTTCCACCGGAGGGCGGTGATCTTCTTCATGGGGGAGTCCTCTTCTCGATCATGCGTGTTCAGTGAGCGGTCGCCGCAGTGACCGCCCGGCTGTGGGTTCACAACCGGGCGGTCGTCGGATGGGTACGGGTTATCCGGTAAAGCGCAGCGGGGTACGGGGACGGCCCCGGGCCGGGACGGGTGTCCGGGCGCGGGGCCGTGGGCGGAGCTGTTCAGTGGATCGAAGCGACTGAGGGGTATGCCTTGAGGTCTCGTGTGAGTGCCGCAGCAGTGACGAGGTCCGCCGGGCGGCGGTTCGTGATCCCTACGTGAAGCACCACCTTCGGGGGCTCGTGTTGGGCGGTCGATACGTGGTAGCGCCTGCTTCGCACCTGGAAGTGGTAGCTGCCGAGGCAGATCACATCGCTGTCCTGCGGTAGCGGTGCTCCGAGGAGATCGAGCTCGAAGGTTACGTAGGTCGGGTCCTCCGGCTCCTGTTCGCCACGCAGCCGAACGACGACGCGTACAACGTCCACGGTGTGCTCCTGGTCACGGGTGCTGGTGGTACTCGGGGGCTGGGGCATGTCGGTCCCTTCGGATGCGGGGTGGGGGCCGCCGGGAGCGGGGCCGTCGTCGGATGGGTGTGGGTTAGACCCGCTCGGAAGCCCAGAGGTCCTTGAGGTCCTCTCGGATCTCTTCTTCCAGGGCGGCGAGAAGCGCCTGCTCGGCGTTGAAGTCCCCGGAGACGGCCTCGATGAGGTCGTCCTGGACCTGCTGCTTGCCTGCGAGCACCGAGGGCATCCGCTCGTCCTGCGTGCCCTTGGCGATGAGCCGGTGGATGGTCACCGGCTTCGTCTGGCCCGTGCGGAAGAGCCGGCCGTTGGTCTGGAGGTAGTGCTCGAGCGAGAACGGCAGCGTGTACCAGATCAGCGTCGAGCCGCCGTGCTGCAGGTTCAGGCCGTGCCCCGCGGCGGCAGGGTGGAGCAGCATCACCTGGATCTGCTTGGCATTCCACCGGCGGACCATGTCGCGCGAGCCGTCGAAGGCCTGCGCGTCGGTGCCGACCCTCCGGAGCCGCGTGAGCAGCTGCTCCTTGTCGGACTTGAAGTGATAGGCGATGAGCACGGGCTCGCCGCCGTTGTTCCGCACCAGATACTCGGTCATCTCGATCTTCTTGTCGTGGATGACCTCGTACCGGCCCTTCGTGGCCGGGTCGTCAGGATCCGCGGTGTAGAGCGTGCCCGAGGCGAACTGCATCAGCTTGCTGGTGAGCACTGCCTGGTTCGCGGCAACGATCGACTCGACGCTCTGCGTCAGCTTCCCATCGTCGGTGTAGGTCTGCACGATGTCCAGGACCAGGTCGCGCTTGAAGTCCTTGTAGGCCTGGAGCAGGTACGGCGGGAGCGTGACGTTGACGTCCTGGATGGTGAGCGCCGGGAGCTGCAGGTTCGTGTTCTGCGCGCTCATCACCAGGTGCGAAATGGCGTGATGGATCTCAGCCTCGGCGTTCGCCGTGGGGATCCACTTCGCCGGCGTCGTGGTGCCGGGCACCATCTTAGGCGTGAACCAGCGGTCGCGGTACGCGGTGATGTTCTGACCCAGCGTCTGCCCTTGGTCGAGCAGGTAGACCTGGCTCCACAAGTCGTGGAGACCGTTGGGGCTGGGCGTTCCCGTCATCTCGATTACTCGGTTCATCGCCGGCCGTACCGTTGCCAGAGCCAGGAAGCGCTGCGAGTCATGCGACTTGAACCCCTGGGACTCGTCGATGATGACCGTCTGGAAGGGCCAGATGACGGTGTTCTGGCCATTGATGTTCTGGACCGGCATCTGGTCGACCAGACCGAAGCGGCACTGAGTGCAGCCTGCGCCGGAGCAGGTTCGGCAGTCATAGGCTTCCCACGTCACCAGGGTCGACTTAAGCAACTCCTGGATCCAGGCACGGATCTTGACCTTGGCGGGTACCCGGTTGTTGGCGTTGCCGGCGACCAGAGCACGGTACTCGTCGATCACCTCGTCTCGGTCCAGCGGCCCCCGCGCCTGGAGCAGACCCAGGATCGCTGTCGCCTCCGGTGAGATGGTCGGGACAGCCGCTGCGCCCGGCACCGGCGTGATCAGCTTCGTCTCCTGGGGTTGCTGAGTCAGCAGCTCCTGGTTGATGAAGTACATCGTCGGCGGATCGGTGGCGACCTCCCGGAAGCGCTTCAGTCGTTTGTCCTTGGAGAGCTTCCTGTCGTTCTCGTCGACGATGAGCGACTTCGTCCGAATGGGGAAGCCCCACTTCTCGATCTCGTCGATCCAGGTGGAGCGGGCGATCGCCACAGGCGCGACGACGAGGATGTGGCCTATTGGGCGGACCGTCTGCAGGACGCTGAGGGTCGTGAGCGTCTTGCCGGCCCCCACGCCGAGCCAAGCACCGGCGAAGGGATGGTCAACGAGAAAGTCGTGGATCTGCTGCTGATGCGGCATCAGCGAGATCGGGGACGGAGCAGTAGCCGTAGTCATGTCGCTGGTCATCCCTTCTCTTCGGGTAGGTGGTCAGACGCCCCATGTCGTGTGAGGTCAAGCAACATGCAGGTGCGCGTGGTGCGACCAAGCGGTCGCTTTGTCGTATAGCGTTCGGGTCTGGAGGCCGCCGGGGCAGTCCGCACGCAAGGCTGCGCAATGTTGGAAGGTGTGGGTGCGTTCCCGGATCAAGGTCCGACAGGCGCGGGCGACGACCTTGCTGGTCCGGTCATGCGTCCGGTCGCAACTGGCCACGGTCGATACGGACCACGTCGAGCAAGCGTGAGCGCGACAATTTCGTCGCTCTGGTGTTCCGAGGAAAGGCATACCGCTCTTTGAAATGGGGTCACCCGCCGGGGACTGTCTCAACGACCTGGAGAAGGGGCCCGGTGACGATCCACTCAGCCGGATCGGGGTGCCCGTCGGCGGTGGCGAGGAGCTGCAGGGTGCGGGCCAGGCCGTCGCCCGGGGATTCGTGGCCGAGTAGCGGCTCAGGTCTCCGCTGGCACCACATGCAGGGCAGGGGCTAGCAGACGCGCGGCGGCGGTTGCTGATCCTCTGTGACGATGCTGTTTCCCTCGATCTGCTGTGCGGCCTTGATGGCGTTGGCGATCCACCAGCGGTGCTGGCTGACCTGCATGGTCTGGTCAGTGGGAATGTTGTGCTGGTCGGCGATGCTCCACAGGGCCTGGCCGCCGGCACAGTCGACGTCGTTGTGGACATGGTCGGAGTCGGGGTTTTCGCAGTTCCAGCCGACGAGGACGGCCCAGAGCAGGGCGTCCAGCTTGTCGGCGGCCCAGTCGCGGGAGTCAAGGGTGATGCGGGTGCGGAGGTTTTCGAGGGCGGTCTTCGCTCCGAGGAGGGCGGGCACTGAGAGGCTATAACCCACGGAGCAGGCGCGGGCCAGGCTGCGGAGCTCGGGCACGTCGGCTTCGGCGTCCCAGAGCCGGTCGTACAACTCTGCGAGGGACTCCTCGGTGTGTTCGGCCAAGGGGAGTCGGTGTTCGGGGTCGGTGACGGGCGGGGCGGCCGGCAGCGCACCGCTTTCGGTGAGGAGGTGCTGCTCCCATAGGACTGCGAGGAGACGGTGCCAGCGCTGCGGGACGGGGGACCAGCCGCACGGGCAGGCCACGGACCAACGGCCGGACGGCAGTTTGAGGCGGCGCGGCCAGTGGCTGATGACGAGGTCCTTGTGGTCGGGGCAGATGTGGCCGCCCGCGGGGAAGATGCTGCCCGCGCCGAGCGTGCACCAGCCTTCCCCCGACCACTCAGGGCGCATGGGCGAGCCGGCCATCGTCGCCATGGCGTCGAATTGGCGCAGACACCCGGGCACCAGGCAGGTGCGGAGCACTGGGGTGTTCGTGAGGGAGTCAATGTGGGCATATAGGGCGTCGAGCTGGTTTTCCGTCAGGTCGGCCAGTGGGACGCGCTCTTCACGGATCACGGGCAGGTCTCCTCCGTGGCGATGTACAGGTACCCGGTGTTGGTCGGACGGAGCCGGTCGAGGTGGATGCGGGTGCGGGTGCGACGGCCAGGCTGGGCCAGGGCGTAATCCCGGCCGATGACCAGCTCGACGGTGGCGTGTGTCTCGTCGAGCTGGTCATCGGCCGAATGGCGCAAGCGGAATATCAACCTGGTCTCACGCAGTGCCGGTTGGCTCCGGCCGGCCGCCTCTGGACCATGGTGCTGATATCCGCTGATCGGATGGGGACTCAAAGAGGTACGCGATGAACGCGTCGACGCTCGGCTTGTCGTCGACTACGTGGACCTCGGCCCCGTGGCGGCGCAGCTTCGCGTGCGTGAGCTGTTGCAGCTTCCGCAGTCGGCCGCCGGGGCGCTTGACCTCGACGAACACGGTGCTGCTGGGGGCAACGACGATCCGGTCGGGTACTCCCCTGCGGGCCGGTGAGACGAATTTCAGGCACAGGAAGCCGTGCGCCCGGCACTGGCTGAGGAGGTAGTCCTCGATGGTCCTCTCGCGCGTGCGAGGCATCAGCGCCGCGCCGTCTCGTCCGAGGGGACCGTCGGCACGCCGTACTTCAGCTCACCAGGCTCTACGAGCCGGAAGCCCGTGGAATGCCTGTGCATCTGGGAGACGCTGAGGACGGAGCGCTTCGTGCCGTAGTGGTCCCGGACCTGGGCCTCTCCGTCCGCGACGGACTCGATGACGACGTGGCGGTTGCTCTGCCGGGTGTGGAGGCGCTCCCAGATCTGCCCCCGGCGAACCAGGATTCCCTCGCGGGTCGTGTTCTTCTCCTGCTGAACCTGGGCGTCATCACCCTGGGCTGAGGTGCTGGTGGGCACAGCAGCGGGCACGAACTTCTTCAGGGGCGATTCGACTTCGGCCGTCAGACGTCGGATCTGACCGTCCTTGCCGAGTTCTTCGTACGCCATTATTTCTCCTTGTTTTTGGATCGCCAACCGGCAACCCAGTCAGGAACATGTACGGGGCACCACACGTCACCGTTTCGCTGGAAAAACCATCCAAGATTCTGGGCTCTTTGGTTGTCCCATCGGCTACCCACCATGAAGGACTGTCGACATTGCTTGAAGTTGCATTCTTTCTTCACGGTATAGGCGCTCATCGCCCCTCAACTCGCTTTATTCGACGCATCAAACTCACCTTCAATTCCAATTAGAACTCGAAATGAATGACTTGGGTGATGCAGGCGCTGATCATGCAGCGTTCTTCCAGTTCTTGGTGAACGTCTCGTCGAGCATCCGGGTGTAGATGTCGAGATCGAGCGCCCCGATGAGCTGCTCGATTCGGGCGGCCGGTAGCACACGGAGGTCGTCGTTGACGACGATCACCGACCAGTGCGGGTCGATGCCGTTGATCCGGCGGATCACGACGTCCTGGTCATCGGGCAGCAGGGTGAGACCGTCGGAGGTGCTGGCCTCGCTGCGGTTCTTCGCCCACCCGTGGTGGCGCAGGATCTCCAGCGCGATCGGGTCACGTCGCACCCCTGCGCTGCCGGACTCGCGCCGTTTGCTCTGGCTGGCCGGGTTCACCTTCCATGCGCCGGCGTTGTGCAGGCTCACGGCACCATCGGTGCCGTCGTGGACGATGAAGACCCGGTTGACCATCTGCAGGGCCCGCGGGTTCACCAACCGCACGTCGGCCTCCTCGGTGTCGTCACGATCGGGCCCGACGCCGACCGGGTCGGCGGCGAACGGGTAGGTGATTGATCCGCGCGAGGCGGCGAGGACGTTCTGGAACAGCAGCAGCGTCCGCACGGGATCGGCCGGGTCGATCGCCTCCTCGATCATCTTCCGGCCCAGCACGGGATCGAACGGCTCGGCGAGAGCCTCTTCTCCCCTGCTGGCGACGGTCTGCAGGTAGCGGGCCAGGGCGAAGTCGATCACGGCCGGGTGGGCCAGCGACTTCGTCGGGGTAGGACCCGCGTGGCAGGCCAGTGTCCCGCCGGAGGCGGTGATGATCGGGCTGTCGGCGACGCTCCGGTCGTCACTGGGTGACTCCAGCTCGAGCCGGTTGTTCGAGTCTTTGCTGATGAGGAACATCAGCTCCGGTTCGATGTCGATGCCGATGGCGGCCTGCTGCTCGGTGAGCACCCGGTTGTTGGTCGTCTCGTCGAAGCCGTTCTCGTCGCCGACGACGGAGTAGAGGCCGTCGGTGTTCGTCGAGATGATCCGGGCGCCCGCCAGCGTCTGGGCCTGCCCGATCCGCCAGCTGAACAGCTGGCCGATGATCCGCATCGAGATGGTGCGGTTGTTCATCCTGATCGGGGTCCGGTGCGCGGCGTCAGCAGCTCCAGAGGCCGAGTTGAGGATCAGCTTCGTACCGTTGCGCAGGGTCGTGAGCCGGGCCTTTTCCTCGGCGGAGATCCCCGACTTCTTCATTTCGAAGCCCAAGCGCTCCTTCTCGAAGAAGATCGTCGTGTAGCGGTCCTCGCCCAGCTCGGGGTTGTAGAACGCCCTCATGTTGCGCAGCAGGTTCGGGTAGTAGCTCGTGAAGTCCTCGTGGATGACGAGGCCTGCCGAGGTCCGTGCGAACTTCGGGTGCAGCTTGGTGGATTTGTCGGCCTTTGCAGTGAACAGCGTGGGGGCCTTCCTCGCCGGTTCATCGCGATAGACGGCCTTGGCTGCCGAGGTGATGGCCAGGACGACCTTGCCGTCGAGCACGGTCCCGTCGGCCAGGCGCACGTGCATCGCCTCGGTGTCCGGGCGCTGAGTGTCCAGCAGCTCTGCTGGATCCGGTACTTGGGCCTGCGCACGCGCGAGCTGCTCGGCCTGGTCCGGGTCGTCCTTCTTCGGCTTGCGGTACTTCACCCTTTTCGGGTCCGAGCCCCGCAGCACGAGTCGTTTGTCGACGGCTGTGCCGTCGGGCAGCGCGAGCAGGTTGTGCTGGCGCTTGGCCTCGGCGACGAAGTCCTTCGCGTCCGGGTAGAAGAGCTTGGCGAGGCCGATCATGGCTGCCTGTTCTCGATGCTCGGAGGAGTCGGCGTCGAAGACTGTCATGTCTGCCTCGGCTCCGTGGATGCCGCCTGTGCTGAACGTGGCGAAGCACGACGACGGAGAGGCGTCAGGGTGGAAGTAGGGCACGTTGTTCGGTGTCTTCGGCAGCTCGCGCAAGGACTTGGCCGGGAGGCCGAACAGGTCGCGGTACTCCTCGGAGTCGTTGAAGTTCTGTCCCTCGATCGAGCGGTAGTAATTCACGACCTGCATGAACTGGCGGTGGGCCTTCGCCTGTGCCGGCGTCGCGGCTGGGTCCTTGGCAGGGTCGGGCGCCACGTTGTCCTCGAAGAAGCGCACGCACTCGTCGAGCACGTTCACCTGGGAGATGCCCTGCTCGTGGGCCACCTCCTTGGCGGGATAGAGGAACGACACGGCCTCGATGTCGTTCAGCGAGGTGTACGGCGCGAGGATGCGGCTGACGAACTTCGCCGAGGACGAGTCGATGGTCAGGCGGTCCCGGCGCACCGAGCCGTTCTTGGCGTAGACGGTCTCGGAGTACTGCGCCAGCAGGCTGGCCTTGAGGTCGAAGTTGCTGGCGTAGGCCGGGTGCTGGAAGAGCTGTGCCAGGCCCAGGCAGTCGGAGACGTTGTAGGCCAGCAACTCGTAGAGGTCTTCGATAGCGGCGATCGAGGTGTCGTGGCTGAGCTTTTCGGACTCCTTGATCTGGCGGCCGAGTATCCCGAGCAGGCGCTTGAGGCTCACCTTGGTCTGCAGCTCGTTGAGACGGGCGACGTCCAGGTGCCGGCCCGAGTGCATCATGGCGCGGCGAATCTTGGCGGCCGGGCCGTTCCAGCCGAGGTAGCCGGGCATGTAATCGGTGTGCTCGTTGAACAGCTTGTCGTTGTGCTCGCGCATCTCGCGTGCGGTGGTCGGCTGGACAAGACGACCGGAGTGCGGAGCCGGGAAGGTCTCCATCAGGTACAGCGCGAGCATGGTCATGTCGTAGTTCAGCGAGTTGTACCCGGCCAGGAACGGGTGCTTCAGCGGGTCGTACTCGGGATCCGTGTCGCAGACCGGGCGCAGGTTCGCCGGATAGGACGCGACCTCGCCGCGGTCGTTGACCTGGTCCGCGTTCGAGAGGCCCATCAACTCGGCGAGGCGGAGGTTGCCCCGCTCGCCGCGCAGGTTCCACAGCTGGACGCTCACCGCGGGCAGGCCCGGATTGGAGCGCACCACGGCTTCATAGAGTGCCTGCGGGTCCACGGCGTCGGAGAGCTGCTGCTTGTCGGCGAGGAAGAAGATCTCCAGGTCGTCGACGGCTCTGCCGGGCCGCGGGGTGTAGGCGCACAGGGTGAAGACGTCCGGCAACGACTCGATGTCGTAGAAGGTGAAGCGTGCCTTCGAGGCCGTGACGGATGTTCGCTGTGTGGTCATGGTGGAGATCTCCTTTCGTCGGTCCGACCATCACGGCCGGTGTCTGGGGAGGAGGCGCGCGTGGTCTCAGACGGAGTCATGGGGAGAGCACCTGCGTGGGGCAGACATGCGCCGGGAGGCTTCACTTATGAGCCGGGCTTTCTCCGCGGGGTCCGTCGTGATCTGCGAGCGGACGATGAGGTTGGTGATCCGCTGCTCGCACCCGACGTCGGACATCGCCGTGATCAGGCGGCTCTGACGGCGGGCGAGTTCGCGTACGGCCTGGGTGAGTTCGCCGAGTGCGCGGGCAGTTTTAGCCATGGGTGCATCAGTCCTGTCCGTCAGTGGCGTCGTCGGTCGGGGCGGAGGCGCCCGTCTGCCGGAGCAGTCCGCGGTAGCTGGCCTGCAGCGTCGGCTGGGACTTCTTCTTCGGGTCGCTGCCGGTGTAGCTCGGGTGCATCCACTTCTTCAGCTCGTACTCGGCGATGAGCACCTCGGGGGTGTGCATCATCTGGCCGGGCCGGATCTTGCGGTTCTTGTCCGGGCAGTGCCACAGGGCATCCGGCCGGACGATCGCCACGAGGTCAGTGATGAACTGCTTGTTGCTCACCGGCGAGCCCGACGGCGAGACGTCGGCGAACCATGCCTTGTACAGGTCGTAGAGGAACGTGAACGGTGCCAGGTCCCAGACCAGCCGCCCGCGGAACTCTTCCCAGAAGGCGCGCACGGGGTCGTTGGCCTCCTTGTACTCGGCCAGGACCGCCTTGGTGGCCACCGGCTCTGAGAGCTGGTAGTAGTCACCTGGAGATGACGCGCCGGCGCGGTTAATCGCGTACCAGAAGACGTACTCCAGGACCTCGCGGCGCTGGAGGTAGTCGTCCTTGATGTACTTCTTCT
Organism: Streptomyces sp. SCSIO 30461; assembly: GCF_037023745.1. Taxonomy (NCBI): domain Bacteria; kingdom Bacillati; phylum Actinomycetota; class Actinomycetes; order Kitasatosporales; family Streptomycetaceae; genus Streptomyces; species Streptomyces sp. SCSIO 30461. The sequence goes on from NZ_CP146101.1 coordinate 5,664,321, forward strand.
CGGCTCCGGTGAAGCTCTTGGTGAAGGGCACGAAGAGCTGCCGGCGGTAGAACGACTCTGACTTGTCTTTCACGCGCGGGAACTCGTTCAGGCACTGGACCATGAAGCCGAAGAACTGGTAGGCGATCGGCATCCGGTACTTGCGGTTGATCTGGATGACGTCGTTGGTCACGATCGCCTTCAGGTTGGCTGCCTTGTCGATGAAGGTGCCGACATCGTTCTCGTCGACGATGATCGCGTTGGCGCGCACCAGCGGTTCGAGCGCGAAGTCCTTGCCGAAGTCCGAGAGCGGGATCGAGGTATGCGCGCCGCTGCCGACGAGGTTGCGCATGAGCGCGCAGAGCGTGCCCTTACCGTTGTTGCCCTGCTCGGAGTAGAACCAGGCGGTCTTGCCCCAGCGCACGTGCGGCCGGATGATCGCGCCGATGATCTCCCAGATCAGGTCGGCGAGGCCCTCGTCACCGGGCTGGTCGAAGAGCTCTTCGACCCAGGCGACGACTTCCCAATCTCCGTTCTCAGGGTGCGTGATGACCTGCTGCGGAGCGGCGTCCACGTAGTCGACGTCGTTCTTGGTCAGCAGCACGATGGCGGGGTCGAAGGGGTGGACCTGCTTGGGCTCGAAGTGGAAGTCTTTGCCGAAGATCCTTACGTCCAGCGACTCGGTGCCGTAGAAGACGATGCCGTTGCGCGCGGCGATGAAGTCGCGGTTCGTGCTCTGGTGCCGGCGCGGGCTGTCCTCGCGCAAAACGGCCAGGACCTCAGCGAACTCCTTGAGGGTCAGCTGGGTGTTGTACATGCGCGCCGTGGTGCGGATGTCGTCCTCGCTGGTGGTGTACGTCCCCCGCGCGCCGCCCGCGGCCTGGTACATCGCCAGCAGGTCGTACTCGCGGTCGGTGTCCTTGGCATTGGGCGCGATCCGGATGACGTGGTGCAGACGCAGGAGGATCTGCGCGACCTGCCAGTACGTCAGATATCTGGGCAGGGGGTACTTCTCGGCGGCCACGGCCGCCTTGGAGTTCTCGGCCTTGATAACGCCGCCCACGATCGCCAGTAGTTCCTTCTCCAGCACGCGGGGCGTCGGAGGATCGGTCGGGTCGATCTGGTCGAGGTAGGCGGCGGTGACGTAGGTGACGATCTCGTTCTGCGGAGCCATGTCGTCGCGGTTGGCGAAGTACCCCATGACGCTGGCGAGGACGTCGGCGACGGGGTTGGTGCGCGGTCCGGCGTTGGAACCGGCGGCAGGTACGGACATGAGGGCATCAGGAGGCGTCATGTTGCTGCTTTCTCGATCGTGATCGAGTTCCTGCCGGCGATGAGTGGGAAGCCGATTGGACTCGTAATCGAATGGAACGCGATCTTGACCCTACGTCATCCGAGTGCCACTTTGCAACGATTGAGTCGCCAGTCAACAAGAGAGTCAACCGAGGTTCCGAATGGTGATCAATGGAGGGCCGAAAGGGTCACCGACAGGGACTGGAGGGAGCGCACGGCCGCCACGGCCATGCCACACGCGTCGCGAGCCCGGGTAGGACGCGAGAAGCCGGCGGCTCCGTCGGGCACATGTCCCACAGAGTCACCGGCCTCTCATGCTCGACCACGCACCCGCGGGCGGCGTGAGCCGCCCGGGCCGCAGTCGAGGCTCGGAGGAGTTCTTCTGACCGGTCGGGCCAGCCGCCACCAGAGCATCGACCGGACGCTCTCCGGGAGGATCCCGAGAACGGCATGCCCGCATACCCTCTAGGGGTAACCGAGCGTGTACCACTTGACGTGGTACACCTGTTTTCCCAGGTCAGAGCGAGGATTCCGGGAGTTCAAGAGCAAGCTGTACCACGTGGCATTTTCTACGTGGTACAGGTGTTTCCCCAGGTCGGGAGGTGTTTATATACCCCCCGTACCACTTGTACCAGGAAATGGAGACTAGATACACGCGCAGGGGGGATAAGAGAGCAGACTGGCGAGCTGCGGCTGGAGCCGCCTGGATCGCTCCCGAACGCACCCCCTATGTAAACGGTCAAAAAAACGTGGTACTCGTGGTACCTGGGCGGGAAGCGCTGTTTGACCAGGCGAAACGTCGTACCACGTCGGCGATCCCACGTGGTACACCCGATACGGAAAGAGCCACGCGGTACAGGCGTTTACCCAGGTCAGACACGGTTTCTGGGGTGTACCACGAGACGTGGTACAGCTGGCAGCTCGATACCCCTCCTGGCGACCAAGTCGAGGCAGACGGACTCCCGCGCCGAGTCGCCGTGCGACCCTCAGGCGGCGCGGCCGAGCCTCAGCGGGACTGGAGCCTCATGGGACAGCCCTCGGCGTCCCGAGACTCACAGAAGACTCCTGACGCGCCCCTCGATCGCGAGTCGGAACTCTGCCTGAGTCGTCCACCAATGAGGCCCCACTGGAAGCGAGAGGGCATTTGACTGACATTCGCCGCTCATTGCGAGTGATGCGCGACAGCTGCTATCGTCGACGCCAGGTGATCGATGTTGCGCTGGAACGTGGAAACAGAGAGGCCGGAGAGCATCCCCGTGGGAAGGGAGCTCTCCGGCCTCTCTGTATGTACTGATGAACGCGAGGCGTGGATGGCGCGAATCACCCAGGGGTGACCATGCTTCAGCCTCGCCGGTATCCCGCATTGGGGGACTCGGAACTGCGGCTACGGGATCGCTCGTCCGCTTCGACGACGTAGAGGATCTCGTAGGAAATCGTGGTGTTGAGGTTGAGCAGGTTCTTGCTCTGACTCTTCTCCATCGTGATCTTGCGGAAGCCGCGAACGGCCTCAGCGCGATCGAAGAACCGGCGCAACCTCGAGTTCACGCGCTCACAGGCCTGTTCGGCCGTGACACCCATGTCGGAGACGACGAAGACATGCGTGTGACCGCGATCGAAGGTGGGCTTCTCACCAGTGTCGAGGTCCAGACGGATCTTCGCACGGCTGATGTCGAGCGCGTCGGGGCGGACGAGCTTTCCTCGCGAGTCGTACGTGCAGGTGCTGACGATAGCCATGATGAGATCCTCTCCTCTCCTGATGAGTATGACTGAATAGTTACCTTCAGTCACACCCCCAGTGACCGGATCACCCCGGTCACCACGAGCATGCCCTCCGCACGAGGGACCGGCGGCTGAAAGGCCGCCAGGTCCCGCAGGGAGGGCACCATCGTTCTTTCAGAAGAGGCTGAGTACCTCGATCACCGCATCGCGGACTCGCCTCCCGCGCCAGGGTCTGCGCCTGGGGCGGACCAGCCGGCGACCCGCCGGTAGAGCCCCAAGACACAACCAGCAAAGGCCAGGCACAGGAACACCGAGGAAACCGGGTTCGCCAGAGCGCCGAGCGTCTGCGCCGGGACGAGAGCCGCGGCGAGGTTGAAGCCCAGGTGCAGGAGCACGCAGGGCCACAGCACGCGCGTGCGTTCGTAGACCAGGGCCAGGAGCACCGCCAGCGGCAGAGTCGAGGCGAACTGCACGGCGCTGCCGTGGACCAGGCCGAACACCACGGCGGTGACCAGTGTTGAGACGAGGACGCTCACCCGCTTGCGCAGCAACGGGTAGATCAGCCCTCGGAACAGGGTCTCCTCCCCCACGGGAGCCGCGACCAGGGTGAGCAACAGGGTCGCCAGTGCCCCGGCCGCGTGCCTGGTCTGGTTCGAGGCGTCGAAGTTGGCGGATCCGACCGTGACGTAGATCCACAAGGCCAGCGACTGGCCGGCGAGGAAGGCCAGGACCGCGCAACCGAGGACGGTCCACCCGAAGAGCGGGGTCTCCAGCCTCGGCCGCGGCCCCGGCGCATGCGCGAGCCACCGGGGCCGCTGGATCCTCATCGAACCGACCAGGACGACGACGAGCATGCTCAGGACGGCGGTCGCAATGATCGGCTCTTTGATGAGGTGGATTGCGACGGTGCCGAAGCTGAGGTAGACCGCGACGGCGGCGAACGGCACGAGGACGCACCACCCGATGCGGAGCAGACGCGAGGTGATCGGTGACGTCGTCAAGGTCCCCTCCTTTACGGGGTTCAAGCAGCCGTGGTGATCTGCTCGTTGATGACGGCCTGGACACGGGTGTCGCCGCGGAAGGTGTTCAGCTGCAGCGTCGCCGTGAAGCGCAGCGTCCCGAGTTCGGTGCGGCTGGCCCGCTGCACGAGGCCCCGGAGCATGTCGAACTTCTCCTCGGCGACGTTCCACCACAGGCAGGACAGGCCGGACCGGGTGACCAGGCGCAGGTGCTGCGATGCGGATCCGATCCGGTCCACACGCAGGCCCAGGGGCTCGATCGCGATCTCGACGACCGGCGAGGTGAAACCATGCCCGAAGGGCTTGAGCCCCTCGGTACGACGCACCAGCTCGAACAACGGCTGCAGGTCCTCGAGGCCGGCGTCGCAGTCGGCGTCCGCGCCGAGCACGAGATCACCGTTCGGTCCGTCGGCGCTGACGGCGAGCAGGGCGACCTGAGTGGCTTCCTGCAGCACGGCGACAAGGTCGCCGAGCTTCTCGGCTTTCGCGACGCGGACGCCGCAGGCCTGCTGATGTCCGATGGCGCTGAGTCCGTCGTGCGGTTCCAGGCTGGTGATGATGTCGAACCAGCCCGGCGCGCGACCGGAGCCACTGACGAAATCGTCGGGACTGACGGGCCGGTTGACGACGACGACCGGGTGGCCGTTGAGCTCCATCATTCGGTTGGCCAGCAGCCCGTACATGCCCGGGTAGGCGCCCGAGAAGTACACCCACGGGGCCAACGGCTGCTGTCCGGTGGTGAGTTCTTGCATGTGTTCGATGACCAGCTGCTTGCGCAGCTCGTTGCTCTCGATCACCTGGTGGACGACCTTGAGCTTGACGTCAGCACCGGCGGCCGTGAAGACCGCGAAGCACGGCTCCAGCGAGGCCCCCGTGCGGCGCGGGCTGTTCATCGCAGGGGCGAGGTAGAAGCCGAAGAAGCCCTCGTCGAGGTCGTCGACGTCTCGTATCTTGCCGTTCTGCGCGAAGGCCTTGAGCACGATCGCGAAGCCCTCGAAGGCCCGGAGGAAGACCGGATGGTGTGGCTCGGTGCGCAGCATCTGCATCAGGATCGACTGCTCGACGTCGATGGTATCGGGATCAGCGTCGAACCCACCCCAGGGACTGGGGATCGTCTTCGGCGCGGCGACGCGCAGCAGGCGGGCGATCGAGATGGCGTCGCGCACCAGCTGACGGTTCTCGTACAGCACGGGCATGACGTCGGCGAGGGTGCCGAGGCCGGCGAACAGGCGCAGCAGGTGGATCTCCCAGAGCTTCTCGGACCGGTGCACGCGGGTGTAGGCCTCGATCACCTGGTAGAGCACGTGGGCACCGCAGATCCCGGTATGGGCGTAGGTCTCGTCGATGCGGCACGGGTCGACGGTGATGTCCGCGGTCGAGCCCGGCGCGAGCTCCTCGTGGTGATCGGTCACCAGCGTCGTCCAACCCAGGGCACGCGCGGCGGCGATACCGCGGTGGGAGTTCACTCCCCCGTCGCAGGTGAGCAGGACCCGGGTGTCGGGCCACTTCGCGTGGATCTCGGCGATGTCCTCGGGCGTGAGCTCGTGACCGCGGCGGTAGTCGGGCAGGTGCAGCTCGACGTCGAAGCCGAGCTCGGACAGACCGGCGTAGCCGAGGACGCCGGAGGAGATGCCGTCCATGTCGAAGTCGGGGGCGATGGTGATCTTCTTGCCCGTGGTCCGGGCGTCATGAAGGGCCTCGACCATCTCGGCCAGGTCCAGGAGCTCATCGTGCTCGGCGGACTCGATCTCCTTCAGGTACTGATCCGACCAACCCCTGCGCTGGCACAGCAGCGCGAAGAGGTCGATGTCCTCGTCGGTGAGCGAATGGTCGTCGCCGGTGTGGAGCGTGGACATGGTGGATGCCTCGCGATCGGGGTTGTTGGTCGGTGGCGAACGGGTACGGGACCCCCGTTTCGATACTGCGATTTTAGCAGCTCCATTCACATTTGCTGCTCATTCAGCAGTGCCCCTTGGCCTCATTCGGGTTCCAAATGGCACACTTATCTCGAATGACCGCGACAGACTTTCCAAGGTCCTTACGCATCGGCTACTCTCGCCGGTATGGCCATTCGAAGCATTGTCGAGTCAGATCTGAGTGGTAAGCCGGATGCGGCTACGGCGACGTTCGGCTTGGGTGACACCTGGTACGAAATCGATCTCACCGCTGACGAGCAGAAGAAGCTTGAGGAAGTGCTGAAGCCGTACCTGAAGGCCAGCCGGAAAGCCGCGAAGACAGCACCTAAGAAGCGATTCGTGCCCGAGACGACTGCCGAGGAGCGCGACAGGATCCGTGAGTGGGCCAAGAAGGAGGGCCATGAGTTCGCGGAACGGGGACGCATCCCGAAGACGGTCATGAAGGCCTATGACGAGGCACACGGCATCGATCGGAGCAAGTAGCGCTGAGCCTGGTGTTCGCCTCCCGGCCGATTCCTCCTATCCATCCTTGAAGGGCCCCGCAGCACGCTGCGGGGCCCTTCGCGCGTCTCAGAACGGCGGCAGCGACGGATGGAGCACGGTGGTCGTCTTGATCCCCGCGGCTCGCGCGAGCCCTGCAGTGGATGGTGCCGTGCGAGAAGTGCCCTGGCGTATGCGGCATGAGCTGCTCCCGGTCTCGTTGCGGGCATCCGGGCTTCCGGCAGAGGTCGAGGAAGGCCGTGCACAGCACCTGAGCCCCGGCCTCGCGGAAGACCTGGACGGCGTCGACCATCTCCTGGTTGCGCTGAAAGCCGGCCCGCTTCCCATGAGCCGACCAGTCGGCAGGGAAGGTGATGACCTCGAAGCCGGCGGCCCGCCACAGGCGCTCGGCCATGGCGTCGGCGCCCTCGGAGCAATGATCCTCGGGACAATGTCCCGAGATGAGCACCGGCCGGGTGACGCTCTCAGTACCCCAGGCGCGCCAGGCGTCGTTGAACGTCTCACGCATGCTCTTCTCGTCGCTCCAGCTGCGGGAACCGGTGACGAGGACGACGTGCGTGAACGATTCGGAAATCATTTCAGCAATCATTCGATTCTCCTCTCCTTGTGACTCGGGGGTCTCCACAGCTGGAGTCGAAAGCTGTGGCCATGATGTCGGGTCATGTGTAGCGACCTGCATGCCGCTGGCTCATGCGGGCCGGCCGGTACCGGGCTCGATCATGACCGGACTCTTCTCGCCGTGGAACTCGACTCGGATCTGATCGTCATCACACGCCGGTATGAGGTGGACGGTGTACAGCCCGTCGTCGCTGCGGGAGACGTGCACGGTGACGACTGTGCTGCCCTCGTCGTTGGTGAAGTCCACGTTGCCGATGTCCTCGGCTTCGCCGGAGCGCATCACCTTGGCGACGGCTTTGCTGTTCGGTTGCCACAACTTCGGCTCGCAACGGGCTCCGGTGTCGTAGGGCGAGAGTTCAGGCTGGGACTGCGTCATGGTGGCGTCTCTTCGTGGACTCGGGTGCGGGTGTCGACCATCGAGATCGCATGGACCCCGGTGGGGTCCATGCGATCTCGATGTTCGACCCAGCTCCCGTGCCAGCTGCGCTGGCTGACGACTCGGAAGATCCGGCTGGCACGATCTGCTTCCGGACGGATCGCGTGGCGAGCCGTCGCACGCGTCGTCACTTCTCGCCTGAGCCAGGCGCGCAGCGCCAGGCGATCCACCACTGCTGCACCCCTTGGTGCGACGGCCACACTTGTGGACAACTGCAGCGGGGCAGTGGTGGGGACTCCTCTCTCAAGCACAGCGCTGGGCATAGCCGGAGGGAGCGCCAGCGACCGACAGACCGGCGAGCGAAGCGAGCGGTGGAACCCGTCGGCTATGCCGACTAACACGTCCTCGGAGCGCAGCAAAGAGGCCGAGCGAAGCGAGGGTCCGCAGGACACGTGTTATCAGGTTCCCTTATGCCCTTTTTCGCTTCCTTGCCGTCATCCTCGCTGTTCCACGGCTGGAGCGTTAGCGGAAGCCTGGAACATCAGGGCAAACGTTCCGTACCCTCTCGACCCGTACCCCTCCCTCCTTCCGCACAGCGGGGGTACGGGTCTGGCTGTTTCGCCTGGTCATCGCATCTTCTGGCTGTACTGCTGTTTTGCCGTCCGTGATACGGCCGTACCCCCACGCTGATCCGTCCTCGTGAGGCACGAGCAAGGCGGGGGTACGGGTCTGCTCCCGACGGGGCGCAGCCCCGGTTCATCGCCCTGCTGCCGCAGGCGGCGCAGCCCTCGCCGCGCGGCGGATGCGTCCTCTCACGACGCCTGTCGCTCCGGCTGTGGATACCACTCTGCTCCACCGCTCGCTGCGGACGGCGCAGCCGGCCTCGCACCATCGCGTTGTGCTGGCTGCACCGGCGTGGATTCGCCTCGCTCCGGTGCTGCCGCGGCAGCGTGCCAGCACCTCACGCACCGCGTCCGAGGCGGGCGTTCGGCTCTACCCTGTCGACGCACGGTCCCGGCCCCGGGCTGTGTTCCATTTCGCGTCTCGCGCTTGCGCGGCGAGCCCGGGGCACTCCCCCGTGGACGCATCAGAAGAAGAGAGCCCACCTGCTGCGACCAGCCGCTCATCGATACGAGCGAGCCGAACAGCTTCAGCGTCATCGGGCCGTTGTGAGTTTCCTCCAGGCGCTGCTTCCTTGGGGGTAAAGGCCTCTGCCTCACGGGCCTTTACCCCCGGAAGCAAGCCGGTCCTCGCCCACTCGCTGCATGCGGGGTCCACTCCCCTCCGCGTGACCACGACGGCCCGATGACGCCCCTGCACCGACCGTCGCAACAGCATTGCTCCGGTGGCGCGCCGCCGACGGTTCCGGTCTCGCTCCGCCGGTTGTCCGCGGCTGGTTCGCCATGCCCGCCAGCGGGCTTCGACAAGGGGGTGCAGTCAGGCTTCCCGGCCTCATGCGGCAGTCGTGAAACGGCGTCTCCCCCGTGTCTCTGAGGCACATCATCGGGACACTCCCGAGACGCGACAGGGACGCCGATAAGACACCGACTGGTTGCGGTGAGCTACTTAGAGTCCCGTGCGTGTCCCCCTGGCGTCTCGCCCGCGCTCCGGCTGTGCCGCTCCGGCGTCGCCCCCGGTGCTCTTTGAGGACTCGCCTGTGCGGGGGTGCCGGGTGGCGTCTCCCAAGAGACACAGACGGGACGCCGTAGGTACTCCAATGCGGCCTTCTTGGATCACTGCCGGTACGGCGGGCGTCTCGGAGGCGTCCAGCGTGAGCACCCATGGTGTCGCAGGTGGGGCGCAGAAGCGCATGGCTTCGGCGGCCCGCGCGCGGTCGCCCCAGGTGGAGGCGCAGAGGTGTCTCGTAGGTGTCCCCGCCAGCACTCGATAGGGACACCATTGGCACCTAACTCGTGTATCGAATGGGACTTGCATAGGGCTCAATAGGGACACTAGAGTGGATTCGCATTCGAGAGAAAGCGCGAAGGGCGGTGAGTCCATGTGACAGAGCGAGAGACATCCGGCGAACGACCGAATGAAGTGCAGAAGCGAGTGTCGGGGCAAGGTGAGTGCAATGGCGCATCAGTCGGGTGAACCTCGCAAGGTCCGCTGGACCGTGCCCGCTGCCGACACCTCGGTGATCGAGTGGCTCGACCAGCAGGAGAACATCTCGCAGTCGCTGCGACTGCTCATTCGCGAGTCCATTCAGCGCGACGGATACGTCGACGTCTACTACAAGCCCGTCGAGCAGCTGCCGCGTCGCGGCCGGCCGCCACTGGAGAACATTGAGCAACGCGAGGACGACGAGGCCACAGCCGAGCGGCGTCCGGCCGCCAGGCCGGTTCCGCCGCAGCCCGTGGTCACCGACCAGGCCGACGCTGTCGTCGAGAAGACAGCGCCAGCGTTGGCCGCCCGACCCGAGCCGGTTCCCGCACCGGTTGAGACGGCCGAGGAGCCCGCGGCAAGCGCCCCCAGCGCACCGCCGGAGCCGCCCAAGCAGGCATCCATCGACGAAATCATGGCGAGTACTCGGCGCTGAGTGACGCGGTGAATTTCATTTTCCAGGCAGACAACACAGACACCGAGGGACCGAATTCATGAGCGCCAACAGCAACGACACCATCACTCTCACCGGCGGCATCGATGTTGGCAACGGCTACGTCAAGGGCGTCATCCAGAACACGAAGCAGGAGACTTTCGACGAGATCGATCTGCCCAGCGCGGTCGTCTCGACTTCCCGTACCTCGCCGAAGGTGCCGCTCCCCGACGTGGATGCGGCCTCCGTGCTGGCCGGCGACTTCTACAACCAGATCGACTGCTCGCTCACCACTCCCCTGGTGGCGGCGTCGGACCGCCGGATCTTCGGCCGGGCGGCGCTGTCTGTGCGTGGCTCGAAGTTCACCGAGTTCGAGGTGCTGGGCAAGCACTCCAAGGCCGATCAGGAGCTGAGCAAGGTCTTGGTCCTGGGCGTCTTCGCCGCGAAGGCCCTGCGCGACTACGTCCGCGAGAACGGCGCACTGCCCGATCACGAGCTGCGCGTGCAGGTGCGCGCCGGCCTGGCGCTGCCGATCTCCGAGTTCGTCGCGCGCCGTCACGCCTACGCCGCCGAGTTCATCGGCCTGCTGGGCGGCGCGGATCCGACGGTGCACCTGGTGACGATCAAGAACTTCAGCACTCCCGTCTCGGTGCGTCTGCAGTTCGTCGACGTCCAGGTGATGGCCGAGGGTGCCTCCGCGCAGTTCGCCGTCACCGACAAGGGCGAGCCGCTCGCACAGGCTCTGCTCGATGATCTGCGCGCCCGTGACGCGTCCATCGTGGACGGTGTCTCTGCCTCCGATCTGGTGGCGGTGCAGAACACCATCGGCGTCGACGTCGGCGAGGGCACCGTGAACTTCCCGGTTTTCACCGACGGCCGGTTCAACCCCGAGGCGGCCGACACCCTCGACGAGGGCTACGGCACCGCGCTGATGAACGCCATGGAGCGCATGAGCGAGTCGGACGCCACGCTGCAGTTCTCCTCGCGCAAGCAGCTGGCCGACTTCCTCCACGCGGAGCCGTCGGTGCTGGTGAAGAACCGTCACCAGCGCGCCGCCGGCTTCGTCGAGGACGAGGCCAGCTACCTGGTCGACGAGATCGTCTCCTCCTTCGGCGACGTCCTCTCCCAGGCCGGTGCGACAACCGAGGTCGTCTACGTCTACGGCGGTGGCTCGGGCCCGATCAAGCACCTGCTGCACCCGGCGCTGCTGAAGGCCGCCGGCGATGTGCCCGTGCTCTACCTCGACTCCAGCTACTCGCGGCACCTGAACCGCGAGGGCCTGTACATCGCGGCGCGCCACGTCGAGCAGCAAGCCCTCGCTGCGAAGCCCGCGGGCAAGCGCAGTTAGGAGGTGGTCTGATGTGTGGGGCACTGGATGCGACCTCGAAGGCCGAGGTCGAAGAGATCAGCAGCCGCATCGAGTTGTCGGACGAGATCATGCGCGCGTTCACCCGCGATGGGGTCAAGGACGCGTACTGCCGGTCCGAGTCGCTGTGCCTGGGCGGGATGGTCTACCTCGATGCGACGGGTGCGTCGATCTGGGACGAGGCGAACCAGTCGTTCGAGCGCCGCTACGCCCTGCTGCGCGAGCACGGCGACGCTGCGTCTCCGTTGGTTCTGCTTCATGAGCAGGCCCGGCGGAAGCCGAGCGCATGAGCGGCTACCGCGAGATCGTGAAACTGCTGGTGGCGAACACCGGCGCGAAGCGGATGAGCGAAGTCTTCGACAACTTCGTCGAGATGGCGGCGCTGGCTCTGCGCAACGCCGTGGACGTCCATGGGAGCGAGGCCTGGGAAGTGCGCGAAGGGCAGTACCTCCAGATCGCCGGCCGCTACAGCAGAACAGAGCTGGACCGCTTCGCGCACGCCCTGGCACTGGTGACCACGGAGATGCAGCGCGATCCCTGTGACGTGCTTGGCCGCCTTTACATGGAGTTGGAGCTCGGCAACGAGCGGCTCGGCCAGTACTACACGCCCTACGACATCGCCCAGCTGATGGCCGAGATGCAGATCGACTCGGTGGTCGAGCGGGTGCAGAGGGACGGCTTCGCCAATGTGTACGAGCCTGCCTGCGGCGCGGGCGCGTTCATCGTCGCCCTGTCGCAGGCGATGCTGGCGCACGGCCTGAATCCGCAGATGCAGCTACACGTGACGGCGGAGGACATAGCGCCGCAGGCCATGCACATGATCTACGTCCATCTGACGTTGCTGCACATCCCCGCGGTGGTGCGCCGTCGCGACGTCCTCACGCTGGAGACCTTCGAGTCGTGGCCCACTCTCGCTCGTGTCCTGGGCGGTTGGGGCCGGAAGCTCAGGCTGGCCCGGGAGGTCAATGGATCACGGCGGCTGATCATCGTGTCACCTCAGGAGACCACCGAAAAACCCGCTGCTGCTCTGGAGGTGCAGCGATGACCATCACGCAGGAACGAACCGATCTCACTGACGTCGAGAGCGACGACGCTCCGGCCTGGCGCGGGTCGGCGGTCTCCGCGCCGATCATCGGGCACGCCCACGGCACGGCCGGCGGCCGGAAGCTCATTCGGCACTATGCGCGCGAGGTGGCCGCCCTGCCCCGGCTGGCGCTGGTCGCTGGCCCCCAGGTCGCGGCCGGCTCGCAGGGCCCGGATAGCGACGCGGCCCGCACCATGGCCGCTCTCGGCTGGTGCGCCGCGTTCGTGGACACGGTGCGGCTGGCTGTCGCCGGTGGCCTGAAGAGCGACGGTTCCGGGTTCCGCGCGGTAGACGCGGACGGCCGTACGGGGCGGCGGGTCAAGGGTGAGCGGGTGCGGCTACTCGTCCGCTGCGGATACCTCGCGCGTCACGCCTCGGGCCTGGTCGTGGCGACGGAGGACGGACACGAGGCGCTCAGGCTCGCCGAGGCTGCCGGGCCAGGCGTGCTGCGCGATGAGGCCGACGTCATGGCGTCGGTTCGCAAGGCTCGCCGCGCCCGCCAATGGGACGGCCACGCTGGCCAGGACGCGCACGCCTTGCCGGTGCTTCCCGGGGGCGGTGAGGAACGCCGCCGCCTGGCCGCCGCCCGGAAGGGCGCGGAGCGGGCGGCCGTCGAGGCGGAGAAGACGCGCAAGCGCACCGGGTCGCTGATGCGGCGGGCGCGGATCCGGGACCGCCGGGAGGCCCGCCGCCAGGCAGCACGGGAGGCCGAGCGCACCGCGCCGCGCCGGTGCTGCCGGGGGGTGTGGCCGCTGGAGTGGCGGTGCGGGGAGTGCCGGGAACTGGCAGCACGGGGAATCGAGGACTTCCCCGCTCTCCCGGCAGGCAGCACGAACACACAGCAGAACTGCAGCGACACAGAAAGGCTCGGGGGCATGGCGGGTAAGCGGCGGATCACGGTGAAGCGGATCACTGACGGCCTGTGGCACGCGATCACGCGCGGCGAGGTGTACACGGTGGTTCATGAGGAGCGCGAGGTGTGGCCGTGGGTGATCGTTGCCCCGAACGGCGACCGGATCGGTAGCCCGTCCGAGGTCGACGGCGAGTTTTTCGCTGAGGACGTCCGCGACATTGTCAGGGCGCACGCCGACGGTGAGCCGGTGGCCGCCCCGGTCGCGACCTCCACCCCCGAGCCGGCCGTGACCGACGATGATAACGACGCCGAGCCGATGGCCGTTGGTGAGGCGTACACCGGTGAGGCGTTCGCCCGAGCCGCCGCGTTCGACCTGTCGGAGACCCGTTGGGGTGTCGAGTGCACCCGGCACGCCCCAGTGACGGTGTGGGTGGACAAGTTCGGCGACGGAACCGAGTACGAGGGAGCGGCCATGCAGTTCGACAACCGGGCCGACGCCGAGCACGCCGCCCATCTGCACGCCGACGACCACGCGCGCCGGGATGAGAGCGTGGTCACACCGGTCGAGATCGAGCAGGCCGCCGTCCTACGCTTCTCCCGCGACCAGTGGCGGGCGCTGGGCTGGATTCGTGAGGGCAAGGTCCAGGAGACGCGCGGCGGGTTCAAGGCGTTCGACGTCAGCCCGGACCGTGCCGACGTGTCGGCCCGAATCAGGCGGGATCGTGTCCCGGCGCTGTGGTCGGCCGGCTACGTGAAGGTGTTCGCCGTGGCGCCTGGCGTGCGCGCCTTCGGCCTCACGGAGGACGGGGAGCGGGCTTACCGCCTGTGGTCCCGGGTGATGAAGGCCGAGGCCGTGACCGAACCGGAGACTGACACCGCCCACGACGACGTGAAGCGGCAGCCGTACCGGCTGCTGTCCGCTCGTCAGTACTGGCCGGGGGAAACCCTTGTGGACGAGGAGGCCGAGAAGGCCGAGAAGGCAGCGGCCGAGGAGAAGACGGCCCGCCTCGATATGGAGTCCAAACGGCTCCCGGTGGAAGCGGTCGCGCTGATCTCCCAGGCCGAGAAGTCCGGCCGGTGGACCGCGCGCACCCTGGTCCACCCCGCGAGTGCAGCCGTGGTGCAAGTCCACGACGTGAACAAGGAGCGCGGCCGGGTCGTGCGGATGCTGTGGAAGTGGACGCCGGAAGGCTGGGAGTTCTCCACGGGCGGCACGCTCGACGGCAAGGGGGACCGAACCGAGCTCAAGACGATGCCCGAGGCCCGCGCGTGGGTATTCGACGCTGTGATGTTCGCGGGCGACGACGTCACCCCCGATGAGAACGACGACCAGGCCGACGGCTCCGAACCCCTTCATGTCTCCCGCGAGTTCATACCCATCGCAAAGCCGGGAACCGATGCCGAGATCATCGAGATTGCCACCGCTGGTCTGCTGTGGCAGCGCGACGGCGACAAGTTCGCGCACGCCGCACGCATGGTCAGCCCCGCGCGGGTGCTGCCGCTGATCGAGGCCGGGTCGCTGTACCGCTCCGCTGACGGGCGCGTATACCCCGTCAAGGACAACCAGGTCGAAGAGGCGGCCGAACTCCCCGACAGGGCCTCCCAGGTCGAGGACCATGCGGAGGAAAGGGTAGAGAACTGAGCATGGAAATCAGCAAGCTCACATCCGCGGCCGTTGAAGCCAGACCAGACCAACCCGACACGATGGTTCCAGGAGGAACAGCATCGTGCGCGACGAGAATGCGATCAGCCCACACGACGGCAAGTACGAGTACAAGAAGAGCGCGGGCCTCATTGCCCGGGCGAAGACCCTGTACAGGGAGAAGCCGACGGTCTTCGCCTTCGGTGTCATGGGTGTCTCGGTGCTGTCCTTTCTGCTCGGCGCGCTGCTCATGGGGGAGATCGTTTTGCCGTCGTTCATGGGACTCAGAACGTAGGAAAACGCAGAGCCGCGGAAAAAGAGACCCACCGCCCGGAGCACTTGCTCCGGGCGGTGGGCTCTTCGCTGCACTGTCTGCAGCATCAGAGCGGGAAGTGAAAAAGAAGCCCTCCCGAAGCGCAGCATGACGCTCTACTGGGGAGGGCTTCCGGTGTGACACTGACCATCAGCTGTGGTGTGCGCGAATGGCCATCAGCAACTCACCGAGCATGTTCGCGCCTGGGACCTGCTCGTGCTTCGGACAGAAGCACGAGCCCCAGAACTGGTCATGCCAGTGATTCGTCTCGACGAGCATCAGGTCACCGGTGGCGACGAGCCCCTGGTTCAAGCCGGGGACAGCGAACTTGGCCATGAGCACACGCTGCATGGCCCAGACGCGCATTCCGGTGTTCCAGCCGGGGCGCAGCGTCACCCGGCGGCCCCGCCGCTTGCTTTCACCTGGAGTCGGAGCACTGAGCACGTGGTTCTGCTCAGCCGGATCGAGGGTCTTCAGCGCGTTGAATGCGTGTTCACCGGAGGCAGCTTCACGCCCCAACTGCGGGACGAAGAAGGGCACCTCTTCGAAGTTCGAGAGGAATCCGAGGGTGTCGGTGAACATGGGCATCTGACTGTATTGGGCCACGGTGGTCACTCCTGACATCTCATGGACTCATACCTGCGAGTCGTCTCCCGGATCAGCTGTGCTGATCGCAGAACAGTAGAAGCGCAGAGAAAAGATTCTCTGCAGTCCACGTGCTCCTCCAGAATTCCGGGTATCAAGAGAAGAACCCCGACCTGATGCCGGAGCATCAGGTCGGGGTCCTTGTAGAGATAGCGTCAGTGAGTCCTCTGGGGCAGCGGCAGCCCGTCCATGCCCAGAGCACCCGAGTGGAAGCTGATCCCCATGGCGACCAGCCCGTCGACGACCTGCTGGGCCGCTTCGCCGAGCTCACGCACGGCGTCGCGATTATACTTGCCGAGGATCTGCTCCACGCCGTACGACTGCGTGATCTGAAGGTTCAAACGCACGTGGCCGCCCGCTTCGCAGACCGCAGCGAACACATCCAACTCCAGCTCGCCGGCGTACCCGCCGATGCAGTTGTTGAGTATCGCGCCCCAGCGGGAGAGCGTCTCGGCATCACGAGCGACGACGAGGCTCAGACCGGGAGCTACTTCCCGACCATCCAGTAGCGCAGCCGTCTGCAGTGCCCATTGGTGGCGCTGGACCTGCTTCGCGACCCGCTCGAGGCGGCGGGCCTCCTCGCGTTCGTAGCGCTCACGATCACGTGCAGCCATCAACTCGCGCCGACGGTCCTCGATCAGACCCAACGCCTTCGCCCTGAAGGCCTCGTCCTTCCAGAGGTCCCATTCAGCGACCTGGGCCGTGCCCTCGGGAAGCAGCCGGATCTCGCGGTTGTAATGCTCCATCTCCCGAAGGGCCTGGATCTCCTCCAGTACGACGCGCACGGCCGTCCGGCCCCGGGGATTGTGCCAGCGCTCGATTTCGGGCAGGTCCCGGACCAGGTGCTCGAGGTCACGGGAGCCGCGGACCCGGCGCTGCCCGCGGGCAGCGATACTCTCGGGAAGTAGGTCGAGGTCACGGGTGACGGCCAAACGATGCGCCGTGTATTTGGCTGCATCGGCCAGCGCGCGCCGCGCCTGGTGGACGGGTTCCTTGAGGATCCGCCGCAGCACTGGCTGCGGAGTCCGGCGCAGGATCGAGCGGATGCCTCGCTGCTGCAGGGATATGAGCGACGGTTGGCGCATCAGGTCGTGGCCGCCAGCTGTTTGCGTGGCGCGCATTGCGTCGATGAGCCAGTCCACGGGCACCAGCCCGCGGAACAGGGCAAACCAGCCCAGGGTGCTGATGTCCAGACGCTCCACCTCGCGGGCCAGCGGCCGACGGTAGGCGCGCACGCCGAAGAGGTTCTTCGCGACCTGCGCATGGTCATGGGCATCAAGATAGGGCAGGTAGGCGGAGGCCTGGCGACCCTGCCGGCTGTCCTTGAGCAGCGGGAAGCGGTCGTTCCAGTTCGGCAGCTCGCCGATGTGTTCGCGGATCGCGGCGATCGTTTGGTCCACGGCGTCGTCGATTCCCTCAGGCTCCGGTCCTTCGAGCCGTCGGGCCTGCGGGTTGCTGCGCATCCACTGCTGCAGTGTCCCGGACAGCTCGTGGATCCAGCCCTCGACCACGGTCTCGGAGAAGACATGGCGGGTGGCGGATTTGCCGGCGCGGCGGTCGATCTCGCGCAGGACGACGAGGTCCTTCTTCGTGCGCGCCATCGACGTGAGCTTTTCGGAGGTCCAGTAGTGGAATGCCTTCCCTGAGGCGCGCATGCGGTGCACGCGCCTGTAGAGCGAGACGGCGACGGACGTCCGGCCGTCAGGGAGAGCCCGCGCCAGGATCCTCAGGCTGATGCCCGAGGTCACACCTTCGACTGCGGTGACACCCTGCTCGGCGGCTGCGTCATCGACATACTTGATGTAGAGCAGGGCGTGCTCGGTACGCTCGGACATGGCGATCTTCCCCGGGGAGGTGGGATGGATTCGGCAGTGAGACCTCCGGCGCTGCTTTGCAGCGCACTGCCCGGGTTGGGCCTGTTGGTTCCAACGGGCCTGACAGGCGTTGGTCAGGGTGTTTTCGGTAGCGGTCAGGCCCGGCGCAGGAGCCGGGCGAGGCGGCCTGGTGGGGCGGGCGGCAGTGCGCCGGCGAGCAGTCCGTCGCAGTAGCGGATCTGCTGATCGCCGTACCAGTCGGGCTCCCACATCGCGCCGCCGCAGACTGGGCAGCCGTGGTCGTGCCCGACAAACTCGTACTCGGGAAGGCAGCCGCGCTCCTCGCAGGTCGGGAATGTGGGGTCGTCTCCGTGGCCGCCGCAGTACGCGCAACGTGTGAACCGGTGGTCGACCGGGGCGCCGCCACCGAGGCTGCTCTGCAGGGTGGCGATGCCGCGCACGCCCTCCTCGCGCAGCACCGCGTCGGCGCCGGCGACGTGGGCGCGCAGCTGGGCGTCGGGCTGGTGGTCGGCGAGCAGGGTGAAGGCGGCGGCCCACGCCAGGGTGGTGCGGTCGACCTCGGGGGTGCCGGTGGACCACTCGTTGAGGTCGCTGCCGTGGGGGCGACCAGGGGTGGTCGGGCCTTCGCCGAGCTGCGCGAGCGCGGCGCGGGCCCGACCCAGGAGCTGGGAGTCGCGGCTGCCGGGCGAGGTGATCTCGTTACGGTGGGGGAACTGGGTGCGGCCGTTGTCCATGCGGACGGTGTAGAGGCCGCCGGTGTGGATCTCCTGGATGACGCCCTGCTCGCCCGGGTGGGCGGTGAAGCCCAGGGCGTCGATCCGGGCGGTGAGTTCGATGCGTGCGCCGACGAGCACGGCGGTCTCCTTCGGTCAGATGAGAGCAACGAGCAGGGCGGCCGCGAGAGCGACAAGCGAAGCGGCGGTGACGTCCCCGGTGAGGCGCAGGCCCCGGTATTTACGGCGCGCACCAAATGCGAGAGGTGAATGACGTGCGCAGCGCGGGCGGTGTGGTCGCCGGAGTTCTGCAGTTCCTCCAGCAGGGCCTCGGGGGCACTCGGACCTAGAGGAAGCTGCCGCGCGCCGCGCGGGCCAGGCGGGGGCGGACGACCAGGAGCATCGCGGCGACCAGGCCGATGCCCCCGGCGCAGACCAGTACGGCGGCCGCGAGCGGCAGGCAAAACGAGGTGGGCAGGACGCCGGACTGCCGTCCGTCCGCGCACTCGGCAAAGGCGGTGGGCATTTCGGCGTCCAGACGCACGTCAAGGTCGCTCACGAGCCGGGCTCCTCGTCGGTCAGCGTCCAGGTCCGCAGCTCGGCGTCAGCGACGGAATTGGCGGCCGCGATACCGAGCCGGGCGGCCGATCTCGGCGTACTTCTTCTTCAGGCCCTTCGCCGCGGCGGTGCGGCGCAGCAGGACGGCGAGCAGCGCGGCCTGGTCGGAGTCGATGTGCCGATCGGCTTCGCCGTCGGTCTCCAGGAGCCGGGCGAGCGGCTGCCGGTCGGCGGCCGGGAGGATGCCGCGCACGTACTCGCCGAGCTCGCGCACGATCTGGACAGAGACGCTCGTCGACGCCGAAGAAGTTGCTGCCGTGGCTGACGGTGACGGCAGAGCCGGTCGCTTCTGCGTCTCCTGGCCGGAGCGGGCGCCGGGCTGGATGGTGACCGTGGGGCTCGGCGTACCGGCGGGGGCTGCCTTTGGGGCTGCTGCCCGATCAAGCGAGCCGCGATGTCGTCGAACAGGTCGGCGAGGATGTCCCGCGTGCTGCCGCGGGAGTCGCCGCGTGGTGCAGGGCCAGCAGTGCGCCGGCCGTGTCCTCGGTGTCGGCAGCGCCGCCGAGGGCGAGTTCGCGCAGCCGGTCCAGGCCCACGGTGATCGTGGCCCGGGCGAGGGTGGCGTCGTCCAGGGGGGCGGCCGTCACCGCCAGCGGAGGTCGTTGTCGGTGCGGGCGATCATGCCGCGCGTGGTCGCGGTGACGCTGCTGTGGTCCTGGACGACCGTGCGCTCGTAGTGGTGGTGCCGTGGGCGGGGCGGCCACCACGACGTCCTTGACACGGCGCAGGACGCTCGTGGCGCTTTGCTTCCTTCGGATCGAATCTGGACTGCGGTCTCAGTTCTGGGTCGCGCTCATGAGCGCCTTTTTCGCGCGACGCTTCTCGGCAAGAGCCCGCAGGGTACGCAGGAGAATCCACCAGCACACACCGCTGAAGGCGAAGCTGACGATGATCGGCGTGTACTGGCCGGTCATGACACAGAAGACTGCCGCCGGTGCGAGGACGATCACATTCGTCGCGATCATGAGGGTGAGGAGCACCCGGCCGATCGTCTTGACGATGCGGTCGCGCCACGTCGAACCCGCGGTGCTGGTGGTGGTGTTCATGCGCGGGGTCCTTCCTCGATGATGTAGATCTTCTCGGCGACGTAGGCGTCGTCCTTCTCCTCGGCTGCGCTCTCGACTTCATGGGAGACCTGGCTGATCACGGGGATCAGCGTCAGCCGGTCGATCGGGTGGGCCGCGCGGATGGTGATCACGGCGGTGGTGAGGCCGGCAGCAGACGGGAACGTCACGCCGTCGAGCTCCGCGTGTGCGCCACGGATGCTGTAGCTCGCCGCGATGGGCACCGTGTGCCGCGGCAACTCCGGCATCTGCTCTGAGCGTGCGTGCAACGCGGCACTCACTGCGCCATGAACATCAGCGAACTCGCTGGCGTGCAGGACCACCGGCGCGGCGTGCTCGTAGCCGGCCGCCACCTCGAAGGCGACCTTGGCGGCCTCGACGGCGCACGTCGGGTAGTACGGTCCCGGGGAGACCTCGTCTCGCCCCCTCATCTCGGAGCACAGGTGGCAATGCGCGGGCCCCAGATCCGGAACGCAGTCGCAGCGCGTGCGCTCCGGCTGTCGGGAATCAGTGGATTCGAGGGGCTGGCTCATGGCTGTACTCCTGACGCTGGACGTGATCTTTCGAAGACCAGACCGGATCAGCTCCGCTGATCAGACAAAGAGAGACCCCCGCCCAGCGAGCGTGATGCTCAGCAGGCGGGGGCTGCGCGGAGTTCAAGGAACCGGCGGGCGGCCGGCCGTTCGGGTCGGCCTGCACCAGGGACGGGGGCGTTACGGCGCCGTCCTTGCTGCTCGGTGCGCCCCGGCGTGGCACACCGAGCCCGTCCTGCCAGAGCAGGCCAACGGCCCCGCCCCCGCCAGTCGGCGCAGGCCGTGGGGCAGGGTTCAGCGCAGGCCCATGCTGGCCTCGATCGCGTCGCTCTCGGAGCACTGCGGGCGGGGCTAGGCGGGAGTTCCGCCGGTGCCGCACTCGCACGTATGGGCGCAGCGCTCACAGTCTTCGCAGACCTGGTGCGGGCAGCAGCCGCAGGGCAGGAACCGGTTCGGCGGCAGGGTGCAGCGGTGCGTGGCCTCTGCGGCGGCCGCGGCCTCGGCCTCCTCGCGCTTGCTGACGAGTGCCTTCACGCAGGCCAGGCACGACACGTCGGTTCCGGGGGCCTCGAGGCTGCTCTCCGCGTCCTGCGGAAAGTACACGCCGCATGCGCCGGTGTCGCCGATGCCGCCGTCCATCTGCCTGGTGGCGTGGACGGCGTAGCCGCGGTTCGCCTTCTTCCGGCTCGGGTAGCCATCACGTCCGGTATCCCGCTCCAGTTTGGCCAGGGCCTGGCGTACGGCGTCGGCGTCGGCGTCGGCGTCGGTGCGGATCCCGACGGCGCGCAGCGACTTGCACGGCCACGGCACCTGACCGCCGATCGTGTGCTCACTGCTCCGGCACTCCGCCCGGTGCGTCCCCTTGCAGACCTTCGGCGTCGCGCAGCACCCGTGCCGGGGGTTGACCGTCTTCGGGTGCAGGGCGAGCATCGCGCCCTGGAGGCGGAGCGCGCCCACCGCGGCGGCCCGGACCGCGTCCTCGTGGGCGTCGAGGAGCGCATTCGCCTCCTCGTGGAACATGGGCCCACCAGCCTCGGGGGCGACGAGTTGGTTGAAGATGGGGCGCCGGGTCCCGTTCACAGTCGGATCCGGGGCCTTCCCGCCCAGCTCGTCGGCCTGGTCGTCCAGCCGCAGAGCGGAGATGAGGATGGCGTCGTGGGTCTTGGAGTCGGCCGTGTCCGGCAGGTTTAGTTCCGTGCGGCGCAGGAACTTCGCGGCCCGGCGCAAGGCGGGGATGTCCTTCGGGGTGAATTCGACGGTGGCCATCGGTGTCCTAACGTCTCAGTAACCCTTGCGGGCCGCCGCGCGGGCCTGCGCTTCGGCGTCACGGGCGGGGATCGTGGCGAGGAGTTCGCCGGGGCTCGCGGCCCTGGCGAGGGACTTGGTACGGGCCGGGTCGGCGTACAGGGTCCACACGTCGCCGCCCATCCGGGGCCAGTAGGAGAGCTGCCAGAACCGGCGGTTGGCGTAGCAGATCTGCCAGGAACGCGGGCCGGATGGGTGCGCGCTCACACCGACCGGAAGGTCCGGCAGTTCCGGCGCGGGACCGTACGCGCGGTCTATGTAGGCGAGGTGTTCGGCCGTCGCCGTGATGGCGACGCGCACCGTGTGCGGCCACCGGTGCGCTTCGGGCAGCATCGGCGCCCACTCCTTGCACTGCGCCTCGCTGCTCGCTCTGCCGGTGTACGGCGCCCAGGCCGCGCCGTGCGCGTAATTGAAGCCGAGCCTCATCAGGTGCCACCCGGCGGCGATCTTCAGCCCTTCCGTGTTCGCGCCGTCGCTGATGGTGTCCAGGTAGATCCCGGCGGGGTCGTTCTCCCGCCCGGCCGCCCCCCGCTCCGTAAGCGGGATCATGTGGCGTTCGCTCGTGCTGCCCTCGGCGGTCATGAGCCGCAGCGTGGCGCCCCCACCGGCGAGCGGGTACGCCATCCGGATTTCCGCGACGGTCGGCAGAGCGGCGAGTTGGCCGGCACGCATCCGCTCCAGCCGCTCGGTCATGGCGGCCGACACCTGGGAAAGCTCGCCGCCCGTGGCGGCCTTCTCCCGCTCGTGGGCAACCGCGCCGACCGCCAGGGCGAGCGCGTCTTTGCGGGTGGTGCTGTGGATGCCGACCTGCCGCCGCTCGCCGCCGACTTCGCGCACCATCCAAACCAACTCCGCGTTCCTGGTTACCTGGTACGCGGCATAGGTGCACGGTGGAAACCGGCGGCCGTTGAGCGTCTCACTGGGAAGGTCGAACAGCCAGCCGTCTACTCCGTATTCGGTGCCCTCCGGCGCACGGCCGTTGGTCGGGGTGTACCGGAGATAGGCGCGGGTGACAATCTCCCGGACGATGCTGCGAGCCTGCGTGGTCATGTTGGGTTACCTCTCAGGTTGCTGCCGTGGTCGGGTGTGTGCTGAGTGCCCCCGACCCGCCCGCGTTCGTCGCAGGAACGGGGGCACCATGAGGGCTAGAACGGGGGGCAGCACAGGGGGCCGGTGCACTCGTGCGCGGCGGCCTGCGCCTGCGCGGCCTGGCGCTCGCGCTCGGCCTGATCGCTGCGCATGATGCGCCGGGCGACACATGGCGCGTTGTCGCACGTGGTGTGCCCCTTCAGGGCGTCGGTGGAGTCGTCAAAGACCTCGATCAGCCCGTAGTCCTGGCACCAGCCGCACAGAGGCTCCGGGGTGTGTTGGTCCTCACCGTCCACGCACACGATCCCGTTGAACGAGTCGTGCCAAGCGCCTTGCCCGTCGGCCTCGATCCACTCGATAGCCCATGCGCAGTGCAGACAGGTGTACTCAGGCTCCGGCACCACCGTCAGCCCGAAGTGGTTGGCCACGGCGGCAGCACACTGCCCGGCCTGCATACCGGCGCTCGCCATGGGCTTGTGCTCGTCGCCGTGGCCGTCGAACACGCACTGGGTTGACTCGTCGTCGATGGCCATGGCGACCACGGCCCATAGCACGACCGCTGGCAGGTCGTAGTGATCGGCGAACCGACGGCCCTCCAAGGTGTGGGCGAACGGGTCAGATCCACTGCGGGCGGACGGATCGGCCACACAGTGGATCCACACCCGCGTACGCCCCGGCACGCTGCACACCAGGTACTCCGTAGGCAGCTCATGCCGCGGCTGGATTACGTGGTGCACGATTCCGAGTGCTTCGAGCGCGTCACGGAGCATGGCGCCGGTGTGGCCGTCATACGCGGGGTGCGTCTTGGTGAGGCTGAGGCGCGCGGTGAGCGTGGACATGCGGGGGTTCCTCCTCGGGTTGGTTCGGGTTACGTGGCCGTGGACGTTCCGCCCAGGTGCAGTGCACCCCGTGGGGAAGGGATCAGAAGAGCGGGACGCCGTTGTCGGCGGTGCTCGCCGGGGTCAGTCCGGCGGCGACCCGGGCGCACACCGCGCGCCCTGGTCACGCTGCACGCGGCACGGCTTCGGGGGCTGCGTGGCCGGAGCGGCGCCGGTCACGCGGCTGCCGTGTCCTCGGTCGCCTCCGTGCGCGCGGTCTCGGCCGTCTCCTACTCCTGGGTGGCCTCCGCGTCGAACGGCGCGGCCCTCCGTCTGACCGAGGGTGCCGCCCTCGCCGTTGTGTACTCCACCGGGGCCGGGGCATCGGGGTGTTGCCGTCGTGATTCGAGTTGTCTTGCAGGGCGTGGTGCAGGTGTTTTCGTCGTCGATGCGCACGCCCAGCCATTTGGCGAAGAAGCCGACGTGGACGGTGAAGCGGCTCTGGTGAAGCTCATAGAGCTCACTCAGGGCAGACGTGCCTGGAGGCCCCGGCTCGGATCGCTTCCGGGAAGAAGGCTCTGCCCTCCTATGCGAGGTGCCAGGCCTGGCAGTAGTAGACGAGCTTCTGGAGCTTCATCGCGGTCATCACCGGCCGATCGGGCTCGGCCGCGGCGTGCCTCAACAGGATGTACTCGGCGACGTCGAAGACGGATGTCTGAGACTGAGCGATGGTTCCAACCTTCGCTCCCCTTCGATCACCACCAGTGCCGGAACAGGTAGTCGCCGCGAGGCAGTTCACCGCGGCGGATCAGATCGGCCAGGACCAGCTGCAGCGACGGCGAGAAGGCGCGATCGGCGAAGAACCGGTCCTCGAACACGGCGTTCTCAAGGTCTTGCGTCGCCGGCGGATTCGCCTCGACGGTGGCCGGGGTGTTCTCGTCGGCGATCCGGATACTCAGCCAGTAGTCCAGCTCAGTCATGCCGGTCTTGCGGACGCTCTCGCGGGTACGGGAGTCCCAGCCCAGATACAGCTCGGTGCCGTCAAACGCATCGAGCGCTTCCAGGTAGTCATCGTCGGAGGTGAGTTCGTACAGCTTCACGCTGTCATTGCCGATGTGCTCGTCGTCCCGCTGGCATCCACACAGCGAGCTATACGGCTTGCCGTAGACGCGCTCGGCGATGGCCTCGATCGGAATGTATCCGTTCTCGGCGGTCACAAGATCAGCGTGCGGTTCCAGCGTGTAGATGCTACGGGGCGTGTATTCGGGTGCATCGGGCATGACGGAGCCTCCTATGGGTGGTTCGGTGGTGGTTGCGGGCACGAGCGCGTGCGGCTCAGCACTCGCCCCGCAGGAGGTCCGCCAGAGCCTGGGCATAGGCGTTCTTCGCCAATTCGACGGCCGCCTGCTCCTGAGCGAGTGGATCTTCGCGCCGACCTGGATGCGTTCCTCCACGGCGTCCATGGCGAGAATGGTGGCAGCGAGCCCGAGCCGGGCGTCCGCCACGCTGCGCTCCAGCTCGGGGTGCCGCTCGGACATCATGCTCAGCCGGTGGACGGCGTTTCAGTCGAGTGGGGGCGAGGACGAGGAGCCCCCGCACGGCGTGATCTCTGCGGGGCTGATGGTGCAGATGTGTCGCGCTCGTGGGGTCAGTCCTGGGCCAGAGTCCCAGCGAGGTCGATCTTCCGGCCGCGGGCCAGCTCGGCGGCCGGGACGATGATGCGGTAGCCGCCGACTGGGTAGCTCGGGTGGTCGGAGTACACGACGGCGCAGGTCCAGGACCCGGAGTGGAGCTTGTGCGGCAGCGGCTCTTCTTCGACGCCGTCGGGCAGAGCGTCCTTCCGGAACTCGATCGGCACCACGACGACGCGGTATGACTGGTTCGTGCGCGGCGGCTCCCAGGGCAGCTCGACGAGCAGGTCCTTGGGCCACTCTTCGATGGTCACGGAAAGGGTGGACAGGTAGTGGTTCAGAGAGCTTTCGGGGGCCTGGGCCAGCCGGGTCCGCTCCTGCTCTTCGGTCTCGATGAAGCCGATGCGGCTGAGGAAACTCATGGTGGTCAGTGCTCCTGGTCAGCGCTTGTACTGGGGCTGGGGGTGGGCCGCCTGCATGGGTTCGAACGAAGACGGGCTCGTCGGGATCGCGGCACACGCTGTAGATGCGTGCAGCCGCCAGATCGGTGGGTTCCTGGTGAACGGGGCCGTCTGGCTTCGTCACCAGCCAGCGGAGGAACACCCCGGCGTGGTCAGTGCCGTTCCGGGGTGCGGATCCTGGAGTGCAAGGGCCAGCACAGGACAGCCCCGAGCGCGCCAGCACCGCAGATAACCCAAGTCGCGGTGATACCCCCGCCATGGTTGAGCGACCACGCGGCGAGGAGAGGCGCGGTGACGACGGCCAGCGCGAGGTTGCTGCCCCACAGGCCGGCGTACCGTCCGTGTGCTCCAGGCGGGGCAAGATGGCTGACAAGATCTCCTGCCGCGATGAAGAGGATGATCTCCCCGGGTACAGCAGCGGCAGCGGCAAAGCAGTATCCGACCGTGGAGTCGGCCAGGCCGGAGAGTCCCATGCCGATGCCGAGGAGGAGGGAGCTGGCGGCGAGCAAGCCGGTCATGGGGCCGCCTTGTGCAGCGCGTCTACTGAGCCAAGGGGTCAAGAAGGGGGAAAGAAGGAGTACGGCGGCTGCGTTTGCCACCTGCGTCCACCCGTACGCGGTCGCGTCGAGGCCGTCCGAGCTCATAAGCATCGGCAGTGCCGTGAACACACTGCCGGCGCAGGTGAGAGCACAGAGGCTGGCCAGGCAGAGCAACCACAGGCGGCTGTCACGCAGGGCGTCGAGGTAGCTCGGAGGGCTGCAGTCCAGGCCCGGGCCGGCTCTTCGGCTTCGGGGCGGGGGTGGGAGCAGGAGCACCGCGGCGAGCCCGAACAGTGCGCAGGCGCAAGCGTTGATCCAGAACAGCGTCGGCAGTCCTGCTGTGGCAGCGAGGTACCCACCCAGTGATCCAGTCAGCGCGGCTCCGATGTTGACGCAGAAGTGGCGCCACCCGCTTACGAGTATCTGCTGCGCTTTGGAGGGAAAGGTGTCGTCGATGAGTGCCGTGATCACCGGCCGTGCTGCGTCATATACCACTCCGGTGAGGAATGCCGATACGAGGAGTGCCACTGGAGACCGCACTTCAGCAAGCACCGGCAGCGTCACGGTAGCTGCTCCCATGGCGTAGCCAAGCGTCGCGCGTGGGCCGAATCGGTCGGACAACCATCCGCACCCGACCTGTCCTGCGAGCCAGCCGGCGCCGAAGCTGGCCACGATCCAGCCGGTCATATGGGAGGAGAAGCCGAGGTTGTTGGCGTGGTAAGGGAGGAAGGGGTAGGCGAAGCCGAAGGCGCGGATGGTGAAGGTTCCGATGAATGCCGCCCAGATGATGGGCGGCCAGCGGCGCGCCTTGGTATCGGGTTCGGGGTCGGTCTGCGGCATAGCAACGGCAGAAGGCATTGGTGCTCCATCTGTGTTCAGGGTCCCTCTCGGGCGTGGCCGTGCCAGGCCAAGGTCAGATCCTCGAAAGGCGGATGAAGACCGCAATCCAGGCGTCGGCGGCGGCTGTCGGAACATCGGTCTGGTCAGGTGCCGCAGCGAGCGGCGGAGGATGCGTGAGCCGACGACGCCGGCCACGGAAGGGCGCGGCGCGATCGGCCGTAGGTCGCGCCCGGCGAAGAGGCCGCCGACGACCGGAGTGCACGTGCCCTTGCTGCCTGTCAGCAGGTCACGTCCGATGCGGTGGCAGAGGAGATGAGGAGTTCCGGGGGATGCGCCCTTGGACACCTCAACGAAGAGCGAGGGATCCTGCGAGACCGCAGTCGAAGGGCAGGGAACAGCGGCTCAGCGTGTCTCGCTGTAGCCGCACTCGTAGCACGTGTGCGTGACCCTCTGGTCAGAGCGGACACCACAGGCGCTCGACTCCATGTCGCTGGCACAGTTCGGGCAGTTCATGGCTCGACTCCTGGCATGACGAGGATGTTCTTCAATGCCAGACCCGGATCAGCTCCGCTGATCCCTTGCACTCACCGCCTTCACGAGGCAAGCAAGGTGAGCCACGAAGAAGAAAAAACACAGCACCCCGGCGCCGCTGCTGCCCGAAGGCAGAGCGCGCACCGGGGTGCTGGGGAAGCCGGATCCGCGGAGATCTCCAGGGACGCGCCGCAGGATACCGATGTTGCGGGTGACGGTGGTCTCTTCCTGCTTGTCGGTGAGATTGATGCGGACGCGGGTCCGCGGACAGAGACTTGGGCATGTGGCGCTCTTGGTGAAGGTTCGAGGATCGGTTCTATGCGCCCGTACAAGCTCGTCGGCGGGGTGAAGCTCTACAGACCATCAAGCGGTCGTGAAGGGCAACTGCTCGTCCTGCACGGCACTGGCGTACGCAGCCGCGGGCGCTGCAGCGGCGACCGGGGCGGGAGCCTGGGCCCGCAGGTTCTGGTTCTGGCCCTCGGCCTTGGTGACGCGCTTGGCCAGGCGGGCCTGGGTGGTGGCGCGGGATTCTAGAAACGAGATGTTCTGGATCTCGAGCTTGAGCTCGAAGACCTCGGCACCGTTCTTGGTGTAGCAGTTCAGGCGGGGCTCGTAGCTGAGAGCCACCAGGTCACCCTTGTGCACGTGGGCGAACGGCCCGGTGCCCTGCGTCTCTGCACGGACGAAGGCCTCGAAGGGCAGCGCGTCCGAGATGCGGTTGCCCTGACGGTCGGTGTAGTCGCGGTCGACGAAGGCGGTGAGCATGACCTTCTTGGAGCCGTCCCTGTTCTCGAAGACCTTCGGGTCGTTCGCCAGGCGGCCGATGACGGAAGCAGTGCTGTTCGGGTTCGCCATGATGGATTCTCCTTGAATACAGCGCAGCGCCCGGATCGATGTCATCGTCCGCGCGCAGTAGGTGGGTTGCTGAGATGTTCAGTTGTCTGTCATGCCACCATCCGGATCAGCTTCGCTGATCAGATGATGTCCTCTTCCCGTACTTCTTCCGAATCAGCTGCGCTGATCGAATGCTTTGTCATTTCGAGTCCCGAATCGGCTTTGCCGATCAGACTCGTGCTTGCGCACCTCGATGACGTTCGGGATGCCGTTGAGAGTCGCGAGCCACGCTCCGGGCGGTCCGGTCAGGCGAGCCGTTGCGGTGCTGTCCGGGTTCTGCGCCCATCCGGCCAGCGCTGTGCGGCGCGCGTCCTCCTCGTCCAGCGCCCGGACAGTGGTGGTGATCGGAGCCGTGATCGTGACCGTGAAGGTCTTGAGCGCCGGTGCCTTCCTGTGCCATTTGCGGTACTGAGTAACGGCGTGCTGGTAGCGCACCAGCTCCTTCACGTACTGCTCGATGCGCACGAATCCGCGGGCCGAGTCGTGGCCGGTGGTATCGATGTCGCTGAACCGCACCCACTCCCCGGTACCGATCCCGCAGGGGCCGGAACGCTCGTAGAGGGTGTCCAGCGGGGCGCCCGCGGACTTCGCCTTCGCGCACCAGTCCTTGATGTACTCGGCGTGCGACCCGATTTCTACGGCCCAGGCGACCATGTGCAGGTAGCCGTGGTGCTCGGCGGGATCGGTGACGTGGCTGATGGCGCCACCGTAGGGTGGGTTGAACTTCGGCTCCCGCATGGTCAGCTCTCCTTGATCGCGGTGTAGGGGGTGACGGTCGGGATGTAGAGCCAGCGTCCGTCGATCCGGCACTTCGAGGAGAAGCCGGTCAGGTGCGCGCCGCGGTTCGGGTACAGCGGCTCGACGCCTTCGTTTTGAGTCGATGGACTTGATCCGCCAGTCGGCCGGGCCTTCCTCGTTGCCGTCGATGAAGGCCCCGTTCGCGGTGACCATGGCCTCGTTGTCGTTGACGAGGTGGGAGTACTCGCCGCGGCATGGGGCGTAGTCATTGATGTACGTGAACATGAACGAGCCGCCGTCGGGGCGAAGTCTTCCTCCGGGTCCGGGGTGATCTCCTTGCTCACAGACCGCCCGCCTTCCGGTCCTGCTCGCGTGCCACGGCCTGCTTCTCCGCGTCCAGACGGTCCCGGCGGTGCTCCGCTTCCTCCGTGACGAGGGCCGTCTTCTCGATGTCGTAATCGACCATGTCCACCTCGGGCACGTTCGGGTCGCCGTGCAGGTGCATGAACACCGTGTGCGCGGTCGGTCGAGTCGACCCGAACGGGCTCGTCGTGATGAACCGCGTGAACGCCTGCCCGTCCAGCTTCCGTGTGCCGTCCTCGTCGGCCTCGTAGAAGGTGACCTTCCACTCCTGGCGCAGGCCCTCGGCTGCGGCCGCGCGAGCCGCCTCGAGTTCGTCCTTCTTCACGTCCAGCGTCCTTCCTTGTCGCGGTGCCGGTAGACATCGGTGTGGTCGTGCTCGTACCAGAGCGTCAGCCGTTGCAGCGTCCCGAAGTGCGCCGAGTGCAGCACTAGGTGCTTGCGGTCGGTCCAGTGCTGCCGGTCGGGCTTCTGCTCGCCGGTCGCCGGCCGGTACAGGGCGGTGTGGACCAGCCAGGCGACCCGCAGGCCGCGGTGGAGCTTGATGATGTGCCAGCTGTCGCACCAGCCGTCCGGGTCACGCGGCCACGAGTCCGCGGTGCCGATCCCGGACCCCACGAAGTCACGCCGCTCGATCAGGACCGGCGTGACCGGGTGCGCCGACTTGCGGTGCCGGTATTCGCCGTGCCGGATCAGCTCCGAGGCGAGGACCGGCCAGCCGTCCCGGGCTAGCGCGAACGGCTCGCCGGCGACGTCGTTGAAGCCGGTGAACAACCACCGCTGGCTGTAGGGGTCCTGGAAGACGTCGCCGACCTCGATGCCCTCCGGGCCCGGCTTCATCGCGCCCGTCACGGCTTCACCCCGGCGATGCTCGTCAGGACAGCCTTCTCCCACTCACCGAGCCGGTCTGCCAGGAGCAGCCGGTCTCCATCGATCCCCCGGAAGGTCACCAGCAGGCCCTCCAGGTAGAACTTGTCGCCGGGACGCAGCACACGGCCACGGGACTCCCCGCAGTAGTGAAACGTCATCTTCGGTTCGAACGCCGTATGGCTCATGAGTTGCCTCCCGGGAAGCGAAGAGCGGCCCACCAGAATTGGGTGAGCCGCTGAGTCGTTGTGGCGTCCTCGGGTCTACTGTTCTTCGTGACAGAGCCCGTTGTCGATGAGGTACGTCTTGTCGGCAGCGAGCTGCCGGATCTTCTCGATATAGCTGGAGCTGGTCCTGGCCCGTGCTGCGGCTGCGTCCCTGATGATCCTCATTGCGGACTGCCACTCTTCTGCGCTGCCTTCTGCCTGTT
Source organism: Streptomyces sp. SCSIO 30461 (assembly GCF_037023745.1). Taxonomy (NCBI): domain Bacteria; kingdom Bacillati; phylum Actinomycetota; class Actinomycetes; order Kitasatosporales; family Streptomycetaceae; genus Streptomyces; species Streptomyces sp. SCSIO 30461. Next base: position 5,695,447 of record NZ_CP146101.1, read on the forward strand.
GTGTCTGCTGTAGTCGTCCGATCAGGCGGTAGGACCGCACGAGATCCTGGGCCAAGTCGCTCGGTGCGGGAAGCGGCATGTGGTGGAGGCTTCCCCACGGCGTGGTGAGCAGCGCGGTCGAGCTGACCATAGCGATCTTCGTTGGTCAGGTGTTCCTCTCGAAGATGAAGACGCGCCCGTTCTCCTGGACGAAGGTCTCGTCTTCCCTGAGCACGTACTCAGTTGCGGCAGGTGAGGGACGCGTACGACTTCTCGGCCTCGACCCGAACGTTGTGGGCGAGCTGCCTGTCGAACTGTACGTCCGTCAGCTTCTTCGTGCCGTCGGCTGCGGCCACGCCGATGTTCTCGCGGACTTCCTCGAGCGTTGTGAACCGCTGATCGTCGGCGTCAGCGTCCCAGCGAGAGCACCGGACGGCGACCTCCCACATCCGGATGCGGACCCACACGTTCTCGATGTTCCGCGCGGTGATCTTCTCGATGCCGATGATCCGCAGCATCCTCGCCAGATGCTCCTGCACGTCGCTCACCGGTGCCCCTTCATCTCACGCACTAGGAACAGGAGTTCATCTGCGAACTCGGTCCTGATCTCGCCGATGAGCTTGCGGTCGGGGTAGCCCTCCGCAGGGTCCGGGATGTTTTCGTACACCCGCGAGTGTCCGATCCGCTCGCCGCCGGTCAGCCGGAACCGAAGCCCGTCGAACTGTGCGGCGTACCGGCAGACCTCGGCGGTCATGGTGCAGTCGCACAGCGGGACGACCTTCTCCACGATCGGGCGTCCCGCGACCCCCTTGGGGCTACGCTGCCGGTACAGGATCCGCTCGATGTCCTGCTGATTGTTCAGCGAGGTGATCGGCTCCGAGGCGTGATCGACGAGAACGACCTCGTCGACCGCACGCGGCATCTCGTCGTACGACAGCCCATTCTTGATCGCCGGGTAGAACACCCACGTCACCTCGACGCGCTGCGTGCCCATCAGACTCATGTTGTACTCCCTTGGGTGAATTTTTCGGCTGGGCCTCAACTAGCTTTCGGGGGTGAGCCGGTTGTTGGCCCATTCATCGGCGTGCTGCTCAAGCCACTCGAAGACGTCCTGGTGCCCGGACTGCGTCTGGGGCCGGAGCACCCAGAGGTAGTCCTTCTTCGGAAGGGGCTTGCCGAGGTCCGGGCTGTAGACATAGGCGTACGGCGCGCCGTTCCAGGTGAAGTTCCACCGCTTGCAGTCCGCGTCGGTGCGCTGCGTGTGCCAGGGGGGGGTGGCTGCCGACGGGACGCTCGTAGCCGCCGAGGTCCGTCCATTCGTTCATGCGGCCGGATTGCCAGCCATTGCGCATGGCCTCGTAGATCCACTCCTGCCAGTTCCCGACGATGCACTCCTTGCCGTACGGCGGCCGGTGCTTCTGCACCCAGGCGGTGCGCGCGGGGTCGGAGTCCTGGGAGACACCGGTGACTCCGAGGGCCTCAAAGACGGCCAGCTCCCAGCCGTTGCAGCGGCCCATCAGCCACTTGGTGGTGATCCGCGTGAGGGTGCGGCCGGACGCCGCGAGTTCGATCACCGGCTTCCAGTTGTTCTGCTCGGCCGGGGTCATCTCGATGTGCAGGCCGCCTGTGTAGCGGACCTCCATCGCGCCCGTCGACGGGCCCCAGGATCGGCTCGTTCAGGGGTACTGGGTGTAAGGGAGGAACGCTCAGCCTCGGGGCTTCACCCACACGTAGCCGTGCACCGTGTCGTGGGCGACCATGCGGACGACGAGAAAGCCGGTGGCGCAGTTGCTGTGCGCGGGCAGGAGGGCGACGTGCTTGGTGAGTCCGGGCAGCACACTCATGCCTCCGGTGAGGGGAAGATGCGGTACTGGCGGATGCGCCGCCCGACCGGCCCCCAGGCTCCGGCGAGTTCCTGTACCGAGTCCGAGGACATCAGTCGGCGCGGCTTCCACGCCAGCACGTCGTGGAACGCCGCCTCCGAGGACCACAGCCGCACGAAGTGCTCGCCGCGCCTCCATGTGGCGAAGGCCAGGCTGCCGGAGTCAGTCACCAGGTTGTGGAAGTGCCACGCGACCGTGCGCTCGCCCTTCCCGCCGGTGTTGTCGATCTCCTCGGTCGGCGGCAGGTCCGGCTGCTCCTGCCGCCAGTACCGGCCGCAGGAGCGGGCCTGCTCCAGGATCTCGCCGGCCAGAACCTCGCCGGCCGCCGTCAGTGTGTACGCGCACAGGCCGCCGTTCGGGTCGTCGGGCTCAGGGGCGATGTTCAGCAGGCCACGGTGCTTGAGACTCCAGGTCACGTCGACCAGCTCGGCGATCGGGTTCGTGGTCTCGCGGTGCAGGATCGTGCGCAGGCGGTCGGACTCGACGCCGGCCCGGGGGTGGGCCAGGGCAAGCAGCAGCACCTGACGCTCCAGCTTCCGCTCGATCGCCAGGTCCTCGAACCAGTCGAAGTAGGGTGCAGCCATCAGCGGATGTTCTCCTCGTTCTCGTTGCTGGGCTTGCGCCACTCGAAGACGCCGGGGCTGATATAGGTCTCCACCAGTTCCCCGTTCTTGATCAGGTCGATTTCGGCCCGCTCCTCGTCGGTGAAGTCGCGGTACCGCCAGTGCTCGTCTGAGAGCGGCAGCCGGGTCGTGTCGAAGGACTGGCCGTGTAGGCGCACACCCTGCTCGCGGGCGGCGTCCACCTCGGCCGCGGGCGCGATGCGCCGCTCCGGGCAGTTCTCGCAGTACGCGCCCCATCGATCCGGGTTGCCCTCGCGCGGGACGAACTCCAAGACGTGCGTCGCCTCGTTGTCGCAGAACGCGGCGCTGCACGTGACAAGCATTCCGCGGCTGTTGAATCGGGATCCCGACCCGGTCGTCATGCCGCCGGGGAGCTTCACTCGGTTCTGCATGGCTCACCGGTTCCAGTTCTCGCCGTAGGTGACGGCGTCGACGAAGGTCCCGGTCGTGTGCTGCGGCGCCTCGGTCGCGGCGGGCTCGTCCTCGACGTCCTCCTCGGGCTCGGCGGCGGGCGTGTAGAGCCGGAGGTCCCGCAGGAGGTTGCCCATGTCCGTGGCCGACTCGGCGATGTCGTCCTCCGCCTGGAGGCGGACGTGGGTCTCGCAGTTGTCGGTGCCGATGGCCTTCTCGAAGTCGTCGTGTGCCTTCGCCAGGCCCGTCGCCGACGCCTGCACCTGCTCGATCTGCTCGGCGGTGATCACCACGGCCCCGGCCGGGGCGGCGATGAGGCCGAGGCCCTCCGCCATGCGGCGCGCGTAGTTCTGCCACCCCGCCTCGTGGGTGGCGAAATACTTGCCGTTGTCCTCGCCGAGGAAGCCGGTCGCCCAGGGGTCCTGGGTGCCGCCGTACGCAATGATCAGCATCCGGCCCTCCGGCATCGGGGTCCGGTGCAGGATGGCCCGCCCGGCGTAGGTGTAAGTGTTGTTGGTCTGCATTCCGTTCCAATCACGATGGGGCCCCGCACGTCGTGTGCGGGGCTCGGACTTTCAGGGGTGACTCACGCCTCGGAGGGATCGATCGAGACCAGCTCCGCGGAGACGCGGCGGCACTCGCCGCCCATGTCGCGGATGAGGACGTAGCCGGTGTGCTTGATGCCGTGGTCGTACGACTCGGTCTCGGTCTCAACCACGGTGCAGGGGGTCATGAGCCGGCCCCAGAGGACCTTCTCCCCGGCCGGCGCCTCGAGCGTGGCGCCCCACATGTCGGAGGCCCAGAACCGGGTCTCCTTCTCGGCGATCTCCTCGAAGTGCGGGTACTCGCCCACGACGTCCGGGGGGGGACCACGAAGCTGATCTTTTCGGCCTTGCGGACCCAGACGCCGTCGTCGCGCCGCCTCTCCAGCCCGATGGCGGCCAGCACCATGCGGCCCTCGCGGATTGCGGCGGCGTCCTTGCCGTCCAGGTCTTCGAGCCGGTACCCGCGAAACGTGCTGCGGTGCTGCTCGGCGACCACGATGCGGTACATCACGCCTCCACTGAGAAACGAAAGGGGGGTCGGTGAAACTCGCCGACCCCGTCTGATCTGCTGCTGCTTCTGTCTCACGCGGCGGCGGACGCCCGCGCCTGCTCCTTCCAGGCGGCGTACAGCTCGGCGGCCTTGACCGGGACCATCCACGGGAAGGCGTCCGCCCACTCCCGGTACGCCTCGCCGTCGGACTTCTCGTAGGAGGAGTCGCAGGCCGGTTCGGTGATCAGCTCCGGGTTCTCGGTCAGCTCGGTGATGGTCTGCCTGCTGTTGCGCTCGTAGAACATGACCTGGTGCCCGAGCCGCCCGAGCTCGTCGTTGTTGAAGCACTCCTCGCACAGGCGGACACGCTGGCCGCTGACCTTGTGCACGGCCATGACCCGGGCGGACTTGTAGGAGAACGTCCCGCAGCGCAGGCACCGGTAGGCGGAGTCCAACGACAGGCACCCCTCGTGGACCTTCGACCACTCGCGGGTAATCTCGAAGTCGTCGAGCGCCGGGGTGACCTCCGTGAGGGGACACAGCCAGCCGCTGGTGTGGTGGTCCAGCTCGACGTACACGGAGTGCGGCTTGACCGGCCGGCCTCGGTACATGCCGCCGTTGGCCCTCCGGAACTGCGCGATCTTGCCGTAGTGCGTCTCGGTGTGCCCGGTCTTCGTCGTGACCTGAACGCGCACCAGATCGCCGAGCCCGAACGGGCGGCGGTGCTTGTCGACGGCGGCCCGCCAGACCTCGGCGTCAAGCGAGAGGCTGTACCCGCCGCCGCTGCGCGCCGTGAAGGCGTCCCGTGCGATCCCGGCGATGTTGTAGGCGCTCGGCTCGCGACCCTCCGCCGTCAGCGTTTCCGTGATGGCGTTGCGCACCGCGCGAATGCTTCCGTACCCGCTCATGCCTCTCCTTCCGAGACAGGGATGGACCACTGCGCGCCCGGCGCGGGAAGCGAACCCGTGCCTGCACCGTGCTGGGCTCTCATGACATCGACTGCTCCTGAAGCGTCCGGCCCTCGTACATCACCTGCGGCTTGACTCCCCGGTCGTCGAGCAGCCTGGACGCGCAGTCGATCTGCGTCTCGTCGCAGTGCTGCTGGCCCGCCGCCCGGAACGCCTCCGTGACCGTCTCGGCCTCAAAAGTGGCCGACCACCCGCTGTAGTTGTTGAGGGCATCGGCCTCCCGCCGGATCTTGTCCTCGGGCCAGTTCACACCGACGTGCTCGACGCGCAGATCACCGACGGAATCCCAGCGGCCCAGCAACGTGTACGCGTACGTCTGCGTCATCCCATCCCCATCCCGTCTTCCAGCTCCCCGTGGTGCTCGACCCCGTCGAACATTCGGACATTGGCACGTTCGAAGAACGCACCCCAGGCCATGCGCAAGGCGCGCTCGTAGTCGTCGCACAACAGCTCGCACACCCACCAGTCGTCCGGGTACTTGGTCCCCTGGTGCACCGCGACTTCCGCGAGCGCTTCCTCGTCGCCGTCCGCGATCTGGTCATAGTCGGTGATGTGAATCTGACCCCCGTGGTCGCGGCCGATGAGAACGACGCTCACGCGGAGCTCTCCCATTTGCCGACGGAGCACGCCTTCGGCTCCGTCACCCCGTTGACCACCCGGTATACGTACGCCGAGTCCGTCCCGTTCGTGGACTTGTCCGCGTTTCGCTCCGCCTCTTCCCGATCCCCGATGACCATGGACCCGGCGAACCCGCCCGGGTTCGACCCGTACATGTGGTGGGCGCGCGGGGCGAAGTACCGCACTTCGAACTGCTCGACCTCGACGCCCGGCGTCGGCTTGAACGCCTCGTCCAGGTTTCGCTTCGGCATGTGCGAGCCACGCGAGGTGATCACACACAGCTCGATTCCGTCCTTCGTGGGGCGGCCGGCGTGCTGCCAGTCAGTCTCGAACAGCGAACCGCAGTCCTCCGGCTGCTGCCCCTTCGGCCAGCGCAGTGCCTTCGCACCGCACAACGTGCACGCGCCCGGCTCCATCACGATCTTGTTGAGCATCAGAATTCCCCCACCGTGTAGCGGCCAGCGAAGATCTGGTCACCGTTGAACTTCGGGACCATGTAGGTGTCATTTCTCCTTGGTCTGGTTGAGGCGCACACCAGCCCAGATGAGGACGCTGGGCGGCGGCGGAGAGCACGGCGATCACGACGTGCTGCTCTCGGTCGCGACGTGGTTGATCACCGGGTAGAGGTCCGGCATCGCGAGGCACGCGGCTACGACCTCAGCGAGGACCGCGCTGTCCTTGGGGTGTTCTCGGCTTTCCGGGTGCATACGCCCGTGGACGTAGCCCATGACTGCGGCCTCCCGCATCAGTCGGCGCAGGCGCGGTCGGCGTCGCGCTGTTCCAGGTAGCGGACGAGGTCTTCGGGCAGGGTTGGTGTGGGCTGCTCGGGCATGTGCGTCACAGGGCGGTGGGCAGGTCGCGGAGCTTCTTCGTTTCGACCGTCGTGACGTTGCCGACCCAGTTGTTGAGGAACCTTTGGGGTCGGTGCATTCGATGTCGGTTAGTCCGAACAGGACGCCAATTCCGTTGTCGTGGCGCTCAATGACGATGCCCAACCAATGGGCTTCCGGGCGGTGCTCGTCTCCGGGGTAGTAGGCGACGGGTGTTCTGGGTGGGAGTTGGCGGGGCATCGGGTTCTCCTTGTGTGTGGGGTTTTCGGTATCCGGGTGAGCCGGTCAGGCGGGGGCGACTACGAAGTGCTCGGCGGCAGGGACCAGTCGAGCCGCTCCTGCACGTTCTTGGGCGGGGCCTCCTCGGCAGGAGACTCGGGCGCGGCAGGTTCAGCATCAGGGTCGAAGAACTCGTGGATGTCGGCGAACATCGGGTCGGTCGGTGACAGGTCGAACTTCACGGGTTCGGGCCGCATCCGGGCCTTGAGGTCCGGGAACGAGGGTGCGGTGAACTTGCGCTTCTCGATGTCCCTCACCCGACGACGAGCGTTGTGCGCGGCTTGGGCCATCGGGCCGCTCGCGTGCTGGTAGGCGGCCGCCTCGGACACCTGAGCGGCCTTTCGGGCAGCCCTGAGGGCGTCACTCTTGCCCGCGTTGTGCAGCTCGGTGAGGGCGTCGCGAACAGCTTTGGTGTGGGCCATCTCCAGCGCGCGGATCGTGCTCTTGCGCTCGGTGCGGATGATGCGGGTCACGCCGAAGACGGTGATGGCCGTCTCGCGGAGGTCCATGATGTTCTCCTGAGCAGGGTCGGGCCGAGCCGCCGGCCCCGTGGGGCGGTCGTGCATCAGGCGAGGGGGATCCGCACGACCTCGCCATGCGCCTCGTCGGGCAGCAGGGCCAACAGCATGGCCAGCCGCTCAGCGCCGGCCAGCCGTGCGCGGGTCATCTCCTGGAAGGACTCGGGGGTGGTCGGGCCGACAGGGCGCAGCAAGTCCACCACGAGGGTGGTGCCGTCCTTGCGGTTCAGGGCGACCAGGCCGAGGTTCCAGCCGTCCTCGGGGTTGGTGGCGGGCTGGATGGAGATGGACTCCCAGATACCGGGGCGGCGGTTGGCCAAGCAGGTAGTGACGGCGGCGGTGACGATCGCGTGGGTGAGGTTTTCGGCGATGATCATGGGATTCTCCTTGCGGTCGTTGTCTGCCGAGCTGGCACGGCAGCGCCGTCGTTGTTCATGCTGCGTGTGTGGTTCGGCGTAGTTGTGCTTGCCGTCCGAGCTACCGCAGAGACGCGGCGCAAGAGCACCGGATGGAGGGGGGCCGGTGACTCAAGAGGGCGGCACAACGCCCACCTTGGCGAGGTCCCTCTGGAGCGTGCCGAGCTGGCCGGCGAGGGTCTGCCTCTGGGATTCGGTGAGACCGGTGAGTCCGGTCTGATAGCCGTCCTCGTAGAAGACGGCGAGGCTGTTGCTCAGGTCGTCGGCGGTCTTGTGGGCCTGCCACACAAGGTCGAGAGTGGACATCGGGGTGAGGTTCTCCTTGAGGTGAGGGGACGGCAGGGCCGGACAGCCTGCTGCCGCTGTGGTCCAGGGCTGAGCGGGATACGCGGTTACGGGGTGTTCGCCGGCCGTCCGAACTCGCCGACCAGGACCGCCATGACGAGGCCGAGCATCTCTACGACCTCCCCGATGTGCCGGTCGGCGACCTGATCGTGTTCGTCGTAGTCCTCGCCGAGCAGTGTTCCGTCGGTGTCCTTGTACGGCGCGAGCTCGGCTTCGTGGCGGGCCAGCATGGCTGCATGCGCGTCGATCAGCGCGTGGAGCACGACCTTGCCGCCCCCTTCGGGGATGTCGGCGGCTTCGGTGAGGTCTTGGCCCCGCCACATGGCGGCGCAGTGCAGCCATCCGGCCAGGTTCTGGATACGCGCACTGTACGTACGGTCCCACCCGTGAAAGGGGAGCGCCTGGGCCTCGGAGAGCCGGGTGAGGGCTTCGGAGACGTCGCCGGGGGCCGCGTCGCGCGGGAGCACAGCCAAGGGAGTTTTGAACACGGTGTTCCTTTTCATGGTGAGTACCGGTGGATGAGACACCGCCGGGAGGCCAGGCAGCGTGCAGTGGCGGAGGCCCGGGCGTCGAGGCAACACTGCTGTTCAGATATGTCGCACCGAGTTGCTTTCGAGGGTCGGGGACGATGTCGGCGGGTGGGGCTGTACCCAGAGGGTGGTCGCGCGGCGGGCAGGGGCCGGTGCGTGCGCATCCGTCTCCGTCTGCTCCACGGCCGCTTCCCCTGGGACCAGAGGGCTTGGTCAGGCAGCGGTTCTACGCCCAGTCGCCCGCGTCCAGCTCGGTTCCGACCATGACCGTGTAGGACGACCAGCGCACCACCGTGTCCTGGTCGCCGACGATGTTGTAGAGGATCTGCTTGTGGCGCCCGCCGTCGGGGTACTCGTGATACTCCTCGGCATACTCGCGGGCCAGGTCGATGGTCGGGAACGGGATCTCGACCGGCTCCCCGTGCCAGAAGTGCGTGGTCAGGGTGCCCTTGATCGGCATGATCCGATACCGCTCCCCCTCCGGCGGCATCTCGCCCTCGTACAGCCATCCATCCGTCGACCGCCAGCCGCACGCCTTGCCCTGGTACTCGGCTTCGGCCTCCCCGCGCGTCCCGTATACCGTGATCGTCGCTTTCCGCCGCTCGCTACGAAGGTGGTTGCACGAGTCCGACCAGCCCGGGGTACGCACGTTGTAGGGCTTCGGTCTCGGTGTGTAGCCCGGCTCCGACTTCTCGCAGCACGGCTCCAGAATGCAGACAGTGACTACACCCGCCATGAATCCCCTTCCCAGGAAGATCTGCCGACTCGGGCCTGCCCGCAGCACGGCGTGAGCGGCATCGAAAATGCCGATGGACTTCAGCTGCACGCCAGTTCGGTGGCCCGTGACCAACTGCCCATCCGGAAGCGGATGGTGGTGGCCGGCGGAACATCGGTCTTCGGATTCGCCGGATCCGTGCGCCAAGCCTCGTAGGCCGCCAGCGTCGTGGACCCCGTTACCAGCAGACACCAGCGGATCGCGGCGATGAGCTGCTCCTGGGTCCACTTCGTCGTCGCATCCCGCAGGTGCCCGGGCTGTGCAACCGCGTCGAGGCCCGCGCTCTCCAGCGCACGGTTCCAGCTGCCGAAGCGGCGCTCGTAGAGCGCAGCCGACGGGCCCGCGCCCCTGCGGCGCTGTTCGAACGTGCGACGTCCGAGAGTGCCCTCCCCCTGCGCCAGGTGGATGAGCATGCCCAGGAGCTCCCGGTCGGTGTAGACGACCGGACCTGACTTCATAGGTGCGGGGACGTGCACAGCATGCATAGTCAGCCCTTCGCGAGAGGAGGTGGAAAACGCATGAACAGCCACCCGGCAGGGGGGCCGCTCGCAGTCGGCACGCGCACGACGCGTCACAGAGCGCCCGGATCAACTCCGTTGATCCCCGTCAGCCAGCCCAGCCCGCACGCACTCTGCGCGCCGGGCGGGGTTCGGGCACGTCCTCTACACCTCCTGACCTCATGGCCTTTCGGACTCGCCAACGACTGACACTTGATAGGCATTCGCGTAAGGTAGCCTCAAAGGCCCGTCGATTCAATCGAACTAGACGGAGATAGGGCAGGTGAGATGTGAAGCGATGAAGACCTGGAGAACGAGGAAGGTCGCACTTGCGGCTGCGGCATTCGCTGTGGCCGCGAGCGGCCTGCTGGTCGGATGCTCCAGTGGCGATGACAGCACAACCCGGGCGCCACGGTCGCCGTCTCCGCCGGGCCCGACCGCAAGCACCACCAAGGCCATCGACGCCGGGTCGCTCGTCGGGCACCTACGCAGCGCCAAGGGCAAGGCGGTCTTGCCGCCGGGGTTCACCCGAGGACACCGACTGCACGAGGAACGCGATTCCAAGTCCCAGGCCAGGCTCCTGCACAGGAGTCCATCCGGCACACGAAAGGGCCGGAGCCGGGTTAATCGACAACGGTTGTGACCTGCAACAGGTGACCCCGTTCAGCGCACCCCACCCTGGCAGGGTCGCCTGCTACAGCAATGAATCTCCGGGGGCGACTGCGCACGTCAGCAACTCCACAGACATTCGGATGCCTGTGAAAAGAGCACAGGTGGCTTACTGAGTGGCGATGTCAAAGCGCCCCATTGAATGGGTCGACCACAGCAAGGAGAAGTCGCGCATGACCAGCCAACAGGAGCCGAAGAAAAAGGCCCAGCCGGTGCGCGACACGAGGAAGGGCGCAACGCAAAAAAACAGTGGCCGCCAGGGCATGTTCATCCGGCTGGCCCCGGACACCAAGCAGCGGGCGGAGTACTGGGCCGACAAGCGCGGGTTCTCCTCGCTGAACGAGTACGTGGCCGAGGCGGTGGCCGAGAAGATCCAGCGCGAGAACCTCGACTACGACCTGCCGACCCTGGAGATCGCGCGGCTCAACGAACTCGTCGACCAGGTCGCGGCACTGGCGAAGAACTCGGCGAACCTCGAACGTGTCGTCACCATGGGCTTCGACTCGCTGATCGGGCTCACCCGCGGCGACAACTACCTCTTGGACGACGAGGACGGTGAGCTCGTATGAGCCGGGATTTCGCAGAGATGCTGGAGGCGACCACGCCCACCGACGAGGTGATGGAGGTGGACACGTCCTTCCTTGACGCCTACAGGCGCGGCGGGAGCGAGGAGCTCAAGCGTGTCCAAACCCAGACAGCACAGCCTGAGCCCGAGGCGGCAACGCCCGAGCCGGATATGCAGTTCGATGAGGCCGGCGACGTCGACTCTCAACTCGAGGTTGAAGGTCCGCAGGCTGATCTCGACGTGGAAGCCGAAGCGGATCGCCCGAGCCTGGAACCGGACCGCGAGCCCGACTCCGGCGACTCCGAGCGGGCCGGCGAACCCCATCAGCGTGGTGTCGGCGGAGGGCAGAACCCCGCCGATCGGGTGCCCTCGGGAGGTCCGCCAGCGGGCCCTGCGACTGATTCCGTTCCGGCCCCTGGGACACAGCCGGCCGTCAAGGACGCCGCCGCGGCCGAAGTGGCTGCTCACCGTGTCGTCTCCGCACCGGGTGAACCCGAACGCGCCACATCCGGATCGCTGAAGTTCACCGACCATCAGGACGCCGCCCAGAGCGCGGCCTCGAAGGGTGGTTCGAGCAGTTCAGCCGAGACCGCCACGCTCCCCCAGTCCGGCTTCCGGCTCGCCGGCGTGCAGAGCCAGCCGCACATCAAGGCGCTGCCCGAGAGCATCATGAACGCGCTGCGGGAGCAGTTGCGAGCGGCCGCGGTCCGTGAGCTGGGCGTGAGCGACAGCTCTGCTCGGGAGTTCAGCCAGCGGCTGAGCCAGGGCACGCTGGTGACGGCGTTCCTGCTGGCTCAGCTCGACCTGCACCTTGATGCCGATCCTGCCACCGAACGCGCTGTCGAGCTGTTCCGCTCCCGCGACCCGCTGCTGGGCAGCATGGTGGCACGCCTGGCGAACATCGAGGCCGCTGAACGCGAGCGGGACGGGTTGCTGCGCAAGCTGCGCGACGAGCTGGGCGAAGTGCGCCAGACCGGCGCGGTAGTTGAGCAGGCGCTGGCGTACTCCATCGCCGACCGTACGGAGAACTTCCTACGGGGCTCGCACAACCTCCACGACGCGCCGATCACGCACAAGGAAGCGATCTACTTCCGAGACAAGGCCCGTGAGGCGACCAGGAAGCAACTGAAGCTCGAACGCGAGCGGGACGGACGGCCGATTCGATGACCACGGCGAGCAAGGAGAAGCTCTCCCCCGCCCGGCAGGGCTGCAAGACGTGCGGCGCACGCCGTTGGCCGGAGGGCCGCGCGCGTCCGGCTGTCCGGGCGAGAGCGCGCTACCCCTTACGTGCCTGGTCGTTGTCCGGTGGCGGGGTCCGTGAAGAAGGAGGACAGCGGTGGGACGGGACGCCAAGCGCGCCAAGCAGGCCCGGCGGGACAAGCGCCGGCGCAAGGACGGCCTCGGCCTGGACGGGGTGCCGCCGATCTTCCGGGCGGAGTTCGTCCGGGTCGCGGCGGCCTGGGACCGGGCGATCGACGCCGGGCTGATGACGGACGGGGCGGAGACGAAGTACCACTTCACCCCTGATGGCGGGGTGCTGTCCGTGGCGGAGGGCCGTAGCGGGCAGGTGCTGGTCAACGGGGAGCGGCTGACCCCCTCGGTGGCCGAGCGCCTGCGGGAGCAGATGCCGCTGCTGGCGCCGATGGTCACCTTCTACGAGAACAACCAGCTCGCCGGACGTGGTCTTGCGGGGGCGCCCGAGGACGGCGTGATGCCGCTCGCTCCGCCGCACGGGCCCGATCCGATGCCGACGCTGGACGAGGAAGCCCTGGCCCAGGCGCAGGCAGCCACCGCGGTGCTGGTGCGCCAGGGCAAGGTCGCCGAGCCGGTCGGCGCGATGGTGATCCCGGCCCCGCGCGGCGGCGTGCTGTTCGCCGTCGGCGGCCGGGACGGGGAGCTGTACGTCAACGGGCAGGCCCTCACCCGGCAGTGGACCGACGAACTGCGCACCCAGGTGCCCGAGCTGTCCACCGACCTGGACCGCCTCCAGGCGATGCGCGCCGAGTGGCTGGACTCCCCGCCCCAGGACCGCACCCTCGCCCTGGCCAGGGCCTGCACCGATCCCAACTGCCACACCCCTCACTGACCTCCCGCACGGGAACCGGGGCCCAGGCGGCCTCCCGGGTGCAGTCCGCCGGCGCGAAGAACCCCGGCGGGCGGATCGCGCAGACCGGGTTCCCGGCTCGCGCGCAATCCGCCGCAGCGAAAGGCTCGCACCGCCGCCGGAAAGTGACCCCCGGCCCGTGTCCCCGGCGGCGGTGCGAGCGGCTTCTGTTCGTTGGGGGGATCCTCTTACGAACAGCCCTCACGCGGCCTCGCTATCCCTTTCGGTCGTATCTCGGCTGACCGCACAACAGGCGAACACTGATGAGAGCGCCGACTGGCTGTCCCGACTACTGGCGAAGTGGATCACGCAGCATCGTGGCGAAAACGGGCGAGTCGGCGAAGGGTTGTTGCTCGCCGATGTCCCGATACCCCCAGGACTCGTACACCGCTTTCAGCCGTCCATCGGAGCGGCTGGGGTCGACCAGGAGCGTGGCGCGCTCCTCGTTGCGCTCGGCGAGGAGGTGCTCGTGCAGTGTACGGGAGGCTCCTGCTCCCGCAGTGCCGCGATACCCATTACGGACGAGAACTTCCTGTACAGCGAACGTGCGGCTGCCGGTTTCCCGGGTGAAGTCGTCCGGTTGCGGCTGCCGCATGCTCGACCACCATCGTGATCCGGCGGCGAGTGGCCCCCCGAAGATGTAGCCGGTCGGCTCCTCACCGTTGAAGGCGATGATGGCTTCCCATCCCTCCCGCGAGGCATAGCTGGTCAGTCGTTCGTCGAACCGTTCCACGGCGTTGAACGGGCTCTCCATCAAGCCGAACTGCGTTCGGACTTCGACGTGAACGTTGAGGAAGACCTGTCGGTACTTCTCCACGTCGCTCGTGCGGAGCAGTGTCAGGGAGCCAGCGTTAGTCATGCGACCACCGTTCGGTAGCGGGCCCGCCAGTCGCGGACCTCGGAATTATGGGGGGCCAGGGTGATGACCTGCTTGGTGAAGCCGTCCAGGAGACCACGGACGCGTGCGTGCCTCAGCATGCCCTCGGGGATGCTCTGGGCGGTGCCGATCGCCTGTTCCAGGTCCCTCTGGCCAAGTTGCGCAATGGCGATGCGCGTGCACGAGTGCGCTGTTGCGTTTGAGGTCCGGACGCATATACGCGAGGCTGCGGTGCGCGTGCCGTTCGGCGTCAGGCCACTGACCCAGGCGTACGCAGGCGACCATCGCCAGGTGGTCGAGCTCGGCTTGATCGTAGAAGCCGACCCAGGACGGGCGGAGCTTGTTCAGGTCGGCACGATCCAGGGCCTTCTGGGACAGCTCCAAATAGCGCATGGTGCTTCTGTCGTCGCCGAGCGCGGCGTGATTGACCGCCAGGCGAGACATCGCCAGCGAGGAGAACAACGGGTCGCGCCGTGTGATGGCGGACGCCTGAGCCCTCTCGGCCGCGGCCAAAGCGTCGGTAGGGCGGTTGAGATGCCGGAAGAGAATGCTGGCGTGGCCCCACACGCGAAACTCGGTGGCAGGGTCGCCGGACAGACCAGCGAGGCGGATGGTTCTGTCCAGGTGGTACTCGGCTGGTTCAAAGCGCTGGCCGTCGATGGCGGCCCACATGGCACTGTTGGAGAAAGCAGCAGCGACCGTGTACATATCGGAGCGGATCCGCGCGGACGCGCTGTTTTCTTGCTGGAGACGGATCACCTTGTCGGTGATGCCTTCAGCACGCTTCTCCAGTTCCGGGGTGCCACCGTATGTGCTTTCAGCGGTGGTCCAGGCGACGAGTTCAGCCTTCAACGCCTCGACGTCGTTGGAGCTGAGGCGGCGAGGCCGTTGCCCTCCAAGGGGCGGCGTGGCAAGTGAGACACCAGCGGCGGTGGCTGCGGCAAGCAAGGCGCGGCGATACAACGGGTCATCCTCGGGTGCTGGAGAGGGGTTGTTTGCCTTCATGCTCCCCCGAGGAGTGAAGCCTAACTCTGCACTTGGAAGGCCCGTGACCTTCTCCAGCGCCGTTCTCAGCAAGGCGTTGGGCGACCTGTGTTCGCCACTGAGCAGCTTGCGGATGTGCCTGTCGTGGACTGTGCCGTACCGGCCCGTCAGCTTGCTGATCTCCGTGTTGACCAGGGAAGTTAGCTCTCCCACCTTCACCTGATGTTCGTGCAACCACGCTGCGAGCAAGTCGTTCCGTGTTCCCGGCGTGACAGAACGTTATGGGCCGACTCCGCCGTGGAGAGTAAAGGGACGGTCAAAACGGCAGGGTGGTTGCGGCCAACTCCCAGTCCATACGGCATGCACAACAGCGCCAGTACGGCGGTTACCTGACTACACGTGAGCTAGCAGGCGGCGCGGCAAGGCCTTTCAGCTCGCTCCCTCCTGCCTCCAGAGGACGTGATGACGACGACCGCCGTACAGACGCCTGGCACGATCCCCCAACGCGGCCGGGACGTGATGGCCGAACGCATCGAGGTCGATCCCCGCCGCGGCGGCAAGCAGCCCAGCCGCGCCGACGCGTGCCGGGTTGGAAGCATGCGCCGGATCACCGCCGCGCGACTCCGATTCTGCGGCCTCGAAGAGATGATCGATGACGTCACGGTCATCATCTCCGAACTACTCACCAACGCCGTAATCCACAGCGGCACGAGCCAGATCGGCATCAGCATCGTGGTTCGCGACGACGGGTTTCTGCGCCTCGCCATCGCCGACGGCATGCCCGACTTCCCGGAACCGAAGCCGGTCGAGGAGGGAGCCGAATCCGGGCGCGGCCTCCACGTCGTTGACTGCCTGGTGCGGGAGAACGGTGGCTCGTGGGGAGTCACTGAAGACCGTACGATTGTGTGGTGCCTTCTCTGCCTGGGGGAAGGACGATGACCACGCCCGCCCTCACCAACCGTTCCAGCGACGACGTGCCCCGGTGGACCCACCCCGTAGGTCCAGCCCAGCCGGCCAACCGGGCGGCTGTGGAAGAGGCCCTGGCGAAGATACGTGCCTGGAGCCCGTACGACGGGGACGCCTGGCTGGACGACGTGGCGGACGCCCTCGACTCCGTCCCCCCAGCCGAGGAAGAGATCGAGGAACTGGGGCAGCGGCTCCGTGGCCACCTCATGCAGCTCGTGAGCATCGCCCTCAACGGCGAGGCCGAGCGGCGGGACGAACGCGCCTTCTCGCGCATCCACAGGGCCTGCGGGGTGCGCGAGGAAGAGATGCCGGGCGACTACGGGCCGGCTCTCGCACTCCTGCGGCGTATGGGCTGGGCTGTGAATGAGCTGCTGGATCTGTTGGTCGAGATCGGCGCCGTGAAGAAGCCGGACTCCCTGACCGAGCCGCCACCCGCACCAGACGCCAGCCGACGTCCCACCCCCTGACGGCCGAGTACCCGGAGAACACCCGATGATCGCCGAGATTCGACCGCACGACGCACCGCTTCCCCCCGAGGACCAACAACTGTGCTCGGCAGCGATGACGATGCCGGGCGCGCCCATCGTCCGCAGTTTCACCACCCAGCTCCCCGGCGACCCGCGGGCGCTGCCCTTGAGTCGAACGTGGACTCGACGGATGGTCACCATCCTCGGCTGGCACGGAGACATCCTCCGAGCCGTCGAGGCAGTCAGCCGGCTCGTGGACAACGGTGTGAAGCACGGCATACCTGAAGACGTCCCCCTCTCCGATCGAATGCTCACCTTGTCCGCTGCGATTGACGAAGCCGGGGCGTTGCTCATTGACGTGTCCGACCTGAACCCGGTCTTCCGCGACTTCGAGGCCGCCGTACGCGGCGAGAAGGGGCGGGGCCTATGGCAAGTCGCCTTCCTCGGCGCCCAGGTCACCCGGTTCGTGCCGCACGAAGGTACAGGCAAGACCGTGCGTGCCGTACTCGCCCCGGGACCGGTGGACCTGTGAGACAGCATTTCTGGAGGGGGAAGCGTGTCCCTTACGTCACGGCGTGGACCAGCGAGTCCGTCTCCCTGAAGTGCCGGTGACAGACCGCCGCTACGGGGCGCTGTGGGTGCGTTCCGGCCTCGCCCGGGGCAGGGGCGAGGCCGGACTTCCGACGGATCAACACGCACCGGCAGAAGCGCGCGATGCGGTATGACCTGTGTGCGGTGTGCGGCGAAACGGTGCTCAGCTACGGAGCTGACGATCGCACTCTCTACCTGCTTGGCGCCGACACTCCCATCGCCGAAGGCGAGACCACGACGGCGCCTCCGCTGCATTCGGTCTGCGCGGTCGAATCGATCGACACCTGCCCGCCCCTCCGCCGCAGCCATGTCGCCGCGCTCGTTGAGTACAGCCCGCTGTGGGGCGTCGCTGGTGTGGTCTTCGACCCGGTGACTCTCACCCCCCTGCCCAACCCTGGCCCTCGGCCGGACGATCTCCAGCACGTCCATGTCGGCGACAAGGAGATCAGATGGACTCTGGCCAGCTTCACCGTGCACAGCCTCCACGGCGTCACCCCCGTGTCCACGGACGAGCTGCGCGAGATGGCTGAGCGCCAGCGTGCGATCGAAGGCCGACAGGAAGGGGCCGACTAGTTTCTGCCCGGCGGGCCGGCTGCCGACACGGCCCAGGCCCTCGCCCAGGCCCTCGGGTAGAGCACCACCCCCGGTGTGGGGAGCACACATCCACCGAATTGGGGCCGTCGATGAATTAGTGGGTTGCTTGCGGTAGTTGGGCTCGTTGATGTTGTATGGGGCGTTTTGATGGCTCGATGGAGTCGTTACGGGCGAAGTTCGAGGCGGTGACGCCGCATTTGAACGAGCGGCAGCACCGGATCCTGTACGGCGCGGAGGCCCGGCAGCTGGGGCATGGCGGGATCGCCGCGGTGGCGCGAGCCGCGGGTGTCTCGAAGGGCTGTGTCAGCCGCGGCCTGGCCGAACTCGACGCCGACGCGGAGCCGGACGGGCGGGTACGGCGTCCGGGGGCTGGCCGACCGGCCCTGGCGAAGAAGGACCCGGGACTGGTGGCTGCCCTGCTGGAGCTGGTCGAGGACAACACGCAGGGCGATCCGATGAAGCCGCTGACGTGGACGACGAAGTCGCTGCGCCGCCTTGCGGACGAACTCGCCGCCCAAGGCAGGAAGGCGGGCCGCGACACCGTCGCCGCCCTGCTGAAGGCGGCCGGGTTCAGCCTGCGCGGCAACACGCGGGTGCTGGCCGGCAGCCACCACCCGGACCGGGACGCCCAGTTCGGGCACCTCAACGCCACGGTGGCCGACTTCCTGAAGGCGGGTGACCCGGTGATCAGCGTGGACACCAAGAAGAAAGAGGTGCGACACGATGCTGCACGAGATGAGTGAATGCGCTGGTCAGAGGCCCGACGGCTGACGTCGGCAGCGTATTCCTGGCCAGTGCTCAGGGCCAGTCCCCACCCCGACGTGCGGTGCCGGTAACGGCGCGGTGCGAAGCTCGGGGGAGAAGCCCAAGGGCCTGCGTTCCATCCGCAGACCACAGGCAAGGAGAAGACCGGACGGGTGAAGGCGACTGAACCCCTGATGATGCTTCGTGATCTTTGGCCCCGCAGATGGGATGTTCCAGCGGGGTGCAGGACTGGCCGCTGAGAAGCGGCAGGCGCCGGTTGGGGATTCTTTGTCAGCCGGGAGAGCATCGCCGTCCCGGAGTATAGGGGGCACCCACCCCGGTCGTATCTCGCTCGCGTGGAACGTGGTAACCCCGATGGGGTCCGGAGGTATCACCTCCGGTAAGCCGACCGCAAGGAAGGCCTAACTCCCCAGCGGGCACAGGATGATCCAAGAAGCCAAGGCTGGCAGCCGAAAGGCGGCAGGAAACCGGGATTGAAGGTCGGCGCCTTTGCCGGTCGTCCCGCACAACTGGCCGGATACGGGTACTGCCCGGGACCTGAAAGGGTGCTGACGTGGATCAGGTGGGCCTGTGAGGAACCGATGGCCATCAACGCTCGAACCGAAGGACAAGTTGGACACCAAAGCCACACCGACGGCCACGGCGGACTCCGTCGTGACCGACCGTGCTGCGGTGAACGGACCGGAGGACGGCCCCACCGACTGGCTGTCGATCGACTGGCAGGCAGCGGAGGGGGAAGTACGGCGGCTGAGGCAGAGGATCTTCACGGCATCGCAGGCAGGGGACCTCAAACGGGTCCGCAATCTGCAGAAGTTGATGCTCCGCTCCCGCGCCAACACGCTCATGAGCGTGCGGCGGGTCACGGAGGTCAACGCTGACCGCAAGACGGCGGGTATCGACGGGATGGTCGTACTGCAGCCCCGGGGCAAGGCCGAACTGGCCGACTGGATGCAGCACAAGGCCGCCCCGTGGAAGGCCCGCCCCGTCAGGAGGGTGTTCATACCGAAGGCGAACGGGCGGCGGAGGCCGCTCGGGATTCCCGTGATCTTGGACCGCTGTCTTCAAGCCATGGTCCTCAGTGCACTTGAACCCGAGTGGGAGGCACGGTTCGAGCCGCGATCCTATGGATTTCGGCCCGGCCGTGGCTGTCAGAGTGCGGTTCGCGCCGTGATGCCGGGTTTGGTGTCGCTCGATGGGGTGACGTTGGAGCATGTCTGCCGGTCAGGCGTTCGGGGTTCGCTTGGGTGGCCGGATGAGTGACCGCAAGCCGTACCCGAGTGATCTCACCGACGAACAGTGGCAGTTGGTCGAGCCCGTGATCAGTGCCTGGAAGGCCGAGCACCCCTCGGCCACCGGTCACCAGGGTAGATACGCGATGCGGGAGATCGTCAACGCGATCCTCTACCAGAACCGCACCGGCTGTCAGTGGCAGTACCTGCCGCACGATCTGCCGCCGAAGAGCGCGACGTACTACTACTTCGCCGCCTGGCGCGAGGACGGCACCGACCAGACCGTTCACGACCTCCTGCGCGTGCAGGTGCGCGAGAGCCGGAAGCGATTAGCCGACCCGAGCCTGGTGGTCCTGGACACCCAGAGTATCCACGCGGCTGTCCGTGTCCCGGCCGGTACGACGGGCAAGGACGCCTCGAAGAAGGTGCCGGGCAGGAAGAGATGCCTGGCCGTGGACGTGCTGGGCCTCGTCGTCGAGGCCGTCGCCCTGCCGGCGTCCGCGCACGACAACACCGCCGGCATCGCCCTCCTGGACGGCGTGGCCGCGCAGACCGACACCGTGCGCAAAGCCCTGGTCGACCAGGGCTTCAAGAAGAGCGTTGTCGACCACGGCAAGACCCTGGGCATCGACGTGGAGATCGTCGAGCGCAACCCGGCCGACAAAGGCTTCGTCCCGCAGGCCAAGCGGTGGATCGTGGAGCAGACGAACGGGATCCTGATGTTCTACCGCCGTCTCGTGCGTGACTACGAACACCGGCTCGCCTCCTCCCGCTCGCGGGTGTTCTGGGCGATGACCTCGGTCATGGCCCGCCGCCTCACCGGCACCACCCTTCCCTCCTGGAGGAACGCGTGAGCGAGATCCCCCAGTTCAAGGCCGTACTGGCCCACGTCGAGGCCCGGGAGAGCGAGGTCGCCGGGCAGGCTGGCCGACTCCGGGACCAGATCGCCGAACTCACCACACGCCTACGCGAGTTCGAAACCGAGAGCGAGCATCTGCAGATCACCCGCAAGACCCTCCTCAGCCTCCCCGCACCGGCACCGGCCGACGACCCACTCCGCGCCGAGGTGCCGGAACACCCCGCCTACCAGCAGATTCTCACGACCCTCGCCGACACCGGCCATCCGATGCGGGCCCGCGACATCTGCGAGGCCCTCGACCTGCCGATCCTGCCGAAGAACACCGAGGGCATCCGGTCCAAGCTGAAACGCCTGGTCGCCCGCGGCATCCTCACCGAACCCGAGACCGGCCTGTTCACACAGCCCCACCCTTGAGCACCAGCCCACCGAGCAGGGCACCTCACCCAGACCTCATCGCGAAACAGGCATCACGGCGCGAACCGCACTCTGATGGGTAGGCATCGCCGGATCTGGGGTTACGAACTGATGAAGATCGCTCCGTTTTCGCCTCCTCCCGGCGGGGCGTGTGCCTGGTTGCGCCGTTTGAGATCTTTTCCACCTCTGTATGTTCACGGATGCATCACATGTGTGGTGCATTGCAAGAAAAGACAGAGGAACTATGAAGGTTCACAGACCCGCGCGGCGTTCGCGTGGATGGGTTTGGTCGGGGAGAGGGCTGCCGTGCATAGTCGGCAGTCTTGCGCTGGCCTTGACCGTAACCTTGGTCGACGGCAGGAGTGCCGCGATTGCGGTATCACCTCAGACCGTTGCCGCGCCGAAGAACTCGGCAGTCACCCAGGCAGCCGATATCCCTTCCGCCCGAGTGGCGGCCCGGTTGTCGGGGAAGCGGGTTGAGGCGCTCTCGGAGCGTACCGAGACATCCACGACGTGGGTGAACAAGGATGGTTCGCTTACAACCGAGCTGACCGCTGGCCCTGTCCGGTTCCAGGACGATGCGGCTGATGGCGGCTGGCGTGATGTGGACCTGGACCTGGTCAGTCGCTCTGGCGGCGTGGAACCCAAGGCCCACCCCCGTGGTCTGAAACTGGCGGGCAAGAGGGGTACCCCGGCTACTTCGCTCAAGGCCGCTCAAGCGTCCAAGGCCACGGACCTGGTGACGCTGGGCGAGGGTGATGAGCAGATCACTCTGCAGTGGAAAGGCGGTCTGCCCTCACCAAAGCTGGAGGGCACGCGCGCCGAGTATGTGAACGCCGTGCCGGGCGCCGATGTGGTGGTCGAGGCGACCCGCACTGGGTTCGAGCAGTATGTCGAGCTCAAGCAGAAGCCTGAAGCCGACGGCTACACCTATACGCTGCCGCTGCGGACCAAGGGTCTGAAGGTTACGCAGCAGAAGGACGGCAGCCTGCTCTTCACGGACAAGAAGAGCAAGAAGCAGGCTGTCATGCCGGCCCCGGTGATGTGGGATGCCTCGGTCGACAAGGTGTCCGGTGAGCACACCAACCGGGCCAAGGTTGCCATGAAGGTCAACAAGACCAAGGGCGGGGTCGATCTGGTCGTCACCCCGGACGCGAAGTTCCTGGCTGACCCGAAGACCCAGTACCCGGTAACGGTGGACCCGTCCACCTCGTCGCTGTCGAGCGTCTTCGACACCTATGTCCAGCAAGGCGAGACCGTCGACTGGTCCACTGACACCGAGTTGGACCTGGGTAACCCCGGCACCAAGAACGGTGACGGCACTTGGCGCACCGCGCGGTCGTTCATCTCGTGGAACACCGCGCCGATCTCGGACGCACTGGTGACCGATGCCAAGCTGTCCTTGTGGAACTTCCACTCCGGCAACACCGACTGTGTCGCCTACCCGTGGGAGGTTTGGTCCACCGGGGCGGCGTCCACGTCCTCGCGGTGGACCGCGCAGCCGGCGTGGACCGCCAAGAAGGCCACGTCCACCGAGACCAAGGGCAACCCCGCTTGCACCTCGGCTCCTGATGGCTGGATCAATGCCAATGTGACCACGTTGGTGCAGGAATGGGCCTCCGCGAAGGCGGCCAAGGGCCACATGGGCCTGCGGGCCACGAGCGAAACGGTCACGGCGCAATGGAAGCGGGTCAACTCCGCCAACGCCGCGTCCAACCCGCCGAAGCTGACCGTTACCTACAACTACCGTCCCCGCACAGGCACCAAGCAGGAGGCGGGACCGCCGTTCTTCTCGTACAGCGGCGCCTACATGGTGAACACGTTGACGCCGACGCTACGTGACACCTTCGTCGACGCCAACGGGGACAAGGTCAACGGCACCTTCCAGATCTTCGACAGCGTCACCGACACCCAGGTCGGAAACGTCATCGTCTCCCCGTACGTCCCCTCCGGTCAGGTCGCCTCGGTGACCGTCCCCGGTGGAGTGCTGACCAACGGAAAGACCTACAAGTTCCGCACCTCGCCCTACGACGGGGCGCACTACAACCTCGGGTGGTCTGCCTGGAAGTCCTTCACGGTCGACACCACCGCACCGTCCGCCCCGACAGCCATCACCTCGACGGACTACCCGTCCACCTCGTGGGTCAAGGGTGCAGGTCAGACGGGCACGTTCACCATCACGCCGAACGGCACGAACCATAACTGGCTCGAGTGGTCTTTGGACGGGGCGACCTGGACCAAGGTCGGTACAGCCGGCTCCACCGCTGCCAAGCCCATCGGCGTCACCCCGCCCAAGGACGGCACCCACACGCTCCAGGTGCGGCAGGTCGACAAAGCCGACAACAAGTCCGAGGCCATCGACTACACCTTCCACGCCGGCCCCGGCGGCTTCGTCCAGCCCACCGACGGTGAGCGCACCGCCCGTCGCCTGCCGTTGGTCGCCGAGACAGACAGCGGCATGTACGACAACGTGTCGTTTTCCTGGCGCCGCTCCGAAGCCGACCCTTGGGTCCAGATCCCCGCTGGCGACGTCAGCTCTGGCGGCGTCCCGCTCACCGCTTGGCCGGCGGCGATGACCGGTGGCAAGAACGCGCCGCTGGTATGGAACACCACCGATACCGTCAACCCGGACGGCACGATCCAGATCAAGGCCAACTTCACCGGCCCGAACTCCGCCTCGGGCAGCACTGCCCCGCTGACCGTCGTCGTCGACCGCAACGCCAGCGGTGCAGCGAGCACCGAGATAGGCCCCGGCTCGGTGAACCTGCTGACGGGTGACTACAGCCTCTCGGCTGCCGACGTCTCTGCCTTGGGCCTGTCGGTATCCCGCACCGCTTCCTCACGCGGCCCGCAGCAGGCCGCCAACCAGGAGGGTCAAGCGGCGATCTTCGGCAAGCAGTGGGTGTCGGGCACCGCCGGTGAGGCGACTGAGTCGGACTACAGCCACATCCAGAAGGCCTCCGACACCGCCGTCGACGTGGTGATGACTGACGGCGACGCCATTCACTTTGCCGCCAACGCGGGTAAGACCGGCTGGATTCCAGAACCAGGTTCTGAGGCCCTGTCCCTCGCCGGCAGCGTCACGGGATCATTCACTCTCTCCGACACGCAGGGTACGGTCACCGAGTTCACCAAGCCCGACCCGGCGGTGGCGAGCTGGCAGGTCTCCAGCACGCTGCGGGACGGCCTCACCAACTCCACCATCACGGTTGTCTCCGAGACCGTGACTGTGGACGGCAAGAAACTGGCCCGCCCCAAGCGGGTCATCGCCCCCACCTCCGCGGTCAGCGCCGCCACCTGCACGGCGACACCGGCGACCAAGGGCTGCCGCGTCCTGGAGTACGCCTACGCGACCTCCACCACCGCCACCGGCTCCGCCTTCGGCGACTTCGCCGGGCAGGTGAGCGAGATCCGGCTGTGGTCCACCGAACCGGGTGCCAATTCGGCGACCTCGAAGTCGGTGCAGCAGTACCTGTACGACGACCAAGGCCGACTGCGCCGCGCCTGGAACCCACAGATCACCCCATCCCTGTTCACCGAGTACGCCTACGACACCGCGGGCCGCGTCACCAGCCTGACTCCGGCCGGTGAGCTGGCCTGGACGTTCATCTACGGCAAGGCCGGCAACGCGGCCACCGCAGGTGACGGCATGCTACTCAAGGCCTCCCGGGCCGGTCTGAAGCAAGGCACCTCGAACGTCGAGGAAGGCACCGCCTTCACCTCGGTCGTCTATGACGTGCCGTTGACCGGCTCTGACGCCCCCTACAAGATGGGCGCAGCGGATGTGAAGGCATGGGGCCAGAAGGACGCGCCTACGGACGCGGCCGCGGTCTTCCCCGCGGACGCCGTCCCGGCTGCGCACTCCGGTGACGCTCTCGGTGCCTCGTCCTACACGCGCGCCGACCTCACCTACATGGGCGTCTCCGGACGCTCTGTCAACGCGGTTACTCCTGGCGGGCATGTCGTCACCACCGAGTACGACCGCTTTGGCAATACAGTGAGCGAATTGTCCGCCTCCAACCGGGCCGTCGCACTCGGCGTCAGCGCCGCCGACCGGGCCGCGCAGGCCGATCTCGGCATCGCACAACTCTCTACCGCCGAGCGGGCGACCCTGCTCTCCACCATCTCGGTCTACAACGAAAACGGCATGCGGGCCCTGGAGAAGTTGAGCCCGCTGCGTCGGATCGACCTCACCGCTGATCTGAAGTCCGGGGCCACGACCCTGGTCCCAGCCGGTACCTCGGTGACGGCCCGTTCCTGGACACTCAACGAGTACGACGCGGGCCGCCCCACCGACGGCACCGCCAAGGTCAAGGACCAGGTCACCAAGGTCACCACAGGCGCCCAGGTGCGCGAGCACCCCGGTGTCCAGGGCGAGCCCCGCGTAATGCAGACCGTGTACGACTGGGCCAAGGGCCTACCCACCCAGACAAGCAAGGACCCGGGCGGTCTCGCGGTCACCGAGACCACCGAATACGACGCCCAGGGCCGCATCACCAAGCAACGACTGCCCGGCGCCAACGGCACCGACGCCGCAACCCGCGTAACCACCTACTGGTCCGCGACCGGAACGGGAGCCTGCCAAGGCCGCCCAGAGTGGGCCGACCAAGTCTGCTCCGCAGGCCCTGCGGGCGCGATCACCGGAGGCGGCTCCAACCCGGCGCAGCTGCCTACGTCCACCACCGAATACAACTGGTGGGGAGCCCCGGCGAAAGTCTCGGACACTGCCAACAGCGTGACCCGTACCACGACGATCACCTACGACAATGCGGGCCGCCCCACCAAAGTGGCTGTCACTGGCGGAATCGGCCAAGCGGTCCCTGAGGTGACCACGGAGTATGACCCGGCCTCAGGTCGTACCCTCAGGACCGTCTCGCCGAGCGGCGGAGTCATCACCAGGGTCTACGACAAGCTCGGCCGCATAATTTCCTACGCCGATGCCGACACCGGAACGACCGCCACTGAGTACGACCTGCTCAACAGGCTAGCCAAGGTAACGGACAACGCCCCCTCAACGACCACATACACGTATGACCAGGCCGACGAGCCTCGCGGCCTGCCGACTAAGATCAACGACTCCGTGGCTGGAGCGTTCCAAGCGACCTACGACGCCGACGGATTGGTCGACGAGCAACAGCTGCCTGGCGGCTACACCCTCCGGGTCACCAGGGACACCTCGGGAGCTACTTCGGAGCGCACCTACACCCGTGACAGCGATGCCACCCTGGTCTACTCCGACAGCGTCACGGCAACCATCCACAGCCAGAACAGCACTCATTCCGGCTGGTCAAACCAGACCTATCGCTATGACGGCGTAGGTCGACTGACCAGCGTCGACGACACTGTCGCCACGGTTTGCACCCGCCGTACATACGGCTTCGATTCCCGTACCAACCGCACCTCGCGGACGGTTGCCGCCAGCTCCCCGGGCGCCGACTGTCCGGGCTCTGGTGGTACCACGACAACTCATCTGTATGACAGCGCTGACCGACTCGTCGACGCGGGCTACACGTACGACGCTTTCGGTCGGACGGTAACCAAGCCGGGCACCACAGCGATCAGCTACTACGCCAACGATCTCGTCCAGCGTCAGACGACAAGCGGCAAGCGGCAAACCTGGCAGCTCGACGCGGGAATGCGATTCCGCTCGTGGACCGTCGAGACCGAGAATTCCGGCACTTGGACCCAGACCAACGCCAAACGCAATCACTACGGCGACGACTCGGATAATCCCCGCTGGATAGAAGAAGACGCCACAGGTGGCGTGATCACACGCAACGTACAGTCCCTCGAAGGAAACCTGGGTGCCACCACGGGAAAAACTGGGGCCGTGGTCATCGACCTGACGAACATTCACGGAGACATCGCTCTACAGTTGCCGCTCGACACCACGTTCGCGCCGCTCGCGCTGGACTCGGACGAGTACGGCAACGCCCGCACGGGACAGCAAGCCGTTGACCGGTACTCCTGGCTGGGGGCAGAGCAGCGTTCAACAGTGGTCACGAGTGACCTCATCCTGATGGGGACACGCCTCTACTCCCCTGGCGAAGGGCGATTCCTGTCAACCGACCCCATCCCCGGGGGTAATGCCAATGCATACGAATACTGTCACGGAGACCCCATCAACTGCTTCGACCTGAACGGCATGTGGTCGTACAGCGTCTGGAAGCGTTGGTGGTCGCCCTACATGCACATCT
The DNA here is from genome assembly GCF_037023745.1 of Streptomyces sp. SCSIO 30461. Classification (NCBI taxonomy): domain Bacteria; kingdom Bacillati; phylum Actinomycetota; class Actinomycetes; order Kitasatosporales; family Streptomycetaceae; genus Streptomyces; species Streptomyces sp. SCSIO 30461. The sequence continues at coordinate 5,722,435 of NZ_CP146101.1, forward strand.
GGGTATATCTGAACAAATCAGAAACCCGATGGGCAGCTGCCGGTGCGGGATCCACCGGACAACTTCTCGGAGTTATCGAGAAGTGGATGCCAGGCCCACTCAAGCTTCTCGTCGGATACCTGCGTTTGTACGTCTGGTACATCACAACGGTTGCCTCATATGCCGCCCTCCGCGGCAAATGCCTGAGCCTGCACGCATGGAAGGCGGCCCACTTCTATGGCGCCCCTTCAGCCTGGACAAGGAGATGTTGAGCATGTCACAGCAAAATCAACCAAAGGTACAGAAAGCCGCCTTTGTGGGAGAACTCGCATTTGCCGGAATTCTAGGAATTCTGGCGATCTCGCTCATCGTGAAGAGCGACTGGCTGGCAGTGGTTCCTGCCATTGGCTGTCTGTCATTCCTCGTCGATGCTAGGCGCAGAAAGCGCAGCTGGAACTGAATAAACCTCTGGCCCGTGAGCGGGAGGAATGTCTTCGGCTTGTGGATCTTGGGATAGGTAACACGGAAGCCTGCTGGATCGTCGGCATCAATCGCCGCACCGGCACGCGGTGGCTCTACGGCCGGCAGGCATCCGGAAAGAAGCAGGCGTACGCGCCCATCGCCGACACGGGTGTCGGTGGCCAGTTAGATTTCCCCGCCCACGGCCACCTGACGGGGAGTCATCTGGCCGCGAGAAATATCACCGTCAGTGACGAAGATCAGCATCTGGGCCGCTCCAGCTCGACCTCCGCCCGGATGGCCTGTCTCTCGCCGTCGGGCGGGCCCTGTGAGGCCGGGCGCCGGCCTCACAGGGCCCGGTTCCGTGCGGCTCTGGCCGGCCGCCGCCCAAGGCCCATCGGGGCCAGTTGCCGGAGGCATGCGAGCCGCCCCGGCGATGACATTCCATGACCGGCGCGCGGCAGGTGGGGAATCTAACTGGCCGCCAGTGGGGGCCGTCAGTGGGGAGTTGCTGGCCGTACGTGGGGAAAAGATCTTGGCCGCTGTCAGTAATGCGCGACTTCGTGTCGCACGGATCAACGCCCACTGCTCGTCCGATAAGTCGCTGGGGTACGGCTTTCTCTCCATGACCCGCATCTCAACATGGACATGCCCATTACATGGCCCGCGCAGCCATCAGTACCACGATCGAGCGACCACGAACCAGGGAAGATCGGACTTAACGTCCCCTCACGGCAGATGAAACGCTCCCCGTGCCGGGGCACCGAGCAGTGCCCGGCGGTCGCGCGTCCCGCTACCACGAACGCGCCAACTCTGGGTGAGCCGACGGGAAAGGAGAACATCCGCCGATAGCTCCCCAGCCCACCGGCGTTGCTGCCGGTCCTCCCCCGAACACGTATGACCGAAGGAAGTTGATGACGAACACGACCGTCGAGCCGACGAGGCGACCCGCCTGCGGAACAAGGTGGTGGACGAGCTGTGCGCGGACCTCTTCACCGGAGATCGAAGCCGTGATGCGAAAGGTGCCCCGTCGCGAGTTCACCTCCGACACGTCGCTGGACAAGGCGTACAAGACGTACGCCGCCCACGCTCCCCGCCGTCTCCGTGAGGATGAACACCGGCTTCGCCAGGGCGCACGCGACCTGATCGACGGCTTCTCCCGGCGAAGGCGCGAAGGGTCGACTTCCCGACTCCGCCGCGCCTTCGCCGGGAGAAGCCACCCGAGCGCCAGCCAAGCCCTCCACTGCGGGAAGCCGACGACCGTTGTCGGTGCGGGATCGTACCCTCTATGAATGCTCTCCCCCTCCCGGCCTCACGGAAGGCTGCGACCTGCCGCTGCGCGGATCAACGCGGCCATCCGCCGGCTCATGGAGGAGCCCGACAGCCCCAGCCGCGCGGCGGAGTACCAACGACTCCTGGTCGAGTGGGAGAGAGCGACACGGGCCAACTTGGTCCAAGCCGCGTGACGCACGAGCGCCCAAGGTCTTCCGGCGGGGCGCTCGGTTATTCTCCGAACCGAGCAGCGTCAGTACGGAGGCCGTCTGTATCGTCGTGTTCTTCGCCGACTGGGAGTGGCCGACGGCCGTCCCCCAGGTCCTCGCTGTAGATGACCGCGGAGACCGCGCTGTCGTAGGCATCGTTGAGGCCGTTGCCGCTTGTACCGAGCATGTTCTCCCAGTCAATTCCCATGACTACGAGGCTAGACCGTATGGAGAGCCGGCGTCTCGCTCGCAAGTTGGCGGTCCACGGCGACCGCCGCCGCCCCCTCTGCGGGTATTGCGTCCGAGCCAGCATGAGCCTCCTGGACTGCGGCCGCCGCTGCGCTCGACCGGGCGTTCGGCGTGATAGCGCCCTCTTCATCGACGGCCACTGCCGCCGGTCCCGGTGCCGAGTCGGGTGTGCCCTCACGTGCCTCGGCCACGGCTTGCGCTGCCGCACCGTCCCCAGTTGGCTGTCCGGGCTGCTGCGGTGAGTTGGGGCCCTGCGTGGCCCCGGGGTCTCCGACCGGCTCCGGGCCGCTGGAGATGCCCAGTGCTGCAGTGTCGCCGGGGAGGAGCGGTACGGGTGCCTTCTGCGGGGAGATCCACAGGGCGCGAGCGTGGGGGTTGGCGTCGGAGCGACTCCGGCGAGCTTGCGGTTTCGTCGACGTTGATCAGCCCGGCATTTCACTCCTCGCGTGCTTCGGCGCGGCGCCTGCGCCTGGGCAGCTCCAGCACTTCGGCGGTCGACGTGTCGTAGCGGAGCCTCATGTCGTTACCGGCGTCCTTCTCGAACGCGTGGGCGATGAGCTTCAGGTGTCCGAGCTCTGTGTGCAGCCAGAAGCCGAGTTCTTCCTGCTCCGCGTCGTCGAATGTGGGACCGGAGGCGTTGTCGGTGACGGACTCGGGCACGCCGAATGCGGCGAGGATTTCCAGCTTCGCGTTGGCGGAGGCGTGCTCGTAGTTCATGTCGCGCTGCCCACCCACCGGAATGGTGGACGGGCCGTGGATCGCTCGTGAGGCGAGTTCAGGTGTCTGAGCAGGGGTTCATGGCTGGCCTGGCCCGTCGTAGTAGCCCGGTCGGGCCAGCGAGACTGAGTTGAAGTAGTAGCCCTGCTCGTCTTCTGGGTCGTCGCCGCCTACAACTGCGACCGACCTGTCGAGGCAGAGTCGATCGCCAGTGCGGCCCTCAGCGCCGTACGGGGCAAAGCATCACCGCGTGTGGAAGCACTCGTCCTACGCCCGCCGCGCCCGAGCCCGCTCTCATCTCGGGGACGAGCGTTGCTGGTCCGATCTTGACCAGGCCGCCTCGAAGGCGTCCGTGCGAACCCGATACCACGGCTCGTCCCAACCTCGTTCGACCGATCCGGGCGATGCGCTACGACTCATCGTGAGAGTGTCTCCGGGCGGCTTCGCGAACTCAACCAGGTTCCTCAGCCGTGCTGCTTCCCGCGACATAGCTGGGGACGTTCATCCGTACGCGACTGGGGATCAGAGGGGTCGGGTGGCCCGGGGGTGAGATTCCCCCGGGCCACCCGACCATCAGAGGTCGTACGCTGACACCCCTCGACGAACAGGGCAGGCCCAGGTTGGGCTACTACGGCTCCATACTCGGCGGGGAACGGTGGCTGAGTGCCGCGGCGGCGGCCGTAAGCTCACGCGCGGTCGTCGAGGTATGGCGAGAGGGCCGTGGCTTTCGCCAGGAACTCCTCCATCTGCGGCCTGCCGCGGCGCCCGAAGAGTTCCAAGCCCCGCCGGACTGCGGAACTCGGGTGTCCTTCGAGTTGGACCCGGCCTACTTCAGTGCAGGCTCGGCCATCACCCGCGACCTGGGTTCGCTGGACCTTCATGGTCCCGACTGCGCTGAGCGCGCCGGACAGGGATACGCGACTTTCCGGGACCATCGGGACGGCGGCGCTGGGACCGAATGCCGTCGCTGGTAGACCGTCGGCCGACCTGGCGCATGGACGGCTCTCCAGTTCGGCTGACGCTTCGCAGGGTCAGCCGGATCGCAGCTCGATCTGCTGACGGGCGGCTGTCCAGACCACTTCGAACTCTTCTGCCGACAGCCAGCGGGGATCATGCCCTTCCCACTCCTGGAAGGGCAATTCTGCGGTCAGCCCGTACTTGGCCTCGTACTCCTCCAGCCGTCCGGCACCCTGAGCGCGCTGCCACTCGTCGAGCGACGCCGCCGCGAGCGGAGTCAGTTCAGGCTCTTGCAGCTCGACCTGCCGGATCACTCGTCCGTCGGCATCGAGCTCGAAGTAGAACCAGATACCCTCTTCGTCCCAGTAACAGCAGGGCCACCTCATCACCCAGCCACTGCAGGCCGCGCCTGTGACAAGGGCCGATCGTGCTCCGCTCCGGCGCCTGCAAGGGCGGAGCACGACGGGCGACCCGAGTGGACTGCAGGGCATCATGGGGTCATGCCGATCGTGCCTGTTGCTCCGCGACCATTGAACCCAGCCGAGAGGGCAGTGCTGGAACACGTTCTGGCCAGCGACTTCACTGGTTCATCGGAGCTTCGGAGTCAGATCGGTTCGGCGGAAGTCGTCGCCGCTTGGGCGCCCGGATCGGTGAGCATCGACCTGAGAGTCCTCGAACCCGTGCGACGAGCGTCGCTGGGCGCCGACATCGTCCCCGTGGACGCGCAGGTGCTCGATGAGCAGGGTCAGTACATCGGCGAGCTACTCGTGTGGGTCGAGGACGGTGCCCTGGCCGGCCTCGAATACGCCTGGATCACCGACAAGATGCCCATTGCCCTACCGCCCGTCGAGAGGATTCGGCTCACGTCCTGTCCGTGACCGGCGACGATGCACGGCCGGACGTTGTCGGCCGATTCCCTGCCATTGGCTCGGCGATCTGGGCCTCAAGATCGGCGACGCGGCGGTCTTGGAAGCGGAGGTTGGAGCGGGCGGCCTTGAGGCGTTCGTCGAGGGTGCGGTTGTCGGTGGTGAGCTGACGGACGCGCTGTTTGAGGGTGGTGTTCTCGGTGGTGATGCGCTGGATGGCGCCCTCGGTCCATTCGGCTTGCAAGTCGCGCATCTGGCCCAGGAGTTCGCCGATCCGGGTGCGCTGGGAGAGGACCTCGGTGTGGGCGGCCTTGAGGGCGTCCTCGACGTTCAGGGCGCGTTCGCGCCAAGTCGCCTCGCGCTCTTCGTCCTGCTCGGCAAGCGTCCGGGTCCGGCGTTCGCCAGCCTCGGCCATGGCTGCGGCGACCGCTGCTCTGGCCTCGGCGTTGTCGTAGAGGAAGGTGCGTGAGACGTCCGCTCGGCGGGCCACAGCGGCAACACTGACCTGGGCTTTCTCGCGTCGGAGACGGGCGATGGCCTGGTGGATGCGCTCGACGGCGGCTTCGGTCTTGCGGCGGCGGGCGGCCAAGGCCGCCGCGGTGCGGGGTTCGGGCACGGGGACGGTGTTCATGCAGCGTCCTGTTCGGGGTCGTCGCTGTCAGCTGTGCTCGTATCGCTGTACTCGTCCGGCTCGTCGGTGCCCGCGTCGGCGAGGTCGGTAGCGCGGAAGACGGTGGACCACACGCGGTGGAAGTAGTCCTGGGGTTTGCGCAGGTCCAGGGCGAGGGCATCGTCGAGGAGGCCGAGTCCGGCCAGGGCTTTCTCCAGGCCGTCGATGGCGCGGGCGGTGGGCTCGAAGTAGCGGTGAAGGTAGTCGGCGGTGGCGACGAAGAAGTCGCCTGCTGTGCTGCGATCTTGGCCGAGCTTCGCGCTATGGCCGCCGCCCGGCTGCGGTCTGGCCTGGACGGGAAGATCTACCTGAGCCGGCTGCGGGCCATGCTCGCGTTCGACGGCCAGCTCTTGTGGTTCGAGGCCCTGGACGACTTCACCGATTCCTTCGTCACTGTCGCCTGTCCGCACTGCGACGCACCAGTGACGATCGCGGTCGGCGACTACGGATGCTGCTCCTCAATCCGGGACTGGATTCTGGGGGATGTCCACCAGGTCCCGCTCAGGCCGGCCGTCCCGCACGAGCTGACCGGCACCGGGAGGATGTTGCACGAGTCGGCCGTACGGGATGGCCAGCAACGGCTCGCCTGGGGCCTGACGCACCTGTTCGGCCAGGCGGAATGTCCAGGATGCGGGAGCATCTTTGGCATCGCAGACGAGTACGCGGCCGCCAATGCTCCCGCCCCATGGGACTTCGCTCGAGGCCACATCAAGGACGCTCTCTGATGACCACCGGCAGGGCCCTCGAAATCGAACGGTGAGCTCATGCCCGCTGTCCCGGCTTGACGGCTTGGCGCCGTGAGGTGTCTGGATATCCCCGTTCACCGGACTCAGCCCGCGACCGTTCGGGAAGCTGGTGGCGGTGCTGCGGCGCGCGGGTGCGGACGCTGCTCACCGCCCCCGAAAACCTGCGCCCGAAGGAAACGATCCTGCTGGAGAAGATCGCCGCGGCCTGCCCGGAGATGACCGCACTCGCCGATCTCGGACGCGGCTTCGCCGCCCTGCTGAAGCCGACTGAGGGCAACGACGTGAAACTCACCGAGTGGATCACGACCGTCCGGGCTTTCGACCTGCCTCACCTGCGCAGCTTCACCAACGGTCTCGAAATCGATCGGTCCACCGTGAACGCTGGTTTCACCTTGCCCTACCACAACGGACGCACCGAAGGCGTCAACACCCGCACCAAGAGGATCATGAGGCAGATGTACGGACGCGCCGGATTCGACCTCCTCCGCCACCCCATTCTTCTACCCTAACCACTATCCGGCGTCACCACCGACTACGGGCCAGAGCCTGATTCATGACACTCCCCTCTCATCGAAGAGCACTCCGTTCTGCGCCAGAGCAGACTACGGGGCTCGGTCAACGGTGTCGGTGCCGCGACGGGGTTTGGTGCCAGCCTTGTGGTGAGCGGGACGGCTGTATGGAGCGCCACCGCTCCGCACCACGGCTCGACTCCCTGTCGGCCTACTGCCAACCGAGGATCAGCAGCTCTGCCTTCTGGCAGGCCCACGTCAGCACCGAGCCGAGGGTCAGAGTCTCCGGACGCTGGACGCCGGGCGGCTCAGTCGTGGACCCAGACCGTGTTGGTGGCTCCCGCCTGCGCACTGGTGACGCCGTCACCGCCCGGCCGCGCGAAGCGGGTGAGGAAACCAGTCCCAGCGCCGGAGATCAGCAACGGGCTGATGACATGGGGCCGTTCCAACAGCGGGACCTCACCGGACGCAGGGTCGAACGCGGACACTGGATGGTGGTCGGGGCGGCAGTACTCCTGCGCGACCCAGCCCTTTCCGGCCCCCGCCCGGACCGCCTCTTCCCACTCCCGGGCCAGAACCTCCCGGCCGATCACGACACCGTTTCCGCCGAAGGCGTCTGCTGGCTTGAGGACGAAGGAGTCCCGATCACGGAGAAGCAGATCCAAGAGGTCGTGCCGTCGGCCGTGCCGTCGTACCGGGCCGTCCACAAGATCAGCCGTCCACGGGACGTGCTGCTCGATCACGTTCCGCTGCGCGGGCGGCATCTCCGGGCCTCGTTCGGTCAGCCACGCCAGGACCTTCTTATTCGACTGGAGCGTGGACAGCTCCGGGGACGCGATCAGCGTCGAGTCGCGGGCCACGGCCTGCTCCAGCGCCTCCATCGGCTCGCCGTCGAGGTAGGCGCCCGCAGCGAGGAATTTCTGCAGCAGGATGTCGACGCGTCGGCCCTGCCCGTCGCGGAGGCCGCCGTCCTCACTCAGTTCCTCCAGCTCGACGAAGGAGCACGGCGCACCGTGTTCCTCCGCGTCCGCCACAGTCTCACGGAAGTTCTCGGCGCTCCAACCAGCGATCGCGATCCTCGGGGCTCCTGCGCAGCGGTCCCGGGCCATGCTGACCAGCAGCTCTCTCCGGGCCTGGATCGTCCGGCCGCAGCGCAGCTTCCACTCCGCCTCACGCGCCCGTACCGGCGGCATCGACCACAACACGGCGTCCATGCGGGCCACTAGCTCCGGGCCGCCGATGGCGCTTCCGATGTTCAACTCCAGAACCTTGGGGACGCCACCGGAGAGCACCAGGTCGGGCCGGGCCTGGGACGCGGACCACCGGTTCCACGACGCGCGGTCGGTGACGAGAGGAGATAGTGGTGAGCCCAGGGCTTCGGCCAGTGCGGCCGGGCTGCTCGCGCGCCGAGCGCACTCCTCGACGGCAAGCCCCACGACGGCGGTGGCGACGCCGGTGATCCGGGCAGCCTCGGCACGGGGCAGCAGCAGCGGACGCACCGGCACCGGGCAGTCGGGGTGGCGCCAGGACTGGACGCTCATCCGTTTCTCGATCGCCTCCGCGAGCTCGGCGGTCCCGCCGGGATCGCCAGCGAGCAGCCGGTGCCAGGCCATGACCAGGGAGGTTCCGGAGTCGGGCGGGACGATGGCCAACACAATGTCCTTCTACGAGGCGGCGGGTGGGGAGGGAGGGGCGTCGGCGGGGACGAGCCGACGTTCGGCGATCGAGAGTGGTTCCGTAGGGGGCAGAGCCCGCACGGTCCGGATGCCGCTGAAGACCAGGATCGCCGTAGTGAGCAGGGCCCCGGCGGCGGCGAACTGGAGGGACGGTCGCAGGCCCCAGAGGGATGTGGTCAGCGCTCCCAGCGCGGCTCCCGCAGGCAGGGTGCCGAATGCAGCCAGACGGAGCACCGCGTTCACCCGGCCCATCACCTCCGGAGGAGTCACGGCCTGCCGCAGGACCACGTTCTGCAGGTTGCTGGAGGCCACGCCTAGGCCGTAAGCGATCAGACCGGCCACGGTCATGACCAGTGCCGCGTCACCCCGGGCGAGACTCACCACGGCGATGCCCAGGGCGCTCACTAGGGCACCGGCACACAGCTGGGGCCCGATGCCCACGCGCCGGGAGACCCACCCGCCAACCAGTACGCCGAGAAGAAAGCCTCCGTTGCCGAGGAGTTCGACCATCGCGGCCCGGGTGACGGAGAACCCCAGCTCGCGGACCTGGAAGACGAGGACATAGGTGGAGAAGATTCCGGCGAACAAATTACGGAAGCCGAGATAGAGCATGCTGGGGCGCAGGACGGGGCTGCGCCACACCTGGAGCCAGCCCGCAGTCATGGCGCGCTTCCCCGTGTCGTCCCTACCGCCGCGCCCAGTGATCCCGGGGCTGCCTCGGCGCATGACTATCAGGGTCACGGCGCTCACCGCAAAGGCGGCGGCGTCGGCGGTCAGTGCCGCCCACAGAGGAAGCAGGCCGAGCAGGAGCCCGGCCAGGGCCGGGCCCGCGAGGGTGGCGAAGGAGCGGGCCGCTTCGAGCGCGAAGTTCGCGGCGCCCAGTTGTTCGCGGGGCAGGATGCCCGGCAGCAGGGAGAAGTAGCTGATGTCGAAGACCACGGCACAGACGCCGAGGACCACCACGGCCGCCAGGAGCCACCACACCGTCAGCACGTGGAGCGACGCTGTCACCAAGACGGTCAGCATGGTCAGGCAGCGGATCACGTCGGCCCACATCATCAGCGGCCTGGCCTCGGTGCGGTCCGCGAGGTGCCCCGCGGGCAGGGAGAAGAGGAGGTGGGGCAGGAGCGAGGCCGCACGTAGCAGGCCCACGGCCCCCGCACCCGCGCCGAGTTGGAGCACGAGCAGGGGCAGCACGAACTGCCCTACCTGCCCGCCCACTTGGGCCGTCGCCTGTCCCGACCACAGGAGCCGGAAGTCGCGGTCGGCCCACACCGCCCGCCCCTGACCGGGACCTTGGAGGGTGTCCGACGTCAACGGACCCCCTCCGCAGGTCCGTCGGAGTCGGCGGCCTCCCAGGCCATGGTGCTGTTCATGGTGCCCCCTCCCTCCGTCCTGACGACGTCCCCCCACTCGGCGTCCATGTGCCGGGTGAGGATGCCGCCGCACCGTCCGTCCAAGAGCATCGGACCGTACACGGCCTTGCTGCGCACCAGGGCGGTGGCGCCACTGCCCGGGTCGTACATGGGCACGTGGACAGTGTCCGTCGGCACGAGTTCTTGTACGACACTGTCGCCGCGGGCGACGGCCTCGCGGGTCAGTTCCCGCCAGCGGTCCTCGGGGCACTCGCGGCCCACGGCGACGCGCTCGGCGCTGTGGCCCTGGTTGCCCTTCAGTACGAGGCGGGGCTGGTGTTCCCACAGGTGGCGCAGGACTGCGTCGGGGGTGTCGCCCAGGACGCCGGGCCGCACGACGTGGGTAGGGGGAACATGCCGCTCCACGAACTGCCGGTCCGCCGGGGACATGAACGGGGCGTCTTCGGTGAGCCAGGAGAGGACGCGTTTGCTGGCGTAGGGGGCTCCCGTCTCCGGTGCCAGCACGACCGCCGCGTCCTGTTCGACGACGGCGCGCAGGGGGGCGAGGTCGATACCGGCGTCGGCGGCGTCGGCGGTGACGAAGTCGCGCACGAGGATGTCGACGCGTGTCCCGTGAACCAACGTCCGGCCGTGCACGAGGCGCAGGTCCTGCGGTTGCGCGTAGACGGCGGGCAGACCGTGGAGGCGCAGGGTGTCGATGACGTCGGTGTACGCGGCCTCCTGGCCGTTGCGGTCCTCCGGGTGGTCGAAACCGAGGATCGCGACGCGAGGGCGTTCCACGCCGATGGAGCGGCCGACCCTGGTGAGCAGGGCCGCTAGGACGGTGCCCATGTTGAGGCATGAGAAGGGGAAGCGGGCCGCCGCGGCACGGATGTCCAGGCGGCTGGCGTAGGCGCGGTCCATGCGGGGCACCTGGTGGAGTCCGCCGAGGGCGCTGTTGACGTTGAGTTCCAGCAGTTTCGGGACGCCTCCGGACAGCACCAGGTCGGGGCGTGCCATGGCCGTGGACCAGCGGGTCTGCCGGGGCGAAGTGCTCCAGAGCGAGACGGAGGGGCGGACGAAGTCCACGAGGCGGGCCAGTTCCTCCGGGGAGGAGGCCCGCGTGCGGCAGACCCGGGTGAGGAGGTCGGCGGCGTGCAGTGCGGTGGTGACCAGCTCCGTGTACTGCGCGGCCGGCAGCAGCACCGGTCTGAGGGGGATGGCCGAGTCGCGGGTGCGGAACGAGCCGACGCTCATGGTGCGGTCTAGGGCCCGGGCGTTGTCGGCCGCGTCCGGGCCGTTCAGCAGGCCGGGGTCGAGCATGGCTTGGGGGTCGCGGGGCTCGGTGGGGGCGTGGGTCTCCATCACCACGGGACGTCCCCTCGGGTGCGGATCGGGGCTGGGTGCGGGCTCATGGTCGGCTCTCCTCGTCGGGCCGGGCGGTTCAGCGCGGGTGGACAGCGATGTTCAGGGAGGCGCCCTGACGGGCATTGAGAACGGTGGATGTGCCGGGTGACTGCCTCACCAGGCAGCCCGCCTCGCGTCCGCTCATGAGCAGCAGCCCGTGGACGGCGGGGACGGTGCGGGTGACGGCCTCGCCCGAGGGCAGGACGAATTCCATGGGTTCCGCGTCGGGTTCCACGTACTCCTGTGCGATCCAGTGGCCGTTGAGGGCGTCGTCCACCGCGCGTTCCCAGTCGGCCGCCGAGGTCGCCCGGCCCACCACGATCCCGAGGCCGCCGTAGCCGTCCGCGGGCTTGAGGACCATGTCGTCCCGTCGAGAGAGCAGTATGCGGGGCAGGTCCGCGCGCTGCCCCCGGTAGTAGACCGGAGCGTCGGCGACGACACGGGTCCAGGGGAGATGGCGATCCAGGAAGGCCCGGTCGGCGGCGTCGAACCAGGGGCGGCCTTCGGACATCCAGGCCAGGACCTTCTTGTTCTGGAGGAGGAAGGCGCTGTCCGGCGCGAGCATCAGCACGCCTTCCTCGGCGGCGCGGCGAGCTGGCGTGGAGTCGATGCCCCAGTCGCGCCAGTTCACCGGGAGGAAGTGCCGCAGGCCCACGGGGTAGCGGGCTCGGCCGGGAAGTCCGAGCCCGTCGAGGAGGTCCTCGGGTTCGAAGAACGCGGCATCTAGTCCGCGCCGTCGCAGGTGGGCGATCTCCAGTTCGAAATAGCGCGCGTCGCCAACATTGTCCTCGCGCAGGGTGCCGAGGACGGCGGCGGCGGGTTCCCGTCCGAGGGACAGACAGATGTCCGCGAACTGCTCGGCCCGTACGTCCAGCGGGTCGGTCGCGGCGTACCGCTCCCCCAGGCGGGCAAGGTGGTGGCGGGTGAGCACGTGCATGCTGACCACACCGCCGATCGCGCCGCCGATGTTGCACTCCAGGAAGCGCGGGACGCCCCCGCTGAGGACGGCGTCGCTGCGGGACATGCAGTCCGCCCAGGTCCATTCGTACGCGGCGGGCCGGAAAGGACCGTAGAGCGAGGGGTCCGCGCCCAGGAGTTCCAGGAGGTGTTCGGGGCTGCCGGCGGCCTGGCAGGTGCGGCTGATCAGGGAGACGAAACGGCGGGCGGCGTCGAAGCGGGCGTGCATCCGACGGCGTGACACGACGAGCGGTCGTACCGGGATCTCACCACTGGAGGCGAACGGCAGGCCGCGCAGGGCGTGAGTAAGTTCCGCCGCGGTCCGGACCGCCGGGGACGTGCTGTCGGCGTACTGCGTCGAGGATAGTCCGGGGGCGCTCATCCAGCTCTCGCTGCGGCCCGGACGGTGGCACGGGAGACGGCTGCGGCGGCCAGGTCGCCGGCAGCCTGCGGCCGGTGACAGAAGTAGAGGCAGGGGCTGGTGACATCGAGTTCGCACAGCAGCAACCGGCCGCGGGTGTCCCGGATGACGTCGACGCGGGCGAACAGTTCGTCACGGGTTCCGGTCGCGGCCAGCACCGCGTCGCCGACGTCGATGAGCTCGGGTGTCGGTTCCATGGGCGCGTGGCTGCCGCCGTGGCCCTCGTGGACCCGGATGTCGGCGCCCGAGGGTTTCTTTAGCACGGCGTGGCTCGGCCGTCCGTCGATGTAGATGAGGGAGAGCTCGCCCTCATCCCGAACGTGCGGCAGGAAGGGCTGCACGCACCACTGTCCGCCGTCCGGTCCATGTGGCACCGGTGTCGGGCCGTCGTCGGATGCCGTGAGGAGGGTGACACGCCGTCCGCCGAGGCCAGTCGCCGGCTTGAGCACGGCCTGCTCCCAGCCATGGGCACGGGCCACGGCGATTGCCTCCGACGGGTCGTCCACGACCACGGTGGGGATGACCGGCGCGTCAGCCTTCCACAGCTCGGCAAGGTAGCGCTTGTGCTGGTTGTCGCGCACCGCAGCGGGCGAGTTGTGGATGGTAGTGACGGAGGCCGTCCGGTCGTACCAGCGGAGGAAATCCGCCGGACGGTCCGGGTAGTCCCACGGGGACCGGACGACGACCGCGTCGTACGCGGCCCAGGGGACCTCGGGGTCGTCCCACACCACCGGCTCGGCCCGGGCCCCGTGGAACCCGAGCTCGTCGAGGAAGGGCTGGTCGTCGTCGCACAGCCCGGGCAGGCGCGTGGAGGTCACGCAGGCGATGCGCGGGGGGACGGTCGCGTCCGGCATCTCGGTCAGTCCTTTCGTGCGTGGGGAGTTCCGGCAGTCGGCCGGACGGTGGCCGTGGCGGGCATCAGCTGTCACCGAGCCGGAACGCCTCGTCCGGCTCGATGGACGCCACGTCCATCTGGGCCTTCTGTAGTCGGCCGGAGTAGTCCCAGTTGACGGACTGCCAGCGAGTGAACTGGTCGAGCACCCAGATACCGGACTGCCTGCTGCCGTTGCCGGACCTGCCGTTCCCGCCGAAGGGGAGGTGGGCCTCGGCACCCGAGGTGGAGTTGTTGACACTGACCATCCCGGCACGGCTGCCGCGGCGGTAGGTGAAGACGGTCCGGGGGTCGCTGGTGTAGATGGCACAGGAAAGGCCGTATCCGGATGCGTTGGACAGGGCCACTGCCTCTTCAAGGGTGTCGAAGGTGGTGACGCCCACCAGTGGGCCGAAGGTCTCCTCGCGGAAGAGCATGTCGTCAGGACGGACCCCGTCGACCACGGTGGGGTGGTAGTACAGGCCGTCGGTTGGGTCCCCCACGAAGCCGGCCCGCGGGCGCTCTCCGGTGATGCGACCGGTGGCGGAAGAACCGTGGATCCGGTGGTGCGGCCGGATCCAGGTCAGGTACTCCTCGAAGCGTCGGGCGAACTGCTCGTTCATCAGCGGTCCGTGGAGGACATCCTCGCGAGGGTCGCCGATCGGAGCCCTTTCCAGGGCGTGGGTGAGAAGCCGCAGGAAGGGCTCGTGGACGGAGCGGTGGACGAGCACGGTCCCCAGCGAGGTGCAGCGCTGTCCGGCCGTACCGAATCCGGAGAACAGGGCTCCTTCTGCGGCGAGTTCGAGGTCGGCATCGGCGGCGACGACCATCGGGTTCTTGCCCCCGAGTTCCAGGCACGGGCTCTGGAGGTACCGCCCGCACAATGCGCCGATCCTGCTGCCCGCTTCGCTCGACCCCGTGAACCCGATCTTGTCGAGATGTCCCGCGCGCAGCGCGCTTTCGAGTCCGGTGTACGTCTGCTCCCCGTCGGCGTGGACCAGGTTGAGCACGCCGTCGGGCAGTCCGGCCGCCGCAAACAGCTGGTAGAGGGCGTCGGCGCAGGCGGCGGCGTACGGTGCGGGCTTCCATACGACGGTGTTCCCGCACAGGAGGGCCGGGACGATGTACCAACTGGGCACCGCCACAGGGAAGTTCCCCGCAGTGACGACGGCGACGGAGCCGACGGGTTCACGGAAGGTGAAGAGTTGCTTGTCGGGCATCTCGGACGGAACCGTCTGGCCGTAAAGCCTGCGCCCCTCTCCGAGGAAGAAGTCACAGGTGTCCACGATCTCGCGGACCTCCCCGAGTGCCTCGGCGTACGGCTTGCCCACCTCACGGGTGACCAGGCGTGCCAGTTGCTCGCTGTTGGCCTCTACCAGCCTGCCGACGGACGCGATCACCCGCCCGCGCACCGGCGCGGGAACGGCCGCCCAGGTGTCCCGGGCGGCGGAGGCCGTCCGGCAGGCGTCCGCCAGCACGTCCCCTGGCGCGAGGTGGACCTCAGCGACGACGTGGTGCGTACGGGCGGGGTCGACCGACGGTACGACGGTCCATCCCGCGGTACCCGGGCCAACATCTTCGCCGCCGATGTGCGCGATAAGTTGGCGGTTCATGCGTCTCCTGACGAAAAGGAAAAAAGGGGGTGGTGCAGGTGGGGGCCATGCCCCTTATGGAGTGGGCATGGTGGCGAGCACGGACTCCAGTGCCCGCAGGGCGAGTCCGAGTTCCTCCTCCGTCACCGTCAGGGCAGGACGGACGCGCACCGAGCGTTCGCCGGAGGGCAGCACGAGGACCTGCTGCTCCTCACGCATGCGGGTGATGACGGTGTCCCTGCTGTGCCGGTCGGGAGCGTCGAAGGCGCACATGAGCC
Source organism: Streptomyces sp. SCSIO 30461 (assembly GCF_037023745.1). Taxonomy (NCBI): domain Bacteria; kingdom Bacillati; phylum Actinomycetota; class Actinomycetes; order Kitasatosporales; family Streptomycetaceae; genus Streptomyces; species Streptomyces sp. SCSIO 30461. Next base: position 5,737,625 of record NZ_CP146101.1, read on the forward strand.
CGAGGCCCCGGGCGTTGTCCGCGACGTGCGGGTACCTCTCCACGAGACGTGTCAGGCGGTCCAGGAAGTCGCGGCCCACCCGGTCCGCGCGCGCCACGAGGCCGTCGCGCTCGACGATCTCCAGCAGGCGCCGGGAGCGGACCATGTCCACCAAGCCTCCGGTCCAGGTGGAGCTGATGCGTCCGCTGGTCGCGAACACGTGGTCTGCCACCTCGTCGACCCTGCGGCCTGCCATCACTCCGCCGACCTGGATCTTCTTGCCGAAGGCGACGACATCGGGCTGGAGCCCCAGTCGCTGGTATGCCCACGCCGCCCCGGTGGCGCCGGCTCCGGTCTGCACCTCGTCCAGGACGAACAAGGCGTCGTGACTGTGGCACAACTCCTGCATGGCAAGGAGGAATTCCGGCCGCATATGGTTGTCACCACCCTCCCCCTGGACGGGTTCGGCGATGAAGCAGGCGATGTCGTGCGGATGTGCGGCGAATGCGGCCTCCGCCTGCTCCAGGGCACGCCGCTCGGCCGCCTCCACCTCGGTGCGATGGCGCTCCAGCGGGAAACGCACCGCCGGGACCTCGAGCCGGGGCCAGTCGAAGACGGGGAATCTGGCGGTCTTGTCCGGATCGGTGTGGGTCAGCGACATGGTGTACCCGCTGCGGCCGTGGAAGGCCCGGTCCAGATGGAGCACTCGGCCACCCAGCGCCGGTGAGCGGTCATGCGCCTCGTTGTGGCGGCTCTTCCAGTCGAAGGCGCACTTGAGCGCGTTCTCCACGGCCAGCGCGCCGCCTTCGACAAAGAACAAGTGGGGCAGGTCGGGGTCGCCGAACACGCGGTGGAACGTCCGAACGAAGTCGGCGAAGTGCGTGGTGTAGAGGTCGCCGTTGGCCGGCTTGTTGGCGGCCACGCCGGCGAGCAGCCTCATGAAATCGGGGTCGTCCACCACGCCGGGAGGGTTAATGCCCAGAGGCGCGGAGGCGAAAAAGGTGTAGAGGTCCAGGTATTCCTGTCCCGTGGACGCGTCGACGAGCCAGGAACCGTGGCTCTTTTCCAGATCCAGGACGAAGGGGAACCCGTCCAGCACGAAGTACCGCCCGAGCACGTCACGGACTTCCTCAAATCCCACAGGCGCCGCGTTATCGAACAACTGGAACTCCCTGGCCCATGTTATTGAGGAGCGACGGCAGCACCGATCGCCCTTTTCATCGAGAAGGGCAGCCGCAACAACCGTGCAGTCTCATCCGGTCATTGCGCAACCTAATTAAGACAAACCTAGCAGGTCAAGGGCCCCATGAAGAAGCCTCAGGATGCGTACGAGAGCTTGATCCGCATAGTGTGCGCAATGACCCTTTCGTCGGCTTTAGGTGATATGCGGAAAGCCTGATCCGGAGACCACAGTAAGGTTGAAAGTCATGATCGCGACGTGCATAATGGCGCTGATCTGAATATTCTCTTCGCTTGAAAAATAGTCCTCCCGTGTAACCTGTAGTGACACCTGCAGGCAGGGTTGGATCAAAAGCATTCTCGTGCGCGGGCGCCCGGGATATTCCATGGTACTGATTTCATGAACGTACCGTTTCGGCCCCGGCGAGCCGTCGGCGCTATTGCAGGCGTCATTCTTCTTTTTCCTGTGCAGGAGTGAACGGCATGACCAGCAGTAAGTTCTCACGTCTGGGTGCTTCCGCGTCCCAGCGGCCGGCCCGCGCCGCGGTCCGGGAGAGCACAATCAACGACCAGGGGCTTCCGCTCCTGCTCGAATCGGACAACGAGGTGGATCTCGTCGCCTGGGTGCGCACCCACCGCGCCGAGCTGCGCGAGAAGCTGCACCGGCACGGCGCGCTCCTGCTGCGTTCCCCCGCCCCCTACGACTTCGCCCGGCTGGTGGACGCCTTCACGGACTCTCAGGTGGACTACCGGGGCGGAGCCGCCATCCGCAGCCGGGTCAACGACGACACCTACACCGCCAGCGAGTACCCGCAGGAGCTGGACATCCGGCTGCACAGCGAGTTCTGCTACTCCAACGACTGGCCCATGCTGCTGTTCTTTCATTGCGATATCGCTCCGCAGGACCGCGGCCAGACGCCTCTCGTGGACAACCGGCGCGTGCTGGAGCAGGTCCCCGCGGACGTCCGCCAGCAGTTCGCCGAGCGGGAGCTGCTCTACACCCGGGGCTACGGCTACAACCGGACCTGGCAGCGATCCTACGAGACCGACAGCCGGGAGCAGGTGGAGGAGCTGTGCGCACGGGAAGGACGTACCTGCGAGTGGATCGGCGACGACCAGCTGCGCACCCACGAACGTCGGCCCGCGTTGCTGCGCCACCCCGTCACGGGTGAGGAGGTCTGGTTCAACTACGCCCACGGCTTCCACATCTCCCGCATGGACGACGGAATCCGCGAGGCGCTGTCCACCTCCCCGGACGACACCGACGAACAGCTATGGCCGAACAACGTCTACTGGGGGGACGGCAGCGCCATCGACCCCGAGGTGATCGACGTGGTCAACGGCATCGTCGAACGCAACGCGGTCCAGTTTGACTGGCAGCCGGGCGACACCGTCATCGTGGACAACATGATCTGCGGCCACGGGCGGCGGCCATTCTCCGGTGACCGACGCATCCTCCTCAAGATGGGCGAGTCGTACCTCGCCGGGCAGAAGGGCTGACCCGATGAGCACCGTCGACCTCGCCACCGTGCCGGACGGGGACACCGCCCATCCGCTCTCCCCCTTCCAGCGCGCGGCTCTTCGCCACCCCCGGCGGCGTGTGCACCTGGCCGTACGGGTGCCGCACTTGGCTGTCCCGGACCTGCTGACGGGCGTTCACAAGGCACTCGCCGCGATGCCTGTCCTCCGCTGCGCCCTGGTCACCGTCCCGGGCCTCCGGCTTCCCCGGCAGGCTCCGCAGCCGACCGCCCTCGAGCAGCAAGCCGACGGGGCCTGGCGCCTGGCGGCGGGCAACCTGACCGTCTCCGCCCGTCCCAACGGCGACGGCATGGACGTCGACCTGGAGGCCGACCCGGTCTTCGCCGACCGCCGCACCCTCGAACTCTTCCTGCTCCACGCGGCGGGGTCACCTGCGGCCAGCGCCGGTCCCGGCGACTTCTTCGTCGTCGCCGCCGAGCACGGGCTGATGCAGGCCGAGGGAGAGCTCGACGAGGAAGAGAAGTACTGGAAGGCCGTCTCGGACGGTGCTCCGGCCAGCGACACCCGTGCGGCACTCGGCCTGCAGCCGGGCAGCACGGCGGCTGATTGCGTACGGTCACGTCCACTCGGCCCATCCTGCTCCGCGTCTCTGACCGCCCTGGCCGATCACATGGGCTGTCGGACCTCCGATCTCGCACTGCTGGCGCTGCGCGTGCTGCTGAGCAGGGTCGTGCCCGGCACCGCGGAGCTCGGCCGTGTCGTCGACACGCGCGGGCTCATGGGACTGGACGACGAGCCCGGGCCCATGGTGCAGGTACTGCCCGGATACCCGCGCATCGCACCGGACATGGATGCCCTGGTCGCCTGGGAGACGCAGCGCGACCGGGACTCCCAGGAGGACGAGGCGGCCGGAGGCATGGCCGTGGTCGAAGGGCAGCCTGGCCCCGGCCTCGTCTTCGACCCGCACACCCGGTGGGAGATGCCCGCTGGCTGGGAGCTGACCGACGCCCACGAGTTCCGCTCCGGTGCGGTGCTGCTCGGTCTGGAATCGAGTAAGGACGGCGACCACCTCACCGCCACCAGCTGCGACGGCGTGGACGAGGCGGCACTCGGTGCGCTGCTCACCTCCTGGGCCGCCCTGCTGGAGGACCTCGTCACACGTCCCGGCACGGCGGTCGGTTCGCTACACCTCAATACCTCAGAGGCACTGGGCCGTATCCGCGAAAGCTGGGATGCCGCAGACGCCGGCCGGACCGAGGACCTCTGCGCGGCCGTCGCCTCACTCGCCCGTCACGACCCGGCCGCGCCCGCCGTACGCCACGGCGACCTCGTGCTCAGCCGCGCCGATCTCCTCGGCTGTATCGGTTCGGTGGCTGCGGAACTGGGCGACATCGCCCCGGGTGACGTCGTCGCCGTCGTCGGGGAAGCACATCCGGACCTGGTCGCCGCGTTCCTGGCGGTGCTGTGGCGAGGGGCCTCCTTCCTGCCTCTCGCCCCGTCCGAACCCCGCCACCGGCTGGAGGACGCAATCCGTCGGGCGGGGGCGACACTCGTGCTCGCTTGCGCTGACACCCCGGAGCTGGCCGTCGCCGACACCTGTCAGGTCCTGCCCTTGGCAGCGGCCGTGGCCCGGCCCACCGACCCCGGGGAGCCGGAGTGCTCACCCGGTGCGACGGCCTACCTGCTGAGGACGTCGGGCACCACAGGCCGCCCGAAACTCGTCCCGATCAGGCGTTCCAGCCTCAATACCTACCTGCGGTGGGTGGCCCGTGACCTGCTCGCGGAACCGACCGCGATACCGGTGCTGTCCGCCCCCGTCTTCGACGCGAGCTTCAAGCAGCTGTTCGGACCGCTGCTCGCCGGTCAGCCGGTCTGGCTGCTCGCGTCGGACCGCACCGACATGGCCGCCGTCCACGAGGAACTGCGCGCCGACGGCCGTGAGCTGACGCTCAACTGCGTCCCCGGATACTGGTCGGAACTCCAAGCCGCCGGGGCGGACTCGGGCCCGCTGCCGCTAGCCCGACTGCTGCTTGGCGGGGAAGCCGTCACCCCCTCCCTGCTGCGGCGCACCCAGGAACGGTACCCGGGGGCCGAGGTGTGGAACCTGTACGGCCCGACCGAGGCCACCGCGACAGCCACAGCCGGACTCCTGTCGCCGGGCGAGGAACCGCACGTCGGTATGGCCGTGGCGGACGCGACGGTCGCCGTCGCCGACGCGGACGGCCACCCGCTGCCGCACGGTCTGCGGGGCGAGGTGTGGATCGCCGGTCCCGGTCTGTCCACCGGCTACTTCGGACAGGCCGACGCCCCGACGCCGTTCGCCGCGCTCCGGCTGCCGGACGGAGACATACCCGCCTACCGGACCGGCGACTGCGGAACTGTGGGACCCGACGGACGGCTGCGGTTGCACGGCCGTCTCGACGACCAGGTCAAGCTTCGCGGCTGGCGCATCGAGCCCGCGGAGATCGAACGGACCGCGGAGACGGCGCCCGGCGTGCGGTCCGCCGCCGTGGTGCTCGACGACCGGGGCGACAACCCCCGGCTCGCCCTGTTCCTCACCGGCGAGGCCGACAGCGCGCTGGTCCGCGCCCACCTGGAGCTCCGGCTGCCAGCCGCCATGGTCCCGGCGGCCGTCACCGTCGTTCCCACGTTTCCGCTGACCACGACGGGCAAGGTCGACCGACGGGCCCTGCTGGAGAAACTCCGGGGCCATGTGGAGGTCTCTCCGGAGGACTACACCCCGTGTCAGTTGACCGTGGCGACCGCTTGGCGGGAGATCCTCGGCGGTGGATGGCCCCACCCGGACCAGGAGTTCTTCGCCGCCGGCGGTCACTCCCTGCTGCTCGCCCGCCTCGTCAACCGGCTGCGTGCGCAGGGCCACAACGGTCTGTCGCTCCGCCAGGTGGTGCGTCGGCCCACCGTCGGGTCCATCGCCGTCGGCCTGGACCACCCGGAGCAGGGATGACTCCGGACAGGCCCGACGGCCCCGGGCAGGCGTCTGCGGCGAGGGCCCGATGACCGACAACCTCCTCACGCTCCGCTCCGGCAGCGGGTCCACGACGGTCTTTGTCCACACCGCGAGCGGGCTGGCCACCGGATTCCGTCGGCTAGCCGGCCACCTGGGAGGCCACGGAACGGTCCTCGCCTTGGAAAACCTGGAGGCGGGGCCGCCGGAACGCTGCTCGGTGGCGGCCCTCGCCGCCGACTACTGGTCGCAGATGGAAGAGCACACCGACCCGCTGCGACTGGCGGGCTGGTCCTTCGGCGGGCCCGTCGCGATGGAGATGGCCACGCTCGCCGAGCAGGCCGGACGGACCGTCGAGGTCGTCGTACTGCTGGACGCCGCGACCCCTGCCCTGCTCGCTTCTCGGACACCGTCCCTCCTCCACGAGATGGCGGCGCTCTTCGAGCTGGCCCCCGGCCTGCTCCCGCCGGACACGGTGGCGGCGACCGTGCCGGAGGCACTGCACGTCGTGGCGGAGGCGCTGCGTACCCTCCCTGCCACGAGGGGCGTCACGTCCGAGGACCTGGAGCCCTTCGCCGAGGTATACGCCTGGCATCTGCGGGCGGCCCGCTGCGGGCCCCGGCCGCGGGTGCCGTCTGCACCCGTCGTGCTGCTCCGTGCCCGGGACGAGCCAGGTTGGTACGACGCGCCCGAAGACCTGGGCTGGTCCGAGGTTCTCGGCGGACCGCCCGAGACCCTCTGGGCGCCGGGCACGCACCACGGCCTGATGGCACCCGGCAACGTGGCCGCGCTCGGTGCAATCCTCACGCCTCTGCTCACCGCTGCCTCCGCCGGAGGGAGCACCCCCGTTCCCGGAGGAACCCCATGACGGACAGGGACCACGACATCGCCGTGATCGGCATGGCCGGTCACTTCCCCCAGTCGGACGGGGTGAACTCCTTCTGGGAGTCGTGCCGTACGGGTGCCGACCGGATCTCCCGCTGGAAGGAGACCGGCAACTCGAGTAACCGGGTGCCAGCCGGAGGTCTGGTCACGGCGCCCGACCTCTTCGACGCCGAGGCGTTCGGTGTAACACCCTCCGAGGCTGAACTGCTCGACCCCCAGCACCGGTTGTTTCTGGAGGACTGCTGGACCGCGCTGGAGGAAGCCGCCGTCGTCCCGGACGAGGAGACGCTGGTCTCGGTGTACGCGGCCGCCGCGCAGAGCCGGTACCGGCCGGCCCCTCCGTGCGCGGACGATGAGAACGGCCGCTACCAGCAGATGATCGCCAATGCGCCCGACTTCCTCGCCACCCGGGTCGCATACCTGCTGGATCTGCGGGGCGAGGCGGTGAATGTGCAGACGGCGTGCTCCTCGTCGCTGGTCGCCGTGCACATGGCCTGTCAGAGTCTGCGCGCGGGGCAGAGCGACGTGGCCCTCGCTGGTGGTGTCTCCGTTGATCCCGACCAGCACCTGGGGTACGTCCACCAGGAAGGCATGATCGCCTCACCGGACGGCTACTGCCGCCCGTTTGACGCACGGGCCAGCGGCGCCGTGCCAGGATACGGCAGCGCCGTCGTTGTCCTACAACGGCTCGGGGATGCCCTGGACCAGGGCCGGACCGTGCATGCGGTCATCCGGGCGACCGCGACTAACAACGACGGCCGGGCGAAGTCCGGTTTCATGGCCCCCGCCGTCCAGGGACAGGCCGAGGTGATCGCCTCGGCACTGGCGGTGGCGGACGTTCCTGCGGAGACCATCGGTTACCTGGAGGCGCACGGGACCGGCACCCGTATCGGCGACCCGATCGAACTGCAGGCCGCGACGGAGGCGTTCTCGCTCTTCACCGACCGCACGGGTTTCTGCGCCGTCGGCTCGCTCAAGGCGAACTTCGGCCACCTCGACCGCGCGGCCGGAGCCGCAGGGCTGATCAAGGCCGTCCACGCGGTCCGCGAGGGTGTCGTGCCCCCCTTGTCGCACTGCGACTCGCCCCATCCGGACATCGATCTGACCGACTCACCGTTCCGCATCCCTGTGGAGACGGAGGAGTGGCGGCCCCCGCATCCCCGTCGCGCGGGTGTCAGCTCCTTCGGGGTGGGCGGCACCAATGCCCACGTCATCGTCGAGGAGCACCTCCCGACGGATGCCGAACGTCCGGTGGACGAGGCCGACATAGACCGACCGCTGGTGCTCCCGCTGTCCGCCCACGGCCCGCGGACGCTGGCCCGCTGGGGCGAGGCATTGGACCGGCGGTTGCACGAGGCACCCGCTTCTGCGGCTCGAATCGCCCACACCCTGGCGGCCGGACGCCGGGCCCGTCCTCTCCGCGCCTCGGTGGTGCTCGGCGGCCGGTACACGGAGGGAAGTCTCGACGCGCTGCCGCCTGTACGGACGGCCGACCCCGAACCCGGAGGTCTCGCGCTCCTCTTCCCTGGCCAGGGAGCGGAAGTCGCCTATGCTCCCGAGGCCCTGATGCGCCGCCACCCTGTCTTCCGGACGGAGATCGAGCAGTTCGCCGATGTCCTCGGCTGTTCGACGACCACCCTGCTGGACGGGGTCGGCGGACGGGACCCGCTCGTGCGGGCCTTCGCCCACCAGCCGTCCCTCGCTGCCGTCCAGGTCGCCCTGGCCCGGCTGGGCGAGCATCTCGGCGCGTCGGCGGCCGTGCTGTGCGGCAGCAGCATCGGCGAGTACGCGGCTGCCCACCTGGCCGGAGTGTTCGACCACGCGGGCCTCATGCGGGTTCTCACCGTGCGTGAGGCGGCGATGGCTGCGACACCGGACGGCCGGATGATCGGCGTCGCCTGCTCTGCCTCGGAAGCGGCCGAGCTGCTGCTTCCCGGTATGGAAGTCGCCGGGGACAACGCCCCCGGCCGGACTCTCGTCAGCGGGCCCGCCGCGCTCGCCGACGTGCAGGTGCGGCGGTTCGGCGAAAGCGGTGTGCGGGCCCGGATCCTGCCGGGACGCATCGCTCCGCACAGTGCGCTGATGGAGGAGGCTGGGGAGCGGCTCGCGCGGGCGGTCGCCGAGGCGCGCCCGCAGGAGGCGACCCGGCCGGTCGTCTCCACGCTGACCGGCACCTGGACGACCCCCGGCCAGCTGGCCGACCCCGAGCACTGGGCGCGTCACCTGCTTCGGCCGATCCGCTTCCGCGAAGCCATGGAGACACTGCTCGCCTCCGGCTGCCGCCACTTCGTCGAGGCGTCCCCCGGTCAGGCGCTCACCATTCTGGCCGGGCGGGCCTGCGACGATCCCGGGCGCGCGGTCAGCCTCGGCGGCGACCCGGACACCGACGCCGAGTCGGCCCTGCTGTCGGCCCTCGGCCGGCTGTGGACCCAGGGCCTCCCGATCGACCTGGACGCCGCCAACGGCACGTCTGCGGAGCGTTTCGTCTCCCTGCCCGCCTATCCCTTCCGGCGCAGGCGCTTCTGGAACCATGTGCCGCCCCGCGCAGCGGTCCCCGCCGCTGTCGGGGTTCCCGACGACACGGGGGCCGGGGATGTGAGCGCGCCGATGTGGCGGCCCGCGCCCCTCCACGTGTCCGATGGCTCTTCGCTGCCCGGCACGGTGGCCGTGTGCGGCGGGGGCGAGCTGGCCACCGCGCTCGCGGAGGCCCTGGAGCGACGCGGTGTGCGGGTCCGTCAGCCCGGTCCCGTCAACACCACGGCCCTGCCGGACGACGTAGCCGACGTGTGCGTGGATCTGACGGCCACTCTGCCGCCTTCCACGGTCGACCTCGCCGACGAGGAAGGGCTCAGGGCGTGGTTGCGCAGGGGGCTGCTGGATCCGGCGGCCGCCTGGGAGAGGTCCGGCGCCTCACGGGTTCTGGCCGTCACTCGGGGAGCCTTCGCCGTACTGCCCGGGGAGGGTGCCGATCCCGCCGTCGCCGCCGTGGTGGGCGCCGTGCGCTGCGCACCCCACGAGCGGGCCGGACTCTCGGTCCGCCTGACCGACCTGGCCCCCGCTGGTGCCGAGGGCACGGATCCGCGGACCGAGGCCGAGTTCTTGGCGGCCGAACTGGTGTCAGACGGTGTGAGGGATAGCGCGCACCGCGGTGGAGTGCGCTACCGGCGCTCCTACGAGCCCGCGGCTGCGACCGGTGTCTCCCCCTTCCGCGACGGCGGTGTCTATCTCGTTCTGGGCGGCACCGGCCGTCTGGGGCCGGTGGTGGCGGCGGCGGTCGCGGCCGAGGTGCGGGCCCATGTCGTCCTGGCCGGACGCCGACCGGGACGAGCCCGGTCGGCGCACGAGGAGCGGCTGCTGGAGAGGGCGCGCGCCCGCGGGTGCACGGTCACCGAGCAGAGCCTCGACGCGTCCGATCCGCAGGCCCTGTCGGGCGCCCTGGACGCCCTGGTCCGCCAGCACGGCAGGGTCGACGGCATCTTCCACCTGGCCGCCCACACCACCATCGAGGACTTCCCCCTCCTCGAGGACCTTGACGAGGACTCCGCGGCGGACGTCGCCCGCGCCAAGGTCCGCGCAGCGGCGCACCTCGTTACCGCGCTGGAGGGCCGGGACTACGACTTCGTCATGCTGTTCTCGTCGCTGTCCACCGTCATCGGCGCGGTGCGTTTCAGCGCATACGTCAGCGCCAACGCCTACCTGGACGCCCTCGCGGCCCGCACGGCCCGTGACAGCGGGCGCCCGTGGGTGTCCCTGGTTTGGGACGGCTGGACCACGGACGGCCGGACGGTCACGGACGGACTCGGTTCGGACGACGGAGCGGCCCTGCTGCGCCGGGCACTCCGCTGCTCTGCACCCGTCCTGGCAGCCACGCTCCGCTCCCCGGAGGAGCGCCTGGACCTGGTGCACGCGGATCTGGAAGCGGTCGCCGAGGCGCGGGCAGCTGGCCTGCGCGGGCAGGGATCGTCCGCGGAGGAAACCGTGGCGCGGACCATCGCCGAGGTGACGGGGCACCTGGCAGTGGATACGGAACAGAGCCTAACCGGGCTCGGTATCGACTCCCTCCAGATGATGCAGATCGCTGCGAGACTGCGGCCCGTCACAGACGGCACCGTCTCCCTGGGGACGCTCCTGGCGGCGGGGTCGGTCGCCGAACTGGCCGCCCTGATGGAGGCCCACTCCGCGGGAGCGGACCCGACGACCGTTCCCGCCGCCCCCGCCGTGGCGGACCACACACTCTCCACCATTCAGGAGCGGCTCTGGTATCTCGCCGAACTCGACCCGAGCAGCCCCGGCTACAACGTGCCCTTCGGGTGGCGGTTGCCGCCCGGCACCTCGGCGGAGCGGGCCCGCGCCGCCGTGCTCGTCCTGCTGGAACGCCATCCGGTGCTGCGCACGGCGTACCGCGCCCGCGAGGACGGGCGGCCCGGCTCCGTCCTGCTGAAGGCCGAGGACGTGCCCGTCGAGGAGGTACGTACAGATCCCGCCGACCCGGGCGGCTCCTTCCTGACGGCCGCCCGCGACGTCGTCGGGCGCCCCTTCGACCTGGGCACCGGTTCGACGCGGGTGCTGCTCGTACGCGGTGAGCAGACGGTGGACCTGGTGTTCGTGTGCCACCACATGTCGGTAGACGCCTGGTCGGTCCGGCTCATCCACGATGACATCAAGGAGTTCCTGGCGAATGGACGGGCCGTCGCACCGCCTGCGGCGGTCTACCGGGACTTCGTCCAGTGGGAGCAGGACCAGCGCGCACATCCCGACCACTCCCCCCGACTGGAGTACTGGCAACGGACATTGGAGGGGACGGTGGCGACGACTCCTCCGGACGATCCGGACGTCGCTCCGGAAGGGCCCGGCCGGGGCGGGGTCGCCGTGGCGACCCGTCTGCTGCCGCGCGGGACTCTGGACCTGTTGCGTGCGGAGGCACGCGGCCGGCAGGCGACGCTGTACACCGCGGCGCTGACCGCACTGTCTCTCGCCCTCGGCTGGTGGACGGGAGAAAGCACGATCGTCATCGGGACCAATCTGGCCAATCGCAGGCGGCCGGATCTGGAGGAGGTCGTGGGCATGTTCGTCGACCCGGTGGTGCTGGTCCTGGACCCGCTCGGCTCGGACGGCCCGGACGCGACTGCGGGAAGCGTGGTGTCCCGGATCAAGGAAAGCTTCACCCGTGCCGTCGCGCACGCGGAGGTTCCCTTTGTGGACGTGGTGCGGGCCGCCGGGCGGGACGGTGCTCCGCTCTTCTCGGTGATCGCGACGATGTTCGATACCGACGCAGGCGGGACCGACCGGATGGCCTCTCTCGACCTCCCGCTCCCGGCAACCGCCAAGTTCCCGCTGGCCGTGGAGTTCCTGCCGCGCGGTGACGGGCTTCTCATCCATGTGCTGTACGACGCCGACCGCTACCGGCCCGCGTCCGTGCAGACCATGCTGGACCGCGTCTGCCACTTCCTTACCTCGTTCGCCGAGCACGGGGCTCAGGCACCCGTGACCGACCCGGCGGCGGGCCGGACCCGCCCCGCCGGCGAGCGCTTCTCGCGCCGCTTCGCCCGGGCGGCGCGGGCGACGCGCGCGGAGGGCATCGACCACCCGAATGGAGCGACCCCGTGACATCCACTGGCGACCGTGATCGCACGCTCGACGGAGCCTGGCAGCCGTATGTGCGGCGCATTCCCGACCGGCCCGCGCTGGTGGACGCTGCGGGCCGCTCCCTGACCTACGCCGAACTGTCCGCCCGTGTCGACTCGGTAGCCGAGCAGCTGTCCGCGCTCGACGTGCGCCCGGGTTCCCGTGTGGCCGTGGTCGGCGGGAGGACGGCGCGGACAGTGACGGCCCTACTGGGGGTGGTGCGGGCGGGCGCTGCGTACTGCGTCGTCGACCCCGCTCTCCCGACCGCGCGCCGGGACATGCTGCTGACCGACCTGCGGCCCGCTGCCGTGGTGACCGCTGCCCCTGACACGGAAGGGGACGAGGACGCCGCGTGCGCGGTGGAGCGCCCGACGGAGGACCTGGGTACCGGTTCCGTGCTGCCCGCAATGGACGGGGACCCAGCCGCGTACGTGATGTACACCTCCGGGTCGACCGGCCGCCCAAAGGGTGTCGTGGTCGGGCACGCGTCTGTGCTCGCCATGCTCGACTCCTTCGACGACCTGGCCCCTCCCCTAGCCCGGCCGGTCGGTACGCTGTTCGCCCCCCCGTCGTTCGACGTGTCCGTCTGGGAGATCTTCTCCGTCCTCACCCGGGGAGGAACGCTGCACGTGCCCGGCCCGGCGGCGCTCACCGACGGCGCGACCTTGTGGGAGTGCCTGACCACACGCGGCATCACCAGCGCATACGTGGCCCCCGGACTGCTCGCCCCGCTCGTCGCCGCTGCACATGCAGCGGCGGACAGCGCGGCCCTCGACCGCGTGCTCGTGGGCGTCGAGCCGATCCCCCAGGGCACGCTGGCGGAACTGACCGCTCTCTGCCCCGGTCTGCGGGCCGTCAACGGGTACGGTCCAACGGAGGCCACCGTCACCGCGACGCTTCACCTCTTCCGTCAAAGCACCGACCCTGCCTGGCGCGTCCCGATCGGCCGCGCGGTGAAGGGCTCGGAGATCCGCCTGGTCGACGAGCACCTGAAGCCGGTCGCCGACGGGACGACCGGCGAGATTATCGTCCTCGGAGCCTGCCTGGCCCACGGCTATCTCGACGCCGGGGACGACACCGGCAGACGGTTCACCGATTCGCCCTGGGGGCGCGCCTACCGGACCGGTGACCTGGGGCGCCGGCTGCCCGGCGGCGCACTGGAGTTCTGCGGACGCCTGGACCACCAGGTCAAGATCAACGGGTTCCGGGTCGAGCCCGGTGAGGTCGAGGCCGTGCTGAACTCCCTCCCCGGCGTGCGCCGGGGCCTGGTGCTGACGGTGGGTGGCGAGGGTCGGCGTCGGCTGACAGCCGCGGTCGAAGGAGACGCCCGGACCACCGCCACCGAGATTCGCGCCCTTCTGGCCGACCGGCTGCCCGCCCACATGGTGCCCTCCCGCGTCCTGGTCGTACCCACCCTTCCGCTCACGGCCAACGGAAAGGTCGACACGGCAACCCTGACCGCCGCCGATCGCGCCCGTCCGCTCGACGGCCCGGTGGCCACCGAGCCGTCCACTCCGGTGGAACGGACGGTGGCGGACGTCTGGGCGGACGTCCTGGGGCTCGACCGGATCGGCGTCGAGGACGACTTCCACTGGCTGGGCGGCACCTCGCTCGACGCCGTCCGGATTGCCGCCGCCCTGCGCGACCAGGGGTTCCCCACCGGCGCCGCGGACATCCTGAAGACGCGCACGGTCCGTGCCCTGGTGACCGCGAACCCGCAGAGCAGTGTTACCCAGAACACGCTGTACGCGGCCGAACCGGGCACCCATCCGGCGACCCGGAGCCAGGAGGGTCTGTGGGCGTGGCGGGAGCTGCACCCCGGTTCGGCGGGAACGACAGTGGTGCACGCAGTCCGGATGGACGGCGCGGTGGACCCCGAACGGGTCCGGTCCGCCTGGGAGACGGTCGTGCACCGGCACGAGACACTACGTACCGTTTTCACCGTCGAGGCCGACGCGCGGCCGCGCCAGCGGGTGACCGCGCCCGGGCCGGTTTCCCTGCCGACCGGGCACGTCCCGGGAGAGCACGCCGTCGAGCAGCGGATGACCGAACTGCTGGAGAGACGCTTCGACGTCACCACCGCCGCTTGGTCGGCCGAACTGCTACTCATGCCCGGCGGGGCCGCCCTTCTCCTAGCCGCCGACCACCTCGTCCTGGACGGGGAGTCCACGGCCGTCCTGGAGAGCGAACTGCTCGACGCATACGACGGCCGGGTCGACGGCGTCACGGAGCCGGTCCCCGGCCCCGTCGCGGCCGCCCGCGCGCCCGCACCGGACCAGGAGCGCCAGGAGGCGCTGACGGACTACTGGCGCACCGCGCTGACCGGGCTGGAGGACCACCGTCCACTCCCCGAACCGATCCGGGCCGATGCCGGCCCGGCCCGTACCCTGCGCATCGACCGGGACGTTCCAGAGGTCGTGTGGCAGGAAATACGGGAGGCCGCCCGCGCCGGACGCACCACCCCGTTCGTCGTGGTGTTGGCCGCGCTGAAGGCGTTCCTCGGTCTGCGGGGAGCCGTCGGCGATCGTGCCGTGACCATCGCCGTCTCACGCCGCGAAGCGCTCGGGCTCCCCCGCTCCCTGGGCCACTTCGTCAATCTGCTGCCGGTGCGCGACCCGGCGCCCCTGGGCCCCGTCACCCGGTTCGACCAATACCTCACGATTGTCCGCGACACCGTTGCCGCGGCACTGGAACACGGCGGGCTGCCGTTCGAGGACATGCTGGACCTGCTGCCCGCCGCAGCCGAGGCGCGCTCCGCCGCAACCCGAGTGGTGCTGGCCCAGCGCGCCCGCGGGGCGACCGGCCCAGACGGCGCGCGCCGGTCGATGTCCCTCTCCAACGCCCTGTATGACCTCACCGTCTTCCTCGACGAGGGAGACGACGGCACACCGACGCGACTGCAATGGGTCTGCGACGCCTCCACCACGCTCGACGGGGGGCTCGACCGGTGCGCCGACGCGTTCGCCGCCTTTCTGGAGCACGCCGTGGCCGCTCCGACGACCCCGTTGCCCTCGCTGCCGTCGCTGTCGGCCGCCGAGCAGGAGACCGTCGCCGCCGCCCTACGTCATACTCCGGCCGCCCCGCTCAGCCTAGTGGACCTGTTCGAGGCACAATTGCGGGACCGCCCGGAGGCGACCGCCGTGATCGACGGCGACAGACGGGTCTCCTACGCCGAACTCGGCGCCCGCGCCAACCTGATCGGTGCCCGCCTGCCCACGGAGACGGTCCGCGGGCGCACACCGGTCGCCGTGGTCCTGGACAAGAGCACAGACTTGCTCGCCGCACTGCTCGCCGTGGTCCGGGCCGGCTGCCCCTATCTCCCGCTCGCCCCGGAACACGCCCCGACCCGGCTGGCGGACCTCGTACGCCGGGCCGGCGTACGGGTCTGCGTCACCCGCCCGGGGCTGCTCGACGCGCCCACCCCGACCCAACTGCCTCCCGGCACAAGGACACTGCTGCTAGACAACAACACCGCCCCTGGGGGTCAGACGCGGGACCTCACCACAGCGCCCGGCACGGCGCCAGGGCCAGAGGATCTCGCCTATCTGATGCCGACCTCCGGCTCCACCGGAGAGCCCAAGCTCGTCGGCGTCCCTCACCGCGCCGTCGTCCGGCTGGTCCACCGGAGCCGGACACTGCCGATGACGGACCGGGACCGGACTTTCCTGGTCGCCAACACGTCCTTCGACGCCGCAACCCTGGAGATCTGGGGCGCCCTCGCCAACGGGGGCACGGTCGTCGTCCCGTCGCGCGCCGAACTGCGCGACCCCGCGCTACTCTGCGCGGCACTCGAACGCCATGGCGCGACCACAGGATTCTTCACGACCACGCTGTTCGCAAGGATGCTGGAGGCGGCGCCCGAACGCCTCGGTCGGATGCGCCACCTGCTGGTGGGCGGTGAGGCCGTGCCCCCCTCCCTGATCGACCACGCGCGTGCACACGTGGGCGAAGGGGTGCTGCTCAACGGATACGGTCCGACGGAGAACACCACGTTCTCCTGCTGCTACCGGGTCACCGGACCGGTCGGACACCTGCGGTCGCTGCCTGTCGGCGAACCGGTCACCGGCTCCGGGGTCGCCGTCGTGGACGAGGCACTGCGTCCCGTGCCGGTCGGGATGCCCGGGGACATCGTCGTCACTGGCAGCGGACTCGCCTCGGGTTACGTGGGCGATCCCGCAGCCACAGCCGACCGCTTCGTAAGACTGCCCCTGGACGGGTCCCCCCGCGCCTACCGCACCGGTGACCGGGGCAGGCTCCTGCCCGACGGAACCGTGGAGTACCTGGGGCGCGTCGACCGCCAGCTGAAAATCCGCGGGTTCCGCGTGGAACCGACCGAGGTGGAAGCGGCGTTGGAAGCCCACCCGGCGATTCGCCGCGCGGCGGCCTACCCGCAGGAGGACATGGGGGTCCGCCGACTGATGTCGGCCGTAGAGCGGCACGCGTCGGCCGGGGCGGACCACGACGGTCCGGCGCTGCGCGCCTGGCTCGCCCGCCGCGTGCCGTCCTATCTGCTGCCCGACCGCGTACTCGTCGTCGACGCCTTCCCAATGACGCCCAACGGCAAGCTGGACGTCCGGGCGCTGATCGCTGCCGGACGTGCCTCCGGTAACGACGAGGCCCTTGGCGTGCGGCCGACCGACGACCTGCACCGCACGATGAGCGAGCTGTGGGCCGAGGCGCTGGGCCTGTCGCACGTCGGAGTCGACGACGACTTCTTCGATCTCGGGGGCAACTCGATGACGGCGCTGGCGCTCGCTGCCCGCATCTCGGAGTCGATGGACCGGCGGGTGCCCCCGCACCTCGTCTGGAGCGCGCGGACGGTTCGCGCGCTGACCGCGGCGATCCGGGAGCACGCGACGCCGGAGCCACAAAACACGGAGGCCGCGGAGCGGCGTGTGCGCCTCCAACAGCGCGCCGCCCGGATACGGGGGCGGTCCGGCGGTCGCGGATGAACGGGGTCCGGCCTTACCCGGCCGTGCCGATGGGTCGGTGGGTCGGGCGTTGTCAGGTTGAGGGATCGTTGGCCAGCAGGTTCCGGATCGGGGCAGGACGGGGCGTGGGGTCCGCGTTGGTCAGGCTCGCGCGGGGACGGCATACCTGGTGTTCTCGGGCATATATGCCTCCCGAGCTACCGCCGCAGGCGGCGGGGAGGACGCTAACGACCTTGGGAGCGATAGCAGCAGTCAGGGTCGGTGTCCCGCCTCACGCTGCCTTGTAGCTGTCGCCGGTTGTTCCCTGTTCCCGGGCTCCGGGAACAGGGCCAGGTGAGACGGTCCGGTTCGGTGTGACACCGTCCGAGTGGCAGGCTGACCTTCGTGATGTCGATATCTGAGTTCGAGCCGATACGTGCAGCCATGACGGTGGACGGGCGCCGCCTGTCCTACCTCGACTTCGGCGGTCCGGGGCAGCCAGTACTCGCGCTGCACGGGCACTTCAATGAGGGCCACACCTTCACCCAACTCGCACGGGCGCTGTTTCCCGACTGGCGTGTCGTGGCCCCCGATCAGCGCGGACACGGCTTCTCCGACAGGGGATGGTTTCGAGCGTACAGAGTGTGCCAGCCATCGGCCGGGTCGATGGACACGGTCTGGACGTCACCGCCGTTGCCGTTGGTGGTGTCCAGCGTCTTGTTGGGGAGGCTGGAGTTGTCCAGGCCCCAGAGGTAGCCGGCGCCTTCGGTGGAGCTGGTGTCCAGGGTGCAGTTGACCGCGTTGGACGCCTTGGCCGTCCACCCGTTCTGGGTATAGGTGCCGCAGCTGATGACGGGCGCGGCGGGCAGTCCAGTGTTCAGGACGAAGGCGGTGTAGCCGCTCCAAACACCGTAGTTGGTGCCGTCATAAGCCCGCACCCGGTAGCGCAGGTGACTGCTGACCGGGAAGGCATTCGCCGTGGGAATCTTGTGGCTGGCGGTGGAGCCGAAGGCCACCGAGGCCGAAGTGCCTGTATAGGTGTAGGTAGTGTCGGCGTAGGCCGGGTCGGGGTGACCTCGAACTGCGCCTTGGTGACGGAGCCGTCGGGGTCGATAACCTTGGCCGAAAGCGTCGGGTTCAGCGACGTGACGTAGCGCTTGCCGCTGTAGGCGTTGGCCTGGGAGGGCGCAATTGGCGTCGAGCTCGGCCAGGTAGTGGCCCCGGCCGATGACGAGGTCGGCCAGGGTAAAAGCGCTAGAAGTGGTCGGGTAGCCAGGGCTCGAACTGTGTCGTGCTGCGGACAAGGGTCGCAAGCGTGTCATCCGATACGGCGTGGACTCCGGCCGTACGGGCTGCGGTGGTGGACCGGTATCCGCCGGCGTACCAAACCGCGAGCTGGCGTTGTGTGAGGGTCACCTGCGCGTGGATGTGAGTGGGAGAGATTTCGGCTGCTCCGTCTTCGATCTGCAACATCCACCGGGCCGAGCCGCCAGCCGGATTCTCGATTTCGATCGGCACGGCAGCGGTGAGGTCGGTAGGCCAGCCGCGGAGGCGGATGGCGTCGGGGGTGTCGAGGATGCGGAGCATCCAGGGGTGCCAGGCTTCGGCGGTTGGGCGGTGGTGGCGGAGGCCGTGGAGCAGAGTGGGGTACGGGGGGAGCACCCCGCGGCGGAACTCGATGGTTCGGGCGCGGGTGTTGTGGCGGCCGAGGAAGGCAAGCATGGCCGCAGCGGTGGGCTGGTCGGCGGCCCAGAAGTCGTGGACGACCAGGATCATGCCGTGGCGCTCGTGTCGTTTGGTCGCCAGGGTGAGCAGGCCGGTAGTGGTGTGGCCGGGGCGAGCGAAACGGTATGCGGTGAGGTTGCTCTTGTCCTGCTTCCACCGGGTCCACCAAGTGGGCCGGTGGACGGGTCCGTTCCATTGCCGGGCGAGCTGCTGCTGGAGGAGTTCGGCTGCGTCGGTGAGACCGTGCTCGACCTCGAAGTCCTCGCTGATGAAGGACCGCCGGAGGTCGTCGGTCGATGTCGCCCAGGCGAGGACGTCGACCGGGGCCTCCCAGCCGAGGCGCCGGGCGTAGCCGGTGGAGGAGGTGACGATAGTGGAGATGACCGCCCCGCGGTCGATGAGAGGGCGTAGTCGATTGGCGGTCATGTCGGCTGCCAGGTGGTCGCCGCGCTCCTCGGGGGCCACGCAGCCGTCGCCGAGGCAGGCGCTGGGGACGGGGGCGCCGCCGAAGAACTGGTCGACGAGGAGGCCGAGGCCGCCGGCGACGACGCGGCTGCCGCGGATGGCGACTTGGAGGTCGGCATGTTCGCGCAGGTGGGTGATATCGCCGATTGGGTGGCCGTAGGCGCGGGTGGCGAGCTGGTCGTACTGCTCCCACAGGTTGTCATCGGCCGGGGTGAAGGTGAGTTGCTGGTTCACGGGCCCGCCCTTCTAGTAGTTGGTGGCGTCGCGGACGGTGTCGGCGTCCAGGGGGACCAGGAAGGTCCGGTTGAAGGCCATGACGTCGGTGTCCGTCTGGTTGTGAGCCGTGGTGTGGCAGGTGATGACGCCGCTGCCGGGGCTGCTTTCCGAGGGGCGGCGGGTGAGGATCCTGGTTTCGGCGTAGAGGCTGTCGCCGATGTGGACGGGGGCGGTGAAGCGGACGCGGTCGACGGCGAGGTTGGCGGTGGTCAGGCCGCTGATGCTGCGGACAGTCATGCCGGCCACGAGGTTGAGGGTGACGCCGGAGCAGACGAGGATGCGGCCCCACTGGGTCTGGCCGCTGTAGTGGGCGTCGGTGTGGATGGGGGCGACGTTGCCGCTCAGGGCCGCTCCCAGCAAGCTGTCGACTTCGGTGACGGTCCGGCCGGGCCGGTGCTCGATGACCAGGCCGGGGGCGAGCTCGTCGTAGGACAGGCCGACGCTCTCGCGGATCCGGTCCTCGCCGATGGTGCGGTAGCCGTGTGGCAGTCCGGGGCTCATGCCGTGCGGTCCGCTTCGGCGATGAGCGCACGGGCGGCGTTGAAGAAGGGGGTGCCGCGCATCTGCCCGTTCACGGTGGTCACCGTTCCGCCGCTGGCGTCGGCGGCTGCCATGATCGTGCGGGCCTGGGCGACTTCTTCGGCGGTGGGTGTGAAGACGTCGTTGATCATCTCGACGTGGCGGGGGTGGACGCAGCCCTTGCCGTAGAAGCCGAGTTCCTTGGCCCGTTCAGCGTCACGGCGCAGGGTGTCGGGGTCGTCGATTTCCCAGGTGGGGGCGTCGATGGCGGGGATGTCCGCGGCGGTGGCGGCGTTGATGAGGGCCGATCGGGCGTAGCGGAGGGCATCCCAGCCCAGGCCACAGCGGACGGCGGCGGCGTAGTCCGCGGAGCCGAAGATGACGCCGCCGAGACGGGGTGCCCTCATGATCTGGGGGAGGTGGTCGAAGGCACGGGGGCTTTCGACCAGGGCCCAGATGTCGGGGGTATAGCCGTCGGCGTCGAGGGCGGCGGCGACGAGCTCGATGTCGCGGGGGGACTCCACCTTGGGGACCACGATCAGGTCGGGCCGGGTCGTGTAGGCGGCAAGGGCGACGAGGTCCTTGAGGCCGTCGAGCGTGGTGAGGCTGTTCATCCGGATGCCGAGGGTGCACGGAGGCTCATCGACGGCGAAGAAGATCTCGGAGGAGGTGCGGGCGGTCTGCTTGTCGGCCAGGGCGACGGAGTCCTCGATGTCGACTACTGCGACCGCGGCGCCGGAGTTTTGCGCGCTGACGAAGCGGTCTGTGTGCAGGCCGGGGGTGATGATCCAGGCCCGTCCGGGCCCGCGGCTGGTGTGAGTCATGGGTGGTTCACCTTTCGTCGCGCTTGGTGGTGATGAGGCGGTCGAGCTGGCCGAGAGTGGCGGCGGCCTTGATGTCGCCGTCGCTGATGTCGATGCCGTACCGGCCGTGAAGGAGGACGGAGAGTTCGACAACAGCGAGGGAGTCGAATCCGGCGTGGTCGAGGCTGGCATCGTCGGTCAGGTGGTCGCTGGGCAGGTTGAGGTCGTCGGTCAGGATGCGAGCGAGGTCACCGGTCATGGGGCTTCCTCCGGAAGGCGGGTGCGTGAGAGGTCGGGCCAGGTGAGGGTGAGGGCGCCCCAGGTCAGTCCAGCGCCGAACGCAGTAAGCAGGGTGCGGTGCCCGGGCTTGAGCCAACCCTCGGTGGCGGCCTGAGCCAGGAGGAGGGGGATGGACGCGGCGCCCGTGTTGCCGACATCGGCCACATTGCTGAGCAGACAGCCGTCGGGAATTGCGAGCTGGCGAGCGACGAAGGATGTGATGCGGTGGTTGGCCTGATGCGGTACGAGGCGGTCGACGTCCGCAAGGTCCCACCCGGCGGCGGCGACTGCCTGTCTGGAGGCGCCGGACATGTGGTGGACCGCATGGCGAAAGACGTCGGCTCCATCCATGTGCAGGGCCCCGGGATGCTCGGCACGGATCAGGTCCGCACCAGCACCGTCGCTGCCCAGCACCACCGGCCCCAGCGCCCCTGGCTCGCCCACGTTGCCGCTGCGGAGCAGCATCGCACCAGCACCGTCGCCGAATAGGGGGACGGTGGTGCGGTCTTCGGGGTGGGGGAGGCTGGCCAGGCGGTCCGCCCCGATGACGAGGACCGTGCGCGTGGTGTCGGCGGCGATGAGTCCGGCGCCGGTGGCCATCGCGTAGAGGAAGCCGGTGCAGCCGGCGGCGAGGTCGAAGGCGGGAATGCTGGTGAGTCCGAGGCGGGTGGCGACGGTGGGCGCGGTGGCTGGGCAGCAGCGGTCAGGCGTGGTCGTGGCGAGGACCAGGGCGTCCACCGTGGCCGAATCGCAGGCGGCGAGAGCCTGTGTGGCGGCCCGGACGGCGAGGTCGGCGGTGGACTGCTCCTGCCCGGCGACGTGCCTGCGGGTGATTCCGGTCCGTGAGCGGATCCACTCGTCGGTGGTGTCCAGGCGCGCGGTCAGGTCCTCGTTGGAAACGACGAATGCGGGGAGCACGGAGCCGACTGCGGCCACCACGGCGGCCCGGGTCATCGCGTGCCCGCCTTGAGCTGCCGGGCGACATCACCGATCAGGTCTTCCTGCCCGGCGACGATCTGCCGCTCCCCGAGGGCGAGGAACAGGTCGATGACGTCGACACCCTGGGCACGGGCGGCCGCCAGGACCGGTCGCTTAAAGCCGGAGAACACCCCAGCCAGTCCGCTGGCCACGGCGATCGAGTCGATGGACGGCGGGGCCTTCATCAGACGGTCGGCGGCGACGTCGGCGGCGGACAGGATCTCGCGCAGGCCGATCCCGGTGTCGAAGCCGCGCCGGTCGAGGACGGCCACGAGGGCTTCGATCTGGGTGTTACCCGCTCCGGCGCCGAACCCGCGGGCGGTCGCATCGATGACGGACGCCCCCGCGTCCACGGCGGCCAGCGAATTCGCCACGGCCAAGCCCAGGTTGTTGTGGCCGTGGAAGATCACCGGCACGTCCACGGCGTCAGCGATGGCGCGGACGCGCTCGATGACGTCGCCGGGGAGGTAGTGACCGGCAGAATCCATGATGCCGACGGCCTGCGCGCCGTACTTCACCATGAGGGCGCACTGCTCAGCGAGGTGGCCGGGGCTGGCCATGTGGCTCATGAGCAGGACGCCCTGGGCTTCGGCACCGATGGCGCGGGCGGTTCCGAGGTGGCGTTCGGTGACATCGGCCTCGGTGCAGTGCGCGGCGATGCGTACGACGTCGGCGCCGTGGCGGACGGCGGCTGCGAGGTCCTCGGAGGTGCCCCAGCCGGGGGCCATGAACACGCCCATCCTCGACGAGGCGAGGGCCTCGCGGACGGTGGTCAGCATGGTGGCGTCGTCGAGCAGGGCGCGGCCGATCTGGAGGCTGGAGGCGCCCAGTCCGTTGCCGTGGCCGACTTCCACGACCGGCACCCCGGCGGCATTCGCGGCGACGGCGTAGGCGCGGAGCTGATCGGCATCGAGCTGGTGGCCGACCGCGTGGTGACCATCACGCAGGGTCGGATCGTGAAGGATGATGCGGGGCCGGTCGTCCGGCGTGCTGCTGTTCATGAGCATGGTTCCCTTCATCGAGAGATGGCCGTCTGCTCGGCCAGCAGCACAGCGGCGGCGTTGATGATGTCGACGCTTCCAGCGTGGCGGGGAAGTCGTCCGCCGCAGGCAGTTACCTCGACCACGACTGAGATCCGGCCTGGCTCCACGGCGAGGGAAGTCACCGTGAACCCAGGCGCGTAGGCGCGCACCGCCTGGGCCGCGGCCTCGATGCGCGTGCGTACCGGGGCGGGGCGGATGCCGTCGGCGAGGACGGTCATGGCTACCCGGAACGGCGGGGCGGGGCGGGCGGGGCTGAGGTTGACCATCACCTTCACGTCCCGAGTTCCGGTGAAGGTGCGGATCGCGGTCGAGGTGGTGGCGATGTACTGGTCGAGGTTGAGGCGGGTGGCCCGGCCGGCGCTCGCACTGGCCCCGGTGGAGACCACCTCGATGTAGGTGGGGGTGCAGTGCTGGGCGATGGCGTGCAGGACCGGGATGGATGCCTGCCCGCCGCAGCTGACCAGGTTCAGGTGCCGGTGGGCCGCCGCACGGTGGCTGGTGGCGCCCGGGACGATGGCCGTCCCGAGCCCTGTGGGGGTCAGGTCGATCAGCTTCGCCCGGGTCGGACGCAGAGCCGCCCAGTGCTCGGCGTGACTGTCGGCGTTGGTGGCGTCGAAGACTACGTCGAAGGGTCCGGCGTCCACGACGGCGTGGACTCCGCCAGCGGTGGTCGGATAGCCCATCTCGGCAGCCCGCAAAAGGCCCAGGCTGTCCTGGTCGCGGCCTGCCACCAGGGCCAGTTCCAGCTGGGGGGATCGGGCGATCCTGTCGGCGAGCTCGATCCCGATCAGACCGGCGCCGAGTACGGCGACGCGACGTCGTTGTTCAGCAGCCATTAGCCGCTCCTTCGTTCAGAGAGGAGGATGGGGGTGGGTGTACGGGGCACTGCGGGCTAACTCACGTGCAGTTCGACCGGCGGCAGGTGCGGCGAGCGGGCGTAGACCGTGCTCTGGGCCTCCAACGGGAAGCTCGCGTGAACAGCCCCCGCCAGGACCAACTGACCGGACCGCAGACCGTCGCCGAAGCAGTGCAGCCTCCCGGCAAGCCACGCCAGGACACGGAGCGGGTCACCGAGCACGGCCCGCCCCTCCCCCGTGGCGACCGCGGTTCCGTTGACGCTGACGACCAGAGGTTCGGCCGCCAGGTCCATGCCCGCCACCAAGGGCACCGGCGGTCCGGTGACCACCCGCCCGCAGGACGCGTTGTCGGCGATGCTGTCGGCGATGGTGATCTGCCAGCTCGAGTACCGGGTGTCGATCACCTCCAGGGCGAGGAGCACCTCTGCCACCGCGCCCCGGGCTTCCTCGACGCTGACATGGGGCCCCGCCAGGTCGCTGCCGAGCCGGAAGGCGATCTCCGCCTCCACCCGCGGCTGCATCAGCACAGCCCAGGGCAGGGTGCTTCCGGTGGGCAGCACCATGTCGTCCAGGAGAAGGCCGGAGTCGGGCTCGTCGACGCCCCCCTGTTCCTGGATGGCCTGGGAGGTCGCGCCGGCCTTGTGGCCGACGATGCGGGCACCGCCCGCGACACGTCGCTTCACCGTGGCGGCTTGGACGCGGTAGGCGGTCTCCACCGGCAGGTCGGGCCGCCGCAGCGTCAGTGCGTCAATCGGCACTCGCTCACACTCCGCCGCTAGCAAAGCCGACGCAGCGGCGGCGATCCAGAGGTCATCACGTTCGTGCATGTAGATCCCTCCCAGGGCATGGAGCATCCATACGGGTTCGCAGAACGTGGGCACAGGAGCAGATCCGGGGCGGCGCTGGTACGGCCGGCCGCCGGGCTCGGGCCTGATGAAGAGTCAACCGCCGGGAGCTTCACAGCGGTACGGTGGCGGGCAGGCCAAGCGGTATATCGCGTATATCCCAGGCAGGTGCCATGACCACGCGCACGCCGAACGACCAGCTCAGAGCCCTCATCGCGGAATCCGGCCTCACCTACGAGGCGCTGGCCAAGGCTGTCTGCGCCGTCGCGGCCGAGTGCGGCACACGCTTACGCACGAACAAGTCGAACATCGAGCACTGGATCGGCGGCTCCGCACCCCGCGGGGACACCCCCCGCTTCCTCGCGGTCGCCCTCTCACGGCGCCTGGGCCGCCTGCTGACCCCCGCCGACCTCGGACTGCCCTCCACAGCCGAGCCCGAAAGTGACACCATCGGTCTGTCCCTCGGAATCGACCCGCTGGACGCCCTGCTGCCCATGTGGAGGTACGAGTTGGACCGCCGCCGCTTCCTGACGGCCTCCGCCTACTCCGTGGCCGCCGCCGCCCTACCCCTGACCCACGTCCAGGACATCGCCGCCCGCACCACCGCAGCACGCACCAGCCACACCGTCGGCATGGCCGAGGTCACCGCCGTCCGCGACATGATCAACGCGTTCTCCGAAATGGACGAACGCCACGGCGGACAGCACGGCCGCAGCGCCTTGGTGACCTACCTCCGCGACGACGTCGCCCCGCTGTGCCGGGCACGATTCCGCACCGACGAGGTTCGCCAGCACATGCTCTCCGCCGCCAGCCGCGGCGTTCACCTGCTCGGCTGGAAGAGCTACGACGCCGGCCAGCAAGGACTCGCCCAGCGCTACTACCTCCAGTCCTACGCGCTGGCCGCCGAGTCCGGCCTGCGCGGCCACGACGGGTTCGTGATGCGCACCATGGCTATGCAGGGCCTCAAGCTCCACCGCCCCGAGCACTGCCTGGGCCTTGCAGAGACCGGCCTCAACCGGGCCAAAGGCCATGTCGATGCCCAGACCGAAGCTCTCTTCCGGGTCGTCCACGCCCACACCCTCGCCAAGAGCGGCAAGCGCCGCGCCGCCCTCGCCGAAGCCGAACAAGCCCGCATCCTGCTGACCGGTGCTCCCGGCGACGAGGTGCCGTTCTGGGCGCTGGCCTGGGGTCCACCGGCCGCGTCGGTCTACTCCCGCACCGCCAAGGTCCACGAGACCCTGGGAGACCACCGATCCGCCGCCGAGCAGTACGCGCTGGCCGCCGCAACCCGCCCCGCGGAACCCTACGCACGCATCGTGGCCCTGGACCTGGTCGCGGGCGCCGAGATGCACCTCAAGCGCGGCAGCATTGAGCAAGCCTGTGCAACCTGGCACCGAGCCATCGACCACATGGGCGGCGTGCGCTCCGTCCGCACCCGAAAGGCGGTCTCCCGCATGCGCAGCGACCTTGCACGCTTCCGAGCCCGTGGCCTTCGGTGCGTGGCCGAACTCGACGAACGCGGCCGCGACTTCCTCGCCGGCGCCTGACCCTATTGGCCCACGGAGAAGCGGCGGACGATCGGCTCCAGATAGTCCGCGTGCGGACCAGCGAGCCCGGCCAGTTCGTCAGGTGAACGCACCAAGGCGATGTCATCGAGTTCAGGTTCGCGGCCCTGGACTCGCTCGGCTGCCACAGCCGCAGTAAATTCTGCGCGCAGCGTTGCCTCGGGCAGGGCCGGAGCAAGGTAAGTCAGGCCGATACTGCCGTTCTCGCCACGGGTAACGACCCACAACTGCAGGTCATCGGGCACCGCTTCGACTCCCAGCTCCTCGGCAAGCTCGCGTGCGGCTTGGCCGGCCAGCGCCGACTCGTCAAGCACCGCCCCATCCTGCGGAGGCTCCACAGACCCGCCCGGCAACTGCCAACGGCCCGGAGCGGCAGTGGACGGCGACATCCTCGCCGCCAGCACACGACCATCGACGGTCGGCTGGACGACGTTCACGAACAGCGACGGCAGCGCGGTGGCGCCCGGAACGCGACGCAAGGCGTAGTGCCGGTACGTCACACGCACCCAGGAAAGGCGCAGGATGCGCGGGCCGGACTGCTCCAGTCCCCCACACGCCACCACAGGCCCGTCAAAGAGAGTCGGGTTGGCCCGCACCGCCGTGTCCCACACCCGGTCCCGGGCCTCAGCATCCTGGGGCGGCAGCGGCGGCTCTGCGGCTTCGGCCAGCAGGAGCCGTTCAACGTCGAAGAGGTCAATGCCCGCAGGGGGCAGCGTCTCAGTCACCGACCCATCGTAGAACCCGTTCCAGGCTTGATCGCCAACTTCGCATCAAGGGCCGTCGATGCGCGCTCATGGACGCCCGGCCGACTGCCGTTCGTCGGGATCTGCTGGTGTTCGGGGGCCCGGCACGGTGGCTGCGGCCAGGTTCAGACAGGCATCCATGGCAAGGTTCACCTCCCCGTACAGGCGGACGTGGGACAACAGCAACGGAGTCAGGCCACGCCGGTCGGCGCGGGGGAGCAGGTCGGCCCACTCCGGCTCCTCCCCCAGGACGTTCTGGAGCACGTAGACCAGCACTGGCGGACCGTCCGCACTCGCACCGGTCCCACCGCCATCAGAGACCGCGCTGTCCTCCTGGCCGGCGCCGGCGACCCGGCGACGATCCGCTCGACGCCCGGATCAACTCCGTTGATCCCCGTCGGCCAAACCAGCCTGCACGCACTCCGCACGCCCGCCCGTTGCACCCACTCGTCCAGCGGAGCTCTGACTCACCACAGACCGCTATTTGATAAACAACAAGTCCAACCACAAGCATCGTCCACACAATCCACTCAATCCCTATAGGGTTCATTTGACTACCCTTTCAAGTAGCATCAAACTCGCTTACGAGTCGATGACGATAAGGAGTCAGGCGTGGTCGCGATCGTGGTGGCGGAGAAGCCGAGCGCAGCGAGGAACATGGCCAGCGCCCTCGGCGGGGCGAAGGGCAGCTACAAGGGCACGGCCTTCGAGGTGACGAGCCTGCGGGGTCATCTCTACGAGTTCGCCCAGCCACACGCGATGGTGGACTCCTCGCTCGCGGACGCTTATCAGAAGTGGGACCTGGGCAATCTGCCGTGGAACCCGCAGGATCTTTCATGGAAGCGCGAGCCGAAGAAGAACGTCGCCGACGTCATCAAGACTCTGCGTTCTGCGCTCAACCGCGGCGACGAAATCGTCATCGCCACGGACCTGGATCCGTCCGGCGAGGGTGACCTGCTTTTCTGGGAGGCGATCGACGAACTCGGCCTCCATGGCAAGCGGTTCAGCCGCATGGAGTTCACCGACGAGTCGATTGCCTCGATCCAGAAGGCCTTCGAGCAGCGCCGACCGGTGAAGTCCATGCGGGACGAGGGCAACTACCGCAAGGCGATGTACCGCTCGCAGTGGGACTTCCTCTCGATGCAGTTCACCCGTATCGCCACGGCGATGGGCCGCCAGTCCGGTCAGGACCTCGTACTGCGCCAAGGCCGGCTGAAGTCGGCGATGGTCTCTCTCGTCGGCGACCAGCAGAAGGCTTATGACGCGTACGTCAAGAAGCCGTTCTTCCAGAACCGCTTCCGCGACGAGAACGACGTCATGTACACGAACCCTGATGAGCCGCGGTTCGACCAGAAGCGCCAGGTGACGCAGCAGTACGGCCCCTCCCCTGTCGTCCTGGACAGCAAGGCGGGCAAGAAGACCGCGCCGCCGAAGCTGCTCGACCTGGCGTCCCTGTCCTCAATGCTCGTCGGCAAGGGTGTGAAGGCGAACCTGGCGCTCTCGACCTACCAGAAGATGTACGAGGACCAGGCCGTCTCGTACCCGCGCACGGAGGACAAGACGATCACGCCCCAGCAGTTCAAGGACCTCGCCCCGCTGGTCGACAAGATCGCTGCCGTGGTCGGCGTCGACGCTGGGCTTCTGACGCACCGCCAGCCCCGGTCCACACACGTGAAGCCCCAGGGCGCGCACGGCGCGAATCGTCCGGGACCGAAGGTGCCCTCCTCGCTGGACGAGGTCGAGCACAAGTACGGCAAGGCCGGGCGGCTCATCTACGAGATGCTCGCGAAGAACTATCTGGCCATGCTCGCCGAGGACTATCTGTACGAGCAGCAGAGGGGCCACGTGGAGAAGTACCCGGACTTCGTCGGCATCGCCAATGTGCCCAAGAGCGCCGGCTGGCGGGCCGTGTTCGATCCGGACGCCGGCGACGACACGGCCGAAGGCGACGAGAACGAGTCCTGCAAGGGCCTGGGCCATATCGCGGAGCCGTTCATCTTCGAAGGCGCGAACAAGCGTCCCGAGCATCCGACGATGAAGTGGCTCATGAAGCAGCTGGAGAAGCGTGACGTGGGCACGGGCGCGACCCGCACGTCGATCTACTCGGAGGTCACCAACGGCAGGGCGAAGTATCCGCTGCTGACCGAGAAGGGCCGCAAGGTCAGGCTGGCGCAGGCCGGCAAGATGAGCTGGCGGCTCCTGCCGGGCACGCGCATCGGCGATCTCGGGCTCACCGAGAAGGTCTACGCCGACATGCGCGACATCG
This sequence comes from Streptomyces sp. SCSIO 30461, assembly GCF_037023745.1. Classification (NCBI taxonomy): domain Bacteria; kingdom Bacillati; phylum Actinomycetota; class Actinomycetes; order Kitasatosporales; family Streptomycetaceae; genus Streptomyces; species Streptomyces sp. SCSIO 30461. The sequence goes on from NZ_CP146101.1 coordinate 5,767,011, forward strand.
CCGCCGGGACGGCGACCGCCGAGGAGCGCCTGGCGATCGTCGCCGAATGGGTGCGCGAGGACATCGCCACGATGACGAGGAACGCCGCGTCCATGCGCGCCGAGCTGGGTCTGAAGGAGCAGGTGGTCCCCGCCCGTGCCGAGGGTGTGTGGCAGGCCGCTCCGGGCGGCCCGAAGAAGGTTGTCTTCACGAAGATCTGGTCGGGCCACGAGTTCAGTGACGACGAGGTGGCGAAACTACTCGCGGGCCAGACGATCTCGTTCCAGACGAGGTCGACGGAGGGCAAGCCCTTCACGGCCACCGGTGCGCTCGGCGTCGGCGACTACAAGGGCCGCAAGTTCGTCGGGTTCCAGCTGAAGGTGCCGGACAGGCCGACGAAGTGGTCCGGCCGGACGTTCACGCCGGCGGAGGTCACGGCGCTCTTGGCGGGCCAGACCCTGGAGATCGACGACTTCGTCAGCGCGAGGACCGGTAAGACCTTCGGCTGCAAGGTCAGGTGGGACGCGAAGGCCAAGAAGATCGTCCCCGACTTCGGCTCCGGCGACGAGCCGCCGCGGTCCTGGTGCCAGGTGACCTTCACCGATGCGCAGCGCAAGGACTTGGCAGCCGGCAAGACCATCCAAGGCACGGGGTTCGTGTCGTCGCAGGGCAAGACCTTTGACGCCCGGATCTCGTGGAAGGAAAAGGGCGGCAAGAAGAGAATCGTCCCGACGTTCGGTTGATGCCGGACGGGCACTGACAAGTAGCAGTGGGTCCCAGACCTAGGGGCCCATTGCTGCCTTTTCGCGGCAGCGACAGCGACCGCATGAGGATGCGATGGGGACGATGACCGGAGTCGTTTAATCCATGCAGGTAGGTCCGTTACCACACTTAGAGGATGTCTCATGTGGTGATCTTGGTGAGTTTCTTGTAGCAGGTCAGGGCGGCTGCAAGACCAAGGAAGGCGAGAAAGTGGGAGCCCTTGCGTTCGTACCGGACGGTGAGGCGGCGGTAGCCGAAGAGCCAGGCGATGGATCGTTCGATCTTCCAGCGGTGGCGGCCGAGCCGTTCGCTCGATTCGATGCCTGGCCGTGCGATGCGCGGGACGATGCGGCGCTCGCGGAGCCAGGCGAGGTGTTCGGCGGAGAAGTACGCCTTGTCCGCGCGGAGCTTTCCCGGGCGGTGCCGGCGGGGGCCTCGTCGGGAGCGGACCGCTGGTATCCCGCGGATCAGCGGCTTCAGTCCCAGCGTGTCGTTCGTGTTCGCGGCGGACACCGCGACGACAAGGGGGATGCCTTGGGCCTCGGACAGCACGTGCAGTTTGCTGCCCTTCTTACCGCGATCGACCGGATTCGGTCCGGTCAGCGAACCCCCCTTTTCGCCCGCACACTCGCCGCGTCGGCGATCGCCGAAGACCAGTCCACCTCGCCCCGGGCGCCGAGTTGGTCCAGTACCGCGCGGTGCAGTCGGCGCCACAGGCCCGCCTCGGTCCATACGGTGAACCGGCGATGGGCTGTCGCGGGCGACACGCCGAACGTCTCGGGAAGGTGCCGCCAGGCGCACCCGCTGGTCAGTACATACACGACCGCGGTGAACACGGCCCGCTCATCACACGGAGCAGTCCCGCCGCCCTGCGGACGGGACTTGAACGACGGTAGCAACGGTCCAACCAATTCCCACAGCCCGTCAGGAACCAGCCGCCGCGACAGATCAGCACCCACAAGCAGCCATGATGCCGCACGTCACGACACCACCACATGAGACAGCCTCTTAGGATGGCTAGGGTTTTGGGGTGACGCATGCCCCGCACCGCCACTCGACCTGCTGTGGACATGAGCGCCTGGCCCCCTGCGACGATGCCCACGACGCCTACCGGCAGCTTGCCGCCTGGACCGCCGAAAGATCCCCGTACAAGCTGGCCTCCGGCGGCTTCTCCGCCGAGGCCCGCCGTCACTACCGCGCCTACACCACCGCCTGGCTCAACTGGTGCGACCTCAGGGACAGACTCGACCCCTACGCCTGCGCACGGGCCAACATCGGGGTGTGGATCTCTGACGAGCATGAGAGCACCGCCCTTGCCACCCGGGGCATGATGGCCTCCGCCGTCACGAGCTTCTACCAGCACCTGCTCGCTCTGGGCATCACCGACGGGGTCGACACCGAACTCACCCGTGCCCGCCTCGCCGGAGCCCCCGTACCGGCCGACCCCAAGCGCACCGGCTTGAGGGGCGACGGCCCGAGGTGGATGATGCACGCCGCCGATGGCCTGACCGGCCGCAACGCACTGCGCGACCGGGCCCTGATCTACCTACTGCTCAACAGCTACTTCGGGCACGAGAAGCTACGCCCCGGCACGATCCTCGCCCTCGACCTGGAGGACCGGGTCAACGAGGGCTTTCGAACCAGCTGGAGGGTGCGGCCCAAGAACGCCGACGACACCGCCCTGTCCACCGTCACTGTCAACCGTGACGCCGCCCGCGCGCTGGACGCCTACGTCGGGCGCACCGTCGCCGGGACATACGAGCCCGACCCGCTCACCGGCCGTGTCATCAGCCCAGCCCGCGGCACCTACCTCTCTCGGGGCGCGCTGCTGACCGGGACTTCCAACCGGGCTCGGGGCGCTCGCCTCGCCCGCTCCGACACGATCAACCGGATCGTGCGTGCCGTGGTGGCATCCCACGAGGAGTTGGCCCCCTACGCGGACGTGCTGAGCGCCGACTTCATTGCCGCGACCCCGCCACCGGGCAAACGCCCCAGGGACTGCGAGGAAGGCAACAGGTAGGGAGGCCGGGGCCATCTGAAGCTGAGGGCGCCGACGGTGTGCTGGCGTCGAAGTCGCGCCAGGCGATCAGCCGCCCCATGGCCATCGTCAATCGGACCGGCTTCGGAGTTCGGCAGGTGAACCGCTTCGCCCATGGCTAGAACCTGGGGCCGTCATAGCCGGGCGGGGCGGACTCCGGGGATGCGCGATACCCCCAACAGGCGCCCCCGCCGGCCTCACCCCTTGACACCGAGCCGCCAAAAGACCCTCGCCCAGGACGATTGAGTCGATGCGCTGACCGCGCCCACCTGGACGACGACACCCCGGGCTTCGAAACGGTAGCGGTGGGCTGAGCGCCTCTGCTTCCGCGGCACGACTGATCTGTCAGCCGCTCAGACGACACCCGACGACTCAGGCCCACTAGTCCGAGCCATCGGACATCGCCATTCAAGCACCTTTCACCATCGATTCAAATAGCCCATCTGCGATACGATGCCACCTACGCACCTCATGTATGAGGTTTTTCAATAGGCGAATCAATAACCATTGGAGCCGCAGGGGGAGATGAGAGATCCATGGCGAAACTGTCCTACAAGGTGCCGAGCTCGCTGAACAGGAGCTTCCTCGATCACGAGATCACGCTGAGCAAGGGAGGCTGGGCGGCGAAACCCTCCCCGATCAAGCAGCTGCTCTTCTTCGGCGGCGGCTTCCTCGCTCTGCTGTGGTTCAGCACGTCGACGTTCGTCGCGAGCTCGGGCCCGGTCGCCATCACGTTCTTCGTCCTCTGGGCACTGGCGGCGATCGCCTACTTCGGCGGGCTGATGAAGACGAAGGAGCTGCGCATCATGCGGGTGCCTGCCTTCCTGGCGTATCTGCCCCGCAAGGCCCGCCACGTCTTCACCCGTCGTAGCTCGAACCCCACGAACTTCTACTCGATCGTCGGCATCGACGGGATCGACGAGGACGGGCTGATCCGCTTCTCCGACGGCGGCGAAGGTCGGGTCTACCTGGTCGTCGGCTCGGCTAGCTACCTGCTCTTCGACGAGGACCGGGTCAGGATCCTCGACCGGGTCGACTCCTTCTGGCGCAAGGTCGAGACGGCCTGCGAGCACAGCTTCATCACAACGAAGGAGCCGCAGCGGATCTACCACCAGGTGGCGAACCTGGAACGGCGCAACCAGGCCCTGCAGGTCCGCGATCCCGATCTGATCGAGCTGCAGAACGAGCAATTCGACATTCTCACGCAGCACGTGGGCGGGAAGTTCACCTCGATCCACCAGTACCTGCTGCTCAAGGGCAAGAACGCCGACGCGCTGCGCAAGGGGCATCAGGTCCTCCAGGCCGAGGTCGGCGGCTCGACTCTGATGATCAAGGAAGCCACGATGCTCGACCGCGAGGAGGCCCTGCCGATGCTACGGGTCTTCTACCAGGGCATCGACGACGAACTGCTCGATCTCAAGGCGTCGCTGAACTGACCAGCGCCAGGCCGACCACCACGACGAGAAACGAAAGGGAAGGACACCATGGCGCTGATGACAAAAGTCCGGGCGCAGCTCGGCATTCCGGGAAAGAAGCCTGACGAGACGAATGAGACCGCGGAGCTTGTGGTCGATGCTCCGCGCGCGGACGGTGCCGCTCAGGCTGAGGGCGTACAGGACGCTGCGTCAGCGGACGGCGCAGCCGATGAGGCTGCCGAGCGGAAGAAGAACTGGTGGCAGCGCCGCCGGGAGGTGAAGCACCTCCAGGGCACGTTCGACGCCTATCCGCACCTGCTCGCGCTGAAGCCGAAGGAGAAGTACCTCTTCCGTTCCGACTACTTCGAAGTCGACGGCTCCGTCGCCTGCATCCTGGCGTACTTCCACGACGACGCCGCGCACGACAACTTCGCCGCCTTCTGGGGTATCGACCGGATCCCGGACGGCTTGGACGAGCGGGTCACCGCGGTCGTGCTTGAGCAGGTCAGGCGGATGGATGAGAAGTGGATCGACTCGTACATCAAGCAGTCGGAGAAGCTGGACCGGCTGGATGCGAACGAGCAGGAGGAGACGGGCACGACTTCCTCCAAGCGCAAGGCCGCGAAGATCTCCGGTGACCTTGGGGTAACGATCGGTGAGATCCAGGACGGCGCGAGCTATCTGTCCGTGCACAACCGGCTCTTCCTCAAGGCCCCCGATCTGGCGATCCTGGACGACACGGTCGACCGTGTCACGCGCCTGTACATCGACCGATTCGGCACGCTGAAGGCTGCGCCCTACACCGGCGAGCAGCGTCAGGAGCTCTCTGCCCTGTGGAAGAACAACGAGAAGAAGAAGGGCAGGGGCTTCCACTTCACCTCGACCGAGCTGGCCGGTTCGTACTCGCTGGTGACCAACGGCCTCAACGACAAGGGCGGCGAGTACGTCGGCTACATGGTCGGTGACGTCAACAACAGCGCCGTGCTCATGGAGGTCGACGCCTACGACCACCACGTGATCGTCGCCGACGCCACGCTCAGCGAGTACCTCGACCGCCAGCGGGTGGCCAACATGTGGTGCTCGAAGATCTCTCAGGCGGCGCTGCTGAACAACGGCCAGGTCGTCCACCTCATCCTCGACGGAGCGAACCTCGACAAGCTCGGCCCGAAGTTCGAGCGGCTCACCTCGCGCGTGGACTTGAATCAGGGCGACGTGAACATGTTCGAGATGTTCGGCGAGGAGGAGGACGAGCTGACGGTCTTCTCCGCCCAGATGGAGAAGCTCAAGCTGATGTTCGAACAGCTCTACGAGACCAGCGACGGAGCGATCGGCTCGATCATCCGCAGCGCCCTCGAAGACACCGCGACCGACTTCTACATCGAGCAAGGTATGTGGCGGCACAACGCCACGGAGCAGCGTCACCGCCTGCGCGTGGTGAACATCCCGCACACCCAGGTGCCGCGTCTTCAGATGTTCGTCTCCTACTTGGCAACCGCGCACAAAGCGCTGCTGAACTCCAGCAGGACCGACCCGGACCAGGTGCGCGCATACAACGTGCTCAGGGGCATCGCCAACGCGATGCTGAGCACCAACGGCGACCTGTTCAACAACCACACGGCCTCGGCCGTGGACGGGGTCCGGGATTCGCGGCGCGTGGTCTACGACTTTTCGCGGCTCATGCGCCGCGGCAAGAGCGTGGCGATGGCGCAGCTGGTGAACATCGTCGGCTTCGCCGTCGGCAAGCTGGGGCTCGGCGACACGGTGATCATCCACGGCACCGAGCACATCGACGACCGGGTGAAGAAGTACGTCAAGGACCAGTTTGACCATATGTACGAGCGCGGTGGCCGGGTGGTCTACAGCTACAACGACGTCGACACGATGCTGGCCGACAGCGACTTCAACAAGTTCGACGCCGCGGACTACACGCTCTTCGGCCCGATGCGTGACGGCACGGTGGCGGAATACCAGAAGCAGCTGCACCAGCGGATTCCGCCGGATCTCGCCCAACTCATCACGACCAGGGGCGAGAACCTTATGCACCTGCGCCGGGGCGTCTCCAACGTGGTCTTCCACCTGGATCTGGCACTGGGGATCAACCCCTACCGAGAGGCACAGCGCAGGCGGGTCCGCCTGGAAGCGGCCAGGGCTGAAGAGGGGGCGCGGATGGACGCGATCATGCACGCCAAGCCGGCACCGGGCGCGAACCTCACCAGCATCCGGAAGCACAGCGAGGGCGGCGACGGCGAGGCTGCCGCGGGCCAGAGCGACGGGGGCAAGCGCCACGACGGCAAGAAGAGCCTACAGCAGCCCGAGGACGGCGCAAGGCGGCCAGCGAGGAAGCTCAGGCCGAAGAAGCTGGTCAAGGCGTGAACGAGGTCAGCACTGATACGAAGGCGAGGAGTAGGGGGGAGACGATGAACGGGACGATCACATCGGGGGCGCGGCCGCGTTCCTGGGGCGGCCACGGCGGTGGCGGAGCCCGCCAGGGCAGGCTCGCGCGCGGGCTCGCCCTGGCGCTCCTGGCCGCGCTGTTGGTGCCAGTCCTCATCATGGTGACCTCTTCGCCGGCGTCCGCGGACGACGAGAAGGAGCGCGACAACTACAGCCTCTACCAGCTGGCTTCGAATGCGAGCTCGTACTTCAGCGAGAAGAACTCGCCGTCGAACGACAAGGGCATGCACGAGAACTGGAAGCCGGTCACGAGCAGTCCTGCTGCGGGCGGCTCCATGCTGGGCTACGCCGACCCGGATTTCAGCCTAGGCAACATCATGGGCTGGTTCTTCGCCGAGGTCTCGGGGTCCTCGCAGACCGTGACCTACGAGACCCTGGCCGCGAAGGATGACAAGGGCAACGCGAAGTACTCGGGCATGCTCGACTACGCGCACTTCGGGGCGGCGAACGCTGACCTCGGCCTGGACACGATGTCCTCGGGCATCGGCGGCCAGATCGTGAGCGTGATCGGAGGCTCCATCATCTGGGTCCTCTACGCCCTGGCGCTGGCGGTCGGCACGCTGTTCTACGTCATCATCCAGTTCCTGAAGCTCATCAACCCCTTCCTGTGGTTCTACCAGGCGGTCAGGGCGGTCAACCCGACCTTCGCCGACGGGATGACGGGAGGTGACACCGGAGGCGGCGCACTCTCAGGTCTTCAGCACTGGATCAGCGGCTGGTACGGCCTGCTCGTCGACATCTCGTGGCAGGCGCTCGTGCCGATCTTCATCGGCTTCCTCCTCATCGGCCTGGTCATGTTCAAGAAGATGGACCGGGGCTCGGCGATCAAGAAGCTCATCGTGCGCGTTGTCTTCATCGGCGTCGGCCTGCCGCTCATCGGATCGATGTACACCAGCGTGCTCGACAAGTTCGACGACTCCGTTCTGGGTCAACACGCCGGCCCGACGCGCGTCGTGCTGAGCACCTACGTCGACTTCGAGGCGTGGATGATGAACGACCGTCTGGGGATCCCGGACCAGGCCACTGTCTCCTGGAACGGTGGCCAGGCGAGCCCGGACGCGATGATGTCGGTGCGCACGAGTGCGCTGGCGATCAACAAGCAGTCCCACGGGGCGACGTTCAACGGCATCAATATCGGAACGAAGGCCAACGACGCCGAGTCGGCCTGGAAGGACGGCACCGTCTCCGTCACCGGCGGCAGTGCCTCGGACGACCTCAAGGCGGTGTTCTCGACCTTTGGAATCATCGGCAAGTACATCGGCAGCAACGAGATCGCAGCCTCCGACTTCGAGTCGGGGATCAAGAGCTCGATCACGCAGCTGGACGAAAGCGCGGAGGCCAAGAAGAGCTGGTTTGTCGACAAAAACAGCTACGGTGACGTGGAGGAGTTCGGTGAGGAGAAGGGGCCGAGGCCGGTCGATCACCCAGTGATCTCGACCGACGGCACGGGCCTGACCTCCTCTCGTCCCGGTAAGGACTCGACGGTGTTCACGACAACGGGGACGAAAGGTGGCTGTGGCTTGACGGTGGGCAAGACGCCCTCCTCATGCAACCTGTCTCCGCTAACGGCATACAACTACCTCAACACCGGGTTCAACCCCAGTTCGCTGACCATGTACTCATCGAACAACGCCACCAGCGGCTTCACCCGCGAGAACCACATGGCCGTCAGCCAGGTGGGCACGGGGCCGGCGAAGTTCATGTACTGGAGCAACGCGGCCACGATCCTGGGCTCCATCGTCCTGCTCGGCTTCTGGTACGCCATCGGCATGCTGGCGGGCTCGGTCAAGCGGATCTTCGGCCTGGTGGCAGCCGTGCCGTTCGCGACGCTAGGCGCTATGCAGGCGATCTCAAAAGTGATCGTCTACTCCATGGCTCTGATCCTCGAGGTCCTCGTCACGCTGTTCATCTACCAGTTCGTCTCGGAGTTCCTGATCTCGGTCCCGGACATCATGGCCGGGCCCGTGTCGAGCTTCATGAGCCCGGGCGGCTTGTGGGGCAGCGCTGCGCTCGGCGGGATCATCGTGGTGATCCTGACCCTGATCTCCTCTCTGGTGATCATGGGCATCACCTTCGCCCTGCTACGGGTGCGCAAGACTGTGCTGCAGGCGATGGACGAGGTGGTCACCAAGCTCGTGGACAAGTTCCTCGAGACGAACAGCACGCCGAAGCCGGACAAGGGCGGGCTGATGCCTGCTCTGGCCGCGGGTGCAGGGGCTGGGGCGGGTATGGCCATGAGCAACAAGCTCGCAGGCGGGTTCAACAGCAAGACCACCAATCCGGTGTCCCCGAGCACGGGCAAGCCCGCGGGCAGGACGGCGTCGACCAACGCCGGCGGCACGAACGGTGACACCATGGCGCTGACCTCTGGTCAACAGCAGCTGACCCTCGGGGGTGGCGGCCAGGATGGATCGGATGACCCGGACAGCCCGGCGCTGGATGGTGGATCTGGTGGCTCCGACGGCGGTAGTGACGAAGTCAAGGCCCTGCCGGGCGGCAGTGGTCCCGCTGGCGTGCAGGGCACGCCCGGTCGCGACGGACCCGACGACAAGGGTGGCCCGCTGCAGCTGACAAATGGTGGAGCGGGCAGCTCGCGCTCAGACAAGCAGACTGCGCAGGGTCTGAGCAACCAGGGCGGCCTCTCGAACCTCGGGTACACCTCGGACGGCCACATGATCATCGCCGGTGAGGTTCTGGCCTCGTCCACGGAGCCGTCGAGCTCTCGCGGCAGTTCCCAGAGCGCCACCGGCGGCGCTGGTTCTACCCCGACCAGCGAAGACCGCAAGGCTGTAGCCGGTCAGACAGGCCCAACGCAGTTCGGCACCACTTCCCAGGGTGCACAGAGCCAACAGGGCAGCAACCAGCAAGCTGCACCGCAGCGCTTCAGCGGCGACGCTGCGCCCGCACCGGCGCCCGCTCCGACACAGTCGGGTGTGCCGAGCACGCGTCCAACGCGCTCCACTCAGGGCCAGAGCGCCACCGGCGGCGCTGGTTCTACCCCGACCAGCGAAGACCGCAAGGCTGTAGCCGGTCAGACAGGCCCAACGCAGTTCGGCACCACTTCCCAGGGTGCACAGAGCCAACAGGGCAGCAACCAGCAAGCTGCACCGCAGCGCTTCAGCGGCGACGCTGCGCCCGCACCGGCGCCCGCTCCGACACAGTCGGGTGTGCCGAGCACGCATCCAACGCGCTCCACTCAGGGCCAGAGCGCCACCGGCGGCGCTGGTTCTACCCCGACCAGCGAAGACCGCAAGGCTGTAGCCGGTCAGACAGGCCCAACGCAGTTCGGCACCACTTCCCAGGGTGCACAGAGCCAACAGGGCAGCAACCAGCAAGCTGCACCGCAGCGCTTCAGCGGCGACGCTGCGCCCGCACCGGCGCCCGCTCCGACACAGTCGGGTGTGCCGAGCACGCGTCCAACGCGCTCCACTCAGGGCACCCCTACCCCTACTCCGGCCAAGGCCCAGACACCCATCCGACCGCCGGCACGGCAGGAACAGGCCGAGGCGCAGGCGAACCGTGACCGGCCGCTGTCCGTCATCAACGCCCGCCGCGACGGAGCCTCGGCTCCGAGGCGGCCAGGGGCCGGCGCTCCGGCTGTGGGGCAGACTCCGGCTGCGCCTGGTGCGCGGACTCCGGCTCGGACGCAGGCAACGCGTCAGCCGAGTTCGATCCAGGCGTCGACGCCGACACCGCGCCAAACACCCGCCCCGCAGGCTCAGGCTCCGCGGCCGTCGGCCCCTGCACCGGCTCGTTCTCCGCGGCCAGCTCCGGTTCCGCGTCCGCGCCGGGTTGCCGATCCGGCCCCTCAGAGCGTGGAGACCCCGGAGCCGCAGCAGCGGTCGGCCGGTGGCCTCCGCCGAGGTCGGCGCGAGGAGGACTGACCGTCCGATCGAGAGCGAGCGCGGAGGACTGACGCACCCGGTGAGAACGATCATCCTCACCGGGTGCGTCGTCCTTTGAGCCGCAACAGCGTGGGCCGAACTCGATTTCGTCGAGCGGTATGCCCCGAAGTACGGCCGACCGCCGGCGACGATCGAGGAGTACCGGTCGCAGCAACTTCAGTAGCAGGCGTCAGACTTGACCAGCCGAGGAAGGACAGAACCCCGTGGACGCGATACTCACGGGGTTCTGTGCTGCTTGACCGGCCAGCGGGACGTCGACGCTACCTCCCGCACTTGGCCTTGAAGCCGTCCAACAGAGCCTTGCCAGCATCGGAGTTGTCACGTACGTAGGCGCTACCGCTGATGCTGATCGCGGCGTTGCTGGTTGAGATGGACTCGCTGCCGGTCCGCTTGTTGCGGCTGTCCTCTCCGGCGACCGTCCAGATGATCTGGGACTGATCCTTGTTGAACTCGCCGGTGCTGGTCACGCCCGGCTTCTCGTAGACACCGTCACAGGTGTACTCATGATGCGAGACACTGTTGCCCTTGACGACCAACTGGCCGAGTTCGGACGTGCCGTTGACGTCCTTGATGTAGTAGGTACCGTCGAGCTTACTGGCGCTGTCGCTGCTTCCGCTGCAGGCGGTGAGTATGAGTGAGCCCGCGGCCAGGGCCGCGATGGGCACGGCGATCTTGGCCCGCGTCCTACGTGCGGTCCTGGTGATGCTCATGGTGTTCTCCCCTCGTTCGTTCTGGATCGTCGGTTTGAGATAGAAGGTCAGTCAGGTGCCTTCTCGGAGGTTGCCGAGCCGATGCTCAGTCAGCGCCAGCGCGACCTCAGACTGATTGAGCGCGTGTTCGCCGTCCTGGATGCGCCACTGCAGACGCTGCACGGGCGGGGCGTCTGCGTCTTGGACTGCCAGGTCGCCGAGTTCACGCAGCTCTGCGTACGCGCCCTGTAGCTGCTCCTCGTGATGCGCTGACCGGACCCTGAGGCGGCCGGCCCGCTCTTCCCACCAGCGCACCCGCGACTCGCGGTCGAGCGTGGTCTTCCCCTCGATCCAGGCACGGAGCTCGGTCGGGTCGACGTCACTCGGGAGCCCGGTGGCGAAAGGCCCCTCGGGTTCCGGCATGTCGATGGGAATGTGCGACAGCAGCACCGCGGGGGTCGTGTCAAGCACATAGGCGATCGCGACGAGATCGTCGACGGTCACAGGGCGAGCACATCGCTCCATCTCCGCGAGGGCGTCGGCCGAGATCGGGTGATCGAGCATCAAGAGCACGTAGGCCAGCTCGTCGATAGTCAGCTCGCGCAGCTGGCGGTAGTGGGTGATGGCGTCGGACACAGCAAGGGACGTGGGAAGGGGCGACGGCATGAAGCAATCGTAGGTGAGTGAAAAGGGCTCTTGTGTGGGACCTGCAGGTCAGGCTCATGCGAGTTGGCGTCGGGGCAGGGTGGGGCGGTTGCCACCGAGGCGGAGCAGGGTGAGGGCGATGACGGCCTCGGCGGAACGGAAGCCGAAGCCTCTGGGGATGATCAGCCTCTCCAGGTGAGCTTGGCCTGTTGGTGGGGCGTGAGGTCCTCAGGAGTCTTCCACAGCGCGTGGTGCGAGCGCTTGAGGTGGAGGGGCTCGCCCGCCACCTCGCATTCGGACGGCACTCGCATAGCAAGTCGAATGCCTTTCGTTACTGACACTTTAGCATCCACGCGATAGAGTGCCGAAAGAGCGTTACTCGCTAGTCGATAAGCACTTGGGTGGGACTCATGGCTTCACGCAGTCAGGAAGAACTCGAGGCGCGTGCCATAGGGCCCGAGTCGTCGGCCCGTCACACTGAAGACAAGTGCTGGGCCGAGTTCTGGGCAGGCACCGCGTGAACGTCGACCCGAACGGCTGGTGCTCACCGGCTGCCGGCCAGGACATCGACGCGTTCCTCGCCGAGTTCGTCGCGTCCCGGGCGCCACTCACCGGGGCTGAGATCGTCGAACTGCGCACCGTGTTCCGGCCCGCCGTGGCCAAGACCGCACAGCCACCCGTCGCTCATCCCCAGGTCGGAGTGGATGCCGCCTAACACTCCGGCAGGACTGCGACGTTTTTCCTGCTCAGAGGCTATGCATGGTAGGTGTAGTGGGCAGATGTCAGGTCAGGGGCTGTCTTCATGAAACAGCCCCTCGATCGTGTGCAGCCAGCGTTGGTAGTGGCAACCGCAGGGCAGCCTCTCGCCGTGATCAACGGGCCTGCAGCTGAGGCCTGGGGTCGCGAACTCGAAGACCTTTTCCTCCGCGTCGGCCAACGGTTCAACCCGCGTGGAGCCCCTCCGCCAGATGCGCGACTACATCCACGGCCTGCTCGGCCTGGCCGGCCGCAAGAACGACCGGCCTCAGACGCTGACGCCTGGCTACTGTTCCCGGTCTGGGCGGAGCTCCTCGTCAACCTCCTCGCCCTCGCCGGCTGAGCCCAGGGAACGAAACGGCGGCCACCGCTCCCGCCCTGCGATGTTCAAGCAAACGACCTTTGCCTGCAGCGCAGTTGCGCCACCACGATGGGCGATGACGGAGGCAGCACACACGGTCCACTGCCTGCGTAGTCCAAGCGCGGCCGTCGAGCGGGAGGTCGAAAGTGATCGGGGGGTCGAATGCGGCCGGGCGGTTCTGCAGGAACTGCCGCTGACGCATGGAGGGCGAACTCCTCCTCGGCGGCCCCACCCCGGAGGTCCTCGCCGCCGCCCTCACCACGGGCGGTCCCGAGCCCGCCGACGAACCCCGGCCGGCCCGGGACGCCCTGCTGGGTGAACTCGGCGAACAACCGGGGCACCGCCTTCTGGTTCGTCGAACTCACCGACGAGCGCGTCGGGCTGATCCGGGCCGAGGCCGACCACAACGACGTCCCCCGGGCCGTGGACCTTCGCGGCGCCCCCTGGACCGCCCCCCGCCTTCGCGAGGACCCCTCCAACCGCGCCTTCCAGCTTGCCGGCTGCATCGGCATCCACACACCCGTTGGACCGCATTGCCCTCGACGAGGCCGTCCGACGGTTGCTCACCGCCCTCCTGCCCTACGAGCACCACCACCGCACCGTTCTGCTCGTCCAGCGCCCGACTGGCCGCCCGCACCCCGCGCGCCCCGGCCGCCCGACTCAGACCCGCCACCGGGGGAACGCCCGGTGCGCGCCGCCTCCTGCGCGGCACGCCCCTGTACCGCGACCACTCCCTCGTGCTCGCCGACATCGGCGCGCTCAGCGGCGCCGTCAGCCCCGGAGTCAGGCTGCTCTTCCCCGCGGGCGCCCGGCTTTACCCCGGCGAGACCGCCGTAGTGTCCCTCCGCCCGTGACGCGGACGCTGCCATGCCCGGTGCGGAGCTACGCGAGGTTCATTCCCATCGGAGCGCGACGGTGGTCTCGTCGAACCCCGGGCCCCGCCGCGCCACCGGATGCACCTTCAACCGCAGCCCCAGGCCGTCCAGCACCCGCCGCTTCTGCGGCACCAGGAGCGCCTTCCATGCCGCTTCCGCCCCCGGCCCCACCAGGCCGTCGAACGCGGCGAGGTCGAAGGCTGGCCGCAGCCTCCGCGCTTCGTTCTGCGCCTCCGTGATCTGCTGCGCCAGCTTCGCCGTGATGCGCCGCAGCTGCTCCCGGGTGATGGCCCCCTCGGCGTAGTCGTCAGCAGCGGCCTCTTGGCGCGCTTTCAGGCCCTCAGCCCGCTCCAGAGCGGCCAGCGCCGCCGAGTCATCACCCCGGAAGACGTCGGCCGCCTCCGGCTTCGACAGCAGCTTCACCACCACCTTGCCGACGTGGTTGTCGAGCGCTTCCTCGTTCCGGCCGACACAGCCGTTCGCGTCGCAGACGTAGGTCGGCTTCTTCTTCCCGCGCTTCGCGTTCCCCTTCAGCGCGACCCGGAACACGGCCCCGCACGGCCCGCATGTGGCGACCTCACCCCACGTCAGCAGGTGCCGCCGCGCTCCCGGCTGCTCCCGCACCACGGTCCGCCCCGCGAACAGGTTCTTCAACTGGGCGTACTGCTCGTCCGTGATGAGCGCCGGCCAGGCGGCCTTGTACTCGATGCCCTGGTGCACGCGGATGCCCACGTTCGCCGGCCGCAGCGCGAGCTTCTTGACGGAGGTCTTGTTCCACAGCGAGCCGTCCGCGTTCTGGCCGGCGGCCCGCCGCTTGAGCTGCATCCCGGCGCCCGGCGACGCCACCCCGCGCGCGTTCAGGTCGGCCGTGATCCCGAGGAGGCTTTCCCCCGAGAGCAGGCGGGTGACGATGTCGCGGACGACGTCGGCCTGCACCGGGTCCTCGACGTCGTGGAAGCCGCAGACCTGGCCGCGGTCGTCGTACTCGTACTGGCGGCGCCACCCGTACGACACCGCCCCGTTCGCGCGGCCCTCCTGGGCGCGCTCCAGGGCGGCCCGGGCCACCCGCTCGCTCTTCACCTCGGACTCTGCCGTGTCGGACTCGCCGAGGTTGGCGAGCTGCGAGCGGTCCGACGCCTTCGACATGTTGAACAGACCGCCGGACTCGAACGCCACCCAGCACTTCGCGTGCCGCAGATCCTCGATGGCCTGGGCTCGCTCGACGCGGCGCCGCCAGACACGGGACGGGTGGTAGCCGACGATGACGACCCGGACCCCTGGCTGACGCGCGGCCTCGATGGCATCCGCCATCAGCCGGTCGTACTCGGGGCGCTCTTCACCCGAATGAGCGGAGACGTCGTTCTCGATGTATTCGCCGCCGACCTCCCAACCGTTCTCCTGGGTGAAGGTCCTCAGGTCGCTCATCTGCCGGTTGACGCCTCGCCGACGGTCCTGCGGGTCCTCGGAGATCCGCGCGTACAGGAAGGCGATGGTGCGGATTGCCAGGGTGAGAGTGTTCACAAGTAGGAACCCTACGGGTTCCCGGGCGGTGTGGGGAACACCCACGACGACCCCAAGGCGTTCGCCGACCTCATCGATGGCGTGGAGACCAAGATCTTCGGACGGCTTCCCGACGAGACCTGGGTCTATCCGGGCCATGGCGGCGACACCACTCTGGGCGCCGAGCGTCCGCATCTTCCGGAGTGGCGCGAACGCGGCTGGTGAGCCGCACGTCATGCCCCGGCTCCTCGGGGGCGCACACGCCTGTGTGCGCCCCCGTCCCGTCCCCCGTAACCCGGGGCGATCAAGTGTGGTTGGGGCGGCGTGCACATGAACCACATTTCGCCTCCCTCGCCGCCCTCCTCTGAATCACCCACCCCTTCGATGTCCCGCCTGGCCGCGGCTTCGCTCGCCGGGACGGCCGTGGAGTTCTACGACTTCTTCGTCTACGGCACGGCCGCGGCCCTGGTGCTCGGACCGCTGTTCTTTCCCACTTTCTCCCCGCTCGCGGGAACCCTGGCCGCCTTCGGCACCTTCGCCGTCGGATTCATCTCGCGCCCACTCGGTTCCGTACTCTTCGGGCACATCGGTGATCGATACGGACGGCGGCCTGTGATGTTCGGCTCGCTGCTGCTGACCGGTGTCGCCACCGTGCTGGTCGGCTGCGTGCCCTCGTACGCCACGCTCGGCGCCGCCGCTCCGGCGCTGCTCCTGGTGCTGCGCTTCCTGCAGGGACTCGGGCTCGGCGGGGAGTGGGGCGGTGCCGTACTGCTGACCGCCGAGCACGCGCCCGCCGAACGCCGCGGGCTGTGGGCGAGCTTCCCCCAGATCGGGCCCGCCGTGGGCTTCCTGCTCGCGAACGGGGTGATGCTGGCACTCTCTGCGGGGCTGACCGGTGCCCAGTTCCAGTCCTGGGGCTGGCGGGTGCCGTTCTGGGCGGCGGGGCTGCTCGCCGCCGGTGGACTGCTGCTGCGCCGCTCGCTGGCGGAGACCCCGCAGTTCAGGAAGATCACCGAACCCGCCCGGCTGCCGCTGGCCGAGGTGCTGCGCGGGCACTGGCGGCTGGTGCTGCTCACCGCGGGAGCGCTGGCAGTGGGTTATGCGGTCTTCTACACCGTCTCCACCTGGGCGCTCGCCTACGGGACCGAACGGCTCGGAGTGAGCCGCACCGCCATGCTCGGGTCGATCATGGCGGCCGTCGCCGTCAAGGGGGCGGCCACTCCGTTCGCGGCGATGCTCGGTGACCGTTACGGGCGGCGGCCGTTGTGCCTCGTCGGCTGCGCGGCCATCGCGCTCTGGATGTTCCCGATGGTGGCGTTGCTGCAGACGGGGCGTCCGGTGCCGATGTTCTTCGGCTTCCTTGTCGCTCTGCTGGCCTTCATCACCATCTTCGCCGTGATCGCCGCGTACCTGCCGGAGCTCTACGAGCCGAGGGTGCGCTGTACCGGCGCAGCCGTGGGCTACAACCTCGCGGGGGTGCTGGGTGGGGCGCTCACCCCGATCGCAGCCACCGCGATGTCGGGCGGGAGCGGCCCGCCCTGGGGGGTCGCCGCCTATCTGACCGGGATCGCGTTGCTCAGCCTGTTCTGCTTCGCGCTGCTGCCTGAGACCCTGCCCGCACGGAAGCCGGAACAGGGCCGTCCGGGGGAGGCCGCTGCCGAGGAAGCAGGCGCGGCGGTCTGAGTACCCGGCACCACATGTGCCGCACGCGCACAGAACGGGGCCCGCACCACAGAGAGGTGCGCGCCCCGCGACGTGCGCCACCTGTGATCAGGCGCCGACGCTGTCCTTCTCCGTCTGGCCGTCGTCCGACACCGGCTTCGCGGCGGCGGCCTCGCGCTTCTCCTGTCGGCTGGTGGCGATGAGGCTGGTGATGGTCGTGATCACCAGGACGCCGCAAATGAAGGTCAGCGAGAACGGGATCGAGATCTCGGGCACGTGCACCCCGGACTCGTGCAGGGCGTGCAGCACGAGCTTCACACCGATGAAGCCGAGGATCACCGAGAGGCCGTAGCTCAGGTGGACCAGCTTCTTGAGCAGCCCGCCGATCAGGAAGTACAGCTGGCGCAGGCCCATCAGGGCGAAGGCGTTGGCCGTGAAGACGATGTACGGGTCCTGGGTCAGACCGAAGATGGCCGGGATGGAATCCAGGGCGAACAGCACATCAGTGGTGCCGATGGCCAGCATGACCACCATCAGCGGGGTCAGCACACGCTTGCCGTTGACGCGGATGAACAGCTTGGTGCCGTGGTAGCGGTCGGCGACGCCGAACTTCTTCTCGATGGACTTGAGCAGGCGGTTCTCCTCGAACTCATCCTCCTCCTCGCCCTTGCGCGCCTCCTGGATGAGCTTCCAGGCGGTGTAGATCAGGAACGCGCCGAAGATGTAGAACACCCACGAGAAGCTGGCGATGATCGCGGCACCCGCGGCGATGAACACGGCCCTGAGGACCAGGGCGATCAGCACACCCACGAGCAGCACACGCTGCTGGAGGTGGGATGGCACCGCGAACTTGGCCATGATCAGGACGAACACGAACAGGTTGTCGACGCTGAGCGACTTCTCCGTGATGAATCCCGCGAAGAACTCGCCCGACGCCTGGCTCTCTCCGGCCACCAGCAGGCCGATGCCGAAGAGCACGGCCAGGACGATCCAGACCACGGTCCAGATCCCGGCTTCCTTGACCGACACATCATGGGGCTTGCGCCCGATGAAGAAGTCGACTGCGATCAGGGCACACAGACCAAGGATGGTCAGCACCCACATACCTATCGAAACGTCCACTGCGCCTCCGGCGTCGTACCGCTACTGATCAGCGTCGTCGCTGCCGGAGGTCTCTTCCACCCGGGCGCACACTGTCGCTCACGGGCCGACGTCCCGGGACCGGCTCTGTCTGACGGTCCGTACTGACGGGCACACCGCACGCGGGAATACTCCCCTCCGCGCAAAGAACAGTACAGGAAAGACCAAAGAGAGGTAAAGAGAAAGGTAATGCAACGACCAAATGGGCAGGTGGGACACGGTGTGCGGGATTCAGTACCGCTGTCGCCTCCCCAGGGCTTCAGCGCCTCCGGGTCCGCCTGGCCTCGGCCACATCGGCCAGCACCTGGTGGAGTACCCGGCTGCCCGGTGGGATCACCGGCGGTTCATACGTCCAGCAGTGCTGCACCCAGGGGTCGGCGAGATGGGAGTCCGGCACCGGGGTGATCCTCAGCAGCGAGCGCCACAGAGGGTCGAGCACCGGGCCGTAGGCGCTCGCGTCCTCCTGGTCGGCCACCATCAGCAGATGCACGCCCACCGCGGGCCCCTCGTCGGCGAGATAGCGCAACTGGGTGACGGCACGGTCGTCGAAGCCGTGCGGGAAGTCGTTGACGATCAGCAGCTGCTCGGCGGTGTCGAGATCGGGCGGCAGAGCGTCGGCCGCTCGGGCGCGTACCGCCATCTGGACGAGATCGACCCGCTGAGTGAGCTTGGCGAGCACCGCCGAGACGCCCTGGGCACCGGAAGCGGGCGGTTCGTCCAGTACACCTGAGCGCACCAGTGGAGCCAGCGAGCTCGCCCCCGAACCGGCGGGGTCGATCACATGGACCGAGAACTCACCGGCAGGGTGGACGGCGAGCAGCCGGGCAGCGTGGGCGACGGCCGCGTCCATGGCGAGTCCGCGGACCTGTGCCTCGTCCATCAGGGACGCGGCGTCGGAGCTCCGGCGACCGCTGTCGACCCACAGGCCCCGTTCGAGCGGCAGCCGTACCAGCATGGGAATGTGCAGCTCAGGGCGCTCGGGGAGGTGCAGATCCCCGAGGCGTAGGGCCATCGGGACCTCCATCGGCACACGGTAGGCCCCCCAGAGCGGGTGGTCCCAGCGGGCGAACGCGGGCGGCAGGGCGGGCTCGACGACCTCCGACTCGGCGGCCAGTCGGCCGAGATCGCGATCAAGGGCCTCGCGTGCCCGTCCGGTCAGCTCCTCGCAGCGGGCGCGGGCGGCCGATGCCGCGTCCCCTGATCCGGTCAGCCGGGCACGTGGGTCCGAGAGCGCCCTGTCGAGCTCCTGATCGCGGCGGGCCTCGGCGAAGTCGACCGCGCTCCGGTAGGCGGCGGTAGCCCGCGCCAGATCCTCGAACATGCCCCAGACCTGGTTGTAGAGCCGCTCCTCCATGGACCAGCCGGTGGCGTCACCGGCCACCGGCGGAGCGGGTCGCCCCGGTTCCGCAGGCGGTGCGGCAGGAGGCGGTGGCGGCGGCACGACGGGCCGCCTGCGGGGGTGTGTGTAGTCGATGGGGCCGCCGTCGGGCGCCGCGGCCGTACCCGGCTGCTGGTGGACGCCCTGGTGGGACCCGGGGTGATGGGTGTCCGCGGGCTCAGGCGTGCCCTGGGCCGGCGCGGGAACCGCGGGCACGGGCGCGGGCGCGGGCGCGGCGAGGGTGTAGTCGCCCGTCGCGCCTGCGGCCGCCGCCGGTGCGCCCCGGCGGGCCTCCGTGGTTCGGGGTGGGGGCGTGCCGACCGTACGAGCCGGCCCGGCGGCCACGGCCTCGTTGATGGCGGCGGCGAGCTCCCCCGGGGCTTCGACGCCCTGGTCGGCGAGCAGCTCGGCAAGCCCTCCCGCGTAGCCCTGGCCGACAGCCCGTATCTTCCATGCCTCCTGGCGGCGGTAGATCTCCAGGGCGACGACGGCGGACTCGGTGTCCAGGCCCGTGGTGTCGTAGGCGACGATGCCGGTGCCATCGGGGCCTGTGACGGCGAGGCGGGGGGCCGCGACGGCTCCGAAGCTGATCGGGGCACCGGGGGCGACCGGCAGTGCGAGCAGCACCGAAACCCGGTGCACGGTGTCCGGTACGGCGGCCAGATCGACGGCGATCCGGTGGTCCGCCGTCGCCTGCCGGGACACCTCCACTCCGGGGCAGGCCGGCTGGGCGGGGTGCGCGATCCATTCGGGACCGGGTACGCGACCGTGCTCGTCGGTCAGGGTGGCACCGGCCACCACGGACTTTCCGGCCGACACCCGGATCTCCAGCCGGGTGTGGGGCAGCGGATGGTTCTGCCCGCGGACCAGCTCGGCGGTCATCTGCTCTGTCCCCTCGGTGCTGAGCTCTCGTCGGTGGAGCTGCGGTGCGTTGCCCTATGGCATGGCTCCCGGAAGGCGCCGCCCTCCGGGAGCCACCCGCACATGCCGTGTCCGGGCGGTGACGCCTACAGGTGCGGGACGATCGCCGGCATCAGGTCCTGGAAGGTGCGCCCGTTGGCGGGCTCGCCGACGGCGGTCATCTGCCAGCCGGAGCCGACGCGGTGCACCTTGGCCATGACCTGGGCGGTGTACTGGCCACCGCCCGTGAGCGTGTAGCGCGCCAGCTCCTGGCCGTTGGTCTCGTCCACGATCCGGCAGAAGGCGTTCTGCACCTCGGCGAAGGTCTGACCGGTGAACGAGTTCACCGTGAAGACGATCTGGTCGATGTGGACCGGTACCCGCTGCAGGTCCACCAGGACGGCCTCGTCGTCTCCGCCCTGCCCGGCGCCGCCGACCAGATTGTCACCGGTGTGCCGGACGGAGCCGTCATCGCTGACGAGGTGACGGAAGAACACCACGTCAACCGGCTGCTTGTCGGCGAACAGGACGGCCGAGGCGTCGAGGTCGACCTCCCTGGTGCGGGAGCCGAACAGTCCGCGCCGGGGGGCCGCCTGCCAGCCCAGGCCCATCCGCACCGCGGTCAGCGTGCCACCGTCGGACTTCTGAAGGCTGATGCCCTGTCCCTTGGACAAGTTGACGCTCACGCGCTGTCCCCCCTCTCTCTCCGGTCTGACCGGGATAGCCGCCGCGACCGCCCTCCCTGGGGCGGCCACGTCTGAAACACTACGCATCCCCGCGGGCTCACGGCCCGCGGGTCTGCCTTTTTGTGTCGTTCTTGCAACAGTGGCCGACTCAGGCCAGTCCCGCCTCCCTCATCTGCCGCAGCTCCTTCTTCAGTTCGCTGACCTCGTCCCGCAGCCGCGCGGCCACCTCGAACTGGAGCTCCGCCGCGGCGGCCCTCATCCGATCGGTCATCTCCTCGATGATTCCGGCCAGTTCGGCGGCCGGACGGTCGCTGGTGATCTCGCCCTTCCCGGCCCCTCCGGCCTTGCCGCCCTTCGCCGACTTGGCGGCAGGTGCCGCGTGCGCCGCGAGCGAGGGCACTGGCGTCCTGGCCGCCTTGCCGTCCTTGCCCTGGCGGTAGCCGGTGCCGAGGAGCTGCTCGGTGTCGACCTCCTCGCGGGCGATGGTGGCCACGATGTCGTTGATCTTCTTGCGCAGGGGCTGGGGGTCGATGCCGTTCGCCTTGTTGTACGCGATCTGCTTCTCCCGGCGGCGGTTGGTCTCCTCGATGGCCTTCTCCATCGCCGGGGTGATCCTGTCGGCGTACATATGGACCTGGCCGGACACGTTGCGCGCCGCGCGGCCGATGGTCTGGATGAGGGAGGTGCCGGAGCGCAGGAAGCCCTCCTTGTCCGCGTCGAGGATCGCCACCAGGGACACCTCGGGGAGGTCGAGTCCCTCACGGAGCAGGTTGATGCCGACCAGCACGTCGTACTCACCCGCCCGCAGCTCGCGCAGCAGCTCGATCCGGCGCAGGGTGTCGACGTCGCTGTGCAGATAGCGGACCTTGATGCCCAGCTCCAGGAAGTAGTCGGTGAGGTCCTCGGCCATCTTCTTCGTGAGGGTGGTCACGAGTACGCGCTCGTCCTTGTCGGTACGCTTGCGGATCTCGTGCACCAGGTCGTCGATCTGGCCCTCGGTGGACTTGACGACCACCTCGGGGTCGACCAGTCCGGTGGGGCGGATGATCTGCTCGACGAAGCCGTCGGAGCGGGACAGCTCGTAGCTTCCCGGGGTCGCGGAGAGATAGACCGTCTGCCCGATCCGCTTCTGGAACTCCTCCCACTTCAGGGGCCGGTTGTCCAGGGCCGACGGCAGCCGGAAGCCGTGGTCGACCAGGGTCCGCTTGCGGGACGCGTCGCCCTCGTACATGGCGCCGATCTGCGGGACCGTCACATGCGATTCATCGATGACCAGCAGGAAGTCCTCGGGGAAGTAGTCGAGGAGTGTGTTGGGCGGGGTGCCGGGCTCACGGTCGTCGAAGTGCATCGAGTAGTTCTCCACGCCGGAGCAACTGCCGATCTGGCGCAGCATCTCGATGTCGTAGGTGGTGCGCATCCGCAGGCGCTGCGACTCCAGCAGCTTGCCCTGCTTGTCCAGCTCGGCGAGGCGCTCCTCGAGCTCGCGCTCGATGCCGTTGACCGCCTTCTCCATGCGCTCGGGGCCGGCGACATAGTGGCTGGCGGGGAAGACGTACAGCTCGTGGTCGTCGCTGATCACCTCGCCGGTGAGCGGGTGCAGTGTGGACAGCGCCTCGATCTCGTCGCCGAACATCTCGATGCGGACGGCGAGCTCCTCGTAGACCGGGAAGATCTCGATGGTGTCGCCGCGGACCCGGAAGGTGCCCCGCGTGAACGCCAGGTCGTTGCGCGTGTACTGGATGTCCACGAAGCGGCGCAGCAACTGGTCGCGGTCGATCTCCGCGCCGACCTTCAGCGGCACCATGCGGTCGACGTACTCCTGCGGGGTGCCGAGGCCGTAGATGCACGAGACCGAGGCGACCACGACCACGTCCCTGCGTGTCAGCAGCGAGTTCGTCGCGGAGTGGCGCAACCGCTCCACTTCCTCGTTGATCGAGGAGTCCTTCTCGATGTACGTGTCCGACTGCGGGACGTAGGCCTCCGGCTGGTAGTAGTCGTAGTACGAGACGAAGTACTCCACCGCGTTGTTCGGGAGGAGCTCGCGGAACTCATTGGCCAGCTGGGCGGCCAGCGTCTTGTTCGGCGCCATCACCAGAGTGGGGCGCTGGAGCTTCTCGATCATCCAGGCCGTGGTGGCGGACTTGCCCGTGCCGGTCGCACCGAGCAGGACGATGTCCTTCTCACCTGCTCGGACGCGCTTCTCCAGCTCGGCGATGGCCGTCGGCTGGTCGCCGTTGGGCCGGTAGGGGCTGACGACCTCGAAGGGCGCCATCGAACGTTCGATCTGGGTAACGGGCCGCATTGGTAGTTGAAGGCGCGGTGCTCTTACGAGTCCGTCTCCTTCGTCCCCTTTCAATCCGTGCGTGCGGTTTTCCCGCACACGGCTTACCGGTGATCTTCTTGACATGGTTACGCAGTCTTCGGGTAACGAACCGTGCCGCGCAGTTGATACAGGCCGTGCCCGCTGAACCATTCTTCAGTCCATTCCAAATGTTGCCCTGTACGCAAGTTCCGCCCACGTTTCTTGATCATCAATCTACGGAGCCGGAACACCACGTAATCATCAACAGTTCGGAACTTCCCAGCGGCATTCCCGGTTCGGAAGTAGTTTCCCCAGCCGCGCAGGATTGGATTCAAATCCGCAATCACATCACGGACATCCCTTCCCGACCGACGGCGGTCAGTCCGTTCCCGGACCTTGCCCCGGAGTCTCTTCATTGCCGCTTGCGATGGCCAGCGATGCAGGTAGAAGCGAATCTTTCCGTACTTCTCCCACACCTTGCCCGAGAAACGAGCACGGAAGTGACAGCCAAGGAAGTCGAGTCCTTCCCGGCCCTCTCTGAGGTCAACTACTTTCGTCTTGTCCGGGTGCAGTTGCAGCCCCAGAGATCGGAGAATCTCCCCGACCGCCTCCAGAGCAGCTCTGGCCTGACGAGCCGAACGGCACAGGACGACTCCGTCGTCGGCGTACCGCACGAGCTCGCCCACTCCTCGCTGCGTCAGCTCGGTATCCAGAACATGCAGGTAGATATTGGCCAGCAGAGGCGAGATCACCCCGCCTTGAGGCGTCCCGGCAACCGTCCGCCGGACCTCACCGTCCACCATCACACCAGCTTGCAACCACAGACGAACCAGCTTGAGGACCCTGCGGTCCGACAGGACAGCAGGAATCCCTAGCGGTCTCACACCGCCTTGCGGTTTCGGGATATCCACACGCCTGGCGGGCGCGGGACGATACGTACCTGCACGCAAAGAAGACTGGAGCTCTCCGAGCAACCGCCCGACCCCATATTCCTTCTCCACGAATACCAGAGTGACCCGATCCACCCCGGCACTTCCTCTATTGGCCCGGACCCGTTCCCACGCCTCCCACAGCACATCACCCCTGTGGATACGGTCATACAGGGCATGGAAACGCCGTTCCGGCGACTGCTTGGCCGCAGCCCATAGTCCGCGTTGAAGTTTTCGCACTTTCGAGACGGACGCATATCCGTCCACTACGACGGAGCATCGCCCGTCGGGGTAGTTGGACCGGGCAGACCCGGTCATGCCCTCATGCTTACCCTCGCCACGAACGTGATCAAAGTGCGGGCCCTTCCCTCCCGGCGCGTTATGTTGCACGCCGATCAGCGGTACTACGCCCCGCTCGGACTCCCGCTGCCCTCCGGACGACTTCACCATCGGCTTATACGTCCGGTCTCTTGCCTGATGCCAGGCGTGGTCAGACGGGTCTCTCCTGTTCCGGCCCAGACTGTGCACACGTGCCGCCCCCTCTACCCCGGAAGAACCCTGGAGGCTGACCCCGGAACAGGGCCCCCAGGACATGGCCTTCGCCCTGACATGACGGGCTCGGCTTCTTCACTGTCGGTGTGACGAGGCTGCAGGGTTCGCTTCACGCTACGGCCCGCGTGCTTGCTCCCTCCAAAGAGGCTCTCGACATCCCGCTCAGCCCACCACGTCTCCGCGACGGACCGGGACCTGCTACCGGGCACTCCGGTGTCTACCCGGACGGGACTTTCACCCGCGAGCCTGGACCAGCTTTCAGGACGCACCATGGAACCACCGTACGACCCGCCACTGACATCGATGCGGGCAAGCCGGATTCCCTGCGGCCACGGAGCGCCTGCCGGACGACATGGCCAGCCCGCCCGCCAGCACGAGGAAGAAGACGGGCCCGACCAGCAGGGGGGCGCTGAGTGCCGCCGCCGACTCGCCGACCGGACCCACGGGGGCCGGAGGGTTCGCATGGACCCGCACACCCGCCATGCCTGTGTAGTGCGTCCCGCTGACGGCGACCCCCATCACCAGCCCGGCACCCAGGCTCGGCAACCGGCCCCGCGCGGAGACGGCGGCCCAGAGTGCCGTGGTGGCCGCGACGACGGCGATCAGGGCGGAGAGGGCGACCGTTCCCGTGTCGTAAGCGAGCCGCCCCTGGAGCCGCATCCCCGCCATGCCCAGGTAGTGCGCGGACGCGATGCCGAGCCCGGTGATCGTGCCACCGGTGACCAGGGCCATGGCCGTGGCGCCGCGCCAGCCCACGATGACGGTCCCGATGCCGGTCATACCGACCGCGACACCCAGGCTCGCCCAGGTCGTCGGCCGGTCGTGGACGATCGGGACCCCGGCGACGGTGAAACCCGTCATCGCGATGAAGTGCATGGTCCAGATCCCGGTGCCGATGGCGGCTGCGCCGAGCATCAGCCAGCGGCCGCGTGACACTCCGCTCGCTCCGCGCGGTCCGCCGCCGCGCACGGCCCTGGCGGTGCAGCGCAGCCCGAGCACCCCTCCCACGCAGGCCATCAGATACGCGGCTACGGGCGTGAGGAGACCGTGGCTGAAACCGTCGACTGTACCGTGCATACGTGCTGTGCCCTTCGCTCCCTGTGCCGCCCGTTGGCACGCGTGACCGCAGGGCTCCCGCTGGAGGAACGCCCGTTACGGGGCGAGAGTAGAGCGATCCGGCCAGGAGGCAAACCCGGGCGCCGCCGCGCCGGGGGCTGACAGAACAGCTTGTAGGCAGCCCAGCAGGGCGTCAGTCAGTGGCAGAGCCACGACCAACCTGAGTACCAGCCGCAGTGTCAGTGGCTGGTTCTACGGTGGTGGGTATGGAGAGCTTCGAGTGGACCGTGATGGGCTCGGACATCGGGCCGCTGCTCATCGCCGCCACCGCCGAGGGACTGGTGAGCGTCGTGTTCCACGCTGGCGCGCCGGTGCGGGACAGGGCGGTCGGGCGGCTGGCCGCGCAGTTGGGCAGCGCGCCGCACGAGGTGGACGCGGTGGCGGGGAGCGGCGACGCCCCCGCTTGGCTCGCCGAGCCCATACGTCAGTTCGCGGAGTACTTCGCGGGGCGGCGCAAGGACTTCGACCTGCCGTTGGACTGGTCGCTGACCTCAGGCTTCCAACGCCGGGCGCTGCGCGAGCTGGCGTCCGGGGTGCCGTACGGCTCGGTCGTGGGCTACGGCGAGCTGGCCGCGCGGGTGGGGCAGCCCGGGGCCGCGCAGGCGGTCGGCGCGGCCATGGGGTCCAATCCGCTGCCGCTCGTGGTGCCCTGCCATCGCGTGGTGGAGGGCGACGGGAGTCTGGGCGGCTTCGGCGGCGGCCGGGAGACCAAGCGCAGGCTGCTGGCCCTGGAGGGGGTGCTGCCCGAGCCGCTGTTCTGAGCCCGGTGGCACCGACCGTCCGAGCCCGGCGGCACCGGCCGTACGCACCCACGGCACCGACCGTGTGCGCCCTGGGCTTGCCTCCGCGCACCCGCCGGGCGGTTGAAAGGCGATTCCGTCGACGCGGGCACACCTGGCAGACTGCGACGGTGGCCCCTACTTCCTGCGATGTTCCGACAGTCGGTTTCACCAGCATGCTCTCCGGGCCGGGCGCGGTCGCCCGGTGAGCGCCGGGGCGAAGTCCTCGGCCGTGGTCGACGCGGCGGGACTGCCCGCGTTGCGGCGTCGGATCACTCCGGTGCTCATAGCGGGCCAGATACTCGGCGGCCTCGGCGTCGCCACCGGCGTCGCCCTGGCCGCGGTACTGGCGCAGCATGTGAGCGGTTCCGAGGCACTCGCAGGTCTCGCGTCGACGGCTACGGTGGCCGGCACGGCGGTACTCTCCGTACCGCTGGCCGCGCTGATGAACGCACGTGGCCGCCGCCCCGGCCTCGTACTGGCCTATGTGATCGGTGCGCTCGGGGCGGGCGTCGTGGTCCTGGCGGCGGTGCTCGGGAACTACCCGCTGCTGCTGCTGGGGATGGCGGGCTTCGGCGCCGCCTCGTCGGCGAACCTGCAGTCCCGGTTCGCCGCTGCCGACCTGGCGGAGCCCGAGCGGCGGGCGCGGGCCATCTCGCTCGTGGTGTGGGCCACCACGATCGGAGCGGTCCTCGGGCCGAACATCGCCGGGCCTGCGGGACGCAGCGCGTCCGGGCTCGGGATCCCGGAGACTGCGGGACCGTTCTTGTGGGCGGGCGGGGTGTTCCTGATCGCGGCACTCGTCATCGCCCTGCTGCTGCGCCCCGATCCCCTGCTGACCGCGCGGGCACTGGCCCCGGCCGGCGAGGACACCGATGAAGGGCGCTCGCTGCGGGCGGGCGTACGTGCCGTCCGGGCCTCGCCATCGGCCCGATTGGCCCTCACCACCATCGCGGTGGCGCATACCGCGATGGTGTCGATCATGTCGATGACCCCTGTGGCCCTGAGCCATCACGGGGCGGGTATCGAGTTGATCGGGCTGGTGATCAGCGGCCATATCGCCGGCATGTACGCGTTCTCACCGGTGATGGGCTGGCTCGCCGACCGGCTCGGCCGGCTCGCGGTGATCGGCCTGGCCGTGGGACTGCTCGCGTGCGCGGCGCTGCTGGCCGGCACCGCAGGGGCAAGCCACGGCCGTACCGCCGCGGGCCTGTTCCTGCTGGGTCTCGGCTGGTCCGCCGCACTCGTCTCGGGTTCGGCGCTGCTCACCGACTCGGTGCCAGGACCGGCCCGGGCCGCCGTCCAAGGACTTTCCGACCTGACGATGAGTTCGGCGGCGGGCATCGGCGGTATGGCGGCCGGCTTGATCGTGTCCCGCGCGGGCTACGGCTGGCTGAACGCGGTCGGAGCCTGCCTGCTGCTGCCGCTGGCCGCCCTCGCCGTGCGTCGCGCGCTCGGGCGGTCGCGCGGCGGTGGGGACACGACTGCGCCCGGGGACGGGGTCGCCGCCCGCCAGGACACCCCCGGCGCCGCGGTCGCCCCGGACCCGGCGGGTTCCGCGACCGCCGACTGAGCCGCCCGACCCCGACCCGGGTCACAGGCTGATGTGGTACGCCTTTCGCAGCGTCTCGTGGACCGTCCAGGTCGTCTTGTCGCCCTCACGCAGCACACATGCGTCGCCGGGGCCGAGTTCAAAGGTGTCCCCGCCCTCCACCTCCACGGTGGCGCGCCCACTCACGACCACGAACAGTTCATTGGCCTCGGTGTCCGTGACCACGCCGGGGGTGATCTGCCAGACGCCGCGCAGCTGCCTGCCGTCTTCCGACTCCCACAGGACCTTTCCGGTGACCACGGGCTCGCCGGAGACGATCTGGTCAGGGTCGAGCGGCTCCACTTCCAAGTCGATATCCGGAATGTGCACGACAAAGGAAGGGGATTCCGGACCGGCGGCGGTGTCATCAAAGGTCGTCATGGCGCGTCACCTTAGCGGGGTCGGTCGGGCATCGCGCGGGCAGGCATGGCCCGACGGCGGGACGAGGCAATTCCCTGCCTGCCGAAACGTTTGCGCAGTGAGGTGAGGTGCCAGGGATGGATCATGTCCGAGACCACGCTGCTGCTGTCACAAGAGGTGCGGGAGGCGCTCGACGCCGACCGTCCCGTCGTCGCCCTCGAGTCCACGATCATCGCCCACGGCCTGCCCCGCCCGCGCAACCTGGCGGTCGCGGAGGAGTTGGAGTCCCTCGTCCGGGACCACGGGGCGGTGCCTGCGACGATCGCCGTACTGGACGGGCAGGCCCATATCGGGCTCGGCAAGGCCCAGTTGGAGCGGGTCGCCCAGGACCCCGAGGTGCGCAAGCTGGGCCACCGCGACCTCGCGCCCGCCCTCGCCAGCGGGGCGAGCGGTGCGACGACCGTGTCCGCCACGGCGTTTCTCGCCGCTCGTGCCGGGATCAGGGTGTTCGCGACGGGCGGACTCGGCGGAGTCCACCGGGAGTGGGTCCGCTCCCAGGACGAGTCGGCCGACCTGCGGTTGCTGGCACGGACCCGGATCGCCGTGGTCTGCGCCGGGGTGAAGTCGATCCTGGACGTCCCCGCGACCCTGCAACGCCTGGAGACCCTGGGCGTCGGTGTCCTGGGCTACGGCACCGACCGCTTCCCCGGCTTCTATCTGTCCTCATCGGGCGAGCCCGTCGACTGGACGGTGCACACGCCCGAAGAGGTCGCCGAGGTGATCCGCGCCCAGGACGCGCTCGGCGGTCCCGACACCGCGCTGGTCGTGGCCCAGCCGGTCCCGGAGGACCGGCAGCTCGACCCCGAACTGCACGACCGGGTGCTGTCGGATGCGCTGAGCGCCTGCCGGGAGCGCGGTATCACCGGCCAGGGGGTGACCCCGTTCCTGCTGGAACATCTGATGCGCGCCACGGCGGGTGCCTCGCTGGAGGCGAACCTGGCGGCGGTGCGCGGGAACGTGCGGCTCGCGGCCCGGATCGCGGCGGCGCTGTGACCGGCCCCGCCGGCCAGGCCGGGACCACCGGCGGTCCAGGTGGCCCTGATCCCGGCGCCTCCGCTCCGGGCGCGTCGCGCACGGGAGGCGGTGCCCTGCTGGTGATCGGCGATGTGGCGACCGATGTCGTGGCACGACACCGTGCGCGGCTCGCCCATGGCACCGACACCGCCGCCGAGGTGCGCACCCTCCCGGGCGGCGCCGGGGCCAACGCGGCCTGCTGGGCCGCGTACGCGGGTTGTGCCGACGTACGGCTACTCGGCAGGGTCGGCGGGGAGAGCACCGAATGGCACACCGCACGGCTGCGCGAGGCCGGGGTGCGTCCCCTCCTGGTGTCCGATCCCGATGTGCAGACCGCCACCATCGTCGCGCTCGTGGATGCCCACGCCGAACGCACCTTTCTCACCGACAGCGGGGCGGCCCTGCGGATCTCGCCGGCCGACTGGTCGCCCGACTTGCTCGACGGCGTCGCCCGGCTCCATCTCTCCGGCTATCTCTTCTTCGCCGACCCGAGCCGCGAACTCGCCGCCGCCGCCATCGTCGACGCACGTTCACGGGGCGTCCCCGTGAGCGTGGACCCCGCTTCGGCGGGCTTCATCGCGGCACTGGGCGCGGAGCAGTTCCTCCAAGCGGCCTCAGGCGCCGATGTGCTACTGCCCAACGCGGACGAAGCCCGGGTGCTGACCGGCGTCGCCGACACCGCCGACGCGGCTGCCGTGCTCAGTCGCCGAATCCCGCTCACCGTGGTCACGCTCGGCGCCGAGGGCGCGCTGCTGGCGGAATCGGGCAAGGTGACGGGGCGGGTGCCTCCGGTCCCGGCCCAGGCGGTCGACTCGACGGGAGCGGGCGACGCCTTCAGCGGCGCCTTCCTGGCCGCTCTTCTGGCCGGCGCGGACCCGGCGGTCGCGGCACACGAGGGATGCCGCGCGGGAGCCGTCGCCGTCACCTTGGACGGGGGGCGTCCGCCCGTGGGATGAGGCCCCCTCCCGGTGGCGTCGCCGGAACGGCCCTCAGGCTTCGCCGGGCGGTCCCCACGGGTGGTTCCAGGCCGGATGCCGCGGGTCGTCGGCACGGACGACGACATCGGCGGAATCGGCCGGGGCGACCTCCCGTTCGTAGCGCGCGAAAGCGGGCAGCGCCCAGTGCTCGGTCTCGTCCGTACGGCGGCGCAGCGCGCCCGGCGAGAGCCCTAGATGGACGGTGAGGTCGAACGGGAACCAGTGCCCGAGCAGCAGCGGGCCGTGCAGCACCAGCACTCCCCCGGGCGGCAGTTCGCGGTAGGCGCTGCGGGTGGCGCGGTCGGTGACCGGGTCCCGGAGGTCGGGCAGCACCCGGCCCTGGCCTCCGGGCTCCAGTGGTGCGAAGACCTCGCGCCAGAGCGCTCCGGTGTCGAGCCGGTCCGCGTAATACGAGTCGGGGTCCTCACGGCCGTGCTCGTAGCGCAGCGAAGCCGGTCGCAGGAACCCGGAGGCAGCGATCACCAGGACCGAACGCCCACGCAGTCTCAGCGCTTCCGCGAGCCCGGAGGCGGCCGCGCCCGTGCCGGTGGCGGGAGCACCGTCCAC
Source organism: Streptomyces sp. SCSIO 30461 (assembly GCF_037023745.1). Classification (NCBI taxonomy): domain Bacteria; kingdom Bacillati; phylum Actinomycetota; class Actinomycetes; order Kitasatosporales; family Streptomycetaceae; genus Streptomyces; species Streptomyces sp. SCSIO 30461. Next base: position 5,798,403 of record NZ_CP146101.1, read on the forward strand.
GGCCACCCGGAGCCAGGGGCCGCCGTCCGCGGCGGTGGTCCGCGTGATCCGGTCGGCGACGGCTTCGGTGAGGCGATCCCAGGTGATCGGTTCCAGTCGCACGGCTCCATCATGCCGATCCGCCTGCCGGGCGAACGGCATGCCCCCCGCGGCAGGACGTAACCGGCTCAGGCCGTGAACCGCTTCAGGCGGACACGGCCGTCCCGTACTCCTTCCGCCACGCTCAGACACCCCCGGCCGATCTCCAGGCAGGTCCCGGCGTCGAGTTCGAGTCGCGCATCGGCCGCTCCCTCCGGCGCCGCACCCTCCCCATACACCGGATGCCCCGCGTCCGCACCGACGCGTACATGGAACTCGCCCTCGTCCAACCTGACTTCCACGAGCCCCCGCCAGCCGTCTCGCTCAAGGCTCCGCCGCAACGGCAGCGCGAACCAGTGGGCCCTCACCGCGTCAGTGGGCCGGGGATCGGTCAACTCGGAGGCGCCCCAATCGGCCAGAGCGGCGAGCACGGGCAGCAGCCCCTCTCCACGAGGGGTCAGTTCGTAGACATACACCGAGGCAGGCGCCGGAAGGCGACGGCGTACGGCCAGGCCGTCGCGTTCCATGTCCTTGAGCCGGGACGCCAGCACGTCCGTGCTCACACCGGGCAGATCCACGTGCAGATCGGTGTAGCGGCGCGGCCCCGCCAGCAGTTCCCTGATGATCAGCAGGGTCCAGCGGTCGCCCACCGCGTCGAGCGCACGGGCGGCGGCACAGAACTGGTCGTAGCTTCGGCGCCGCACGGCGCGCGGCGAAGCTGCGGCAGGCGACGCGGTCTCGGCGCCTGGCGGGGTTGTCGGGCGAGTCGGCATACGGGGAGTCTAGACATACCGTTGGACTTTCCAAGCAGCCACTTGGTAAAACCAAGCATCAACGTTTCCGGGGAGGTCAGCGCATGGAGTTCCGGCAGTCGAGCAAGCTGAGCGAGGTCTGCTACGAGATCCGGGGCCCGGTCATCGAGCACGCCAACGCGCTGGAGGAGGCGGGCCACAGCGTTCTGCGCCTCAACACGGGCAACCCGGCGCTCTTCGGCTTCGAGGCACCGGAGGAGATCCTCCAGGACGTGATCAGGATGCTGCCGCAGGCCCACGGCTACACCGACTCCCGCGGCATCCTCTCCGCCCGCCGCGCGGTCGCCCAGCGCTACCAGGGGCTCGGGCTCAGCGACGTCGGGGTCGATGACGTCTTCCTCGGCAACGGCGTGTCGGAGCTGGTCTCCATGGCTGTCCAGGCGCTGGTGGAGGACGGCGACGAGGTTCTGATCCCGGCTCCCGACTACCCGTTGTGGACCGCCGTCACCACCTTCGCCGGAGGACGCCCCGTCCACTACCTCTGCGACGAGTCGGCGGACTGGTACCCGGACCTCGACGACATGGCATCGAAGATCACCGACCGGACCAAGGCCGTGGTGATCATCAATCCCAACAACCCCACCGGCGCCGTGTATCCGCCCGAGATCATCGAGGGCATCCTCGGCCTGGCGCGCCGCCATGGGCTGATGGTGTTCGCCGACGAGATCTACGACCAGATCGTGTACGACGACGCCGTCCACCACAGCGCGGCCGCTCTCGCCCCGGACCTGGTCGTGCTCACCTTCAGCGGGCTCTCCAAGACCTACCGGGTGGCCGGCTTCCGTTCCGGCTGGCTGGTGGTCACCGGGCCCAAGCAGCACGCCCGCAGCTACCTGGAGGGGCTCACCATGCTCGCCTCCATGCGGCTGTGCCCCAACGCACCCGCCCAGTACGCCATCCAGGCCGCGCTCGGCAGCCGTCGGTCGATTCGGGAACTCACCGCGCCTGGCGGGCGGCTGCACGAGCAGCGCGACCGCGCCTGGGAGCGCCTCAACGAGATTCCCGGTGTCTCCTGTGTGAAGCCGAAGGGCGCGCTGTACGCCTTCCCGCGGCTGGACCCCTCGGTGTACCCCGTCCACGACGACGAGAAGTTCGTCCTGGATCTACTGCTGCGCGAGAAGATCCAGGTCGTGCAGGGCACCGGCTTCAACTGGCCGCGCCCGGACCACTTCCGGATCCTGACGCTCCCGCGTGCCGACGACCTGGACGCGGCGATCAGCCGCATCGGCCGCTTCCTCAGCGGCTACCGCCAGTGAGTGCCCCGCGGTAGGGACGCGAAACGGGAGCGGGCCCGGAGGCGTAGCCTGCCTCCGGGCCCTGTCGATGCCGCCCACATCACAGCCGGCACGCTTGAGGGTCCGGGTCGGTCTCATTGCGTCGCGTCCTGCCCTTGGACCACCGCCGATCGAGCTCGGCGGACCAGACTCGAACTGGCGTTTCGACGCACCAGGGCCCGGGCCCGGTCGATCCGGCGATGAGCGGCGAATGCTGAGTCTGGAGCGAGAGTCTGAGATTGATCGCGGTCTGCCTCTGCCGAGTTGGGCTACCCCGGCGCGCACGGAAGTGCCGGGGGAGGACTCGAACCTCCACTGGAACCGCGTTGGCCCCATCGAACGATTATTTGACGCGATATCGGGGGACGCAGGAGGCACGGGGGGACACGGTCGCTGCGAGGGAGGGGCGGAGCCCGATGGAGCCTCTGGTCGTCGTGGAGCCGTTGAAGCAGCGCCGCTGCGCCGATTGCCGTCGCGGGCCGCTGGAGCGGATGATCCTGGAGTTCAACTCCCCGAGCTGCCTGGACTGTGCGGACCTGGGACATCTGGTGTTCCTGCCACGGGGAAACGCGGCGCTCACCCGCCGCGCGCGGGAAGCAAGTGGGCTGTGGGCCGTCGTCGTGCGGCACAACAGACAACGCACACGGTACGAGCGGCAGGGCCTGCTGGTGGAGGAAGTGGCGCTGGCGCGGGCCGAGGCGGCCTGTCTGGCCGATGCGGAGGCACGGGCCAGGCGCCGCGAGCGGGACGCCTCGCGGCGCGCGGCGCGGGATGTGCGGTTCACGGCGACGCTGACGGCGGAGATCCTGCGGCTGTTCCCATACTGCCCGCTCGACCGGGCAGCCGATGTCGCGGCGCACACATCGGAGCGCGGAAGCGGGCGGGTGGGCCGCACCGCGGCCGGCCGCGCCCTGGACGAGGGCGCGGTCACGGCGGCGGTACGTGCGTCCGTACGACATCTGGACACGCCCTACGACACCCTGCTCATGCGGGGTATACCGCGGCATGAGGCGCGCCGGCGAGTGGCGGAGGCCATCGAGGCCACGCTGGCCCGATGGCGTGGACCCGAGCGGGAGGCGGGGGGCATGGGGACGGAGTGACATCCGCCGCGTGGAGGCGAAACGCACCCTGACCCCCCACCGAGCCGCCCGCGCTACGCCGCGGCGCGGAAGCGGCGATAGAGCACGGCGCCACCCAGGATCATGGCCGCACCCGCCGGGATGGTGAAGACGGCACCGGCCGCGGCACCCGTCTGGGCCAGCTGGGCGGATGTCGAGTGGGGTTCGTGGTGAGCGGCGGCGACTTCTTCCATCGGCGGACGGGATACCGGGTTCGGGGCGGCAGGACCGTTCGACGACACATTGCCCACGGCGGCATTGCCGATACCGACGACATTGACGGAATTACCGGAGACATTCACCGGCACATCGACGGGGAGCTGGATCCCGTTGCCGGAAAGCAGACCCGGGGAGCCCTGCGCGTCGGCAGCGGCCAACGCGCCGCCGAGGGCGCCGATGTCGCGGTGGGAGCCTTGGTCACGGCCGGTTCCGGTGCGGTCGGCGCGAATGCCGTGGTTCGCGCGGATGTCCCGGTCGGCGCCGGTGCCACGGGTGTCGGCAGCGGCTTGCTTGGCGGCCGACCGCACATCACCGGCGGTCAGGGCGGAGTCGCCACCGTTCGCGCAGCGGTTCCCGATGGCCGGGTCGAGCACACCGACCACGTTGACGGTGTTGCCGCACACGTTCACCGGGACGTGCACGGGGATCTGCACGGTGTTCCCGGAGATCAGGCCCGGTGATCCGGCCGCGCCTCCCTGCGCGCCCGAGTCGGCGTGCGCGGCCCCGACGGCTGCCATGGCGCCACCCGTGACCATCGCTGCGACGAGGCCTGTTCGGCAAATCTGCCTCATTGTTCCTGCCTTCCGGATAATGACCACGGGTTTCTGCCCGCACCGGAAATAACGCGATGGAGCCATTCGGGTTATGGCCGGCCCCCCTTTCACCCCATCGAGTGGGCTGATTATCGAACTGAACGTCACGAGACAGTCACTCGATGCAATGGGTCGGATGGGGCGCGTCGGGCGTCAGCGGCCCCTCAGCGCGGTGAGCGCCCCGACCGGATCCGTGTCGGGCATACCCCGCGGCCACCAGTCCTCGGTGCCAGGGTCCGACTCATAGCCGTACCACAAGCCGTCCTGTCCCAGACGCAGTTGGAGCGAGGTGGTGGAGAGCCGGTTGCGACGCGGCCGGAAGGACGGGCCGTCGGGGAAACCGGCGGCGATCAGTGCGGGACGGGCCCGGTCGAACGGTCCGGCAGGAGGGTCCCATTCCTCCTCAAGGGCGGCGAGACCCGCGAGACCGCCCTGGCGCCATGCCGCCACGGCACGGGCCAGCTCCGTCGGCGTGCGGTCGGCGGAGCCGGCCAGCGCGGTGTAGAGCGCCCGGGTGGAGGCGGTGAGCCCGGAGCCGGGATGGGCGGCGGCCAACCGGACCGCGTCCTGCCAGGGAGTGAGTCCGGCCAGCGGATCCCGCCCGGTGCGCAGGGTGGTGTGGGCACGGGCCGCGGCCTCGGTGGCGAGCAGGTCGAGCGCCAGTGGGTCGGGAGCGCCGGCGGCCTCCGGATACACGGGCGGCCGCCCGGGGCGCGGGGGTACCGGCAGCGGGTCCGGCAGCGCCGGGCGGCCGCGATCCGCGAGGGCGGCCGCTGCCTGCACGGTCGCAAGCGACGGTGACGTCGCCGGCACCTCGGCACCGGCGCGTCCCGTCCCGGCGGTCTGCCGGGGGGCGGCACGCTCAGCGGCGACGCGCTGGGCCGCGGCTCGCTCGGCCGCCGAACGCGCCGCGTTGCGCCGGGTCAGCTCCGCCAGCACTTCCTGTTCGCCGCGTCCGCGCATCAGGAACAGCACGAACGGATCCTCGTCCAGGATCCTGGCGGTCTGGTAGCAGAGCGCGGCGGCGTGCTTGCAGGGCAACCCGTCATCGGGGCAGGAGCAGTCGGGGATCAGATCGCCCGGGGCGGGCAGCAGTTCGGCGGCATCCGCGAGAGCGTACGGCACGTCCTTGTCGAGCAGCGCGGCGATGTGCTCGGGCCTGGCCGCCGCGGCGCCCAGGAGCCGCTCCCAGTCCTCGTCGGTGAGGGTGCGCAGCCTGATGTCCGTACGGTACGGGCGGGGGCGGGAGCCATGGACGTAGGCGGTGACCCTGCCCGGCGTCACGGTGATCGCGTCGACGTGGCCCCGGCCCGCGTACGACCGGCCGCGGGCGAGGCGCGCCGAGTCGAGCGCGGTGTCCTCCAGGGCGTCCACCCATGCGTTGCCCCACCAGGAGGCGGCGGATGGCTCGTCTCCTGGGCGTGGGGCGAGCCGCGGGAACGTGCGCCGGCGGTCGTCGGCTCTGCGCGGGGAGTCCCTGCGGGCGGACCGGCGGGGGGCGGTCATGACGGCCTCCGCAGCGATACGAGATCGGCCAGCTCCCGGTCGCTGAGCTCGGTCAGCGCCGCCTCACCGGAACCGAGCACCGCGTCCGCCAGCGCCCGCTTGGACAGCAGCAACTCCGCGATGCGGTCCTCCACGGTCCCTTCGGCGATCAGCCGGTGTACCTGCACGGGCTGGGTCTGGCCGATGCGGTAGGCACGGTCGGTGGCCTGGTCCTCCACCGCGGGGTTCCACCAGCGGTCGTAGTGGATGACATGCCCGGCCCTGGTCAGGTTGAGCCCGGTGCCAGCGGCCTTCAGGGAGAGCAGGAACACGGGCGCCCCGCCCGACTGGAAGCGGTCCACCATCCGCTCCCGCTCGGGCACCGGGGTGCCCCCGTGGAGCAGTTGTGAGGTGACCCCCCTCGTTTCAAGGTGCCGGGAGATCAGCCGGGCCATCGAGACGTACTGGGTGAAGACCAGTGCCGAACCGTCCTCGGCCAGGATCGTGTCGAGCAGTTCGTCGAGCAGGGCGAGCTTCCCCGAGCGGGCGGCGAGCCGGGCGCCGTCCTCCTTCAGGTACTGCGCCGGATGGTTGCAGATCTGCTTCAGCGAGGTGAGCAGCTGCATGATCAGTCCACGGCGCGCCATGCCGTCGGCGCACTCGATCCCGACCATGGCCTCGCGCACGACGGCTTCGTAGAGCGATGCCTGTTCCCGCGTCAGCGGCACGGGGTGGTCGGACTCGGTCTTGGGCGGCAACTCGGGCACGATGCCGGGGTCCGACTTCCTGCGGCGCAGCAGGAAGGGCCGGACCAGGCGGGCGAGCCGCTCGACGGCCGGTTCGTTCCCCGCGTTCTCGGCGTGCTGCTCGTTCTCGACGGCGCGGGCGTGGCGGGCGCGGAATGCCTTGAGCGGTCCGAGCAGTCCCGGTGTCGTCCAGTCGAGTAGAGCCCAGAGCTCGGACAGGTTGTTCTCCACGGGCGTGCCGGTGAGGGCGATCCTGGCCGGGGCGGGAATGGTGCGCAGGGCCTTGGCGGTGGCGGAGAACGGGTTCTTGATGTGCTGTGCCTCGTCGGCGACGACCATGCCCCAGGTCTGGGCGGCGAGCTCGGCGGCGCTGCTGCGCATCGTGCCGTAGGTGGTCAGGACGAAGCCGGGACGGTCGGCTTCGGCGCGGTCGCCCCGGACGGCCTCCAGGGTGCGCTCGGCACCGTGGAAGCGGAGCACCCGCACCCCGGGGGCGAAACGGGCGATCTCCCGCTGCCAGTTGCCCAGCAGGGATGCCGGGCAGACGACGAGGGTCGGTGCCGTGCGGGCGCCGTGCCCGGTGCCGCCCGCCGCGGCGCGGTGCAGATGGAGCGCGATGACCGTGACCGTCTTGCCGAGTCCCATGTCGTCGGCGAGGCAGCCGCCGAGCCCGAGTGAGGTCATCAGGCCCAGCCAGCCGAGCCCGCGGAGTTGGTAGTCGCGCAGGGTCGCGGTGAGCCCGGGTGGCGGCGCGGGTACGGCCGGGCCCTCGACCAGCCGGTCGCGGAGCGCGGCGAGGGCTCCTTCGGGCACGGCATCGACGGTCTCCCCGTCCACCTCGGCGCTGCCGGTGAGTGCCACCGCCAGCGCGTCCACCGGTCCCAGCAGCCCCAGCTCTCGCTTGCGTGCCTTGCGTACGAGATCGGGGTCGACCACGACCCACTGGTCGCGCAGCCGCACGATCGGCCGGTGGGACTCGGCGAGCGCGTCCATCTCCCGCGCGGTCAGCGGGTCGCCGCCCAGCGCCAGTTGCCAGTGGAACGCGAGCAGTTGCCCGCTGTCGAAGAACGGCGTGCCATCGGTGGCCGAGCCCGGCGCAGGTGACCGGACCACGGCGGTGGCGGCGAGGGTCCTGGCGAGCTCTCTGGGCCAGTGCACGGTTACGCCGGCCGCGCCGAGCCGCTCCGCGGCCACACCCAGCAGCTCGTACAGCTCGTCCTCGCCGAGCGGGAGGACATCGGGGACCTCGCGCTCCAGGAGACGCGCGAGCGGGTGCCACACCCGGGCGGCGCGGCGCAGCGCGAGCACCGCGTCGATCCGCGCGCGGGGCCCGAAGTGATCGTCACCGTCGCCCGCCCAGAGCCGCGCGGCGTCGAGTACCAGGGTCGGATCGGCGAGGCTGTGCACCTGGACGAGCACGGCGGCGGCCTGCCGCGCGGAGCCGTCCCCGTTCCGCTCGTCCCCGCCCGGCCCGTCCTCGTCGGTCCCGTCCTCGTCGGCGCGGTCGAACAGCTCGTACGCCGACAGATCCAGCCGCAGTGAGATCCGCACGCCTGCGTCCATGCCCGCGGCGGCCTCTGCGGCCCAGGCGCGGGCGTCCGGCAGCCGCTGTGGAGCCATCGCGGCGAACGGCCGCCCCACGGCGTACTCGGCCGCCGGGGTGCGGGGAAGCGTGTCGGCGACCGCGTCCAGGAACGACCTGACCAGCGCTTCGGGCTCGGGCAGCCGCAGCGGACGCAGTCCGGGCACCGGGGTGGCATGAGCCTCGAAGGGCATCGCGGCGGCGATGCCGCGTAGATGGGCGATGTCGTCGGCGTCGAGCGGACCGGCCCGCCAGGCGTCCTGGTCCTCCACGGTCAGTCCGGGCAGCAGCCGGCCGCGCGCGACGAGCCCGAGGGCGTGCAGGGCTGCGGCTCCCCAGCAGACGGTGGCGGGGTGTGCCGCGGCGTCGTGCCGCGCGCGGGCGAGCAGGGGCAGGGCGTCGGCGAGGGGCAGCAGCACGGCCGGGACGACCTGGCGACGTGCCCCGCTGCCGTGCCGCCGGACCACCGTCAGCTCGGTGTGCTCCCCCGCCGAACCGGGCGCGGCAGACGGCTGCTGACCATCCGGGCTCCAGAAGGCGACGCGCCCTTCGCGCGGCAGCGCGGCAGGGACGAACACCGCGGCGCTGGTGTGCAGCGCCGTCCGCTCCTGCGGCGTCTGCGTCTGCGTCAACGGCGTACGGGTACGCGACGGATGCGGCATACGCGGGGCACCTCCCCCTCCGGTGGCGGATGCTCGGAGTCCTTCGTGACCTTCGGCTCGGTGCCCCGGTGCCTTCGGGTCTCCTCGGGAGTCCGGGCCTTCGAAGCCGTCCGTACCTCGAGCCACGACCATACGGGTGGGGTCTGACATTGCTCCTTGAGGGGGCCGGGACCGCGTCGGCACCGGCACTCGAGCGGAGTCACGCCGTGCGGCGGCCCTCCGTGGCGTCCTCATCGGACGTCGGCACCCCGGCCGCGTCGGGCAGCGGCAGGTCCAGGCCGAGGCTCGTGACCCCGCCCGGTTCCAGCCCTTCGATGGCGGCGGGCGCCTGCGGATCGGCCGCATCGTCCAGCGCTGCGGGCTCCCGCGCGCTCACGGGCTCCGCATGAGCCGCGGGCTCCGGATGATGCGCACCGTGCTCCAGGAAGCGCAGCAGCTCCACCGGGATGGGAAGCACCAGCGTGGAGTTCTTCTCGGCGGCGACGGCCATCACCGTCTGCAGCAGCCGCAACTGGAGCGCCGACGGCGCGTCAGCCATCTGATGCGCCGCCTCGGCCAGCTTCTTCGACGCTTGGAGTTCCGCGTCGGCGTTGATGACCCGGGCCCGGCGCTCCCGGTCCGCCTCGGCCTGCCGGGCCATCGAGCGCTTCATCGTCTCCGGGAGCGACACGTCCTTGATCTCCACCCGGTCGACGCTCACGCCCCACCCGAGGGCCGGGCTGTCGATCATGAGCTCCAGTCCCTGGTTGAGCTTCTCCCGGTTGGACAGGAGGTCGTCCAGTTCGCTCTTGCCGATGATCGAGCGCAGCGAGGTCTGGGCCATCTGCGAGACGGCGAAACGGTAGTCCTCGACGCTGACGATGGCGTCGGCGGCGTCCACCACCTTGAAGTAGACGACGGCGTCGACCCGCACCGTGACGTTGTCCCTGGTGATGCCCTCCTGAGCGGGCACGGGCATGGTCACGATCTGCATGTTCACCTTACGCAGGCGGTCGACCAGCGGAACGATCATCGTCAGTCCGGGTTCGCGGACACGGTCCCGCAACCGTCCGAGGCGGAACACCACGCCCCGCTCGTACTGCTTGATGACCCGGGCCGCGGCCACACCGTAGACCACGAGGGCCGAACCAGCCGCCACACCGGCCACCACCAGGTCTTCGACCATCTCGGCACCCCCTGCCGTCCACACCGGTCCCCGCTTCAACGGTATTCCCCCCACGACCGCGGGGCGAGCGTCCGCATCCGCCCGGGTCCCCTGTGCGGCTGTCTCTGACGTGCCCGCCGGGTCGATCTCCGGCAACGTGGCGATCACAAGCGATCACGAACAAGACGAGTGGGCTCCCAGACGACAGACGAGGACCAGCCATGCCCCACCTCAGGCGTCCCGCCATCGCGGCCGGGACACTGCTTCTGACCCTCGCCGTCGCGGGCTGTTCCGGCCTCGGCCGGACCGCGGTCGGCACCGTCATCTACGAGACCGAGGACAAGCGCGTCGTCACGGTGTCCAACCCCGTCGTGACCGGCTGCTTCCCGTTCATCCCGAAGGGCGCGCACCGGGTGGAGAACGCGACGCTGGTGGACATCTTCCTGTACCGGAAGCCCAACTGCCAGGGGCCCGAGTCCGGGTACATCGGGACCACGCTGTTCGACAACATCGCACCGGGGACGACGCCCTGGCTGAGCTACAGCTTCGTGCACTGAGGCGCACCAAACCTCAGCGCGGATCCGTCGCGATGCCGCCCGCGCCCCGTCGCGCGCAGGGCCCATGGGTTCGACCCGTATCCACCCAGGGCGGTCATATTCGCGGGAATTCGGGTAGACACTGGAGTGGAAGAGGCGATATGCCATGCGCACCGGGAGTGAGCCCGCGACCGCACGCAGTCCCCTGCGGTTGCGATTCTGGCTGAGTGTCTGGGGCCTGTTGTGGGCGGTCGCCGGCACCGCTCTGTTCAGCCTGAACGACAGAGCCGGCTGGGCGATAGCCTGCGCGGTGCTTATCGTGATCATCTCCGCGGACTTGATGATGGTGGTGCACCGACTCCACCAGGGACCGCACTACCAGCCGGGCCCGGACATCCCGCCCTACGAACCGGACCGGGGCGACAGCAGCCCCCGGGACTGACGGTCAGTCGTCGAAGCGGGCCGCCTCCAGGTACTCGGGCTTGGGGTCGAGCGCCGCGGCCAGCCTGAAGTGCCTCCGGGCAAGCTCGGGTCGACCCGCGCGCTGGTAGGTGCGGGCCAACGCGAAGTGCGCGAACGCATTGTCCGGCTCCCGCTCCAGTACGATCTCGAACTCCAGCTCCGCTGGGCGCAGTTGCGCGGCGGCGAAGAAGGCGCGGGCGCGCAGCAGCCGCGCGGCGGTGTTCTCGGGATGGGCCGCGATCACTGAGTCGAGCAGCTTCACCGCACCCCGAGGATCCCGGGCCGCCAGCAGGTGCTCGGCGGCGCGGAAGTCGATGACGTGGGTCTCCGGGTTTGTGTCGGGCACTCTCGCATCCTTCCCCTTGCCCCAGGCGATTCAACATGCCCGTGGGTGTCCCTCGGGTACGCCCCCGCGTGGTCCCCCCACCGCGCTATCCGGCTGCCGCGCGCTCGGTGAGGGCCGCCCAGACCTCCCGTACGCGCCGCGCCAGTGACTCCAGGGGCCCGTCGTTGTCGATGACCAGATCGGCGATGGCTCGCCGCTGTTCCCGGGTGGCCTGTGCGGCCATGCGTGCCCGGGCGTCGGCCTCGGTCATGCCGCGCAGCCGCACCAGTCGGTCGAGCTGGGTGTCTTCGGACGCCTCCACCACCACGACCATGTCGTACAGCGGGGCGAGGTGGTTCTCGGTGAGCAGGGGGACGTCGTGGATGACGATGGTGTCCGGCCCCGCCGCGGCTTCGAGCTCGGCGGACCTGGCTCCGACCAGAGGGTGGACGATCGCGTTCAACGCGGCCAGCCGGTCGGCGTCGGCGAACACGATCGACCCGAGCCTCGGGCGGTCCAGTGTGCCGTCGGCGGCCAGGATCTCCGGGCCGAAGGTCTCGACGATCGCCGCAAGCCCGGGCGTACCGGGCTCCACGACCTCACGCGCGATCCTGTCCGCGTCGACGAGGATCGCCCCGTACGACACCAGAAGCCGCGACACTTCGCTCTTGCCGGCGCCGATTCCGCCGGTCAGACCCACCTTCAGCATGAGCGGAAGCTTAGGGGTCCGGTCCGCGCGGCTACGCGTCGCCCTCCCGCTCGGCCAGGAACCGCTCGAACTCGCGGCCGATCTCGTCCGCTGACGGGAGGTCCACCGGTTCGGCGACCAGACTGCCGCGCGTCTCTGCTCCGGCGATCGCGTCGTACTGGTGCTCCAGCCCCCGTACCAGCGTCACCAGTTCCTCGTCGCCTTCCCCGATCTGCCGCTCGATCGCGGTCTGGGTGCGCTGCGCCTCCGCGCGCAGCGTGTGCGCCACGCTCGGGAGCACCAGGCCCGTCGCGGCGGTGATGGCCTCGACAGCGGTGAGCGCCGCATCGGGATAGGCGGAACGGGCGACGTAGTGCGGTACGTGCGCGGCGATCCCGAGGACGTCGTGGCCCCACTCCATCAGCCGGTACTCGACCAGTGCTTCCGCGCTGCCCGGCACCTGTGCCTCGTCGAAGGGGCTGAGGTGCCCGGGGGTGAGGTCGACTCGGTTGCCGTGGGGTGTGAGACCGACGGGGCGAGTGTGCGGCACACCCATGGGGATGCCATGGAAGTTCACCGAGAGCCGTACTCCGAGGCGCTCCACGATCTGCCGGACCGCGGCGGCGAACCGCTCCCACTCGACATCGGGCTCGGGACCGGAGAGCAGCAGGAACGGGGCGCCCGTGGCGTCCTGGACCAACCGGACCTCCAGCGCGGGTGCCTCGAAGCCCGCCCAGCGGTCGCGCCGGAAGGTGAGCAGCGGCCGCCGGGCGCGGTAGTCCACGAGCCGGTCGTGGTCGAAGCGGGCCACCACCTGGTGCGGCAGCGAGCCCAGCAGCGAACCCACGATCTGCTCGCCGGCCTCCCCCGCATCGATGTAGCCGTCGAAGTGGTACAGCATCACCAGCCCTGACGACTCCTGCGCCAGCGCCATGTCGACCACCGCGAGCCCCTTGGGATCCCACGCGTACAAACCCTGCGGATCAAGCACCACCGTCAACGCCCCTCTTCCGATTGCCCTTGCCAACACCACGGACGGGGCGGTCATTCCCGGGGCATGGGACGCGGTGCGGCCGGTGGCACGCACGCCGACGCAGTGGGTCGGCTCCACGGCAACCACCGTGCCGTGACGTCTTCGTACCACCCGCCACGGTCGCGTACCCGGTGGGCCACGATGGCGCGGGCACAAAGCCGAAGGCCCGCCCCGGAAAGGGGCGGGCCTCGGTGGTGCTATCGCCTGGCGGCTAGCGTCCGGCTGTGAGCCTCATCAGCTCTGGCCGCCGGCCAGCTTCTCGCGAAGCGCGGCCAGGGCCTCGTCCGACGCCAAGGCGCCGGAGTTGTCGTCCGACTCCGAGGAGTAGGAACCACCCTGCGGCGCGGCGGCCGGAGCGGCGGCGCCACCCTCGGCAGCAGCGGCCTCGTCGGCCTCGCGGGACTTGATGACCTGCGCCTGGTGCTGCTCGAAGCGCTGCTGCGCCTCGGCGTACTGGCGCTCCCACTCCTCGCGCTGCTTCTCGAAACCGTCGAGCCAGTCGTTGGTCTCGGGGTCGAAGCCCTCGGGGTAGATGTAGTTGCCCTGGTCGTCGTAGGACGCGGCCATGCCGTACAGGGTCGGGTCGAACTCGACCGACGCCGGGTCGGCACCGAAGGACTCGTTGGCCTGCTTGAGGGACAGCGAGATCCGGCGACGCTCCAGGTCGATGTCGATGACCTTGACGAAGATCTCGTCGTTGACCTGGACGACCTGCTCCGGGATCTCCACGTGGCGCTCGGCCAGCTCGGAGATGTGGACCAGGCCCTCGATGCCCTCGTCCACACGGACGAACGCACCGAACGGAACCAGCTTGGTGACCTTGCCCGGGACGACCTGACCGATCTGGTGCGTACGGGCGAACTGCTGCCACGGGTCTTCCTGCGTCGCCTTCAGCGACAGGGAGACACGCTCGCGGTCCATGTCGACGTCGAGGACCTCGACGGTGACTTCCTGGCCGACCTCGACAACCTCGGACGGGTGGTCGATGTGCTTCCAGGACAGCTCGGAGACGTGGACCAGACCGTCGACGCCACCCAGGTCCACGAAGGCACCGAAGTTGACGATCGAGGAGACGACGCCGGAGCGGACCTGACCCTTCTGGAGGGTGGTGAGGAACGTCTGGCGGACCTCGGACTGGGTCTGCTCCAGCCAGGCACGGCGGGACAGGACCACGTTGTTGCGGTTCTTGTCCAGCTCGATGATCTTGGCCTCGAGCTCCTTGCCGACGTACGGCTGGAGGTCGCGGACACGGCGCATCTCGACCAGGGAGGCCGGGAGGAAGCCGCGGAGGCCGATGTCGAGGATGAGACCACCCTTGACGACCTCGATGACGGTACCGGTGACGATGCCGTCCTCTTCCTTGATCTTCTCGATGGTGCCCCAGGCGCGCTCGTACTGGGCGCGCTTCTTCGAGAGGATCAGGCGGCCTTCCTTGTCCTCCTTCTGGAGAACCAGGGCCTCGATCTCGTCGCCGACCTTGACGACCTCGTTCGGGTCGACGTCGTGCTTGATCGAGAGCTCGCGGCTCGGGATGACACCTTCGGTCTTGTAACCGATGTCGAGCAGGACCTCGTCCCGGTCGACCTTCACGATGACGCCGTCGACGATGTCGCCGTCGTTGAAGTACTTGATCGTCTCGTCGATCGCGGCGAGGAAGGCTTCCTCGTTACCGATGTCGTTGACCGCAACCTGCGGGGTGGTGGCGGTGGTCTCGGTGCTGCTCGTCATGTGGGAAAGGGCTCCGGTACGGACATTGAAGTCGTAGGCACTGCTACGCCGTGAGCCCGTATCGCAGCTGAAGAAGCCGGACAGCCTAGGAAGCGCCAACCCGTAGGGAATGGCGCCTCGACAACCGAGGGGACATACAACAGATGCGAGCGCGGCCTGCTCCGTCTGAGGCGCGCAAGCCCGCAGCGCAACCTTTAGCATAAGGGCGCAGCAGGGCATGGTCAATGCGCGAACGGCACCACCAGGGGTGGAACAACCCATACCCGGCACAACTAAGGTTTGCCGAGGCCACGATGACCCGCGCCGCAGTCGCCACGCGACACGATCACCGTCCGCGACCGTCGCCGTGCCGCGCAGGACTCAAGCAACGTACAACGACGGGCGAGATGATCCAAGAGGACGAACACGAGTACGAACCGCAGGCCGTACGGCGCACCGCCGGAGACGCGGAGAGCAGCCGGGCCAGCCGAGGCTGGTGGGACCGGAACGCGGACGAGTACCAGATGGAGCACGGGTCGTTCCTGGGCGACGATCGGTTCGTCTGGGGCCCGGAGGGGCTCGACGAAGCCGAGGCGAGGCTGCTCGGCCCAGCCGGATCACTGAAGGGCCTGGACGTACTGGAGATCGGCGCGGGTGCGGCCCAGTGCTCGCGCTGGCTGGCGGCGCAGGGCGCGCGCCCGGTGGCACTGGACCTCTCGCACCGGCAGCTCCAGCACGCACTGCTGATCGGAGTCGGCTTCCCCCTGGTGGAGGCCGACGCGGGAGCGCTGCCCTTCGCCGACGGCTCCTTCGGGCTGGTGTGCTCGGCATACGGGGCGGTGCCGTTCGTCGCGGACGCGGTACAGGTGTTCCGCGAGATCCACCGCGTGCTGCGGCCCGGTGGGCGCTGGGTCTTCTCGGTGACCCATCCGGTCCGCTGGGCCTTCCCGGACGAACCTGGCCCGGAGGGCCTGAGTGTGGCCGCCTCGTACTTCGACCGCACCCCCTACGTCGAACAGGACGAGCAAGGCCGCGCCGTCTATGTGGAGCACCACCGCACGGTCGGAGACTGGGTGCGCGCGCTGGTCGCCGGGGGCTTCCGGCTGCTGGACCTGGTGGAGCCGGAGTGGCCGGAGTGGAACGGTCAGGAATGGGGCGGCTGGTCTCCGCTGCGCGGGCATCTGATCCCCGGTACGGCGGTCTTCGTCTGCGAGCGGGACGGGCGTGCACGGCGCGCGGACGAGCGCGGAGAGCCGGCGGCGTGAGCCACGAGGAGGCACTGGCGCGACTGCCCGTACGAACCGCGCTGCCCGCGCTTGAGCACGCTCTGGACACGCACGGCGCGGCGGTGCTCTGCGCACCGCCCGGGACGGGCAAGACGACCTTCGTACCGCTGGCTCTGGCCGGGCTGCTCCAGGACGGTGCGGGCCGGGGCGGTGCGGGCCGCGTCCTGGTCGCCGAGCCCCGCCGGATCGCGGCACGGGCCGCGGCGCGCCGCATGGCGTGGCTGCTCGGCGAGCGTGTCGGTGATCGGGTCGGTTTCACGGTGCGCGGCGAACGTGTCGTCGGTCCTGGCACCTCCGTCGAGGTGGTCACCACCGGTGTGCTGCTCCAGCGGCTCCAGCGGGACCAGGAACTCCCCGGGGTCGACACGGTGATCCTGGACGAATGCCATGAGCGGCATCTGGACGCGGACACCGCGGCGGCCTTCCTGCTCGATGTACGCGCGGCCCTGCGCCCCGAACTGCGCCTCGTGGCGGCGTCGGCGACCACGGACGCCGCCGGGTGGGCGCGGCTGCTCGGCGACGCGCCTGTGGTGGCGGCCGAGGGAGCCGCCCACCAGGTGGAGGTGGTCTGGGCTCCCCCCACCGGGCCGGTGCGCCCGCCGCACGGGATGCGGGTGGATCCGGCGCTGCTGGCGCATGTGGCGTCGGTGGTGCGCGGGGCGCTGCCCCGCCACGCCGGTGACGTGCTCTGCTTTCTGCCCGGTGCCGGGGAGCTCGCGCGGGTGGCCGGGCTGCTGTCGGATGTGGATGCCGAGGTGCTCCAAGTGCACGGACGGGCTCCGGCAGCGGTGCAGGACGCGGTGCTGTCGCCGTCACCGGGGCGGAGGCGCCGGGTGGTGCTGGCCACAGCGGTGGCGGAGTCCTCGCTGACCGTGCCGGGGGTGCGGGTGGTGGTGGATTCGGGGCTCGCGCGCGAGCCGCGGGTGGACCACGCCCGGGGCATCGGCTCCCTGACCACCGTGCGGGCCTCGCAGGCGGCGGCCCGTCAGCGGGCGGGGCGTGCCGGGCGTGAGGCGCCCGGCACCGTCTACCGCTGCTGGTCCGAGGCGGATGACGTCCGGCTGCCCCGGTTCCCGGCGCCTGAGATCCAGCTCACGGATCTGACCTCGTTCGCCCTCCAGGCGGCTTGCTGGGGTGACCCTTCGGCTTCCGGGCTCGCGCTGCTCGACGCACCACCCGAGGGCGCAATGGCCGCCGCCCGCGCGGTGCTCGCGGCGATCGGCGCGGTGGACGCGTCGGGACGGGCCACGGACCGGGGCGCGCGGCTGGCGCGGGTGGGGGTCCATCCCCGGCTGGCCCGCGCACTGGTGGACGGGGCCGCCGATGTGGGTACCCGGCGTGCGGCCGAAGTGGTGGCGCTGCTGAGCGAGGAGCCTCCCCGGGACTACGGGGACGATCTCGCCGCCGCGTGGCGCACCGCCCGGCGCGGGGGTGACGCGTACGGGGCGCGTTGGCGGGCGGAGGCCGGGCGGCTGGCGCGTGCGATCGGCGAGCGGTCTCCCGGGGACGCGCCCGCGGTGAGGCCGGGCGCCGAGAGTCCCTCCGGGGCGGCCCCCGTCACGGACGACACCGCCGCCGGGTTCGTCACGGCGCTCGCTTTTCCCGAACGGGTCGCACGGGCCCGCGGGGAGCAGGCGTTCCTGATGGCCTCAGGGACGGGCGCGGAGGTCGGGGACGGTTCGGGGCTGCGTGGTGCGCCCTGGCTCGCGGTGGCCGTCGCGGACCGACCCGCGCACGCCGCGTCGGCGCGAGTCCGGCTCGCCGCCGTCATCGACGAGGAAACGGCCCGTACCGCCGCCGCACATCTGCTCACCGACGGCGAGGAGGTGCACTGGGAGGACGGTGGCCTGGTGGCCCGGCAGGTGCTGCGGCTGGGTGCGGTCGAGTTGCTCGTGCGGCCGCTGAGGGAACCGGCGCCGGAGCTCGTGCGGGACGCGCTGCTGGCGGGCCTGCGGAGGGAGGGCCTCGGGCTGCTGGCCTGGTCCCGGGACGCGGTGGCGCTCAGGCAGCGGCTCGCGTTCCTGCACCGGGCGATCGGGGCGCCGTGGCCCCCGGTGGCCGATGACGGCACTCTGCTGGACCGGGCGGACGAGTGGCTGGAGCCTGAACTGTCGCGTGCCCGCCGACGCGCCGATCTGGGGCGTATCGACGCCGGGCAGGCGCTCCGGAGGCTGCTGCCGTGGGCGAGCGGTGACGCCGCACGGCTGGACGAGTTCGCACCCGAGCGGATCGAGGTGCCGAGCGGATCGCGGATCCGGGTCGACTACTCGGCTGAGCAGCCGGTGCTCGCCGTGAAACTCCAGGAGTTGTTCGGGCTGTCGGAGACGCCGGTCGTCGCAGGGGTACCGGTGCTGGTGCACCTGCTGTCGCCCGCCGGCCGGCCGGCCGCCGTCACGGCCGACCTCGCGTCGTTCTGGCGCGATGGCTACCGGGCCGTGCGCGCGGAGCTCCGCGGCCGGTATCCGAGGCACCCGTGGCCCGATGACCCGTCCACTGCGGAACCGACCCGCGGGGTCAAGCGCTGACGGTTTCGCGGTCGGACCGCAGCGGGGGCCCGCCTTCCGGACGGCGTGAGCGCGCCTCAAGCCAGAGGGAGAGTCCGAGCAGCAGGAGCGCCAGGGCCGTGCAGCCCCACGGCAGATGGGAGACCAGCAGCAGCACGGTCGCGCGGTTGGCCGTGACCAGTTCCACCGTGTGGTCCAGGTAGTCCTCACGGATCTTCACATGCCCCGAGAACGCCGTGACCTTGTCCCGGCCGCCCAGCAGCGTGCCGCCGCGCAGTTCCTCGGTGTGGATCTCCTCGCCGTTGACGGGGGCGCCGGTGACCGGCTCGATCCAGAACATCCGCTTGGTGGTGTACCAGCGTGTGGTGCCCGTCTGCTTCTCCAGTGTGGTGGCGTCGATGCCGGGGAGCGGCATCTTCCTGGGGTACGGGACCTTGGTCCAGGGGATGGTCTGCTCGAAGTAGTAGACCTCAAGGCCGCGGAAGGTGCGGGTGCCCTTGTAGTGGATGGGCGCCGAGGTGCGTGTCTGGGCGTCGAAGTACTCGTAGTCCCGCTTCTCGGTGAGGAAGGGCCACTTGAACTCGATGCCCTCGCGGCGCACCGCGTCGCCGTCGACCGATTCCCCGGTGGCGTGCACGGGGACCTGGGTGTGGGCGTCGAATACGTAGCGCTCGGGGATCTGCGAGACCATCGCGCCGTCGGGCCCCTGCACGTGGGACAGCGCGTCCCAGACGACGACATCGCGTCCGGCGTCCCGTTCGATCTTCTCGGACTCCTCGACGTTGCCCTTGAGGGTCTGCACGATGGTGACCTTGTCGACCTGCTCCGCCTCCATGGTGTCGTAACTGAGCAGTGTCGCCGGCGCCGCCTCCAGCACCATCTCCTGGTACTGCGAGGGCGGGATCTTCACCAGCCTCGGGAAGGCATACCAGCGCAACACGGGCGCCAGCGCACCGAAGAACACGGCGAGGGCGAGCAGGACCAGGCTGGCGCGGCGACGCACGGCGGCGGCTCCTTCCGTCTACTGCTTGGGGCCGGGGACGGTGGTCAGGAGCGGTTTGGGGGACGTCTCCCCCGGCGGTACGTCGAGGACTGCGATGATCAGCATGACGAGCAGCACCGCGGCCAGCCCGACGGCGGCGGCGACGAGGGCGCGCATGGCCGTCCTCCCGGTCTTATCTGATGCAGCGTCAGAAACGCCGACGTTCCGGGCACCGTAGCAACGCGGCCGTGAGAAGAGAACAGCTCGCACCGCACGACAACGCCCACCGCCCCTACGCCGGGGTGCGGCGCAGGGGTGGTGGGCGGATGTGGGTAACGGTGCGGGGGTACGGAGCCGGGGCTCAGTCCCGCGGTCCGGCTGTCACGACCGGTTCGGTGCCACCGACCGGATCCGTGCTGTCGGCCGGTCCGGTGCCGTCGGCCGGTTCCGCGTCGACGACCGGTTCCGCGTCGACGACCGGCGCAGGAGTGACGTTCAGCTCGAGGGTGAGCGACCCGCCGCCCTCCGTCGTGAGGCGCAGCAGGAACGTGCCATCGGCGTCGTCCGTGTAGATCTCCGGAAGGACGAGCAGGCCCTTGTCGTCGGTCTTCAGCTCGGTGAGTCCGCGAAGGGGCTCGCCATCGGCGTCCTTGAAGTAGGGGCCCTCGGTGTTCTCGGCGGGGTCGTCAGCGTCAGCGATCATGGTGGCGGTCACGGCCACACGGCCGGCGATCGCCCCCTTGAGCGTGGCCTTGACCTCGATCTCCTCGGCGAACTCCGCACCGGCTCCGGCCGTCAACTCCTTGTCGCCGACCCGCTCCAGCTTGTCGGCCTGCCGACCGGTGACGGACGCGACGTAGTCGACGCCGGGCAGATCGCGGCCGTTGACGGTGGCGCGGACGGTGAAGTCCCCGGTCTTCTCACCGGCGGTCAGGGCCGGCGCGATGGCGACACCGTCGTCCCCGGTGGCGACCAGGACCTTCGTACGTCCTTTGGTGAAGCGTGCGTCGGTGTCACCGATGATCTCGAAGGCGATCTCGGCCTTGCCGACCGCCGCTCCGCCCCGGTTCTTCGCACGAGCCTTGACCCGCTCGCCGAACACCTCGCCCGCCGTGGCCGCGAGCGTACCGCTGACCGCGCTCTCGATGCGGGCGACGCTCTCGCCCGGCGCCGGGGTCGTCGTGCCGTCGCCGGGCTCCGGCTTCGACGGTGTGCTGGGCTTGGCCGGGGTGACGGGCTTGGCCGGTTCGGCCGGGGGCTTCCCGGCACCCGGCTTGACGGGCGTCTTGCCGGCATCGGGCTTGGTGGGTGCCGGGGCAGGGACGCTCGCGGCAGGGCTCGGGGTGACAGTGGTGTCGTCGTCGCTGCGGTCGACCGGGAGCACGCCCGTGCCGTCCGGGACCTCATGGGTGCCGCGGTTGTAGAACCCGAACCAGGAGAGCACCGTGTTCAGGTACTCCCGCGAGTGGTTGTAGCTGAGGATCGCCCGTTCCAGGCCGGCCGACTGAGAAAGATCCCGGCCGTCGGCGCACAGGTACTTCCCCGCGGCGAGCGCGGCGTCGTAGATGTTGTTCGGGTCCTTGGTGCCGTCGCCGTTGCCGTCCTGGCCCCAGCCGGCCCAGGTGGACGGGATGAACTGCATCGGGCCGACCGCCCGGTCGTGGGTGCGGTCGCCGTCGTACGCGCCGTCGTCGGTGTCCGAGATGTCGGCGAAGCCGACACCGTTCAGCACCGGGCCGAGGATCGGTGTGGTCGTGGTGCCGTCGGCGCCCACCCGGCCGCCGCTCGCATGCCCGGACTCCACCTTGCCGATCGCGGCGAGCAGTTGCCAGGGCAGCCGGCAGGCGGGGTCGGCGGATGCCAGAGCGGCTTCGGCCCGCTTGTAGGCGTCGAGCACGGTGGCCGGAATACCGGCTTCGGCCGGACCGGTCGCCACGGGGGTCTGCGGGGTCGCGCCTGGCTTGTTCGGCGTGTTGAGCGGCGGCAGATCCGTGTAGTAGGGGGAGTCACCCGTGGCCGTGCTCGCGGGTGGGGTACCCGTCCCCGCCGAGTTGCCTTCGGTGCCCGCCGCGGCGGGCGCGACCCCCGGAGCCTGCGACGCCGAGAGCGCGGCGACCGCGGCCGCGGCCACCGCCGTGCTGGTCGCTCCCTTGCGCAGCCGGCGGCCGAATTGCGCTGCCATACGTGTGTTTCCTCCCCGTCGGCGGACCTTCGCGCTCCCCGCGCGCCACGAAGACCCTACGGCAACCCGGAACCCCGAAACACCGGATACCCGGCCGCTCTCGCGGGTTGTTCGCCCTCGACCATCCGGACCGAAGGGATCGATATGAGGATGCACCTGTTCGCAGGACGAACGATCAACATCGCGCATACTGGTGTCGCGTCAGGCGAGGTTCGCCCCGTCGCGACGCCCCGAGAGCTTCGCCTGGGAGACGCTCCCAGGACGGCGGCTCGCGGCGTTGCCGAATCAACCGGGTAGGCCCACTACGAGGTCGATCCGGCGCCGGGAGGGCCTGGGAAGACCCCGTCCCCTCGGCCCGGGAGAGCCTGGGAAGACCCCGCCCCCTCGGCCCGGGAGGGCCTGGGAAGACCCCGCCCCCTCGGCCCGGGAGGGCCTGGGGAGACCCCATGTACCGGACGCCGTTCCTTCACGTGCAAACCTTGACTGACGCGGCACTGGGCGACATTCGCCGGGTGACACTTACCGGGCCACATCATCCGCAAATCGGCCTGACTTGGGGGTATCGCATGCCGTTCACACTCAGCCACGCGGCAGCGGTGCTGCCAGGCATCAGGAGAGACGGCTCGACGCGTGGCCCGCTGCTGGCATCCGCCCTGATCGCGGGATCGTTCGCGCCCGACATGACGTACTTCGTGGCGAGTCTGCACCCCGACGCGATGCTCTTCGGGGATGTGACCCACAGCATCAAGGGCGTGCTGACGGTCGATGTGGTGATCACCGCGGCACTGGTAGGGCTGTGGGTCCTGGTACGCGATCCTCTGGTGGCGTTGCTGCCGCACGGCCGGCAGGGACGGGTGCACGCGCTGCTGTGCGGGCCCACGCGGGTGCGGCGGTCGCCTGCCGCACGGATGTTCGTCTTCTATGTCTCGGCCGTGCTCGGCGCGGCGACCCATGTGGTGTGGGACTCCTTCACCCACTTCGACCGCTGGGGTGTGCGGGCGGCGCCCGTGCTGAGCGAACCGGTCGCCGGCTTTCCCCTCTATCTGTACACGCAGTACGGCAGTTCGGCGGTGGCGCTGGTGGTCATCGCCTGGTTCACCGTATCGGCGCTGCGCAGGGTGCCGGTACGGCTGCCGGTACCCGCCGGGCTGCCGGTGCTCGGCAGCGGGGAACGGTTGACGGCCGGGATGCTGATCACGGTGTGCGTGCTCGCCGCAACGGCGCACCGCTGTCTGCGCTTCTACTGGTACTGGGGCCGGATCGACACGCTCATGGACATCATCCCGACCGCCTGCTTCGGCGCGGGCGCGGGGCTGGTGGCGGGGATCGTGCTCTACGCGCTGGCGGTACGGCTCCGTCCTTGCCGGGCAGTGCCGGCCGATGCCCCCGAGAAGGCTCGCGCGGACGGCGCGGGCGTGAGCTGAGCCGTGTCACGGTGCCTGGGCCCGCTGAGGCACCGCGGGTGCCGGGCAGGTCGGTGGCCTGCCCGGCACCCACGGATGTGCGGACTCAGTGCGCCGCCGACTCCCAGTCCGGGCCGACGCCCACGGATACATCCAGCGGTGCCCGCAGTTCAACCGCGGTCGACATCTCGTGGCGCACGATCTCCTCGACCCGCGCACGCTCGCCGGGAGCGAGCTCAAGCACAATTTCGTCGTGGACCTGGAGCAGCATGCGCGAGCCGAGGCCCGCTGCCCGCAGTGCCGTGTCGACGCGCACCATGGCCAGCTTGACGATGTCCGCCGCCGTGCCCTGGATCGGCGCGTTCAGCGCCATCCGCTCGGCGGCTTCGCGGCGCTGGCGGTTGTCGCTGTTCAGGTCGGGCAGGTAGCGGCGGCGGCCCAGCATCGTGGCCGTGTAGCCGGTGGCGCGGGCCTCGTCCACGACCCGGCGGAGATAGTCGCGGACCCCGCCGAAGCGCTCGAAGTAGGTGTCCATCAGCGCCCGTGCCTCGGCCGCCTCGATGTTCAGCTGCTGGGACAGGCCGAACGCCGAGAGTCCGTACGCCAGCCCGTAGGACATCGCCTTGATCTTGCGGCGCATCTCCGCGTCGACCGCCGCCCGCTCGACCCCGAACACCTGGGAGGCGACCGTGGTGTGCAGGTCCTCGCCCGAGGTGAACGCCTCGATCAGGTCCTCGTCCTCCGACAGATGGGCCATCACCCGCAGCTCGATCTGGCTGTAGTCGGCGGTCATCAGGGCCTCGAAGCCCTCACCGACCACGAACCCGCGCCGGATCGCCCGGCCCTCGTCGGTGCGCACCGGCACGTTCTGGAGATTGGGGTCGGTGGACGAGAGCCGTCCGGTGGCCGCCACGGTCTGGCTGAAGGTGGTGTGGATCCGGTCGTCCGCGGCGATGGTCTTGATCAGGCCCTCGACGGTGGAACGCAGCCGCGCCTGCTCTCGGTGGCGCAGCATGATCACCGGCAGCTCGTGCTCGGTCTGGGAGGCCAGCCATGCCAGCGCGTCCGCGTCCGTGGTGTAGCCGGTCTTGGTCTTCTTGGTCTTGGGCAGGTTCAGCTCACCGAACAGGACCTCCTGGAGCTGCTTGGGCGAGCCGAGGTTGAACTCATGGCCGACCGCGGCGTGCGCCTCCTTGACGGCCTGCTGCACGGCTCCGGCGAACTGCTGCTCCATCGCCTCCAGATGCGGCCGGTCGGCGGCGATGCCATACCGCTCCATCCGGGCCAACAGCAGCGACGTCGGCAGCTCCACGTCATGGAGCAGCTCTGCCGCACCCACTTCGGCCAGCTTCCCACGAAAGGCCTCGCCCAGGTCGAGCACGGCCCGGGCCTGCGCCATCAGGGCGTCCGCCTCAGCCTGCTCGTCGGCGCCGAAGGCGAGTTGGCCGTCGGCGGCAGCCGGGGCGAGCTCGCGGTGCAGATACTCCACGGACAGGGTGTCCAGCGCGAAGGAGCGGCGGCCCGGCTTGACGAGATAGGCGGCGAGCGCGGTGTCCATGGTCACGCCCCGGAGGTCCCAGCCGTGCTCGGGGAAGACCCGCAGCGCCTCCTTGGCACTGTGCATCACCTTCGGGCGGTCCGGGTCGGAGATCCAGGCGGCGAAGGCGCGCTCGTCGGCCTCGTCCAGCTTGGTGGTGTCGAACCAGGCGGCGCTGCCGGTGGCGGCGGCCAAGGCGATCTCGCTGACGCTGCCCACGCCCAGGGCCCAGCTCGCGACCGTGGCCACCCCGAGCGGCTGCTCGCCGTGGGTCTCCAGCCAGGGTGCCAGCTCACCGGCGCCCAGCACGCTGCCGTCGAGCTCCACCCCGGCGGCCGGGGCCGGGGCCTCGTCCTCCTCCGCGCCCGGGTCGACCGCGAGCAGGCGCTCCCGCAGGCTCGGGTTGCGGATCTCCAGGACCTCCAGGAAGCCCTTCAGCGCCGACCGGTCGTAAGGGGCGCGCTCCAGGTCGGCGACGGACTTCGGCAGCTCGACGTCGCGGACCATCTCGGTCAGCCGGCGGTTGAGCCTGACGGCGTCCAGATGGTCGCGGAGGGACTGGCCCACCTTGCCCTTGACCTCGTCCACCCGCTCCGCCAGCTCCGCGAACGAGCCGAACTGGTTGATCCACTTCGCGGCGGTCTTCTCACCGACCCCGGGGATGCCCGGCAGGTTGTCCGACGGGTCGCCGCGCAGAGCGGCGAAGTCCGGGTACTGCCGCGGGGAGAGCCCGTACTTCTCCTGGACCTTCTCCGGGGTGAAGCGAGTGAGCTCGGAGACCCCCTTGGTCGGGTAGAGCACCGTCACATGGTCGGTGACCAGCTGGAACGAGTCCCGGTCACCGGTGACGATCAGCACTTCGAACCCGGCTGCCTCGGCCTGGGTGGCGAGGGTGGCGATGATGTCGTCGGCCTCGAAGCCGTCCACGGCGAAGCGCACCGCGTTCATGGTGTCGAGCAGCTCGCCGATCAGCTCGACCTGCCCCTTGAACTCGTCCGGGGTCTTGGAGCGATTCGCCTTGTACTCGGGGAAGTCCTCGGAACGCCAGGTCTTCCGGGACACGTCGAAGGCGACGGCGAAATGCGTGGGCGCCTCGTCGCGCAGGGTGTTCGCCAGCATCGACGCGAAGCCGTAGATGGCGTTGGTCGTCTGGCCGCTCGCCGTGGTGAAGTTCTCCGCGGGCAGCGCGAAGAACGCCCGGTACGCCAGGGAGTGCCCGTCCATGAGGAGCAGGCGCGGGCGGGTTTCTTCTGGGGTCTTCTTCGATGCTGTCTCTGCCACGAACACGATCCTCCCACGGAGCACTGACAACGCTTCCCGCGACGGCCGGCGGGGCCGCACGGGACAGGGCCATGCCGGCGGAGTCCGGAACCGGACCCGGCCCGGGCCCCGGGAACGGCAGGGGTGCCGGGCCCGGCCGGGGCCACGCACACGGCAGGCCAAGGCCGACCGGGTGGCTGACGCCGCCACGTGACAGGATCTATAGCGGAGAAGACTCATTTCGCGCTCGAGGAGGAGCACGATGGCCAGCAAGCCGCCCTCCGGCGACCCGGTCCAGGACGCACCCCAGGTGGGGGAGCCCCAGCACTCCGCGGCCGGGCTGCCTGCCATCGGGCACACGCTGAGGATGGCGCAACGGCAGATGGGACTGGCTCGCACCGCCAGGACCCTGCTCAAGGTGAACCAGAAGGACGGCTTCGACTGCCCTGGCTGTGCCTGGCCCGAGGCCGACAAGCGGCACGCTGCGGAGTTCTGCGAGAACGGCGCGAAAGCGGTGGCGGAGGAGGCGACGCTGCGCCGGGTGACTCCCGCGTTCTTCGCCGCGCACCCGGTGTCCGCGCTGGAGCGGCGCAGCGGGTACTGGCTGGGGCAGCAGGGCCGCATCACCGAGCCCGTGTATCTGCCCGAGGGCGCGGACCACTACGAGCCGGTGCCCTGGGAGCGGGCTTTCGCGATCATCGCCGATGAGCTGCGGGCCCTCACGTCCCCGGACGAGGCGCTGTTCTACACCTCAGGCCGCACCAGCAACGAGGCGGCCTTCCTGCTCCAACTGTTCGCCCGCGAGTTCGGCACGAACAATCTGCCGGACTGCTCCAACATGTGCCATGAGTCGTCCGGCTCGGCGCTGACCGAGACTCTGGGCGTCGGCAAAGGCAGCGTGTCGCTGGAGGATCTCCACCAGGCCGATCTGATCATCGTCGCGGGCCAGAACCCGGGGACGAACCACCCGCGGATGCTGTCCGCGCTGGAGAAGGCCAAGGAGTCCGGAGCGCGGATCATCTCGGTGAACCCGCTGCCGGAAGCCGGTATGGAGCGGTTCAAGAACCCTCAGACACCGAAGGGGCTGCTGAAGGGCGTCGCGCTGAACGATCTGTTCCTGCAGATACGGATCGGCGGCGACCAGGCGCTGTTCCGTCTGCTCAACCGGCTGATCCTGGAGACCGACGGCGCGGTCGACGAGGCGTTCGTACGAGAGCACACGCACGGTTTCGATGAGTTCGCCGCCGCGGCCCGGGCCACCGACTGGGACGAGACACTCGCCGCGACCGGTCTGGAGCGCTCCGGGATCGAGCAGGCGCTGCGCATGGTGCTGGAGTCCGAGCGCACCATCGTCTGCTGGGCGATGGGGCTGACGCAGCACAAGCACTCCGTGGCCACCATCCGCGAGCTGGTCAACTTCCTGCTGCTGCGCGGGAACGTCGGCCGGCCGGGTGCGGGCGTCTGCCCGGTGCGCGGGCACTCCAATGTGCAGGGCGACCGCACGATGGGCATCTTCGAGCGGCCGCCGACCGCGTTCCTCGACGCCCTGGAGAAGGAGTTCGGCTTCGCACCGCCGCGGCACCACGGCATGGACGTCGTGCGCTCCATCCGGGCACTGCGCGAAGGTGCGGCCAAGGTGTTCTTCGCGATGGGTGGAAACTTCGTCGGAGCGGCCCCTGACACGGAGGTCACAGAGGCGGCGATGCGGCGCGCCCGGCTGACGGTGCACGTGTCGACGAAGCTCAACCGCTCGCATGTGGTCACGGGCAGGCGGGCGCTGATCCTGCCCACCCTCGGCCGCACCGACAAGGACGTGCAGCGCAGCGGGAGGCAGTTCGTCACCGTGGAGGACTCCATGGGCATGGTGCACGCCTCACGGGGCAATCTGCCGCCGGCGAGCGAGCACCTGCTGTCGGAGCCGGCGATCGTGGCGCGGCTCGCACGTGCCGTGCTCGGCCAGGAGTCGCGGACCCCGTGGGAGGACTTCGAACAGGACTACGCGGGGATCCGCGACCGGATCGCCCGGGTGGTCCCCGGTTTCGAGGACTTCAACCGGCGGATCGCCCGTCCGGGCGGTTTCACCCTGCCGCACGCGCCGAGGGACGAGCGCCGTTTCCCCACCGCCACGGGCAAGGCCAACTTCACGGCGGCGCCCGTCGAGTACCCCCGGCTTCCCGAAGGCCGGCTGCTGCTCCAGACCCTGCGCTCGCACGATCAGTACAACACCACGATCTACGGCCTCGACGACCGCTACCGGGGCATCAGGGGCGGTCGGCGCGTCGTGCTCGTGCACCCGGCCGACGCCCGTGCGCTGGGCTTCGACGACGGCGCGTATGTCGATCTGGTGAGCGAGTGGAAGGACGGTGTCGAGCGCAGGGCCCCGGGGTTCCGGGTGGTGCACTACCCCACCGCGCGGGGCTGCGCCGCCGCGTACTACCCGGAGACCAACGTCCTGGTGCCGCTGGACTCCACCGCGGACACCAGCAACACCCCCGCGAGCAAGTCCGTGGTGGTCCGTCTGGAACAATCACCAACCGTCTAGGTCCCTGTCCGGGCGATCGTCTCGGGCCCGCGACGCTCCCCCGGAGTTCCGCCTGGGAGGTACCCCCGGCCACGGCGCTCCCCTGGCTTCGCCGGGAGGTGCCCCCCTCGCGGCGATGTCGAAGTCGCCCGAGTACGCCTCGTGCGAGGACGATCTCCCCCTGGCTCCGCCGAGGGAGCCCCCACCGTCTTGCGATGCACCGCATCTGACGCCGCGGGCCGATCCTCAGGGATCGCCCGGACAGGGACCTGGTTGCTCAGGCGGCTGAAGGCAGCCGCAGGCATACGTACCAGTGGACGAAGTGACGGACGTCGGACCATCCCGGCGCCATACGCAGAAGAACGGAGCCGGGCCCATGGGCGAGCAGACCACCGTGAAGTTCCCGCAGGAAGTCATCGACGAGTACGCGGCGCTCGGCGTCGACCTGCCCGCCCTCTTCTCGGCGGGGCATCTCGGCAACCGCATGGGCGTCCGGATCGTCGAGGCCTCCGCGGAGCGTGTGGTGGGCACCATGCCGGTGGAGGGCAACACCCAGCCGTACGGGCTGCTGCACGGAGGCGCGTCCGCCGTGCTGGCCGAGACCCTCGGTTCGGTGGGCACCATGCTGCACGGCGGCATCTCCAAGATCGCGGTCGGTGTGGATCTGAACTGCACCCACCATCGGGGCGTGCGCTCGGGGCTGGTCACCGGAGTGGCCACTCCGGTGCACCGGGGTCGCTCCACCGCCACCTACGAGATCGTGATCACCGACGAGCAGGACAAGCGGGTCTGCACGGCGCGCCTGACCTGCCTGCTCCGCGACGTCCGCCCCCAGGACGCGGACAACCTCCCCGGAGGCGGCGCCTGAGCCACCCGCCCGAGCGCATCGCGCGCCCGGGCGCCCGCGCACACCCGGGAACCGCCGTTTCACCGCGCGCCCGACGGCAAGGCGCACGAGTCGGCCCTGCGTCGGAACGCCCGTGCACCAGCGGTCCGGCGCGGCACCGGGTGGACAGCGGCAATGGTGCCGGGCCCGACTGCCGGGCCGGTCAGGGGGCCACCGGGAGGCTGATGCCGCTGCCCCCCCGCCCGAACGGACAGCTGTGTCCCTGCCGGGTAGCGCAGGGTGTAGTCGTGGTCGGTCGAGATCAGCACCACTCCCAG
Organism: Streptomyces sp. SCSIO 30461; assembly: GCF_037023745.1. Classification (NCBI taxonomy): domain Bacteria; kingdom Bacillati; phylum Actinomycetota; class Actinomycetes; order Kitasatosporales; family Streptomycetaceae; genus Streptomyces; species Streptomyces sp. SCSIO 30461. Next base: position 5,827,706 of record NZ_CP146101.1, read on the forward strand.
CCGGTGCCCCTTCTTGAAGACGTAGTCCTGCGGCTGCATGACCCAATGGAGCCGGTACTCACGCCCCTCGACGACCTCGCTCTGGCGAATCAGGGATCGACGGTTGCGGATGTCGACCCAGCCACGCGAGACGATCTTGAAGTCGGCCGTCTCGGTGCGGTGGACGGTGCGGTACGTGCACCCGGTGGGAGAACACCGGCTGCGTCACGCCATCGGCGATGCCGAGTGCGGGGGCGGTCTCCGCGTGCACACCGGGCGCGGAGAGCACCGCCGACAGGGAGGCGGCGAGAGCCGCCGTCCCCCAGGTGCGGACCTTCCCCGCGAAGCCGGACCGCTTGTCCTTGCCTGTTCGGGTGGCTGTTGCCATCGTGGCTGCCTCCGGGGCCGGGGTTGGTGACGATCGCGCGGACGTGCGGACATATTCCATCGCTCCCGTACCAACCGCACCAGACCGCGCAGGCGCCAACACCTCATTCGCGTACGCCCTCTTGCCCCAGACGCGCCAAGCCGTAGCGTGGAGCCATGGGGCTCTCGGCACACCGTTCACCCCGGACCGCCGCCGGTGCGCATCTGGTGACATGCGTCCTCATGGCCGCGGTCGCCTGTTCGCCCGCGGGCCGGAACGACGCAGGCGCCTCCGGCTCGCCCACCGCCCCGGCCCCGGATACTCCCGTGGAGATCTGCACCGGCCTGGTCACCTACTGGGTGGAGGAGGCACTCAAAGGCAACAAGTGGGCAGGGCTCGACTGGGAGCAGAAGGGCCTGTCGAACGAGCAACTCGAAGTCCACGACGCGGTGTTGGCGGATGCTCGCGCCGAGGAGAAGCGGAATGGCAGGGCAGCGGCGGTGGCATGGCTCAGGCGCGAGGTCAGCACACGGTGCACGGCACGGAACGGCGCAACCGGCAGCTCCGAGAACTGGCGACTTACCCCGTGAGAGGACCGGGAGGCGGTCGACGCCACCGCCGGCTTCCCACACGGGAGCGATCCCGGGAGGGCCGAGGCGGAACCTCGCCGAGAGGGCAGCGGGAGCACTCGGAAGACGGTCGAACGAATTTTCCCCAAGTTAACGCTGAGTAATGACGGCCCCGTGGGAGATCCGGGTGGCGCACCCTGCGCGACAGGCGTCGAACACCACGACGAGCAGCGGAGACATGCGCGCCATGTCAGCACCATGAGGAGCGTATGCCCCTTAGCGGAACTGGGAGTTCTCACTATGTGAGAAACCAGCCGTCGGCCGGAAACGCCCCATCTGGCCACACAGCACCCACGTCCCCTCCCTCGTGGCATAACAAGACAGTCACATCCTGACCTTCACCGCTCCCAGAGCCCGCTGGCTGCGCTTAGAGTCACGCCCAGTCACCGCGCCGCCGGGAGCTCCACGGGCATGGCATCGCCAAACCCTTCAGCACGCCCGGCAACGGAAACGGCACCTCAACCATGAGGAGGCCGCCAGGAAAGGACACAGCGTGCGACACCGTTCCTTGCTCATTCTCACCGCCGTGATCACCACGGGAGCACTCAGCCTCACCGCCTGCGGTTCGCGCGACGACGCCAACGGCGGCGCCAAGGGCAGCGGCGACAAGACCACCGTGGTCATCGGCGTCGACGCCCCGCTGACCGGCTCGCTGTCCGCTCTGGGCATGGGTATCAAGAACTCCGTGGACCTGGCGGTCAAGACCGCCAACAAGAACAACGAGGTCCCCGGTGTCGAATTCAAGATCGAGTCCCTCGACGACCAGGCCCAGCCGTCCTCCGGCCAGGCCAACGCCACCAAGCTGGTCGGTATGAAGGAAGTCCTCGGCGTGGTCGGCCCGCTGAACTCCGGCGTCGCCCAGTCCATGCAGGGCGTGTTCAACTCGGCGAACCTGACGCAGGTGTCCCCTGCCAACACCGGTCCCGCGCTGACCATGGGTGACAACTGGGGCAAGGGCGAGAAGAAGCGTCCGTTCCAGACCTATTTCCGCACCGCGGCCACCGACGACATCCAGGGCAAGTTCGCCGCCCAGTACCTGTTCAACGACGCGAAGAAGAAGAAGGTCTTCGTGGTCGACGACAAGCAGACCTACGGCGCCGGCCTGGCCAAGATCTTCTCCGACGAGTTCAAGCGCCTCGGCGGCAAGGTCGTCGAGACCGACCACGTCACGCCGAAGGAGACCGACTTCTCCACCACCGCGGACAAGGTCAAGGCCTCCGGCGCGGACTCGGTCTACTTCGGTGGCCAGTACCCCGAGGGCGGCCTGCTCGCCGACCAGATCAAGAAGGCCGGGGCCAAGATCCCCGTGATGGGTGGCGACGGCCTCCTGGACCCGCAGTACATCAAGGCCTCCGCCGAGCCCAACGAGGGTGACCTCGCCACCTCGATCGGCTACCCGGTCGAGAAGCTGGAGACCGCCAAGAAGTTCGTCGCCGACTACAAGGCCGAGGGCTACAAGGACCCGTACGCGGCCTACGGCGGCTACTCCTACGACGCTGCCTGGGCGATCATCCAGGCGGTCAAGGCCGTCGTCGCGGCCAACGACAACAAGCTGCCGGAGAACGCCCGCGCCAAGGTCACCGAGGCCATGGCCAAGGTCTCCTTCGAGGGTGTGACCGGCTCGGTCGCCTTCGACGAGTTCGGTGACACCACGAACAAGCAGCTCACCGTGTACGTCGTCAAGAACGGCGAGTTCGTGGACGTCAAGAGCGAGACGTTCAAGGACTGACCACCCACCGCAGTACCCCGCACCACATGTTCCAGCCCGCGCGAGGGCGCAAACAGCGCCCTCGCGCGGTTTCATATCCGACACCTTCATCGGAGGCCCTGCGGTGAACGAACTGCCGCAACAGCTGGCCAATGGCCTTGCCCTCGGTGCCCTTTACGGCCTCATCGCCATCGGGTACACCATGGTCTACGGCATCGTCCAGCTCATCAACTTCGCCCACGGCGAGATCTTCATGATCGGGGGCTTCGGCGCCCTCACCACCTACATATGGCTCCCCAGTGGAACCCCGCTCGTGGTGGCGATCCCCCTCATGATCATCGGTGGCGCGATCGCCTCCGTCGCCGTCGCCACCGCCGCGGAACGCTTCGCGTACCGGCCGCTGCGCAGCGCACCGCGCCTGGCCCCGCTCATCACCGCGATCGGCCTGTCCATCGCGCTCCAGCAGATCATCTGGGGCTTCTACCCCGGTGCGAAGTCCGCCAAGAGCTTCCCCGAATTCACCGGCGAGTCCTTCAAGATCTTCGACAACCTCGCCATCCAGCGGGCCGACGCCTTCGTGCTGGTCCTCGCCCCGCTCTGCATGCTCGCCCTGGGACTCTTCGTCTCCAAGAGCCGCAGCGGCCGTGCCATGCAGGCCACCGCGCAGGACCCGGACACCGCGAAGCTGATGGGCATCAACACCGACCGCATCATCGTGATGGCCTTCGCCATCGGCGCCGCGTTCGCCGCGGTCGCGGCGGTCGCCTACGGCCTGGACAAGGGCCAGATCAACTTCGAGATGGGCTTCCTGCTCGGACTCAAGGCCTTCACCGCCGCGGTCCTCGGCGGCATCGGCAACATCTACGGCGCCATGATCGGTGGTGTCGTCCTCGGCCTCGCCGAGGCCCTGTCGATCGCCTACATCTCGGACATCCCCGGCATGGAGCAGCTCGGCGGCGGCGCCTGGAAGGATGTCTGGGCCTTCGCACTTCTCATTCTCGTGCTCCTCTTCAGGCCCCAGGGCCTGCTCGGTGAGCGCGTAGCGGATCGGGCGTGAGAACTATGACGACCTCCGACACCACCAAGGCACCGGGCACCGCCCCGGCGGACGGCGCCACCAAGGCGACCACCCTGCTCCGGCTCACCGCCGCGGGCGGCGTGGCCACGGTCGCGAGCACCTTCCTCGCCTGGACCTGGACCTCGGCCTTCCCCGGCAACCTCACCATCAGCGGCTACCCGGGCGGCCTCCAGGTCCTCACCCTCGCCGCCGGCCTCCTCACCGCCCTCGTCGCGCTGGCCTCGCTCGGCATCAAGGGCCTCGGCTGGCTCGTGCCCGCCGGCGGCGCCAAAGCCCTGCGGGCGCTGGCCCTGGGCGGCTTCGCCACCACCTGGTTCAGCCTCGTCGCCATCGCCGTCGAACTCAACGGCCTGGTCAACCTGGAGCCGGGCGGCTACGTCGCCGCTGTGGCCTCCGTGATCCCCGTCATCACCGCGTTCCGGTTGCCCGACGACACCCGCACAGCCACGCCGCCCAAGGAGCTTCCCTCCTGGGCCGAGATCCTGATCATCGTCGCCGCCTTCGCGGTCGGCCTCTACGTGATCACGTACGGCATCGACACCGAGTACGCCGAACTCTTCACCGGCTACCTCATCGTCGTCGGCTCCGCCGCCGCGGCCATGATCAAGTCCGGGCTCATGGCACGCCTTTCGGCGATCACCGCCAAGCACCGGCAGGTGACGGTGATCGGGGCCTTCGTCGCCGCGATGGCCTTCCCGTTCACCCAGAACACCGACCAGTACACCCTGATCGCGGTCAACATCCTGATCTTCGCGACCGTGGCTCTGGGTTTGAACGTCGTCGTCGGCCTCGCGGGCCTGCTCGACCTCGGATACGTCGCGTTCCTCGGCGTCGGCGCCTACACCGCCGCGCTCGTCTCCGGCTCGACGGCCTCCGCGTTCGACATCCACCTGCCCTTCTGGGCTGCCGTGCTGTTCGGCGCGTTCGTCTCGCTGGTCTTCGGTGTCGTCATCGGCGCCCCGACCCTGCGACTGCGCGGCGACTACCTCGCCATCGTGACGCTCGGCTTCGGTGAGATCTTCCGGATCGCCATGGGCAACCTCGACGGCACCTCGGGACCGCAGATCACCAACGGCCCGAACGGCGTCCCCAACATCCCCGACCTGGAGTTCTTCGGATACAACTTCGGGGAGTCGCACAACATCCTGGGCTTCGAGCTCGGTGCGTACGCCAACTACTACATGCTGATGCTCCTCGCGACGGCCGTCGTCGTCCTGGTCTTCAGCCGCGCGGGCAACTCCCGCATCGGCCGTGCCTGGGTCGCCATCCGCGAGGACGAGACCGCGGCCACCGCCATGGGCATCAACGGCTTCCGGGTCAAGCTGATCGCGTTCGCGCTCGGTGCCACCCTCGCCGGCCTCGCGGGTACCGTGCAGGCACACGTGCAGCACACCGTGGTTCCGGAGATGTACCAGTTCGCCGGACCGGTGCCACCCAACTCCGCCTTCCTTCTGGCGGCCGTCATCCTCGGCGGTATGGGCACCATCAGCGGTCCGCTGCTCGGCGCCGCGCTGCTCTACATGATCCCGGCCAAGCTGCAGTTCCTCCAGGACTACCAGCTACTCGTCTTCGGTATCGCCCTCATCCTGCTGATGCGTTTCCGTCCCGAGGGGTTGATCGCCAACCGGCGCGCCAAGCTGGAGTTCCACGAGACCGGCCAACTCGACGTACCTGAACAACGGGCCTCCGGCGACGCCTCCGTCGGCACGGCCAAGGCTGGGGCGTGAGCACCATGACAACCACCACCACCGCAGAGAGCACCACGAAGACGGCGGAGACCGTCCTCGACGCGAGCGGCGTCACGATGCGGTTCGGCGGCCTCACGGCCGTGCGGTCCGTGGACCTGACCGTCCGCTCGGGTGAGATCGTCGGGCTCATCGGGCCCAACGGCGCGGGCAAGACGACCTTCTTCAACTGCCTCACCGGGCTCTACGTGCCCACCGAGGGCACGGTGAAGTACAAGGGCACGGTGCTGCCGCCCAAGCCGCATCTCGTCACCATCGCGGGCATCGCCCGTACCTTCCAGAACATCCGGCTCTTCGCCAACATGACCGTCCTGGAGAACGTCCTCGTCGGACGCCATACCCGGACCAAGGAGGGCCTCTGGTCCGCCCTGCTGCGCGGTCCGGGCTTCAAGAAGGCGGAAGCGGCGTCCCACGCGCGGGCCATGGAGCTCCTGGAGTTCGTGGGTCTCGCCCACAAGGCCCAGCACCTCTCGCGTAACCTGCCCTACGGCGAGCAGCGCAAGCTGGAGATCGCCCGGGCGCTCGCGAGCGACCCCGGTCTGCTGCTCCTGGACGAGCCCACGGCCGGTATGAACCCTCAGGAGACCCGGGCAGCCGAAGAGCTGATCTTCGCGATCCGGGACATGGGCATCGCCGTGCTCGTCATCGAGCACGACATGCGCTTCATCTTCAACCTGTGCGACCGGGTCGCCTGTCTCGTACAGGGCGAGAAGCTCGTCGAGGGCACGGCCGCGGTGGTCCAGGGCGACGAGCGCGTCATCGCGGCCTATCTCGGTGAACCCTTCGAGGGCGAGCCGGGCCAGGAGGAAGCCGCCGAGGTCGAGGCCGCCGAACAGGCGGCGGCCAACGCCGAGGAGGGCGCCGCAGTGGCGGCCGAATCGACCGACTCCGACGAGGCGGACGACGACGCCGACGACACCGACAGCTCCGATGCCGGCGACTCGGACGGCGACACCAGCACCACCAGCACGGAAGGGGACGCGAAGTGACCGCACTCCTCGAAGTCGAGGACCTCCGGGTCGCGTACGGCAAGATCGAAGCCGTCAAGGGCATCTCCTTCTCCGTCGAGGCCGGCCAGGTCGTGACCCTGATCGGCACCAACGGCGCCGGCAAGACCACGACCCTGCGCACCCTGTCCGGGCTGCTCAAGCCGTCCAGCGGCAAGGTCATGTTCGACGGCAAGCCGCTCAACGGCACTCCCGCCCACAAGGTGGTGTCGCTCGGGCTGGCCCACTCCCCCGAGGGCCGGCATATCTTCCCGCGCCTCACCATCGCCGAGAACCTCCAGCTCGGAGCGTTCCTGCGCAAGGACAAGGCCGGGATCGAGAAGGACATCCAGCGCGCCTACGACCTCTTCCCGATCCTGGGAGAGCGCCGCAAGCAGGCCGCTGGCACCCTCTCGGGCGGTGAGCAGCAGATGCTCGCAATGGGCAGGGCTCTGATGTCCCAGCCCAAGCTGCTGATGCTGGACGAGCCGTCGATGGGTCTCTCCCCGATCATGATGCAGAAGATCATGGCGACCATCGCCGAGCTCAAGTCGACTGGTACGACGATCCTGCTGGTCGAGCAGAACGCCCAGGCCGCGCTGTCCCTGGCGGACCAGGCGTACGTCATGGAGGTCGGCGAGATCAAGCTCACCGGCACCGGCCAGGACCTGCTCCACGACGAGAACGTCCGCAAGACGTACCTCGGCGAGGACTGACCGGTACGCACACGGAGAGGCCCGCACCCCGATCTTCCGGGGTGCGGGCCTCTCGGCTCTGGGCGCGGGCTCGGCTACTGCCCCTTCGCCGCCTTCTTCTCCTCGGCGTCCTCGATGACCGCCTCGGCCACCTGCTGCATCGACAGCCTGCGGTCCATCGACGTCTTCTGGATCCACCGGAAGGCGGCGGGCTCCGTGAGTCCGTACTGGGTCTGCAGGATGCTCTTCGCCCTGTCCACCAGCTTGCGGGTCTCCAACCGCTGGGAGAGGTCGGCGACCTCCTGCTCCAGCGCCTTGAGCTGCGTGAAGCGCGACACCGCCATCTCGATGGCGGGGACCACGTCGCTCTTGCTGAACGGCTTCACCAGATACGCCATGGCGCCCGCGTCCCTGGCCCGCTCCACCAGCTCGCGCTGTGAGAAAGCGGTCAGCATCAGCACCGGCGCGATCGACTCGTCCGCGATCACTTCCGCCGCGGAAATCCCGTCGAGCACGGGCATCTTCACATCGAGGATCACCAGATCGGGGCGGTGCTCGCGCGCGAGTTCGACGGCCGCCTGGCCGTCACCCGCCTCGCCGACGACCGTGTAGCCCTCTTCTTCCAGCATCTCTTTCAGGTCGAGGCGGATGAGTGCCTCGTCCTCGGCGATGACGACGCGGGTCGTCATCGGCGGGACGTGCGACGTGTCGTCGGCGGGCTGGGGCGACTCGGGGGCGGTCACAGGGGCTCCTCGGTGCGTCACGAACTGCTCCCCATGAGCCTACCCAGCTGCGGTAAGGTGGTGACCCACAGGGCCACCACGACCCTGGCTTTCTTAGGCCCCAGTACTCCAACTGGTCAGAGAGGCCGCTCTCAAACAGCGGACAGTGTGGGTTCGAATCCCACCTGGGGCACTTTCCTTCATTCCCAAGGTCACGTCGGCGGCGTGGTCGCCGCGTGAATCCCGTGGCCGTCAGGCATTCAGCAACTGGTTGAAGAATGCCCGGTAACGCTGGAGCGCCATCCGCAGATCCTCTGTCTGGATCTCCTCACCACGGGACCACTGGCCCTCAAGCTCCCGCTTGTGGTCGGCGAAGGTCGTGGCCAGGGACTGGATCACCTCGGCGACCAAGGTGTCCGCGTTGCGTACGGCTTCCCTGGGGTCGTCCACGAACGTGCCCTGGATCTGCTGCCAGCGGTCGCGATAGCCCTCTGCCTCACCGGGGGGAACGAGCGCCTGCCGAACGGGCTCTTCCGCCGCTTCGGCCGGGGGTGCGGTCTCGACCGGAGGTGCTGTCTCGGTTGCGGGTGCGCCACGGGACTCGGGTGCGGCATCGGCCGCGGGGCCCGCTTCGGTCACCGGTGCCGCCTGGCCCGGGTAGATGCTCCGCTCCGTCTCCTGCCGCCGGTCCGTCCCCGGCTTCGTGAGGTCTTCGGTCGAGAGGTCGGCCGCGGGCGGTGCACCGCGCGCCGTCTCGGGGTTCCGCATGTCAACTCACCTCGTGAGCACGGCGGTCAGGCCGCGCCGTAGCGTGTGTCTCGCTGCTGATTGCCGAGCAGTTCCCTGAAAAGCGTCCGGTAGTGCACCATGGCACCGCGCAGTTCCTCGGTGGTTGCGCTGCCGTCCTGGTTTCGGACGTTCACTTCGTGGGCGGCCCGGTAGTGCTCCAGGGTGTTCGCGTGCTCCACGGAGAGGTCGCGCACTTGCTGTTCGTACCCGTCCGTGGGATAGCCGCGATCGCCCATGAGCCGGGTGACCAGGTGGTCCGCATCGTCCACGCTCTGGCGCGGCTGGTCCACGAAGCGTTCCTCCGCGCTCTTCCACTCCATGGTGTAGCGCTCACGGGCCTCTGGTGGCAGCTCCCTGATGTCGAGAGCACGGTGACGCTGCTCCCTGGCGTGCAGCTCGCGTTCGGCGGACCGCCTGCCTGCACCGTCCGTTTCGACGGCCCGGTCGTATTCAGGACCGAACCTCTGCCGGAGCCGGCGGCGGCGCATGGTCAGCCGGCTCACCATCACGACCAGTGCCAAGAGGACCGCCAGGGCGATGACGATGGCGACGACAGTTCCTGTGGACATCCGGACCTCCGTATGTCCCAGAGCCAAAAGCCCCTGCAATCGCCGACTGCCCAGGCACGCGCGGGGCAAACACCATCCGAAGGTCGAGGCGGTCAGGAACCGGGCGTGTCGTCCGTGCCGACGTGGTGCACGCGCACCAGATTGGTCGAGCCCGACACCCCAGGCGGGGACCCCGCCGTGATCACCACGATGTCGCCCTTCACACAGCGGCCGATCCGCAGCAGTTCCTCGTCCACCTGGTCGACCATCGCATCGGTGGAGGCCGCCTGCGGCACGAGGAAGGTCTCGACGCCCCAGGTGAGGTTGAGCCGGGAACGGGTGGCAGGATCAGGAGTGAAGGCCAGCAGTGGAATCGGCGAGCGGTAGCGCGACAACCGCCGGACGGTATCCCCCGACTGAGTGAAAGCGACCAGGAACCTCGCGCCGAGGAAGTCCCCGATCTCGGCCGCGGCACGGGCGACGGCACCGCCCTGTGTCCGGGGTTTGCTGCGTTCGGTGAGCGGCGGGAGGCCCATGGCGAGGATGTCCTCCTCGGCTGCCGCGACGATACGGGACATGGTCCTGACCGTCTCCGAGGCATAGCTGCCGACGCTGGTCTCAGCGGACAGCATCACGGCGTCGGTGCCGTCGATGACGGCATTGGCGACATCGGACGCCTCGGCACGGGTGGGCCGGGAGTTGTCGATCATGGAGTCGAGCATCTGGGTGGCGACGATGACCGGCTTGGCGTTGCGCTTGGCCAGCTTGATCGCACGCTTCTGGACGATCGGGATCTGCTCCAGCGGCATCTCGACGCCGAGGTCGCCACGCGCGACCATGATGCCGTCGAAGGCGGCGACGATCTCCTCGATGCAGTCGACCGCCTGGGGCTTCTCGATCTTCGCGATCACCGGGAGCCGGCGGCCCTCCTCGTCCATGACCCGGTGGACGTCAGCGATGTCACGCCCGCTGCGCACGAAGGACAGGGCGATGACGTCGGCGCCGAGCCGGACCGCCCAGCGCAGGTCCTCGACGTCTTTCTCGGACAGCGCGGGCACGGAGACGGCCACACCGGGGAGATTGAGACCCTTGTGGTCGGAGACGAAGCCGCCCTCGATCACGAGTGTCCGCACCCGCGGACCGTCGACCGAGGTGACTTCGAGTGCGACCCGCCCGTCGTCCACGAGGATGCGCTCACCGGTGACGACATCGGCGGCGAGCCCGGAATACGTGGTCCCGCAGACGCCGCGGTCACCGTCAACCGGCTCCACGGTGATGGTGAACTCATCGCCGCGTTCAAGCAGTACCGGACCTTCGCGGAACCGCCCGAGACGGATCTTCGGGCCTTGTAGGTCGACCAGGACACCGACGCTGCGTCCGCTCTCGTCGGATGCCTTGCGCACGCGGTGGTAGCGCTCCTCGTACTCACCGTGAGTGCCATGGCTGAGATTGAAGCGGGCGACATCCATTCCGGACTCGACCAGTGCCTTGATCTGGTCGTATGAATCGGTGGCGGGCCCCAGTGTGCAGACAATCTTCGCTCGGCGCATGATTCGAGCCTATGGGCTACCGACGGGTAGCGAATTTGGCACACATGGCCGTTCAACAACCTTTCGATGAAGGGTTGTTGACAAGCAATGAAGTGTGCACAGGGGCGCTCTTCCGAGCATCCACGACCGCGCTCCCGGCAGCGCGGGCCGCCGGGGGCGCGGTTGCTGCACAGAGTCCGGCGTTCGGCGGCCGTAGGCACGGCACGCCCTACAACTTCGGTGGTGTCATCGTGAACCGCGCATTCACCTGGGCGTAGACCGTCTGGCGCTGCGGTTCGAGATCGAGGGCAGGGGCGGGGGCACCGGCAGCACCCGCGCGCGCCGCGCCGGGAGGCTGGGCGCCCCGGTACGCCACCGGGGACTCCGCGCCGATGTCGGCGAGTTCGACCAGGGCGGCGAGATCGGCACCGAGGGCGCCGGCGTATTCGCGGGCGCGCTGGACGGCTTCGAGAACGGCCTGGCGCCGGGCGTCGGCATGAGCCGGGGAGTCGGGGCGCAGGGCCCACCAGGGGCCGTCGACATGGGTGAGATCGAGGTCGGCAAGGCGGGTGACGAGCTCCCCCAGGACCGTGAAGTCGGCGATTACCGCGGTGACGCGGACCCGGCCGTGGTAGGCGCGAACACGTTCACTGCGGCCGTGGGAAGTCAGTTCGGGGCTGATGGAGAACGCCCCGGTCTCCAGCTTCTCGACCGCATCGCCATAGGACTTGATCAGATCGAGCACCTGGCCGTTACGGCCGGTCAGGTCCTCCAGCGCGGCCCTGCGGTCCTTGCCGCGGGCACTGACGGTGACTCCGATCCTGGCGATCTCCGGATCGACTTCCAACCGCGCCTCGCCGCGGACGGCGACTCGCGGGGTTTCGGGGGTTCCGTACGGCGCCGCCTCATTCGTCATGTGGTCTCCCTCGCTGTTGTTCCCGGAACACTTTCGCAGGCAGCCGGCCTGCGCCAGAATCTACGCGCGTTGTGCCATTGAACGAGGGAGATCAACAAATGCCGCTCAACCGCAGGACGTTTCTCGGCCGATCGGCCGCGGCGGGAGCCGGTGCGGCCGTCGCGGGGACGGTGGCCGCCACTCCGGCCGCCGCTCAGGGCCATGCACCCGGCCACGGCCACGGACGACCGCCGAAGCGGTACTCGTTCACCGTGATGGGCACCACCGACCTGCACGGCAACGTCTTCAACTGGGACTACTTCACGGACAAGGAGTTCGACGACAAGAACCACAACGACGTCGGCCTCGCGAAGATCTCCACCCTGGTCGACCAGGTAAGGCGGGAGAAGGGGCGGCGCAACACGCTGCTGATCGACGCAGGTGACACCATCCAGGGCACCCAGCTCTCGTACTACTACGCCAAGGTGGATCCGATCACGGCCCGGCGCGGCCCCGTCCACCCCATGGCCCAGGCCATGAACGCCATCGGCTACGACGCCGCGGCACTCGGCAACCACGAGTTCAACTACGGCATTCCGGTGCTGCGCAAGTTCGAGGAGCAGTGCGACTTCCCGCTGCTCGGCGCCAACGCACTGGATGCCAAGACCCTGCAGCCCGCGTTCCGCCCGTACAGCATGCACCGCCTGCGCACCCCGTGCGGACGGGATGTGAGGATCGCGGTCCTGGGGCTCACCAACCCCGGCATCGCGATCTGGGACAAGGCCAACGTCGGCGGCAAGATGGTCTTCCCCGGCCTTGAGGAGCAGGCGGCCAAGTGGGTGCCGAAGCTGCGCTCGATGGGTGCGGACGTCGTGATCGTGTCGGCGCACTCCGGCTCCAGCGGCACCTCCTCGTACGGCGACCAGCTCCCCTACATCGAGAACGCGGCGGCACTGGTGGCCGAGCAGGTACCGGGCATCGACGCGATCCTCGTCGGGCACGCGCACACCGAGATAGCGGAGTACAGGGTCGCCAACAAGGAGACCGGCAAGCAGGTCGTCCTCTCCGAGCCGCTCAAGTGGGGCCAGCGACTGACCCTGTTCGATTTCGACCTTGTGTGGCAGAAGGGTCGCTGGAGCGTCGAGAAGGTGGGCGCGCGGGTGCTCAACTCGAACACGGCCGCCGAGGACCCGCGGATCGTCCGGCTGCTGGGGGACGAGCACAAGAAGGTGGTCGCCTACGTCAACCAGATCATCGGTACGTCGACCGCCGCGATGTCCACGGCCGAGGCGCCGTGGAAGGACGAACCGATCATCGACCTGATCAGCCATGTGCAGGTGGAGACGGTCAAGGCGGCCCTGGCCGGAGGTCCGTACGCCGCGCTGCCGGTGCTCTCACAGGCCTCGTGCTTCTCCCGGACGGCGTCGATCCCGCAGGGCCAGGTGACGATCCGCGAGGCGGCCGGGCTCTACCCGTTCGAGAACACGCTGGAGGCACGGCTGATGACCGGCGCCCAGCTGAAGGACTATCTGGAGTACTCGGCCAGGTACTACGTCCAGACGACCGCCGGGGCGCCGGTGGACACGGCGAAGCTGACGAACGCCGAGAGCATCCCGGACTACAACTACGACGCGCTCTACGGGGTGACGTACGAGATCGACATCGCCAAGCCGTCCGGTTCGAGGATCGTCAACCTGTCGTTCGACGGCAAGCCGGTCGATCCCGCAGCCCAGTTCGTGCTGGCGGTGAACAACTACCGGGCCAGCGGCGGTGGTGCCTTCCCGCATGTGGCCAAGGCGCAGCAGTTGTGGGCGAATTCGGATGAGATTCGCAACACCATCATCCAGTGGGCTCAGGCCAAGGGGACGATCGACCCGGCCTCCTTCGCCTCGGTGGGCTGGAAGCTGACCCGGGACGGCGTTCCGGTGTTCTAGGGCGTGTTGCGAAAGTAGCTCCGTCCGCCCGCAGGGCGGGGCCTGCGGCGTCTGGTGCGTGCGATCGCAAGGCGGAGGATCATCCTCGTACTGGACGTACTTGGATGACTCCGACAACGCAGCGAGCGTGCGTGCCAGACGTCGAGGGTCAGGAGGGACTTTCGCAGCACGCCCTAGGACCGCTCCGCCAACGGAGTGAACGGAGGCGCCTGGGCGGGGAGCCCGGGCGCCTCCTGGTGTTCCAGGCCGAAGCTGGTGAACGCGGTACGCCGCGGGAGCGGATAGTGCTCCTTCCCGGTCAGGGAGTTGAGGATGGTGGCACTGCGCCAGGCGGCAAGGCCCAGGTCGGGCGCGCCGACACCGTGGGTGTGGCGCTCCGCGTTCTGCACGTACACCGAGCCTGTGACACCCGGGTCGAGCACCAACCTGAACTCCGAGTCCACCAAGGGGCGTTCGGACCGATCCCGACACATTTGGGCGTCGAGCCCTGCGAGCAGCCGGTCGAGCGGGCGCTCGCGGTACCCGGTGGCCAGGACCACGGCGTCGGTGGTGAGTCGGGAACGGGTGCCCTGCTGGAGGTGTTCGAGGTGCAGCTCGACCTTGGTGGTGGCGACCCGCCCTGCGGTGCGCACCCGCACGCCCGGGGTGAGGACCGCGTCCGGCCAGCCGCCGTGCAGGGTGCGGCGGTAGAGCTCGTCGTGGATGGCGGCGATGGTCTCGGTGTCGATGCCCTTGTGAAGCTGCCACTGCCCTGGGACGAGCCGGTCTCGTACGGCTTCGGGCAGGGCGTGGAAGTAGCGGGTGTAGTCCGGTGTGAAGTGTTCGAGGCCCAGTTTCGAGTACTCCATGGGGGCGAAGGCCTCGGTGCGGGACAGCCAGTGGAGCCTTTCCGAACCGGTGGGTCGAGCGCGCAGCAGATCGAGGAAGATCTCCGCGCCGGACTGGCCTGAGCCGATCACGGTGACATGCCCGGCGGCCAGCAGCTGTTCGCGGTGCGCGAGGTAGTCGGCGGAGTGCAGCACCCGGACACCGGGGGCGTCGGCGAGCGGCTTCAGAGGTACCGGGATGTGCGGCTCGGTGCCGATGCCGATGGCGACGTTCCTCGCGTACGCCCGCCCGAGGACGTCCGGGGCGTCCGGGGCGTCCGGGGCGTCATCGGCACCGCCGGTCCGGGTGAAGTCGACCTCGAACAGGGTGCGTTCGGCGTTCCAGCGGACGGAGTCGACCCGGTGGCCGAAGTGCAGTCCGGGCAGCGACTCACTCACCCAGCGGCAGTAGGCGTCGTACTCGGCTCGCTGGATGTGGAACCTCTCGGCGAAGTAGAACGGGAAGAGCCGTTCACGGGCCTTGAGATAACTGAGGAACGACCAAGGGCTGGCCGGGTCGGCGAGGGTCACCAGATCGGCGAGGAACGGGACCTGGAGGGTGGCGCCGTCGATGAGCAGACCGGGGTGCCAGTGGAAGGCCGGGCGCTGCTCGTAGAAGGCGAACCCGAAGTCGCCCGGCCTTCCCCCCTCCCGCTGCCGCAGCCCGTGGGCGAGTGCGGCAAGGGAGAGGCCGAACGGGCCGATGCCGATCCCCACCAGGTCCCGGGGCTGGTGCGGGTCGTACGCGACGTGGGCCGACGTGCCGGTCATCAGGTGGTATTGCCTTCCACGAGTGCGATCAGGGCGGCGAGGTCGCCGGGGGTGGTGTGCGGGTTGAGCAGGGTGGCCTTGAGCCAGAGACCGCCGTCGGCACGGGACCTGCCCAGTACGGCGCGGCCCTCGTGCAGCAGGGTGCGGCGCAGATCGGCCACGGTGTCGTCGCTCGCCCCGCGCGGGCGGAAGAGCACCGTGGACAGCACGGGCTCGGAGTGGAGTTCCAGTGCCGGGTGCTTGGCCACGAGGTCGGCGAACTCCCGGGCAGCGGCCATGGTGCGCTCGACGAGCTCGGCGAGTCCGCTGCGGCCGAGTGCGCGCAAGGTGACGGCGATCTTGAGGACGTCAGGGCGCCTGGTGGTGCGCAGGGAGCGACCTAGCAGGTCGGGGAACCCGGCTTCGGTGTCGTCGTCGGGGTTCAGGTAGTCGGCGGTGCAGGCGAGCGGCGCGAGCAGAGCGCCGTCCGGGACGGTGAGCAGTCCCGCCGCGACCGGCTGCCAGCCGAGTTTGTGCAGGTCCAATGTGACGGAGCCGGCGCGCTCAAGGCCGTGCAGCAGCTCTCGGTGCCGGGCGCTGAAGAGCAGCGCCCCACCGTACGCGGCGTCGACGTGCAGCTCGGCTCCGTGTCGGGCGCAGAGGTCGGCGATGCCCGGCAGCGGGTCGATCCGACCGGTGTCGGTGGTGCCCGCGGTGGCGACGACCAGCGCGGGGCCGCGCCGGGCGCTGAGCACCTCGTCGAGTGCGGCGAGGTCGGTGGTGCCCTCGGCGGCGGGTACGGCGACCGGCTCGCGGAGTCCCAGCAGCCAGGCGGCGCGGCGGACCGAGTGGTGGGTGTGGCTGCCACAGACGACCTGTACGGCGCCGAGCCGTTCGCGGGCCAGGAGCAGGGCGATCTGGTTGGCCTCGGTACCGCCGGTGGTCACGATCGCGTCGGGGGCCGTGGCGCCGGGATACACCTCGGCGGCCAGTGCCCGGGTGACCTCGGCTTCCAGCTCGGAAGCGGCGGGCGCCTGGTCCCAGGAGTCCAGCGACGGGTTGAGCGCGGAGGCGGCGAGGTCGGCGGCGACGGCGAGCGCGAGCGGCGGGCCGTGCAGATGGGCGGCGCACCGGGGGTCCGCGGGGTCGGCCGCACCCGCTGCGAAGGAGCCGACGAGGGTACGGAGCGCTTCCTCGGCGCCGCTGCCGTGGTCCGGGACGACCGGCCTGACCGTGCCCCGGACCCTCCTGCCCACCGCGTCCGGGCCTCCGCGCGGCAGCGGCCCGCCCCTCCGGTCCGCTCCCTCCTTCAGCGCGTCGAGTACGACGGCGAGGAGGGGGCGCAGGGCGTCACGCCCGGCAACCCCTCCGGCGAGGGGCGGTGTGCTCATGCGGGGTCCTTCGGTGCGCTGTGGGACGGCTGCACCAGGGTGGACTCGTTCGTCCCCGCGCTGTTCCGGGTTGGGGGGTATCCAACCCGAACGGGTTACGGCACGTCGCGGTCCGCGGGGCGCCGGGACGCCCGGGGTGTACCGCGCCCCGTGGTGTGCTGCAGCACGGGGCGCGGTGCGCCGCGGAGGCCCGGGCGGACAGGACCGCCGGCCGGGTCGATGTGCTCGGGAGCTACCCCTGCTGCGAGCGCACCCGGTACGCGCGGCGCAAGTCGTCGAGCTGGTCGACGAGCTTGCGGCGCAGAGCCGGGGGGATCTCCGCGTCGCGCAGGCACTCCTCCCCCACCCGCAGGTGCTCCGCTTCGACCGCGTGGACCGGGAACGCGTGCTGGCCCGCTGCCTGGGCGATGGCCGGGCCGCGGCGGGCGGCGAGTGCCACGGCCGCGGGGTAGTAGCGCGGCACGTAGTCCCGTACCAGCTCGGCCTGTTCGGGCTGCCAGAAGCCCTGGGCGGTCGCGTTGAACAGGTAGTTGGAGAGACCGTCGGTCTCGAAGAGCCGGGACCAGGCGGCTTGTTTGGCCTCCGGCGTGGGCAGCGCGGCGCGGCAGCGCGCGGCGCCTTCCTGTCCGGTGGCGCTGGGGTCGCGGTCTAGCTCCACCGCGATCTCGGCCTCGCCGATCGCGCCGAGTACGGCGAGCCTGGCGAGGATGCGCCAGCGCAGTTCGGGGTCGAGTTCGGGTCCACCGGGCACGCTTCCCCCGTCGAGCCAGTCGTGCAGGCCGTTGGGGTGGGCTGCTGCGGCTGTGAAGTGGCGTACGGCGGTCAGCCGCAGACCGGGGTTCCTGCCGTCCTCGGTGCGGCGGATCAGATCCCGGGTGAGGTCGGTGATGAGTGCGAGCCCCGCCGGGCGCTGCCCGGGAGTGAGCAGGCGGTCGGTGATGTGGGTGGCCGCGAAGGCGAGGACGCCCTGGACGACGGCGAGGTCGGCCTCTTCGGGGAGATGGGCGCGCGCGGTCTCCAGATAGGCGACGGGTTCGAGTTGACCGTCGCGGACCATGTCCCGCAGGGCGTTCCAGACGACGGCGCGGGTGAGCGGGTCGGGGATGCCGGAGAGACCGCGCAGCGCGGTCTCCTCGGAAGCGCTGTCGAAGCGGATCTTGGCATAGCCCAGGTCCCCGCCGTTGAGCACCACGAGAGCGGGGCGACGGCCCGGTCGTATCGCGGGCGCG
The DNA here is from genome assembly GCF_037023745.1 of Streptomyces sp. SCSIO 30461. Classification (NCBI taxonomy): domain Bacteria; kingdom Bacillati; phylum Actinomycetota; class Actinomycetes; order Kitasatosporales; family Streptomycetaceae; genus Streptomyces; species Streptomyces sp. SCSIO 30461. Next base: position 5,845,546 of record NZ_CP146101.1, read on the forward strand.
CTGCCCGGCGTGGGCTGCGGCTGCGGTACGTCGATCTCGAAGTGCTCACGCAGCACGAGGCGTCGGGACTCGACGGGGTCGCGGTCGTAGGCGCCGACGGCGATACGGTGCGGGCGGCTGCCGTCCTGGGCGACGCGGAGCTGCCAGCCGCCGTCGGCCTCCGCCACTTCGGCGGTGAGCGTGTCGACCCCGGTGGTGCGCAGCCAGGCCTCTGCCCAGGCGTGCACATCGCGGTCGGTGACGGCGGCGAGCGAGTCGAGGAAGTCGGCGAGGGTGGCGTTCCCGAAGCGGTGCCGGGTGAAGTGGCGGTTGATCCCGGCGAGGAAGTCCTTCTCACCGATCCAGGTCACGAGCTGGCGCAGGGCCGACGCGCCCTTGGCGTAGGAGATGCCGTCGAAGTTGACGAGCGCCGACGCGCAGTCGGGCACGTCGTCGGGGTCGGGCGCGACCGGGTGGGTCGACGGGCGCTGGTCGGCGTCGTACCCCCACGCCTTGCGTGCGATGCCGAAGGAAATCCACGTGTCCGTGAACCGGGTGGCCTCGGTCAGGATCTGGTAGCCCATGTACTCGGCGAAGGACTCGTTCAGCCAGATGTCGTCCCACCAGCGCATGGTGACCAGGTCGCCGAACCACATGTGCGCCATCTCGTGGGCGATGGTCACGGCACGGGACTGCCGCTCGGTGTCGGTGACGGCGGAGCGGAACATGTACTCGTCGCGGAAGGTGACCAGGCCCGGGTTCTCCATCGCGCCCGCGTTGAACTCGGGGACGAAGGCCTGGTCGTACGAGTCGAAGGGGTAGGGCTCCTCGAACCGCTCGTGGTAGCGGTCGTAGCAGGCCCGGGTGATGCCGAGGATCTCGTCGGCGTCGGCGTCGAGGTAGGGGGCGAGGGACCGGCGGCAGTGGATACCGAACGGCAGCCCCGCGTGCTCGGTGCGCACGGAGTGCCAGGGCCCTGCGGCGACGGCGACGAGATAGGTGGGGATCAGCGGAGTGGGCGCGGCTGTCCAGCGTCCTTCGCCGTGGTGTTCGGTGATCCCGTTGGCGAGGACCGTCCATCCCTTGGGCGCGGTGACGGCGAGCTCGAAGACCGCCTTGAGGTCGGGCTGGTCGAACGCCGCGAAGACCCGCTGCGCGTCGTCCATGAACAGCTGGGTGTAGGTGTAGGTCTCGCCGTCGCTCGGGTCGGTGAAGCGGTGCATGCCCTCGCCGGTGTGCGAGTAGGTCATCGCGGCGTCCACGCAGAGCTCGTGTTCACCGGCCGTGAGCCCTTTCAGCGGGAACCGGTTCCCGTCGAGGGTCTCGGGGGCGAGGGGCAGGCCGTCCAGAGTGACGGAACGCAGGGCGGCGGGCTTGAGCTCGACGAAGCTGTCCCCGTCGGCCCGGGCCGTGAACCGGATCGCGGTTCGTGAGTCGAAGTTCTGATCACCGGTGGTGAGATCGAGTTCGATCGAGTACCGATGGACGTCGATGAGCTCGGCTCGGGTCTGCGCTTCGTCGCGCGTCAGTACGGACATGGGGGACATGCTGCCTGATGGGGCCGAGCGAAGGCACGGGGGATTCGCTCTCAGCGTGGGCGGGTTTCACGCCGGCCGCGCCTGGTCACGCCCGGTCTCCGTGTCCCGCTCCCCGTGTCCCGCTCCCGCGCCGCGTCCGCCGGGCCTTGCTCCGTGTCCCGCTCCGCCCCGTGCTCCCGCTCATGCCGGGGCGAGCTCTCCGCCCGCGATCCTGTCGAAGGTCCCGGCGACGCGTTCGCGGTCCGCTCCGTCGGCCGGCAGCGCGTGCAGCAGCAGCCGGGCCTTGGGGGCGTCGAGATGGCCGGGCGGAGATGGCGCCACCGAGGGTGAAGACGGCCACGGGGCTCGTCATGGCTGTCCCTGTTCCTTGTCGGCGATGGTCTCGTGGTGGCGGATGACCTCGGCGATGATGAAGTTCAGCAACTTCTCGGCGAACCCCGGGTCGAGCTTGGCGCTTTGGGCGAGTTCGCGGAGCCGGGTGATCTGGCGGGCCTCGCGGGCCGGGTCGGCGGGCGGGAGGTGGTGGCGCGCCTTGAGGTGCCCGACCTGCTGGGTGCATTTGAAGCGTTCCGCGAGCATATGGACGACCGCCGCGTCGATGTTGTCGATGCTCTCCCGCAACCGGATCAGCTCGGCTTGTACGGACGCGTCGATGCCGCTGGGCTCGCTTGTGCTCATGGGGAGGGAGCTTACGTCGGCCGGGGGTCGTGCGGAGCGGGGAAGGCGACCTCCTGGTGCGCCTCCCCCGCCCCGTCCCGTACCGCGACGCGGATTACCGGGTCACGCTGCCGGGAGGTCGCGAGTCACAGTGTCGCGGCCGCGTTCTCGATGTCCTTGGCGAAGGTGGACACCTCGGTGTAGACGCCGGGGTAGCCGGCGCGGGCGCAGCCGTATCCCCAGCTCACGATGCCGACCTGGATCCAGGCGTTGTTGTTGTCCCGGCGGAACATCGGGCCGCCGGAGTCACCCTGGCAGGTGTCCACACCGCCCTCGTTGTAGCCCGCGCAGATCTCCTCGCCCGCGACGAGCTCGGAGTACGCCGACTCGCATTCGGCGTCGGAGACGAACGGGACCGTGGCCTTGCGCAGGTAGCGCTGCTGCGCGCCGCCTTCGCGGGTCGCGCCCCAGCCGGCGACGGTGAACGTGCCGCTGTTGTAAGCGGTCGTGTCGGCGATCTCGAGTGTCGCGAGGTTGATCGGCGAAGCGAGCTTGATCAGGGCCCAGTCCTTGCCGGTGCCGTTGTAGCCGGGGGCCCGGAGGACCTTGGTCGACTTCACCTTGATGGCGCTGGAGCTCCGGAGGTCCACTACACCGGCGGTGACGGTGATGCTGGTGTTGTTGCCCGAGCCGCTCACGCAGTGGGCGGCCGTCAGCACGATCTGCTGGGTGTACAGGGAGCCGCCGCAGCCCATGGAGAGGCGGACCATGAAGGGGAACTCGCCCTGGGCGGCGCGGGTTCCGCCGACGACGGGCTGAGGGGAGGCGATGGCGGAGGTCGGCTGGAGGCTGACCGCGGCGAGCAGGACCGCGCCTGCGGCCACACATCTCTTGAGGGCACGTACGAGGGTGTTGTTCACCGAATGCCTTCTTCCGTGGGGGGTCTTGCCGGTTGAGCGTTGCCGTGCGACTCACTGGGTGACATGAGCCCGTCAACACTGGTCCGGATTATGAGGACGGTGTGTCGTAGCCCACAAGGCGCACTTTCGGCCAGGCCGGGCCGGGGCGGCACGGCAGGAGGAGGGCCCGGACGCGGTCGGCGGGAGCGGCCCGGCGACGCGCGCCACCGCCGCACCGAGCCGTAGAGTTGACGGGTCTCACGTCTGACGTCGCACGGCACCGGCAGGGGGTACGGACGTGGCGGAGGGCAGCAAGGTGGTACACGGCTACCCGCACCTCGACACCGCGCGGGCGGCCATCACCGCGCTGCACACACGCCTGTCGTCCGACGGCGTGCGGGCTTACGCGAGCAGCGTCGCCCCGGCCGATGTGGCCTTCGCCGACCAGGACGACCTCCATCTGGGGACGCAGCGGGTCGCCCACGCCCTGGTGCGCCAACTCCGGCTGCCGGAAGCACGGATGATCGTGAGCTTCCGCGAGATGCGGCACGCCGCGAGCGTCGAACTCACCGCCGGGCCCGAGTACTTCATCGAGCTGAACGACCGCTTCCGCAGACACCGAAGGGACATCGGCGCGGCACTCGCACACGAGATCACCCATGTGCTGCTGCACCGCCTCGGGCTCGCCTTCCCCGGTACACGCGACAACGAGGTCCTCACGGACACCGTGACGACCTACCTGGGAGCCGGCTGGCTGCTGCTCGACGCCTACCGCGAGGACGCGGTGTCCAGCCAGAAGCTGGGCTATCTGACCCCTGAGGAATTCGGCTACGTGCTGGCGAAGCGCGCCCTGCTGTTCGACGAGGACCCTTCGGTGTGGTTCACCAGTCCGCAGGCGTACACGGCCTACACGAAGGGCCGTGCTCAGGCGCTGGGCGACGGACGGCAGCCGCCGCTCGCAGCGGCAGGCTGGAACGGGCGGCGCCGCTACGCGAAGGACCGGCGCGACGCGCAGCAGCGCCTCGCGGCGTCCGGGCAGCCGGGCCCTTGGCCCCCAGGATCGACCTACGCCCTCGAAGGGCCGGCCTACGCCTTCGAGGGGTCGCCCGGGGACGGACTGCGGGTGTCGTTCCCGTGCCCGGTGTGCCGGCAGCGGATCCGGGTGCCCGTACGGGGCCGGGTACGGGCCCGCTGCGCGCTGTGCCGGACAGTTCTCGAATGCGATACCTGAGGACGTTTCCGTAGGGTTTCCCCATGAGGACCGACGAGCCGGACGATCCGGGCACAGCGCTCTTCGAAGCCGTCTACGAGGGCGACGACGACGCCCTCGTACGAGCCCTGCGGGCGGGGGCGGCGGCAGAGGCAACCGACGAGGACGGGCAGACGGCGCTCTACGCCGCGGCGTCCCTGAACCGGCCGGGCATGGTGCGCCTGCTGCTCGCCGCGGGCGCCGATCCGAACCGCGCGAGCGGCGCCGACGGCGCGGAGCTGCCCCTGTGCGGGGCCGCGGTCTGGGGTCGCACCGAGGTGATGCGGGCTCTGCTGGCCGCGGGCGCTCGGCCCGATCTGGAGGAGGATCCCGGGGTGCGCGCGCTGACCTGGGCCTGCCGCCAGGGCCGCGCGGATGTGGCGGACCTGCTGCTCACCGCCGGCGCCGACCCGGATCTGCCGGGCTCAGGCGGTGAGCCGCCACTGGTGACCGCCGCCAGGCGCGGCTCACCCGCAAGCGTGCGAACCCTGCTGCGCCACGGTGCCAGGCCCACGCCGGAGGCACTCGGCGAGGCTCGCGAGTGGATCGGCGTCGATGTGGAGGCGCGGCTGCGCCGTGAGCTGTCCGGGATGGGCGGCGAAGGGCTTGAGACCGTGTCCCGTCGTGTCGACGAGGGCGGCACCGTGACGGTGATCGTCGAGCTGATCCAGGACGGGAGCCTGGTGGCAGGCAACGAGCAGCAGACCGGCCACGCCGCCGTCGCCACATTGCTGGAGGCCTCGATGGGCACGAGGACCCCCGCCGGCGAGCTGGCCGAGCGCGCCCTGCGCTGCGGCGATCCCGACCAGGACGACTGGACCGAGGCCGTGGGCGTGCTCCAGCGCCGCGGCGACGAGGAGACCTTCTTGGCCGCAGCCGCGTGGGTGGGAACCGAGGATCCGCTGCGGCAGGCGTTCGGGGCGGATGTGCTGGCGGGTCTCGGGCTGCCGGACGAGGAGCACGGCACCGGTGCCGCCGATCCGGACGGCGTCCCGGCCGGGTCGGGGCAGGCGAATCCCGGACACGCGGGGCTGCCAGCCCGCGTGGTGCCGCTGCTGCGGGAGCTCGCCCGGGAGGCCGGCGATCCTGAGGTGATCCGCTCCGCCGTCGCGGGGCTCGGACAGCAGCGCGACCCGGCCGGGGTGGGGGAGATCCTGCGCCACGCCGGACACGCGGATCCCGAGGTGCGCTTCGGTGTGGCGGTGGCGCTGCACGGGCTGCTGCCCGGGGGCCACGCCGAGGGCATCGACACGGTCATCGGGCTCACCCGGGACGAGGACGACGGAGTGCGGGACTGGGCGACGACCGTGCTGGCCGACACCGAGGCCGACGGCCCCGCGATCCGCCAGGCTCTCGCCGACCGCCTCGCGGACGCGGTCCCGGACATCGAGGCGGAGGCCGCGCGCGGCCTGGCGATGCGTCAGGACACCCGCGCGGTGGCGGCGTTGGAGCGGATCCTGGCGGACGAGGACCCGGGTGGGTACGCGTACTCCACCGCGGAGCAGGCGGTGGAGTACGTCTTGGACGAGGCGGCCCGTCGACGCCTGGACGCGACGGTGCCGCGCGGTCGCTGAGCGGGGTGCGCGCTCCCGGCGCACCGCACCCCGGTGCGGTGCGCCGCCGGGTCTGCCCGCCTCACTCGTCGGGACCCGGCGGGTGCGGGCACCCCGCCCCGCCGAACCCGGCGCGCCCGGCAAACGCATCGCGGGCGACGTCTCGCGTTCACCACGGGGACATTCCGGCCCGCCGTAATGCGGAGCTGTACGGACAACAGTTGTCCATACAGCTTCGGCCCCGCCTCGCAACGCTCATGGAGTACGCGTGACCACCCCTGCACGTACCGCCGCTCTCACCGGCGCCCTCGGTATCGCCCTGACCCTCACCGCCTGTGGCGCCGCACCCGACAAGACCACCGCCACCACCGCCGACGGCAAGAACATCGCGACCGCGGCATCGGCTGCCGACGTGGGCGGGATGGACGCGCTGGTCGCCGCCGCGAAGAAGGAGGGCACGCTCAACGCGATCGCCATCCCCCGCGACTGGGCGAACTACGGGGCGATCATCGACGGGTTCACCGCCAAGTACGGCATCCAGGTGCACGTCGAGAACCCCGACGGCTCCAGCCAGGACGAGATCAACGCGGTGAAGTCCCGCAAGGGCCAGGACCGCGCGCCGGATGTACTCGACCTCGGGGCTGCCTTCGCGCAGGCCGCGGCGGCACAGGGACTGACCGCCCCCTACAAGGTCGTCGCCTTCGACAAGATCCCTGCGAGCCAGCGCGACGCGCAGGGCCGCTGGTTCAACGACTACGGTGGTTACGTCTCCATCGGCTGCGACGCCAAGCGCGTCAAGGTCTGCCCGCAGACCTTCGCCGATCTGCTGAAGCCGGAGTACAAGGGCAAGGTCGCCCTCAATGGCAACCCCACCAAGTCCGGCTCTGCCTTCGGCGGTGTCTACGCCGCCGCGATCGCCAACGGTGGGTCGTTCGACGACATCCAGCCCGGAATCGACTTCTTCGGCAAGCTGAAGAGGAACGGCAACTACAACCCCGTCGAGTCCACCCCGGCCACGATCGAGAAGGGCGAGACCCCGATCAGCATCGACTGGGACTACCTCAACTCCGGCTACGCCGAGCAGTTCAAGCCGAAGGGCCTCGACTGGCGCACCGTCGTCCCGAAGGACGGCGTCTACGCCCAGTACTACTCGCAGGCCATCAACAAGGACGCCCCGCACCCGGCCGCCGCGCGGCTCTGGCAGGAGTACCTGTACAGCGCAGAAGGCCAGAACCTGTGGCTCAAGGGCCACGCCCGCCCGGTGCTGATGCCCGCCATGACCGCCGACGACACCATCGACAAGGCCGCCTCCGCCGCTCTGCCGCCCGTCGAAGGCACCCCCCGGTTCCCGAGCGAACAGCAGACCGCCAAGGCCAAGGAGACCCTCGCCAAGGGCTGGGCCGCGGCCGTCTCCGGGTGATCCGTCGATGACCTTGCTGAACTCCCCCGCCCATGCCCCGGCCGGCACCGCACCGGCCGGCGGCGTGGGCGCGGGCCCCCGCCGGGGCTCGCTTCCCCGCAGGCTCAGGCCGCCGGCCTGGCTGTCCGCGCTACCACTGCTGCTGCTCGTCGCCGTCGCTTTCGGGCTGCCCGCACTGGCCATGGCCGACGGCGCCCTCACTGTCACCGACCCGTCCACCGGCCTCCCCACCGGCTACGGACTGGACCATGTGGTCGCGTCGGCCGACGGCGCCTACCGCACCGCCCTGCTCGGCAGTGTCAGGCTGTCCGCGCTCACCGCCGCCGCCGGAACGCTCTTCGGGCTGCTGCTCGCCCAGGCCGTCGTCACCTCGCGCGGCAGGGCGCTGCGCGAGGCGGTGCTCACCGCGTCCGGTGTGCTCGCCAACTTCGGCGGTGTGCCGCTCGCCTTCGCCTTCGTCGCCACGCTCGGCAACGCGGGCGTGCTCACCACCCGGCTCGGACTCGATGAGTACGGCTGGTCGCTGTACGGCTTCTGGGGACTGGCCCTGACCTATCTGTACTTCCTGGTGCCCCTGATGGTGCTGACCGTCGCGCCAGCGCTCGACGGGCTGCGCACCCAGTGGCGGGAAGCCGCGCGTGACTGCGGCGCCTCCGCGGGCCAGTACTGGCGGCATGTCGGGGTACCGGTGCTGCTGCCGACGCTGCTGGGCGGCTTCGTACTGCTCTTCGGCAGCGCCTTCGCGGCCTACGCCACCGCTGCGGCGATGGTGGGCAGTTCGGTGCCGCTCGTCACCCTCCAGATCGCGGACGCGCTGTCCGGGAACGTCCTCGTCGGGCAGGAGAACGTGGCTCTCGCGCTCAGCCTCGACATGGTCCTGGTCGCCGCGCTGGTGATGGCCGTCCATCTGCCCCTTCAGCGGAGGAGCACCCGTTGGCTCGCCTGAACGCCGTCCGTCCCTGGCGCGGGGCCGTCCTGCTGGCCGCCGGGATGTACTTCCTGGTGCCGCTGCTCGCATCGGCGGTCTTCACCCTGGACGTACCGGGCCAGGGCCTCACCCTGTCCTCGTACTCGCGGATCGTCGCCGCGCCCGGCTTCACCGGCAGCCTGCTGCTCTCGCTGGGGCTCGCGACTGCCACCGTGGCCCTGGTGCTGCTGGTCACCGTGCCCGCCGCGGTCGCGGCCCGGCTGTCGGCGCCACGGCTGCGCCCGGTACTCGAAGTGATGTGCACCCTGCCGCTGGTGGTCCCGCCCGTGGCGCTGACCGCAGGTCTCGGTACCGTGTTGCGCTGGGGACCCGAGAAGCTGTCCACGACCCCGCTTTACCAGACGTTCGTGGCCGTGCAGAACCCGGACTTCCCCCTCGTCCTGGTGCTCGCGTACGCCGTCATGGCGCTCCCGTTCGTCTACCGGGCGCTGGACGCGGGGCTGCGGTCCGTCGATGTGCGCACCCTGGTGGAGGCGGCCCGCGACTGCGGCGCTTCCTGGCCGCGTGCGCTGGTCTCGGCGGTTCTGCCCAACCTGCGCGGCGCTCTGCTGAACGCCTCGTTCCTCACGCTCGCGCTGGTGCTGGGCGAGTTCACGGTCGCCTCGCTGCTGGGGTTCCAGCCGTTCGCGGTATGGATCGTGCAGGCGTCCGGTTCCGACGCGCGGCTCTCGGTGGCCGTCTCGCTGCTGAGTCTGCTGCTGACCTGGGCGCTGCTGCTGGCCCTGACCGTGCTGGGCAACCGCCGCAGCGGGCCCGGCGCCTCGTACACGCCCGCTGCCATGCCCCCCGCCGCTTCCACTGCGGCGTCCACCGCCGAAGGAAAGACCTCCTGATGCCCACGCTCGACACACCGGTGCGTACCGGCGCCGCTCTCCGGATGCGCGGACTGCGCCGTGCGTTCGGCCCCACCGTCGCCCTCGACGGGCTCGACCTGGACGTGGCACCCGGCGAGCTGCTCGCCCTGCTCGGCCCATCCGGCTGCGGAAAGACCACCGCGCTGCGGGTGCTCGCCGGTTTCGAGCAGCCCGACCGCGGTCAGGTGCTGCTGGACGGCGAGGACATCGTGCCGGTGCCCGCCAACCGCCGTGACACGGCGATGGTGTTCCAGTCGTACAGCCTCTTCCCGCATCTGACGGCCGCCGACAACGTGGCCTTCGGGCTGCGGATGCGCAAGGTCGGGGGCGCCGAGCGCCGGGCGCGTGCCGCCGAGCTGCTGGAGCTGGTCGGACTGCCCGGTCACGGAGGGCGCTACCCGCACCAGATGTCCGGCGGTCAGCAGCAGCGTGTTGCACTGGCGCGCGCGCTGGCGCTGCGGCCCCGGCTGCTGCTGCTCGACGAACCGCTGTCGGCACTCGACGCGCAGGTGCGGGTGGCCCTGCGGGAGGAGATCCGCAGGCTGCAGCTCGAACTGGGCATCACCACCGTGTTCGTCACCCACGACCAGGAGGAGGCCCTGTCGATGGCCGACCGGGTCGCCGTGATGAACCAGGGTCGGCTGGAACAGTGCGCCACGCCGACCGAGTTGTACGCCCGACCCGCCACCGGCTTCGTCGCCGGTTTCATCGGCACCATGAACCGGATTCCCGCACGCGCCGTCGACGGCGGCCTGGTGGAGCTGCTCGGCGTCCGGCTGCCGGTGGAAGGGGACGCGCCCGACCCCGGTGAGGTCCAGGCGCTGGTCCGGCCTGAGTCGCTCGACGTCGCGGCGGACGCGGACGGTACGGCCCGGGTGGCCGGAACCGCCTTCCACGGCCCCACCACGCGGGTCCGCGTCACGCTGGCCGACGGCACGTCCGTCAAGGCGGACGTACCCACGCATACGGTGGCCGGACTGGTCCCGGGCACGGCCGTGACCGTGAGCCCGCAGCAGCGGCCCGTGCTGGTCGCCTCGCGGAGTGCCGTCTCCCGGGGCGGGGAGGGCGGGCAGGGGTGAGCGGCCTGCACGCGGTGCTGTTCGACATGGACGGAACCCTCGTCGACTCCGAGGAGGTCTGGCTCGACGTGGTCGAGACGGCGGTGGTACGCCGCGGGCGCTCACTGGACCCGGCGCGGCGCTCGGCCGTGACCGGCCGCTCGGTGGACGACACGGCTGCCGTGCTGCACACCTGGCTGGGCACGGCGGAGGAGGAACTCGCCGCGGAACTGGGCGCGGACTTCGCCGCCCGGCTCGCGGTGGCCGCCGCCCCCCGCCCTGGTGCGCTGCGGCTGCTCGCCGCGCTACGCGCCCGACGGGTGCCCACGGCCCTGGTGTCGGCATCACCGCGAGCTGTGGTGGAGCAGGTCGCCAGAACTCTGGACGGGCATCGCTTCGACGCACTGTTCGGCGCGGAGGACACCGCGCGTACCAAACCGGCGCCGGACCCCTATCTGGCGGCCGCCGCCGCGCTCGGCGCGGACCCGCGTCGGTGTGTCGCGGTCGAGGACAGTCCGACGGGTGTGGCATCGGCCGTCGCGGCGGGTTGCCGGGTGCTCGCGGTACCGTCCGTCGAACCGCTCACCGCGACCGGCAACGTCACCCTGGTGCGCTCGTTGACCGAGGTGGACCCGGAGTTGCTGAGGTCGCTGGTGCCACCGGTTCCGACGGCGTGACATGGGTGTGCGCGTGAGCGAACGACGGACCGGGACGCCGCTGTATCTGAAGGTCGCCGCCGACCTGCGCGCCGCCATCACGGCGGGCGAGTACGGCTCCGGAGCGAAGTTGCCCGCGGAGGACGCGCTTGTCCGCCGGTACGGCGTTTCCAGGGGTACGGTCCGCCAGGCGCTCGCCGCCCTGCGCACCGACGGCCTGATCACCTCAAGGCGCGGCGCGCGCCGGGTCGTGCTGCCGACCGGCGGCCCGCTGCTGCACAGTTTCGGCGAGCTGCGCTCGTTCACCCGCTGGGCGCGCTCGCTGGGAGAGGAGCCGGGCGGCCGTGTGGTGACGCTGGACCGGGTTCCGGCGGCCCCGGAGGAGGCGGAGCAACTCATCCTGCCACAGGGTGCGTTCGTCTTCCGGGTGCGCCGACTGCGTACTCTCTCGGGCACTCCGGTGATGGTGGAGCGGACGACGTATCCGGAGCGCATCGGGGAACTGGTTGCCGACATGCCGTCGGACACTGTGTCGCACTCGGAGGAACTGGAGTTCCACGGCGTCCTGTTCGCGGACGCCAGGCACACGATCGACCTGGTGCCCGCGGACGATGACGACGCGGAGCTGCTGGGCTGCCGCCAGGGCGAGTCCCTGCTGCGGGAGCGGCGGCATTCGACGGATCCGTCCGGCTCGCCCGTGGAGTGGTCCCAGGACCGCTATCTGCCGGGGACGGTGGCGTTCACGATGCAGAGCTCGACATCGGCGAGCGCGCTGGGACGCAAGCTCGGCGGTTGAGTTCCGGCATCTCCAGGTAGTGCGCGTTGTACATGATGCCCAGGACGTTGCCGAAGGGGTCGACCACGGAGGCGGTCACGAACCCCGGGCCCCGCTCCGTCAACCGCTCGTAGACTTTCCCACCCATGGACAGACGGAACTCGGCGTACCCGGGGCGCTCGAAGTACGGCCCCTTGCCCAGCAGTTCGGTGTACCAGGCCTTGGCTGCGATCGGATCGGCTGCCTGGAAACTGACCGTGGTGAGTCCTCGCAACATGGTCGCCTCCGCTCAGGCGCGAGTGCCGCGCCGCCGCTCTCCTCGGCGGCATGGACGTAGACGGCGAATAAGGGCTGTCCCGTAATCCGCGGTGGATCAGAGCGCGGCGTCAGGTGCGGTGCAACGCAAGGCGGAGGGTCGCCCGCATACTGGGTGTATTCGGGCGATTCGACAACGCAGCGGGGGCCGTAGCTGTCGTCGCGCGCCCGCCGGGGATTACGGGACAGCCCTTAGGCCAGGAATCGTCCTCATTGCCAGGACGCAGACAACTTCTTGACCACCGGGAGCCTCCCGGTCGGCGGTGACACCGGGGTTACGGCACGGTGGACAGTGCCAAGTCCCGGCGGACCGACCGCGCCACTCCTCCCCCTCGGGCGGGCGACGAGCGATTCCGGCCCCTGCGGACACGGCCGTGCCGCCGGCCCGAAGGGGCCGACGGCACGGTGGTGGGGGTGGGGGAAGCGGCGGCGGTCAGCAGCCGTGGTCGACGAGGTCGAAGGACGCGTAGTGGTCGGCGGTGTAGTAGTCCTGCGACGCGTCACCGGTGACGATGCGGCGGGCGCCACGCGTGGAGGAGCCGGGCGTCTCGACGGTGTACTCGTGGTAGTAGCCCTGCCACTCCGACGGGAGGATGCCTTCGCGGTTGGAGAAGACCGTGCCGTCCTGGGAGTAGGGGAACGGACCGCCCTCATCGATGAGTTCGAGGGTGTCATGGGCCTGCGACGGCAGTTCGGAGTAGCAGATCTGGCCTACGTACGATGCGGTGGCGGCGCTTGCGGGGGCCGCGATCGAGCCGCCGACGAGCAGCGTGGACACAAGGGCGGCGGCGCCGAACAGGGTGAATCGTGGGGGGATTCGCATGACTCCATTGACGCGCGTAGAAATTGACGCGTCAATGACAATCGTGGGGAGTTCCTGTGCATCTCACCTACACGAATCAGCCACCTCTGGATGTTCATACGGATGACATCCCGCCGAAACCGGCTGACGGCCGCCGTCGTCCTGAACGGCCGCACCTCCGAGCAACACCAGCATCAGCAGTCCGGCCATGACCAACTGTCCACGTACCAGGGCACGTTTGTGCGCCCAGGTGCCATAGGCGCACAGTGCGAGAGCAACCATCAACAGCACACCCACCACTCCGAGGCAGGGCCCCGCCGGATTCGCGCGCCCCACCGAGCCGAAGCTCAGCCCCGACCGCGCCCAGGCTCCGTATGTCAGCAGCAGACCCGCCAGCTCCAGGATCACCAGCGCGTACGCGGCGAACCCGGATGACTTCTGCTCGTCCTGCTGCGGATCGCGGTTAATGGAACGTTCACTCATCCTGCCAGCTTGATCACGACGGCAGGTGGCGCGCATGAGTACCCGTACTCATGCGCACTGAGCACACCCGCCCGTCACCGGCAGCGGGCCGCCGCCCTAACCCCGCGCCCCGTACACCGGCAGTGGCGGTTCGGCGGCCTCCAGGAGCTTTCGGGCCGCCAGGCCCGCCTCCGCGGGGCTCCAGCGGGCGCCCTTGTCGGCCGTGGGACCCGGCCGCCAGCCCTCCATGACCGTGATGCGTCCCGCCTCGGCCTCGAACACCCGCCCCGTCACCCCCTCGCTGTCCGCCGAGCCGAGCCAGACGACCAGCGGCGAGACGTTCTCCGGTGCCATCGCGTCGAACGCGGCCGGGTCGTCCGGGGTGGCCATCGTCACGGCGAAGGTCCGCTCGGTCATCCGGGTCCGGGCGGCCGGGGCGATCGCGTTGACCCGGACCCCATACGGTGCGAGTTCCTCCGCGGCGACGAGGGTGAGCCCGACGATGCCCGCCTTCGCCGCGCTGTAGCCGCCCTGTCCGACCGATCCCAGCAACCCGGCTCCGCTGGAGGTGTTGACGATCCGGGCCTGGGGTTCGCGTCCCGCCTTCGCCTCGGTACGCCAGTGGGCGGCCGCGTACTTCAACGGCAGGAAGTGGCCCCGCAAGTGCACTCGCAGCACCGCGTCCCAGTCCTCGCCGTCCAGGTTGACGAGCATGCGGTCCCGAAGGAAACCGGCGTTGTTCACGAGGGTGTCCAGACGGCCGAACGAGTCCAGCGCGGTGGCCACCAGCGAGCGGGCACCCTCGCCCGTGGTGATGTCGGCGGCATGGGCGACCGCCTCCCCGCCGCTCGCCCTGATCTCCGCGACGACCTCATCGGCCGGTGAGGCGGATGCGCCCGACCCGTCGGGTCCGGTGCCGAGGTCGTTCACCACGACTCTCGCGCCCTCGGCGGCGAAGGCGCGCGCGTGCGCACGGCCCAGCCCCCGTCCGGCGCCTGTCACGATGACGACCCTGCCCGCGCAGATGCCGGGTGTCCCACCCGGTGTGGCGCTGCTCATCTCAAACCTCCTTGTTGGCCGTTGCCGCGTCCAGAAACGCCGGACGCTCCCCGCCTCCGTGCACCAGCAGCGACGCCCCGCTCACATAGGCCGCGCGCGGCGAGGCGAGGAAGACCGCCGCATCGCCGACCTCGTCCGGCTCGGCCAGCCGCCCCAGCGGCACCGTGCGGCCCACAGCCGCCACTCCCGCCTCGTCGCCGTAGTGCAGTGGCGCCTGCTCGGTGCGGACCATCCCCAGCACCAGGGTGTTCACCCGGACCCGCGGGGCCCACTCCACCGCCATCGAGCGTGCGAGGTTCTCCAGCCCCGCCTTGGCCGCACCGTAGGCGGCCGTGCCGGGCGAAGGGCGGGCGCCGCTCACGCTGCCGATCATCACGACCGAGCCGCACGCCAGACGCAGTTGCTCATAGGCGGCGAGCGACACGGCCAGCGGACCCACCAGATTCAGCTCCAGCACCCGTGCGTGCCGTGCGGGGTCCGCGTCACCCAGCAACCGGTAGGGCGACCCGCCCGCGTTGTTGACCAGGGTGTCCAGCCTCCCGTATCTGCGCACCACCCGATCGACCAAGTCGCGCGCCGAGGTGGCGTCCCGCACATCCACGGGCTCGAAGTGGGCCGAACGTCCGGCGGCTTCGAGGGCGGACTGCGGTGGTCTGCGGGCGCAGACGACGACTTCGGCACCCGCGGCGAGGAAGGCGCGCGCGATGCCCGCCCCGACACCCCGGGTGCCGCCGGTGACGACGGTGACCCTCCCGTCCAGCTCCATCGGCTGCTACCTTCCTCACTGGGCAGTCACCTAACAAACGTTTGGTGGAAAGGTAGCTGATCGGCTCATGGGTGTCTCCACCGCAAGCCCCGAGAAGGGCATATCCGTCGTCACGATCGATTTCCCGCCCGTCAACGCCTTCCCCGTGCAGGGCTGGTACGACCTCGCGGACGCCGTGCGGGCGGCGGGCCGCGACCCGGAGATCCGCTGCGTGGTGCTGGCCGCCGAGGGACGCGGCTTCAACGCGGGCGTGGACATCAAGGAGTTGCAGCGCGACACCGGGCACGAGGCCCTGATCGGCGCCAACCGCGGCTGCCACGAGGCGTTCGCGGCGGTCTACGAGTGCGAGGTGCCGGTGGTGGCCGCCGTCCACGGCTTCTGCCTCGGCGGCGGGATCGGGTTGGTGGGCAACGCCGACGCGATCGTCGCCTCCGATGACGCCGTCTTCGGGCTGCCGGAGCTGGACCGCGGCGCGCTCGGCGCCGCAACGCATCTCGCGCGGCTGGTGCCGCAGCATCTGATGCGGACGCTGTACTACACCTCGCGCACGGTGAGCGCAGCCGAGCTGATGGCGCACGGCTCGGTGTGGCGGGTCGTGCCCCGCGGGGAACTGCCGGACGCGGCCTCGGAGCTGGCACGCGAGATCGCCCGTAAGGACGGCAGGCTGCTCCGACTGGCCAAGGCCGCCATCAACGGCATCGACCCCGTGGATGTGCGCCGCAGCTATCGCTTCGAGCAGGGTTTCACCTTCGAGGCGGGCCTCAGTGGGACGGCCGCGCGGGTGCGGGACACGTTCGGGAAGGAAGAAGAAGGGGGACGGGGGCGTGACTGACAAGACCATGACGCCGGACGAGGTGGCCTCCCGGCTGAGCAGCGGAATGACGGTCGGCATCGGCGGCTGGGGTTCCCGACGCAAGCCGATGGCCCTGGTCAGAGCACTGCTCCGGTCCTCGATCACCGATCTGACGGTCGTCTCGTACGGCGGACCCGATGTCGGCCTGCTGGCAGCCGCCGGCCGAATCCGCCGACTTGTCGCGCCCTTCGCGACGCTGGACTCGATCCCACTCGAACCGCACTTCAGGGCTGCCCGCGAGGGCGGCACCCTGCGGATGACGGAGCTGGACGAGGCCATGTTCATGTGGGGCCTGCAGGCGGCCGTGAACCGGCTGCCCTTCCTTCCGGTGCGCGCGGGCCTCGGCTCGGACGTGCTGCGGGTCAACCCCGAACTGCGGACCATCACCTCGCCGTACGAGGACGGCGAGGAACTCGTCGCGGTGCCCGCGCTGCGGCTGGATGTGGCGCTGGTGCACATGAACCGGGCCGATCGGATCGGCAACGGCCAGTACCTGGGCCCGGACCCGTACTTCGACGACCTCTTCTGCGAGGCAGCGGACGAAGCATACGTCTCCTGTGAACAGCTGCTGGACACAGCCGAGTTGGCCAAGGACGCCGCGCCGCAGTCCCTGTTGGTCGGCCGCCACAGCGTCACCGGTGTCGTGGAGACCCCACACGGCGCCCACTTCACCTCCTGCGTCCCCGACTACGGACGTGACGAGTCCTTCCAGAAGCTGTACGCCGACACCCCCTGGGACGGCTTCGCCGAGCGATTCCTGTCCGGCCCCGACGAACAGGCCTACCAGTCGGCGGTACGCGCCTGGCGCGAGGAGCAGTGATGACCGGTCCGACAACCCTTGCACCGGCCACCAGGGCGGACTTCTGCGTGGTCGCCTGCGCCGACGCCTGGCGCGGCGACGGCGAGGTGCTGGCCAGTCCGATGGGCCTGATCCCCGGAATCGGCGCCCGCCTCGCCCGCCACACCTTCTCCCCCGATCTGCTGCTGACCGATGGCGAGGCCATGCTCGTCGGCCTCGACGGCACGGTCGAGGGCTGGCTGCCCTACCGCCGCCATCTGACCATGGTCACCGGCGGCAGACGCCATGTGATGATGGGCGCCAGCCAGATCGACCGGTACGGCAATCAGAACATCTCCTGCATCGGCGACTGGTCGCGCCCGGCCAGGCAGCTGCTGGGAGTACGCGGCGCCCCTGTGAACACCCTCAACAATCCAGTGAGTTACTGGGTCTCCCGGCATTCGCGGCGGGTCTTCGTCGAGAAAGTCGACATGGTCAGCGGCGTCGGCTACGACAACGCCGCCGCGGCAGGCGACTCGGCGACCCGGTTCCACCGCATCCCCCGTGTCGTGTCCGATCTCGGCGTCTTCGACTTCGACACCCCGGACCACTCGATGCGGCTGGTGTCCGTGCACCCCGGAGTGACCGTGGAACAAGTCCAGGAGGCCACCGGCTTCCCGCTCGCCACCGCCGACGACGTGCCGCACACCCGTGAACCGACCGCGGCGGAACTGCGGCTGATCCGCGAGGTCATCGACCCGGCCGGCGCCCGTGAGCGCGAGGTTCGCGGCTGATGCGCCGGATCGAGACGGCGTTCACCCGGCTGGTCGGGGTCGAGCACCCCGTCGTCCAGACCGGTATGGGCTGGGTCGCGGGCCCCCGCCTGGTGTCGGCGACGGCCCACGCCGGGGCGCTGGGCATCCTGGCGTCCGCGACCATGACCGCGGAGCAGCTCCGGCGGGCGGTACGCGAGGTCAAGTCCCGTACGGACGCGCCGTTCGGAGTCAATCTGCGCGCGGACGCGGGGGACGCCCGGGAGCGGGTGCGGATCGTCGTGGACGAGGGCGTACGTGTCGCCTCGTTCGCCCTCGCCCCGTCACGGGAACTCATCACCGAACTCAAGGACGCGGGCGTGGTGGTGATCCCGTCCGTCGGAGCCCGCCGCCACGCCGAGAAAGTCGCCGCCTGGGGCGCGGACGCGGTGGTCGTCCAAGGCGGTGAAGGCGGCGGCCACACCGGCGACGTCGCCACCACCGTGCTGCTCCCCCAGGTGGTGGACGCCGTCGACATCCCGGTGATCGCGGCGGGCGGCTTCCACGACGGGCGGGGCCTGGTGGCGGCGCTGGCGTACGGGGCTGCGGGCATCGCCATGGGGACGCGTTTCCTGCTCACATCCGACTCGACCGTCCCGGACGCCGTCAAGGCCCGCTATCTGGCGGCCACCGTCAGGGACGTCACCGTGACGACCGCCGTGGACGGGCTCCCGCACCGGATGCTCCGCACCGACCTCGTCGCCGCGCTTGAGCGGTACGGCCGCGCCCGCACCCTGCTGCATGCAGTCCGCCGAGCCGCCGGATTCCGCCGGCTCTCCGGGCTGTCCTGGGCCGCGATGTTGCGTGACGGACGCGCGATGCGGCACGGCAAGGATCTGACATGGGGCCAGGTCCTGCTCGCCGCGAACACCCCGATGTTGCTGAGAGCGGCCATGGTGGAGGGCCGCACCGACCTCGGGGTGATGGCTTCGGGCCAGGTGGCAGGGGTGATCGAGGACCTGCCGAGCTGCGCGGAGCTGGTGGACCGGGTGATGGAGGAGGCGGCCCAGGTGCTGGGCGCGCTCGGCCGGACCTGCGGACCTCCGGCTCCCGGATGACGCCGGAACCGCGCGACGGCGATCCGGTGAACCGGTTCCGCGGGTCCCGCGCCCCGTGGAGCGGGCGACCTGCGTACGGCCGGTTCACCGGAGGACGAGTCACCTGGCCGCGGGCCGCCTGCCGCCGCCTCCGCCGGCGCCACCGCTCCGGGTGGTGCCGGACGCGCGGCTCCGGCCCTGGGCGTGAGCGCCGTCGGCGCGCCCCGGACGGCCGCGCCCGGACTGACCGCCGCCGGCCTGGGCGCGGCTGGAACCACTCCCCTGGCCACGGCCCGCCTGACCGCTGCCCGCCTGGGCGCGGGTGCCGCCATTCCCCTGGCCACGGGTGGAGCCGCTCCCCTGAGTGCTCCCCGCCGACTGGCCACGGGCGCCGCCGCTCCGGGCGCGCCTGCGCTTCGGCCGGGTCGACTCGGCCGACGGCTGCTGGGGCGGCTGCGGTACGTCGATGGTGACCGCGACACCGGACGGCTCGCGGGCGCCGGTCAGCCGCGCGAGTTCCTCGTCACTGGACTTCACCCTGGCGGTCCGCGGGCTGATCCCGGCGTCCGCCATCAGCCGGGTCATCTCCCGCTTCTGCTCCGGAAGCACCAGCGTCACGACGCTGCCCGACTCACCGGCGCGGGCGGTGCGCCCGCCCCGGTGCAGGTAGTCCTTGTGGTCGGTCGGCGGGTCGACGTTCACGACGAGGTCGAGGTCGTCCACGTGGATGCCGCGGGCCGCCACGTTGGTCGCGACCAGTGCCGTGACATGACCGCTCTTGAAATGGTCGAGGGTGCGGTTGCGCTGCGGCTGCGAGCGGCCCCCGTGCAAGCCGGCCGCGCGTACTCCGCTGGCGAGCAGCCGCTTCACCAGCCGGTCCACGGACCGCTTGGTGTCCAGGAAGAGGATGACCCGGCCGTCACGAGCGGCTATGCGCGTGGTGACCGCCTTCTTGTCCGTCTCGTCGGCGATGTACAGGACGTGGTGGTCCATGGTGGTGACCGCGCCCGCTGACGGATCCACCGAGTGCACCACGGGGTCGCTGAGGAACTGCTTGACCAGCCGGTCGATGTTGCGGTCCAGGGTGGCCGAGAACAGCATCCGCTGACCGCCCGGTTCGACCTGCTTCAGCAGCGCGGTGACCTGCGGCAGGAAGCCCATGTCGGCCATCTGGTCGGCCTCGTCCAACACGGTGATCGCGACCTGGTCCAGTCGGCAGTCGCCGCGCTCGATGAGGTCCTTCAGCCGCCCGGGGGTGGCCACCAGCACCTCGGCGCCCCTGCGCAGCGAGCCCGCCTGCTTGGTGATCGACATACCGCCGACCACCGTCGTCAGCCGCAGATTGACGGCGGTCGCGTACGGCGTGAGGGCGTCGGTGACCTGCTGGGCGAGTTCACGTGTGGGCACGAGCACCAGAGCGAGCGGCGCGCCGGGCTCGGCACGCCGGCCGGCGGTGCGCGCGAGCAGTGCCAGGCCGAAGGAGAGGGTCTTGCCTGATCCGGTCCGCCCACGGCCGAGGAGGTCGCGGCCGGCGAGGGAGTTCGGCAGGGTTGCCGCCTGGATGGGGAACGGGGCGGTCACGCCCTGGGCGGCAAGCGTCTTCAGCAGGGCCGCCGGCATGTCGAGGTCACCGAACGCCTGGACGGGGGGCAGCGCGGGGGTGACGGTCTCGGGGAGGGTGAACTCCCCGGTGGGCAGGGTGCCACGTGCGGAGGATTTCGGGGAGGTCCTCGCGGACGGCTTCCCGGAAGTCCTCGCGGCTGCCCTGCCACGGGATTGCGACGGGCCCCTGCGTGCCTGGCCGGCACCGGGGCGTTCGGTACGAGTCATCGGGATTGCCTTCCTGGACCTCATGGACAGCACAAACCGGGACCCGCGCCGTGGCGGCGCGGGTCCCGGCTGCGAGCCGGACCCTGCTGTGCAGGGCCTGGGCGCGCTGATGTCAGGCGGGGAGGATGTTCTCCGCCTGCGGGCCCTTCTGGCCCTGGGTGAGGTCGAAGGTGACCTTCTGGCCCTCCTGGAGCTCACGGAAGCCCGAGGTGGCGATGTTCGAGTAGTGGGCGAAGACGTCGGGGCCGCCGCCGTCCTGCGCGATGAAACCGAAGCCCTTTTCCGAGTTGAACCACTTCACGGTGCCGGTGGCCATAACTTTTTCTCCTGATCAGGTCGAGCAGCCCCATCCGGAAAACTCCGGAAAACAAAAATGCGCCCGACGAACATTTCCCGTCAGGCGCACATAACGTTCATGGGTACCACAACTGCAACGATCGCAGACTAGCACACCCGTCCTCTGAATCCTGTGCCATCACGGCCGCGACCCGCCGAAACCATGGCGATCGCGGACAGCGGCACGGCCCACCCCGCCGCATCGGGAGCCGCACGGCCCGTCACAGCCGCTCGATGATCGTCACATTCGCCTGGCCACCGCCCTCGCACATGGTCTGGAGCCCATACCTACCGCCCGTGCGCTCCAACTCGTGCAGCAGCGTCGTCATCAGCCTGACCCCTGTCGCACCCAGCGGATGCCCGAGCGCGATGGCCCCGCCGTTGACGTTGACACGGGCCGGATCTGCTCCGGTCTCTTTGAGCCAAGCGAGCACAACGGGGGCGAAGGCCTCGTTGATCTCCACGAGGTCGATGTCGTCGATGGACAGTCCTGACCTGCCGAGCGCGTGGGCGGTCGCCGGGATCGGTGCCGAGAGCATGCGGATGGGGTCCTCCCCGCGTACGGAGAGATGGTGGACCCGGGCTCGCGGGGTCAGTCCGTGTGCGCGTACCGCCCGCTCACTCGCGAGCAGCATCGCCGCCGCACCGTCCGAGACCTGGGAGGAGCAGGCGGCGGTGATGGTGCCGCCGTCCACCACGGGCCGGAGGGCGGCCATCTTCTCCAGCGAGGTGTCACGCCGGGGGCCCTCGTCCACGCTCACCTCGCCGTACGGGACCGTCTCGCGCTCGAAGCGGCCCGTGTCGATCGCGCGGAGCGCGCGCTGGTGGGAGCGCAGGGCGTACTCCTCCATGTCGCCGCGCGAGACACCCCAGTGACGTGCGATGAGTTCGGCGCCGTGGAACTGGTTGACGGGCGCGTCGCCGTAGCGTTCCCGCCAGCCCTTCGAGCCGTGGAAGGGACCTTCCGTGAGGCCCAGCGGTTCCCCGGCCTGGCGGGAGGCGAAGGCGATCGGTATCTGCGACATGTTCTGCACCCCGCCCGCGACCACCAGGTCCTGCGTCCCTGACAGCACCGCCTGGGCGGCGAAGTGCACGGCCTGCTGGGATGAGCCGCACTGGCGGTCGACGGTCACACCGGGCACCTCCTCCGGCAGGCCGGCCGCCAGCCAGCAGGTGCGGGCGATATCCCCGGCCTGCGGGCCGACCGTGTCCAGGCAGCCGAAGACCACGTCCTCCACGGCTGCCGGGTCCATCCCCGAGCGGGCGACCAGGGCCGTGAGGACATGTGCGCCCAGGTCGGCGGGGTGCACGGCCGCGAGGCCTCCCCTGCGCCGCCCCACCGGGGTGCGGACCGCTTCGACGATGTAGGCCTCGGCCATGGCTGCTGCTCCTCGGGTCGTCAGGGGCGTACGGAAACCCCGTCCAGCACCATCGACAGGTACTGGCGGGCGATTTCGTCCGGGCTGTGCCCACCGCCCGGTCGATACCAGGACGCCGCGACCCACACCGTGTCGCGGACGAACCGGTAGGTGAGCCTGATGTCCAGGTCGTCGCGGAACACTCCGGTCCTGACCCCGCGCTCCAGGGTCCCCAGCCATGCCTTCTCGAACTTCCGCTGGGAGTCTCCGAGATAGCGGAAACGCGGCTGCGCGGAGAGGTGCTTCGACTCCTTCTGGTAGATCGCGACGGCGGCGCGGTGCCGGTCGATCTCCCGGAAGGACTCGGTGACCAGGGCCTCGATGGTCTCCCGGGGCCCGAGACCGGCGCCGAGCACGGCGTCGTATCCGGCCCAGAGCTCATCGAGGAAGGTGGAGAGGATCTCGTCCAGCATCGACTCCTTCGAGTCGAAGTGGTAGTACAGGCTGCCCGCGAGCATCCCGGCCTCGTCGGCGATCCGGCGGACGGTGGTGGCGTTGTATCCCTGGGCCGCGAACACCTCGGCGGCGGTGTCGAGCAGTTCGCGGCGCCTGGCGGGAGAGGCGGTCACCTGGGTCTTCTTCTTTGCGGTAGGCACCTGTCCATTGTTCATGCGCGCTGGGAGCTCACCGAGACCGTCTCACCGGTCATGTACGACGAGTAGCCGCTGGCCAGGAAGACGATCACGTTGGCGACCTCCCAGGGTTCGGCGTACCGGCCGAATGCCTCCTTCCCGGTGAGCTCGGTGAGCAACTCGGACGAGGTGACCTTCACCAAGTGCGGATGCATGGCGAGGCTCGGCGCGACGGCGTTGACCCGGACGCCGTATGCGGCGGCTTCGAGCGCCGCGCACCGGGTCAGGGCCATGACACCGGCCTTGGCGGCGGCGTAGTGGGCCTGGCCGGTCTGGGCGCGCCAGCCGACGACTGAGGCGTTGTTGACCACCACCCCGCCCCGCCCCCCGTCACGGAAGGCGCGCAGGGCAGCGCGCGTACAGCGGAAGGTGCCGGTGAGCGTCACGTCCAGGACCCGCGTCCACTGCTCGTCCGCCATGTCCACGAGCGGTGCGGTCCCGCCGAGGCCCGCGTTGTTGACGACGAGATCGAGGCCCCCGTGCAGCCGCACCGCCTCCCCGACCAGGGCCTGCACGGCGGCCTCGTCGGTGACGTCGCAGGGCAGTGAGGAGACCGCCTCCGCCCCGAACTCCCCGACGAGCGCCTCCTCGGTCTCCTTAAGTCTGCGTGCGTGGGCATCGCTGATCAGGACCCGCGCGCCTTCCTCCAGGAAGCGGCGGGCGGTGGCCCCGCCGATCCCGGCTCCGGCGGCGGCGGTGATGACGGCGCTGCGCCCGGCCAGCAGGGCGTGCCCCGGAACGTACTGAGCCTTGTTGTCCGTCACATCAGCACGTTAACCTACCAAACACTTGTTAGGGAACGGCCTCGTCTGCCGGCGATGTACTCGAATCGGCGTCTTCGACGCCGTGGACGGAAGCGGACTTCTCATGGATCTGACCCCTTCGGAAGACGAGACCGCCTTGAGGACGCTCGCCCGCGACTGGCTGCGCTCCCACGTCCCCGCCCGCCCCCTGCCTTCCCTGGAGACGGCGGAGGGCTTCGCCGCGCACCGGGAATGGGAGGCGACGCTGCACGCCGGCCGCTGGTCGGTGGTGTCCTGGCCTGAGGTCCACGGCGGCCGTGGCGCCGACATCTTCGGCTGGCTCGCGTTCGAGGAGGAGTACTACGCGGCGGGTGCGCCGGGCCGGGTCTCGCAGAACGGGATCAACCTGCTCGCGCCCACCCTCTTCGCCCATGGCACCGATGAGCAGCGGGCACGGGTGCTGCCCGCCATGGCGAGTGGTGAGGTGGTCTGGGCGCAGGCCTGGTCGGAGCCCGACGCCGGTTCCGACCTGGCGTCGCTGCGCTCTCGCGCCGTACGCGCGGACGGCGGCTGGCTGCTGTCGGGCCAGAAGACCTGGTCGTCGCGCGCCGCGTTCGCGGACCGGGCCTTCGGCATCTTCCGTTCCGCCCCCGTGACGGACACGGGGCCGCCGCACCGGGGGCTGACCTATCTGATGTTCGACCTGCGGGCACCAGGCGTCACCGTCCGCCCGATCGGGCGCCTCGACGGCAAGCCCGCATTCGCCGAGGTGTTCCTGGACGAGGTGTTCGTACCGGACGAGGACGTGATCGGCGCGCCAGGCGAGGGCTGGCGCATCGCCATGTCCGCCACCGGCAACGAACGCGGCCTCACCCTGCGCTCCCCCGGACGCTTCCTCGCCACCGCGGACAGGCTGGTGGAGCTGTGGCACTCGGTCGGCGACCCCGACGACACGGCGATGCGCGACCGCGTCGCGGACGCGGTGATCGGCGCCCGCGCCTACCAGCTGTTCACCCACGGGCACGCCTCCCGGTTCGCCGCGGGTGCCACGATCGGCGCCGAGGCGAGTGTGAACAAGGTGTTCTGGTCCGAGTACGACATCGCGCTGCACGAGACCGCGCTCGATCTGCTTGGCGGGGAAGGCGCGTTGGCCGACGAGCCGGGCAGCGGCTGGGCAGAGGGCCATGTCTTCGCGCTCGCCGGGCCGATCTACGCCGGTACGAACGAGATCCAGCGGGACATCATCGCGGAACGACTGCTCGGCCTGCCCAGAGGACGCCGCTGACTTCCCGGACCGCCCCGGCCGCCGCACGCGAAGGAGACGCCCCCGTGAAGTTCCTGCCGACCGGTGAACAACAGGCGTTCACCCGCTCGCTGGACGCCCTGCTGACAGCGGCGGACACACCGTCGGTGGCACGTGCCTGGGCCGCCGGCGACCCGGCCCCGGGTCGCGCCCTGTGGACCCGCCTGGGCGGGGCCGGGGTCTTCGCGCTGGCCGTACCCGAGCTCTACGACGGACTCGGGCAGCGCCCCGTCGAACTGGCACTCGCCTTCGTGGAGCTGGGTCGCCACGCGCTGCCGGGGCCCCTTGTGGAGACGGCCGCCACCGCCGTGCTGCTCGCCGGACTCGGCGACCCGGCACCCGCGAAGCGGCTGCTCCCGGGGATCGCTTCGGGCGAGGTGGCGGCGACCCTGCGGATAGCGGGCTCGGACCCGTTCGTCCTGGACGGGGACGCGGCCGAGCTCGTGCTCGTGGCAGACCTGGGCGAGCACGAGACCGCCGCACGGCTGCGCCTCGCGTCCGGGCCCCACGGTCCGGCACGCGCCTCCACCGATCCGGCGCGCCGGCTGACCGAGGCCCCCGTCGGCGGCGAGATCCTGGCCGCGGGACCTGACGTGGCGCGCGCCGCGCGGGCCGCGGAGAGCTGGGCACGGCTGGCCACGGCGGCGCAGAGCCTGGGCGTCGGGCTGGCGCTGCTGGACCGTACGGTCGCGTACGCCGGGCAGCGCACCCAGTTCGGCGTCGCCATCGGCTCCTTCCAGGCCGTCAAGCACCGGTTGGCGGATACGTTGATCGCGCTGGAGTTCGCGCGGCCTCTGCTGTTCGGCGCGGCGCTGACCATGACCCCCGCCGACATCGCGGCGGCGAAGGTCGCGGCGGGCGAAGCCGCCTACGCGGCGGCCCGCACCGCACTCCAGGTGCACGGCGCGGTCGGTTACACCGAGGAGCTCGACCTGTCGTGGTGGCTGCGCAAGGCGCGCCCGCTGCGGGACGCCTGGGGGACGCCGTCCCAGTGCCGGGCGGCTGTGCTGTCCGGCCGACCCTCACCCGGCCGATCGGACCCAGCGCCCGGGGGCGACCTGGGCCCGGGCACCGACCGCGCCGCCGGATGAGCGGGGCTCCGCACGCGTGCCTCTCGTCGTGTGCGAGGGCAACAGCGCCTGACCGGGGCGACGGTGGACTGGAGGCTGCGGCTGGGGGCGCAGGCGGTCGACGAGGTCAAGAACCCCCCGTGAACGCGGTGGCGTGGTCGGCGGCCCACTGGCGAAACGTTCGCGGCGCCGTTCCCAGGATGTCGGCCACCCCAGTGGTGACGTAGGCGGGCCATCCGACCGCCGCGCTCCACGCGGCGAGCAGCATGTCGATGACCGCATCGGGCGCTGTGCCATCCGACAGGCTCCGGAACTCGTCAGGTGTCATCTCCTCGAATGCGATCCGGCGCCCCAGGGCGTCACCGATGACGTCCAGTTGCGCTGCCTGGGACAGCGATTCGAGGCCTGTCAGGACATAGTCGCCTCCGACATATCCGTCCTGACAGAGCGTCCGCGCCGCGACGGCTGCGACGTCCCGGTCGTCGACCGGTGCCGTCTCGGCAGCGCCGTAGGGCCACCGGACGACCTCGCCGGCCCGGATCGCGGGCGCCCACCAGGCCAGCGCGTTCGACGCGAGCATCCCCGGCCGGATGATCGTCGACTCGAGTCCGGTGGCCGCGATGAGCCGCTCGATGTCGGCGTGCAGCACCGCCATGGGATTGGGCTGCCGGAAGAAGGGATGCGGCGTCCGGTGCGGGGAGGAGAGGAAGACGACCCGCCTCACATGGGCTGCCAGCCGCTCGACGACTGCCGCGGCGGTCCGAGGCGGTGCGGTCCAGACGAGGAAGACCGCACCGGCGCCCTTCAGTGCCGGGTCGAGTGACTCGGGCAGAGTGAGATCGCCGGTGAAGACCTCGACCTCGGCCGGCAGCGTCGCAGCCGCCTCGGGGTGCCGGACGAGGGCGCGGAGCGGCACGCCTGCGTCGAGGAGTCGGTCGATGACGACGCGGCCGATCCGACCCGTCGCCCCGGTGACGAGCACGGGAGGAACGTCCGATTGATTCATGGCACCCATGAAAACGTTACCCGGTTAAAAAAGCAACCCGGTAACGAATGTTACGCTGGTCAGATGAGCGAGCCGATGGGGCTGCGGGCCCGCAAGAAGGAGCGGACGCGCGACGCCATCGGCGACGCCGCCGTCTCACTGTTCCTTGAGCGCGGGTTCGACCGCGTCTCGGTCAACGACATCGCCGCGGCGGCCGAGATCTCCAAACCCACCCTCTTCCGGTACTTCCCCACCAAGGAAGACCTGGTGCTGCACCGATTCGCCGACCACCAGGGCGAGGCGGCACGCGTCGTACGTGACCGCGGGTCCGACATCAAGCCGGTGATGGCGCTGCACCGGCACTTCCTGGCCGGCCTCGATCGGTACGACCCCGTCACCGGTCTCAACGATCATCCCGAGGTGGTGGCGTTCCATCGGCTGGTGTTCACCACACCGAGCCTGGCGGGACGGCTCACGCAGTACCAGCTCGAGGAC
The DNA here is from genome assembly GCF_037023745.1 of Streptomyces sp. SCSIO 30461. NCBI lineage: Bacteria > Bacillati > Actinomycetota > Actinomycetes > Kitasatosporales > Streptomycetaceae > Streptomyces > Streptomyces sp. SCSIO 30461. The sequence continues at coordinate 5,872,868 of NZ_CP146101.1, forward strand.
GAGCAGGCACTGGCGGACGCACTCGGCGAAGGCATCCAGGCACACCTGCGAGCCGCCCAGGTACTCGCGGTCCAACGGGTGCTCGCCCGGACCAACTGGCAGAAGATCGCCGACGGCCGAACCGCCCACGATGTCCGTCCCGAGGCCGTGGCCGACGCCGACCAGGCATTCGACCGACTGCGATGACAGACGGTGCTCTCAGCCGAAGAAGGCTCCACGGCGGCGGCATGCCGAACCCGCACGCACGGTGAAACCGCACGTCACGGGCAGGTGCCGGCATCGCCGGGTGCACGGGTCCGCATCGCGCCCGATGGGGTATGCGTCCCCGATACTCGCATCGGCCCAATCACGACAGCGGATGTCCGGTATTCACGCTTCGATGGGATCCATGACCTACAGCTGGACAGACTTCCAGGCGGCGGAGCCCGACTTCGCCGCCGCCGTGCAACAGCGTTTCGAGAAGCACACCCACCACATCCTCGCCACCCTCCGCAAGGACGGTTCGCCCCGGGTGAGCGGTCTCGAGGTGAACTTCCGGTTCGGTGAGCTGTGGCTCGGGATGATGCCGAACTCCCGCAAGGCGCTCGACCTGCTGTGTGATCCACGGCTTGCCATCCACGCCAACCCGGGAGCTGACGCGTCCATGGAGGACGGGGACGTGAAGATCACCGGGCGGGCGGTGGAGGTGGCCGACCCGGCGACAAAGGACCGGTTCCAGTCCGATGACGGAGAGCCGCTGCCGTTCCACCTCTTCCGGGTGGAGCTCACCGAGGCCGTGCGGACCGCCGTCGACGGCGATGAGCTGGTGCTCCAGACCTGGCGGCCGGGGCAGGCGCTGCGGACCATCCGGCGCGGCAACGACGCGAGTCCGGCCCGTACCGTCCAGGGCTGAAGCCCTTCGGGCGACGGACCGACGACCAGAGGTGCCGTGCCACGGCGCAGGGCGGGCGCAACGCGCGTCGCCGTTTCCGCCGTGGTCGGACGGCACCGGCTGTCACCCCTGGCGGCGCCTGGACCCGATGAGGCGGGCGACGCCCCAGCCGATGACGGCGGCCAGGACCAGGCCGAGCGGGGAGAACCAGTCGATCTCGCCACCGGTCGCTCCGTACCACCAGGCCTTGGCGGGGAAAAACGGTTCTTCCCCCAGCACATCCACGACGAAGGAAGGCGATTGCCTCTCCACGGCGATCAGCAGCACGGCGTTGCAGTAGCCGAAGAACGCGCCGAGCGCGGCGACCACGGCCGCGCCGACGTGGGCGCCGCTGCGCCGGTGCCCCAGGAGGCCGGCCAGCAGACCGACGATCGCCGCGTTCACCGACGCATGGGTCAGGTAAAGGGCGTTGGCGATGGTGAGCGACTGGTCCTCGTAGGTGAGCACCATGGCGCCGCCGTAGAGCAGCGAGACGAGCACCGAGACGAAGAAGGCGAGGACGACCGCGGCGACCGGACTGCCACTTCTGCCGGGCCGCGGGCCGCCGGGAGCCGCGGCGAATGGGGGCGCGGGATGCGTCTGAGGCGGGCCGGGGAAGGGCGCGTAGCCGAAACCCGTTGGCTGCGGCTGCTGTTGAGGCAACTGCTGCGGGACCGGCTGGGCGTAGGGGTTGGGGAAGACCGGCGCGGGCTGCTGTGCCGGTGCCTGAGGCGGCATCGGCGGTGACTGGTGGGGCGGGTGTGAAGGCGGTGGCGGTGGCTGATAAGGCGGCTGACTCATGGGTCCCCCTGGGGCGAACTGGCGGGAGCAGCAAGCTATCAGTGGGCCAGGCCCGGTCTTCGGCTGCGCGGTGCCGTCGCACGCGCCGACCGGCGGCGACCGGGCCGCGGCAGCCTCAACCCGCCTGAGCGACGGCCCCGGCCCCCGCACTGCGCTCGGCGGCACTGCGTTCCACGCAGAACTCGTTCCCCTCGGGGTCCGCCAGCGTCACCCAGCCGGTGCCGTCCGCGTTGCGCCGGTCGGCGACGAGCGAGGCGCCGAGCTTCAGCAGCCGCTCGACCTCCTGGTCCCGGGTGCGTTCCTGCGGCTGGAGGTCCAAGTGGACGCGGTTCTTCCGGGTCTTCTTCTCCGGCACGGTCACAAAGAGAATGCCCACCCCGGGCGCCTCCACGAGCGCCTCCTCGTCACCGGGATGGTCGTCGTCACCCAGGGAGCACTCGAGTACCCCTGCCCAGAAGGTCGCCAGCTCGTAGGCGTCGGAGCTGTCGATCGTCACATGCCGCACCAAGGTAGCCATGCGCGCCACCCTTCCACGGCGCACGGGGCTCGTGCACCCGAATTCCGGCCCCCCGCGGCGGGTTTCAAGAGAGTGCTGCCGTAGGCGCCGGTTGTGGGCCTGACCTGCCACTTAAGCTTCCCGTGTGGGGAGTTGGCGATCACGCGGTCCACACAGGGTCCACAAGCGCAGGCACGCTCCGGAGGAAGACTACGGATCGCTTCAAGGGCTCAACCGACCGTGATGGTACCCAAGTTGGGTAATCCGCTGGGCCTTTCTGGCCCGTCGTCCTGATCGCGATCCTTCTGGACATGGCGAAGCGACCGAGGACGACCGCCTTGAACGATTCGGCGGGCCCTCCCGACACAGAGCGAACGGCCCTCAGGAAGACCCCTGACCTGGGCATAGAACCCCGCGTTCGGATGAGCATCCGGGTATCGCGGGACTCGGGCCGGACCTGGTCGCCGAGCACACGGGGTCCTGGAAGGCGACCCGTTCGACATCCTCTCCAACCCCGGCCGCTACCCCCCGTGCGAGTGCCCCCGCTGCGGCGGTACGTCGTCGTCAGCCCGTGCCCTGCGGCCGGCATCCATCGCACCGGGGGCGGCGTAGTGGCCGCCTTCCGACGTTGAAAGCCTCCGTGGAGCGGGATTCCCGGTCCCGCCGCCGAGCACCGTGGGGCTGGCGCCAGCAGTTCGCCATGCCCCTCTACACCGCTGCCGTCATCGTCCTGGTGGTCACCCTGGCCATCGCTGGTGATCCCGGCCGCTGACCGGCAACTGGCTTCCGGCCCGAGTCCCGCACTCGCTCCATCCGTGGCCTTACGCCACCCCCCTCTCCTCACCGGCCCGAAGCACCGGGCTGGTGAGACATGCCCCCCAACAGGGCTGGCCGGCGCCCGCCGGCTCTGGACTTACAGGAAGTGGAGACACACATGGCAGCGCAGAACGAAGACCTTCTGATCGGCGTCGAGAGCCTGATCAGGGTCCAGGACCGCTTCACCGCCGATGCTGCGGAGTCCGACCCGACCAGCACTTCCGCGGGCGACGACGGCGAGAACCGCGACGGCCTGAACCTCCCGCAGGAGTAGCAGCACCACTACGCCACAGCACCAACCGGGGGCTCGTCATCCGCTGCGGGCCCCCGGTCCTCACGCCCAATGACGCAGACCGGAGGAGCACATGGACCACCACTTCGTCACCGCGATGGAGAAGGCCCTCGGCTGGAACGGCCCCAGGGAACTCGGAGCCGCTTTCGCCCGGGGAACCATCGAGGATCTTGATCTGCTCGATCGCCTGCTCAGCCCCAAGAAACTGCTGGACCTGGTGATGCGGCGCAGCGTCACGACCCCCAGTTCCGCATCTTCCAGGACGGCGCCGAACTGCACCCCGGCCGCTACATCCACCCCTCCGTCACCCGGCGGGGACAGGCCATCCCCATGGCTGACATGCACCGGGTCGGCGCGCTGATGCGCGAGGGCTGCACCATGGTCCTGGACGAGGTCGACTTCTTCGACCCGGCCATGGAAGCCACCTGCCGCGCGCTCCAGTGGTGGGCCCATGAGCTGGTGCAGGTCAACGCCTATCTGACCACGCAGGACGCCAGCGGCTTCAAACTCCACTGGGACGACCACGACGTCGGGACATCCGGCCGCTGGGCATGGTCGGCGTGGACGCCCTGCCGTCTCCGGACGTCCTCATGGTCCGGGCCGGCTTCCTCGTGAGCATCGATCTCCTCGACACCACGACAGTCCTACGCAATGCCTGGCGGGCGGGCGAGACCTGGGGCATGAGCCCCTTCGGGGGCGGCAACGGGACGGTGTGGGAGGACTTCGACCCTCGTCCGTTCCTTCGACCGCCCCACGATGGCTTGTCCCGCGTGCAGGCAGCATTCCGTACGGCGTTCCACCTGCCGAGTGCTGCCGCGCTGGCTGTCGGCACCGACAACCCCGGTCACCTGGCGGAGCTGGTCATGGCCCTGGGCGCGGAGGTGGATACCACCGCCGTCAGTCAGTACCTGCGCGCCCTGCATGGGCGCCGTCATAGCTGAAGCTCGGCCACCAGGCGCTCGGCCTCTTTCCGGGCCGGCACGAGCAGCGGATCCTCCTCGTACGCGTGGGGTCCGACGATTTTCGACAGGAAGAACAGCGACATCAGCTTGCCGTCTCGGCTCTCCAAGTCCGCACGCCGCTCCTGGTGGACGCGGTCCGCGAGCGCCGGGACGGCCAGCGCATTACCCCACAGCGTGGCGGTGTCCAGACCCCGGGGTGCCATGCCCCAGTCCTCCCAGTCGATGATGGAGAACTCCGGCCCCATCACATTGGCCCAGGTCAGATCCGCATGAGCCGGCGTCCACCGCTCGATCCGTGTATCGGCGATGCCGGGAAAGACCTCGCTGAGTGTCTGCGTCACCTGCTCCTGGGTGATCGTCACCGTGTCCGGCGTCGCGATTCGCGGTGTCTGCTGTTCAGCGAGGGCGTCCAAAGAGGCGTTCAGAGCCGACCACCACGCATCCGGCATGCCCGGGTCTTCGAGCACCAAGGCGCCCTTGGCGACAGACGGCGATGCAAGCAGCTCCAGCTCATCCGCCCGCCACATCACCGGTTCGCCCGGCTCGCGCCACGCCACGCCCTGGTACCACTCGGGCATCGCGACCCCTTGCAGCACTGCAGCGGCTTCGGTCCCATTCCAGCCCTGCGGGCCGATCCGCTCGAATCCCCGCCGCTCGATGCGCACCCACGTGCCCCGCTCCGTACGGCCCCCCCAAGGAACGGCGCTTGCGCACCAGCGCCTCCCGGTCCAACCGAACGCGCAGGGCCTCCTCCACACGCTCCAGCACGTCTTCGACCGGCTGACGACGCAGGTCTACTCGGGCAGCGACAGGCAGGGAAACAGCCATCATGACCTCCTCGGCGAACGGATGACCGTAGCAGCAGCGATCCCTCCGACACGACCCGCTCGTCAACGCCCTGTGCAGCAACTGCTGCCCCATCTTTGGATGGTGGCGTGTCCCGCCAACTCGCCCTACGGGAAGCCCAACAGCGCAGTCCGATTCGACGCCAAATGCGCACGTACCTCAAAGCCACACCGCCTGCTTGATGCCCCATCAGTCGACGAGGCGGTCACGACTGCCATCACTCTGGCTGGCCAAGAAGTGGTCCGCACCTGGTCCACACGCCATGATCCAAAGCGGCACATGGGCGAGTCAGGGTGAGACAGGACCTCATGACGAAGGGGTGCCCCCCTGGTCGGCCCCCTCTGATCAGCGCGTTGTCTGACCTGCTGCGGTGGGTGTGGGATTGAACCCACGGTGACATCGCTGCCACGATGGGTTTCAGGACCGTACGATGCCCAGCCGCCGGGCTTCCGCCAGCCACGACGGGAACTCCGACACCAGCCGGTCGTACAACTCCGCGTCCGGCACGGCGCGCGGGTCCTGGCCCGCGTGGAAGAAGCCCGCGTTGTCGACGGGCCGCTTGGCGGGAACGGCCAGCTCGTCCAGCTTGCGGAGGAAGTCGAACTGCTTGCTGACCGGGTCACCGAACCCGATGAACTGCCAGAACATCGGCAGCTTGGCCGCCTTGCACAGATAGCGTTCGGCGGCCGGTTTGTTGATGGGCCCGCCGTCGGTCTGGAACACCACCAGTGCGGGAGCGGTGGCACCGCTGTCGAGGTAGTGGTCGATGACCGCATCCATGGCCAGGTGGTAGCTGGTCTTCCCCATGTGCCCGAGCCCGGCGACGATCCGGTCGACGCGCCCTTGGTGGTCGGCGAGCGCGATCTCGGTCTCCGCGTCGATGTCCGTGGAGAAGAACACGACGGGCACCCGCCCGTCGTCGTCCAGGTTCGCGGCAAGCCCGAGCACCCGGTCGGCCAGCGCCTGGACACTCCCGTCCTTGTAGTACGGCTTCATCGAGCCCGAGTAGTCGACCACCAGATGGACAGCGACCCGCTGCCCGTCGAGTCCGCTCTTCCGCAACGAGACGCCCGCGCTCTTGTAGAGGTCGACGAGGGCTGGTGCGGTCTCCTCCATCTTGCGAAGACCGATGGCCGCCATGGTGCACTCCGTTCGCGGTGCCGGTGGAACCTTGGCGTTCGGTGCCGTCGCCGTGTGGGCCAAGGGATCCACAGCGTATGCCCGCGCTCTGCCACCCGGTCCTCAACTCGGTTTTCCCGAGCGGCAGGTGACCGATCCGCTGTACGGCGAGCCGTCGACGGCTCGCCGTACCGGACCGTGGCACCCCCGATGAGCGGCCATCCCCGTTTGCACCGCTTCCCACCCCCGTGGAGAAGCGGCGAGGGGGTGCCACCCCCGCCATGTCGCAGCGCTCCACCTGGATGTGGTGACGCGGTGGTCGTCGCGATCTCCGGCGGTGACTCGGTCACCTTCGGGGTGCTCCCCATCATGGCCGGTTCGCGACGATGCGCCAGCGGAGGGAAGGCAGCTTTCCCTTTTTGCCGTTCGATCCGCACAGGCCGGGCTTCCGATCGATCTCAGCCCGCGACCTGCGGATATCGCTCGGTAAGCTGTTCGAGACCGTGTGTGAGCGGGTGGCGACAGCGCCGAGGCGACATCGGCACGGGGGAAAGGAGCCAGGCGCCCGCATGGATCGCGGACCACGGCGACATCGCGATCAACCAGTCGGCACGCCGGTTCCGGGACCCCCGGGTGGGCAGGGCCATGGACGCCCACGTCATCACGGAGGCACACCACAGCTACGGCCTCACCCTCCAGCGGGCCACGTTCGTGCTCCGCGAACGCGCCGCGGACGCCAAGGCCGAATCCGTCGAGCAGCTCGGCCTGTTCGATGTCGACGGCCCGGATCTGCCTGTCCACTGAACGCGTGTCCGTCCACTGCGCCCGCGCCGTTCCGGCGCCCCGGCCCCGGAACACACCACGGCGCCTGCCCGGGGTCCGGTCGGGGACGGGGCAGGCGCCGTGCCAGTTCCGTACGCCGTTGTACGCAACGTCTATGGGGGATGTGTCAGACCACCAGCGCGCGATCCGTCGGGCGGATCGGAGCCGGGAGGTCGCTCGCACCCGTGAGGTAGCAGTCCACCCCGTGGGCGGCCGAGCGGCCCTCGGCGATGGCCCAGACGATCAGCGACTGGCCGCGGCCCGCGTCTCCGGCGACGAAGACGCCGTCGACGTTGGTCGCGAAGTCCGCGTCCCGGGACACATTACCCCGCTCGTCCAGGTCCAGGCCAAACTGGGAGACCAGGCCGTTCTGGACGTCCGTGCCGGTGAAGCCCATGGCGAGGGTGACGAGCTGGGCAGGGATGCTGCGCTCGGTGCCGGGCTTCTGGGTCAGCTTGCCGTCGACGAACTCGACCTCGATGAGGTGCAGCGACTGCACATTGCCGTCCTCATCGCCCTCGAAGTGGGTGGTGGAGACGGAGTAGACCCGCTCGCCGCCCTCCTCGTGCGCCGAGGTCACCTTGTAGAGCATCGGGAACGTCGGCCAGGGCTGGCCCGCGTTCCGCTCATCGCCCGGGCGGGGCATGATCTCCAGCTGGGTGACCGAGGCGGCGCCCTGGCGGTGGGCGGTGCCGACGCAGTCGGCGCCGGTGTCACCGCCGCCGATGACCACGACGTGCTTGCCCTCGGCGGTGATCGGCGGGGCCACGAAGTCGCCCTCGACCACCTTGTTGGAGAGCGGCAGGTACTCCATCGCCTGGTGGATGCCGTTCAGCTCGCGGCCCGGTACGGGCAGATCACGGGCGGTGGTGGCGCCTGCGGCGATCACGACGGCGTCGAAGCGCTTGCGCAGGTCCGTGGCGGTCAGGTCGCGGCCGATCTCGATACCGGTGCGGAACTTCGTGCCCTCCGCGCGCATCTGCTCGATACGGCGGTTGATGTGCCGCTTCTCCATCTTGAACTCGGGGATGCCATAGCGCAGCAGGCCGCCGATGCGGTCGGCGCGCTCGTACACCACCACGGTGTGTCCGGCGCGGGTGAGCTGCTGGGCGGCGGCGAGGCCGGCCGGGCCCGAGCCGATGACGGCGGCCGTCTTGCCCGAAAGCCGCTCGGGCGGCTGCGGCTTGACGTCGTTGGCGTCCCACGCCTTGTCGATGATGGAGACTTCGACGTTCTTGATGGTGACGGCGGGCTGGTTGATCCCGAGCACGCACGCCGCCTCGCAGGGAGCGGGGCACAGCCGCCCGGTGAACTCGGGGAAGTTGTTGGTGGCGTGCAGGCGCTCGCTGGCGGCCTGCCAGTCCTCGCGGTAGGCGTAGTCGTTCCACTCGGGGATCAGGTTCCCGAGCGGGCAGCCGTTGTGGCAGAACGGGATACCGCAGTCCATGCAGCGCCCGGCCTGCTTGCTGATGATCGGCAGCAGGGAGCCGGGAACGTAGACCTCGTTCCAGTCCTTGACGCGCTCGGCGACGGGGCGGGTCTCGGCGACCTCGCGCCCGGTGGTCAGGAAGCCCTTGGGGTCAGCCATTGGTCGCCGCCTCCATCATCTTCTCGGTGGTCTCCCGCTCGGAGAGACCGGCGAGCTCAGCGGCGTCCTTGGCGGCGAGCACTGCCTTGTACGTGGTCGGGATGATCTTGCTGAAGCGCTCGACGGCGACGGTCCACTCGGCGAGCAGCCGCTCGGCGACGGTGGAGCCCGTCTCCTCGTGGTGGCGGCGCACGACATCGTGCAGCCACTGCTTGTCGGTGTCGTCCAGCGCTTCGACGGCGCCCGCGTTGCCGACGTTGACGCTGTCGCGGTCGAGGTCGATGACGTACGCGATGCCGCCGGACATACCGGCCGCGAAGTTGCGTCCGGTCTCGCCGAGTACGACGGCGTGACCACCGGTCATGTACTCGCAGCCGTGGTCGCCCACACCCTCGGAGACCACCAGCGCGCCGGAATTGCGGACGCAGAAGCGCTCGCCGGTGCGGCCGCGCAGGAACAGCTCGCCGCCGGTGGCGCCGTAGGCGATGGTGTTGCCCGCGATGGTGGAGTACTCGGCCAGGTGGTCGGCGCCGCGGTCCGGGCGGACGATGACCCGCCCGCCGGAGAGGCCCTTGCCGACGTAGTCGTTGGCGTCGCCCTCCAGGCGCAGCGTGACACCGTGCGGCAGGAACGCGCCGAAGGACTGGCCGGCGGAGCCGGTGAAGGTGATGTCGATGGTGTCTTCGGGCAGGCCCGCGCCGCCGAACTTCTTGGTCACCTCGTGGCCCAGCATGGTGCCGACGGTCCGGTTGATGTTGCGGATCGCGATCTGGGCGCGGACCGGCTGCGCCTCCTCGGCCGAGTCGGCGGCCAGCGCGTCGGCGGACAGCCGGATCAGCTCGTTGTCCAGGGCCTTCGCCAGACCGTGGTCCTGCTCGATCAGCTGGTGGCGCACGGCGCCTTCGGGCAGCTCGGGCACGTGGAACAGCGGGGCCAGGTCGAGGCCCTGGGCCTTCCAGTGGTTCACGGCCTGTGAGGTGTCGAGCAGTTCGGCGTGGCCGACGGCCTCCTCCAGGGTGCGGAAGCCCAGCTCGGCGAGCAGCTCGCGGACCTCTTCGGCGATGAACTCGAAGAAGTTCACGACGAATTCGGCCTTGCCGTTGTAGCGCTCGCGCAGCACCGGGTTCTGGGTGGCGATGCCGACCGGGCAGGTGTCCAGGTGGCAGACCCGCATCATGACGCAGCCGGAGACGACGAGCGGTGCGGTGGCGAAGCCGAACTCCTCGGCGCCGAGCAGCGCGGCGATGACGACATCGCGGCCGGTCTTGAGCTGGCCGTCGGTCTGTACGACGATCCGGTCCCGCAGCCCGTTGAGCAGCAGGGTCTGCTGGGTTTCGGCGAGGCCGAGCTCCCAGGGGCCGCCCGCATGCTTCAGCGAGGTGAGCGGGGAGGCGCCGGTACCTCCGTCATGGCCCGAGATCAGGACCACGTCCGCGTGAGCCTTGGAGACCCCCGCTGCGACCGTGCCGACACCGACCTCGGACACCAGCTTCACATGGATACGAGCGGCAGGGTTGGCGTTCTTGAGGTCGTGGATCAGCTGCGCCAGGTCCTCGATGGAGTAGATGTCGTGGTGCGGCGGCGGGGAGATCAGGCCGACGCCCGGGGTGGAGTGCCGGGTCTTGGCCACCCACGGGTAGACCTTGTGGCCGGGCAGTTGACCGCCCTCGCCCGGCTTGGCGCCCTGGGCCATCTTGATCTGGATGTCGTCGGCGTTGACCAGGTACTCGGAGGTGACGCCGAAGCGGCCGGACGCCACCTGCTTGATCGCGGACCTGCGCTCGGGGTCGTACAGGCGGTCCGGGTCCTCGCCGCCCTCACCCGTGTTGGACTTGCCGCCCAGCTGGTTCATGGCGATGGCGAGGGTCTCGTGCGCCTCCTTGGAGATGGAGCCGTACGACATGGCACCGGTGGAGAAGCGCTTGACGATCTCACTGACCGGCTCGACCTCGTCGATGGAGATCGGCTCGCGGTCGGACCTGAAGCCGAACAGGCCGCGCAACGTCATCAGCCGCTCGGACTGCTCGTTCACCCGGTCGGTGTACTTCTTGAAGATGTCGTAGCGCTTGCCGCGGGTGGCGTGCTGGAGCCGGAAGACGGTCTCCGGGTCGAACAGGTGCGGCTCGCCCTCGCGGCGCCACTGGTACTCGCCGCCGATCTCCAGCGCGCGGTGCGCCGGGGCGATGCCGCTGGCGGGATAGGCCTTGGCGTGCCGGGCGGCGACCTCCTTGGCGACCACTTCGAGACCGGCGCCGCCGATCTTGGTGGCGGTGCCGGCGAAGTAGCGGGCGACGAAGGCCTCGTCCAGACCGACGGCCTCGAAGACCTGCGCGCCGCGGTAGGACGCCACGGTCGAGATGCCCATCTTGGACATGACCTTGAGCACGCCCTTGCCGAGTGCCTTGATCAGGTTGCGGATCGCCTGCTCGGGCTCGACGCCCTCGATGAACGTACCGGCGCGCAGCAGGTCCTCGACCGACTCCATCGCGAGGTACGGGTTGACGGCCGCGGCTCCGAAGCCGATGAGCAGCGCGACATGGTGCACCTCGCGCACGTCCCCGGCCTCGACCAGCAGGCCCACCTGGGTGCGCTGCTTGGTGCGGATCAGGTGGTGGTGCACGGCGGCGGTGAGCAGCAGCGACGGGATGGGGGCGTGCTCGGCGTCGGAGTGACGGTCGGAGAGCACGATCAGCCGGACGCCGGACTCGATGGCGGCGTCCGCCTCGGCGCAGATCGCGTCGATACGCGCGGCCAGCGCGTCGCCGCCGCCGGAGACCCGGTAGAGGCCGGAGAGGGTCGCGGCCTTCATGCCGGGCATGTTGCCGTCGGCGTTGATGTGGATGAGCTTGGCCAGCTCATCGTTGTCGATCACCGGGAACGGCAGGGTGACCGAGCGGCAGGAGGCCGCGTTCGGGTCCAGCAGATTGCCCTCGGGGCCGAGGGACGAGTACAGCGAGGTGACGAGCTCCTCGCGGATGGCGTCCAGCGGCGGGTTGGTGACCTGCGCGAACAGCTGGGTGAAGTAGTCGAACAGCAGCCGGGGACGCTCGGAGAGCGCCGCGATCGGGGAGTCCGTGCCCATGGAGCCGATCGGCTCGGCGCCGGTGCGGGCCATCGGGGCGAGCAGGACGCGCAGCTCTTCCTCGGTGTAGCCGAAGGTCTGCTGGCGGCGGGTGACGGAGGCGTGGGTGTGGACGATGTGCTCGCGCTCGGGGAGGTCCTCGAGCTCGATCTCACCGGCTTCGAGCCACTCCTGGTACGGCTGCTCGGCGGCGAGGGCCGACTTGATCTCGTCATCCTCGATGATGCGGTGCTCGGCGGTGTCCACCAGGAACATCCGGCCTGGCTGCAGACGGCCCTTGCGGACGACCTTGGCCGGGTCGATGTCCAGCACGCCGACCTCGGAGGAGAGCACGACGAGGCCGTCGTCGGTGACCCAGTAGCGGCCGGGGCGCAGACCGTTGCGGTCGAGGACAGCGCCGACCTGGACGCCGTCGGTGAACGTGACACAGGCGGGGCCGTCCCAGGGCTCCATCATCGTGGAGTGGTACTGGTAGAAGGCACGCCGGGCCGGGTCCATCGAGTCGTGGTTCTCCCACGCCTCGGGGACCATCATCAGCACGCTGTGCGGCAGCGAGCGGCCACCGAGGTGCAGCAGCTCCAGGACCTCGTCGAAGGAGGCGGAGTCGGATGCGTCGGGGGTGCAGATCGGGAAGATCCGCTCCAGGGAGCCGTCGCCGCCGTTCCCGAAGAGGTCGCTGACCAGCTGGGACTCGCGGGCGCGCATCCAGTTGCGGTTGCCCTTGACGGTGTTGATCTCTCCGTTGTGGGCGACGAAGCGGTACGGGTGGGCGAGCGGCCAGCTCGGGAACGTGTTGGTGGAGAACCGGGAGTGGACCAGGGCCACGGCGGTGGCGAGGCGGCGGTCCGACAGGTCGGGGAAGAAGGGCTCAAGCTGGCCCGTGGTCAGCATGCCCTTGTAGACGATGGTGCGCGCGGAGAGCGACGGGAAGTACACCCCGGCCTCGCGCTCGGCGCGCTTGCGCAGCACGAACGCCTTGCGGTCGAGGACGATCCCGGTGCTGGTGCCCCCGCCGGAGCCTTCGGCTTGGGAGGTACCGCCACTCACGAAGAGCTGGCGGAACAGCGGCATGGTGGAGCGGGCGGTGGCACCGAGCAGCTCGGGGGCGACGGGGACGTCGCGCCAGCCGAGGACGGTCAGCCCTTCCTCGGCGGCGATCGCCTCGATGCGCGAGACGGCCTCGTCCTGCCCGGACTCGGGAATGAAGGCGGTGCCGACGGCGTACGCGCCGGCCTCGGGGAGCTCGAATCCGGCGACCTCGCGGAAGAACGCGTCCGGGACCTGGAGGAGGATTCCGGCGCCGTCACCCGAGTCGGGCTCGGAGCCGGTGGCGCCGCGGTGCTCCAGGTTGCGCAGAACGGTCAGCGCCTGCTCGACCAGCTCATGGCTGGCTACACCGGTGAGGGTGGCCACGAACCCGACACCGCAGGCGTCGTGCTCGTTACGAGGGTCGTACATCCCCTGCGGGGCGGGGCGACCGTCCATGGGCGACCAGGCGTCGGAACGCATCGGCTCTCCCGTCGTCGTCATTGGCATGTGCAAGTGCCGAGGGACGACGTTGGCCCTCGCGAAATTTCGTGCAGATTACATGATGGAGTGAATCCCGAGACGTGGATAGCTCATTCCAGCATGCGGACAGTCGGCTGCGGCGACGCTGCGAAGGAGTGGGACAGCGGCGCAGGTGGGAAGGGGTACGGACCGATTCGGCGTCCGTGGCCCCGACTGACAGAGCGAGCTTCGTTGCCCGCGGCGCTTACGGCTCATGCCCGGCGGTTACATCCTCGAAACCGTCGAGTTACAGCAGCCCTGTGGCGCCAAGCACAGTGTTGCATCGACCATGCTCCCGCGACACCCGGACGTACATCACAGAGTGGCACCGCAAAAGGGGTGAGAGGGATCATATCGCGGCCCCGACCAGGGATCCGACCCCATAAGTGAGCGCCGCGGCGGCGCCACCGAGCGCCAGCTGCCGCAGTCCGCTGAACCACCAACCGCGGGCCGTCACCCGGGCGACGAGCGCACCGCAGGCGAACAGGCCGATCAGCGCGCACAGCACGGCGGGCCACAGGGCGGTGGCGCCGAGCAGGTACGGCAGCACCGGCACCAGAGCACCGAGGGCGAACGAGGCGAAGGACGAGACTGCGGCGACGGCAGGCGACGGCAGGTCGTCCGGGTCTATGCCGAGCTCCTCACGGGCGTGGATCTCCAGCGCCTGCTCGGGGTCGCGGGAGAGCTGTACGGCCACCTCGCGGGCGAGGCGCGGCTCCACGCCGCGCGCCACGTAGAGGGCGGCGAGCTCCTCCATCTCGTCCACCGGGTGCTTGCGCAGTTCCCGGCGCTCGACGTCCAGCTCGGCCTGGACGAGCTCGCGCTGCGAGGCCACCGATGTGTACTCGCCGGCCGCCATCGAGAAGGCACCCGCCGCGAGTCCCGCGAGGCCGGTGATGACGATGACCTGCTGGGAGACGGCTCCACCGGCGACACCGGTCATCAAGGCGAGGTTGGAGACAAGCCCGTCCATGGCCCCGAACACCGCGGGACGCAGCCAGCCGCCGTTCACGTCGCGGTGCGTGTGGTTGTCGCGGTGCGCCTCGTGAAGTGCGGCCTCGGTCTCGATGATGGACACAGCTCTCCCCTGATTCCGTGCTCATGTCGTGCTCTGCTCAGCACCTCGAAAGTACGCGCGATGTAAGGGTCGTGCCAGCAAGGCAGGCTTTACTTACCTGCGATCTGCCAGGGTCAGCCGGGTGACATGAGGCCATCTGGCGGCGCACCGGGCGGCGCACGTGGCAAGCATCCAGAACAGACTCGGATGCGGGGTGACGCGTTGGAGTGCATCTCATGCGACCGGGCCCGCGGCGCACTGCTCGGACTGGCCGTCGGCGACGCGCTCGGCGCGCCCGCCGAGAACCTGCGGCCGTCCGAGATCCGCCGCCGCTGGGGACGGATCGAAGGTTTCGTGACCGACAACCCGACGGGCACGGACGACACCGAGTACGCGATCTTCTCCGGGCTGCTGCTGGCCAGGCACGGCTCCGCGCTGACCATCGCGCATGTCGAGAGCGCCTGGCACCGCTGGATCGCCGACCTCGACGAGGGCCCGTTCCGAGGCGCGGGCTTCAGCGAGCGGGGCACCCTGGAGAACCTGCGGCGCGGTCTGGCGGCCCCCATCACGGCCCAGCACCGGCACGCCTGGAGCGACGGCCTCGCCATGCGCGCGGCTCCGTTCGGCGTGTTCGCGGCGGGCGACCCGGCGGAGGCGGCGCGGCTGGTCGCGATCGACGGTCGCGTCAGCCATGACGGCGAGGGCATCTACGGCGGCCAGGCCGTCGCGGCGGGGGTCGCGGCGGCGATGGCAGGCGCCGGACCCGCCGGGGTCATCGGCGCCGCGCTGTCCGTGGTCCCGATGGACTCCTGGACGGCGCGCTCCATGCGCCGCGCGGTGATCGCGGCGGAGCAGGCCGCAGAACCCGACCCCGTGCTGCGCGAACGTGCGGTACGGTCCGCGGTCGTCATCGGCGGCTACCCCTGGACGGACCTCGCCCCGGAAGCGGTCGGCCTGGCCTTCGGCGCTTTCGCGGCGGCCCGCGGCGACTTCCGTACGTCGGTGCTCACCGCGGTCAACATGGGTCGCGACGCCGACACCACGGCAGCGGTCGCCGGGGCCCTCGCCGGCGCGCTGTCCGGCGCCTCCGCGATCCCCCGCGAGTGGGCGAAGGCGATCGGCCCCGTGCGCGGCAGCTGCCTCCCCTCCATGCGGGGCTACCACGTGCTCGACATCGCCGACCTACTGATCCCGGACACCGACACTGAGGCCCTGCCATGCCCCCCGGCCCACTAGACCCCGTATCCGAGCCCACGGCCACTCCCCCGGCCACGGCACCGGACATCCGCCACGAGCCGGCCCCTGGCGGCCACGCCTGGTCCGAGCCGGCCGCCGACCTCAGGGACCGGATCCAGGGGCTGCTGCTCGGACTGGCCGCCGGGGACGCGGCGGGGTGGCCCGCCGCACGGCACCGCGCGGCCCGGATGCCGGAGTGGACCCGCCGCCTCACCCGCGAACTCGACACCTTCGCGGAGCAGAACGCGACGACGACCCTCCCTGTCCCGATCGCCCTCAACCAGGCGCCCGAACCCCTGCGGCTCGGGCCTTCGGACGACGCCGAGTGGGCCGCGTTCACCGCCGAGACGATCCTCGCCGGTGCAGCCGGCACCGGCGACGCCGACGGCGACCGGGGTGAGCTGGGCCGCCGGATGCGTGCCGCCGTGGACCTCTCCTGGAACTCCCTCGCCGGAAAGGTCGCCGCAGCCGCCGCCCGCGCCCCCGAGGTCGAGTCCGCCGTACTCCCGCTGCGTGCCCGGATCTCCGTACGCGCCGGGCTCGGCAACCTCGCCACCGGTCTGCGTCCGCCCGCGACCGGCCACGACAATCCGCACTACTTCGACGACGCCGCGTGCGTCCGCGCCGCCGTACTCGGCGCCGTCCATCCCGGCGACCCGCGAGCCGCCGCCGAACTCGCCGAGTTCGACGCCCGCTACACCCAGGACGGCGACGGGGTGCACGGCGCCCGCGCGATGGCCGCGGCGATCGCGGCGGCACTCGGCGGGGCGACCGTGCGGGCGGCAGTCGATGCGGCGCTCGCGGAGCTTCCCGAGGTCACCGAGGTCGGCCGCAACGCGCGGCACGCGGTCAAGCTCGCCCGGGACGCGGACGACGCGTTCTCCCTGGTCCCCCTGCTGGAGCACCAGATCGTGGACCACGTCTACAGCTACGGCGTCGCCGCGGCTGAGACCGTCCCGGTGGCCCTCGCCCTCGCGACGGCCGCCCGCGGGCAGGTCGCTTCGGCGATCCCCGCGGCGGCCTGCCTGTCCCGGGTGGCCGACTCCGCTCCGGCCCTCGCGGGTGCGCTGACCGGCGCGTTGGGCGGTGGGGCCGCGGTGCCCACCACATGGCGCGACGCCTGCCGAACCCTCGCAGGCTGCGCCCTCCCCCACCTCGCGGACACGGACCTCGTCCCCCTCGCGGAACACCTCGCCGACGTGGTGTGCCGCGCCCGGTGAATCCCGGGGGCGGTTCGCACGGTCGGTGCGGTTCGTACGGTGTGCCGCGCCGCGGGTCCGAACGGTGTGGCACCCGCGGTGCACCGCGTGGCGCGGTGCACCGCCCGGCCACGTCACCCGCCGACGCGAGGCGCGGCACACCCCGGATCGGGGCCACCCGGGGTGGACAATTCCGACATGACACTCTCCCTTGAGGACCGCCTCACCGGCGCCCTCCTCGGCGCTGCGGTCGGTGACGCACTCGGCGGGCCGGTCGAGGGCTACACACCGGAACAGATCACGGAACGCCACGGAGGGCGGGTCCACGGCATCGTCGGCCCCTGGCACGGCGCCGACTGGCCGACCGCCCGCCCCATCGCCCCGTACCACAAGGGCGATGGGCACATCACCGACGACACCCTGATGACCCACGCCCTCGTACGGGTCTACACGACGGTGCGCGACCACCTCGACGCGTACGCCGTCGCCGAGCACCTCGTACCCGATCTGATCGGCACACCGCGCTGGATTCCCGAACTGGAGGCCGAGGCGCTGCCGGTCCAGCGGATCTTCCTTGCCGAGAAGTGGCTCGTGGCTCGGCTGCACTACGGGCACATCGACCCGCGCGAGGCGGGCAACGGCAACATCGTCAACTGCGGTGCCGCGATGTACATGGCACCGGTCGGCCTGGTCAATGCCGGAAATCCCGCCGCCGCCTACGCCGAGGCGCTGGATGTCGCGGGTGCCCACCAGTCCTCGTACGGCCGTGAGGCCGCGGGGGTCTTCGCTGCGGCGGTCGCCGCGGCCTGTGTGCCGGGGGCCGGTCCTGGCGGCGTCGTGGACACCTGTCTCGCACTCGCCAAGGACGGCACCCGCGCCGCGATCGAAGCCGTCGCCGAAGTCGCGGCCGCCTACCGCGACTTCGAGCCCGCGCTGCGCCCGCTACGGGAGGCCGTCGCGCCCTTCGACACGGTGGGTCCCGACTACCGCGCGCCGTCCCTCGGCGCCCGCAGACCGTCGCGGCTGCACGCGATCGAGGAGCTGCCGATCGCGCTGGGGATGCTGCTGGTCGGGGACGGCGACTACCGCCGTACGGTACTCGGCTCCGTCAACTACGGCCGCGACTGCGACTCCATCGCCACCATGTCGGGCGCCATCGCGGGGGCGCTGCACGGCGCGGAGCCGATCCCGACCGCATGGGCGAAGGCCGTCGCCGAAGCCAGCCGAGTGGATCTGCACGCTCCCGCCCGGGAACTGGCGGAGGTCGCCCGGGAGGTGTTCGCCCGGGACAAGGAGCGCCGCCGTGCCCATGAGGCGGCCTTCGCCGCGCTGACGGACGCCGCCCGGTGAACCTGCGGCTCACCTGGGTCCAGCCCGAGGACCTGGTCGGCCATGAGTTGCGCCAGGCCGCCGAGGACGGGCGGGACGTCTCGGAGATCGCCGGGCGCTGGCGAGCCGCGGGCGGCCCCGACGCCCCTCCGGCGGCGGGCGCGTCCGCGGTCCCCGCCGAACCCCGTCTCCGCTCGCTGGCCCTGCTGCTCCTCGACGAACTGGACTCGCTGCCCTCCCCGTCCGCGCGGAACGAACCGGCCTCGCTGGCGGGGATCATCGCCGCCTGCCCCGACTGGCCGGGTGTGACACCAGCGGAAGGCGGACCGACGAGCCTCACCGACCGCCTGCATGCAGCCTGGCTCGGCCGCGCTGCCGGCTGCCTGCTGGGCAAACCCGTCGAGAAGCTGCCCCTCGCCGGTATCCGCGCACTGGCCCGCGCCGCGGGCAACTGGCCGCTCGACGGCTGGTTCACCGCCAAGGGCGTTCCCCCGGAGCTGCTCGCCGCCCACCCCTGGAATCGCAGGTCCGCGCCGACCTCTCTCGCCGAGAACATCGACGGGATGCCCGAGGACGACGATCTGAACTATCCACTGCTGAACCTGCTCCTCCTGCAGCGGTACGGAGACGGCTTCTCCACCGCCGACGTCGCCCGGCTCTGGCTGGACGAACTCCCCGCAGCCCGTACCTTCACCGCCGAGCGCGTCGCGTACCGCAATCTGCTCGCCGGGCTGGAACCCCCGCTCACCGCCACTCACCACAACCCCTTCCGGGAGTGGATCGGCGCCGCGATCCGGGCCGACGTGCACGGCTGGACCCGTCCGGGCGACCCCGCGACCGCCGCGGCCCAGGCATACCGGGACGCGGCCCTCACCCATACCGCCAACGGGGTGTACGGCGCGATGTTCACCGCCGCAGCGCTCGCCGACGCCGCGACGGGCCGGGCTGATGTGCACCGGTGTCTGCGCACGGGGCTGCGGGTCGTGCCGCCCGGGTCGCGGCTGGCCGGGGCGATCCGCACCGGGATCGGGACCGCCCAGCGGTATGCCGACTTCGACACGGTGGTGGACCGGCTTCACGCCGCGTACGGCGGGTACCACTGGGTTCATGTCGTCCCCAACACCGCCCTGCTGTGCGCGGCCCTCACCCATGCCGACGGGGACTTCGTCGGCTCCGTCTGCCGGGCCGTCTCCGGTGGCTGGGACACCGACTCCAACGGCGCCACCGCCGGCTCGCTCGCCGGGCTGCTCGCCGGGCATCCTGACCGGCTGCCCGAGCGGTGGACCACCCCGCTCAGAAACCGGCTGGCCACCACCGTCGGCGGCTTCGACGGCATCGGTTTCGACACCCTCGCCCGGCTCACCGCCGACCACGTCGCACGAGCCCCCATCCCCCAGGAGGACGTTCGCGCATGACCGGCATCGTGGTGCTCGGCAGCACCAACATGGACCTCGTCGCCTATGCCCCCAGGGCGCCCAGGCTGGGCGAGACCGTCACGGGACGCGAGTTCCGCACCATCCCCGGCGGCAAGGGCGCGAACCAGGCCATCGCCGCCGCCCGTGCGGGTGCCGATGTGTCGATGATCGGGGCCGTGGGCTCGGATGAGTTCGGTGCCCGGCTGCGGGACACCCTGGAGCACTCCGGGGTCGACACCGATCTGCTGCGCACCGTCGACACCGCCTCCGGTACGGCGCACATCGTCGTGGACGACGAGGGCGGCAACGCGATCGTCGTCATCCCGGGCGCCAACGGCACCGTGGATCATCTCACTCCCGGAGACGAGGCCGTGATCGCCGCGGCCGACGCGCTGCTGCTCCAGCTCGAACTGCCGCTCGCCGGAGTGCTCGCCGGAGCCGAGGCGGCCCGGCGCCACGGGGTGCGCACCATCCTCACCCCGGCCCCCGCACAGCCCCTGCCGCCCGAGCTACTCGCGGTCGTCGACCTGCTGGTGCCGAACGAGCACGAGGCGGCCCTACTCGCCGCAACGGCCGACCCGCACGCCGCCGCCGACGCCCTGCTGCGCCAGGTGCCCGAGGTGGTCGTCACGCTGGGCGCCGAAGGCAGCCTCCATCTGGCCCGTGGCGCCGAGCCGGTGCGGGTGCCCGCGCCGCGGGTGCGCACGGTCGACACGACGGCCGCGGGCGACACCTTCGTGGGCGCCCTGACGGTGGCCCTGGTCGAGGGCAGGCCGATGCACGAGGCGATGGTCTGGGCATCGGCCGCCGCCGCCCTCTCCGTGCAGCGTCAGGGCGCCTCGTCCGCCATGCCCACCCGCCCGGAGATCGACAAGGCCGTGGACGGGGGCGCCGCCCCGGGCCGCTGAAACCGACGCCTCTCACCGGGCCGTGTCCGACCCAGCAGCCGCCGATGGAGCTTGGAGCCCTCATGCACGACCCCGACGCCGACGGTGTCACCGCCCCTCACCCCGCCGGGGACGGTCCGCTCGCCGGGCTGCGCGTCCTCGATGTCGCCACCCTCTTCGCCGGGCCGCTCGCCGCCACGATGCTCGGCGACTTCGGCGCCGAGGTCATCAAGGTCGAGCACCCGGCCAAACCGGATCCCTCCCGCGGGCACGGACCCGACAAGGGCGGAGTCGGCCTGTGGTGGAAGCTGCTCGGACGCAACAAACGCGCCATCACCCTCGATCTGTCCACGCCCGGTGGGCGCGAGACGCTGCTGCGGCTGGTCGCCACGGCGGACGTGGTCATCGAGAACTTCCGCCCCGGCACCCTGGAGAAGTGGCGGCTCGGCTGGGACGAGCTGAGCGCCGTCAACCCCCGGCTGGTACTCGCCAGGGTCACCGCCTTCGGGCAGTTCGGGCCGTACTGCCATCGTCCAGGCTTCGGCACCTTGGCCGAGGCGATGAGCGGATTCGCCGCCATCACCGGTGAACCCGAAGGACCGCCGACCCTGCCTCCCTTCGGTCTGGCCGACTCCATCGCGGCCCTGGCCACCTCGTACGCCGTGATGACCGCGCTCACCGCGCGTGCCACGTCCGGTCGCGGTCAGGTCGTGGACATGGCGATCATCGAACCGATCCTCACCGTGCTCGGCCCTCAGCCCATCTGGTTCGACCAGCTCGGGTATGTGCAGCCGCGCACCGGCAACCGCTCCCGCAACAACGCCCCGCGCAACACCTATCGGACGGCCGACGGGGCCTGGCTCGCGGTCTCCACCTCGGCCCAGTCCGTCGCCGAACGGGTGATGCGGCTGGTCGGGCGGGCCGAGCTGACACACGAGCCGTGGTTCGCCACCGGCAGCGGCCGGGCCGAGCACGCCGACGTACTGGACGAGGCGGTGGGCGGCTGGATCGCCCGGCACTCCCGTGCCGAGGTACTGGCGGCGTTCGAGCAGGCGGAGGCCGCGGTGGCGCCCGTCTACGACGTCCGGGACGTGATGGCCGACCCCCAGTACACCGCGCTGGACGCCATCACCGAGGTGCCCGACCCCGAGCTGGGACCTATCCGGATGCAGAACGTGCTCTTCCGGCTCTCCGCCACTCCCGGCCGGATCCGCTGGGCGGGCCGACCGCACGGCGCGGACACGGACGCCGTGCTCGGCGAGCTCGGGCTGACGCCCGAGCGGATCGCCGCGCTGCGCCGCCAAGGCGCGCTGTGAGAACGCCCCAGGGCGATGCCGCCTCCTTCGCCACCACCGTCGCCGCTGATGCCTTCGTCACTCCCACCACCCTCATGACCCCCGAAACGACCCCGCTCACCTGGTTGTACGCGCCGGGCGACCATCCCGACGTCGTCCACAAGGCGCTCGGCTGCGGCGCCGACGTCGTGATCGTCGACCTCGAAGACGCGGTCCCGCCCGAACGCAAGGCGTACGCCCTCGCCGCGACCGCCGAACTACTCGCCTCCTCCCAGCCCGTGCCCGTCCATGTCCGGATCCACGCCGAACGGGACATCCCGGCGCTGGCCGGGCTGCCCGGGCTGGCCGCTCTGCGCATTCCGAAGGTGACACACCCCACTGACATCCTGGGTCCGGCGTCGCTCGCCCCGGGCACCGGGCTGTACGCCCTGTTGGAGTCCGCGTCCGGGGTCGAGCACGCCTACGCCATCGCGACCGCGACGCCCGCGGTGCACGGCATCGCGCTCGGCGAGGCCGATCTGCGTGCCGACCTCGGCGTACGGGACGACCGTGGGCTCGACTGGCCGCGCAGCCGCATCGTGGTCGCGGCACGCGCTGCCGGGCTCGCGCCGCCGTCGCAGTCGGTGTTTCCCGACATCCGCGATCTGGACGGCCTGGCGGAGTCCTGCGCCCACGGCCGAGCCGTCGGCTTCCTGGGCCGTGCGGCGATCCATCCGCGGCAGCTCGCGGTCATCGAGCGTGCGTATCTGCCGAGTCCCGAGGAGGTGGAGCAGGCGGAGGAGATCGTCAAGGCGGCCGAGACCGACGCGGGGGCGCTGGCCCTTCCGGACGGCCGCTTCGTCGATGCCGCGGTGGTGGCGACGGCGCACCGCACGCTCTCCCTGGCCCGCCGCGGCGCCTGAGCGAGCGGGGCGGGATCGGACCGGTGGGCGGCGCAGGGCCGGGCCGGGGCGGGTGGGGCCGGAGGAAGGCGGAAACGGCGAAGCCGCCCGACCATGATGGCCGGGCGGCCTTCGGAGCCTCGGAGTCAGCCGTTTCGAGCGGGATTCGCGTCCGACGCGTCCGTCGCGTCGGCGTGTCGGGCCTTGCCTTGGCCCGCATCCGCGGCGTCCTCGGCGTCGGCGGCGCCCTTGGGGTCGGCCGTGGAGTCGGCGTCGGCACGGTCGGCCTCGGCCGCCTCCCCCTTCGGGGGTTCCACGACCTCCTCGCGGCCGGGGCGCAGCCGCGAGGAGACCACGATGTAGGCCACCGCGAGCGCGAAGACGATGATCGCGGTCCAGACGTTCAGCCGCAGGCCCAGGACGTGGTGCGCCTCGTCCACCCGCATGTACTCGATCCAGGCGCGACCCGCGCAGTACGCGGCGACATAGAGTGCGAAGGCGCGGCCGTGCCCGAGCTTGAAGCGGCGGTCGGCCCAGATCACGAGCAGCGCGACGCCGACGCACCAGAGCGACTCGTAGAGGAACGTCGGGTGGTACAGGCCGGCCTCCCGGTTGACGCCCTCGCTGATCTCAAGAGCCCAGGGCAGATCGGTCGCCTTGCCGTACAGCTCCTGGTTGAACCAGTTGCCCCAGCGTCCGATGGCCTGGGCCAGGGCGATTCCCGGCGCGATGGCGTCGGCGTACGCGGGCAGCGGGATGCCCCGCCTGCGGCAGCCGATCCAGGCGCCGACGGCGCCCAGGGAGATCGCGCCCCAGATGCCGAGGCCGCCCTCCCAGATCTTGAAGGCGTCGACCCAGTTCTCACCCTCGCTGAAATACAGCTGGTAGTCGGTGATCACGTGGTAGAGACGGCCGCCGACGAGGCCGAACGGCACCGCCCAGACGGCGATGTCGGCCACCGTGCCGGTTTTGCCGCCGCGGGCGATCCAGCGTTTGTTGCCGAGCCAGACGGCGACGAAGACACCGATGATGATGCAGAAGGCGTAGCCGCGCAGCGGTACCGGTCCGAGATGGATCACACCGGTCGACGGGCTGGGAATGTAGGCAAGGTCCATGGCACCACCGACGCTACCTTGCCGGGCCGGAACCGTCGCAATCCGCCTGGCAACGTCTGGATAACGAGCAGTCGAAGGGCAGCTTCCGGCCCCTGCGGGCGGAAGCGGTCGCCTAAGGGCTGTCCCGTAGTCCGCAATGGACCAGAGCGCGGCGTCAGGTGTATGGGGTCTCCCCCGGCCCTTGGGGCCGAGGTGTATGGGGTCTCCCCCGGCCCTCGGGGCCGAGGTGTATGGGGTCTCCCCCGGCCCTCGGGGCCGAGGTGTATGGGGTCTCCCCCGGCCCTCGGGGCCGAGGTGTATGGGGTCTCCCCCGGCCCTCGGGGCCGAGGTGTATGGGGTCTCCCCCGACCCTCGGGGCCGAGGTGTATGGGGTCTCCCCCGACCCTCGGGGCCGAGGTGTATGGGGTCTCCCCCGACCCTCGGGGCCGAGGGGACGCAACGCAAGGCGGAGGGTCGCCCTCATACCGGGTGTATTCGGGCGATTCGACAACGCAGCGTGGGGGCACCTCCCGGCGAAGCCGGGGGGAGTGCCGTAGCTGTCGCCGCGCGCCCGCCGGGGATTACGGGACAGCCCTTAGTGCCGCATCAGCCAGGGTTTACCCCGTCGCGACGCCCGGCACGACACCTCGCGGCGTTGCCGAATCGCCCGAGTAGATCCACTACGAGGCCGATCCGGCGCCTCGCGATGCGCCGCACCGAGCGCCGTTCCCTGACGGGCGAACCTTGACCGACGCGGCACTAGGAGGCCCCGGGTGCGCCCGAAGCCGTACCCGGCTGCTTGCCTTTGTTCGCCTCGGCGACCCAGGACTTCAGGCTGTCGGGGGTGAGGGGCTCGCTGTCCTTGGCGGGAAAGACCGGCTCCCCGTTGAGCAGCACCGTGGGCGTGCCCCTGTGCCCGGCGGTGCGGAAGGCATCGGCGGACTTGTCCACCCAGGCGTCGTACGTGCCCTTCTCCACACATTCGCGGAAGGCGGGGGTGTCCAGCCCGTCCACCTGCCCGGCGAGTTCGATGAGCTCGGCGTTGTCCCCGAAGGCGTCCTCGGACTCCGGGGGCTGGTTCTCGAACAGCACGTCGTGGTACGCCACGAACTTCCCGGCGTCCTGGGCGCACGCCGCCGCGTTGGCGGCGCGCAGGGAGCCGGTGCCGCCGAGGTTCCCGTCGATGATCGTGGCGAAGTGGTAGTCGACCTTGAGCTGCCCCGAGTCCATCAGCTCGTCGATCGCGTCCCGCATCGTGGTCTCGAACTGCGCGCACACCGGGCAGCGGAAGTCCTCCCAGACGGTGAGGGTGGACGGCGCGTCGGCCCTGCCCGCGGTGATCGCCGGCTCGGCCCCGCCGGTGGCCCCGCTGGGCGCGGCGACCGGCCCGGACGGCTGGACCGTCGTGTCCTTGGTGGACCGGCTGCCCTCACGGCCCGCGTTGGCGGCGATCACACCGACGACCGCGGCGAGACCGAGCACGCAGACCACAGCCGCGCACACGATCATCAGACGCCGCCGCTTGTCGCGGGCTTTGTCCAGCTCACGTTCGCGCACGAGCCGCTCGCGGGCGGCCCGACTTCCGTCGGCACCATCAGGGTTCTTCTCGCTCACGCCACAGCAACGAACCGGGGAGGCGCATATGCGCCTCCCCGGTCAGAGGTCCACCCGGATGGACGAGCGGCGGTTTCCCCCCGCGTGCGCGCCCGCTCAGCGGCGGCGTACGCCCTGCGCCAGGTCGCCCGCCAGCTCACGCACCGCCGCGAGCCCGGCCTCGTGGTCGTCGGCGTCCAGCAGCCGCTTGACGAAGGCGGAGCCGACGATGACGCCGTCGGCGAAGCCGGCGACCTCCGCCGCCTGCGCGGCGTCGGACACGCCGAGCCCGACGCAGACCGGGAGGCCGTCGCGGCCGGCAGGGGTGGCGCGGGTACGCCGCACCAGGTCCTCGGCCTGGGTGCCGACGGACTCACGGGTGCCGGTGACTCCCATCAGTGACGCGGCGTAGACGAAACCCGTACCGGCGTCGGTGATGGTGGCGAGGCGCTCGTCCTTGCTGCTCGGCGCCACGACGAAGACGGTGGCGAGTCCGTGCTTTTCGGCGTGCTCACGCCACACCTCGGACTCCTCGACCGGAAGGTCCGGCAGGATGCAGCCGGCGCCGCCGGCCTCCGCGAGCTCGGCGGTGAAGCGCTCGATGCCGTAGCGGTCGATCGGGTTCCAGTACGTCATGACCAGCACCGGCTTGCCGGTCGCCCGGTGCGCCTCGCGCACGGTCCGCATCACGTCCGCGATCCTCACACCGCCGCGCAGGGCGATGTCGTCGGCGGTCTGGATCACCGGGCCGTCCAGCACCGGGTCACTGTGCGGCAGACCGACCTCGACCACGTCGGCACCGCCGTCGAAGATCGCCTTGATCGCCTCGATACCGCGGTCGACGGTCGGGAAACCGGCCGGAAGGTAGGCGACCAGCGCGGCCCGGTTCTCGGCCTTGGCACGCGCCAGGGTGTCGCTCAGCAGCCGGATGTTCCCGCCGGCGGATGCGGTCCCGCTCATTTGGCGTCCCCCTCGATCTCGGCGACCTCGCCCGCAGCGTCGGCCTCCACGACGGCGCCCGCCGCCTCGGTGTCGTACAGCCCGAAGTAGCGGGCTGCCGTGTCCATGTCCTTGTCACCGCGGCCGGACAGGTTGACCACGATCAGCCCGTCCTCGCCGAGTTCCCTGCCGAGGTCGAGCGCCCCGGCCAGGGCGTGCGCCGATTCGATCGCCGGGATGATGCCCTCCGTACGGGACAGCAGCCTCAGCGCCTGCATGGCGGCGTCGTCGGTCACGGCCCGGTACTCACCACGTCCGCTGTCCTTGAGGTACGAGTGCTCGGGACCGATGCCCGGGTAGTCGAGCCCCGCCGAGATCGAGTACGGCTCGGTGATCTGCCCCTCGTCGTCCTGGAGGACGTACGAACGCGAGCCGTGCAGGATGCCGGGCTCACCCGCGGTCAGCGTGGCCGCGTGCTCCCCGGTCTCCACTCCGTGCCCGCCGGGCTCGCAGCCGACCAGCCGAACGCCGGTGTCGGGGATGAACGCGTGGAACAGGCCGATGGCGTTGGAGCCGCCGCCCACGCAGGCCACGACCGCGTCCGGGAGGCGGCCCGCCCGCTCCAGGATCTGGCGGCGGGCCTCGACACCGATGACCCGGTGGAAGTCACGGACCATCGCGGGGAAGGGGCGCGGTCCGGCGACGGTACCGAAGAGGTAGTGCGTGTGGTCGACGTTGGCCACCCAGTCGCGGAACGCCTCGTTGATGGCGTCCTTGAGGGTGCGGCTGCCGGACTTCACGGGGATGACCTCGGCGCCGAGCATCCGCATCCGTGCCACGTTCAGCGCCTGGCGCTGGGTGTCGATCTCACCCATGTAGATGGTGCAGTCGAGGCCGAAGAGGGCACAGGCGGTGGCCGTGGCGACGCCGTGCTGCCCGGCGCCGGTCTCGGCGATGACCCGGGTCTTGCCCATGCGCTTGGTGAGCAGGGCCTGCCCGAGCACGTTGTTGATCTTGTGGGACCCGGTGTGGTTGAGGTCCTCACGCTTCAGAAAGACCCGCGCGCCGCCTGCGTGCCCGGCGAACCGGGGCACCTCGGTGAGGGCGCTGGGCCGTCCCGTGTAGTTGACGAGCAGATCGTCGAGCTCGGCGGCGAAGGCAGGGTCGGCCTTCGCCTTGTCGTACTCGACGGCCACCTCGTCCACGGCGGCGACGAGCGCCTCGGGGATGAACTTGCCGCCGAAGTGACCGAAGTAACCACGGGCGTCGGGCACCAGGCCCTCGGGGTCGGGAATGAAGTAGTCGCTGGGCATGCCAGAACTCCTTGTGAGCTGAAAGCCGAGAAGAAGTGTGTGGGGTGATGGCGTCGCGCGACGTCGCGGCACGCTGAGCGCGCAGGCACCCGCGCGAACTCGGCGGATGTCCGTGCGTGCACGCGCGGTCAGTGCGAGTCGCTCAGCGACGCCATCGCATGCCGTTGACCTGACCGGGCTCGTCCCCGATCACATAGCGGACCCGCCGCCCGTGCACCCGCCGTGCCGGTGCACGGCAGCCGCGGGGGCGGCAGCCGCGCGCCAGGGGCGCGTGCGGGAGCTGCGCCTGCGCGGCTGCGGCACCGCCCCGGAGGCGAAGCCCCGGGCGTCGGTGTGGGGCGGCGCGGCGGACAGCGGTCATGGCGGGGGTCAGCCCCTCCCGTGCCGCAGCGCCGGGTGGGCGCCGGCGGCGACCAGATCGGCCACGGCGCCCTTGGGGTCGCGCCCGGTCACCAGAGACTCGCCGACCAGGACCGCGTCCGCACCCTCGTTGGCGTAGGCGATCAGGTCGTGCGGGCCGCGGATTCCGGATTCGGCGATCTTGACGACGCTCGCGGGGATCTCGGGGGCGACCCGCTCGAAGGTCGAGCGGTCGACCTCAAGGGTCTTGAGGTTGCGCGCGTTGACACCGATGACCTTGGCGCCGGCGTCCACGGCCCGCTCGACCTCGTCCTCGTCGTGGACCTCGACCAGCGGGGTGAGACCGATCGACTCGGCCCGCTCGATCAGGGAGACCAGGGCCTCCTGATCGAGCGCGGCAACGATCAGCAGCACGAGGTCGGCGCCGTACGCGCGGGCCTCCCACAGCTGGTACGAGGTGACGATGAAGTCCTTGCGCAGCACCGGGATGTCCACCCGGGCCCGCACGGCCTCCAGATCCGCGAGCGAACCGCCGAAGCGGCGCTGTTCGGTGAGGACGGAGATGACGGCCGCGCCACCCGCCTCGTAGTCGGCGGCGAGAGCTGCCGGGTCGGCGATCGCGGCGAGCGCACCCTTGGAGGGGCTGGAGCGCTTCACCTCGCAGATGACCTTGACACCGTCGCCGCGCAGCGCGGCGACACCGTCCTTGGCCTGGGGCGCCTTGGCGGCACGCTCCTTGAGCTCGTCGAGGCTGACCCGCGCCTGCCGCTCTGCGAGGTCGGCGCGTACGCCTTCGATGATCTCGTCGAGCACACTCACGCGAGCGGCCCCCTTCCGGGTGGTTGTTGGTGGATCACGGTCAGCTATGTCGATGGTATCCGCAGGAGGGGGATGGCCTCACATCCGGTTGACGGGCATCCCAATCCGTGGAACATCATCCCGCTGAGTGTCATGGCGCGAGCACCGACCCGAACGGCAGGTTCCTGACCACGGAGAAGGCCAGCAGCACCCCGCCGAGTGCCCATGCCCACGCGGTGGGCAGGCGGAGGCGGAACGGGCGTCCGCGGATCAGGCGAAGGATCCAGACGGTCCAGACCACGGCGAAGATCCCGTAGCCGACGGTGGCGACCGCGTTGGAGCTCAGGGCGGCCCCGAAGTCGCCGTGGACGAAGGCATGGGCACTGCGCAGACCGCCGCACCCTGGGCAGTAGATCCCGGTGAGGCGCAGGAGCGGGCATACCGGGTAGTGGCCCGGCTCATTGGGGTCGACGGTGCCGACGTAGGCGAAGGCCGCGGCGACGACGGCGAGGCCGCCCAGCGGTGGCGCGAGCCGTCGCACGAGGGAGGGCGCACGGGCGGGTTCCGGTCCGGAGGACCGGCTCGCTCCCGGTTCGGTAGGGGCGGCGGTGAAGGCATCCACCCGCTGATTGTCCACCCGGTATGCGAGGAGACGCAGCCCGGGCCCGCCGGACCGCGTCTCACACAGCGCCTCAGGCGGTCGCGGTGACCTCGGCCGGAGCGGGCTTCGCGGTCGCGGTGCCGCCCTGGACGCGCACCGGCTGGAGCTTGGAGCCGAGACCGGCCGCCTTCATCGCCCCGCCCACGACGGCGCCCAGAAGGGTCACGCCGATACCGGCCCAGAAACCGAGGGGGTTGTTCATCACCATGAAGACTCCCGCGACGTTGAAGCCGATGAAGCTGATGATGACACCGGTCCAGGCGGCCGGGGTGTGACCGTGTCCGTGGCTGCTGCCCGCCATGAAGTGCTCCTCGTTGGTGTTGCTCTGTGGGTGAGGTGAGGCCGTGAGGTCAGGCCGTCGGGTGGGTGGGCCGCCCTGCGCACGAGGCGCGGGAGACCTGCTCGTACCCCATTGTCCCGTACGTGGACGGGTGTCAGGACGTGGGGGTCGTCACTGATCGCGGGTGGGGTCCTCGCCGCGGTCCAGGGCTTTCCACAGCTCCTCGGGCCGGTCCGGGTCGGTGGCCTTGCGGGTCTTGCGGGGAGCGCCGCCCTCGCGCTCGTAGCGGCCGGACATCGCCGGCCAGGAGCTGCCGTAGCGCAGCGCCAGCAGCCCGGCGAGCAGGATCAGCAATCCGCCGCCCGCCGTGACGTAAGGCCAGACGGTGTGGGTGAGGGCCTCGGCAGCCGCATCGGATGTGCCGGTGGTACGCCGGGCCTGCTCGTCCAGCGTCCCGCTGCCACCGGCGCCGAGGAACGCGGCGATTGCCGCGCCCGCACCGCTGAACGCCAGCAGCGCGGAGACCAGCAGCCGACCGGCGCGGCGCACCGCGAACAAGGCAACCAGCGCGGCCAGGCCCACGACGGCGAGTGCGGCGGGCACCCCGGTGACCTCCCGACCGTCCGCCTTCAGCGGGACGGTGCCGCCGACGGCGTCGGCCGCGCCCTGCGCCCAGGTCTGGCCCGACGCGAGCAGCACCACGGCCGCGCCGACGGCACCGAGCAGCAGGGCGGCGGCAAGGCTTCGTCTGCTGCTCGCCGCCGACGAACTCCGTGCGCTCTCGGTACGGGGCTGGGGTACGGATGCGGCACTCACGCACCCCACTATCCCCTATGCGCTCAGCCGCCGTGCAGCCGGTTCGCGGTGTGCACCGCCCGCAGCACGGCGGCGGCCTTGTTCCGGCACTCGGCGTCCTCGGCCGCCGGGTCCGAGTCGGCCACGATCCCGGCCCCGGCCTGCACATACGCGGTTCCGCCGCGCAGCAGCGCGGTGCGGATGGCGATGGCGGTGTCCGAGTCGCCCGCGAAGTCGAGATACCCGACACAGCCGCCGTACAGTCCGCGCCGGGACGGCTCCAGTTCCTCGATGATCTGCATCGCCCGGGGCTTCGGAGCACCGGAGAGGGTGCCCGCCGGGAAGCAGGCCGTCAGCACGTCGAAGGCGGTACGGCCTTCGGCGACCTTGCCGGTGACGGTCGACACGATGTGCATGACGTGCGAGTACCGCTCGATGGACATGAAGTCGACCACTTCCACCGAACCCGGCTCGCAGACCCGGCCGAGGTCGTTGCGTCCCAGGTCGACCAGCATCAGATGCTCGGCGCGCTCCTTCGGGTCGGCGAGCAACTCGTCCCCGAGGTCGTGGTCCTCCTGCGGGGTTGCTCCACGCGGCCGGGTGCCCGCGATGGGGTGCACCATGGCGTGCCCGTCCTCGACCTTCACCAGTGCCTCCGGGCTGGAGCCGACCACGTCGAAGGGTTCCTCGTCGTGCGGGAAGCGGATCAGGTACATGTACGGGCTGGGGTTGGTGGCTCGCAGCACCCGGTAGACATCGAGGGCACTGGCCGTGCAGGGGGTCTCGAACCGCTGCGAGGGCACGACCTGGAAAGCCTCCCCCGCGCGGATGCGCTCCTTGACGTCATCGACGGCTTCCCGGAACTGCTCGCCGCTCCACATGGGCGCGGTGTACGGGGGCAGCTCCGACGGCGGCAGGGCGGTCGGCGGGGAGTGCACCGGCCGGGCGAGGCCGGCCTCCATGGCGTCGAGCCGGGCGACGGCTCCTGCGTAGGCCTCGTCCACACCCGTGTCGAGGTCGTTGTGGTTGATCGCGTTGGCGATCAACAGCACGGAGCCGTCCCAGTGGTCGAGGACGGCCAGGTCCGATGTGAGCAGCATGGTCAGCTCGGGCAGCCGCAGGTCGTCCCGGCCGTGCTCACCGATCCTCTCCAGGCGGCGGACGATGTCGTAGCCGAGGTAGCCGACCATGCCGCCGGTGAAGGGCGGCATGCCGTCGTCGAGTCCCCGCGGGGTGTGCAGGGCCTCGACGGTGGCCCTGAGGGCCGCCAGAGGGTCGCCGTCCACGGGTACGCCCACCGGAGGGGTACCGATCCAGTGCGCCTGGCCGTCGCGGACGGTGAGGGCGGCGTCCGACCGTACACCGATGAAGGAGTACCGGGACCAGGAGCGCCCTCCCTCCGCCGACTCCAGCAGGAAGGTGCCGGGGCGCTCTCCGGCGAGTTTGCGGTACAGGCCGACCGGGGTGTCGCCGTCCGCGAGGAGGCGGCGGCTGACGGGGATGACACGGCGGTCGGCCGCCAGCTTGCGGAAGGTCTCGAGGTCCATGGCGTATGACCCTACTGCCGGCACTACCGGTCGCCGAGCGGCAGCTCATCGGCGTCGAAACAGGTGCGGTCGCCGGTGTGGCAGGCGGCGCCGGTCTGGTCGACCCGGATGAGGACGGTGTCGGCGTCGCAGTCGAGTGCGACCGACTTGACCTGCTGCACATGGCCCGAGGTGTCGCCCTTGACCCAGTACTCCTGGCGGCTGCGCGACCAGTAGGTGGCGCGCCCGGTGGTGAGGGTGCGGTGCAGCGCCTCGTCGTCCATCCAGCCGAGCATGAGCACTTCACCGGTGTCGTACTGCTGGGCGATGGCCGGCAGCAGTCCGTCGGCGCTGCGCTTGAGGCGGGCGGCGATGGCGGGGGCCAGTGCGCTGGGAGTCCTGGGCGTGCCTGTCATGAGGTTCATTGTGCCGTGCCCCACGTGGCATCCGGCCGTGCGTCCACTGGGCGGACGGGCGGCCCCGGACGTAGGCTGACCGGCATGTCGACCCATGCCAAGCGTGAACGGCTGCTGCTCGCGGAACTGTTGGAGGCTGCCGGCCCCGCCGCCCCGACCCTGTGCGAGGGCTGGACCACCCGTGAACTGGCGGCGCACGTGGTGGTGCGCGAGCGCCGGCCCGAGGCGGCCGGGATCGTGCTGAGCCCGTTGAGGAGCAGGCTGGAGCGGGTGCAGGCGGAGTACGCCGCCAAGCCGTACGAGGAACTGATCCAGCTGATCCGTACCGGTCCGCCGAGGATGTCGCCGTTCTCCCTCAAGCCGGTGGACGAGGCCTCGAACACCGTCGAGTTCTTCGTGCACGCCGAGGACGTACGCCGGGCTCAGCCCGACTGGACCCCGCGCGAGCTGGACCCGCTGTTCGCCGATGTCCTCTGGTCGCGCCTGGAGAAGGGCGCACGGCTGCTGGGGCGCAAGGCGCCGGTGGGCCTGGTGCTGCGCCGCCCTAACGGCCAGACGACCGTGGCACACCGCGGCACCCCGGTCGTAACGGTGACCGGCGACCCGGGCGAGCTGACCTTGTACGCGTTCGGGCGGCAGGACGCCGCACACGTGGAGATCGAGGGCGACAAGGACGCCGTCGAGCGGGTGGGACGGGCCCAGCTCGGGATGGCCTGACCCGCGCCCCCCCCGCGCCGCTCCGCACCGCCGGAGCTCAGCACCAGCACCCCGAGCCCGAAGTGCTTAGCCTCGGTGTTCTTCACGCACACCGAGACGGGGCAGCTCTTCGTTCCGCCGCCGAGTTCGACCGTGCCCGGTTCGAGCTGGGTGCGGAACGCCGCGGGCGACAGCAGCTCGCCTGTGCCGACCGCCTCAGCCGAGCGTGCCAGGTCGCAGATGTCCGTGGTGAGCACGGCACCGGGTGCGGTGGTCCGGGAGGGGTTCCAGAAGGTCGACTCCTCGTAGGTCCGCGCTCGTCGATGAAGGCGTGCAGCACCGGTGGCTGGATCTCGGGAGTGAAGCCGTTGCGGGTGCCGGCGAGTCCCAGCGGGTCCATGGTCCTCTGCCGCAGCAGCTCGTCCAGGGGCAGGCCCGGCATTATCCGCCAGAACAGCCGACTGAAGCGTGTGGATCACCCCGAGGGCCGCGGTCGCCGCACCCGGCGGGTGCCCGTGTCTGCGGCGACGCCCACCGGGTCACGGGTTCCGCCCCTCTTGGGTGCGCGTCCTGTTCAGCCCATCGTGGGGGTGCGCGTGCTTCTCATAGGGGCTCGGTACGGGGAAGTAGCCGTCGAGGAAGGGCTGGAGCAGCTCTTGCTGGTCCTGCGTGTCGTGCTCGGAGGAGACGGTGTCGTTGATGCAGAAGACATGGCGGTCGCGGTCGGCGAGAAGCCGGTCGAGGCGCGCGGGTGTGTCGGGGTGGGACAGGTCGAGGTAGGCGTAGCGGAGGGTGCCGGGGACGGCGCGGGCGCTTTGGTGGGCGTAGTAGTGATGCAGGTTGGAGGCGATCGACAGGTCGTCGAGACTGCGGAAGCGGTTGCCCGCGGTGACGTGGTGATGCCGGGGGAATGAGTCCTCGATCTCGGCGAGGACGCTGCGGCGAAGTGGATGCGGGGTGTGTTTCATCTTCTGGGTGATCGTGACGCCGAACCGGGACCCGAGCAGCGCTCGGTTGTTCTTTCCGGCCACCGATACGGGCACGTCGTCCGGGGTCGGCTGTCCGAGCGGAATGAGCGCCGGTGAGGGAAAGAACTTGGTGATCCCGTTGGCGTGGAAGAAATCCTGAGGAGTGGTGGGCCGCCCGAGGAACACGTCGTCGTTGAAATAGAGGAAGTGCTCGGCCAGCCCGTCGATATGGTGGAGCTGGCTCTCGATGGCATGGGAATTGAACGTGGGCAGCACACCCGGATCAGCGAAGATGTCCTTGTGGCTGACCACTTTCAGGCCTGGGCTCAAGGTGTCGAGCCAGTCCGGTGTCTGATCGTCGGTGACAAGGTAGACCGTGCGAATCCAGGGCGCGTTCTGATACAGGGACCGCAGGGAGTAGCGCAGTTCGTCACGACTGATGTAGCGGGCGGCGTTCGCCGCTTCCTCGTGGTATGCCTCGCCGGTGGCCTCGGCACGGCGACGGAGCCAGGCCGGGTCCTGCCCGTCCACCCAGGTGTAGACGGCGTCGATGGGGAAGCGTATGTCGTCCGGCAGGACGGTGATGAACTCCCGGCGGGTTCGCACCGTGGTCGCCGGCCGGTCGGCGACCGTTGAGGCCAGGCGTGTGAAGGTCGCGTCGGGAACCTGCACCGGTCTCCCGTGCCGCGGGATCTGCTCGGTGATCCGGTTGGGACGGGGCGCGAGAAGCCGGTCGCCGCAAGGGGTCCAGAACTCGATGTCGCAACCGTGCTCAGGGCCCAGCACCAGACGCAGCTCGGGGTCGCCGTAATACCAGGTCATGCGGATCACATCGGCGTGGGCCACCCGGCGCCACACACCGGGCAGGGATCCGAGCTCGCTACGCGACGCCCCGCGCTGACCGTCCATCAAGGAGACATAGCCGGGCCGGCGCTCGGTCGACGCCGCCAGCGCTTCGAGCACACGAGGGCGGTCATCGGCCGCGACCCCGACTGTCGCCGTCCCGTCCCGGCGGCCGCGTACACAGAAGTAGTCGATACCGGCGTCGTCCAGTGCAAAGCGAACCGCCGCGAGATTGTCGCTTCTCGCTTGCAGCGGCGAAACGTCCGCCCTGACCAGTACCGCCTTCGGTACTCCCCGTACGAGGTGCATGGCCCGGTCCGGTCCGGTGAACGCCTCTGGAAACCGACGTGTCTCCCAGGCCGCCCGCATCCTCGCCGCGCCGGATCGAGCCGATGGCGCGGCAGCCAGCCGTGCCTTCCACCGCCTGCGAGTCCGAGGCGAGATCCGGGCTGCGATCGCCCTCCGGGCCGTCAGCGGCATCCCACGGCGATACGCGTGCGTCCACCATGACGTCTCAGGGTTCAGACGTGCGGACCGCGCATCGCCGGGGGACGGAGAACGCCTACCCGTGATCATGTTCTGCTCCATTCGAACGCTCCCTCGCAAAAGTCCTCCTCGCCGCACCGCAGGCAGGTGGCACAGCCGTCACCGGACGGCTCGACATACCGCATCCGGCCGCAGTTCTCGCAGTACCGGCGGAGCAGGGCCGAATCCTCTGCCACCGGCGGACTGGAAAGGGGCGCGATCCGATCGCGGCACCACTTGACCAGACGGGCGAGATTCACGTGCGGGGCCCGATGTGAAAGCACGAGGCCCCTGCTCCGTGGAAGAGTCGTGGAATTCATGTGTTTCCTTGGTCTACGCGGAGTTCGAGGCCATCGGCCGAGCGCACGGTCGACCGGGCCCCGGCCTACCGCGTTCGGCCGCGAACCCGCGCATCTGTTCGCAGGTTCCGGCGGACACCCGGGGCGACGCCTGCCGGTCCGGCGCGGCGTCAGGGGACGGAGTACCCCTGGGGCGAGTCCCGGGGCGCGGACCGCTCCCGGTGGGACCGACCCTTTCGAGAGCGGCCCAGTGCTGCGACCGCGGGACACAACGCGCCACTGCGGACGGTGTGGCCGCCGAAGGCCGACCCGCGCACCACGCAGGATCGCGAACTCCGTACTCCGCGCCGAACGCTGTCCCCATGCGCACTCCCCCGAGTCGCGGCTCCTGCGAAGACCCCGTCCCCCACTCGACAACATGGGCCGCCCGGGAGGTTCCCTCGGATTCACGGACCCTCGCCGAAGAGGGGATGGGGGGAGACCGTCAGCTCGGCGGACTGGAGCCGCGCAGCCTCGGGTTGTTCCAGTTGGGGTCGAGGACGATGGACTTGAGAGTCGGCAGGTTGAGCGGCGGGGTACGGCGGGTCGCGTCCTCCTCCGGAGAGGGCGCGTTGTAGGCGGTGAGCGTCACCTCAGGTCCTCCGGGCAGACTGCCGGTCACGACCCAGCGGATGACTCCCTCGCCGCCGCCTTCCACGTTCTCCTGACGGACGTCGAGCAGCACGTCCGCGCTCTTGTTGGTCTTCGACCTGTCCATCGTGACCTGGACAGAGCCGGCGCCCAGTCCGTCCTCGTTGAGAACCAACCGTGACGTGCAGGTCGTACCGCAGGTCTCAGCGCCTGGATCGGACGACGGTCCGTGTGCCGACTCGCGGTGGAAGCGGTAGAAGCTGCCCCATGGACGGGTGGGTCCACCGGTCAGTTCGTCCGGAGCCTTCGGCAGTTCGTCAAGAGCGGCCCGCCACTTCGCGTTCGACACCACGGCCCCGAGCTGCTCGACGGTGAGCGGCGGCAGCTCCCTGGACCTGGCCGGAAGTTGGTCCCCGGGTGCCACGACCGGGCTGGACACCGACGTGTTCGACTCGCTGATCTCGACCATGTTCCCCTCGGGGGAGAGGTAGGTGGCCTTCCAGAACTTGCGGTATCCGCCGGTCTTTCCGTATTCCGTCCGTACGACGCGCACCTTCGAACGGTCCGCGAGTGTGGTCAGGGTGCAGTTGGCGACCCGTCGGCAACTGGTGAACTGCCGCGTCGAGTAACCGTTCGGATCGACACGGTAGAGCTCGGCGGAGACACCGGCTTTCCCCCTGCCGTCGTCGTACACCAGGGAGGCCGCCGGGCCGCGGTGGTCCGCGGTGCCCCTGCTCTTCTCCGCTCCGTACGTGCCCTGCGGAAGCAACGACTTGAGCGTGTCGGCCAGATCGGCACCGGAGATCTTCCCGGTGGGGGCGACGAAGCCCGGATCGAGCGGGGGCTCACCCTCCAGCGGGTCGGGGCGGGAGAATTCCCGCAACTCCTTGCGCCACTCGTTGGCGTTCGGCAGCCGGTACAGCTCCCACATGAGCACCGGGACCTTGCGGGTGCCGGAGCGCGAAGCGGAGTCTGGGGTGTTCCACACCGTGATCTCGACGAAGAAGCCCTCCTTCGTGATGACCTGTCTGCGGACGGACTTGGTGTCGAGGGTGGTGTAGGGAGCCTCGTGGCTCTCGACGGACAGATCCCTGCCGCCGTCCGGCAGAGCGTGGGAGTTGCACTTCTTCGAGACGGGCGGGCACACCTCGGGGTGACGGGGGTCGGCGACGCCCATCCGGAAGTCCACCAGGCCGGCGCCTTTCCCGTCGTCGTACACGAAGGAGACATGCGAGAACTCCCCCGGCTCCCTCGGCAGGGTCCGCCGCCGGCTGAACGTCCCTTCGGGGACGAGCTTCCGCCAGATCTCGAAGATCCGCCCGCTGTCCACCTCGCGGTCGGCGTCCGCGACGCCGACGCTGTCCACCTCGCGGCCGAGCAGTCCCCCGGCATAGGCGCCGGTTCCCAGCAGGCCGAAGGCCAGCACGCTCGCCGTGACCGCGAACGCGCGCCTTCGGCGCACGATCCGGCGGCCACGCGCCAGGCTCGCCGTCAGCATCGCCTGCGGGTCACCCTCGAAGGCATTGCCCGTACGACGCAGTGCCTCACCGAGTTCGTCCTCGAAGGACATGGAAATCACCAGTTCCAGAAAAGTCGCAGTGGGGATGTCCCCGTCGGTCGGTCAGAGCGCCGCGAACTCGGGGAGGCTCGCTCCCAGCAGGGCACGGAGTTTCGTGAGGGCGCGCGTCGATCGAGTGCGCACAGCGGCCGGACTGGCGCCCATGGCCTCCGCGGTCTCCTCGATGCTGCGGTCCTCCCAGT
The DNA here is from genome assembly GCF_037023745.1 of Streptomyces sp. SCSIO 30461. Lineage (NCBI taxonomy): Bacteria > Bacillati > Actinomycetota > Actinomycetes > Kitasatosporales > Streptomycetaceae > Streptomyces > Streptomyces sp. SCSIO 30461. The sequence continues at coordinate 5,910,946 of NZ_CP146101.1, forward strand.
ACCGCAGCACCACCACAGCCCGGTCCTTGGGCGCCAGCTCGCCGAGCGCCTGGAGGAGAGTGACCCGCAGTGCCGCGACGTCCACCTCGCAGTGCCGCTCAGGCGTGTCCGGCAGCTCTCCCAGCGGGCGTTCACCCGCTGATCGCCGTCGCTGCTGGCTGAGGAACGTACGGACGAGGACGGTGTGCGCGTATCCCGCGGGATTGTCGATACGGGAGATCCGGCCCCACATCCCGTACATTCGGCCGAGCGTCTCCTGCACCAGGTCCTCGGCGGAGTGGGTGTCACCGCTGGTGAGCAGGCAGGCCGAACGGTACAGGTGGCCTGAGCTCCCAGAGGCGAACTCCTTGAACTCCTCCGTCCATGCCCACGTCCGGGCCCTTCTCATCCCCACCCCGTGTCCTCTCCATCGGCCTACATCCCCCTGACGCGATGGGACGGCGGAAATGTTTCAGGGGGAATCGCCGCGACAGGGCCGGCGCGTCGGCGACACGGTCGGCCGCCTTCGCCTCGGCGATGCCGAGTTCCGGACGGCACCGCGGCGCCATGCGAGCGCGGCGCGCACATACGTCCACCCCTCCGGACGGGCCTGCCCGGAGGGGTGGTACAGGGAAAGCGCGGGGAAGGCGTTCAGCGGACCGGGTGGCCCGCCTCCCGCAGGGTGTCCTTGACCTGGCCGATCCGCAGGTCTCCGAAGTGGAAGACCGACGCCGCCAGTACCGCGTCCGCGCCCGCGTCGATGGCCGGGGGGAAGTCGGCCAGCCGGCCCGCGCCGCCCGATGCGATGACCGGGACGGTGACATGCTCGCGTACGGCGGCGATCATCTCGGTGTCGTAGCCGTCCTTGGTGCCGTCGGCGTCCATCGAGTTGAGCAGGATCTCGCCCGCGCCCAGCTCAGCGGCCCGGTGGGCCCACTCGACGGCGTCGATGCCGGTGCCGCGGCGACCGCCGTGGGTGGTGACCTCGAACGAGCCCGTGGGGGTGCGGCGGGCGTCCACGGACAGCACGAGCACCTGGCGGCCGAAGCGCTCGGCGATCTCGCGGATCAGATCGGGGCGGGTGATGGCCGCCGTGTTGACGCCGACCTTGTCGGCGCCCGCCCGCAGCAGTTTGTCCACGTCGTCGGCCGAACGGACGCCGCCACCCACCGTGAGCGGAATGAACACCTGCTCGGCGGTGCGGCGCACCACGTCATAGGTGGTCTCGCGGTCGCCCGACGATGCCGTGATGTCCAGGAAGGTCAGCTCGTCGGCGCCTTCGGCGTCGTACAGCTTGGCCATCTCGACCGGATCGCCCGCGTCCCGGAGGTTCTGGAAGTTGACGCCCTTGACCACCCGGCCGTTGTCCACGTCCAGGCAGGGGATGACCCGTATCGCCAGTGTCATGACGCCGCTCCTCCCGCTTCCCCGGCTGCCGCTCCCCGGAACGCCTCGACCTCGACCTCCACGACCAGCCGGGGGTCCACGAAACCGGAGACGATGATCATCGACGTGGCCGGGCGGGCCTCGCCGAACAGCGCCTTGTGGGCGCGGCCCACCTCTTCGACGTCCCGGGCGTGGGTGATGTACATCCGGGTGCGCACCACGTCCCCGGCGCCGAGGCCGAGCTCCTCGAGTGCGCCGAGGGCGACGTCGAAGGACGTCATCGCCTGGTCGTACGGGCCGCCGTCCACGACGGCGCCGTCCACCATCGAGGTGCAGCCGGACACCAGGACCAGCCCGTTCGGCAGTTCGACGGCGCGGGAGGAGCCGAACGCCTGCTCCCAGGGGGCGCTCCCCCCGATCCGGCGTACGGAGCCACTCATCGGTTCGGAATCGCTCATCGCGACACCGCCGCGAGCGCCTCTTCGAGAGTGAACGCCTCGGCGTAGAGCGCCTTGCCCACGATCGCGCCCTCCACGCCGAGCGGGACGAGACCGGCGAGCGCCCTCAGGTCGTCAAGCGACGAGACCCCGCCCGACGCGACGACGGGCCTGTCGGTGGCGGCGCAGACATCGCGCAGCAGTTCCAGGTTGGGGCCCTGGAGCGTGCCGTCCTTGGCGATGTCGGTGACGACGTAACGCGCGCAGCCCTCGGCGTCCAGGCGGGCCAGGGTCTCGTACAGATCACCGCCGTCGCGGGTCCAGCCCCGGCCGCGCAGGGTGGTGCCGCGTACGTCGAGGCCGACCGCGATCCGGTCGCCGTACTCCGCGATGACCTTGGCGACCCACTCGGGGGTCTCCAGCGCGGCGGTGCCGAGGTTGACCCGGGTACAGCCGGTGGCGAGCGCGGCGGCCAGTGTGGCATCGTCGCGGATACCGCCGGACAGCTCCACCTTGAGGTCCATCGCCCCGGCGACCTCGCCGATCAGCTCGCGGTTGTCGCCGGTGCCGAAGGCCGCGTCCAGGTCGACCAGATGCAGCCACTCGGCGCCCGCCCTCTGCCAGGTGAGCGCGGCCTCCAGCGGGGAGCCGTAGGACGTCTCCGTACCGGACTCGCCGTGGACGAGGCGAACGGCCTGGCCGTCGCGGACATCGACGGCCGGGAGGAGTTCAAGCTTCTGGGCCATGGCCATGATCAGAGGGTCTCGATCCAGTTGGTGAGCAGCTGGGCACCGGCGTCGCCGGACTTCTCGGGGTGGAACTGAGTGGCCCACAACGCGCCGTTCTCGACGGCCGCAACGAAGGGCTCTCCGTGTGCGGCCCAGGTGACCTTGGGGGCGCGGATGGCCGGGTTGGTGATCTCCAGGCTCCACTCGTGCACGGCGTAGGAGTGCACGAAGTAGAAGCGGGCGTCGGTGTCGAGCCCGGCGAACAGCTCGCTGCCCTCGGGCGCCTTGACGGTGTTCCAGCCCATGTGGGGGACGACGGGTGCCTTGAGCGGGGCCACGACCCCGGGCCACTCGTCCAGGCCCTCGGTCTCCACACCGTGCTCGATCCCGCGCTCGAACAGGATCTGCATGCCGACGCAGATGCCCATCACGGGTCGGCCGCCGGACAGCCTGCGATCGATGATCCAGTGGCCCCGGGCCTGCTGGAGCCCCTTCATACAGGCGGCGAAGGCGCCGACGCCGGGCACGAGCAGTCCGTCGGCGTTCATCGCCCTGTCGAAATCGCGGGTGATCTCGACGTCGGCGCCGACCCGGGCCAACGCGCGCTCGGCGGAGCGGACGTTGCCGAAGCCGTAGTCGAAGACCACGACCTTCTTGCGCCCGTCGGCTCCGCTCATGACCACACGTCCAGACGCAGGACGCCCGCCACCAGGCACAACCCGGCTCCTATGGACAGCAGCACGATGAGGCCCTTGGGCATCTGCTGCTTGGCGAACGAGATGATCCCGCCGACCAGGAAGAGCCCGACGACGATCAGCAGGGTGGACAGTCCGTTCACGGTTACAGCGCGCCCTTCGTGGAAGGCAGGATTCCGGCGGCGCGCGGGTCGCGCTCCGACGCATAGCGAAGCGCCCTGGCCAGGGCTTTGAACTGGCACTCCACGATGTGGTGGGCGTTGCGGCCGTACGGCACGTGCACGTGCAGGGCGATCTGCGCCTGGGCGACGAACGACTCCAGTATGTGCCGCGTCATCGTCGTGTCGTACGCCCCGATCATGGGGGCCATGTTCTCCGGCTCGGTGTGCACGAGGTAAGGGCGGCCGGAGAGGTCCACGGTGACCTGGGCGAGTGACTCGTCCAGCGGCACCGTGCAGTTGCCGAAGCGGTAGATGCCGACCTTGTCGCCGAGCGCCTGCTTGAAGGCCGCACCGAGGGCGAGTGCGGTGTCCTCGATGGTGTGGTGCGAGTCGATGTGCAGGTCGCCGTCGGTCTTCACAGTGAGATCGAACAGACCGTGCCGCCCGAGCTGGTCGAGCATGTGGTCGTAGAAGCCGACCCCGGTCGACACATCGACCTGTCCGGTGCCGTCGAGATTGATCTCGACGAGGACCGACGTCTCCTTGGTGGTGCGCTCCACGCGCCCTACGCGGCTCATGCGCTCTGCTCCTTCTTCAACTCACGGACCGCGTCGAGGAACGCGTCGTTCTCTTCAGGGGTGCCCGCGGTGACCCGCAGCCAGCCCGGCACACCGTTGTCCCGGACCAGGACGCCCCGGTCGAGGATCCGCTGCCACGCCGTGTGGGAGTCCTCGAAGCGGCCGAACTGGACGAAGTTGGCGTCGGACGCGGTCACCTCGTAGCCGGTCGCACGCAATTCGGCGACCAGCCGGTCCCGTTCGCCCTTGAGCTGCTCCACGTACTTGAGCAGCGTATCGGTGTGTTCCAGGGCCGCCAGCGCGGTGGCCTGGGTGACGGCGGAGAGGTGGTACGGCAGCCGCACCAGCTGGACCGCGTCGACCACCGCGCGGTGCGCAGCGAGATAGCCGAGCCGCAGACCGGCCGCTCCGAACGCCTTGGACATGGTGCGCGAGACGACCAGATTCGGCCTGCCGTCGATCAGCGGCAGCAGTGAGGGGCGGTGGCTGAATTCGACGTACGCCTCGTCCACGACCACCAGGGACGGTTTGGCCCGCTGGGCGGCCTCGTAGAGCGCGAGGACCGTGTCCGCGTCGACGGCCGTACCGGTCGGGTTGTTGGGTGAGGTGATGAAGACGACGTCCGGCCGGTTCTCGGCGATGGCTCGCGCGGCGGCGTCCCTGCCGATGGTGAAGTCGTCGTCACGGGGCCCGGAGATCCAGCCGGTGCCGGTACCGCGGGCGATCAGTCCGTGCATCGAGTACGAGGGCTCGAAGCCGATGGCGGTACGACCCGGGCCGCCGAAGGTCTGGAGCAGCTGCTGGATGACCTCGTTGGAGCCGTTGGCCGCCCAGATGTTCTCCGGGGCGACCGGGTGCTTCCCGGTACGGGTGAGGTACCTCGCCAGTTCGGTGCGCAGCTCGACGGCGTCCCGGTCGGGATAGCGGTTGAGGCCGCGGGCCGCTTCCCGTACGCGTTCGGCGATCCGCTCGACCAGCGGTTCGGGCAGCGGGTAGGGGTTCTCGTTGGTGTTCAGCTGCACGGGGACGTCGAGTTGGGGCGCGCCGTAGGGGGACTTGCCGCGCAGTTCGTCCCTGATCGGGAGGTCGTCGATGCCGATCGTGCCGGTGTCGGTCGTGCTCACTTGCTCGGTGCTCACTTGCTCGGTGCTCACTTGCCCGGGGATACCTTCCTCCCCCACCGCGCTTCGCGCCCGGGGGTACCTCCACCGAACCTCGCCTTCAGCGCCGCACCGTGCGCGGGCAGGTCCTCCGCCTCCGCCAGGGTCACCACATGGTCGGTGACCTCGGCCAGCGCCTCGCGCGTGTAGTCCACGATGTGGATGCCGCGCAGGAAGGACTGGACGGAGAGTCCGGACGAGTGGCAGGCGCAGCCGCCGGTGGGCAGGACGTGGTTGGATCCCGCGCAGTAGTCGCCGAGGGAGACCGGAGCCCAGGGTCCGACGAAGATCGCACCGGCGTTGCGGACCCGGTCGGCCACGGCCGCGGCGTCGGAGGTCTGGATCTCCAGGTGCTCGGCGCCGTACGCGTCGACCACCCGCAGACCCTCTTCGATGCCGTCCACGAGGACGATCGCCGACTGCTTCCCGGACAGCGCCGGGATGATCCGGTCGTCGACGTGCTTGGTGGCGGCGATCTGCGGCTCCAGCTCGCGTTCGACCGCTTCCGCGAGCTCGGGCGAGTCGGTGACCAGGACGGCGGCGGCCAGCGGGTCGTGCTCGGCCTGGCTGATCAGGTCGGCGGCGACGTGCACCGGGTCGGCGGTGGCGTCGGCGAGAACCGCGATCTCGGTGGGTCCGGCCTCGGTGTCGATGCCGATCCGCCCGGTGAAGTAGCGCTTGGCGGCGGCGACCCAGATGTTGCCGGGGCCGGTCACCATGTTCGCGGGCGCGCACTCGTCGGTGCCGTACGCGAACATCGCGACGGCCTGGGCACCGCCAGCCGCGTACACCTCGTCCACGCCGAGCAGGGCGCAAGCGGCGAGGATCGTCGGGTGCGGCAGTCCGCCGAACTCCTTCTGCGGGGGCGAGGCGAGCGCGATGGACTCGACTCCGGCCTCCTGCGCGGGCACGGCGTTCATGATCACGGAGGACGGGTAGACAGACCGGCCGCCGGGAGCGTACAGGCCGACCCGCTCCACCGGGACCCACTTCTCGGTGACCGTGCCGCCCGGGACCACCTGGGTGGTGTGCGCGGTCCTGCGCTGCTCGCGGTGGACGATCCTGGCACGCCGGATCGACTCCTCCAGGGCCGCCCTGACCTCGGGGTCGAGCCGCTGAAGGGCCTGCGCGAGGGCCTCGGCGGGCACCCGGACCCGGTCGAGCCGCACTCCGTCGAACCGCTCCGCGTAGTCGATCAGCGCCGCGGTACCGCGATGATGTACGTCCTCGCAGATGGGCCGCACCTTTTCCAGGGCGGCCTCCACGTCGAAGTCGGCACGCGGTAGCAGCTGGCGCAGAGCGGCGCCCTCGGGGAGAGCGTCGCCACGCAGATCGATTCGAGAGATCACGGGTCAATTCTCGCAGACGCGCTCCGGGGGGCGGCCGCCCGTATCACTGTCTGGGACGGCCGGGACCGGGGCCTTTGGTTCGGATCCCGCCGTCGTCACCCGCCGTCGGCCCCGTCACCGGCGCGGACTGTCGCGGAAACAGCGCCACTCGGCCGGACCCGACCCGATGTGACCTGACCAGACATTTTCCCGCCAATCTGCCCACCCCTCGCCGACGGCGTGTCGGCCCGCAGCGAGCGCTTCTCGCCATACCGCGTGTCACAGCAGTCGTTCATGACCACTAGCGTTCAGTCCGTTACGCAGCGGGAAGAACGGCTGTACGAAAACCGGGGAGCAACCGGGAAAGCGAGGGGGCGGCCTTGACCGAGCCGCAGGGCATGAACATGCCCGACGATCTCACCGGAGCCGAGCTGGCTCTGTGGACCTCGTTCGAAGACGGAGGTACCTGCGATCTGCGGGACGCGAATCCCCTGCTGAACGATCCTTTCTCGGGCCCGGTCTGGGGACCCGAGCGCCGGGTGCGTTCCGATGTGATCGCCCGCCTGCTGCTCAGCGGACCGCCGCCGCGGCCCGGCCGGGTCTGCGCGCTCAAGCTGCGCGGGGCGTTCATCACCGGGAAGCTCAAGCTCGCGGGCGGGACGATAGGCCCGTACGTCGAGCTGACCGGCTGCCGTTTCGAGCAGGAACTGGAGTTTCCCGAGGCGCACTTCACCACCCTCAGGTTGGCGAGCTGCGCCATACCCCGACTTGAGGCCGCCCGGCTGCACACCGCCGGCGACCTGCATCTGCCGCGCTGCCGAGTGGCGCGCGGGATACGGCTCACCGACGCGCAGATCGGCACGGATCTGCTGATCAACCAGATCCAGGCATGGCCGGACCAACGGGGCCGCGCGATCGCCGCAGACGGGCTCTCGGTGGGGCAGGACCTGCAAGCCGAGCTGATGGAGACCCACGGCGAAGTCAGCCTGCGTGGCGCGAAGGTCGGCGTGTCGCTGAGCCTGCGCGGCAGCCGACTGCGCGGGGCCGAGGGGCGGAGGGCGCTGAACGCGCCCCAGCTGACGGTGGAGCGCACCCTCTACATGTCCAGAGCCTGGGTGACCACGGCGGGCGACCAGAGCGCCACTCCCCCGTTCGGCGTGCAGACGAACTCCGCAAACCCTGCGGACCCCGCGAACGCGGCACCGGGCGGGCGGGCACCCGGCTCGCGCGAGCAGCGCTTCGAGTGCCATGGAGGAGTGCGCCTCGACGACGGCCGGATCGGTGACGGCGTCGACCTCTACAAAGCCCGCTTCGTGCTGTCGGACGCACGGCGCGAGGAACTTTCCCTGCGCAGGATCACCACCCCGGAGCTGCGCTTCACCGGAGAGCGCCCGGAGGAGGGGCGGGTGGTGCTGAACGGGGCCAAGATCGTCACCCTGATCGACTTGTCGACAAGCTGGCCGGGACCCGGAGGGCTCGCGATGGGGGGCTTCGTCTACGAGAACCTCGTCCCCTACAGCCGCTTCCCGCTCGCCCGAAGACTCGAATGGGTGGCCGCGGCCACCCCGGAGTACGCGCCCGAGCCGTACGAGCGGCTGGCGACGGTGCTGCGCAACAGCGGCGAGGACGCCGACGCGCGCGAGGTGCTGCTCGCCAAGCAGCGGCGGCGGCGCGAGACACTCCCGCTGGCCGCCAAGCTCTGGGGCTACATCCAGGACTGGGCGGTGGCATACGGATACCGCCCGGGGCGGGCGACGCTGTGGATGGCGGTGCTGTGGGCAGCGGGGGCCCTCGCCTTCTCGCACCACGACCCGGCACCCGTCAAACCGGACGAGCACCCCGAGTGGAATCCCTCGCTCTACGCCCTCGATCTGCTGCTTCCGGTGATCAGTCTGGGCCAGGACGGCTACTGGCGGCTCGACGGCCGCTGGCAGTGGCTCGCGGCGGCACTCATCCTGCTCGGATGGGTGCTCGCGACGACTGTGGCGACGGGCGCCACCAGGCTGCTGCGGCGCAGCTGAGGCGGCCTTCCCCGGGTCCCTTACCGGCTACCCGGCCCCTTCCCGACCGCCCGGCACACCCCGGTCTGCACGTCGCACCCCGCACACCCCGGTCGGCTCGGACACAACCCGGTCGGCTCGAGTGACCCGACTGTCACGAGTGACGCGGCCGACCCCCGCCGGCTGGGGCGACGGCGGTGCGCACCCGGACGGGAGTGCGGATCCGGGGCGCGGGCGGTTCCCCAACCCCCGCACCGGGCACCGGAATACCGCACTCCTTTGCGCTCTCTTGACCATCACCAGGACAACCTTTCCAGTTCCGCCAAAACTTCACAGATGCCCCCTGGCGCGCCTCTCACCTGCGTCTTTCAATGGTCCGCACCATGTCTCTGTTCCGCGCCCTGATCGGCACCGCCCGCATGGTCCGGCACACCCCACGCCTCGGCGACGGGCTGCCTCCGGACGAGGCGGTGCTGCTCGACGCCCCCGATGGGCAGCTCGGGCCCGCGCTGGTAGCCGCCGCGCTCGGCAACCACCGCCCGGCGGCCATGCTGCTCGCCGCCACACGCGACGCGGCCGAGTGGGAGAACCGCGACCGCTATGTGATGCGACTCGCCACCTTCGCGTACAACCGGGGCGACTGGCTGGTCCGGTGGCTCGCCGCCGCCCCGCGCGACCCGGACGCCCTGCTGGTGAAGGCCGAACTCGCGGTCCGCCGAGCCTGGGAGTCGCCTGCCCGCGCCGAACAGCTGCGCGAGATCGGCCCCCTGATCGGCGCGGCGGCGGACGCGGCCCCCCGCGATCCGGTGCCCTGGAGGCTCGCCCTCCACCACGCGCGGGGCACCCACGCCACCCACACCGCGTTCGAGGCGCTGTGGGAACAGGCGGTGCGCCGCTCCTCACACCACTACGGCTGCCATGTCGCGGCGCTCCAGTACCTGTCCGCGGTCTGGTACGGCTCGCATCGCGAGTGCTTCGACTTCGCCGAGCGCGCCGCGGAGGACGCCCTGCCCGGCTCACTGGTCCAGGCTCTCCCGGCCCGGGCGGCCTTCACCCTGCTCAGCACCGGGGCCTTGGCCGACTCCGTCCAGGCGGAGCGGATCGACCACGCGGCGGACCGGGCCATCGCGCTCTCCGCCACCTACGGGCCAGGCGACCCCTGGCCGGCCGAGGTCCGCAACCTGCTGGCGTACGTGCTGATCACGCGGGGACGCTGGGCCGAAGCGCTGGAGCAGTTCCGGCTGATCGGCCCGTACGCGACCTCGTTCCCCTGGTCGGGACTGACCGACGATCCGCTGGGACGGTTCCTCGAAACCCGCGACGGCGTGCGCATCGAGGTCGCTTCCACGATCCCGCTACGGCCCCCGCCCGCGCAGCGGAACCGTCCGATCCGCAGACGGCCAGGACAGAGCCCGTCCGGTGGCCATTACGCTTGACCGCTGTGACCACCGCTCGCCTGCCCCTCTTCCCGCTCAACGCCGTGCTCTTCCCGGGCCTCGTGCTGCCGTTGAACGTCTTCGAGGAGCGCTATCGCGCCATGATGCGCGAGTTGCTGAAGACCGATGAGTCCGAGCCCCGCAGGTTCGCCGTGGTCGCCATCCGCGACGGTCGCGAGGTGGCACCGAGCGCACCCGGGATGCCGGACCAGACCGCGCTGCCCGAGAAGGGACCGGCCGCGGGGTTCGGCCCCGATCCGCTGCAGGCCTTCCACGAGGTGGGGTGTATCGCCGACGCGGCGACGATCCGGGAGCGCCCGGACGGCGGCTTCGAGGTGCTGGCCACCGGCACGACCAGGTTCAGGCTGCTGTCCGTGGGCGCCGACGGACCGTTTCTGACCGCCGAACTGGAGGAGATCGCCGAGGAGCCGGGGGACGGGGCGGGTGCACTCGCCGAGGGCGTCCTGCGGGCGTTCCGCAGTTACCAGAAGCGGCTGGCGGGTGCCCGGGAACGCTCGCTGTCCACGGCGGCCGAGCTGCCGGACGAGCCGTCGGTGGTCTCGTATCTGGTCGCCGCTGCGGCCGTGCTCGACACCCCGGCGAAGCAGCGGCTGCTCCAGGCCCGGGACACGGCGACCCGGCTGCGCGAGGAGTTGGAGCTGCTGCGCTCGGAGACCGCGGTGATCCGCCATCTGCCCTCGGTCCCGGCGGTCGATCTGACGCGCGTGCCGACCTGCCCCAACTGACGCCGCGAAGGACGAGGACCATGCCCAAGAAGCCCAAGAAGCAGCAGGGCGGAACCCCCGCCACAGTGGCCCTGACGGCCGCGGGTACGCCCTTCACCGTGCACGCGTACGAGCACGACCCTGCCTCGCCGTCGTACGGGGACGAGGCCGCGCAGGCACTCGGTGTCTCCCCCGACCGCGTCTTCAAGACCCTCGTCGCCGACGTGGACGGCGAACTGACGGTCGCGGTGGTCCCGGTCGCGGGCCAGCTCGACCTGAAGGCCCTGGCAACGGCTGTCGGCGGCAAGCGTGCCACGATGGCCGACCCGGCGGCGGCGGAACGCACCACGGGCTATGTCAGGGGCGGTATCTCCCCGCTCGGCCAGCGCAGGCGGCTGCGTACCGTCCTCGACGCCTCGGCGTCCGGGCACCCCACCATCTGCGTCTCGGCCGGCCGCCGCGGTCTGGAGGTCGAGCTCGCTCCGGCCGACCTGGCGTCCCTGACGGGTGCGGTGCTCGCGCCCATCGGGCGCGGGTGATGTCCGGTCACGGCACCAGGTGGCGTGCCACGGCTCCGCGCGCCGGGACCACCCGGTGCCCGTAGTGGCGTCAGGGGCCCGCGACGACCTCGAATGACGGCAGGCGCTCAGGAGAGTCGCGTACCCGGCCTCAGTTCCCGCCGCCGCCCTGGGGCAGCGGCGGCCACTGCGTATCGGGCTCCGGGTCGCGGGGGCCGAACAGCGAGGTCAGCCCGAGGTGGACCAGCATGGCGGCGAAGGGCCAGGCCAGCAGGGCCGCGGGAGCGTGCAGTTCCAAGGGCGCGTCGAAGGTGACGCCCTCGCCGACCGCACGGGCGTGGGCGGCGATGTCGTGTTCCGGGCCGAACCAGTAGCCGAGGAACCAGGCGAGGCCCGAGCCGAGCAGTCCGCCCAGTGCGAGAGAGAGGACGATCGCGACTCCACCGCGGCGGTGGAGCCAGAAGACCAGCGCGGCGCTGAGCGCACCGAAGCCGAGGGCCAGCAGGGTGAAGGTGGCGTCGGCACCCGCTGCCTGCTCGCCCTCGGTGTCGGCGACGAACACCGCGTTGTCCGTGGCCACCAGGCCGACGCGGGGGGCCAGCCAGAGCCACAGCAGGCCGAGGCCGATTCCGGACAGCATCACGGCCGGCAGGATGATCAAGGCTGCTCGCAGTTCGCTCCGCATACCCTGCCCCTCTCCGTACCCGAACGAGACGGGCCGGGCGTACCAGGTCGTGTCCTGCGAGGTCGGGGGCTGATGCGGCGGAGTCAGAGGTGCGGTCACCAGGACATCGTGCCAAACGTCCCCGAGCCGCGCCTCACCGGCCGTCGTCAGCGGACGGCGGCCCTGCGGTACGCCCAGGTCGCCACGCCCAGCGAAACCATGCCGACCGCCGCGCAGACGGCGAGGTCCAGGGCCACCGTGGGCCAGTGCGGATGGGCGTCGAAGGTACGAGCCAGCGCCTCGACCCCGTAGGTCGACGGCAGCAGGTCGCGGGCGTACGCGATCGGCCCTGGCAGCCGCCCTGCCGGGAGCACTCCCAGCAGGAGCGCGGCGGACATACCGAGCTGCCCCAGCAGGGTGGCGAGCTCCTGGCGGGGCGCGAGCAGCCCGAGGGCCGCGCCCAGGCCGGCGAGGGCGGCACCCGCGAGCGGGATCACAGCGGCCAGCACCCACAGATGGGTGAGCGGCAGTCCGAACAGCACCGAGCCGATGACAGCGGTCACGATCGTGCCGGGCACCGTGAACGAGGCGTACGCTCCCGCCGCGCCCAGCACGACCGCGGCGGGCGGCACGGGCAGGGTGGCGTAGTGGTCGAGGCCTCCGCCGGCCCTGAGCTGACCGAAGTACTGGGCGAGCAGGTTGAGCGCGACAAAGGCGACCACCAGCACGGATGATCCGGCGACCACGGCACGTGCCTCGTCCCCGCCGTCGACGACGCCCCGCATCAGGACCATGATCCCGACGGACTGGAAGGTGGCCACGAACAACAGCGGGATCCGCGCGACCCTGGCACGGGAGAGCTGGGCCCGGTACACGGCCGCCAGTGCCGGCAGCAGTCGGGCTCGCGGCGCGAGCGGTGCGGCGGCGGGGACGGTGCGGGTCGCGGTCTGCGCGCCGCTCCGCACGTTCGCGGAAACGGCCTCCGCGGGCACGATGCTCACCTGGCGCTGCTCCTGTTCGATACGTACGGGCCGTACGGGTCTGGTGCTCGGCCTACTCTGCCACGGAGGAAGCGGTGTGCCCGGGTCATGCCTTCACCAGGCCCTTCGCCGTATGGCCGCCGAGTGCCAGATACACGTCCTCCAGGCTGGGCGTGGTCAGCGTGAAGTCGTCGAGGGCGGCGAACGCCTGGCCTCCGGTCACCGCGGCCACGGCGGCCCGAGCCTCCTCGGGGGCGAGGCGCAGCACCCAGCGGCGGCCCGACTCCTGGGCGGAGACCCGCAGTGCGGCGACCTCAGGCACCTCCAGGGGCGGCCGCTCACGCCACACGAGCTCAAGCCGCACCTCACCCGCCACGCGCTCCTTGAGCCCGGACGGGGTGTCGCAGGCGATGACCCTGCCGCGGTCGAGCACGGCGACGCGGTCGAGCACGGTCTCGGCCTCGATGACATTGTGGGTCACCAGGAGGACCGTCGTACCGTGCTCGGCCCGGCGCCGGTCGACCGCGGCCCAGACCGCGCGCCGGGCGACGGGGTCCATTCCGGTGGTGGGCTCGTCCAGCACCAGCACCGGCCGCTCCCCCACAAGCGCCGCCGCGAAGCAAGCCAGCCGGCGCTGGCCGCCGGACAGCTTCTTCAGGGGGCGTCCGGCCAGCGGGGCCAGTCCCAGTTCGCCGAGCACGGCGTCGCGCTCGGCCCTCGCCTGGCGGGCACCGAGTCCGCGCAGCCGCCCGGTGGTCTCGGCGGCGAGCGCCACGGTCAGTTCGTCCAGAGCGGTGGACTCCTGGCCGAGATATCCGATGAGCCGGGCCGCCCGCTCGGGGTGGCGCACCAGATCGTGGCCCAGCACCTCCACCGCGCCGGAGTCGGGGCGCATCAGTCCGGTGAGCTGGCGCACCAGTGTCGACTTGCCCGCGCCGTTGGGTCCGAGCAGCCCGAAGATCTCCCCGGCCCGCACCGTCAGCGAGATTCCGTCGTTGGCGCGCACCTCGGGAGTCGCCGGGGTCCCGCGCCGGGCGCGCGCGGCCGGGTACGTCTTGACCAGGTCCCGCACCACACACACCGTACTCACGAAGGACGAGCCTAAGGGGTCACGGGGACTATTCCCGCGCCGGGGCGCCTTCCGCCGCCGCCCGGACGTCGATCTCGCGCCAGAATCCCGCCCGGATCGCATAGCGATCGTGCTCGTCGATCTGGTCGTCCTTGTGTGCGAGCAGACCGAAGCGTGCGGCGTAGCGGAGCAGTTCGCCGTCGATGCGGTGCGGGATACGGGGGTACATGCTGGACAGCTTCTGCACATGGGCCGGATCGGGGAGCCGCTCCATCCAGCGGCGCGCGAACACCTGCCCGACCTCATAGGGATCGCCGCCGACCGTGGTGATGTCCTCCTCGCGGTCCGCCCAGCGCTGCTCGGCGCTGGTGAGCTGGGCGAGGGTGGGCAGGGAGGCGGTCTCCGGGGGCTCGCCGAGCGTGCTGCCGCCGGGGCGCTCGATCCACCCCTTGTCGGAGGACCAGCGCAGGGTGGCGCCGGCCTGGGTGGTCCGATCCGCCGGCGCCGCGGGGCCGGCGGCCACCGGGCCACGCAGGCCGGCGAGGTCCTTGGGAGTCGGTACGCCCTTGGCCCCGGTGGCGGTTTCCATGGTGGCACCGTTCGGGGTGACCGTGTCCGCCGCGGCGGCGGCCGCGCCGTTCCGTACCACCTCCGCGACCTGCGCACGGCCATCGTCCACCGCACCGCCCGCGGCGGCCAGCGCCGCCTCGGGCAGCGGCGCGGAGAGGATCGCGGCGATCTCGGGACGGGGCGCCGGCGGTGGGGCGCACACCCCGCCGAGGTCCTTGGCCCGCACGGCCTGCGTGATCCAGGTCCGGTCGAGCACGCGGCGCTCGTCGGCCTCGGCGACAAGGTCCTCGGACTGGTTGTAGTCGCCGTCGGCTGCCTGTACTGCCCAGAGGTGGACGGCGACTCCGTGCTCCTTGGCGGACATGAGCCCGGGCAGCAGATCGCCGTCACCGGTGACCAGCACGATGTCCGAGCAGGCGCGGTTCCTGGCCAGTTCGGTGAGCTCGGCGTGCATGGCGGCGTCCACGCCCTTCTGCGCCCAGCGGCCGTCGCTCCGGGTCAGTGCGCCCAGGCGGACGGTCACCCGTGGCATCACGCGCAGCCGCCTGTGCTCCGGTTGGGGGACGCGGTCGGGGGCTCCGTCGAACCAGTAGATCCGCAACAGCGGCCGTTCCGTGTCGGCCTCGGCCCGCTCGCGCAGACCGTGGATGAGCGCGGCGTGGTCGACGGTGATGCGCGATCGGGCAGGTTCTCCGGCGAGGAGGCTCGCGGCGGCGCCCAGCAGATAGCCGGCGTCCACCAGGACGACGCAGCGGTCCACGTGTTCCACCCTCTTTCGGGAACCTCGGGATCGGAAGGTGCTCGGGTGTGCTTCGAGTCTGCCCCAATGCCGGAGTGTTGACGTCCGGAACTGGATCATCGGCGTGGCGAATTGGTGAATCGGCCCCTGGAAACGGGGCCGACTACCGAGGGCGACGTTCCGAAATGCGTCGTATGAACGGGTGTGTGAGGCTGAGGGCGGCCCAGCTTCTGGATCCCCCATTGGAGGCACACCATGGCCAAGAACAAGAACCGAGAACGCAAGCAGCCGGCCGCGTCGAACGCCGAGCGGAGCACGCAACAGGCCCGCTCCTCCTCGATGGAGGCTCAGGCCGAGCAGCGGGCGGCCCAGGTCACGCCCACGGAAATGGCGCACAAGGGTCGCCAGAAGCGCTTCGGCCACAACTGACGTCCACGTCTGACGGGCGGTGGCTGAGGAGCCCGACGACGGTCTGAGGGGTGCACCCGAGAGAACCGGGTGCACCCCTGAACGCTTTCGGGGCTCTCAGCCCGCCAGGCAGGACGGCCCCAGCAGCACCTTCAGGTCGCCGAAGAGCGCCGGGTCCGGCTGCACCCGGTGGCGGTCGAGCCGGAGCACCGTGGTCTTGCGGGCGCCCAGGAGCTTGATCCGCACCTCGGTGTTGCCCTTGTGGTGGCCGAGGATCTCCCCGAGCCGACTGATCATGGGCGGGGTCACCTTGACCGTGGGGATGGTGATCACCACGGGCGCGTTGGTGCCCGCGTTCGACAGGTCGGGGACCATCAGCTCCATCGCGACCAGCCGGGGCACGTCCTCGCGCTTGTCGAGACGACCCTTCACGAAGACGACCGTGTCCTCGACCAGCTGGGTGGACACCAACTGGTAGGTGGCCGGGAAGAACATGCACTCGATGGACCCGGCGAGGTCCTCGACGGTGGCGATGGCCCAGGCGTTGCCCTGCTTGGTCATCTTGCGCTGGAGGCCCGAGATGATGCCGCCGATGGTGACGACCGCGCCGTCCCCGTGCTCACCTCCGGTGAGCTGGGCGATCGCAGCGTCCGCCTTGTCGCTGAGCACATGCTCGATACCGAAGAGCGGATGGTCGGAGACATACAGTCCGAGCATCTCGCGCTCCTGGGCGAGCAGATAGGACTTCTCCCACTCGACATCGGAGAACTCGACGTCGAGGCCGAAGCCGGGCTCGCTGCTGTCCTCCTCCCCCATGCCGCCGAAGAGGTCGAACTGGCCCTCGGCCTCCTTGCGCTTGACGGCGACCACATTGTCGATCATGGGTTCATGCTGGGCCACCAGCCCCTTGCGGGTGTGGCCCATCTCGTCGAAGGCACCGGCCTTGATCAGGGACTCGACGGTCCGCTTGTTGCAGACGACGGCCTCGACCTTGTCGAGGAAGTCGGGGAACGAGCTGTACTTCCCCTTGGCCTTGCGGCACTTGATGATCGACTCGACCACGTTCTGCCCGACGTTGCGCACCGCTGTGAGGCCGAAGAGGATCACGTCGTCGCCCTGGGCGGCGAAGTTCGCCTCGGACTCGTTCACATTGGGCGGCAGCACCTTGATGCCCATGCGGCGGCACTCGTTCAGATAGACCGCGGACTTGTCCTTGTCGTCCTTGACCGAGGTGAGCAGGCCCGCCATGTACTCCGCGGGGTGGTTGGCCTTGAGATACGCGGTCCAGTACGAGACCAGCCCGTACGCGGCGGAGTGGGCCTTGTTGAAGGCGTAGCCGGCGAAGGGGACCAGCACGTCCCACAGGGCCTGGATGGCCTGGTCGCTGTAGTCCTTCTTCCGCGCGCCCTCCTGGAAGAGGACGAAGTTCTTCGCCAGCTCCTCCGGCTTCTTCTTGCCCATCACGCGGCGGAGGATGTCGGCCTCGCCGAGCGAGTACCCGGCGATGATCTGGGCGGCCTTCTGCACCTGCTCCTGGTACACGATCAGGCCGTAGGTGACATCCAGGACCTCCCTGAGCGGCTCCTCCAGCTCGGGGTGGATCGGGGTGATCTCCTGCTGGCCGTTCTTGCGCAGGGCGTAGTTGGTGTGCGAGTTCATGCCCATCGGGCCCGGCCGGTACAGGGCGGACACGGCGGAGATGTCCTCGAAGTTGTCCGGCTTCATCAGCCGCAGCAGTGAACGCATGGGGCCGCCGTCGAACTGGAACACGCCGAGGGTGTCGCCGCGCTGGAGCAGCTCGAAGGTCTTGGGGTCGTCGAGCGGAAGGCTCAGGAGATCGATGTCGATCCCCTTGTTGGCCTTCACCATCTTGACGGCGTCGTCCATGATCGTGAGGTTGCGCAGGCCGAGGAAGTCCATCTTCAGCAGACCGAGCGACTCGCAACTCGGATAGTCCCACTGGGTGATGGTGACGCCGTCGGTGTGCCTGACCCAGACGGGGACGTGCTCGGTGATGGTCTCGCTGGACATGATCACGCCCGCGGCGTGCACACCCATCTGCCGGACGAGGCCTTCCACACCGCGGGCGGTGTCGATCACCTTCTTCACATCCGGCTCGTTCTCGTACATCCCGCGGACCTCGCCCGCCTCCGAGTACCGGGGGTGGGAGGAGTCGGTGATGCCGGAGAGCGGGATGCCCTTGCCGAGCACGTCGGCGGGCATGGCCTTGGTGATCCGGTCGCCCATGGCGTACGGATAGCCGAGGACGCGGGCGGAGTCCTTGATCGCGTTCTTGGCCTTGATGGTGCCGTAGGTGCCGATCATGGCGACCTTGTCGGCGCCGTACTTCTCCGTCACGTACCTGATCACCTCGACGCGCCTGCGCTCGTCGAAGTCGATGTCGACATCGGGCATCGAGATGCGCTCGGGGTTCAGGAAGCGCTCGAAGATCAGTCCGTGGGGAATCGGGTCGAGGTCGGTGATGCCGAGCGCGTAGGCCACGATCGAGCCGGCCGCCGAGCCACGGCCGGGGCCGACCGCGATGCCCTGGTTCTTGGCCCACATGATGAAGTCGGCGACCACGAGGAAGTAGCCGGGGAAGCCCATCGAGATGATGGTGTCCATCTCGTACTCGACCTGCTTCAGGCGGTCGTCGGGGATACCGCCCGGGAAGCGCCGCTCCATGCCGCGCATGGTCTCCTCACGGAACCAGGAGACCTCGGTGTAGCCCTCGGGGATGTCGAACTTGGGCATCAGGTTCCGCTGCTGGAACATCCCGTCGGTGCTGACCTGCTCGGCGACCAGCAGCGTGTTGCGGCAGCCCTCCTGCCAGGCGTCCGACGAGTCGATGGCGTACATCTCGTCGGTCGACTTCAGGTAGTAGCCGGTGCCGTCGAACTTGAAGCGGTCCGGGTCGGAGAGGTTCTTCCCGGTCTGGATGCACAGCAGCGCGTCATGGGCGCCCGCCTCATGGGCGTAGGTGTAGTGCGAGTCGTTGGTGACCAGCGGGGGGATGCCCAGTTCCTTGCCGATCTTCAGCAGATCGTCGCGGACCCGGCGCTCGATGTCGATGCCGTGGTCCATCAGCTCCAGGAAGTACCGCTCCTTGCCGAAGATGTCCTGGTACTCACCGGCCGCCTTGCGGGCTTCCTCGTACTGGCCGAGGCGCAGCCGGGTCTGGAGCTCGCCCGACGGGCAGCCGGTGGAGGCGATCAGGCCCTGGGACCACTGGGCGATGGTCTCCTTGTCCATCCGGGGCCACTTCTGGAGCCAGCCCTCGGCGTACGCGTCCGATGACAGCCGGAAGAGGTTGTGCAGGCCGGTCGCGTCCGCCGCCCAGATCGTCTTGTGGGTGTAACCACCCGAACCGGAGACGTCGTCCCGCTTCTGGTGCGGCTGACCCCACTGGATCTTCCGCTTGTTCCGCCGGGACTCGGGGGCCACATACGCCTCGATGCCGATGATCGGGGTGACCCCGGCCTTCTGCGCGGAGTGAAAGAACTCGTACGCCCCGTGCAGATTGCCGTGGTCGCTCATGGCGATATGCGTCATGCCCATCTCATTGCAGGCATTGAACATGTCCTTGAGCCGCGCCGCACCGTCCAGCAGGGAATACTGGGTGTGGACGTGAAGGTGCGTGAAGGGCGGCTTGGTCACGGCGGAAGGCCTCCGGCGAAGGGTAGGAGACAGGCCGCCGGGCAGTACGTGCCCCGCCGATCCTGTCTGAGCGGACAGCGAAGAAGTCTACGGCTCCGCACTGACAACCGCGGGGCACTCAGGACTACCGTCGGGAGTTGAGCGGGACGGACACCCCAGCCCTAGTTCGCTATGTTTCTCAGCACTCTCCCCGCACCAGGAGGCACCCAGCGATGTCGGTCCACCAGCCCACGGCCGGCGAGCGCGGCGAGCAGATCCTCGCCGTCTTCGACACTGCCTTCGGCGAGCTCCTGACCGCCGACCCGGCCGCGTTCCGGGTGAAGTTCCGCAAGATGGCCGGCTCGGCCTTCGCCTTCTACCGGGGCACGGCGTGCCTCTTCTACTCCGACCTGGAGCGCGAGCAGCACGGCGGCGCCTACCTGGACGAGCGCACCAGCCGGGTGTGGATCCACGGCGACCTCCACGCCGAGAACTTCGGCACGTACCTGAACTCGAACGGCCGGCTGGTATTCAACGTCAACGACTTCGACGAGGCCTATGTCGGACCGTTCATCTGGGACGTCAAGCGGCTCTCCGCCTCGCTGGCCCTGATCGGCTACACCAAGGCGCTCAGCGACGAGCAGATCTCCGAGCTGGTGCGGACCTACGCGGCCGCCTACCGCGAGCGCATCCGCGCGCTGGCCGCGGGCGCCAAGGACGACGAGGTGCCGCCGTTCACGCTGGACACCGCGGAGGGACCGCTGCTCGGCACGCTGCGGACCGCCCGCGCGCTGACCCGGTTCGGGCTGCTGGACTCGATGACCGAGATCCGCGAGTACGAGCGGCGCTTCAGTGACGGCGGCGGCGCGATCGAGCTGGACGCGGCGACCCGCTACAAGGTGCTCGCGGCATTCGACGGCTATCTGGAGACCCTGCCGGAGGCGAGCCTGGCGCGCCCCGTCGCTTACCGGGTGAAGGACGTCGTGGGGCGGCGCGGCATCGGTATCGGCTCGGCCGGCCTGCCGTCGTACAACATCCTGCTGGAGGGCAACAGCGACGCCCTCGAGAACGATGTGGTGATCTACATGAAGCAGGCGCAGCTGCCTGAGGTGTCCCGGCACATCGCGGACGAGCGGGTGCGCGGCTACTTCCAGCACGAGGGGCACCGCACGGTGATCTCGCAGCGAGCGCTCCAGGACCACGCGGACCCGTGGCTGGGCTGGACCGAGCTGGACGGCGCGGGGCAGCTGGTCGCGGAGGTCTCGCCGTACGCGGTGGACCTCGACTGGTCGGACATCGACGATCCGGCGGAGATCTCGGAGACCGTCGCGGACCTGGGCCGGGCCACGGCCACGATGCACGCGGCCGCGGACGACGAGAGCGGCCACTCGCTGGTGCCGTTCTCCACGGAACGTGCCATCGACGCCGCGATCGCCGCAGACGAGGACGGCTTCGCCGAGCTGCTGGTGGACTTCGCGCACAGTTACGGCACACGGGCCAGGGCGGACCACCAGATCTTCGTGGACCTGTTCCGCAACGGGCGGATCCCGGGACTTCGGTAGCAGGTGATCCTGACCACACGGCGGGTGGGCGGGCCCGGGGCGCCTGGCCGGCGGTGCTCCGAGGAAGCGGCGGGCCGGAACTCCTGAAACACGGCTTAAGGGCTGTTTACGGCGCACCATGGCACACTCACTGATCGATGGACGTATCAGGGACCCGGCTCAGAGGGCTGCGGGCAGCGATCTTCACGGCGGTGGTCGTGACGCTGTCCGTGGCCTCGCATGTGCTGCTCTCCGGGGCACCGCTCCCCCCGGTCACCGTGAGCGCGGTCGCCGCCGGGGTGTTCCCGCTCTCCTACGCACTGGCCGGACGCGAGCGCGCGTTCGGCCCGATCGCCGCGGCGCTGGTCCCGCTGGAGCTGGCCGCCGACACCCTGTTCACCACGGGGCAGCACGTCTGTTACGGCGCCGCGGGCGGCCCGGTCGCCGGTTCGCTCCGGGCGGTCGGGGTCGATGTGCTCTGCGGCGGCGGGGTCGGTACCCCGCTGCCGGGAGTGGCGTCGTCCGAGGCACGGCTGGCCGCGCTGGTGGATACGCCCGACCCCGCCGCGCCGTGGCTGCTGCTCGCGGCGCACACGGCCGTGGGGCTGGTCGCCGCCGCCTGGCTGCGGAACGGCGAGGCGGCGCTCGCGGCACTGCTGCGCGCGGTCGCGGCCCTCGCGTTCCGACCGCTGCTGATCGCCGTGGCCACCGCCGTGCACGGCACCCTCCGTCCGGGACGTCCGGTACGGCCCTCCGGTCGGCCACGCTCCGGAATGGCCCTGCTGCTCGTTCACTCCGTGGGACGGAGAGGACCGCCGCTCCGGGCTCCCGCCCTCGTCTGAAGCGGCACCTCCCAGCACGCCCTGAACACGCAGAACATACGTTTACACGGAGAAACCACACATGAGCGCACGTAACAGCCAGGCCAACAAGGCAGCCGCCCGTGAGCGCCTCCGCGCGGAGCGCGAGCGCCAGGCCAAGAAGGACAAGATCAGGCGGCAGGTGGTCGTCGCCGCCTCGGTCGTCGGCGTGCTGGCCGCCGCGGGGGGCATCGCCGCCTTCGTCATGCACCTGAACAAGCCCTCGGCCTGGGAGGCGGCGAAGAGCGCGAAGGTCGTACAGCCGAAGAACACCGAGGGCGACAACGGCACGGCCCTGGTGATCGGCAAGCCGACCGCCAAGAAGACCCTGGAGCTGTACGAGGACTCGCGGTGCCCGATCTGCGCCTCCTTCGAGCAGGCGTCCGGCGAGACCATCAAGAAGGACGTGGACGCCGGGAAGTACAAGCTCAAGTACATCGGTGCCACCTTCATCGACAACGCCGACAACGGCGAGGGCTCGAAGAACGCCCTGTCCGCGCTGGGCGCGGCGCTCAATGTGAGCCCCGAGGCCTTCCTGGACTACAAGGCGGCGCTGTACTCCGCGAAGTTCCACCCCGACGAGCGCGACGACAAGTTCGCCAAGGACGACTACCTCATCGAGGTGGCGGACTCGGTGCCCGCGCTGAAGGGCAACGCCGAGTTCCGGAAGGCGGTCGAGGACGGCACCTACGACGCGTGGGCGCTGAAGATGTCCGCGGCGTTCGACTCCAGCGGCGTCCAGGGCACCCCGACCCTGAAGATGGACGGCAAGAAGATCACCGCCGAGGGTGCCGACTACGCGCCGAGGACCGCCGCGGAGTACCAGACCGCGATCGCCAAGGCCCTCAAGGGCTGACAGCAGACCAGATTTTCCGAACGGGCAGACGAAAGTTCATTCATTCGTCTGCCCGTTCGGCTTACTGATCAGTAGTCTGATCGGCCGTGACCAGACTGCTCCCCGCAACTCCAAGCCGCCGCACGGTCGTCAAGGCCGCCGCCACCGCAGTGACCACCGCGGCCGTCGCCGCCCCCGCGCTCGCTGCCGCCTCCACCGCTCACGCCGACGGCACACAGGGCACCGCGTTCCTGCACGGTGTCGCCTCGGGTGACCCCCTCTCCGACGGCGTGCTGCTGTGGACCCGCGTCACGCCGTCCCCGGACGCCGTGCCGGGTTCCGGCAAGGGCCCCGCCACGGAGGTGAGCTGGGAGGTCGCCGAGGACAGGGACTTCACCCGCATCGCCGCCGGCGGCCGTACCACCGCCACCGCGGCGAGCGACCACACCGTCAAGGTCGACGTGCGGGGACTGCGCGCGTCCACCGCCTACTACTTCCGCTTCAGCTCCGGCGGCGCGGTCTCCGCCACCGGCCGTACCCGCACCGCACCCGCGGTGGACGCGAACGCCTCCGGGGTGCGATTCGGAGTGGTGTCCTGCGCCAACTGGGAAGCCGGCTACTTCGCCGCGTACCGCCACCTCGCCACCCGCGCCGATCTGGACGCGGTCCTCCACCTCGGCGACTACATCTACGAGTACGGCACGGGCGGCTACCCGGAGGACAAGTACGTCGTCCGGCGGCACGAGCCCGCGCACGAGATCCTCAGCCTCGCCGACTACCGCACCCGGCACGGCAAGTACAAGACCGACACCGACCTCCAGGCGATGCACGCCGCCCACCCGCTCATCGCGATCTGGGACGACCACGAGATAGCCAACGACGCCTGGTCCGGCGGCGCCGAGAACCACACCCCGGGCGCCGAAGGCGACTACGCCGCCCGTGCCGCGGCGGCCAAGCAGGCGTACTTCGAGTGGATGCCGGTGCGCACCGCCACCGAAGGCACCGTCTACCGCCGGCTGCGCTTCGGCAAGCTGGCCGACCTCCATCTGCTGGACCTGCGGTCCTTCCGCTCCCAGCAGGCCTCGGTGGGCAGCGGCAAGGTCGACGACCCCGAGCGCACCATCACCGGCCGCGCCCAGCTCGACTGGCTCAAGTCGGGCCTCGCTTCGTCCGACGCCACCTGGAAACTGGTCGGCACCTCGGTGATGATCTCGCCGGTCGCCTTCGGCTCGCTTCCGGCGCATCTGCTGGGGCCGATCGCCGAGTTGCTCGGCCTGCCCACCGAGGGCCTCGCGATCAATGTCGACCAGTGGGACGGCTACACGGACGACCGCAAGGAGCTGCTGAAGCACCTGACGGACCGCGGTGTCAAGAACACCGTATTCCTCACCGGCGACATCCACATGGCCTGGGCCAACGACGTCCCGGTGAAGGCGGCGACGTATCCGCTGTCGCAGTCGGCCGCCACCGAGTTCGTGGTGACATCGGTGACCTCGGACAACCTGGACGACATGCTGCATGTCGCCCCGGGCACGGTCTCCTTGATCGCGCAGACCGCGATCAAGGCCGCCAACCGCCATGTGAAGTGGGTGGACATGGACCACCACGGCTACGGCGTGCTCGATGTGACCGCCGAACGCTCGCAGATGGACTACTACACGCTCTCCGACCGGACCAAGCAGGACGCGACGGCGTCCTGGACCCGCTCGTATCGGACCCTGAACGGGACCCAGAAGGTCGAGAAAGTGAACCAACCCGTCCGGTGAACCGGACGATTCCGCTCCCCTGGTTCCTCTAATCTGGCGCCATGAACGCGCCGGGGGATGTGATCGACGCGCGGTTCGAGCTGATCGAGCCGCTCGGCAGCGGAGGAATGGGCACGGTGTGGCGGGCTCGCGACACCGTGCTCCACCGCGAAGTGGCTCTGAAGGCAGTCAGATCCGAGGCGGGGGCGTCCGCGGACGTGCGGGAGAGGGTGCTGCGCGAGGCCCGTGCCCTCGCCCGGATCAGCCACCCGCACGTGGTGACCATCCATCACATCGTTGATGCGGAGCCGCATCCGTGGATCGTGATGGAGCTGGTGTCGGGCAGCTCGCTGCAACAACGTCTCGCACAAGGGCCGCTGGACCCGCGGGAGGCCGCCCGCGTCGGCCGCCAGGTGCTCTCAGGACTGAGCGCCGCGCACGCGGCCGGCATCCAGCACCGTGACGTCAAACCGGCCAACGTGCTGCTGCGGAACGGTGTTTCCCCCGGATCGGGCACGGAAGGCGCGGAGTCGCCGGTCGCCGTGCTCACCGACTTCGGTATCGCGGCACTGGAGGGGGCGACCTCGCTGACCATGACGGGCGAGCTGGTCGGCTCGCCCGAGTACATCGCCCCGGAACGGGTCCGCGGCCATGACCGGGACAACCCCGCGTCCGACCTGTGGTCACTTGGACTGGTGTTGTACGTGTGCGTGGAGGGAATCAGCCCGCTGCGCCGGGACTCCACCCTGGCGACCCTTGCGGCGGTTCTCGACGACCCCGTACCGCCCCCGGCGCGCTCCGGCCCGCTGGCCCCCGTACTGGAGGCCCTGCTGGTACGGGATCCGGCTGCGCGACCGAACGCCGGGGAACTGGACGCGATGCTGGCCCGGGTGGAGGCCGGCGCAGCACCGAACTGGTCCCAGCCGACGCTGACCGGGCCGCTGCTCCCGGGTCCGGTGGCCCCGCCCCCGGCCTTGTCCCCCGCACCTCCCGTTCCCACTCAACTGGACAGCCCGCGCCCCACTGTCCCATCGGCCGCGCCGGAGCCGGAGCGCCGCCGCACGGCCGTGGTGGTCGCCGCGGTCGCGGTGGCCGTCGCGATCACGGCCGCCACCGCGCTCGCCCTGACCCTGCACGGCCAGGATCGGGGCGCCGATGACGACGCCAAGGGCCCGACCGGTACGCACTCGTCCGCGACGGCACAGGTGGCGCCGGTCTCCTCACCGGCGGCGTCATCCGTGCCATCCGCCTCTCCCTCGGCCTCTTCGCTGTCCGCTCCGGCCGCCACGCCCACGCCCTCGGTCGGCCTGCCCGCCGCAAGCACGCCCGCCCCGGCACAGAGCCCGCCGCCGCAGACCGGGCGCTGGATCGCCCAACTTGTCTCGGAGCCCGTCAGCTCGGGTACGGCGGCCCGCGACCAACGTCTGGCCGCCGTGCGCGCCGATGTCCCGGAGGCGGAGGTACTGCGCAGCGACGACTACGCATCGCTGCGACCCGGGTTCTGGGTGGTCTACGCGCCGGGCCCGTTCACCAGCGGAGCGTCCGCGCTAATGTTCTGCGCCGAACGCGGCAGGACCACGGCGAACTCCTGTATCGGCCGCTATCTCAGCACCAGTGCGGACGACTTCGGATTCCAGTGCAGGCCCCCGGCGAGCAATCCCACGGGCCAGTGCTACCGCCCTTATTCCTGAGTCGCCAGCGAGTCGAGGAACTCCAGCGCCACCCGCCAGGTCCGCTCGGCCGCTTCCCCGTCGAAGTCCGGGAGTTCGGGGTCGGTGTACAGATGCCCCGCACCGGGATGACGGTGCACCTCGACATCGGCCCCCGCCCTGCCCATGCCGAGATACCAGGCCGTCAGCCAGTCATGCGGCTCGAACGGGTCGGGGTCGGCTACGTGCAGTTGCACGGGCAGCTCATCGACATGCACGTCATCCGCGATGTCCGACGTTCCGTGCAAAAGGAGCAAACCCCGCGCCTTCTCGTCGGCGAGCGCCAGGTTCTGCGCCACGGCGGCGCCGAACGAGAAGCCCGCATACACCAGCCCGCGCTCCGAGTGAGGGGCGGCCGCCAGGACCGCCCGCTTCAGGAGTTCGTCCATACCGACCTCGTCACGGAACTCCCTGGCCTCCTCGACGGACTCGAAGACGGACCCGCCGAACAGGTCGGGTGTCCACACCTGGTGCCCGGCGGCGCGCAGCCGCTCGGCAGCCGAGTGCACGGCCGGACGCGGACCGTACACAGAATGGAAAAGCATGATGTGCATGCGGTCAGGTTACGTTCGAAGTCATGGAGAACGTGCTGCGACCGATGATCGTCCTGGCCGGTTCGGTGGGACTGACGCTGCTGCTGGTCTGGTTCGCGGACCTGCTACTGCGCCGAGCCGACGCCCACCACACCGAGACCCCGCTGTGGGGCCTGCTGCGCCGTTGCCGGGCACCGCTCCAGGTGGTGCTGCTCACCGCGCTCCTGAGGGGCACCTACGGTGAGACGCACATCCCGGTCGTGGAGCGGAACGAACAGTTGATCGGCCATGTGCTGACTCTGGTGCTGATCGCCGCTTCCGCCTGGCTGGTGATGCGGATCGCCGCCGCCGTAGTCGAGTCCTCCTACTCCCGTTACGCGGCCAACACCAGCACCCGGGATCCGGCCCGGGTGCGCCGGGTGCGCACCCAGGTGGCGCTCGTCCAGCGGATCGTCACCGCCGTCATCTGCGTGGTGGCCGTCGCCTCGATGCTGCTGACCTTCCCGGGAATGGACAAGCTCGGCGCCTCACTGCTCGCGTCCGCCGGTGTGCTGGGCATCGTCGCCGGTGTCGCCGCGCAGTCCACGCTCGGCAACCTCTTCGCAGGCTTCCAGATCGCCTTCGGCGACATGGTGCGGATCGGCGACACGGTCGTGGTGGACGGCGAGTGGGGAACGGTGGAGGAGGTCACCCTCACATTCCTCGCGGTACGCACCTGGGACGAGCGGCGGATCACGATGCCGGTCTCGTACTTCACCAGCAAGCCGTTCGAGAACTGGTCACGCGGCGGGGCGCAGATGACCGGCACCGTCTTCCTGCATCTCGACCACTCGGCTCCGATGGGCGCAATGCGCGAGAAGCTCCAGGAGATCCTGCACGAGTGCAAGGCGTGGGACGGCCGCGAATGGTCGCTCGCGGTCACGGACAGCACGCCCAACTCGATGGTGGTGCGGGCCGTGGTCACCGCCAAGGACGCCGACGACCTCTGGACGGTGCGCTGCGCGGTGCGCGAGCAGTTGATCGGCTGGCTGTGCGAACGCCATCCGCACGCGCTGCCCCGCATCACGACGGCGATGGCCGTGGAAGCACCCGGAACGCACGCGGAGGAAGGCGCTCCTCGGCAGGGCGGACGGGGCTGATCCGGCTCAGGGGCAGCTCAGCGCAGGCTGCGTACGTCGAGATGCCGCAGCACCCGGTCCACCACCTCGGGGTCGGTACCCGGCTCGCTGCGGGCGGCCAACACCTCATGGCGTGCGGCGGACAGCATCTCGCGGGTGATCCGGGACACGGTGCGCAGCCGGTGCGCACGCTTGGTGTACCAGTCGCGGCGTTCCTCGTCGACGATGTCCGGGCTGATCCGGGTGCCGACGTCGTACGCGGCCCGCTGCAGCCGCTCGGCGATGTCCTCCGGCAGGTCCTCGACCTCTTCGATCTCCTTGAGCCTGTGCTTGGCCGCCCGTGCGGCCCGGCGCGCCAGCTCGCGTTCCAGGGCCCGCTCGGCTTCCGTGTCGGCCCGCACACCCAGGCGTTTCACCAGCCAGGGGAGGGTAAGCGCCTGCACGATCAGAGTGGTCATGATCACCGCGAAGGCGATGAAGATGATCTCGTCGCGGTACGGGAACGGCTCACCGTCCGCGGTACGCAGCGGGATCGCCAGGGCCAGCGCCACCGACGCCACTCCCCGCATGCCCGCCCACCACATGATGACGGTCTCGCGCCAACTGACCGGGATCTCCTCGTCGTAGTCGCGGATGCGGTGCAGCCGCTTGGCGAGTGCGGTGGCAGGGAGCAGGTACAGCAGCCGTACGCCGATGACGACGGCGACGACCACACCCGCCCACACGGCCAGCGTGGCCATCCCGGCCTCGTGCCCGGCCGTCGCAGCCCCGACGACGTGGGAGAGCTCAAGCCCGATCAGCCCGAACGCCAGGCCGGTCACCAGGGTGTCCACGATCTGCCAGAAGGTGTCCCCTGCCAGGCGTCCCATCACGTCGTCCGCGTCGACGGCGTTCTCGGCGAGGTAGAGAGCGGTGACCAGGACGGCGAGCACACCGGATCCGAGGAGTTCCTCGGCCAGCGCGTAGCTCACGAACGGCACCAGCAGGGTCAGTCCGATCTGGAGGGTGGCGTCGCCGAGGAGCCCCATCAGCCGGTTCGACAGCCAGCCGAGTGCCAGCCCGACCGCGACCGCGACCACCGCGGACAGCACCAGCTCCCCGGCCGCCCCGGGCCAGGAGAAGGTGCCGCTGACCGCGGCGGCGATCGCCACGTGGTAGAGCACGATCGCGGTGACGTCGTTGAAGAGCCCCTCGCCCTCCAGGATCGAGACCAACCGCCTGGGCAGCCCGAGCGATCCCGCGACGGCGGTGGCCGCGATCGGGTCGGGCGGTGCGACCAGCGCTCCCAGCACGACCGCGGCCGCCAGCGGCAGCCCGGGGACGACGGCGTTCGCGACCGCCGCGACCGCCGCGGTGGTGACGAACACCAAGGCGACGGCCAGCAGCAGGATGGGGCGGATGTTCGCGGTGAACTGGCGCCAGGACGTGCGTTGGACGGCGGCGTACAGCAGCGGCGGGAGCAGCAGCGGCAGGATGTACTCGGGCGGCAGGGCGATGTTCGGCACGAACGGCAGCAGCGCGAACACCACACCGAAGAGCGTCATCAGCACGGGAGCGGGCAGCCCGAGCCGCTCCCCCAGCGGCACGGTGACGACGGCGCCCAGCAACAGAACGAACAGCAGGGCCAATTGGTCCACGGGCGTACCTCCCGGAGGACGGTGCGTTGAGGTCGGCCCGGTAAGCCTGCCACGCGATCACCGTGAAACAGCCGTCACCCCACCCGGGGGCGGCACTGCCGGCTCAGCCGGCGGCGGTCGGCGTCAGGCGCTCTCCGCCGCGATACGGTCCAGCGCCGACTGGAGGTCGTCCGGGTAGTCGCTGCCGAACTCGACCCACTGCCCGTCCGCAGGGTGCTCGAACCCGAGCCGCACCGCGTGCAGCCACTGCCGGGTCAGGCCCAGCCGCCGTGCCATCGTCGGGTCGGCCCCGTAGGTGAGATCGCCCACACAGGGGTGCCGGTGCGCCGACATGTGCACCCGGATCTGGTGCGTACGGCCCGTCTCCAGCTTGATGTCGAGCAGCGAGGCGGCCCGGAAGGCCTCCATCAGGTCGTAGTGCGTGACGGACGGCTTGCCGTCGGCGGTCACGGCCCACTTGTAGTCGTGCTGCGGGTGCCGTCCGATCGGCGCGTCGATGGTGCCGCTCAGCGGGTCGGGGTGGCCCTGCACCAGGGCGTGGTAGCGCTTGTCCACCGTGCGGTCGCGGAACTGCTGCTTCAGCAGCGTGTACGCGCGCTCCGACTTGGCGACCACCATCAGGCCCGAGGTGCCGACGTCCAGCCGGTGCACGATGCCCTGGCGCTCCGCGGCGCCCGATGTGGAGATGCGGTAGCCGGCGGCGGCGAGCCCACCGATCACCGTGGTCCCGGTCCAACCGGGGCTCGGGTGCGCGGCCACCCCGACCGGCTTGACGATCACCACGATGTCGTCGTCGTCGTGGACGATCTCCATGCCATCGACCGGCTCGGCGACGATCTGCACCGGCGCGGGCGCCTGCGGCATCTCGACCTCGAGCCACGCGCCCCCGCTGACGCGCTCGGACTTGCCCACGGCGATCCCGTCGACCAGCACCTTCCCGGCGGCGGCCAACTCGGCGGCCTTGGTGCGGGAGAACCCGAACATACGGGAGATGGCGGCGTCGACGCGCTCGCCTTCGAGGCCGTCGGGAACGGGCAGGGTGCGGGTTTCGGGAAGCGTGCTCACCCGTCGAGTATGCCTTGTCAGTTCTTGTGCACGGTCCCGTCGGGGTCCAGCCCCCGGAAGGAGAGGATCACGATGAGGAAGCCGCCGCACACGATCGCCGAGTCGGCGAGGTTGAACACTGCGAAGTGCGCGGGGGCGATGAAGTCGACCACGGCCCCCTGGAGGAAGCCTGGCGCGCGGAAGATCCGGTCGGTGAGGTTGCCCAGCGCACCGCCGAGCAGTAGCCCCAGCGCGATGGCCCAGGGCAGGCTGTAGAGCTTGCGCGCGAGCCGGGCGATCACCACGACCACGATGGCGGCGATGATCGTGAAGATGATCGTGAAAGCGCCACCGAAGCCGAAGGCCGCTCCGGGGTTGCGCACCGCCGTGAACGTCAGCAGGTCACCGATGACCGGGATCGGCGGCTGGTGCTCGAGCCGGGCCACCACGAGCAGCTTGGTACCGAGGTCGATCAGATACGCCACGATGGCGACGGTGAACAACGCGACCACGCGGCGCCCGCCCCTGGGACGTTCCTCGGCGCCTTCATCCGATGAGCGCTCATCGGGACGTGCCTCAGCGGGCGCAGCCGCGTCGTCAGCCTCGTCATTGTTGTCTGGCGTACCGATGACGCGCTCCGCCTCTGCCACGTGAGTCCCTCGACCTGGGTACCTGGGTGATACCTGACTGGTCACGAGGGTACGGCACAGCTCCGCGGAGCGGGCTTACGCGAGAGACTCAGCCCCGGCGCTCCTGCTTCTGCTTGTCCTCGACGCACAGGGTGGCTCTCGGGAAGGCCTGCATTCTCGCCTTGCCGATGGGCTTCCCGCAGATCTCGCAGAGGCCGTAGGTGCCGGTGTCGAGGCGACGCAGGGCTCGCTCGGACTGCTCGACCATCTCGCGGGCGTTGTTGGCCAGGGCGATCTCGTGCTCGCGGGTGATGTTCTTGGTGCCGGTGTCGGCCTGATCGTCACCCGCGCCGTCACCCGAGTCACGCATCAGACCGGTCAGCGCCTCCTCGGAGTGGCTGATCTCGGCCCGCAGCCTGGCCAGCTCGTCCTCCAGCTCGGCGCGCGCGTCCGCGACCTCCTCGGGTGTCCACGGGTCCTCACCGGGGCGCACCGCAAGCTCTCCGGGCGCTGCCGCGGCCCGCTCGGGTGCGAGTGCCGTGGCCGTGCTGTCCCCACCGGCTGCGGCTCCGGCCGCGGTCTTCTTCGCTCCCACCGTCCTGGCTCCCGTCTCCTTGGCGGCCTTCACCGCCTCCTTGGCCGCCTTGGCGGCCTTTCCGGCACCGGCGCCCACTGTCTTCCCGGCGGTCGCCGTCTTCTTCGTCTTCGCCGTCTTCTTCGTCTTCTTCGTCTTCGCCGGCGCTTCGGAGGTCGCCACCGGGGTGGGCTCCGATGAGTGCCGCGCCGCCGTCTTGCGGCCCGGGGGCTTCTTCGCCGTCGCCTCCACGGCCGCGGCCTTGGCGGCACTCTCGGACCTGCTCTTGGACGTGCTCTTGGACGGGCCCTTGGCCGCGGTCCCGGCCGGGGCCTTTTTCTTCGCGGCGGCCGCGGGCTTCGCGCCCCCGGCCGTCGCTGCGGCCTTCTTCGCCGGTGCCACGGCCATCACCTCCGTCGCCTCGTGCGCGTACGCACCGGCCCCGCCGGTCTTCGACGTCCGGCCGGCAGCCTGTCGCGTGTGCGCGACGGCGCTCTTGCCGCCGTTCGCTCCCACCGCCGCCGCGGGTGCCGCGGCGGTGGACCTCGTGGACGCCGTCCTCTTCAGGGCGGTCTTCTTCGCCACCATGGCCGCGGCCCCTTCACATATTGTGATCTTGCGCGCGAATCGGTGCTGGGACGATAAATCGCCCCCAGCGCCGCGGCAACGGGGCACGCCGCCCACAGGGCCCGCACCGCGCCTGCTCCGACGCGAGCCTGCATCCGTTGTGCCCAGCTCCCCGCCCGGTAATCCGCCCTGATGACCGGTAGTCGAGTCGGTGCGGGAACGTATGGCCATTCGGGTCACGTCTGAGCACGAAGGATCACCTGAGAGCCACCACGCGCGCGGCCCGCACCGGATCCCCGCGAGCCGCGGCGAAAACCGGTCGGCCCCGCACGGGCCCGGCCCGTACACTGGGCGAAGCGAAAGGCGTGGATGGGGACCAGTAGCGTCGTACGCAGCCATGAGCGACCCGGGGACGGTGCGAGCCCGGGGGCGAGCGCGAGGTGAAACATCACCCCGGAGCCGCCGGAAGAAAGCCCACGGTCACCGGATGGCGACCCGGCGAGTAGAACCGGCTTCGCGGCCTCAATGAGGGGGCCTGGGGCGACCACGCCCGGGGCCAAGGAGGGTGGTACCGCGGGAGCAGCTCATCGGCTCTCGTCCCTCCGACGGAACAGGCACAGTCCGTTGGAGGAGCCCCTACATGACGCCCCCGCCGCAGTACCGCCAGGTACCCGCCCAGGTCGACCTGCCCGCGCTCGAGCACGCCGTGCTCGACTTCTGGCAGGACAACAAGATCTTCGCGAAGAGCCTTGAGCAGTCCGAGGGTCGACCCGAATGGGTGTTCTACGAGGGACCGCCGACCGCCAACGGCATGCCCGGTGCCCATCACATCGAGGCCCGCGTCTTCAAGGACGTCTTCCCCCGCTTCCGCACCATGCGGGGCTACCACGTGGCCCGCAAGGCCGGCTGGGACTGCCACGGGCTGCCCGTCGAGCTCGCCGTGGAGAAGGAGCTCGGCTTCAGCGGGAAGCAGGACATCGAGGACTACGGCATCGCCGAGTTCAACGCCAGGTGCCGTGAGTCGGTCACCCGCCACACGGACGCGTTCGCAGAGCTGACGACCCGCATGGGGTACTGGACCGATCTCGACGGCGCGTACCGGACGATGGACCCGGCGTACATCGAGTCCGTCTGGTGGTCGCTGAAGGAGATCTTCAAGAAGGGCCTGCTGGTCCAGGACCACCGGGTCGCCCCCTGGTGCCCCCGCTGCGGCACCGGTCTCTCGGACCACGAGCTCGCGCAGGGCTACGAGACGGTCGTCGACCCCTCGGTGTTCGTGCGCTTCCCGCTGACCTCAGGACCGCTCGCCGGCGAGGCGGCGCTGCTGGTGTGGACCACCACCCCCTGGACGCTGGTCTCGAACACCGCGGTGGCCGCGCACCCCGAGGTCACCTACGTCGTGGCGACCAACGGCCAGGAGAAGCTGATCGTCGCCCAGCCCCTCCTGGAGAAGGCACTCGGCGAAGGGTGGGAGGCCACAGGCCAGAGCTTCACCGGTGCCGAGCTCGAGCACTGGACCTACCAGCGCCCCTTCGCCCTGGTGGAGTTCCCCGCGCCGGCCCACTACGTGGTCAACGCCGAGTACGTCACCACCGAGGACGGCACCGGTCTGGTCCACCAGTCCCCGGCCTTCGGTGAGGACGACCTCAAGGTCTGCCGCGCCTACGGGCTGCCGGTGGTCAACCCGGTGCGCCCCGACGGCACCTTCGAGGAAGAGGTGCCACTGGTCGGCGGGGTCTTCTTCAAGAAGGCCGACGAGGCACTGACCAAGGACCTGGACGAGCGCGGACTGCTGTTCCGGCACGTCCCGTACGAGCACAGCTACCCGCATTGCTGGCGCTGCCACACGGCGCTGCTCTACTACGCGCAGCCGTCCTGGTACATCCGCACGACCGCGGTCAAGGACCGACTGCTCGCCGAGAACGAGAACACCAACTGGTTCCCCGATTCGGTCAAGTACGGCCGCTTCGGCGACTGGCTCGACAACAACATCGACTGGGCGCTCTCCCGCAACCGCTACTGGGGCACCCCGCTGCCGATCTGGCGCTGCGAGGAGGGCCACCTCACCTGCGTGGGCTCGCGCGCCGAGCTGACCGAGCTGACCGGCACCGACCAGTCCTCGCTCGACCCGCACCGGCCGTTCATCGACGACGTCAGCTTCCCCTGCCCGGAGTGCTCCGAGCAGACCACGCGGGTGCCCGAGGTCATCGACGCCTGGTACGACTCGGGCTCGATGCCGTTCGCACAGTGGGGCTACCCGTACCAGAACAAGGAGATCTTCGAGAAGCGCTACCCGGCGCAGTTCATCTCGGAGGCGATCGACCAGACCCGCGGCTGGTTCTACACGCTGATGGCCGTCGGCACGCTGGTCTTCGACAAGTCCTCGTACGAGAACGTGGTCTGCCTGGGCCACATCCTCGCCGAGGACGGCCGCAAGATGTCCAAGCACCTGGGCAACATCCTCAAGCCGATCCCTTTGATGGACCAGCACGGCGCGGACGCGGTGCGCTGGTTCATGGCGGCCGGCGGCTCACCCTGGGCGGCACGGCGGGTGGGCCACGGCACCATCCAGGAGGTGGTCCGCAAGACCCTCCTCACCTACTGGAACACGGTCGCGTTCCAGGCCCTGTACGCCCGCACATCCGGCTGGGCCCCCTCGGCGGCCGACCCGGCACCGGCCGAGCGCACGGTGCTGGACCGCTGGCTGCTGTCCGAGCTGCACGCGCTGGTGGAGCAGGTCACGCTGTCCCTCGACGCGTACGACACCCAGCGCGCCGGCAAGCTGATCTCCGCCTTCGTGGACGACCTGTCGAACTGGTACGTACGGCGGTCGCGCCGCCGCTTCTGGCAGGGTGACGCCGCGGCGCTGCGCACGCTCCACGACGTGATCGAGACAGTGACACGGCTGATGGCACCACTCACCCCGTTCATCACCGAGCGGGTCTGGCAGGACCTGGTGGTCCCGGTGGCTCCGGACGCTCCCGAGTCGGTACACCTGGCCGCCTGGCCCGAGGCCGACCCGGCCGTGATCGACCCGGTGCTGTCCCAGCAGATGCTGCTGGTGCGCAGGCTGGTGGAGTTGGGCCGTGCGACCCGCGCCGAGTCCGGGGTCAAGACCCGGCAGCCGCTCTCTCGGGCCCTGGTCGCGGCGGCGGGCTTCGACGCGTTGTCGCCGGAACTGCACGCACAGATCACCGAGGAGCTGAACGTCTCCTCGCTGGCGTCCCTGTCCGAGGTCGGCGGGTCTCTGGTCGACACCACGGCCAAGGCGAACTTCCGGGCTCTGGGCAAGCGCTTCGGCAAGGGCGTCCAGGACGTGGCGAAGGCCATCGCGGCGGCGGACGCCGCAGGGCTGTCCCTGGCGCTGCGCGGCGGCGAGGCGACGCTGGAGGTGGGCGGGGAGACCGTCAGCCTCAGCCCCGACGAGGTCATCATCACGGAGACCCCGCGGGAAGGCTGGTCAGTGGCATCCGAGCAGGGCGCGACGGTCGCGCTCGACCTGGAGATCACTCCTGAGCTGCGGCTCGCCGGTCTCGCGCGGGACGCGATCCGCCTGATCCAGGAGGCACGCAAGAACAGCGGTCTGGACGTGGCGGACCGGATCGCGCTGCGCTGGTCATCGGCGGACCGCGAGGTCACCCGGGCCCTCACGGACCACGCGGGCCTGATCGCGGATGAGGTCCTCGCGACGGACTTCGCCTCGGGCGACGCTGACAGCACGTACGGTTCCCCGTTCACGGACGAGGGCCTGTCCCTGACCTTCCGCCTCCGCAAGGCGTAGCACCCTCACTCGGGCGACGGGAAGCTCCGGGGCACGGAGCTTCCCGTCGCCCGGGGTGCGGATCGCGGTGCACTCCGCCTGAGTGCGGCAGCCCCCGGGGCCTTGAGAGTCCGGGCCCCGGGGGCTGCTGCACTCAGGCCATCGCCGCACCACGAGGCGGGCGCGCGGACACATCGCCACGGCAACGCAAAGCAAAAGGGCCGGGCCCGGGACACTAGGTCCCGGGCCCGGCCCTGACATGCCTGCCGACGGCTACGCGCGCTTCGCGCGGCAGCCCGTCAGTTGTCGTCCTCGTCGATGAGGAAGCCCCGCATCGGCGAGGGCGCCTGCTGCATCGGCTGCGGGCCCTGGGGCCGCACCGGTGCCATCGGCTGGGTCATCGCCGGGGACATCTGCTGCTGGCCGCCGTAGGACGGGGCCGCCGGCGAAGGTCCGTGGCCGCCCATCGTCTGCTGGCCGCCGTAGGACGGGGCACCGGCTCCGGCGGGGGCCATGGAGGGCGCCGGGGACGGGGGCAGCGAGGCGGTCGCGGGGGTACGCGGCGGAGCCAGGGAGTCATCTGCCTGGGTCTCCAGCTGGCGCAGCTGGCTCTCCAGGTAAGACTTCAGCCGGGTGCGGTACTCGCGCTCGAAGCCGCGCAGGTCCTCGACCTTGCGCTCAAGCGTGGCGCGGGCGGACTCGAGGGAGCCCATCGCGACGCGGTGCTTCTCCTGTGCGTCCCGCTCCAGCGCGTCGGCTTTGGCGCGGGCGTCGCGCTCCAGGCCCTCGGCGCGCGAACGCGCCTCACCGACGATCTTGTTGGCCTCGGAGCGAGCCTCGGCGATGGCCTGGTCGGCCGTCTGCTGGGCCAGCGAGAGCACCCGCGCGGCGCTGTCGCCGCCCGGGCCCTGACCGGGACCACCCATCGGACCGCCCATGGGGCCACCCATCGGGCCACCCTGCATGGGGCCGCCCTGCATGGGGCCGCCCATCGGGCCACCCTGCATCGGACCGGGACCCATCGGGTTGGGGCCCTGGGGACCGCCCTGCATCGGACCGGCCGGCAGCTGGGGAGCACCACCGGGCAGCTGGGGGGGACCCATCTGCGGGGGCTGCTGCTGGACCGGCGGTCCCGATATGGCAGCGGGCACGGGAGCCCCGGGACCTCGGCCGTCCTGCGGCTCCGGGGGTTTGCGCATGCCCTGCTGCTGGTTCTGCGCCGCGGCACGGGTCGCCGCCGCCAGCTTGGCGCGCAGGTCCTCGTTCTCGCGGAGCAGACGGGTCAGCTCGGCTTCGACCTCGTCAAGAAAGGCATCGACCTCGTCCTCGTCATAGCCTTCTCGGAGGCGGACGGTCGTGAACTGCTTGTTCCGCACGTCCTCGGGGGTCAACGGCATCTCTTCTTCACCTCTACGTAGTCGTCGGCAGTCGGCAAGACCGTATCGCTCACATCCCGCTCCCCACCCCGCGGACGATGGAGATCAAGATATAGACGATGATCATCAGAACGAAGAAGGACAGATCGAGTGCCACGCCCCCCAAACGCAGCGGCGGGATGAACCGCCGCAGAAGCTTGAGCGGTGGATCGGTGACAGTGTAGGTGGCCTCGAGAACGACCACCATCGCCTTCCCGGGTTGCCATGATCGGGCGAACTGGAAGACGTAGTCCATGACCAGCCGGAAGAAGAGCACGACGAGGAAGCACACCAGCGCGATGTAGACAACCTGCACTGCGACGCCCATTACCGCGCGTACCTCTCCTCTGGCTCTCGTGTCCGGCCTCGCGGCCGGGTCGTTCGTTCCCGGTGTTCAGCTCTGATTGAAGAACCCGCCCTCTGCGATGCGGGCCTTGTCCTCCGCCGTGACATCGACGTTAGCAGGCGACAGCAGGAACACCTTCTGCGTCACTCGCTCAATGCTGCCATGGAGACCGAAGACGAGTCCCGCGGCAAAGTCGACAAGTCGCTTTGCGTCGGTGTCGTCCATCTCCGTGAGGTTCATGATCACAGGCGTGCCCTCGCGGAAGTGTTCCCCGATGGTACGGGCCTCGTTGTAGGTCCGCGGGTGCAGCGTCGTGATGCGGTAGGGCTCCCGCTCGGACACAACCTTGGGCATGATCACGGGGGCGTTCTTCTCCAGATTCGGACGTTCAGGTGTGATGGATGCCACGGGGGCGATTCGTGCCGGACGTCCGGATTCTGCAGGCGGCGCCGAATGGGCCACCGGCTCACGGGGCGCGGGCGGCTGCACCGCACGCACCGGCTCGTCCCGTTCCATCTGGTGCGGGGGCTGGTGCCGGCGCCGGTCCCGCTCGGGCTCCGGCTCCATCTCGGGTTCGAAGTCGTCGTCGGGATCGAAACCCCGGCCGTCGTACCCATCGTCCTCCACGAGGCCGAGGTAGACCGCCATCTTGCGCATCGCGCCGGCCATTCTCTGAGTCCTCCGCTCTGTGGTGGATCGGCTTCGTTCGGCTACATCACCAAGTGCCTGCGATCCACACGGCCTGTCCGCTATTCGACGGAAATGACCATATTTTCTACTGTGGTCCGACTTGCATCGCGACGTTACCCGAGCCGAGGTCGGACTCCGAGTACCGCCGTACCGACGCGCACATGTGTCGCTCCGGCCGCCACGGCCTCTTCGAGGTCCGCACTCATCCCTGCTGACACCATGTTCGCAGCAGGATGAGTCGCGCGCACGCCCGATGCCAATTCCATAAGCCGCTCGAAGGCGGCCTGTTGACGCCCGGCATAGGGGCCCTCCAGAGGCGCGACGGTCATCAGCCCGTCGAGCCTGAGCCCGGGCGAGTCGTCGACCGCCGCCGCCAACTCCTCGATCCCGCCGGGCGGAACACCACCGCGGCCGGCCGAACCGGACTCGGCATCGAGGGCGACCTGGATCAGGCAGCCCAGTTCGCGCCCCTCGCGCACCGCCGCGGCGGACAGTGCCCGAACGAGCTTCAAGCGGTCGACCGACTGCACAACATCGGCATAAGTCGCCACCGATCGGACCTTGTTGGTCTGGAGCTGCCCCACGAAATGCCAGGTGAGGTCGAGATCGGAACACTCGGCTGCCTTCGGCGCCGCGTCCTGGTCCTTGTTCTCGGCGACGTGCCGCACCCCGAGCTCGTGCAGCAGTCGCACGTCGCTCGCCGGGTAGGTCTTGGTGACCACGATGAGGGTCACCTCTTCCCGCTTACGCCCGGCCGCGGCACAGGCAGCGGCGATGCGCTCCTCCACCCGCGCCAGGTTCTCGGCGAGTTCGGTCCTGCGGTCGCTCATCGCTCTTCTCTTCCGCCGCCTTCGGCCGCCAGCCAGACATAGCCGGCGAGCCGGCCGGTGGTGCGGTCGCGGCGATACGAGTAGTGATCGCCCGACTCCCGTGTGCAGATCGGCGACGCCCGGCGGTCCCGTACGCCGAGAGCCGCGAGCTGGGCGTGCACCCCGGCCGTGACATCCACGGCGGGAGTGCCCCAGCTTGTCCGCGACCACGCCTCGGGAACCACTGCCGCGACCTCGGCGCGCATCGTCTCGGGCACCTCGTAGCACCGCCCGCAGACGGCCGGTCCGGTGCGGGCCACGATCCGGTCCGGGGCGGCCCCGAGCTCGATCATGGCCGCGACCGCGGCGGGCACGACCCCCGCGACCATCCCGGGACGCCCCGCGTGTGCCGCGCCGACCACTCCGGCGACGGGGTCGGCGAGCAGAACCGGTGTGCAGTCGGCTGTGAGCACCGCCAGTGCGAGCCCGCGCCGTGCGGTCACCACCGCGTCCACCGCAGGGACGTCCCCGGCGGACGCGGCGCCCGCCGTCACCCAGGGGCCGTCGACCACGGCGACATCACGGCCGTGTACCTGGTTCATCCAGACCACGTGCTCCGGTTCGAGACCGAGCGCATGGGCGGCCAGCTCGCGGTTCGTGCGAACGGCGACGGGGTCATCGCCGACCGCGCCGCCGAGATTGAGCTCCCCGTACGGAGCGGCGCTCACTCCGCCCCACCTGTCGGTGAAGGCGAAGTGGGCGCCGCCCACGCTGTCCTGCCCTCGTATCACCGCGAGTTCACTTCAGGAAATCCGGGACATCCAGCTCTTCGGCCTGGCTGTCGTACGGACGCGCCGGGGGGACCTGCGGTACGGAACCGCCGGAGAGCGAGCTGTCGCCCGCGACCGGAGCCGGCTCGGCGGGGGCCGCCTGCTCCTCCCGCGGGGGCACCGCGCCGAGGCCGCCGATGGAGCGGGGCTCCGGGCGGGCCGGGGGCGCGGGCTCCTCGCGCTTGACTGCGGTCGAGCCGATCACGTTGTCCCGGCGGGCCGGGGGCTGGCCGCCGTCGAAGCCGGCCGCGATGACGGTGACCCGCACCTCGTCACCGAGGGCGTCATCGATGACGGCGCCGAAGATGATGTTGGCTTCGGGGTGGGCGGCCTCGCTGACCAGCTGGGCCGCCTCGTTGATCTCGAAGAGACCCAGGTCCGAGCCACCGGAGATGGAGAGCAGCACACCGCGGGCGCCGTCGATGGACGCCTCCAGCAGCGGCGAGGAGATCGCCATCTCGGCCGCGGCCACCGCGCGGTCGTCGCCACGGGCGGAACCGATGCCCATGAGGGCCGATCCGGCCTCGGACATGACCGACTTGACGTCGGCGAAGTCCAGGTTGATCAGACCCGGTGTGGTGATCAGGTCGGTGATGCCCTGGACGCCAGAGAGCAGGACCTGGTCGGCCGACTTGAACGCGTCGAGCACGCTGACCTGGCGGTCCGAGATGGACAGCAGGCGGTCGTTCGGGATCACGATGAGGGTGTCGACCTCTTCGCGGAGCTCGGCGATGCCGTCCTCTGCCTGGTTGGCTCGGCGCCGGCCCTCGAAGGTGAACGGCCGAGTGACCACGCCGATGGTCAGGGCGCCCAGCGAGCGGGCGATGTTGGCCACGACGGGCGCGCCGCCGGTACCGGTGCCGCCGCCTTCGCCGGCGGTGACGAAGACCATGTCGGCCCCCTTGAGGACCTCCTCG
Source organism: Streptomyces sp. SCSIO 30461 (assembly GCF_037023745.1). Classification (NCBI taxonomy): domain Bacteria; kingdom Bacillati; phylum Actinomycetota; class Actinomycetes; order Kitasatosporales; family Streptomycetaceae; genus Streptomyces; species Streptomyces sp. SCSIO 30461. The sequence continues at coordinate 5,951,702 of NZ_CP146101.1, forward strand.
ATCTCCTCTCGGTGGTCCTCTGCCGCCTTGCGGCCGACGGCCGGGTTGGCTCCGGCGCCGAGGCCGCGGGTGAGCTCGCGGCCGACATCGAGCTTGACGTCGGCGTCGCTCATCAGCAGCGCCTGTGCGTCGGTGTTGATCGCGATGAACTCGACGCCCTTGAGGCCGACCTCGATCATCCGGTTGATGGCATTCACACCACCGCCGCCGACACCGATGACCTTGATGACTGCGAGGTAGTTCTGCGGTGCTGCCACGTCGAAGGCCTCTCGCCTCGAGATACGTGTCGCCGCTTCGCGGGGGTTCCGCGCCGTGACGACGATGCCGATGGGACGGTTCGAAGTGCCGACCCAAACCCTAACGTTGAAGTTTAGGGTTACCAGTGTCCGTCCTACTGGACTCTCTCGAACGAGACACTAAGTCGACAAGCGGCACGCGTTCAACGAACACGCCGAACCTCCCGTTTTTCTTTTCACCCTATGTGATCAGCCGTTGCGCTGACCAACCAGGGTGCTGACCTGGGCGTTTGCACGTCAACTCCCCGCAGCCGCAGGGGCCGTCGGGGCACTGACATCGAAGCGCCGGGCATCCGGCTGCGCTTTCAGCAGTGCGGTAAGCGCCCGCGCCTTGGCCTCGCCGTCGTCACCGCTGCCCCACAGCACCGTTCTGCCCCGCGTCAACTTCAGGGTGATGGAGTCATACGAACTGATTTCCACAGAACGCAGCGCCTTTGCGGTGGCCCGCGGAAGCGCGGAAGTGGCCAGGACCGCCTCCCGCACCAGTCGCCGTTCCCCGAAGCGACGCAGGCTGGAGGGCTGGACGGCAGTCAGCTCCAGCAGGGGCAGACCTTCGGGGGCGGTGTCGACGGTCGAGAACCGCACTCCCTGTGAGTCCAACTCGACAAACTTCCCGCCCTCTTCGACAAGAAGCACAGGCTTTCGCTCCACCACGGTCAATTCGATCCCGTGCGGCCAGGAGCGGACCGCCTGGACCGAGTCGATCCGCGGCAGTTCCCGGCGCAACCGCGCCTCGATGGCCTCCAGATCGACCGAGACCAGTGGCGATCCGATCGGAACGGCCGCGGCTCGCTCGACCTCGCGCGGGGTGAGCACCGCCGCGCCGGAGACCCGGACCTCATCGGTGCGCAGCCAGGAGGAGCCGTACAGCAGCCAGACCCCCGCGCCCGAGAGGACGACCAGCGCCGACACGGACAGCATCATCCGCAGCCGGAACACCCGGGACCGACTGCGACCGGGAGCCCCCTTTGACGAACCCGACGAACCCGACCGGCCCTGGCGACCGGACCGACCGGACCGACCGGACCGACCGGACCGACCGGACCGACCGGACGGAGACTGGCCGTTCTGCTTGCCCGCACCGCGTTCGGCGGTCGTCGGTCCGGCCATCTCCGTTCCCTGCCTTTCGTCGTGCTGCCGCGCCCTGCCCGCCGCGGCCTGGGCTGTGTCTGACGGATCCCACCTGGATCGCGCCCCGGCACGCGCACTCGCGGCGTTGTCGGGTTCATCCGAGTACACCCAGTACGAGGATGAACCTCCGCCTTGCGATTGCACGCACCAAACGCCGCGAGCCACACCCTGCGGGCGGACGGAGCTACTTTCGCAACACGCCTTAGCGGCGCGCCCTGGCGGCAATCGCTTCGTAGACCATTCCGACAAGCAGATCGTCTGCATCCCGGCGCCCGAACTCCGCGGCGGCGCGAGACATCTCGTACAACCGGTGCGGATCCGCCAGCACCGGGAGCACATTCCCCTGGACCCACTGCGGGCTCAGTTCGGCATCGTCCACCAGGAGTCCGCCACCGGCCTTCACCACCGGTTGGGCGTTGAGCCGCTGTTCGCCGTTGCCGATCGGCAGCGGTACGTACGCGGCGGGCAGCCCGACGGCGGAAAGCTCGGCGACGGTCATGGCGCCCGCGCGGCACAGCATCATGTCTGCCGCGGCATACGCAAGATCCATCCGGTCCAGATACGGTACCGGGATGTAGGGCGGCATTCCGGGCATGTTGTCCACGCGCGGCAGTTCGTTCTTGGGGCCGACCGCGTGCAGGATCTGGATTCCGGAGCGCTGGAGCAGCGGAGCGACCTGCTGGACCACCTCGTTGAGCCGCCGAGCTCCCTGGGACCCGCCGGAGACCAGCAGTGTCGGCAGGTTGGGGTCGAGCCCGAAGGCGGCGCGGGCCTCGGGGCGCATCCGCGCCCGGTCCAGGGTCGCGATGGAGCGGCGCAGCGGGATGCCGATGTAGCGGGCGTCGCGCAGCTTGCTGTCCGGGGTGGAGACCGCCACACCGGCCGCGTAGCGGGAGCCGATCTTGTTGGCCAGACCCGGACGGGCGTTGGCCTCGTGGACGACGATCGGCACACCGAGCCGCTTGGCCGCGAGATAGCCGGGCAGTGCGACATAGCCGCCGAATCCGACGACGCAGTCGGCCTTGGTGCGCTCCAGGATCTGCTCGGCGGCCTTGATGGTGCCGCGCAGCCGCCCGGGAACCGTGATCAGTTCGGGCGTGGGCTTGCGCGGCAGCGGCACCGCGGGGATGAGGGCCAGTTCATAGCCGCGCTCGGGGACGAGCCTGGTCTCCAGACCCCGCTCAGTGCCGAGTGCTGTGATGCCCACGGTCGGGTCCTGCCTGCGCAGGGCGTCCGCGAGGGCGAGCGCGGGCTCGATGTGGCCGGCGGTCCCCCCGCCGGCGAGTACGACATGCACCGAATTTCACCGCTCTCCGGACGGACGCTTCGTCGTGCGCCGTCTCATCGTCTTCCATCTCACCCCGGACCCGCGAACGGCCAAGGCCGCCTTCGCGGCGGGGTCCTCACGCGCGAACGCGATCAGCAGCCCCACAGCGAACATGGTCGGCAGCAGGGCGGAGCCCCCGTAAGAGAACAGCGGGAGGGGGACTCCGGCGATCGGCAGCAGACCGAGCACCGCACCGATGTTGATCACGGCCTGAGCCGTGATCCAGGTGGTCGCTCCTCCCGCGGCGTACCTCACGAAGGGATCCTCCGTGCGTCCGGCCACGCGGATACCCGCATAGCCTAGAGCCGCGAAGAGAGTGAGCACCGACAGCGTCCCCGCCAGCCCCAGCTCCTCCCCGGTGATAGCGAAGATGAAGTCGGTGTGCGCTTCGGGTAGTTGACCCCATTTTTCCACACTCGCGCCGATGCCGGAACCGAACCATCCGCCGGACGCGAGCGCGTAGATCCCGTGGACCGCCTGCCAGCAGATGTCCCCGGGGCCCGGGTCGGTGGCGCCGACGCACTGGAAGCGGTCCATCCGGTTGGGACTGGTCTTGATCAGCACGGCGCCGATCACCACGGCTACGGCGAGCACTCCGGTGAACAGTCTGGTGGGTGCCCCGGCCAGCCAGAGCAGCCCGAAGAGGATCGCGGTGAGGACGATCGAGGTGCCCATGTCCCCGCCGAGCATGATCAGCCCCAGCAGTATGAAGGCCACCGGCACCAGCGGCACCAGCAGGTGCTTCCACTGGGTGAGCAGGCGTCTGTCCTGTTTGCGGGCGAGGAGGTCGGCTCCCCAGAGGAGCAGGGCGAGTTTGGCGAACTCACTGGGCTGGAGCTGGAAGGGACCGCCGAGGTAGATCCAGTTCTGGTTGCCGTTGACGGAACGCCCTATCCCCGGGATCTGCACCAGCACCATCAGGAACACACTGCCGATGAGCAGGGGGTAGGCGAGCGCCCGGTGGAGCCGGGACGGCATCCGGGACGCGACCAGCAGCAGCACGGTGCCGATGAGCGCAGCCACGAACTGCTTGCGGAAGAAGTACGAGGGGGCGAGTGAGTACGTCAGCGCCGTGATCATCGAGGCGGAGTAGACCATCACCAGGCCGAGCCCGGTGATCAGCAGCCCGGCGCCGAGGATCACGTAGTACGCGGTGAGGGGTCTGTCCCAGGCTCGTCGCACCTGCTCGATGATCCGCCGGGGCCCGCCCGCAGGTGGTCCTCCGGAGCCGCTGCCACGGCTCGTCGCCGCGCGGCGCGCGGCGGGACGGCCACGCGCCGGGCTCCGCACGGAGCTGCCGCGCGGCAGCGCTGCGGCGGGGTCGTGCTGCGGCATGGGCGGTGTCCCCCTCCAGTCGTGGGCGGTGGCGACGGGGACCGGGCCGGTCAGGCGTGTTCGGCGGCGAGTGTCCGGACGGCGTCCGCGAAGGCCTCGCCCCGCTCGTTGTAGTTGGTGAACATGTCCATCGAGGCACAGGCGGGAGCCAGCAGGACCGTGTCACCCGGCTGCGCGAGCCCCGCCGCTTCGCGGACCGCCGCGGCCATCGCACCAGTGTCGGTCCGGTCGATGTCGACCACCGGGACCTCGGGGGCGTGTCGCGCCAGCGCTTCGGCGACCAGCACGCGATCGGCGCCCATGAGCACGACGGCTCGCAGCCGCTGCGCGGACACCCGGACCAGTTCGTCGAACTCCGCGCCCTTCGCCAGCCCGCCCGCGATCCATACGATCGGGTCGTATGCCGCCAAGGAAGCCTCGGCGGCATGCGTGTTGGTGGCCTTGGAGTCGTCGACGTAGGCGACGCCCGCCACATCCGCCACATGCTCGATGCGGTGGGCGTCGGGGCGGAAGGCACGCAGCCCGTCCCTTACCGCCGCGGGGGCGACGCCGAAGGCGCGGGCGAGGGCCGCCGCAGCCAGCGCGTTGGCGATGTTGTGCGGCGCCGGCGGGTTGACGTCGGAGACCTCGGCCAGTTCCTGGGCGTGCTTCTGCCGGTTCTCGACGAACGCGCGGTCCACGAGGATGCCGTCCACCACACCGAGTTGGGAGGGTCCGGGGGCACCGAGGGTGAAACCGATCGCACGGCAGCCCTCCACCACGTCGGCCTCGCGCACCAGGTCCTCGGTGGCGGGGTCGGCGGCGTTGTAGACGCAGGCGACCGTGTTGCCCTCGTAGATCCGGCCCTTGTCTGCCGCGTAGGCCGCCATCGAGCCGTGCCAGTCGAGGTGGTCGGGCGCCAGGTTGAGCACGGCGGCGGAGTGGGCGCGCAGCGAGGGAGCCCAGTGCAGCTGGTAGCTGGAGAGCTCGACGGCCAGCACGTCGTACTTGTCCTCGCCCAGGACGGCGTCCAGCAGCGAGACGCCGATGTTGCCGACGGCCGCCGTCCTCAGACCGGCCGCCTCCAGGATGGAGGCCAGCATCCGCACGGTCGTGGTCTTGCCGTTGGTGCCGGTGACCGCGAGCCAAGGCGCCGCTTCCCTGCCGTCCAGGCCGCGAAGCCGCCAGGCCAGCTCCACATCGCCCCAGACCTCCACGCCCGCATCGGCGGCTGCGGTGAACAGCGGTTTGTCGGGCTTCCAGCCGGGCGCGGTGACGACCAGCCCGGTGCCCTCCGGCAGGGTGGCCCCGTCGCCGAGGCGGACGGCGATGCCCTCCGCCTCCAGTTGCGCGGCCTGCGCACGCGCACCCGCGTCGTCACCGTCGTTGACGACCGTGACGACCGCGCCCAGGCCGTGCAGGACGCGTGCGGCCGGAATGCCGCTCACGCCGAGCCCGGCGACGGTGACGTGCTTGCCCTGCCAGTCCCGCGTACTCACTTGTCGGCCGCCCATCCCGCGTAGAAGAGGCCCAGACCCACGATGACGCACATGCCCTGAATGATCCAGAAACGCACCACCACCAGCACTTCCGACCAGCCCTTGAGCTCGAAGTGGTGCTGGAGCGGGGCCATCCGGAAGACCCGCTTGCCGGTGAGCCGGAAGGAGCCGACCTGGATGACCACCGACATGGTGATCAGCACGAACAGACCGCCGAGCAGGGCGAGCAGCAGCTCGGTACGGGAGCAGATCGCGAGGCCCGCCAGCGCGCCGCCGAGGGCGAGCGAGCCGGTGTCCCCCATGAAGATCTTGGCCGGTGAGGTGTTCCACCACAGGAAGCCGAAGCAGGCGCCCATCAGCGCGGAGGCGACCACGGCGAGGTCGAGCGGGTCGCGCACCTCGAAGCAGGCGTTGGGGTTGGTCAACGTGTTCGCGTTGGCGCACCACTCCTGGAACTGCCAGAGCCCGATGAAGGTGTAGGCGCCGAAGACCATCACGGAGGCTCCGGTGGCCAGACCGTCCAGACCGTCCGTGAGGTTCACGCCGTTCGACATCGCGAGGATCATGAACAGCGCCCAGACCACGAACAGCACCGGGCCGATGGACCAGCCGAAGTCGGTGACGAAGGAGAGCCGGGTGGACGCGGGTGTCTGGCCGCGGATGTCGGCGAACTGGAGTGACAGCACGGCGAAGGCGATACCGACGATCAGCTGTCCGGCCATCTTCGCCTTGGCCCGCAGACCGAGCGACCGCTGCTTGACGATCTTGATGTAGTCGTCCAGGAAGCCGACCAGGCCCATGCCCGCCATCAGAAACAGCACCAGCACGCCCGAGAACGAGGGCTTCTCACCGGTGATCACCTTGGCGAGGGCGTAGGCGATGAGCGTGGCCAGGATGAAGGCGATACCGCCCATCGTGGGCGTGCCCTTCTTGCTGCCGTGGCTGCGCGGGCCGTCGTCGCGGATGAACTGGCCATAGCCCTTCCGGGCCAGCAGCTTGATCAGCAGCGGGGTGCCGATGAGCGTCAGGAAGAGCCCGATGGCCCCCGAGAAGAGGATCTGCCTCATCGACCGGCTACCTGCCCCTCGGAAGAGCCCGCCGAGGTCCCCGTGTTCTCGAGCAGCGCCTGGGCGATCCGCTCAAGCCCGGCCGACCTCGAAGCCTTCACCAGCACGACGTCTCCCGGGCGCAGCTCTCTGCGCAACAGGTCAACCGCCGCCTGCGCGTCGGACACGTGCACCGACTCCTCACCCCACGAACCCTCGTTGTAAGCGCCCAGTTGCAACCAGGACGCTTCCCTGCCCCCGACTGCCACGAGCTTGCTGACGTTGAGCCGGACGACAAGCCGTCCGACCGCGTCGTGCTCGGCGAGCGCCTCGTCCCCGAGCTCGGCCATCGGGCCGAGCACCGCCCAGGTGCGTCCCCCGGCGGCTCGTGCGGCCGCTCCCATGGCCACGAGCGCGCGCAGGGCGGCCCTCATGGACTCGGGGTTCGCGTTGTAGGCGTCGTTGACGATCGTCACGCCGTCCGGACGCTCGGTGACCTCCATCCGCCAGCGGGAGAGGGTGCCGGCCTCGGAGAGCGCGGTGGCGATCTCATCGGCGGGCATGCCCAACTCATGGGCGACGGTGGCCGCGGCGAGCGCGTTCGACACGTGGTGCTCACCGTACAGCCGCAAGGTCACATCGCCGCACCCGGATGGTGTGCGAAGCAGGAATGCGGGCTGCCCGCTCGGCGTCAACCGCACGTTCTCCGCCCGTACGTCCGCTTCGCCCGCCTCGCCGAACAGCACGACGCGCGCCTTCGTACGGGAGGCCATGGCGCGCACGAGGGGGTCGTCGGCGTTGAGCACCGCGATTCCGCCCCGCTCGGCGGGCGGCAGGCACTCCACCAGCTCGCCCTTGGCCTGGGCGATCTGCTCACGGCCGCCGAACTCGCCGATGTGGGCGCTGCCGACGTTGAGCACCACGCCGATGCGCGGCGGGGTGAGACCGGTGAGATAGCGGATGTGGCCGATGCCGCGGGCGCCCATCTCCAGTACGAGATGGCGCGTTTCCGCCGTCGCGCGCAGCGCGGTCAGCGGCAGGCCGATCTCGTTGTTGAGGGAACCGGGTGTCCACACCGTGGGGGCGTGACGCTCCAGCAGCTGGGCGATGAGGTCCTTGGTGGAGGTCTTCCCGGCGGAGCCGGTGAGGGCGACGACCTCCGTGCCGAGCCGCTCGACCACGGCGCGGGCCAGCGCGCCGAGCGCGGTCTGCACGTCGTCCACGACGATGGCGGGCACACCGACGGGGCGTACCGCGAGCACCGCGACGGCACCCGCAGCGACCGCGCGCTCCGCGTAGTCATGGCCATCGGCGTGCTCACCCGCGAAGGCGGCGAAGAGACTGCCGGACTCGACCTGCCGGGAGTCGATGACGACGGGTCCGGTGACCTGGATGGCCGGATCCGGTATGTCGTGGGTCTGCCCGCCGACGACATGGGCGATCTCGGCGAGGGAGAGGGCGATCACTGCTTCATCCCTGACTGTTCTGGTGACGGGCTGCGTCCACTGCGTCTGCTGCATCCCCTGCGTCCGCTGTGCCGTCGTGGCGCGGGGTACGCGCCTCGATCGCCTCGCGGAGCACCTGGCGGTCGTCGAAGGCGCGGACCACCCCGGCGATGTCCTGCCCCTGCTCGTGGCCCTTGCCCGCGACCAGCACGGTGTCGCCCGCCTCGGCCCGTGCGACGGCCGCGGCGATCGCGGCGGCACGCTCCTCGAACACCTGGACCTCGCCGCGTTCGTGCGCGGGCACTTCGGCGGCGCCCGCCAGCATGGTGGCGAGGATGGCGAGCGGATCCTCGGAGCGGGGGTTGTCTGAGGTCAGGATGGCTGTGTCGGCGTGGCGTGCCGCGGCGGCGCCCATCGGTCCGCGCTTGGTCGTGTCGCGGTCGCCACCGCAGCCGAGCACGATATGCAGCCGGCCCTTGGTGACCTTGCGCAGGGCTCGCAGCACCGACTCGACGGCGTCCGTCTTGTGCGCGTAGTCGACCACGGCGAGATACGGCTGCCCTGCGTCGACGCGTTCCAGCCTGCCGGGAACTCCGGGAACAGCACCGACGCCGTCGGCCGCGGCCTGCGGGTCGAGCCCGGCGACGGCGAGAGTGGCGATCGCGGCGAGGGCGTTGGCGACGTTGAAGGCACCCGGCAACGGGGCGTGCGCGGCCACTCGTTCACCGCCCGGGCCGACGGCGGTGAACGTCGAACCGAGCGGGCCCAGTTCGACCCCCTCGGCCCGCCAGTCGGCGTCCGGGTGCCCCTCTGCGGAGAAGGTCACGACCGGGATCGCCGAATCGGCGGCCAGCCGCCTGCCGTACTCGTCGTCCAGGTTGACCACGCCGCGCCGGGCCCTGGCGGGGGTGAAGAGCTGCGCCTTGGCCTGGAAGTAGTCCTCCATGCCGGAATGGAACTCCATGTGCTCCGGGCTGAGGTTGTTGAACACGGCGATGTCGAACACACAGCCGTCGACCCGGCCGAGCACCAGCGCGTGACTGGACACCTCCATGGCGACCGACTCGACTCCGCGCTCGCGCATCACCGCGAACAGCGCCTGGAGGTCGGTGGCTTCGGGAGTGGTGCGCTCCGCCTTGATGCGCTCGTCGCCGATGCGCATCTCGACCGTGCCGATGAGCCCGGTACGGCGGTCCGCGCCGCGCAACCCGCCCTCCACGAGGTAGGCGGTGGTGGTCTTGCCCGATGTGCCCGTGATGCCGATCTGGAGCAGATCGGCACCGGGATGTCCGTAGATCGCGGCGGCCAGGGCGCCCATCTGTCCGCGCGGGTTCCCGCTGACCAGCACCGGCAGCCCGGTGGCGGCGGCGCGCTCGGCACCGGTCGGGTCGGTGAGGATCGCCGCGGCGCCGAGTTCCTTCGCCTGGGCGACGAAGTCGGCACCGTGCAGCCGGGCTCCGGGGAGGGCCGCGTACACGTCGCCGGGGCGTACGGCGCGGGAGTCATGGGTGATGCCGGTGACCGCGCCGGAGCCCGGGGGCTCTACCCCCAGCCGGTCGGCCAGCTCACTGAGGTCGATCGGGCGGACCTCGGCCGGACGGGGTGGGGCGGTTCGGTACTGATCAGCATGTGGCACGGCGGTGAGCGTACCGGGCGTACCGGGACCGGTGCTAAATGAGGGGGGATCGGGCGTGATCCTTGTCACTGAGGGTGCCTCCCGGCTCACGTGCCCGGCTCGAACGTCACCGGAAGCCGCGCGGGCGGTGCGCCGGTGGGTGCGACCTGTCGGGTCTTGAGGGCGAATTCCATGACCTTCTTGTAGATGGGCCCGCAGATCTGCCCGCCGAAGTAGCTGCCCTTGGTCGGGTTCTGGATGGCGCAGTAGACCGTGATCTGCGGGTCGTCGGCGGGTGCGAAGCCGGCGAAGGAGGCTGTGTAGCCCTTGTAGCGGCCCGTTTCCGGGTCGACCCGGTTGGCCGTACCGGTCTTTCCTGCGACGCGGTAGCCGGGGATCTTGGCCTTGGTGCCGGTGCCCTCCTCGTCGCCGACGACGGATTCGAGCATGGTGGCGAGGGTGCGGGCGGTCTTCTCGCTGACCACCCGGGTCTTCCCGGGCTCGGGAGCCGAGGTGAACCGTCCGTCCGGCCCTGTGGTGCCCCGGATCAGGGTGGGCTCGATGCGCACGCCGCCGTTGGCGATGGTCGAGTAGACGGACGCGGCCTGGACGGCGTTGACGGACAGGCCCTGGCCGAACGGGATCGTGTACTGCTGCGAAGTGGACCAGTTCTGCGGCTTGGCGAGGATGCCGGGGGACTCCCCGGGGTAGTCGAGCCCCGTCGGGCTGCCGATGCCGAACTTACGCAGATACGAGTAGAGGACCCGATTGGCCTCCGCCTGGGTCCTGCCGAGCTGGCCGGTCGCCAGGATCGTGCCGATGTTGCTGGACTTGGCGAGGACGCCGTTGAGGGTCAGATGCCAGGTGGGGTGGTCGATGTCGTCGTGGAACAGCCGGTCGCCGCGGTGCAGCCGGTTGGGCACGGTGACATGGGTGGCGGGGGTCGCCGCCCGCTCCTCCAGGACCGCCGCCATGGACATGACCTTGCTGGTGGAGCCCGGCTCGTACACGTCCTGGAGGGCGGCGTTGCCCATGGCCGCCGCGTCGGCCTGGGAGATGTCGTTGGGATCGAATCCAGGGGCGTTGGCCATGGCGAGGATCTCACCGGTACGGGTGTTCTGCACGACCACATAGCCCCGGTCGGCCTTGGACTTCCGGACCTGGGCGGCGATCGCCTGCTGGGCCGCCCACTGGATGTCGCGGTCGATGGTGAGTTCGATGTCGGAGCCGGGGACCGCCGGCACCTCGCGAGCCCCTGCGGTGGGGACGCGCCGACCGCCGGACTGGGCGTAGGTGACCTCACCGTCCTGGCCCGCGAGTTCGGCGTCCAGCATGGACTCCAGACCACCCGCACCGCGGCCTTCGGCGTTGACGTATCCCAGTATCCCGGCCCCGAGCTCGCCGTTGGGGTAGACCCGTTTGCTGCTCGCCTCGCGGAACACTCCGGCCAGCACATTCGCTCCGGTCCCGCCCGCGGCCTTGTCGGTCCTGGCCTTCTCGGCGAAGACACCCTTGAGGTCGCTGATCTGCTTCCACACCTGGGGGGTCTGGCGCCGGGCTAGGACGGTGTAGCGGGACTTGGGGGTCTTGAGCCGGTTGGCGAGTTCGGCGACGTCCTTGCCGAGGATCGGGGCGAGCAGCGCCGCCGCCTGCTCGGGCGCGTCCGGTGCCTTGCTCTCCTCGGGGGTGAACATCTTCGGGTCGGCGGTGACGTCGTACGCGTCGACGCTGGTGGCGAGAGCGATCCCGGACCGGTCGGTGATCTCGCCGCGCTCCGCGGTCAGCGTGTAGCTCATGTAGCGGTTCTTGTCGGCCATGGCCGCGTAGGTGCTCGCGTCGACCGCCTGCACCTGGAGGAGGCGTACCACGAACACCAGCATGGTCAGGGTCAGCGCCAGGCTGACGAGGCGCAGCCGGGGGCGGGGGCTGCCCAGGCGGATCCTGCGCGGCGGGGCCGCGGTACGCGGGCGGCCGGCGGGAGGGCGCGGGCGGTTCGCGGCGGGGCGGGGGCGGTTGCCCGGACCGGGTCGCCTGGCGGGACCGGGAACGCGGCGGCGCGGAGTTTCCTTGGGAGGCACTGCGTCACCTGCCGGGGTTGGGGGACGGCGGCTGCGGAGTCCGGCCCGGGGCGGACACCGCGGGGTTCGCGGGTGCCGCCGGATCCACCGGTGGCACGGGGTTCGCGTGCCCGGCGCGGCCCGCGTGCGCGGCAGGGCTCTCAGGTGCACCAGGGCTCGCGGGCGCGGCAGGGCTTCCGGAAGCCGCGGGGGCCGAGGCGGAGGTGGCGGGCGCGGCCCCGGAAGGAGCCGCCGACGGGGCGGCGGACGGGGATCCGGGCGCGGTACGGGGCACGGCGGACGGGGCCGTGGAGTCTTCCGGGGGCACGTAGGGCTCGGCCTTGGCCTTGCGCGGCACTCCCTTGACCTCGCCGTCCGGGTCCAGGAAGACGGGGTTGCCACCGGGAACCATGCCGAGCTCGCGGGCCCGCCGCTGGAGCGCGTCCGGGGCTGAGCGGCCGTCCACGTCCCGTTGCAGGCCCTGCTCCTCGTCGGTGAGCTCGGTGGTCTTCCTCCTGAGCTCACTCAGCTCGAACGAACCCTCGTTGAGGGAGGAGTTGAGCAGCAGCAGGGTGATGAGGCCACCCCCCAGCAGCACCACCACGAGCAGGACGAACGGCGTCCTGGCGGCAGTGCTGGGGCCGGACGGCATCAGCCCGGCCAGCCGGGCGGCGCGTCCCCTGAGCTGACCGGCGGCCTTCTTCACCACGTGCCCTCCCTCACCCGGCGGATGTCACTGTGCGTCCTCGCGGATCCGCTCCGCGCCCCGCAGCCGGGCGGGCGCGGCACGGCGGTTCTCGGCGACCTCCTCGTCGGTGGGGAGTTCGGCGCCACGGGTCAGCAGCTTCAGTCGGGGCTGGTAGCGCTCGGGTACGACGGGCAGCCCGGGCGGTGCGGTACTGGCGGCACCAGCCGCGAAGACCTGCTTGACCAGCCGGTCCTCCAGCGAGTGGTAGGAGAGGACCGCGATCCGACCGCCGACCGCGAGGGCCCGCACGGCGGCGGGGATCGCGCTTTCCAGGACCGAGAGTTCGCCGTTGACCTCGATCCGCAGCGCCTGGAAGGTGCGCTTGGCGGGATTGCCACCAGTGCGCTTGGCCGCCTGCGGCAGGGAGTCGCGGATCAGCTCGACCAGCCTGGCGCTGCGGTCGAACGGCTCCTTCTCGCGCTCGCGCACGATCGCCGACACGATCCGCTTGGCCTGCTTCTCCTCGCCGTACACGCGCAGGATCCGCACCAGTTCACCGGCCGGATAGGTGTTGAGCACCTCCGCCGCGCTGATGCCCGTCGTCTGATCCATACGCATGTCGAGCGGGGCGTCCTGGGCGTAGGCGAAGCCGCGATCGGCCTCGTCCAGCTGCATCGAGGAGACGCCGAGGTCGAACAGGACGCCCTGGACCCGGGGGGTGCCGAGCCGGTCGAGCACATCGGGCAGCTCGTCGTACACGGCGTGCACCAGCGTCGCGCGCTCCCCGAAGGGGGCGAGCCGTTCGCCGGACAGCCGCAGGGCTTCTTTGTCCCGGTCGAGCGCGATGAGGTGGATCCCTGGAAACCGGGTGAGCAGTGCTTCGCTGTGGCCGCCGAGCCCGAGCGTGCAGTCGACGACCACCGGGGCCCGCCCACCGCCCTCCGCGGGCGCCCCTTCAGGCGCCTCCAGTGCGGGTGCCAGCAGGTCCAGGCACCGCTGGAGCATCACCGGGACGTGTCGCTGGCTCAATGCGCCCTCTCAGGTCCGACGTGCTCGGCCGCCTGGGCGCCGGAGGCGCACGTATGCCGTCGCCGTTGCCGGTGCCACGGCCGCACACGCGGGAAAATCATGGAAATGTTCGGTATGTGCGGGTGGGTCTGCGTCCACGGCCGCTGTCCGGGCCCCTCATGGGCATGGACTGGACATGAACTGAGCGTCACTTTAGTGCACCGGACGGGACGGTCAATCAACCGGCTGGCGCGTCGCACGGCCGGTGGGACGCGTCTGTCGGGACCGGCACCCATCACTCGTACGGGCTCGACGGGGTCCCGCCTGTGGGTTACCTCACAACCCGGCTCATTGACGCTCTTTGTCGCTCTTCGTCCAGCTCTCACGGCAGGCCCGGACGGACCGTGGCCAGTACCGTCTTAGCCATGTCGACCTCTGCGCACCCATCAGCCGAAGCCGCTGTCGAGAGCGGCACCGTCACCGACCGGCTCGTCTCGGCGAACGAGCACTACGCCTCCGGGTTCACCGACCCCGGTATGGACGCACGGCCCGTACTCGGGGTGGCCGTGGTGGCGTGCATGGACGCCCGCCTCGACCTGCACAAGGCGCTCGGCCTGAAGCTGGGCGACTGCCACACGATCCGCAACGCCGGCGGTGTGGTCACTGACGATGTGATCCGCTCGCTCACCATCAGCCAGCGTGCCCTCGGCACCCGCAGCGTGATACTCATCCATCACACCAACTGCGGTCTGGAGAGGCTGACCGAGGACTTCCGGCACGAGTTGGAGGACGAGGTCGGGCAGCGGCCGTCCTGGGCTGTGGAGGCGTTCCGCGACGTCGACCAGGATGTACGGCAGTCCATGCAGCGGGTGCGCACGTCGCCGTTCCTCCTGCACACAGATGACGTGCGGGGTTTTGTGTTCGACGTCAGGACCGGGCTGCTGAAGGAGATCGGCGCGGCGGCTGAGTGAACCGGTGGCGCGGGCCGTAGTAAGCGGTATACGCACCCGGACGAGAGCCCGGTTGTCCACAGGCGAGTGACACGAAGCGGCAACGGCAACAAGAATGCGGGAGTGACATCGCGGCGGCGACCGCCGCTGCGATGTCCGTGTTTCGGGGTGGGCCGTGCCGTCAGCAGCGCATCGGCCCGTGTAAAGGGCCGAGGAGGGCCGGGTGACGACCTATGACGATCGAGCGAGCCTCACAGATCTGACCGCCACGGTGGAGCGTGTCCGCAGGTCGGTCGAAGGCGTGATCGAGGGCAAGCCCGAGGTCGTACGGCTTTCGCTGACCGTGCTGCTCGCCGAGGGGCATCTGCTGATCGAGGATGTGCCGGGCGTGGGCAAGACCATGCTGGCCAAGACGCTGGCGCGGTCCATCGACTGCTCGGTGCGCCGCATCCAGTTCACACCAGACCTGCTGCCGTCGGACATCACCGGTGTGTCGATCTACGACCAGCAGCGACGGGATTTCGAGTTCAAGCCCGGGGCGATCTTCGCACAGATCGTGATCGGCGACGAGATCAACCGAGCGTCGCCGAAGACCCAGTCGGCGCTGCTGGAGTCCATGGAAGAACGGCAGGTCACCATCGACGGGCAGACATACGAGCTGCCCAGCCCGTTCATGGTGGTGGCCACGCAGAACCCGGTGGAGATGGAGGGCACCTACCCGCTGCCCGAGGCGCAGCGGGACCGCTTCATGGCACGGGTGTCGATGGGGTACCCCACACCGGAGGCCGAGCTCCAGATGCTGGACGTGCACGGTGAGGTGTCCCCGCTCGACGATCTCCAGCCGGTGGCGCACGCCCATGACATCGTGAAGCTGATCGACGCGGTGCGCACGGTGCATGTCGCCGAGTCGGTGCGGCGCTACGCGGTGGAGTTGGTCGCAGCGACCCGCAACCACCCGGATCTCAGACTCGGCGCCTCGCCCCGTGCCACCCTGCACCTGCTGCGCGCCGCGAAGGCCTCCGCCGCGCTGTCCGGACGGGACTACGTGCTGCCGGACGATGTGCAGTCGCTCGCCGTGCCCGTGCTGGCGCACCGGCTGCTGGCGACCGCCCAGGCGCAGTTGAACCGCCGTACGTCGGAGCAGGTCGTACTGGAGATCGTGGGACGCATTCCGGTGCCGACCTCCGGCAACGACAGCGGTTACGGCACTGCGACGCGGTCTTCGACGTCCGGCGGGCCGCTCTACGGCCACCAGCAGCCCGGTTCCCGGCGGCTG
Source organism: Streptomyces sp. SCSIO 30461 (assembly GCF_037023745.1). Classification (NCBI taxonomy): domain Bacteria; kingdom Bacillati; phylum Actinomycetota; class Actinomycetes; order Kitasatosporales; family Streptomycetaceae; genus Streptomyces; species Streptomyces sp. SCSIO 30461. Next base: position 5,967,354 of record NZ_CP146101.1, read on the forward strand.
TGATGGCGCCCGGGAGCCCCGCGGCGGGCGAAGGGCCCTCCTCTCGGGATGAGGGCAGGGGCGGGCTGCGGACTGCTCTCGGCGGGCTGACCACACGCGGCCGGTCCTTCCTCGCGGCCGGTGTCGCCGCCGCGGTGTGCGCGTACGTCCTGGGGCAGAGCGATCTGCTCAGGGTCGGACTGCTGCTCACGGTGCTCCCGCTGATCTCCGCCGCGGTGCTGCACCGCACGCGCTACCGGGTCTCGGCGCGGCGTGGGCTGACCCCTTCACGGGTGCCGGCCGGGTCGGAGGCGAGGGTCCGTCTGCGGATGGACAACATGTCGCGGATGCCCACCGGCCTGCTCATGCTCCAGGACCATGTGCCGTACGTGCTGGGTCCCCGGCCCCGGTTCGTGCTCGACCGGGTGGAGCCGGGCGGACGGCGTGAGGTGTCGTACCGGGTCCGTTCGGATCTGCGCGGGTGCTATCCCCTGGGGCCGCTGCAGTTGCGGCTGGGCGATCCGTTCGGCATGTGCGAGCTCACCCGCTCGTTCAGCGCGGCCGACCTGCTGACGGTGATACCGAGGACCGATCCGCTGCCGCCGGTGCGGCTGGTCGGCGAGGCCGCGGGGCACGGGGACGGGCGGCAGCGCTCACTGGCTCTCGCGGGCGACGACGACATCATCCCGCGCGCGTACCGGCACGGCGACGACCTGCGCCGGGTGCACTGGCGCTCCACGGCTCGGTACGGCGAGTTGATGGTCCGCCGCGAGGAGCAGCCGCAGCGGACCAGGTGCACGGTGCTGCTGGACACCCGTGGCATCGCCTACCAGGGCACGGGGCCCGACTCGGCCTTCGAGTGGGCCGTCTCGGCGACGGCGTCGGTGCTGGTGCACATGCTGGAGCGGGGCTTCACGGTGCGGTTGCTGACCGACACGGGGAGCTCGGTGCCCGGTGCGGGCGCCGACGGCTACGCCGGGTCCACCCAGGACACCGCGGACTCGGCGGGCCTGATGCTGGACACCCTCGCGGTCGTCGACCACTCCGACGGCGCGGGGCTGTCCCGGGCCCATGACGTGCTGCGCGGCGGCAACGAGGGCCTGCTGGTCGCCTTCTTCGGCGATCTCGACGAGGAGCAGGCGGCGGTCGCCGCCCGGATGCGGCAGCGTTGCGGCGCCGCTGTGGCCTTCGTGCTGGACAGCGGCACCTGGCTGACCGGCGGGGCGGTGGCGGGCGCGGTCGAGGAGCGACTGCGCGCGCTGCGCGAGGCGGGGTGGACAGCGGTGGCGGTACCGGCGGGTGGGCCGCTTCCCGAGCTGTGGCGCCTCGCGGCCGGTGAGCGGCCGGACTCCGTCCCCACCGGTCCTTCGGGGACTGCGGGTTCATCCGGTTCGTCGGATTCGTTCGGCCCGTCGAGTTCATTCGGTTCGTCGAGTTCATTCGGTTCGTCGGGGGGACGGTCATGAGTGGTCGCACACGGCTGGCCCTGTGTGCCTTCGCCGCCACGGTGCTGGCCTCCGGCGCCCTGTCGCCACTGGTCGAACCGGCGACCTGGATCCTGCTCGCGGCACTCCTGGTGGGCGTGCAGAGCGGGATCGGCGCTCTGACCCGCCGGGTGCCGCTGGCCAGGCCGCTGACGGTGGCCGTACAGGCCGTCGTGGCCGTGCTGCTGCTCACGCTGTGCTTCGCACGGGAGCAGGCGCTGCTCGGGGTGGTTCCGGGCCCGGACGCTTGGATGCACTTCGGCGATCTGCTGTCGTCGGGAGTAGCGGACGTCGGCCGCTACGCGGCCCCGGCGCCGGCCACCGAGGGCATCAAACTCATGCTGGTCGGCGGTGTGCTGCTGATCGGTCTCCTGGTGGACGCGCTCGCGGTGACCTTCCGCAGCGCCGCCCCGGCCGGTCTGCCCCTGCTGGCGCTGTACTCGGTGGCCGCGGCGCTGTCCGGTGGCGATGCCAGCTGGCTCTGGTTCCTGCTCGCGGCTACCGGCTATCTACTGCTCCTACTCGCGGAGGGCAGGGACCGGCTGTCGCAGTGGGGCAGGGTCTTCGGTGGTACGCCGCAGGCCGCGAGCCGCACGGCGGGCGGGCTCGAACCAAGTGGTGGCGGGCCGCAGGCGCCGGTGCGCACCGGTCGCAGGATCGGTGTGCTCGCCCTCGGGGTGGCACTGGCCGTCCCCGCCATGCTTCCCGCGCTGAACGGCGGGCTGCTGGGCGGAGTGGGCGACGGGCCAGGGGCAGGCAGCGGGGGCGGCGGTGAGATCAGCGCGGTCAACCCGGTGGTGACCCTCCAGGACACGCTCAACCAGCCCGAGAAGCGCGAGTGGCTGAAGTACAAGACCAACGCCCCCGACGTCAGCGGCATGTATCTGCGGCTGATGGCGCTGAACCAGTTCGACGGGGACTCCTGGAAGTTCTCCAAGCGTCCGGTGACCGACATCCCCGAAGAGCTGCCCACGCCCGACGGCCTCAGTGACTCCGTGGCGACCACCGAGGTGCGTACGAACATCTCGGTCGCCGGTTCCTACCGGCAGGGTTGGCTTCCGATGCCGTTTCCCGCGGCGAAGGTGGAGGTCGGCGGCAAGTGGCGGTTCGACCCGGCCCGCAGGACGATCATCGGCGACCACGGGCAGACCACGAGCGGACTGCAGTACAAGGTCACCAGTCTGGTGGTGAATCCGACCCGTGAGCAGCTCGCCGCCGCGCCCAGGGCTCCCGAGGCGGTGCTGAAGGAATACACCCAGGTGCCTCGGGAGCTGCCCGCCGACGTGCGGGAGACCGCCCTGCGGGTGACCGCGGGCGCGTCGAACGACTACGAGCGGGCGGTGAGACTCCAGGAGTGGTTCGCGACGAAGGGCGGCTTCAGGTACTCGACCCGGGTGGATTCGGGCGGTGGGGTCGAGGGGATCTCCCGGTTCCTGAAGAGCAAGCAGGGATTCTGCGTCCACTTCTCGTTCTCGATGGCCGCGATGGCCCGCTCGATGGGCATCCCCGCACGGGTCGCCGTCGGCTTCACTCCCGGTTCGCCAGTGACGGGCGGGGCGATATCGGTCACCAATCGCGACGCCCATGCCTGGCCGGAGCTGTACTTCGAGGGCGCCGGATGGACCCGCTTCGAACCCACTCCCACACGCGGCAGCGCTCCGGACTACACGCAGTCGCAGACGCCGTCCGACACGCCCAGTGCCCCGGCGCAACCCGATCCGAGCAGTCCGTCGGCCGCTCCGGCCGCCCCGTCCGGCTCGCCGAGCTGCTCGGCCCAAGACCAGCGGCTTGGGGAGTGCGGTGCCGCGGCCCCCAAGGACACAACGGGAACCACTGACCAGGGTCCCTCGTTCCAGGCGGTCCTGGGGTGGAGCCTCGTCGCGGTCGCGGTCGTGCTCGTACCGCTGATGCCGATGCTGTGGCGGCTGAGAGCGAGGGCGCGCAGGCTCGGTTCGGACCGGCATGTCCGTACGTCGGGGAAGACGCCCGGACGGACCCCCGGGACTGCCGACGCGCCGCTGGTGGAGCCGGACGCGAACTCGACCGCCTTGCAGGGCGAGCCGGACGCCCCGGCAGCTGGCGCGCGGACCTTGGCCGCCTGGCGGGAGGTCTGCGATTCGGCCTGGGACCACGGCATTCCCCCGGACGATTCGCTGACGCCGCGCAAGACCGCGGCGCGAATCGTCCGGCTCGGGCGCCTGGACGGCAGCGGCGCGAGAGACGCAGCCGACGCCGTCCACCGGATGGCCGGGGCTGTGGAGCAGGTGCTGTACGCACCGGCCCCGGGTCCGGTGTCCGGGCTCGCGGACGATGTGCGGCGGGTCCGCTCCGGACTGTCCGCCCAGGCGAGCCGTGGCATCCGTCTTCGGGCTCTGTTGCTGCCGCGCTCATCCGTGCGGATCGTATGGGCGCTGGCCGAGCGGTGGGCCGGGGTGACCGAGCAGTGGGCAGCCACTCGCGACCGGTTCCTCGCCCCTGTGGCCAGCCGACTCCGCCGACTCGTACGCCATGGCGGCTGACGGAGTGAGGTGAGTGGGCCCGGCCGCCGGGCACCGCACTGTCCGGGTCCACACGCGCCTGGCGACCCGGCCGAGGGGTGATTGTTCCCCCTGTCGGGTCCCGGTCCGCTCCCCCCGGAGCGGGACCGGCCCACTGATGCCGCCGTGGGAGGTCTCCGCACGGCGCGGCGGCATGGGGTCTCCCCGGCTTCGGTGACGGATCAAGGAGCGAGGGGTGACCGCTGAGAAGCGGTCACCCCTCGGACTCGGAGTGGTATGTGGTTTTCCCGAACCCGTACGCGGTTTCCGGTCGGGACGCTCGGGTGGCGTCGTGGACGGCGACGATCAGGATGTGGTGGGGGCTCAGTGGCCCTGCTCATCGCGGCGGCGCTGCCACCGCTGCTCGATCCGGTCCATCACGGACCGGCGCTGCCTGGGCTGCCGACGCGCCTGCTGCGCCCCGGGGCCCTGCTCGCCCGGCTTGGGCGCCTTGCGCCAGCCGGTGACTGCGAGGACCGCGCAACCGAGCATGACGAGAAAGCCCACCACACTGATCCAGATCACTGTGGTGACCATTCCGGCCATGAGGAGCGCGATACCCACCAGGAAGCCGGCGATCGCTTGGTAGACCCGTCGCCGGGTGTACGTACGCAGCCCGCTTCCCTCGAGCGCTGTCGCGAACTTGGGATCTTCGGCGTACAGCGCTCGCTCCATCTGCTCGAGCATTCTCTGCTCGTGCTCTGAGAGCGGCACGGAGTCCTCCTAGTCGTCGGTCGCTGGGGCGACCGGTAAACGGCCCTTTCAGGATAGGCAGGGAATCACGCCGGTGAAACCCGTCCACTGCCCAATTCGCTGCCATAGGGCCGTCATGGCGGCCCGACTGCTGAAGCGTTGATTCCCCAGCCGCCGTCCCGTCATGCCGGACGATGTCCCCCGATCATACGGGGCCGACGCCCCGAAAGGGGGATGAGTGACGTACTCCGTCTGCGGCTGCCGTGCTGATCAGCGGCGCGGAGGCCGGTCTCAGGCGTGCTTTTCGCCCAGGACGTGGAGCTGGGTGGCGACCGCGTGGAAGGCCGACAGCTCGGCCGCGGCCTCCTCCAGCTTCAGCAGAGCCTCGAGGGCGCCGGGCTCGGTGTCCACGAGGACGCCCGGGACGAGGTCCGCGAACACCCGCACTCCGTGCACGGCACCGACCTTCATCCCGGCAGCGGCGACCAGGTCGGCGAGCTGCTCGGCGGAGAAGCGGCGAGGAACCGGGTCGCCCTCGCCCCAGCGTCCCGCCGGGTCGGCGAGTGCGTGCCTGGCCTCGGTGAAGTGTCCGGCGAGCGCCCTGGCCAGGACGGCTCCGCCCAGGCCCGCCGCGAGCAGGCTGAGCGAGCCGCCCGGGCGCAGGGCTTCCGCGGTGTTCCGCACGCCCTCGGCGGGGTCGTCGACGTACTCCAGCACACCGTGGCAGAGCACGATGTCGAAACCGCTCCGGTCCACCACGTCGAAGAGGCCGTGGATATCGCCCTGGACTCCGCGCACACGGTCGGCGACATCGGCTTCGGCGGCCCGGCGCTCCAGCGCGAACAGCGCGTTGGGGCTGGGGTCGACGACGGTGACACGGTGTCCCAGGCGGGCGGCGGGCACGGCGAAATTGCCGGAGCCGCCGCCGGTGTCCAGGACGTCCAGCGCGTCCTTCCCGGTCGCCCTGGAGCGGCGGTCGAGGGCGTCCTTCAGGACATCCCAGACCACAGCGGTTCGGAGGGAAGCCCGGGAAGGTCCGCCCTCGGTGCGGGGCCGCTGGGGGCGCGTCTGGTCCGGCACGGCAGTTGACTCCTCGGCGGGGCGTGTGACGGTGCAGGCCCCACCCTATTGCCTCCGCACACCTCCCGGCCCTCCCCGTCACCCCGCGGCATTCCCCCTTCCGGCAGCGCCGGAAGCGCTGTCATCCACCGTCGGCCGGCCGGGTCCGGCGGTCGCCGCTCCGCCGGGGCCGGCCCCGGACTCCGCACCGGCGGTCGGCAGCACCGGCTGGAGCGAGAGCATCCGCTCGACGAGCCGGAGGAACATGGCCGCGTCACGCAGCAGATCGTCGGCGTCGCGGGCGCTCGCAGCGCCCTGGATGCCCGCCTCCGCGCGCGCCCTGCGCCGCGCGCCGGAAGCGAACAACGCGCTCCACTCGGTGAGCTCGGGGGCTGTCTCCGGGAGCACCTCCCAGGCGGACCTTATGCGGGCCCTGCGCCGCGGATTGGTCTCGGGCCGCCCGCGAACGGCGAGCACGGCGGCGGCGGTGCGCAGCGCCGCGAGGTGGGCGGTCGCATAGCGCTCGTTGGGCGTGGGCAGCCCGGCGGCCTCTTCGAGACCGGCGTGGGCTTGGGCGAGCAGTTCGACGGCGGCGGGCGGCGCGGACGAGCGCCGCAGGACGGGATGGATGTCGCCCGCCGGACCACCCTGCGAGGGCAGTGGGGAACCGGGCAGTGAGGGGGCAGGGCCGCCTGTGCGGAGCCGGTGTGCGGCAGCGGCGTAGGAGCTGGCCATGACGAACCTCCTGTCGTCGTGTCACGACACGGTGGCCGTGTGTGTCCATACTGGAGGGCGCCACTGACAATTGAGCCTGACCTGTGCTTTTGCCTGCGGAGGTGAGCTCCGGGAGTAGCGGTTAGGGTGATGAGGGATCAGGTGGGACCCTTCGGAGCGGTCATGCGGGAACACGACGCGGACCCGCCCGACAACGCGCAGCAGCTCCTGCTCACCCTCGGGCGCCTCGTCGACCAGGCCCTGGAGCGGATCGAGTTCCAGCGGGCCAGGGTCGAGCTGGCCATGGCGCTCCAGCGCCATATGCTCCCGCCCGAGCTGCCGAGGCTCCCCGGAGTGCGCATCGGCGCCCGCTACGCACCGTCGCGGGACGGGCTCGCCGTGGGGGGTGACTGGTACGACGCCTTCCTGATGCTGGACGGATCGCTCGGACTGGCGATCGGGGACGTCCAGGGGCACGACGCCGAGGCAGTGGCCTTCATGGGCCAGGTACGCACCAGTCTGCGGGCGCTCGCCGAGGCGACGAGCGATCCGGGCGAAGTGCTGAGCCGCACCAACGACCTGCTGATCTCCATGGGCTTCGGACTGTTCGCGACCTGCTGCTTCCTGCGCTTCGATCCGGGCAGCAGAGACCTCGCGGTGTCCCGAGCCGGTCACGTCCCGATGGTGTGGGCAGCTGCCGGCGGCCACTCGGGAATCGCCCTGGACCGCGGCGGCCCGCCGCTCGGCATCCTCCCCGGAGAGCGCTATCCGGTGACGCACCGGAGGCTCACCGAGGCCGGGGTGCTCGTCCTGATCACCGACGGCGTGGTGGAGGGCCCCGACTACCCGATGGAGTCCGGCCTCGCCGAGGTGGTCCGGTTGGTGCGCGCCGGATTCGACGCCGACCCCGACGTGCTGGCCTCCGCCGTGATCAAGGTGGCGGAGCTGACCGGCCACCGCGACGACGCAGCCGTACTGGTCGCCCGCTACGACGGCACTCCCGACGAGAGTCTCCTCGCCGATCCGCCCGGCACCTCGGCCCCGTGACCCTCGGTCCGCGGACCCCCGGGGGGGAAGTGCCCTGACGCCCCCCGGTCCCCCGGACCACCCGACTCGCCGAGCGCCGCACGGCGGCGCAGACTGCTGTGGTGCGCAAGGAGGAGGTCCGGGGCCACGGGATCACGGTGCTGTGGATCCTCGCTGTCGCCGCCGTCTACTACGGAGCCGCCCAGCTGGGTCTCCTCCAGCAACTGGTGCGCGGCCAGGTCACCCCCCTGTGGCCGCCGACCGGGCTGGCGCTGGCCGCGCTGCTTCTGCTGGGGTCGCGGGTGTGGCCCGGCATCGCGCTCGGCGCCTTCCTGACCAATGTGTCCATCGGTCCCACTCCGCTCGCCGTCCTGGTGATCGTCGCCGGGAATACCCTGGCGCCGATCGTGGCGTACCTCCTGCTGCGCCGCGCGGGCTTCCGTTCAGAACTCGACCGGCTGCGTGACGGGCTGCTGCTGGTCTTCCTCGGCGCGCTCACCGGAATGCTGATCAGTGCCACGGTGGGCAGCAGTGTGCTGATGATCTCGGGGGCACTGGCTCCCGGCTCCTTCTGGCCGACCTGGTCCGTGTGGTGGACGGGGGACGCGATGGGCGTACTGGTGGTCACGCCGTTCGTGCTGGTGCTGCGCAGACTGCGGTGGCCCGCCGACGCCAGTGCGGTCCGCTGGGCGGAGGCGGTGGCACTGACGCTGTGCGCCATCGCGGCCACGATGCTGGCCACGCAGTCCACGAGTTCATCGCTGCTGTTCCTGGTGTTCCCGGTGCTGATCTGGGCGGCGTTCCGGTTCCGGTTGGCGGGTGCGGCGCCGTGCGCACTCGGCGTCTCGATCATGGCGGTACTCGCCTCCGCGCGGCGTACCGGTCCGTTCGCGGATCAGGACCTGTTCGCCAGCATGGTCACGCTCCAGGCGTTCAACGGCTCCACGGCGCTGGTGGCCCTGCTGCTCGCGGCAGTCATTGCGGAGCGGAACGAGACCCATGAGGAGATCAAACGGGTCTGCAAGCGGCTGGAGGAGATGGTCGCGAACATCGAGCCCGGCAACCCCGGCAACCCCGGCAACCCTCGCGGTCCGGAGCGCTGAACCTCTGCAGTACTCGCAGTCCGGAGCGCTGAACGTGCCTCACCGGAAGGCGAATTTGTCTCCGCGGAGATCAGGCGCTAACTTTTGAACTGACCAGTCAGTTCAAAAGTATGGAGGGGGTCCGTGGAAACGCACGGGGCGGCCGTCACCGCCGAGAACTTCGGGCTCAAGGGCCCGCGCGGCTGGGCCTTCCGGGGTGTGGGCATCAAGGCCGAGCCGGGTTCGCTGATCGCGGTCGAGGGCCCGTCGGCCTCGGGCCGCACCTGCCTGCTCCTCGCCCTCACAGGCCGGATGAAACCCTCGGAGGGGCATGCGGAGGTCGCCGGGCTGCGACTGCCGCGGAAGATGGCCACCGTACGTCAGGTCACCGCGCTCGGACCGGTCCAGGGTGTCAGCGAGCTGGACCCCGCGCTCACCGTCGCCGAACACCTGCGGGAGCGCGCGATGCTCCAACGGCGGTACGACGGCTCCCTGCGGGCGCTGCTGCGTCCGCGCGGCGAGCGGCGGGCGGCGGCGCTCGCCCGTGTCGAGGAGGCCCTGCGGACCGCGGGCCTCGACGTGGAGATGCTACCGAAGGGGAACCGCACATCCGTGCGGGATCTGGAGCGCCTGGAGGCACTGCGCCTGTCGATCGCGCTCGCGATGACCGGGCGGCCCCGGCTGCTGGCCGTCGACGACATCGACCTCAAACTCTCCGACGCGGAACGGGCCGAGGCCTGGGATCTGCTGCGCGGCATCGCCGCCCAGGGCACGACCGTCCTCGTGGCGTGCAGCCAGGCGCCGGATGGCGTGGTGCTGATCAGCACCGGGACGCAGCCGGCGGAAGCGACCGGCACGACCGCCGCCGACACGGCGGACACCACCGCCCCGATCGCCCCGGCCACCGGGAAGCACGAGGTCCGCCAGGGCCGCGAGACACGCGCCGAGGGCGCCGACGGCACCGGCACGGACAGCGGGAGCACCGACGCCTCCGAGGGCAGCGAGCACGCCGAGCACGCCTCGGATACCAGGGAAATCAAGGACACCGAAGACACCGAGGAGGGGGCGGACGATGCGCTCGCCGAAACTGGCCGCGCTTGAGCTGAAGCGTTTCGGCAGGGGGCCGCTGCCGATGGGTGCGCTGATCTCGGTACTCCTGCTGCCGCTGCTCTACGGCGCCCTCTATCTGGCGTCGTTCTGGGACCCCTACAGCCGCCTCGACCGGATACCCGTGGCACTCGTCAACGACGACAAGGGAGCCACCGCCTCGGGCAAGAAGCTCACCGCTGGTGACGAGATCACCGAAGGCCTGCTCGACAGCAAGGTCTTCAAGTGGCACCAGGTGAGCGATGCCGAGGCCCGCGAGGGCGTGGAGGACGGGAGGTACTACCTCTCGTTGACCATGCCCACCGACTTCAGCGAGCGGATCGCCTCCAACTCCGGCGACTCGCCGGAGACCAGCGCCCTGGAAGTGCGTACCAACGACGCCAACAACTACATCGTCGGGCAGATATCCCGCTCGGTGTTCTCCGAGGTCCGCAAGTCCGCGTCGCAGAACGCCTCCCGGTCGATCCTCGACAAGATCTTCATCTCCTTCTCCGACATCCACGACGCGACGGAGAAGGCCGCGAACGGCGCCGACGAGCTCAAGGGCGGCATCGGCAAGGCCAAGAGGGGTTCCGAGGACCTCGCCAACGGCCTCGGCAGCGCCAAGACCGGCAGCGGCGAGCTCAAGGGCGGCATCGTCCGCCTCAACGAGGGAGCGGGCGACCTGGAGAAGGGCGCCAGGGAGGTCGCGGGCGGCACACAGAAGCTGGCCGACCGTGTGAACGGCATCGCCGGCGCCATCCGCCCGTACTTCAAGGACAACGGCAAGTCGATCGGCGACACCGCACGCCTGGTCGAGGACTCCGCCCGGGCCACCCAGCGGCACCTGGACGACCTCGTGGAGCAGGCTCCGCTGGCCGCCGCCGCGTCACGCAAGAGCGCGGACCTCCTGGCCGGGTACTACGACGAGCGGTGCGACGGCGCCCTACCGCCCGACAAGAGCCTGTGCGACGTCCTGGGCCACGCCAAGACCGACGCCGCGGATGTCGCCGAGATCGGCGCCGACATCAACCAGCTGGTCAAGGACAACGACAGCGACCTGAGGAAGCTGGACTCCCAACTGGACACCCTGCAGACGCAGGCCAGGAAGCTCGCCGAGAGCGCCCCTCGCCTGGACGAGGACGTGGAGCAGGCCGTCCGCGACATCAACCGGCTCAACTCCGGCGCGCAGCAGGTGGCCCAGGGCGCGGACCGGATCCACACCGGTCTCGGCAGCGCGCAGACGGGCTCCGCCGACCTCGACTCCGGGGTCGGGCGGCTGTGGACCGGTGCCCAGGATCTCGACGGCGGGATGTTCAAGCTGGTCGATGGCTCGTCCGAGCTGGCCGGCGGCCTCAACGAGGGCGTGGCCAAGATCCCCGACTACGGCAAGGACGAGCGCGACCGCCGTACGGAGGTCATGTCCGACCCCGTCCAGCTCGCGTCCCAGTCACTGCACAAGGCGTCCAACTACGGCACCGGCTTCGCCCCGTACTTCATCCCGCTCTCCCTGTGGGTGGGCGCGATGGTCGCCTACATGCTGATCCAGCCGCTCAACCGTCGCGCTCTCGCTGCGGGGTCGCCTGCCTGGCGCATCGCGCTCGCGGGCTGGCTTCCGGTCGCCGCCATCGGCCTGGTCCAGGTCGGTGCCCTGATGTCGGTGCTGCACTGGGGGCTGGGGCTCGAGATGGCCCACGCGGCCGGCACGCTCGGGTTCCTGGTGCTGACCGTGCTCTGCTTCGCCGCGATCATCCAATGGCTCAACGCCCGCTTCGGCGCGGCGGGCCGGATTCTCGTGCTCGCCATGCTGATGCTCCAGCTGACCTCGGCCGGGGGCACATATCCCGTCCAGACCAGCCCCGGCTTCTTCAACGCCATCCACCCCTACCTGCCGATGACATACGTGGTGGAGTCCCTGCGTCGGCTCATCACGGGTGGCGACACCGGATCGGTCTGGGGAGCCTGCGCCGTACTGCTGGCCTTCACCGCCGGGGCGCTGGCGCTCTCCTCGCTCGCCGCTCGGGGCAAGCAGGTGTGGACGTTCGACCGCCTGCACCCCGAGCTGAGCATGTGAGATCGCCGAACCTGTGAGAATCAACGCCATGAACAGCAGCAGCACCCGGCGGCAGGCGACGCGCGCCAAACTCTACGAAGCGGCCGTCACCCTCATCGCCGAGCAGGGTTTCTCCGCGACGACCGTCGATGAGATCGCCGAGCGGGCGGGCGTCGCCAAGGGCACGGTCTACTACAACTTCAAGAGCAAGACCGAGCTCTTCGAGGAGTTGCTGCGGTACGGGGTCGGCCTGCTCAGCTCGTCCCTCCAGGCCGCGGCGGAGGAGACCGAGGAGCGGGGCGGCACCAGCGTCGAGGCGCTGGACGCCATGGTGCGGGCCGGTCTGGTCTTCATCGACCGCTACCCCGCCTTCACCCAGCTCTACGTCGCCGAGCTCTGGCGCACCAACCGCGCCTGGCAGTCGACGCTGATGGTGGTCCGCCAGAAGGCGGTCGCCGTGGTCGAGACCGTACTGCGGGAGGGCGTCGAGCGTGGTGAGCTGAGCGACGAGATCGACGTGCAGCTCACCGCCGCGGCGCTGGTCGGAATGGTGCTGGTGGCCGCGCTCGACTGGCAGGCGTTCCAGCCGGAGAGGTCGATCGACGATGTCCACTCGGCGCTGTCCCGGCTGCTGCACGGCCGGGTGAGCGGGCGCTGAGCCCTGGCCTCCGGAGACACGGACGACCGAGCGGAGACGAGCGGAGAAACCGGTCCGCCGAAGCTCGATCCCCCTGAGTTTCGCCGGACCGGCGTTTTCTCCGTGTCCCCCGGCTTTCCCCGTCTCCCCGTCTCCCCGGTGTGTCCTTGCCCGGGACCGCGATTCCCCTGTCCCCCGGTCCGGGCAACCCCCGATTCGGATGGGTACGCCGCGCCGTTCCGCCGCCCCGTGTCGGCGGTGCGGCGCTGCGTCTTCCACCTGGCTCCACTCTTGCGTCCGCCATGGTGGGACCCCATCCGTGCGCCTACTCATCTCGTGGCCTAGGTACGGATACTCAGAGCCCCGTGCTCGTCCCCAGCCAGCGCACCGGCACTGCCCGCGGCGGTGTCGGTGCCTGCCGATACAGTCCTTCTCATGGCACGGATTGCGGTGATCGGTGCGGGGATGGGCGCCATGGCGGCGGCGGCCAGGCTCGCGGTGGCAGGGCATCGGGTGATGGTCCACGAGCGCTCGGGGACCTTCGGCGGTGCGGTGGGCGCGTTCGAGCGGGATGGTTTCGCCTTCGACACGGGCCCCGGTCTGCTGCACCTGCCCGCGGTGTACCGCGATCTGTTCCTCAAGACCGGCAAGCAGCCGCTGGAGAGCCGGATCGAGATGGCCCAGGTGGACCCGGCGAGCCGCCATCTGTTCGCCGACGGCACGGCGGTGTCCCTGCCGAACGCCTCACGCGGGGGCGTCGTAGCCGCGCTGGACTCGGCGTTGGGCGCCGGGACCGGCGAGCGTTGGGGCGACTTCCTGAAGCGTGCCCGTGAGTGCTGGGACCGTTCGCGCCGCCCCCTGCTCGAAGAGCCCCTGTGGCCGAACTGGCAGGTGCTGGGCCGTGAGCCGTATCCGGCGTTGCGGCAGCGCCGGATGCTGCGCGTCCGGCAGGCGGCCACGCTGGCCCAGGTCGGCGCCTGGGAGCTGGCCGACCCCCGGCTCGCGTCTTTGCTCGACGTGTGCGCGCTGTCCTACGGACTCGACCCTCGGCGGGCACCCGCAGCCGCCGCTCTGCTGCCGTACATGGAGCACACGTTCGGCGCCTGGTACGTCAGGGGTGGGATGCGGGCCCTCGCACGGGCGGTGTACGAGCGCTGCCTGGAGCGAGGGGTGGACTTCACCTTCGGCAGCGAGGTGGTCGGCGTGCTCGAACGGGACGGCAGGGCTGCCGGTCTGGAGTTGGCCGACGGCTCCACCGTCGAGGCTGACGAGGTGGTGGCGGCGGCCGGGCGCGGCGGACTCGGCGACCGTGAGCCGTGGCGGGACGGCGATGTGCGGCCGGGCGCCGCGGATCAGGCCCCCGGCAGGTTCACGATGCTGATGGCGCTACGCGGAGCCCGGGCCTCGGAAGCAGCGCATCAGACCGTGGTGCACTCACCCGACACGGCGGCAGAGGCAGCGGCGGTCTTCGGCGGTGGACCGGCCGGGCGGCCGACGGTCATGGTGCTGCGCCCCGACGATCCGACGACGCGTCCGGACCAGGACCACGAGGCGGTCACGCTGACCGCGACGGCCCCGGGCGATCCGGCCCACTGGTCGGAGAAGGCGGTCCGGGACTGCTTCGCGGGAGCGCTCGCCACCGCTGCGGAGCAGGTGATCCCGGACATACGGGAGCGGCTGCTCTGGCACGAGGTCCTCACCCCGGCGGAGACGGGCCGGGTCCGCCCGCCCGCGCTGGCGGGCTCGGGGGGCGCCTACCTCCGCCCGTCGAACAGCACCCGTCTGCCGGGCCTGCACCTCGCGGGCGGCTGGTCCCACCCCGGCGGCGGTCTCGCCCACGCCGGTATGTCGGGCGCGCTGGTGGCGGGCCTGATCGTGGAAGGCGAGGACTTCCGCGGCTCGCAGTGAGGACGGCCTCGCGGTGCCGGTGCACTCCCGGGCACGAACCGGTGGCATGTGGTCTCGCGCCGCGTAGTGAGCGAGTTCCACGGTGACCGCCCATGGGGTGGCGCTGCGGGGCTTCGGGGTGTGCCGCACCCCGCGCGAGCCGGGCCCGCTGCGCGCGACGCTCAGTAGCGGTACGGCTGGCCGTTCTCGTAGCCGCCGTGGTCGGGCTCGGTGTTCGGGTATCCGTAACCGTACGACTGCTGAGGCGCCTCGGCGCCATCGCGCTGCTGGGGCACCCAGACTCCGCCCGGAGGGGTCTCCTGGTACCCCTGCTGAGTGGCGTACGGATCGGCGTACTGCTGCGCGGCATAGGGGTCGGAATACGACGCCCCGTAACCCGTGGTCCCGACGTACGGGTCGGAGTAGGCGGCGTACTGCTGCTGTCCCGCGCCGTAGTCGTACGCGTCCTGCGCCTGCGCGGCGGTCGGCTGCTCGTACGGAGAGCTTTGGCTGCCGTAGCCCTCGTAGACGCCGTACTGGCTCGTGTCATCCGGCAGCGGCAGGGGCTCGTACACCGGCTCCGCGCCCGCGTGCAGGTCGTACGACTCGTAGGACTCGCCCGAACCCGGCTCGTACGAGAGGTCGGAGACCTCCAGTGTCGGCTCACGTTCGGCCGCGGGGCCCGCGGCGGGGCCGGATGCCTTGCGGCGGCGGCTGGAGCCGGGCTTGCCCCCAATGGCCCATCCGGTGGAGAACCCGCGCCGGAACGACAAGGTGACATAGGTCTGGCCGACCGCGAAGCACGCGGCGCCGAGCCCGATGACGATCACGTTCGGTAGCAGCACACCCAGGACCACTCCCAGGAACCCACCGAACGCGAGCAGGCGCCAGCGCAGCCGTGCCTTGTACTGGAGCAGTACCTCGCCCAGCAGCCACAGCGCGACAATGCCGAACGCGATGTAGAGCGCCGTCCAGCCCATGCCCGCCCCTCCTCATCGGCCGCCGCCGCGGGGTGATGGCGGATGTGGCCGGTTACGACTGCTCGTGCAGTCCGAGATTCTCGTAGATTTCGAGTGTTGCCGTGGAGTTGTTCAGCGTAATGAAATGCAGACCGGGGACACCCTGGGACAGCAGTCGTGCGCAGAACTCCGTCGCGAACTCGATGCCAATGGAGCGTACAGCGGCGGGATCGCCCGCGACCGCGCGCATCCTCTCCTCCAGGGCGGAAGGAAAGGCCGCATTGCTCAGCTGACCGAACCGCTCGATCTGCTTCACGCTGGTCACAGGCATGATCTCGGGAATGATCGGGGTCGAGCAGCCGGCCGCGGCGACTCGGTCACACAACCGGAAATAGTCATCGGGGTCGAAGAACATCTGGGTGATCGCATAGTCGGCACCCGCCCGGCACTTGTCCACGAAGTACCCGACGTCCGTGTCCCAGTCCGTGGATCGCGGATGCATCTCGGGGAAGGCGGCGACCCCGACGCAGAAGTCGCCGGCGTCCTTGATGAGCCGTACCAGGTCGGCGGCGTAGTCCAAGCCTTCCGGGTGTCTGATCCACTCGCCCATGGGGTCACCCGGCGGGTCACCGCGCAGAGCGAGCATGTTGCGGATGCCCGCGTCGGCGAACTGACCGATCATATTGCGCAGTTCGGCGATGGAATGGCCGACCGCGGTGAGATGGGCCACCGGGGTGAGCGTGCTGTCGGCGGCGATCTCCTGGGTGGCCTTGACCGTGCCGGACCGGGTCGAGCCACCCGCTCCGTAGGTCACGGAGACAAAGCTCGGGCGCACCGCTTCGACCCTGCGCAACGCGTTCCAGAGGTTGCGCTCGCCCTTTTCCGTCTTGGGCGCCCAGAACTCGAAGGAGTACGAGGTCTTGCCGGTCGCCAGCAGCTCTCGCACGGTGTGCGCGTGATCAGTCCTGGTCGAAGCTGTGCCAAGGGCCATATTCGCAGGTTAGCGGGGGCTACCGGGGGACCCAACCGATGTCCACCCATCGGACACCAAAGGTTTACTTTAGGACGGGAGCCGCCTGGTTCCCGTATCCGCGTATCCGCATGCTGAGATCGGCCGCCGCAGCGCCTGGGTCGTCGGCCTCGGTGACCGCCCGGACGACGACGACGCGGCGGGCCCCGGCCTCCAACACCTGCTCCAGGTTGCCCGCGTCGATACCGCCGATCGCGAACCAGGGGCGGTCCTGCGGGAGCGCGGCCGTGCAGCGCACCAGATCGAGCCCGGGCGCCAGGCGGCCCGGTTTTGTGGGCGTGGGCCAGCAGGGCCCCGTGCAGTAGTAGTCGACTCCCGGCTGCACGGCCGCTGCGGCGGCTTCCTCCGGGGTGTGCGTGGAACGCCCGATGAGCACCTCGCCGCCGATGATGGCCCGGGCCGCCGGAACCGGCAGGTCGCCCTGACCCAGGTGCAGCACGTCGGATCCGACGGCATGTGCGACATCGGCCCGGTCGTTGACCGCGAGCAGCTTGCCGTGGCGGCGGCAGGCGTCGGCGAAGACGGCGAGGTGGTCGAGCTCCTCTCCGGCTTCCAGGCCCTTGTCCCTCAACTGCACGATGTCCACGCCGGAGGACAGCACGGCGTCCAGGAACTCGGGCAGGTCGCCCTGGCGCCTGCGGGCGTCGGTGCAGAGATAGAGCCGGGCGTCGGAGAGACGCGCGCGAGCGGTGGACATGGCTTTGTTCCCCCGTGGCTGGTTGGCTTGTCGGCTGCCCGGTGCGGACAGCTGCGGCGGTGGACGGCGGACCGCTCACGGAACACGGTCCGCCGAACACGCCGCTGCCCGGCGGACCGGCCGCACTCCGCCGATCGACCCTTGTCCGGTGCATCCGGCGCATCCGGCGCATCCGGCGCATCCGGCGCATCCGGTGCATCCGGCGCATCCGGTGTGGATCGGCGGGACAGGAGCCTGGACGGATCCGCCGGTTGGGAAGGTTCAGACGGCGAGCGCCTGGGCCCGGCGCTTCACCTCCGTACCGCGATTCTCGCTGAGCGCCTCGGCGGGGGTGCCCGGCAGGGTGGGGTCCGGGGTGAAGAGCCACTCCAGCATCTCTTCGTCGGTGAAGCCGTCGTCCCTCAGCAGGGTCAGGGTGCCGGTGAGTCCCTTGACCACCTTGTCGCCCTTGATGAAGGCGGCCGGCACCTGAAGTGTCCGGTTCTCGCCGCGGCGCACGGCGATCAGCTGACCCTCCTTGACGAGCTGGCGCACACGCGTCACCTCGACGTCGAGCATTTCCGCGATGTCAGGCAGGTGAAGCCAGGCGGGGACGAGGGCATCGATCTTTGCGTCAATCTCGGTCACAGGACAAGCCTGCCATCCCGCACTGACAGTCGGTAGCCGGGCCCTACTCGACTGCCGCCTTCAGAGGGACCCCGGGGTCCGCCGCACGGGCGGGGTCGAGCCGCGCGCCCGCCTCGATGAGCCGCCTGCCCTGGGTCACGTCTCGGGGCCTGCCGACCGCCAGCACGGCGGCCAGCACGTGACGCCCGTCGTCCGCCGTTCTCAGCCACAGCACGGACCAGCCGGAACCCACCGCCGGGTCACCCCGCCAAACGAGTGTTCCGGCCCCTTCGTGATGGCCTGCGTACTGCACGAAGCGCCCGAACTGCTCGGACCAGAAGTACGGCACCGGGTCGTAGCTCAGCGGCGGCTCGCCCCGCAGGTCACGCAGCACATTGGCGGCGACCGTACGCGGGCCCTGGAGGGCGTTGTCCCAGTGGTGCACGAGGAGCCGCCTGCCGTAGCGCCGCGAGGGGAAGGAGGCGCAGTCGCCGACCGCGTGGACATCGGGCAGCGTGGTGCGCAGCCGTTCGTCGGCGGTGATCGAGCCGTCCGGCCCGAGGGCGATGCCCGAGCCGGCGAGCCAGCGGGTCGCCGGACGCGCGCCCACACCCACGACCACCGCGTCGGCGTTCAGCCGCCTGCCGCCCGCGCCCCCGGCACCTGCCCCGGCGCGGGCACCGGGACCGGTCCCCACACCGGTTTCGACACCGGCACTCTCGGCGAGGACGACCGCCCCTGGCTCGACCGCGGCAACCCGTGCGCCGGTGATGAGCGAGGCGCCGCTCTCGGTGTACCAGCCGGCCATGGGCGCGGTCACCTCGGCCGGCAGAACGCCCGCGAGCGGCCGGTCGGCCGCCTCCACCACGGTTACCGCGCAGCCTGCCTGACGGGCGGCTGTGGCGAACTCCGCCCCGATCCAGCCCGCCCCGACGACCACGATGTCGTGCTTGCGCTCCAGCACCGGGCGCAGCCGCCGCGCGTCGTCCAGCGTGCGCAGCAGGTGGACTCCCTTGACCCCTTCGGTGCCGGGCAGCGTGAGGGGCTCGGCACCGGTGGCGACCACGAGGGTGTCGTACGGCACGGGGCCCGCCTCGGTGTCGAGCTCATGCGCGTCCGGGCGCAGTCCGCTGACCTCGCGGCCGAGGTGGAGTTCGACATCGATCGCCTCGAAGTCGACGTCGAGCGCGGAGCCCTCCGCGTTGCCGAGCAGCACGGCCTTGGAGAGCGGAGGCCGGTCGTAGGGCTGGTGCGGCTCGGCGCCGATCAGGGTGAGGCTGCCGGTGAAGCCCTGATCGCGCAGGGCGACCGCGGTCTGGGACCCGGCCATCCCGGCCCCCGCGATCACGACCCGGTGCTGTGCGGTGTGCTCGTTCACCGGACCAGCCTAGTCACCTGACGAGCCGTCAAGAAGGTTCCGGCTGCCGGTGGACCGCAACCCCTGCCGCGGCGGGCTCTGCCGGGAGCTCTTCGACGACACTCGTACCCCGGCCCTCCTCGGACTCCCACTCCCAGGCCTCCTCCAGCCTCACCCGCCCGTCCGGGAGTTGGACCACCGTGGAGACACAGTGTCCGGAAGACGTCGTTCCGTCCCCCTTCAGCTGGACGTAGCGGAAATCGAGCCGGTCACCGTCACGGGTGCCGACGAGATGTCCCCTGACCACGTCGCCACCCGCGTAGTCGGCCCAGATCCGACCGTCTAGCTCGTGATAGGCGAACCGTGTCCTGGTGCCCACCTGGCCGGGAGCCTGGTCCGCGGCGGGGGCGAGTACGAGTCCGTCGAGCGAACGGGCCACGGTGCGGGCTCCCTTACTGCGTGTTGCCGGGCGGAGTTAGGCTGACCACCGTACTGCTACTCGCGGGAGCCCGGCCGCACCGGGCTGAGAGGGAGGCTGAGGCGGCCTCCGACCGTACGAACCTGATCCGGGTCATGCCGGCGAAGGGAGGGTCCGGATGCCCGTGCATCCACGGACGACCGCTGACGTCCTGGTCGTCGGGGGCGGAATCATCGGCCTGGTGACGGCCTGGCGGGCGGCGCAGCGCGGACTGCGCACGGTGCTGGCCGACCCCGACCCCGGTGGCGGGGCCGCACAGGTCGCCGCCGGCATGCTGGCCGCCGTCACCGAGCTGCACTACGGGGAGGAGACCCTCCTCGGCCTCAATCTCGCCTCCGCCCGGCGCTATCCGGACTTCGTCGCTGAGCTGGAGGAGGCGAGCGGGCAGGACACCGGCTACCGCGCCTGCGGCACCCTCGCGGTCGCGCTGGACGCGGACGACCGCGCCCATCTGCGGGAGCTGCACGCGCTCCAGCGCCGTTGCGGTCTTGACTCGGTGTGGCTCACCGGCCGGGACTGCCGCCGACTCGAACCGATGCTCGCCCCCGGGGTCAGGGGCGGGCTTCGAGTGGACGGCGACCACCAGATCGACCCCCGGCGGCTCGCGAGTGCCCTGCTGGTGGCCTGCGAGCGGGCGGGGGTGGCCTTCCACCGCGCATGGGCGACCAGGCTCACGGTCGACGGCAACCGTGCCACCGGAGCGCTGCTCGGCCCACCCGGCACGCCGCCCGGCGAGAGCCCCGCCGGCGCGTCGCCCGAGCCCGCCGGCGTGTCGCATGAGGTGGACGCGGATCAGGTGGTGCTGGCCGCGGGCAGTCTCAGCGGCCGGCTGGCCGGAGTCCCCGACGAGATCCTGCCTCCGGTACGCCCGGTGAAGGGGCAGGTGCTGCGGCTCGCGGTGCCGGCCCCCCGCGCCCCGTTCCTGTCGCGGACCGTGCGGGCCGTGGTGCGGGGCAGCCAGGTGTACCTCGTACCCCGTGCGAACGGTGAGCTGGTCGTGGGTGCGACCAGCGAGGAACTCGGCTGGGACACCACGGTCACGGCCGGAGGGGTGTACGAGCTGCTGCGCGACGCCCATGAGCTGGTGCCGGGCATCACCGAACTGCCGCTCACCGAGACCCGCGCGGGGCTGCGCCCCGGCTCACCCGACAACGCGCCGCTGCTCGGGCCGACCGAGCTCCCCGGACTGCTGCTCGCCACCGGGCACTACCGCAACGGCGTGCTGCTCACCCCGGTGACCGGCGACGCCCTGGCCGACGCCCTGGTCTCCGGGGAACTGCCGGAAGAAGCCCGCCCTTTCACCCCCCACCGCTTCTCCCCCGCACGCCAGGAGGCGTCCGTATGAGCATGACCGTGAAGCCGACCGTCTCCGTCAACGGGGAGCCCCGGGAGATCGCCGCCGGCACGACGCTGGACACGCTGGTCGCGACGCTGACGGCGGCGTGCTCCGGTGTCGCGGCGGCCGTGAACGAGTCGGTCGTCCCGCGCAGCGAGTGGCCGGTGACGCCACTCGGCGACGGCGACCGGGTGGAGATCCTCACCGCGGTGCAGGGCGGGTGACCGGGGCCGTGGCGGACGACCGTTTCACCCTGGGCGGCGTCGAGTTCTCGTCCCGGCTGATCATGGGTACGGGAGGGGCGCCCAGTCTCGACGTCCTGGAGCGCGCGCTGGTCGCGAGCGGCACGGAGCTGACGACCGTGGCGATGCGGCGGCTGGATCCGACCGTACGGGGCTCCGTGCTGTCGGTGCTGGAACGGCTGGGCATCCGGGTGCTGCCGAACACCGCCGGCTGCTTCACCGCGGGCGAGGCGGTGCTCACGGCACGGCTGGCGCGGGAGGCGCTGGGCACGCGCTGGATCAAGCTGGAGGTGGTCGCCGACGAGCGCACCCTGCTGCCCGACCCGGTGGAGTTGCTCGACGCCGCCGAGGTGCTGGTGGACGACGGCTTCCTCGTGCTGCCTTACACCAACGACGATCCGGTGCTCGCTCGGAAGCTGGAGGAGGTCGGCTGTGCGGCGATCATGCCGCTGGGCTCACCGATCGGCTCCGGGCTCGGCATCCGCAACCCGCACAACTTCCAGCTGATCACCGAGCAGGCCGATGTCCCGGTGATCCTGGACGCGGGGGCGGGCACCGCATCGGACGCGGCCCTGGCGATGGAGCTGGGCTGCGCGGCGGTGATGCTCGCTTCGGCGGTCACCCGCGCGCAGGAGCCGGTGCTGATGGCCGCGGCGATGCGCCACGCGGTCGAGGCCGGCCGCCTGGCGCATCGCGCGGGCAGGATCCCGCGCCGCCACTTCGCCCAGGCGTCATCCCCGGTCGAAGGGCGCGCCGCACTGGATCCGGAGCGCCCGGCCTTCTGAGCGGCCGATCCCGTGCCGTGGCGCGCTGTCGGTGGCCCGTGGGCGGCCGACGGGCGCTGAGGCTACCCACCGGGGGCGGGCTTCCACTCCCGATGCGTCACAGGCGCGCTGCGGTACGGTGCCGGGGGCGGTCCTGAGGGAGAACGGTCCCTTGAACGGCTCGTAGACTCGCCTGCGTGGATACGACCCTTCAGGACCCTCTCGTCGGGCAGCTGCTCGACGGCCGCTACCGCGTCGACGCGCGCATCGCCGTCGGTGGGATGGCCACGGTCTACCGGGCCGTGGACATCCGGCTCGACCGGGTACTCGCCCTCAAGGTGATGCACCCGGAACTCGCCGCGGACGCGTCCTTCGTCGAGCGCTTCATCCGTGAGGCGAAGTCCGTGGCCCGGCTGTCCCACCCCAATGTGGTGGGGGTGTACGACCAGGGGGCGCAGGGCGCGTACGTCTTCCTGGCGATGGAGTACGTCCCCGGGTGCAATCTGCGCGATGTGCTGCGGGAACGTGGCGCGCTCCAGGCACGGGCCGCGCTGGACATCCTGGAGCCGGTACTCGCGGCACTCGGGGCGGCCCACCGGGCCGGGTTCGTGCACCGCGACATGAAGCCGGAGAACGTGCTCATAGGCGACGACGGCCGGGTCAAGGTGGCCGACTTCGGCCTGGTCAGGGCCGTGGGCTCCGTGACGAACACCACGGGCTCGGTGCTCGGGACCGTGTCGTACCTCGCACCGGAGCAGATCGAGTCGGGCACGGCCGGCACCGAGGCCGATGTGTACGCCTGTGGCGTGATGCTCTACGAGATGCTGACCGGCGCCAAGCCGCACACCGGTGACTCCCCCGCTCAGGTCCTCTACCAGCATCTGAACGAGGACGTGCCCGCACCGTCCGCCGCCGTGCCGGGGCTGCCCACCGAGCTCGACACGCTGGTGGCCGCCGCCACCGGCCGCGATCCACAGTCACGCCCGGCCGACGCGGTCGCGCTGCTGGCCCTCACGCGCGGGGCGCGCGCCGGTCTGAGCGACGCGCAGCTCGACGCCGTACCGCCGCAGTCCAGAGCCGTGGAGCACGACGCCGCCGGCGACCGTACGAGTGTGATCCCGCGTGCGGTCCCATCGGGGCAGGTCCCGGCGGGGCACGGCGCAGTGGGGCACGGGACCGCCCAGCAGGGCGGCGTCGAGCACACCAGCCGCCTGGTGCTGCCGGCCGACGCCCCCGAGGGCTTCGCTCCGCCGCGTCGGTGGCAGCGCCCCCGCCGGAGCGTGCTCGCGGTGGTCGTGGCCGCGCTGCTGCTCCTCGGGGTGGGCACGGGGGTCTGGTACGTCAACTCAGGACAATTCACCCGGGTGCCCTCCGTACTCGGCAAGACCGAGGCGGAGGCGAGGAAGCGCCTCACCGACGCCGGCCTGGACGTCGAGCCGTCCAGGAAGGACTACAGCGACATCTACGAGCGCGGGACCGTCATGGCCGCCGACCCCGCACAGGGCAAGCGCATCCGGCAGAACGGTTCGGTGACGCTGGTGATCTCGCGGGGGCCCGAGATCGTCGACGTCCCCAAGCTGCAGGGGCTGAACCTCGCCGACGCGCGCAATGCCCTGCGCAAGGCCGGTCTGGCTCCGGGCGCGGTCACCAGGAAGTTCGACGAGAATGCCGCGCAGGGCACCGTCACCGACTCGGATCCGGTGGCCGGCATCGGTGTGCGCGCGGACTCGGCGGTGGCGCTGGTCGTCAGCAAGGGCGCGCCGATCGGCGCCCCGGGAATCGTCGGCGAGACCGTGGACGACGCCACGGCCGCACTGGAGGAGGCCGGGCTGAAGGTCAGGATCGCGCCCGAGCGCGTCCACTCCCCCGAGCAGGCGGGTGCGGTCGCCGCTCAGGTGCCGGCGGAAGGCGCCCGGCTGGCCGCGGGGGACACCGTCACGCTCACCGTCTCCAAGGGCCCTCGCATGATCCGGGTGCCGGACGTCATCGGCGATGATGTCGACTCGGCGACCGACGAGCTCAAGGCCGCCGGATTCGAGGTGAAGGTCGAACGGAGCTTCCCGTTCCTCGGCACCGAGGTCCAGAGCCAGTCCGTGGCCGGAGGCGGGCAGGCTCCCGAGGGCAGCACCGTCACCATCAAGACCAAGGGATTCTGAGAGAGGGTTCGGAGCCATGCGCAATCCCGTCGGCGCCCATGTCCCCGTGGCCGGCGGCCTGGCCAGGACGGGCCTGGCGTACGCGCGCGAGATCGGCGCCGAGACCGTCCAGGTCTTCGTCGCCAATCCGCGCGGCTGGGCCACACCGCCCGGGAGCCCGACGCAGGACGACCGCTTCCGCGCAGAGTGCGCGGACGGCGGCATACCGGTGTACGTACACGCCCCGTATCTGATCAACTTCGGTTCGCACACCCCGGCGACCGCTGAGAAGTCGGTGGAGTCGATGCGGCACTCACTGCGCCGCGGCCGGGAGATCGGCGCCCTGGGTGTGGTGGTGCACACCGGTTCGGCGACCGGGGGCCGTTCCCGCGAGATGGCTCTGCGGCAGGTGCGCGAGCTGGTGCTGCCGCTGCTCGACGAACTGACACACGACGACGATCCCCAGCTGCTGCTGGAGCCCACGGCCGGGCAGGGCTTCTCACTCTGCTCCTCGGTCGATGACCTCGGGTCGTACTTCGCGGCGCTGGACGCCCATCCGAGACTGGCCGTCTGCCTGGACACCTGCCATGTCTTCGCCGCCGGCCACGATCTGGCCGCGTCCGGAGGGGTCAAGGAGACCCTGGATCTGCTGGTGGACACGGTCGGCCAGGGACGACTGAAACTGGTCCACGCCAATGACTCCAAGGAGTCGGTGGGCTCGCACCGGGACCGGCACGCGAACATCGGCGCGGGCCATATCGGCGAGGTGGCGTTCGCGGAGCTGATGGCGCATCCCGCCGCGGAGGGCGTGCCGCTGGTCATCGAGACCCCGGGTCCGCAGGAGGCCTACGCGGCGGACGTGGCGCGGCTGAAACGACTGCGCCCGCCCTGACGACCGGCGGCCGCGGTCGGCGCGCGGTCAGAGCTCGGGGCCGTCCCCCGGCTCCTCCTGGTAGGAATAACGCTGCTCCCGCCAGGGATCGCCGAGGTTGTGATAGCCCCGCTCCTCCCAGAAGCCGCGGCGATCGGCGGTCATGTACTCCACACCCCTCACCCACTTCGGGCCCTTCCAGGCGTACAGATGCGGGACGACGAGCCGCAGCGGGAAACCGTGTTCGGCGGTGAGCAGCTCACCGTCCTTATGGGTGGCGAAAATCGTACGGTCGGAGAGGAAGTCGGCCAGTCGCAGATTGGCGCTGTAGCCGTACTCGGCCCAGACCATGACATGGGTGACGGACGGGGCGGGCGGGGCGAGCTCGACGATCGTCCGGGCGGGTACACCGCCCCATTCGGCCCCCAGCATGCTGAACTTCGTCACGCAGTGCAGGTCGGCCACGATCGTCGCGAACGGCAGCGCCGAGAAGTCCTCGTGGTTCCAGCAGCGCTTCTCGCCGTCCGCCGTGGCGCCGAAGACCCGGAACTCCCAGCGGTCGGCCTTGAACTTGGGTACGGGCCCGTAGTGGGTGACGGGCCAGCCACGCTGCAATCGCTGCCCCGGAGGTAGCCCGGACTGCTCGGACTCGCGTATTTCCCGGCTCTCCGGCTGACCCATGCCATCCATGGTGACAGACCGGGAGGGGTGGTCATGACCAGGTCTGGGCCGATTCGGGCAACTCCTACTAAGCATGCACTTACTGGACGGCCATGGATCACGGTGCGAGGATGCGCCCATCCTGCCCCAGTCACACGCGCGGAAGGAGCCTCTGCGATGCAGGGCGACCCTGAGGTCATCGAGTTCCTCAATGAACAGCTGACCGCCGAATTGACCGCGATCAACCAGTACTTCCTGCACGCGAAGATGCAGGAGAACTTCGGCTGGACCAAGCTCGCCAAGTACACCCGGGCCGAATCGTTCGACGAGATGAAGCACGCGGAGGTGCTCACCGACCGGATCCTGTTCCTGGACGGCCTGCCGAACTACCAGCGACTCTTCCACGTGCGGATCGGGCAGACGGTCACCGAGATGTTCCAGGCCGACCGGCAGGTCGAGGTCGAGGCCATCGACCGGCTGCGGCGCGGGATCGAGATCATGCGGAACAAGGGCGACATCACTTCGGCCAACATCTTCGAGTCGATCCTGGCGGACGAGGAGCACCACATCGACTACCTCGACACCCAGCTCGAGCTGGTCGAGAAGCTCGGGGAGCCGCTGTACATCGCCCAGCTGATCGAGCAGCCCGAGAGCTGATCGGGCCGGACTCAGGCTGCCTCGGGCAGCGCCTGCGGGAACTCAGGCGCGGGTGCCGGCAGCTCGACGGCGGACGCGCCGTCGTCCGACTCGCCAGGCGGCGCGTCAGGGCCTGCGGACAGCGCGGCGGCACTGTCGCCCTTCTCCAGGAGCTCCCGGCGAGGGCACGCGCCGCGTCCGAGCAGCCCCTGGATCCGACGGACGCAGGAACCGCAGTCCGTGCCCGCCTTCGAGACCGAGGCGATCTGGCGGGGGGTGCAGGCACCGGCCTCCGCGTGCTCCTTGACCTGCTTCTCGGTGATGCCGAAGCACGAGCAGACGTACACGCGGTTCACCTCCCGATGGGATCGGATCGTCGGATCGGATCGACAGTGGCGCCATCCCGATGATCGGTGAGGCTAACCTAACCTTACCCGCCGCCCTGGGGTGGCAAAAGCCCCGGACGCAACTGTGGGGCGCGGATCACAAGGATCCGCGCCCCACAGTCATGTCGGGTGACGGCGAGCGATCACCGTCCGTGATCACTACTGGTCGCGGTACATCTCCGCCACCAGGAACGCCAGGTCCAGTGACTGGCTGCGGTTCAACCGCGGGTCGCAGGCCGTCTCGTAGCGCTGGTGCAGATCGTCCACGAAGATCTCGTCACCGCCGCCCACGCACTCGGTGACGTCGTCGCCGGTGAGCTCGACATGGATACCGCCGGGGTGCGTACCGAGCGCCTTGTGCACCTCGAAGAAGCCCTTGACCTCGTCCAGCACGTCGTCGAAGCGGCGCGTCTTGTGCCCGGAGGCCGCCTCGAAGGTGTTGCCGTGCATCGGGTCGGCCACCCAGGCCACCGTGGCACCGGACGCGGTGACCTTCTCGATCAGGTCGGGGAGCCGGTCGCGGACCTTGTCGGCACCCATGCGGACGACGAAGGTCAGCCGGCCCGGCTCGCGCTCCGGGTCCAGCTTGTCGATGTACCGGAGAGCCTCGTCGACCGTCGTGGTCGGCCCCAGCTTCACCCCGATGGGGTTGCGGATCTTCGAGGCGAACTCGATGTGCGCGCCGTCCATCTGGCGGGTGCGCTCACCGATCCATACCATGTGGCCCGAGACGTCGTACAGCTGGCCGGTACGGGAGTCGGTGCGGGTCAGCGCCGACTCGTAGTCCAGGAGCAGTGCCTCGTGGGAGGCGAAGAACTCGACGGTGCGGAACTCGGCCGGGTCGGTGCCGCAGGCCTTCATGAAGTTCAGCGCGTTGTCGATCTCGCGCGCCAGCTGCTCATAGCGCTGGCCGGACGGGGACGACTTCACGAAGTCCTGGTTCCAGGCGTGCACCTGGCGCAGGTCGGCGTAGCCACCGGTGGTGAAGGCACGGACCAGGTTCAGCGTCGAGGCGGACGCGTGGTACATCCGCTTCAGGCGCTCGGGGTCCGGGACACGGGCTTCTTCGGTGAACTCGAAGCCGTTGACGGAGTCGCCCCGGTAGGTCGGCAGGGTCAACCCGTCGCGGGTCTCCGTGGGCTTGGAACGCGGCTTCGAGTACTGCCCGGCGATCCTTCCCACCTTGACGACGGGCACGGACGCGGCGTACGTGAGCACCGCGCCCATCTGGAGCAGGGTCTTGAGCTTGTTCCGGATGTGCTCGGCGGACACGGCGTCGAACGCCTCCGCGCAGTCGCCGCCCTGGAGCAGGAACGCCTCGCCCCTGGCGACGGCTCCGATCCGGGCGCGCAGCTGATCGCACTCGCCCGCGAAGACGAGCGGCGGATACGACTCGAGGTCCGCGATCACATCGCGCAGAGCCTCGGCATCGGGGTACTCGGGCTGCTGCGCCGCGGGCAGGTTTCGCCAGGTGTTGCCACCGGTGTCGGTGGTCTTAGCGTTCACGGTCACCCCGACAACATTACGGGGTCGCGCGGGGAGTCCAGACCTCTGCCCATTTTTTGAGACAACCTTCGCCAATCAGTGAGCCCTGCCACGCTCCTCCCGCTCTGCGCGGAAGCCCGGGGGACGCGGGCCGGATCACGCCGTATAGCCTCTCCCGCAGATGGGGGACTGACATGGACACCGGCGGCGTGGGCGGTTAGGGCGACGTGCGAAATGCGCGGGCGGCAGCGGCGATCACCGGGGCAGTGCTGTGCCTCGGTATGTCGATCTGGGGGGTCTGGTTGGTCTTCGGTGCCAGGTTGACGGCGGTGACGGGCTCGGGCCCCGCCGACGGGGTCCTCACCGTGTCGGAGTGCCACGGCAACCACGACATCGGCGGCAGCCTGCCCGGTGTCGACTGCGAGGGCGCCTTCGCAGCCGCGGGCAGCCGCGGCTCCGCCTCCCAGGACGATGTGGTGCTGGTGGGAGCCGCCGAGGACTACCCCGCGGGCAGCCGGGTCGAGGTGCGGCTGACCGACGGCGCGGCCTTCGAACCCTCGCCCGTCGAGTTCGTGACGTATGCGAGTTGGGCTGCCCTGCTGCTCACCCCGGGAGCGGTGGCGTGTCTGTGGCTGTCGGCCGTGGCCTGGCGCGGTGTGGCCCCGGCACCCGGTGGATACGCCCTGCTGGTCTTCGTCGGCGGAATCGGCGTGCTGCTGCTCGGCCTGGTGGCCCAGCTGCTGACCTCGATCGTCGTCGCACTGTTCTGAGCGCGCTGCTAAGGTGCCTCGCATGTACGCGCTGACCGACCGGAACCGGTGGTGGCCCGCTGAGACGGCGGCCCACCTCATCGCGCGTGCACACTGAGGATCCGAGACGATCCGAACGATCATCGCGAAGGCCGCCCGAGGGGCGGCCTTCTTCCGTTTCCGGGGTCGTTCCTCCCTGACGCACTCCTCTGCCGTGGAAGGAACAACCCCCGATGAAACCGCTGCACCCGATGAAACCGCTTCATCCCATGGGCCCCATGGACATCGTCGGCAGACTCCTGGACGACGACGCGGGTCCCCTCCGCCCGTTCGCGCTGCTGCGCAGGCGTACTCCCGGCCGCGAACGGGACACCGTCGATGTGCTGATCGGCCCGGTCCACCAGGCGCGGTGCCTGGCCGACGTCCCGGTGGGCGGGCTGCCCTCCCTCGCGCTGGTGCCCTTCCGGCAGATCAGGGAGCGCGGCTTCGAGGTGCGCGACGACGGCACCCCGCTCGCGGTGCTGGTCGCGGAGGAGGCGTACGAGCTGACGACCGGTGAGCTGCTGGACCGCCTGCCCGGGCATGAAGTGCGGGTCGAGCGCGGTGTCTTCGACATCGGGGACGAGGAGTACGCGCGGACGGTGCGCCGCGTCGTCGACGAGGAGATCGGGCGGGGCGAGGGTGCGAACTTCGTCGTAAGGCGCACTTTCACGGGCGAGATCCCCGGTTTCGACAGGTCCGACGCGCTCGCCCTGTTCAGGCGGCTGCTGGAGGGTGAGCGCGGCGCGTACTGGACGTTCGTCGTGCACACCGGTGACCGCACCCTGGTGGGCGCGAGCCCCGAGGTGCATGTCCGGATGTCGGGCGGGACCGTGGTGATGAACCCGATCAGCGGAACGTACCGCCATCCGGCCGGCGGGCCGTCGGTGGACGGGCTGCTGGACTTCCTCGCCGACCGCAAGGAGACCGACGAGCTCTCCATGGTGGTGGACGAGGAACTGAAGATGATGTGCACGGTCGGCGACAAGGGCGGCGTGGTGATCGGCCCGCGGCTCAAGGAGATGGCGCATCTCGCGCACACCGAGTACGAACTGCGCGGACGCTCCTCGCTCGACGTGCGGGATGTGCTGCGCGAGACCATGTTCGCCGCCACGGTCACCGGCTCCCCCGTGCAGAACGCCTGCCGGGTGATCGCCCGCCACGAACCCACCGGGCGCGGCTACTACGCGGGGGCCCTGGCCCTGCTCGGACAGGACGCGAACGGGGCGCAGACCCTGGACTCGCCGATCCTGATCCGCACCGCGGACATCTCCGCGTCGGGTGCGCTGCGCGTGCCCGTCGGCGCGACGCTGGTCCGGCACTCGGACCCGATGTCCGAGGTGGCGGAGACCCATGCCAAGGCCGCGGCGGTCCTGTCCGCGCTGGGCGTGGTGCGCCCCGGCACCGTCCCACGGGATGCCGGTACGGGACGCCGGCGGCTGGCCGACGACCCCCGGGTACGGGCGGCACTGGACGCGCGCCGGAACGAACTGGCGCCGTTCTGGCTGCGGATGCAGTCCCTGCCTCCGCAGGTCAGCGGGCACGCCTTGGTGGTGGACGGCGAGGACGCCTTCACCGCGATGCTGGCCCATGTGCTGCGCGGGGCGGGCCTGGAGGTGACCGTACGCCGCTACGACGAGCCCGGAGTGCGCGAAGCGGCCCTCTCCCACGAGGGCACGGTCGTACTCGGCCCCGGACCGGGCGACCCGTCGGACGGCGGCGATCCCAGGATGCGCCAGCTGCGCTCGCTGACGGCCGACCTGCTGGGCAGGGGCGGTGCCGGCGGGAGCCAAGGGCTGCTCGGGGTCTGCCTGGGCCACGAGCTCATCGCGGCGGAACTCGGCCTGCCGATCGCCCGCAAGGAGACGCCGTTCCAGGGTGCCCAGGCGCGGATCGGTCTCTTCGGCGACGAGGAGACGGTCGGCTTCTACAACAGCTTCACGGCGGTGTGCGACGAGGAGGCCCGCGAGCGGCTGTCGGCACTCGGGATCGAGGTCAGCCGCGACACGGGGACGAAGGAGGTGCACGCGCTGCGCGGGGACGGTTTTGCGGGGATCCAGTTCCACCCCGAGTCGGTGCTGACCCTGCGGGGCCCGGAGATCGTGCGCGCACTGCTGAAGGGGCTGGTCAGGGAGCCCTCGGTGTAGGGCCCGAAGCCGAAGCCGGCAGCCCGGGGCCCGCCCGGCGGCTGCGGGCGGAGCCTCGGGCCGGCTTCGGCTTCGGCTTCGGACGTGCCATCAGCCGAAGAAGACTCCGGCCTCCCGATAGAGCGAGGGATCGACCGTCTTCAGCTTCGCCGTCGCCTCGGAGATCGGGACACGGACGATGTCCGTGCCTCGCAGCGCGACCATCTTCCCGAAGTCCCTGTCGCGCACCGCGTCGATCGCGTGCAGGCCGAAGCGGGTCGCGAGCCAGCGGTCGAAGGCGCTGGGGGTTCCGCCGCGCTGGACATGCCCCAGCACAGTGGTCCTGGCCTCCTTGCCGGTGCGGCGCTCGATCTCCTTGGCGAGCCACTCGCCGACGCCGGAGAGGCGCACATGCCCGAAGGAGTCGCGGGTCTCGTCCTTGAGGACCATGTCGCCGTCCCTCGGCATCGCGCCCTCGGCGACCACCACGATCGGCGCGTACGAGGCACGGAAGCGCGAGGTGACCCAGGCGCACACCTGTTCCATGTCGAAGCGCTGCTCCGGGACGAGGATGACGTTCGCGCCGCCCGCGAGGCCCGAGTGCAGCGCGATCCAGCCCGCGTGGCGTCCCATCACCTCGACAACCAGCACCCGCATATGGGACTCGGCGGTGGTGTGCAGCCGGTCGATGGCCTCGGTGGCGATACCGACCGCGGTGTCGAACCCGAAGGTGTAGTCCGTGGCGGACAGGTCGTTGTCGATGGTCTTCGGCACGCCGACGCAGTTGATCCCGTACTCGTCGGCGAGCCTGGCCGCGACTCCGAGTGTGTCCTCACCGCCGATCGCGATGAGGGCCTCCACCTCGTGCTTGGCGAGGTTCTCCTTGATCCGGCGGATGCCGTTCTCCTGCTGGAGCGGGTTGGTACGCGACGAGCCGAGGATGGTGCCGCCCCGGGGCAGGATCCCGCGCACGGCGGGGATGTCGAGCGGGACGGTGTCGCCCTCCAATGGCCCGCGCCAGCCGTCCCGGTAGCCGGTGAAGTCGTATCCGTACTCCTGGACGCCCTTGCGGACGATGCCGCGGATGACCGCGTTCAGACCCGGGCAGTCGCCGCCCCCGGTCAGTACTCCGACCCGCATGGAAGTTCCCTTCGCCGTCGGTGGTGGCATAGGGGGACCACGCTAGTAGTGACCCAGGTCACTCCGGGACGGTGTGTCGGCTGAAATCCCATACAACAGGCGGCTGTCGGCGTGCGCCGGTCTGCCTCGATTCGCTCGGACGAGTGATCGGTGTGATCAGGCGTCGTCCAGCCCGCGCTCGATCGCGTACCGCACAAGCTCCACGCGGTTGTGCAGCTGGAGCTTGCCGAGGGTGTTCTGCACATGGTTCTGCACGGTGCGGTGCGAGATGACGAGCCTCTCGGCGATCTGCTTGTACGACAGCCCCTTCGCGACCAGCCGCAGCACCTCGGTCTCGCGCTCGGTGAGCTGGGGCGCCTTCGGCTGGTCGGCGCCGGTCGCCGGCACGGGCTCCGCAGCCAACCGCCGATACTCCCCCAGGACCAGCCCCGCGAGGCCGGGCGTGAACACCGGGTCGCCGACGGCGGTCCGTTGTACGGCGTCGATCAACTCCTCGGTGCTGGCCGATTTCAGCAGATAGCCGGTCGCACCCGACTTCACCGCCTCCAGTACATCCGCGTGCTCACCGCTCGCCGAAAGCACCAGCACTCTGAGGGCCGGGTTCGCCGCGACGACTTCCTTGCAGACCTGGGCACCGGGCATCTCGGGGAGGTTGAGGTCGAGTACGAGGACATCGGGCGAGACGGCACGGGCGCGCCGCACCGCCTGCGGTCCGTCGCCGGCCGTGGCCACCACGTCGCAGCCGGCCTCCGTCAGGTCGCGGGCGACCGCGTCCCGCCACATCGGGTGGTCGTCCACGACCATGACCCGGATCGGCGCCTCCGCGGTCTCCGCCGTGTCCGGCCCATCGGTGGTCTTCGTCATCGCTTCGCCTTCCCCCGTGTCCCGCGCGGGACCTTGAGCTCGACTTCCGTTCCCTGCCCCGGCACCGAGACCAGCTCGGCCGTCCCGCCGATGTCCCGCAGCCGGCCGCGGATGGACTGCGCCACTCCGAGCCTGCCCTCCCCCTCGGCCTGGGCGAGCCGCCCTTCCGGGATGCCGGGGCCGTCGTCACGTACGGTCACGATCACCTCGTGCGACCAATCCTCCACCAGGATCCAGGCCTGGGCCCCGTCACCGGCGTGCCTGCGGACATTGTCCAGGGCGGCACCGACAGCGGCTGCCAGCTCACGCGCCTCGCGCGGCGGAAGCGGCACGGGCGCACCCGGTTCGGAGAGGGTGACGCCGGCTCCGGCATACCGGGTGAGCAGGGTGCGCAGATCGCGCGGGGCCCCGTCGCCTTCGGCCCCGTCCCCCTCGTCCGCCGGGCCTCCGGGCTCGTTCACCACCCGTACCAGCGCGCCCTGGGTCTCGTCCTCCGAGACCCGTGACATGGGCAGCAGTCCGCCCAAGACCAGGGTCCGCAGGGCGACTTCCTGTTCACCCGCCATCCGGCCCAGCTCGGCGGCCTCCCCACCGAGCGCGGTGCCGCGTCGCTGCACCATCGCCAGCACCTGGAGCACGCTGTCGTGGATGTCGCGGGCCAGCCGCTCCCGCTCGCGGGTGGCCGCCTCGATCTCCAGGGCACGAGCCAGGGTGCGTTCCGACGCGCGGGCGATCTCCACGACGTACCCGATGCCGATCGAGGCGACCCACACCAGCAGCACGTTGTGGAAGGTGTCGCGGCTGGGCTCGCCGCGCTCGATGATGTTGGCCACCGCGACGAGCAAGGAGGCGAAACCGGCCCAGCGCCAGCCGCCCTTGATCGCGAACGCGAGGACCGACCCTGCCGTCCAGATCGACGGCAGGGTGGGCAGGTCCATCCGCTGGGCGTCGGTGTCGGCGAGCGGCGTGAGCAGGATGCCGGTGAGGGCGACGGTGATGTCGGCTGTGAGGAACCGCTTGGTGCAGCTCGCCGCATTGGCCACCTTGGGGAGGGTGACCAGGGTCCACATGCCCAGGACCGCGAGATAGGCGATGGCCACCCAAGGGCGCTCGAACCTGACGCGGCCGAAGACGAAGAGCAACACGGCGTAACCCGCCGTCAGCAGGCGGTATGCGGTCAGGGCGCGCCAAAGCGGCAGCTCGACCGACATCCGGACGACCCGCTCACGTCTGGGCATGTTCCCCCTCCGCCGCCCTCGCGCCCGTCTCCGGGCGGGCGGACCGGCGCTGTCAGGCGCCGCGCCGTTCCTCCGTGGCCTCCGTGGTGGCGTCCTCGGTGCCGGATGCCGCGGACTGCCGGGGCGCGGGCTCCTTGGCCGCTGCCTTCGCCGCCGCCTTCGCGGCCTTCTCCGCGTCCGTGATCTGGCGCTTGGCGGCGGTGGCGTAGATGTCCACGTACTCCTGACCGGAGAGCTTCATGATCTCGTACATGACCTCGTCGGTCACCGAGCGCAGGATGAAGCGGTCGTGGTCCATGCCGTGGTAGCGGCTGAAGTCGAGCGGCTTGCCGATGCGGATCCCCGGTCGCATCAGCTTGGGCAGGAGTTTCCCGGGCGGCTGGATCTTCTCGGTGTCGATCATCGCGACGGGGATGACTGGTGCGCCCGTCGCCAGCGCCACCCGGGCGAGACCGCCCGGCTTGCCGCGGTAGAGCCGCCCGTCGGGCGACCGGGTGCCCTCGGGGTAGATGCCGAACAGCTCTCCGCGCTTGATCACGTCGATACCGCTCTTGATGGCCGCCTCACCCGCGCCGCGCGCACCCGAACGGTCCACCGGGAGCTGGCCGACGCCCTTGAAGAAAGCGGCGGTCAGCTTGCCCTTCAGTCCGGGGGAGGTGAAGTACTCGGCCTTGGCGATGAAGGTCACCTTGCGGTCCAGCATCGCCGGCAGGAAGAAGGAATCCGAGAAGGACAGGTGATTGCTCGCGATGATCGCGGGCCCCTCGGCGGGGATGTTCTCGAGGCCCTCCACCCAGGGTCTGAAGGCAAGCTTCAGCGACCCTCCGAGGGAGAACTTCATGGCGCCGTAGATCAACTCGCATGCCTTCCTGGTGTCCGACGCAAAGACCTTAACCCGTACGGGTAGGACGCCCTGCCTCCCGGTGCCGCGCTGAGGCACCCTCGGACCTAGTCGGTGTCAGCGCGGTCGCGTAACGTGAAGGCACCTCCGGATCGCCGGCGGATCGACTTCGGATTCGGGTCGGGGCCTGGACCCCGCCTCGGAACCGGTCCACTGCCGAGTTCCCCCGCGGTCCTTGCGATGCCCTGCCTTTCCTTCTCGCTCTTGATCTTGATCTTGATCTTGATCGTCTTGCGATTGCCTCTCATTGCCTCTCAACGAACAGGAGACGCCCGGTGCCGGTACTGCCTGGAGCTGAGCCCTACCACCACGAGGGTGGCGAAGTCGGTGTCCTTCTCTGCCACGGATTCACCGGTGCCCCGCAGTCGCTGCGCCCCTGGGCGGAGTACCTGGCTGAGCGCGGACTGACCGTGTCGCTGCCGCTGCTGCCCGGCCATGGCACCCGCTGGCAGGACATGCAGCTGACCGGATGGCAGGACTGGTACGCGGAGGTGGACAGGGAACTGCGCACGCTCACGGAGCGGTGCGGTCGGGTCTTCGTCTTCGGCCTCTCCATGGGCGGTGCGCTGACGCTGCGGCTCGCGGCCAAGCACGGCGACGCGATCAGCGGCATCGTGCTGGTCAACCCGGCCAACAAGATGCACGGTCTTGCCGCCAAGGCGCTTCCGGTGGCCCGGTATCTGATCCCCAGCACCAAGGGCATCGCCAGCGATATCGCCAAGGAGGGCTCGGACGAGGTCGGCTACGACCGGGTGCCGCTGCGCGCGGCGCACTCCCTGCGCGAATTCCTCAAGCTGGTGGACGGGGAACTGCCCCAGGTCACCCAGCCGATGGTGCTGCTGCACAGCCCGCAGGACCATGTGGTGCCGCCCGTCGACTCGGCCAGGATCCTCAGCCGCGTGTCGTCCCGGGACGTCAAGGAGATCCTGCTGGAACAGAGCTACCACGTGGCGACGTTGGACCATGACGCGGAGCTGATTTTCGAGGAGAGCTACGCGTTCGTCGGCCGACTCGCTCCGGATGCCGTGAAGTCTCCGAGCGGCGGGGAGAAGGGAAGCACATCCGGTGGCTGAGCAGCACGACGCGGACCGTGACGACCGCGACCCCGAGCCGCGGCCGATCGACGAGGAGGCCGCATGGGCGGCCATCGTCGCGGGCTACGGCGATGAGCCGGCGGATCCGCCGGGTTCCAGGCCGTTCAGATCCATCGAGGATCTGGCGCTTCCGGACGGCCTGAACGGTCCGGACCGCACACCGGAAGGGACCGACGGGCCCGACGGCCCCGACACGCCCACCACGCCCGCCAATCCGGACAAGCCGGACAAGTTCGCGAAGAGCAGGCCGTCGGCTTCCGAGGACGACGGCGGTGCCGGGGACGACGAGCGTGGCCCCGGCTCCGTCAAGCCGCTGGGCAGCTCGATCGTGTTCGCACCGGGCGTCGGTCCCGGCACGGGTCCACGCGACTACCAGGTGCCCGAGGCGAGCGACGACGACCCCGGCGATTCGGACGAGGGCCACTTCGTGCCGCCCGAGCCGCCGCCGCTGCCCGAGGCCGACACGACCGCCAAGTTCGCCTGGCTCGCTGTGATCGGCGGCCCGGTGCTGCTGCTGCTCGCCGTGCTGCTCGGCTGGAACATGACGTGGTGGCTGACCACGCTCGGGGTCGGCGGCTTCGTCGGCGGGTTCATCACCCTGGTGGCACGGATGTCGCACGGGGACGACGAGGAGGACGACGACCCGGGGCGCGGCGCTGTGGTCTGAGGCAGAAACTGTCTGCCTGGCCGTGCTCAGCCCGTCGGCACCGGGATGCGCAGAGCGGCCAGCACCGGCAGGTGGTCCGTCGCGGCCCTCAGGTCGGCCGCGCTGACGCCGGGGTGGTCCGACGGCACCCCGCAGCCGAGTACCTCGATGCCCGGCGTCGCGAAGACGGCGTCGACGCGCTTGTTCGGGGTGTCGGGTGTGAAGGTGTGCTCGCCACCCCAGGGACGCACCTGCCGGCAGTCCTGGAGCTCGGCCGCGATGCGGCGGAATCCGGGGCCGTCGGGCGGTTCGTTGATGTCCCCGGCCACGATGGCCTGCGGTACGCCCATTGCCCCGAGCCGCTCCAGCAGCAGTCCCGCCTGGGTGTAGCGCTCGGCGGCGTTCAGGCTCAGATGGCAGCCGAGCAGTCCGACCCTGGCCCGCCCGAACCGTACGACGGCGGTCGCGAAGCCCCGGCGGTGCAGGCCGGGAGTCAGTGGTAGCAATACGTCCTCGGTGCGCTCCACGGTCGCTCGCAGCGAGCAGAGCAACAGCGGCCCCGCGGCGGTGGCGCCACCCCCCAGTACGACCAGCTCGCTCTTGGCCGCGAGGCGTGCGGCGTGCTTGCGCCAGCGGAAGAAGCGCGGCGCTTCCTGGATGAACACCAGATCGGGCCGACAGGCGCGGATCACCCGGGCGAGCGCGTCCTCGTCGTCCCGCAGGGAGCGGATGTTGTAGCTGAGCGCCCGTACGACCGCGGAACCATCCGGCTCGGTACGGGAGTTGGGAAGGGTGTGGGGCTCGGGCGGCGTCGGCATGCGGTCAAGATAGCGGGGTGCGAAGCCACCTGACCGCCGGACCGTACCGAGGTACACGGGTGCGGTACGCGGCACTGCCGCGCAGCCGTGGCACACGGCCACCGGGCCCTGGTACACGGAGTGCCCGCAGTCCCCGGCTGAAGGGGACGGCGGGCACGCGCGCGTACGAACGGGTCAGCCCTGGCGGGCCAGGTCGGCGGCGCCGACCATGCCTGCCCTGTTGCCGAGCTGGGCGGCGAGCACCTGGGCGTGCGGGCGCCACTGTGCCCCGATCAGCCAGCGGCGGAAGGACTTGCGGATCGGGTCGAGAACCAGATCGCCCTCGTCCGAGACACCGCCGCCGACGATGAAGGCGGACGGGTCGAACAGCGAGGCCAGGTCCGCGAGTCCGGCCCCCGCCCAGCGCGCCAGCTCGCGGAAGGAGTCGACGGCCACCTTGTCGCCCTGCCGCGCCGCCTCGCTGACATGCCTGCCTTCGATGCCCGCGGGCGTGCCGTCGCCGAGTCCGAGCAGGATCCGTGCGTTCTCCGGGGTCGCGCCCGCACGCTGCTGGGCGTACCGGACGAGGGCGCGCCCCGAGGCGTACTGCTCCCAGCAGCCCTGGCTGCCGCAACCGCACAGCAGCCCGTCCGGGACGACCCGGATGTGGCCGAACTCCGCCGCCACGCCGAAACGGCCGCGGCGCAGCTTGTTGCCGATGATGATGCCTCCGCCCAGGCCGGTGCCGAGCGTGATGCAGATGACGTCCTCATGCCCCTGGCCGGCACCGAAGCGGTATTCACCCCACGCCGCCGCGTTGGCGTCGTTCTCCACGACGACGGGGAGGCTGACGCGCTGCTCGACCTTGTCCTTCAGCGGCTCGTGGCGCCACTGGATGTTCGGTGCGAAGAGGACGGTGGCACGCTTGTCGTCGACATAGCCGGCGGCGCCGATGCCGACCGCTTCGATGTCGTGCCCCTTACCGGCTCCGGTGACGGCCGCGCAGATCGCGTCCACGATCCCGTCGGCTGTGGGCGGAGTGGGCACCGTGTGCGTTTCGAGAATGGTGCCCTCTTCGTCAACCACGCCGGCCGCGATCTTGGTGCCGCCGATGTCGACGCCGATGGTGAGTCCCATATGTCCCTCAGTTTTCGGTCGTGCCCCGCTAGGGCCAACCGTACCCGAGGGACCCCCCGCCTCAGTCCAGGTCGATCTGCTCGCGCGGCCCGTCGTCGGGGCCGTCCCGCCGCTCGCCGGGTGTCCCGCCGGGCTTCTCGTCCGGGGTCACGCCCTGGGTATCGCCGCGCGTCCAGCGCCGCTCATGACCCTCGACGGCGGAGCGGTAGGCCGCGAGCAGCTCGCTTCCGGCGGCGGCGAGATGGTCGAAGACCTGCGGATTGCGCTCGATGACCGGCTCGACGGCAGCCTTGGCCTGGCTGATCATCTGCTGTACGGCACCCTGTGCCGCCATACCGAAGAGCGGGTTCTGCAATGAGGACACCCTGTCGGCCACGGCATCCATCAACTTGCGTAGCTCCTCCGCCGCGGACCCGGTGCCGCCGCCGTGCCCGTACTGCTGCTCCCTGCGGCGGGCTCGCTCGGCCGCCAGGTCCTCGGCACACGCTTCGGCCCAGGCGTCGGCATCGGCGGCGGGACGCTCGGTGGCATCGCTCATGGCGCGCTCCTGGAGAACGGGAAGGACTGCTTGATTCCGACGGTACCCGAACGGGGCGTACCCCCGTTCAGCGGCGCTGCGGCCACACAGCCGGATCGGGTGTGAACCTGATCCGGAGCTCGCCGTCCCTGAGACCCGCGCCCGAGACGGTGCAACGGCGCAGCACCGGAGGCAGCGGGAGCACCCGCCGGAAGGGCCCCACGGTGACCAGGAGTTCATCGCCGCGGCGAACCAGCCCCAGCTCCTCCTTTACTGCACCGGGGAGCGGGAGCACCCAGTGGAGCTCGCCCTCGCTCGCGTCCCCACTCCCACCCCGGCCCACGCCCGATGACGGTGCCCGCCGGATGTCCCAGGGTTCGGGATGGTCCGCCGCCTCCGGCTCCGGGCCCATGCCCAGCGCGGGTGCCAGTGCGGACAGGTCGTCGAGTCCTCGGGGATCCCTGCCCAGATGAGCCACCGGCAGCAGCGGTACCGTGCCGGTCCCGGGCCCGCTCTCCTGGTGCCAGCGGTCCAGTGCCTTCTCCTGCTGGGCCCGGAGCCCGGCGAGCCAGGGGTCCGGCGACGCCGACGGCAGGATGCGGTTGGCCACCACAGCGTCCACCCGCATCCCGTACAGCGCGACGCCCAGCCGCGCCGTCAGCAGGGCGTCCTCAGCGGCAGGGCCGGGCTCGGCGACCAGCCGGACCGTGGTGTCCGTGTCCTCGATCAGCTGCTGTACGGCGCTGAGCTCCGTCTCCCAGCGAGCGGCGCTCTCGTACAGCCACCGCGCGGGCATCGGCACGCCGGCGAGCTGGGCCAGCACCGGGCGAAGTGCCCGGGCCGCCTGGCGTTCCGGCGGCAGCAGGCGCCGCACATAGCGGCGCAGCTGTTCGGGCAGGCCGAGCAGGGCGATCGTCTCGTGGACCGGCGGCATGTCGACGACGACCGTGTCCCAGACAGCGCCGCGCCGCAGTTCGCGCAGCGCCTTCAGCAGCGCGAACTGCTCGCTGCCGGGAAGCTCCGTGAGCTCTTCGTCCTCCAGCTTCCGGGCGCCCAGCAGATCGAG
The DNA here is from genome assembly GCF_037023745.1 of Streptomyces sp. SCSIO 30461. Taxonomy (NCBI): domain Bacteria; kingdom Bacillati; phylum Actinomycetota; class Actinomycetes; order Kitasatosporales; family Streptomycetaceae; genus Streptomyces; species Streptomyces sp. SCSIO 30461. The sequence continues at coordinate 6,007,547 of NZ_CP146101.1, forward strand.
CGCCCCGGTGCAGCGCTCCTGGAAGGCGAGCAGTTCGCGGCGGAAGTGCGCGCCGGAGTCGATACGAGCGGCCCACATGCGCTCGGCCACGTCGACCGGTTCGATGCCCACGGGCGCGCCCAGCACGGACGCGCCCCCGGCCGTGAGCAGCAGGGTTCGCCGACCACTGCGGGCCGCGGCGAGCGCGGTGGCCGCCGCGACGGTGGTGCGGCCCGAACCGCCGAGCCCGGTGACAAGGACGAGTCGCATGTGAGGAGACGGTCAGGCGCCGGCGCCGGACTCGACGCGCTTCTTCAGACCCGCGAGGGCGCGGTCGATGATGACCTTCTCGGCCTTGCGCTTGATCATGCCGAGCATCGGGATCTTGACGTCCACGGTGAGCTGGTACGTGACCTCGGTCCGCTCACCGCCGTCGACCGGCGCCAGCGTGTAGGAGCCGTCGAGCTCGCGCAGCATCTGGGATTTGACCAGCGTCCAGGAGACCTGGTTCGCCCCCGTCCAGGTGTACGCGAGGGTGTGGTCGTCCTTGATGGCGCCGGCGTCGAGCACCAGCCGGACCTTCGCCGCACGCCCCTGGTCGTCCTTCTCCAGGACCTCGGTCTCCTTCACCTCGCCGGTCCACTCCGGGTAGCGCGCGAAGTCGGAGATCACCCCCATGACGTCGGCGGGCGCCGCGTCGATGGTGATGCTCGAGCTGGTGTGTTCCGCCATCGCCGGGCTCCTCCAGTGGTCTCCGGTGCTCTCCGGACAAGGTTGCGATGTGCAATCTACCGTGACCGTGCCGCTCACCATTCCAGGGCCCAGGGCCGTCCCGTGGCGGCGAAGTGCCCAACGTTCACGCACTCGGTGGCGCCGATCCGCATCCGCTGGGCCAGCGGCTGGTGGACGTGCCCGAACAGCGCGTACCGGGGCCGGGTGCGGCGGATGGCGTCCAGCAGGGCGCGGCTGCCGCGCTCGAAACGGCGTGGGATGACGTCGTAGGTCAGCTCGGGCACGTCCGGTGGGATGTGCGAGCACAGGACGTCCACTTCGCCGAGCGCCTCGACCTTGGCCGCGTACTCCTCGTCGGAGATCTCGAAGGGCGTGCGCATGGGGGTGCGCAGTCCGCCGCCGACGAAACCGAAGACACGGCCGTCGAGCTCGACCCGGTCGCCGTCCAGCACCGTGGTGCCGGGGCGGGCGTACTCCGGCCAGAGGGCGGGGATGTCCACGTTCCCGTACGTCGCATACGTCGGCGTGGGGAAGGCGGCGAACATCTCGGCGTACTGCTTGCGCACGGCGGAGACGATGGCGGCTTCGCGGTCCAGGCCAGCCCACAGTTGCCGCCCGAACGCCCGGGCCTCCTCGAAGCGGCGCGCGGTGCGCAGCGCCACGATCCGATCGGCGTTCTCGACCCCGAAGAGGTCGGGGAAGATCCCGCGCGAGTGATCGGCGTAGTCCAGGAAGAGCACCAGGTCACCCAGGCAGATCAAGGCATCGGCCCCCTCACCGGCCCTGGCCAGGTCTCTTGTGTTCCCATGGACGTCGCTGACTACGTGAACGCGCATTCACATCACCCCGCGATCACCCTAAGTGGAACAGCGCACACAGGATAGAGGTGGCGATCGACGTCCAGACCTGCACGAACTTCGCGGGCCGGGAGACGGTGTCATAGGGTTCGCGATGCGGCGCCACGCACATGTGACGCAGCGAACATCTGACCGGAACCCCCTATCCGGAACCAAGTACTGGTCGGTAACGTCCGGGCAGTCCCCGGTGCGTTCACACAGAGCCGTGGCGCCGGCGCCCGATGAGGAGCAGCAGTCTTGCGTGAGTTCAGCCTTCCGGCCCTGTACGAGGTCCCCACGGACGGAAACCTGACGGATCTCATCCGCCGTAATGCGACCCAGCATCCGGATGTCGCTGTCATGAGCCGTAAGGTCGGGGGCACCTGGACGGATGTCACCGCCACCCGGTTCCTGGCCGAGGTACGGGCCGCCGCCAAGGGGCTGATCGCCGCGGGTGTGCAGCCCGGCGACCGGGTCGCCCTGATGTCCCGCACCCGCTACGAGTGGATCCAGCTCGACTTCGCGATCTGGAGCGCCGGCGGTGTGACCGTACCGGTGTACGAGACCTGCTCGGCCGAGCAGGTGCTCTGGATCCTCGGTGACTCCGGCGCGGTCGCCGCGATCGTGGAGAGCGACGCGCACGCCGAGGCCCTGGAGTCCGTGCGGGCGGAACTGCCCGCGCTCAAGCAGGTCTGGCAGATCGAGCGCGGCGCGATCGACGAGCTGACCGCGGCCTGCGCCGAGGTCACCGACGCGCTGGTGGACGAGCGCAGTGCCATCGCCAAGGCGGACGACCCGGCGACGATCGTCTACACCTCGGGTACCACCGGTCGCCCCAAGGGCTGTGTGCTCACCCACCGCGCCTTCTTCGCGGAGTGCGGCAACCTCGTCGAGCGGCTGAGCCCGCTGTTCCGTACCGGCCACAGCTCGGTGCTGCTGTTTCTGCCCGCCGCGCACGTCTTCGGCCGGATGGTCGCGATCGCGCCCGCGATGGCCCCGATCAAGCTGGGTTGCGCCCCGGACGTCAAGAACCTCACCGATGAGCTGGCGGGCTTCCGGCCGACGCTGATCCTCGGTGTGCCGCGCGTCTTCGAGAAGGTCTACAACTCGGCGCGGGCGAAGGCGCAGGCCGACGGCAAGGGCAAGATCTTCGACAAGGCAGCCGACACGGCGATCGCGTACAGCCGCGCTCTGGACGGCCCCGGCGGGGTGCCGCTCCTGCTGAAGCTCAAGCACAGGCTGTTCGACAAGCTGGTCTTCAGCAAGCTGCGCGCGGTGCTGGGCGGGCGCGGTGAGTACGCCATCTCCGGTGGCGCGCCGCTCGGCGAGCGGCTCGGCCACTTCTTCCGCGGCATCGGCTTCACGGTGCTGGAGGGCTACGGCCTGACGGAGACCTGCGCGGCCACCACGTTCAACCCGTACGACCGGCCGAAGATCGGCACGGTCGGCCAGCCCATACCTGGCTCGGTGGTCCGGATCGCCGACGACGGCGAGGTGCTGGTGCACGGCGAGCACGTGTTCTCGGGCTACTGGAACAACGAGAAGGCGACCGCCGAGGCGCTGTCCGACGGCTGGTTCCACACCGGCGACATCGGCACCCTGGACGAGGACGGCTACCTCGCGATCACCGGCCGCAAGAAGGAGATACTGGTGACGGCGGGCGGCAAGAACGTCGCCCCCGCGGTCATCGAGGACCGGATCCGGGCGCACGCGCTGGTCGCTGAGTGCATGGTGGTCGGTGACGGGCGGCCCTTCGTGGGTGCGCTGATCACCATCGACGAGGACTTCCTGGCCCGCTGGGCCGCCGACCACGGCAAGCCGGCCGGCTCCACGGCGGCTTCGCTGTGCGAGGACCCGGACCTGCTGGCGGAGATCCAGCGGGCGGTGGACGAGGGCAACAGTGCGGTTTCCAAGGCGGAATCGGTGCGGAAGTTCCGCATCCTGGGCTCCCAGTTCACTGAGGAGGCAGGCCACATCACGCCGTCGCTGAAGCTGAAGCGGAATGTGGTGACGAAGGAGTTCGCCGGAGAGATCGAGTCGATCTACGGCGCCTGACGGTCCGGTAGATCCTGACAGCCGTCGCGCCCGTGCTGTCCGGTCCGCTCAGGCGGCCCGGACCGCACGGGCGTAGTCCTCTGCCAGTACGCGCTCGATGTTCCGTTCGGCGAGCGCGGAGATGGTGACGAACGGATTGACGCCGATGGAGCCCGGTACGAGGGCTCCGTCGGTGACGTATATCCCGGGCGCCCCGCGCACCCGCCCGTAGTCGTCCGTCGCGCGCCCCAGCACACAGCCGCCCAGCGGGTGATAGGTGAAGTCGTCGGCGAAGGTCTTGTTGCCGCCGAACAGGTCGTAGCGGTAGATCGTGACATTGGCCTTGTTGATCCGGTCGAACAGGGTCTTGGCCGAGTTGACGGAGACCTGGCTCTGCGCTCTGGTCCAGTCGAGCCCCAGCTTGCCCGTGGCCGTGTCGTAGGTGAGGTCGGCACGCTCGGGGTTGCGGGTGATCGCCAGGTACAGGCTGATCCAGTGCTCGAAGCCCATGGGCAGCGGGGCGATCTCGGCGAAGACCGGGTTGGCGGCGTTGGACCAGTCGTCGATGCCCATGACCGGCATGGTCGCCTGCTTGGCGCCGACGGTGTCCCAGATGTGGTTGGCGCGGGCGGTCATGACGTTGCCATTGGGCCCCCAGCCACCGCCGACGTCCGTGCTGAGCTCGGGCAGGGTGCCGGTCTCGCGGGCGCGCAGCAGGAGTTCGGTGGTGCCGAGGCTGCCGGCACTGAGGAACAGCCGGTCGCAGCCGATCTCGCGGGTGGAGACGACCTTGCCGGTCAGGTCGATCCGTTCGGCGGTGACGACATAGCCGCCGTCGGGCTCCCGCCGGATGTCACGGGCCCGCTGGAGGGTCTCTATGGTGACGTTCCCGGTGCCGACGGCGGCCGCCAGATAGGTGCGGTCGAGGCTGCGTTTGCCGTGGTTGTTCCCGTAGATGACCTCTCCGGCGAGCGCCGACTTGGCGACCTGTCCCGCTGCCTCGCGCTCCATGTACCCGAAGTCGTACACATTGGGCACGAATACGGTCCGCAGCCCCGCTCTGGCGGCGTGCTTGCGTGAGACCCGGCTGAAGCGGTACCACTCCGTGGACTCGAACCAGGACGAGTTGACGGTGTTGACGCCGAGCATCGCGTTGGCGCGCGGGAAGTACGTGCCGTACATGGCGTCGGCGTCCACGTTGGGCAGCATCTCGCTGAAGTAGGACCGTTGCGGAGTGACGGCCATTCCGCCGTTGACGAGCGATCCACCGCCGACACCCCGCCCCACGTACACCGACATGTCGGCGAAGCGGACGCGGTCGAGGACCCCCGGGTAGGGGCTGATGTCCTTGTTGACCACATCGAGCCACAGGAACTGGGCGAGCGGCGCCTCGGTGCGGGTGCGGAACCACATGGACCGCTGGTCGGGGGCGCTGGTGGTGCAGAAGACCTTTCCGTCGGCGCCCGGGGTGTCCCACAGGCGGCCCATCTCCAGGACGAGGGTGCTGATCCCGGCCTCACCGAGGCGCAGTGCGGTGACCGCGCCTCCGTAGCCGGAGCCGATGACGAGGGCGGGGACGCGGGTGTCGGCGGAGGCCCGTTCGGCTGCTCGGGCCGGAACGGCCCCGATACGGGTCAGGCCGAGTGCCGCCGCGGTCTGGAGGGCGCCGAGACCCAGAAGATGACGACGCGTCAGATTTGATGTCATGCGCGCAGCATGGGCGGAATTTTCGATTCCGCCCATAGGATCGGGCAGTAATTTTTCGCGCGGCGCAAGAGTGCCTAATGGGCCAGGAGTGGCGCGAATGGCACGGGTGGCTGCGGGTGCCATCGCCTGAACGCCGGGCTCGTCGCTCCCGGATGCCGGACGCGCGGGACCGGGGAGGCACCGCGGCAGCCGGCACCCGGCCGATGGGGGCTCAGAGCAGGGTCTTGAGCCGCTCGGCGAGCAGGTCCCAGCGCCACTTCTCCTCGACCCACCCACGGCCGCACTCGCCCATCCGGCGGCGCAGTTCCGGATCGCGGAGCAGGGTCACGATCCGGTCGGCCGACTCCTCGGGGCGGTCGCCGCGCACCACCCAGCCCGTCTCGCCGTCGAGCACCGCGTCCGGAGCGCCGCCCGAGTCCCCGGCGACCACCGGGAGACCGGTGGCCGAGGCCTCCAGGTAGACGATGCCGAGGCCCTCCACGTCAAGTCCGCCGCGGCGGGTGCGGCAGGGCATGGCGAAGACGTCCCCGGCACCGTGGTGCGCGGGCAGTTCCTCCCAGGGGACGGGGCCGGTGAAGCGGACGGAGTCCGTGACGCCGGTGGAGTGGGCGAGGCGCCGCAGGTCGTTCTCGTACGGGCCTCCGCCGACGATCAGCAGCACGGCGTCCGGCACGTCGGCGAGGATCGCGGGCATGGCCCGGATCAGGGTGTCCTGGCCCTTGCGCGGGACCAGCCGGGAGACGCAGACGACCACCGGGCGGTCACTGAGGCCGAGGCGTTCGCGTACGGCGTCGCCGCCCGAGCCGGGGTGGAAGGTCTTCTCGTCGACGCCGGGGGGCAGCTGAACCATCCGCCCGGCCGCTTCGGGGGTCAGCGCCCCGGCGATCCGCGAGCGGGTGTACTCCCCGAGATGGGTGATGGTGTCCGTGCCTTCGCCGATCCGGCGCAGCAGCCGCCGCGCCCCTGGCAGCTGCGCCCAGCCCGCCTCATGCCCATGGGTGGTGGCGACCAGCCGCCGGGCGCCGGCGCGCCGCAGCGCGGGCGCCATCAGTCCGAGCGGAGCGGCGGCCCCGAACCAGACCGAGGTGCAGCCGTGCTCCCTGAGCAGCCCCACCGCGCGCCGGGTGACCCTGGGGGTGGGGAGCAGCATGGTCGTACGGTCCCTGATCACCGTGAACGGCTGCTCGGCGTCGAATGCCGCGGTCGCCTCGACGCCCTCACGGCCGCGCTTCCAGGTGGAGGCATAGACGACCAGCCGCTCGGGATCCAGGCGCAACGCCATGTTGTGCAGGAATGCCTGGATCCCGCCCGGTCGGGGCGGGAAGTCGTTGGTGACGATCAGGGTCTTGTCCATTGCCGCCGACAGTACCAACGGCGGCGGGGCCGCTCGCTCTCGCTCAGGCGTTCGCGGCATCATGGCAGCTCACACCGATTGCGGTACGACAAACACGTGAGGTGATCATGAGAGGCGCGGCGCGCGCAGTCCTTCCCGTCGCGGGGTGGGTGATCACCAGGACCGTGCTGCTGCTGTGGGTGCTGAAGGTGCTCCATGTCGCCGGGCCCGACGTGACCAGCGACGTCGAGGTGATCTACCAGGGCTGGTTCGAGGTGCTCAAGACCGGCACGTACCCGCTGGACGACGTCACCTGGCAGTACCCGCCCGCCGCAGCGCTCGCCGTCCTCGCCCCCGGCTCACTGCCCTTCCTCGGCTACACCAAGGCATTCTTCCTGCTCTCGCTGCTCTGCGACGCACTGGTCATGGGGCTGCTGACATATGCGGGACGCCGACCGGAGAAGTCACCGAGAGGCGTCTGGTTCTGGGTCGTCGGGGTGCCGCTGCTCGGACCCACCGCGTATGCGCGCTACGACCTGATGGTGACCGCCGTCGCGGTGGCGGCCCTGCTCGCGGCGGCCCGCAGACCCGCGCTCGCCGGGGCACTCGCCGGTCTCGGAGCGATGCTGAAGGTCTGGCCGCTGCTCGTGCTGGCCGGGATGCGGCATGGGGCGGCGGCGCGTCGCTCCTGGCTCGCGGCCGGGGCCGCGGTGGGCGGACTGCTGCTGGCCTTCGGCGCGGCGATGCCGGGCGCGCTGGCGTTCCTCACCTTCCAGCGCGACCGGGGCACCGAGGTCGAGTCGCTGGGTGCGCTGGTGTTCCATGTGGCCCGGCACTACGGGTGGGAAGGAGAGGTGCTCCTCAACTACGGCTCGGTCGAGTTCCTCGGCCCGTACGTTCCGCTGGTGAGCCGGGCCGCACTGGCACTGACGGCGATGGCGTTCGCCTGGCTGCTGGTCTGGCGGCTGCGGGCCAGGGAGTTCACGGCGGGAACGGCGGCGGACGCGGCGTTCACCGCGGTGCTGCTGTTCACCACCACCAGCCGGGTGATCAGCCCTCAGTACATGATCTGGCTGGTGGGCCTCGCGGCGGTGTGCATGGTGTTCCGCACCAGCAGGATGGCGCTGCCCGCCTGCCTGGTGCTGATCGCCACGGGGGTCACCTATCTGGAGTTCCCCATCTGGTTCGCGGACGTGGTGACCAGCAGCCCGCGCGGAATCGCGCTGCTGGCCGTCCGCAACGGGCTGCTGGTGGCGGCCTCCCTGCTGGCCTGCCGGCGGCTGTGGACCAGCACAGTCCCCGGGGCGGCGGACCGGGCGGGCGCCGGGGGTTCTGCCTCGCCGGATCAGCCGGTGCGGGACAGGGAGTTGCAGGGCTTCCGAGGGGGCACACCGCCTGCTCAGGCCAGGCGCGTCCGCAGGTACGCCCGCCACTCGGCGGTGAAGGCAGCCCGCGAGGTACCCAGGACCTCGCGTAGGGCATCGTCCAGGCCCTGGCGGGGCACCGCGCGGTAGAGGTCCGTGAGGGCCGCGTCCCCATGGCGCTCCGCGATCAGCTCGCAGGCGAGCCAGGCGCCCTCGTAGGCACGGCCCAGACCCTCCGCGTCCGCGCCGAATCGGAAGTCGGCATCGGCGGGCAGCGCGATGGGGGCGCCACCGGCGCGTACCGCACGGTGCAGGGCGGGGGCTGCCTCAGCGGCCGGGCGCGGCGTGGCGCGGTAGGCGGCCCAGTCGGCGAAGCCCTCCGAGAGCCACATCGGGGTGGTCGGCGAGGTGTCCGCGCGGGTGGCGACATGGGTGGTCTCGTGGGCGAGGACGAGCCCGCGGCCGAACGCGCTCAGTGTGTCGTACGCCTCCGGGTTGACGATCACCCGCTCCGCGGAACCCGTGGTGACCGCCGCCATGCCCCGGTAGCCCTCCGCGGGCGCGCCCAGCAGCCGGCCCATGGCCTCCAGGGAGTCCGGCACCAGGACCACCACTCGGCCTGCCCAGCGCCCCGGCCAGGCCGCCGACACCTCGGGGACCGCGCGATCGGCATCCGCGGCGATCCGGCGCAGCCGGGCGAGGTCGCCGCCGGTGCCGAGGACCAGGCTGCGGGTGCCGCGCACCACCCGGACGTCGCCCTGCTGCCACAGTTGCTGGGCCCCGCCCTCCCCCGCGCGGTCGCCGGTGACATACCAGCGGCCGTCGCGCACGGCCAGTTCGAGGGTGCGAGCGGTGGTCACCGGAGCGCTGTCGTACCCGTCGAGCCGGTAGCGCAGTTCGGCGTCGGCCGTGGCACGGTCGCCGGAGCGGCGCACCCCCGTCAGCCGGTACTCCCACGACCGCAGCGGCATGTCCGCGAGGTTGGCGAACTCCTGGCGCCCCGCCGGGCGCAGTTTCGCGTCAAGCACGGCGAGGTAGCCCGCCTCGTCGTGGCGCAGCACCGCGGTCGCCCTGCCGTCCAGGGTGCGCTTGACGTCCCGGGACGTGGTGTCGGGTGGAGGCTCCGCGCAGCCGCCCGCCGCCAACAGCACACCGGCGGCGACGAGTGCCCGTGCCCGCCGCCGTACGGTCCCGTGTCCGGGGGAACCCGGAGCCTTTCGTTCTGATCTTGCCGGGCTCGCGTGCCCCGGCACCGCGTCTCGCCGCTCCCCCTGGGCCCTGCGGGCCCGGGATGTGCCCCCCGTCGTCGGTCGGCATGGCTCCGCCATGACTCCCTCCTCCGCCTCGCGACACGTCCCCCCGGCCCCAGGGGGCCCAGGGAGGCTCCATGCATCAGACCCCGCTCACTGATCCGACCCGATCCACACGAAAGGCCCAGGGCCTTCACCCGGTCGATGGTACGGGGCTCGGTCAGGGGCGGGTGACGGAGGCGATCGGCATCATGCCCACCGGGTCGTAGCGCACCGCGGCGCCTGGGTAGGGCGCGTGCACCACCTGGCCGTTGCCGACGTACATGGCCACATGGCTGGCGTCGGAGCGGTAGGTCACCAGGTCACCCGGGCGGGCCTCCGACAGGGGCACCTTCCGTCCGGCATGGCGCTGGGCCTGGGACGTACGCGGCAGACCGACGCCCGCCTGCGCGTACGACCACTGCATGAGCCCCGAGCAGTCGAAGCCGTTCGGACCGCTCGCGCCCCAGACATAGGGCCTGCCGAGCGCGCTCTTCGCGGCCGTGACGGCGGTGGCGGCGCGTGCGGACGCGGGTCCGGCCGACAGGTCCGCCGGCAGGCCGTCCCATCCCGAGCGGGAGGCACGGCCGGGGCCGTCGCGCTCGGCGGACGGCAGTGCGTTCAGCATCCGCCGCGCCTCGGCCAGCTTTGCCTCGACCATACGCTTGTGCCGGGCGACGGCGGCCCGGTTCTCCTCCAGCTCCACCAGCTTGCGCCCGGCTTCCGCGCGCTCACGCGCCAGCGTGTGCCGGGCGCGTCGTAGATCGCGGAGGGCGGCGCTCTGGCGGTCGCCGATCCGGCCGAGCAACTCCGCCTTGCCGAGATACGAGTCCGGGTCGTCCGAGAGCAGCAGTGCCAGGGCTGGATCGATACCGCCCGAGCGGTACTGGGCTCCCGCGACCGCGCCGAGAGCCCCGCGCATCGTGTTGACCCGCTCCTGGCCCCGTGCCGCGCGGTCGCGCATCGCGGCCACCTCGCTGCGCAGCCGGTCCACGCGCTCACCGGCCGCGTTGTAGGCCTCCGTGGCCCGCTCCGCCTGCTCGTACAGCCGGTCGACCTTCGCTCGGGTGGGGGCGGCCTGTTCCTGGGCGGGGGCGGCGGCGGTGGTGCCGTGCGGTTCGGCGCCGGCCGGGGCCGCGCCGAGCGCGGCTGCCGCGGTGGCCGCCGCGGCGGACAGCAGGGTGCCCCGGGCACCGCGGGGGAAACCGGAGAGCCCCGACGACGGGGTGGATCGGCGATGGGACGCCACAGGAGCCGCACTCCCTTCCGCTGGACGGGGCGGTCCTACGACCGCCGCGCGGCAGAGAGTAGTCGCGTGATTACGCGGCACCAAAAGCCCCGCAGGGGGCGAAAAGTGACGCCCCACCGCAGACCGCGAGGTCATCGGCGGGGCGCACTGTCAGCTACCCGTCCCGCGATTCCCCCGATCGGGTGCTGCGGGACACCAAGGCTTTCCCGGTCCGGCGACTCAGACCCGGACGCCGAACTGGAAGGTGCCCATGTAGTCCATCGACTCGTAGCGCACGTAGGCGCCCGGCTTCGGGGCGTGCAGGATCTGGTTGTTGCCCGCGTACAGGCCCACGTGGGAAAGACCGTTGAAGAAGACCAGGTCGCCCGGCTTGAGCTGGCTGCGGCCGATCTTCACACCGTCGTTCTGCTGGGTGTAGGTGGTGCGCGAGATGCTCACGCCCGCCTGGCGGTACGCCCACTGCGTCAGACCGGAGCAGTCGTACGAGTTGGGGCCCTCGGCGCCGGAGAAGTAGGGCTTGCCGATCTGGGTGGCGGCGGCGCTCAGCGCCGCACCTCCGCGCTGCGAGGCAGGCACCTCGTTGCCGAGGTCCACACGCTCGCCGGCGGCGCGGCTGGCACGCTGCTCCTCCTCCTGGAGCTTCGCACGCTCGGCCGCCGTGAGGGTGTTGAGCAGCTCCCGCGCGTCGGCGAGCTTGCCCTGGAACGCCTTCTTCTTCTCGCCGAGCGTCTTGCGTACGTCCTCGAGGTCGTCGAGCTTCTTGGCCGCCTCGGCTCGCTGCTGGGCCAGGGTGCGCTGCTTGGCCTGGATCTCCTCCAGCGCCTGGGTCTGCTTGGCGCCGAGCTGGTCGATCGCCGACGCCTTCTCGAGGTAGGTGTCCGGGTCGGAGGAGAGGAAGAGCTGGAGGGCAGGGTCGACACCGCCGGAGCGATACTGGGCGCTGGCCACCGAACCGAGCTTGCCGCGCAACTCGTTGACCTCGTCCTGGCCGCGAGCCACCTGGTCCTGGATCGCGTCGACCTGCTTCTGGAGCCTGGTCTGCTGCTCCTTGGCCCCGTTGTACTCCTCGGTGGCCTTCTCCGCCTCGTGGTACAGGGCGTCGACCTTGGCCTTGACCTCGTCCTTGCTGGGCTTGGCCGGAGCGGCCTGAGCGGCCTGTGAGCTCAGGGCGACGGCTGCCGCGGCGGTCGCGGTGAGCACGGACACACGAGCGCGGCTGGGCTGCTTGGGTCGACGGTGGGACGCCACGAAGGCGAGCTCCTTCTTCCTAGAGCCGCCTGCCGGGCAGTCGGGACGGTTCCCGGCTCCACGCAACCACATACCCGAAAAGGGACGAACTGCGCGAAATTGGCGGTTCCTTCACTGCCATCCCGGATGGATGATCAACCGCGCGAAGGTTCGAGGCCTGACCCTAGTGACCTCTCCGTGATCAGTTCAAATCCTCATGAGTAAAAACTACCTACCACGCATCATTTTTTACGCTCATCACACACGTAGTAGCGGCGACTTGACCGTACGTTCCCCGAAATCGGGCATACGTCACAGGAGTTACGAGAGGGATGAGTCACGCAAGTGACTTCTAAGGGCTGTCCCGTAATTCCCAGTGGATCAGCGCGCGGCGTCAGATGCGGTGCATCGCAAGGCGGAGAGTCATCCCCATACTGGGCGTATTCGGATTATTCGACAACGCAGCGTGGGGGCACCTCCCGGCGAAGCCAGGGGGAGTGCCGTAGCTGGCGTCGCGCGCCCGCTGGGGATTACGGGACAGCCCTTAGACACGCGAAAGGCGCTTGAGCAGCATCGCCGACGCCACCGGCCGCGCCCCTGCCTTGGCGACGCCGTCGGCGACCTCGCGGTCGGTGGAGACCACGACCACGGGTCGGCCCGGCGGCTCCGCCCGCACGAGCTGTCGAATGAGCTCGTCGGCCGTCACCCCGGGCTTGGAGAACAGCACCCGCACCCCGCGCGGGGGCGCGAGCAGAACCGGCGCCGCCAACTCGGCGCCGTCGAACACGCAGGTCATCTCCGCACCGGTCTGCGCGGCCAGCATCGCCAGCCCGCCGAGCAGCCTCAGCCGCTGCTTCTCCAGCGGCATGGTCGGGTAACCGGTCTTGGTGACGTTGTAGCCGTCCACCACCAGGTGAACCTGGGGCAGCGCGAGCAACTGGTCGAGCAGCGCCGGATCGGTCTCGGAGAGCGCCCGCGCCGCGATGTCCTTCGGGGACATCCTGCCCGGCTCGACCGCGGGGACCGTGTCGGCGGGATGCAGCGAAGCGGGGGGAAGAGCCAGTTCACGCCGCAGCCCCTGAGCCGCGTCCAGCACGGTGTCCAGCAGCAGCCGTACCCGCATGTCCTCCAGGGAGCGCCCTTCCCTGGCCGCCCTGCGGCTCGACTCGACCGCCGACTCGGCCTCCCCGAGCCTTGCCCTGAGCCGCCGGGCCTCGCTCTCGGCTGCCGACACCTGGGCGTGTGCCTCTGCCTTCGCCGCCTCGGAGTCGGCGGCGGCGCGGCGCAACGCGGCCTCACCGCGTTTCACATCGCTCTGGGCGCTGCGCAGCTTGCGGTGCAGTGACTCGGCCTCCTTGCGGGCGGCCTCGAGTTCGGACCGCAACCGGTCGGCTTCGGCCTTGGCATGGGCCTTGAGCCGCTCGACCTCGTCGCGCAGCCGCTCCAGTTCCTGCCGTGACTCCTCGTCGGCCCGCTCGGCCTCCACACGCTGGGCCTCCTCGCCCGCGGCGGCGACCAGCTTCACCCATCCGGGCGGGCGCAGCACATAGGCGGCGGCGGCCACGTCCACCGGGTCGGCGGCGGCGGGCGGCGCGCCGGCTTCGAGCGTCCCGGCCAACTCCGGCTGCGTCTCGCGCAGCCGCTCGCCGATGCGCTGGCGGAACACCGCGTCGCCCTCAAGGGCGGCGGCCATCGCGTTGCCCGCGAATTTGGCGCGACGGGACGGGGTGAACCGGGCGTACTGCCGCAACTGGGCGGGCAGGTCGCCGATCGTCAGACCGCCGAACGCGTCCGAGACCAGGGCGACCACCCGGCGCCGCACGCCCTCGGGCAGCGGGCGGTCCAGCCCCTCCGCGGCGCCGCCGGCCGCGCCGGCCGGGTCCCCGCCGCTGTCAGGCCGCTCCACGATCCGTCACTCCTAAGATCTCCGTGCGTTCCGGGCGCTCTTCTCACGAATCCGCACCCGGCCGCTCAGCCGGTCAGTTCGATTGGTTCCACCGCGTTCCTCAAGGTGCCGGAACGACTCGATGGTCTCACTGACCACGGCGCACCACTCCCCCGGCGCCGGTCTTCGTCCCGTTCTTGTCGCATCGCGCGCACTCCCCGTAACCCTACGACCTCAGGGGCCCGCCGTGACACGGCGAGGCGGCCCTCGGCCCGCGGCCCCGGTAGGCCATGCTCGGACGCATGACGCAGCGGCGGGCAGCGACCCGGACGGGGACCCCGGGGGCCACGAGCGGCCCCGTGGTGACGTACGGCGTGATCGGGCTGTGCTGCCTGGTCTTCGTCATCGGCCCGGTCTCCGGGCTCAACCCCGGGTTCGGGACAGGGGACACCCTGCTCGCCGGCACCACCGCGTACTTCGAACGCTGGGGAGTCATCCCGAGCGAATTGACGCACGGCTCCCCGCGGGCCCTGCTCACCCCGTTGACCGCGCTGTTCGTCCACGGCAGCTGGCTGCATCTGCTCGGCAACATGCTGTTCCTGTTCGTCTTCGGCGCGATGACCGAGGAGCGGATGGGGCGGGTGAGATTCGCGCTCTTCTACATCGGCTGCGGGTATCTCGCGCTCCTCGCCTACGCCGTGGCGAACGCGCAGTCCACGCAGACGCTGGTGGGCGGCTCGGGGGCCATCTCGGGGGTGCTGGGGGCGTTCCTGTGCCTCTTCCCCAAGGCGCGGGTGACCAGTCTCTTCCCGTTCCTCTTCTTTCTGCCGCTGCGGTTTCCCGCGTGGATCGTGCTGCTGTTCTGGTTCGCCCTGCAGTGGATGGCGGAGGCGCAGGACACCTCGTCCGGCCCGGGGGTCGCCTATCTGGCCCATCTGGTGGGCTTCGGGATCGGCTTCTGCTGCGCATGGGCCGGCCTGTGGCTGGGGGCTAGAGTGAGAGCCCAAGCCACGGCCACCGAGGGAGACAGCCAGCCGTGATCACCGCGATCGTGCTCATCAAGACCAGCGTGGACCGCATCCCGGAGATCGCGGAGTCGATCGCCGGTCTCGACAGCGTCAGCGAGGTCTTCTCGGTCACCGGTACGTACGACCTGATCGCGATGGTCCGGGTGGCCCAGCACGAGGATCTGGCGGATGTCATCCCGGGCCGGATCAGCAAGATCCCGGGCGTCGAGGCGACGGACACCCATGTCGCGTTCCGTACGTACTCGCAGCACGACCTGGAAGCCGCGTTCGCCATCGGCCTCGACGCGTAGGCTCTCCACCGCCCGGCGCGGGTGCGCCGGGCGGATCGGCGGCCCTTCAGGGGCACCCTGACCACTCAGACAACGGGCACGCAGCGGCCGTCCTCGGTGCGGTAGTCCCACCGGGCGCCCTCTCGTACCAGCTCCTTGACGGCCCCCACGAACCGCTCCACATGCTCGTCCGGGGTCCCGGCGCCGAAGCTGACCCGGATCGCGTTCAGGGACCGCTCCCCCGCGGCCGCGTCCGGGGCTCCGCACTCACCGGTCTCGGCGGGGTCGCTGCCCAGCAGGGTGCGGATCAGCGGATGGGCGCAGAAGAGGCCGTCGCGGACGCCGATGCCGTACTCGGCCGACAGGGCGGCGGCGAAGTGCGAGCTGTTCCAGCCTTCCACCACGAAGGACAGGACGCCGACTCGGGCGGCCCCATCCCCGAACAGTGACAGCACCCTGACCTCGGGGACCTGGGCGAGTCCGGCGCGGAGCCGCTCGACGAGGTGCCGTTCGCGCGCGACGAGCGCCTCGAATCCGGCGTCGGTCAGCGCCTTGCAGGCGGAGGCGACGGCGTAGGCGCCGATGACATTCGGCGATCCGGCCTCATGGCGGGCCGCCGTGGTGTGCCACTCCACGTCCACGCCGCCGTCGGGGCGCCTGGCGACCGTGCGGGAGGCGCCGCCGCCCGCGAGATACGGTTCGGCGGCCTGCAACCAGTCGGCCCGCCCCGCGAGCACGCCCGAGCCGAACGGCGCGTAGAGCTTGTGCCCCGAGAAGGCCACCCAGTCGACGTCCAGGTCCCGTACGGAGACGGGGTGGTGGGGGGCAAGCTGGGCGGCGTCCAGCACGATCCGGGCACCGTGGGCGTGCGCGGCGGCGGCGAGTTCGCGTACCGGCCACAGCTCCCCGGTCACATTGGAGGCGCCGGTGACGCAGACCAGCGCGGGGCCGGCGGGCTCGCGTTCGGCGAGCGCCGTCGCCAGGGTCCGCACGGCTTCGCCCGGGGTACGCGGCGCGTCCAGATAGGTGACGTCCGCGCCCTGCCACGGCAGCAGCGCCGCGTGGTGCTCGGTCTCGAAGACGAAGACCCTGCAGCCGTCCGGCAGGGCGGCGGCGAGCAGGTTCAGCGAATCCGTGGTCGAACGGGTGAAGACCACCTGGTCCGCTTCCCGGCAGCCGAGGAACCGGTGGACCGTCGTCCGGCTGTTCTCGAACAGTTCGGTGGACAGCTGTGAGAGATACCCGGCGCCGCGGTGCACGCTGCCGTAGTACGGGGCGTAGGCGGCGATGTCGTCCCACACCCGCTGCAAGGCCGGTGCGCTGGCGGCGTAGTCGAGTGCGGCGTAGGTGACCTGGCCCCCGGTCACGAGCGGGACGGTGACGTCGCGGCCGAGCACCGGCAGCGGGCCGGTGGGGCGGCAGGAACCGTCGGAAGCAGGGGCGGCAGCGGTTGCGGTGGCGACGGCGGTGGACGGACGTGCGGGCATGGCTTGTCTCCCGGATGACAGGGCGAATGGCTGTGAAACACCCGAGCGACGGCACAACCGCCGTCCGGCATACGGGTGTTGCCTCGACGCGGCAACGATGGGCGCCCGCGCGGAGGTGGGGTGGAAGGGGCCGGGAGGCCCTACCGCATTCGCTTGCTCACGAGAATCGCTCCCTCGAGGACCAGGACCCCAGGGGCGGCAAGGGGTCCGCGCTTGCCGTGGACCTCACTGCCCACAGCCTGGTCTTCACCCGGGGCACCCCGCCACGGACGGAGGGTTGCCGGACAGCGGGCCGGGGCCGTCTTCGCTGTCACTCATGACCTTGAGGAGCATCCTGCCATACGTCTCGAAACACGCAAGGCGCAGTCCACAGTGCGGACTGCGCCTCAGGGCTGTCCCGTAATCCCCAGCGGGCGCACGGCGCTCCCCCAGGGCTCCGTTTGGGAGGTACCCCCAGCTACGGCACTCCCCCTGGCTTCGCCGGGGGGTGCCCCCACGCCGCGTTGCCGAATCACCCGAATACGCCCAGCGTGAGGACGACCCTCCGCCTTGCGATGCGTCCCCTCGGCCCCAAGGGCCGGGTGAGACCCCGTGCAGCTGACGCCGCACGCTGGTCCACCGGGGTTTGCGGGACAGCCCTTCGTGCCACTTCGGTCAGCGGTTGCTGGCTGCCACCCAGCGCTCCAGGGCGCTCTTCGCCGCGCCTGAGTCGATGGACTGGGCCGCCTTGGCCATCCCGTCTCCGAGTTGCTCCGTCAGAGTGCCGTCGTCCGGCTCAAGCGCGGCCAGCGCCGCCGCCGAGTTCAGCAGCACGGCATCCCGGACCGGGCCCGTCTCGCCTGCGAGCAGCCGGCGGGCGACATCGGCGTTGTACGAGGCGTCGGCGCCTCGCAGAGCCTCCACCGGGACCAGTTCGATGCCCAGATCCCGCGGGTCGAAGGACTCCTCGCGGACAGAGCCGTCGCGTACCACCCAGACCCTGGAGGTCGCGGTGGTGGTGAGCTCGTCCAGGCCGTCTTCACCCCGGAACACCAGCGCGCTCGAACCGCGCTCGGCAAGCACGCCCGCCATGATCGGGGCCATCCTGGCGTCCGCGACCCCGGTGGCCTGTGCCTTCACCCGCGCCGGATTGGTCAGCGGACCCAGGAAGTTGAATGTCGTGCGGATACCGAGCTCCTTGCGCGCGGCAGCCACATGGCGCAGGGCCGGGTGGAACTTCACGGCGAAGCAGAAGGTGATCCCGGCTTCCCCCGCGACCTCGGCGACCCTCTCCGGTGTCAGCTCCAGATTGACGCCGAGCTTCTCCAGTACGTCCGACGCACCGCTTGCGCTGGATGCCGCGCGGTTGCCGTGCTTGACGACCTTGGCGCCGGTCCCGGCGACGACGATCGCGGACATGGTGGAGATGTTGACGGTCTTGGCGCCGTCGCCTCCGGTGCCGACGATGTCCACCGTCCGTCCCGGCACTTCGATCAGCCGGGCGTGCGCGTACATCGTGCGCACCAGCCCGGCGATCTCCTCGACCGTCTCGCCCTTGGCCCGCAGCGCCACCGCGAAACCCGCGATCTGGGCGTCGGTGGCCTCACCGCGCAGGATGCGGTCCATCGCCCAGGCGGTGTCGTCGGCGCTCTGGTCATGTCCGGACAGCAGGGCGTCCAGCACCCTGGGCCAGGAACGGCCCGCCGCGGTAGTGCTCCCCCCGGCTTCGCCGGGGGCACCCCCACCAGCGGGGCTCACAGCGCTCATGGTCGCTCCTGGTCGGTTCGTACGAACGGGTATGCCCCCACCCTATCCACCTCGGTTACGGCGAAGAGCCCCGTCCACCGAGTGGACGGGGCTCCTGCCGTGGCGATCATCGGATCAGCGGGTCGTGCTCATCGGGGATCAGTGGTGGCCGTGGCCGCTGGTGATCTCCTGGTACTCCTCGGCGGTTGCCTTGGGGATCTGGTTCCCCTCGCCGAAGTAGCCCTTGCTCAGCTTCGCGCGGAGCTTCTCGGACCGCGTGATCTTGCGCTCGACACCGTTCTCGTCGACCTTCGGGCCGATCTCGACGGGCTCGTACTGCTCGTGGGCCGTGAGCTTGTAGCGGTCGCCCTGCGACAGCGGCTCGTGGATCTCCACGAACTCACCGTGCGGCAGGCGCTTGATGATGCCGGACTCGCGTCCGTGCAGCACCTTGTCCTTGTCCCGGCGCTGCAGGCCGAGGCAGATCCGCTTGGTGACGATGAAGGCGATGACCGGTCCGGCGACGAAGAAGATCCGGACGAACCAGGTGATCGCGTTGATCGACAGGTGGAAGTGGGTCGCCCAGAGGTCGTTTCCACCACCGACCAGCATGACCATGTACGCCGTGATCCAGGCGACACCGAAGGCGGTGCGGGTCGGCGCGTTGCGCGGCCGGTCCGCGATGTGGTGCTCGCGCTTGTCCCCGGTGACCCAGGCCTCGATGAACGGGTAGACCGCGATCAGACCGAGCACCAGCGGGAACAGGAGCAGCGGGATGAAGACGCCCAGGACCAGCGTGTGGCCCCAGAGGTTGATCTCCCAGCCCGGCATGAAGCGGATCAGACCCTCGGCGAAGCCCATGTACCAGTCGGGCTGGGCGCCGGTGGACACATGGTCGGGGCGGTACGGACCCATGGCCCAGATCGGGTTGATCTGGGCGATCGCGGAGATCACCGCGATCACACCGAAGACCAGGAAGAAGAAACCTCCGGCCTTGGCCATGTAGACCGGCAGCAGCGGCATACCGACGACGTTCTTGTTCGTCCGTCCGGGGCCCGCGAACTGCGTGTGCTTGTGGTAGAAGACCAGGATCAGGTGCGCCACCAGCAGGCCGAGCATGATGCCCGGCAGCAGCAGGATGTGGATCGAGTAGAACCTGGCGACGAAGTCTTCACCGGGGAACTCCCCGCCGAACAGGAACATCGAGATGTACGTGCCGACCACCGGCACGGACAGGATCGCGCCCTGGGTGAAGCGCACACCGGTGCCGGAGAGCAGGTCGTCCGGGAGCGAGTAGCCGGTGAAACCGGTGAACATGCCGAGGACGAACAGCAGGAAGCCGAACAGCCAGTTGATCTCACGCGGCTTGCGGAACGCGCCCGTGAAGAAGACGCGCATCATGTGCACGAACATCGCCGCGAGGAAGATCAGCGCCGCCCAGTGGTGGATCTGCCGGATGAGCAGACCGCCGCGGACCTCGAAGCTGATGTTCAGGGTGGAGGCGTACGCCTCGGACATCAGGATGCCCTGCATCGGCTCGTACGGGCCGTGGTACTCCACCTCGTTCATCGACGGGTGGAAGAACAGCGTCAGATACACACCCGTGAGGATGATGATGATGAAGCTGTAGAGCGCGACCTCACCCAGCATGAAGGACCAGTGGTCCGGGAAGATCTTGCGCATGTTGGCCTTGGCCAGGGAGTAGATCCCGAGCCGGCCGTCCGCCCAGTCGGCGATCCGCTCGCCCTTGGAGGCCTCGCGCCTGTTCTCGTCGTTGGTGCTCATCCGCGCTCCCAGAAGGCAGGGCCGACGGGTACTTCGAAGTCGCCGAGCGCCTCGAGGTAGCCCTCGTCATTCACGCCGATCTGCAGCTGCGGAAGCGGGTGTCCGGCTGGGCCGAAGATGACGCGGGCGCCGTCGGAGAGGTCGAAGGTGGACTGGTGGCACGGGCACAGGACGTGGTGCGTCTGCTGCTCGTACAGGGAGATCGGGCATCCGACGTGGGTGCAGATCTTCGAGTAGGCCACGATGCCGCCGACCGACCAGTCGAGTTCCTTCTTGTCCTTGATCTCCTCCGGCTGGATGCGGATGAGCATCAGGGCCGCCTTGGCGATCTCGGTCTGGAAGCCGTGGTCGTGCTCCTCAAGCCCCTCGGGCTTGGCGAAGCTCAGCGAGCCGACGGCGATGTCCTCGGGACGCAGCGGCTCATTGGTGTTCATGTTGATGAGCAGCTTGCCCTTGGCCCACAGCGTCTTGCGCAGCTTGATCTCGGGCAACGGGCCCAGGTCGCGCAGCAGCATCACGCCGGAGAGGGGCACCATGGCCATGGCGCCGAACATCGTGTTCCGGATCAGCTTGCGCCGGCCGAAGCCGGACTCCTCGGCGCCCGCCTTGAAGTCGGCCATGACCTTGGCTCTGACCTCGGGCTCAGCGGCGACCGCGTGACGCTCGTCGGGGACCTCCACGTCCGACATCAGCGTGCGGGCCCAGTGGACCGCGCCCGCGCCGATGCAGAACAGCGCGATACCGAGGGAGGTGCCGAGCGCGAAGTTCAGCGCACTGATGTGGCCGATGGGCCAGATGTAGACGATCTTGTCGACCGGGAAGATCACGTACGACGCGATGAAGGCGACGGTGGCCAGCATCGAGACGGTGAACAGCAGGGCGACAGTGCGCTCGGACCGCCGGGCGGCCCGCTCGTCGATGTCCTGGATGCGCGGCTTGTGCGCCGGCAGCCCGGGGTCCGCGAACGGATCCTCCCTGGTGGCTACGGCACCGCGCTCGTGGCCCTGCTCTGTGGGCAGGGACTCTTCTGGAATGTCTTGGCTACTCATGACTTCTTGGCCTTAGCGGTGTGGGCCGCGACCCAGATGGCGACTGCGATCAGGGAGCCCAGACCGAAGATCCAGGCGAACAGACCCTCGGTGACGGGGCCGAGGCTGCCCAGGCTCAGGCCGCCCGGGTCCTCCGTCTCACCACTGTTGACGGTCTTGATGTACGCGATGATGTCCTTCTTCTCCTGGTCCGGCATGATGCCGTCACCGAAGGAGGGCATGTTCTGCGGGCCGGTCTGCATGGCCTCGTAGATGTGCTTCTCGCTCACGCCTTCGAGGTTGGGCGCGTACTTGCCGTAGGTCAGCGCGCCGCCCTCGCCGGTGAAGTTGTGGCACTGGGCGCAGTTGTTGCGGAACAGGTCGCCACCACGGGCGATGTCCGCGCCCTGGGGGCTGTACTGACTCTCGGTCGGAATGGCCGGACCTGCGCCGAGTGAGGCGACGTACGCGGCGAGCGCCTTGATCTCGGCGTCGTTGTAGATGGCCTTCTTCCGCGGCACCTGGGCACCCGGCTGCTGCGCGGGCATACGGCCGGTGCCGACCTGGAAGTCCACTGCGGCGGCGCCCACGCCGACCAGGGAGGGGCCATCAGAGGTGCCCTGACCGCCGCCTCCGTGGCAGCTGGCGCAGCCGACTTCGTAGAGCTTCTTCCCCTCCTCGATGTCGAGGGACTGGGCGGTTTCGTCAGCCTGCGCCTTGTCCGTCGGGGCGAACGCGGCGTACAGCCCCCCAGTGGCCGCCAGCGCGAGGAGTAGGACGACGACCGCCGCCAGCGGATGGCGTCGTCGTACGGAGAGCTTTTTCACGGATTACCCCGGTGTCAGGATCTTCTGCGTCGATGCTTCTGGAATGGGTGCGGGTACGGACCCGGCTACTTGATCATGTAGATCGTGGCGAAGAGGCCGATCCAGACGACATCGACGAAGTGCCAGTAGTAGGACACGACGATGGCGGCGGTTGCCTGCTCGTGGGTGAATCTCCGGGCCGCGTACGTCCTGCCGAGTACCAGCAGGAAGGCGATCAGACCGCCCGTCACATGCAGACCGTGGAAGCCGGTGGTGAGGTAGAAGACCGAGCCGTACGGGTCGGACGAGAGCGAGAGGCCCTCGTGCTTGACCAGCTCGGTGTACTCGAACACCTGGCCGCCGATGAAGATCGCACCCATCACGAACGTGATCACGAACCACGTGCGGAGCTTCTTCACGTCACCGCGCTCGGCGGCGAACACGCCGAGCTGGCAGGTGAGGGAGGAGAGCACCAGGATCGTGGTGTTGGTGACCGAGAAGGGGAAGTTGAGGGCCGAAGCCTGCTCTGCCCAGTACTCGGCACCCATCACCGATCGCAGGGTGAAGTACATCGCGAAGAGGGCCGCGAAGAACATCAGCTCGGAACTCAGCCAGATGATGGTTCCGACGCTGGTGAGGTTCGGCCGATTGACCGACGGGTGCGCGTGCCCGGTTTCTACTGTCGTTGCTGTCGCCACGACCGACATTATGTCGGTCGCTTATCCAGCCCTCACTCCGGGGGTGCCGTTCGGTGTGTCAGTACCGCTTGTCCAGCCCGAACGGCCCAGCGAAAGCCTGTCATTCGCGGTGCCGATGGGGTCCGTACGGGGGTAGCATCCGCGCATCGGTGCACGGCCGGACGATCTCCCCGACGAAGCGGAGGAACCATGCAGGCGACCGCAACGGTGTTGGTGTACAGCGACAACGCCATCACGCGCGAACAGGTGCGACTCGCCGCAGGCCGCCGTCCGGCCCCCGATGTTCCCCCGGTCGGGTACATCGAGTGCGCCACGCTGCCCGCCGTGCTGTCCGAGCTGGAGAAGGGCGGCGTCGACATCTGCGTGCTGGACGGCGAGGCCGCCCCCGCGGGCGGCATGGGGGTCTGCCGGCAGATCAAGGACGAGATCTTCCGCTGCCCGCCGGTGCTGGTCCTCATGGGGCGCCCGCAGGACGCCTGGCTGGCCACCTGGAGCCGCGCGGACGCGGCGGTCACTCTTCCGGTGGATCCGGTGGAGTTCAGCGAGTCCCTGGCGGCACTGCTGCGCACCCGGCTCGCCGCCAACCACTGAGGGGTCCCGAGGCCCCCGAGGGACCGGCAGGTGGTGGGGCAAGGCTCACACCAGGGGCGCGAGCCGCGCGGTGACCGCGGGTCCGGCACCGTCCCTGGTGCCGTTCAGGACGGCGCTGCCGACCCGCCACTTGTCCCAGGGCAGGTTCCAGTCCCCGAAGCCGTTGCCGAACGTCTCCATCGTGTGGCCCAGGCTGTTGACGACCTTCACGATGTCCCCTTCGCGCACGGTGTTGAAGAACCACTGGGCGTTGGCACTGGACATCCCGGTGCAGCCGTGGCTGACGTTGGCGTACCCCTGGGAGCCGACCGACCAGGGGGCCGCGTGGACGTACTCCCCGCTCCAGGTCAACCGAGTGGCGTAGTAGACATCCAGATCGTAGGAGTCGGATGTGCCCTCGGGGATGCCGATGCTCGTGCCCCGCATCCGGACGTAGTACTCCTTGCCGAGCACGACCTTGACCCCGTTGCGGGTGGAGAAACCGGGCTTGCCGGTGGTCACCGGAATGGTGTTGATCACTTTTCCGTTGCGCAGCACTGTCATCTGGTGCGTGGCGGCGTCGGTTATCGCCTCTATTCGGTCACCTATGGTCAGCGTCAGCGGCTTGGTGGCGCCGCCGTAGAGCTTCTTGCCGACCTTGACGCCATCGAGGTTGCTCTGCACGACGACCGTGGCGCCGGCGGGCCAGTACTCCTTTGGGCGGTAGTGCAGCTGCTTGTCGTCCACCCAGTGCCAGGCGCCTTCGACTGCGGGCGTGGAACGCACCGTGAGGGCGCGCTCTATGGCGCTCCTCGCCGCCTTGTCCTTCACGGGTGCGCTGAGCTCCACGGTGACGGGCTGGCCGACCCCGTAGGTGCCCGCCTTGGGGCCCAGGGTGACCTTCAGCCGGTTCGTGGCCGCCGCCGTCTCGAACGTCTGGGTACGGAGCCCCGGAGCGCCTGCGGCGTCCTCCGTCGCCACTCTGACGGTGTAGCGCGTGCCGGCCGCCAGCGGGCCCGTGGAGCGCCATCTGCTGCCGTCGGCAGCCAGCACGCCTGCGAGGTAGCGCCCGGCCGTGTCGACGGCGGTGACATCGGTGATCCGGGCGTCACCGCTCTTCGCGGTGACCTCCAGTGGCTTCTCCGGATCCGCCTTGGTGCTGCCGGAGGGCGCGCTGAGGGCGACCTGCCGGGCCGCGTCATAGGGCCGTGCCGCCAGCGGGTGGCTTTCGGAGCCGCTGCACGCGGCGATTCCGGCACCCAGAGACAGGAGCAGCACCGTACATCCGGTGACATTGCGCACAGGCGATATGTCGTTCATGAGCACACGCTATGGACAAAGCCCCGGCGCGGCGCGCCGGATGACTGCAAACGAGGGGCCCGGACCTCACCCGATTGGGCGAGTGTCCGGGCCCCTGCGTGATGCGGAGCAGCTCGGGGAGCTACTGGTTCTGGCTCTCTCCGCGGTAGTACTCGAAGACCCAGCCCCAGACGCCGACCAGGATCAGCGGCGCCGAGAAGTACAGCAGCCACCAGCCGATCGCGACCGCGAGGAAGGCCAGGGCACCGCCGATGGCCAGCGACAGCGGCTGCCAGCTGTGCGGCGAGAAGAAGCCGACCTCACCGGCCTCGTCCGCGACATCGGCCTCCTTGTCGTCCTGAGCCATGGCGTCCACTCGCCTGGCCGTGAAAGCCAGGTAGTAGCCGATCATGATGCTCAGGCCGAAGGCCAGGAAGAGCGCCGTCGTACCGGCCGGCTCCTTCGACCACACGCCATAGAGGATGGCCATGGCGAGGATGAAGACGCTCAGCCAGATGAACATCTTGCCCTGGATCTTCACTTGCCGGCCTCCTTGTCAGCGGCAATGGCACCGAGGCCGGCGTGCTCGAGCTGGTCGAGCGCCGCGATCTCCGGGTGGTGCAGATCGAACGCCGGGGATTCGGAGCGGATCCTCGGCAGGGTGAGGAAGTTGTGCCGCGGCGGCGGGCAGGACGTCGCCCACTCGAGCGAACGGCCGTAGCCCCACGGGTCGTCCACCTCGATCTTCTCGCCGTACTTGGCGGTCTTCCAGACGTTGTAGATGAACGGCAGGATCGACAGGCCGAGCAGGAACGACGCGATGGTCGAGATGGTGTTCAGCAGGGTGAAGCCGTCGGCGGCCAGGTAGTCCGCGTAACGGCGTGGCATGCCCTCGGCGCCCAGCCAGTGCTGGACCAGGAACGTGCCGTGGAAGCCGATGAACAGGGTCCAGAAGGTGATCTTGCCGAGGCGCTCGTCGAGCATCTTGCCGGTGAACTTCGGCCACCAGAAGTGGAATCCGGCGAACATCGCGAACACCACGGTGCCGAAGACGACGTAGTGGAAGTGCGCGACGACGAAGTACGAGTCGGAGACGTGGAAGTCCATCGGGGGCGAGGCCAGGATGACACCGGTCAGACCACCGAAGGTGAAGGTGATCAGGAAGCCGATCGTCCAGAGCATGGGTGTCTCGAAGGACAGCGAGCCCTTCCACATGGTGCCGATCCAGTTGAAGAACTTCACACCGGTCGGTACCGCGATCAGGAAGGTCATGAAGGAGAAGAACGGCAGCAGCACACCGCCGGTGACGTACATGTGGTGGGCCCACACCGTCACGGACAGACCGGCGATCGCGATCGTGGCGGCCACCAGGCCGATGTAGCCGAACATCGGCTTGCGGCTGAAGACCGGGATGATCTCCGAGACGATACCGAAGAACGGCAGGGCGATGATGTACACCTCAGGGTGTCCGAAGAACCAGAAGAGGTGCTGCCAGAGCAGGGCGCCGCCGTTGGCCGCGTCGAAGATGTGGGCACCGAACTTGCGGTCCGCCTCCAGGGCGAACAGCGCGGCGGCCAGCACCGGGAAGGCGAGCAGGACCAGCACACCGGTCAGCAGCACGTTCCAGACGAAGATCGGCATACGGAACATCGTCATTCCGGGTGCGCGCATGCAGATGATCGTGGTGATGAAGTTGACCGAGCCGAGGATCGTGCCGAAGCCGGAGAAGGCCAGGCCCATGATCCACATGTCGGCGCCGACACCCGGCGAGCGGACCGCGTCCGACAGAGGGGAATAGGCGAACCAGCCGAAGTCGGCCGCACCCTGCGGGGTGAGGAAGCCGGCCACCGCGATGAGCGAGCCGAAGAGGTACAGCCAGTAGGCGAACATGTTCAGCCGCGGGAACGCCACGTCGGGCGCGCCGATCTGAAGCGGCATGATCCAGTTCGCGAAGCCGGCGAACAGCGGCGTCGCGAACATCAGCAGCATGATCGTGCCGTGCATCGTGAACGCCTGGTTGAACTGCTCGTTCGACATGATCTGCGTGCCCGGGCGGGCGAGCTCGGCGCGCATGAAGAGCGCCATCACACCGCCGATGCAGAAGAAGACGAACGACGTGACCAGGTACAGCGTGCCGATGGTCTTGTGGTCGGTGGTGGTAAGCCACTTCACCACCACGTTGCCGGGCTGCCGGCGCCGGACCGGGAGCTCGTTCTCGTACGCGTCACCGTGCGAGTCGGCCCCGGCGACACCCTGGGGTTCGTTGGAGATGCTCACAGTTGGTTCTTCTCCGCATTCAGGGCCGGGGTCGACTGCTCAATGCCCGACGGGACGAAGCCATTCTGCCCCTTGTCGGCCAGCTCCTTGAGGTACTCCTGGTACCGCTCCGGGGAGACGACCTTCACGTTGAAGAGCATCCGGGAGTGGTCCACACCGCAGAGCTCGGCACACTTGCCCATGAAGGTGCCCTCCTGGGTGGGGGTCACCTCGAACACGTTGGTGTGACCGGGAATGACGTCCTGCTTGAACAGGAAGGGAACCACCCAGAAGGAGTGGATCACGTCACGCGAGGTCAGGATGAAGCGGACCTTCTCGCCCTTGGGCAACACGAGCGTGGGGCCCGGGTTGCCGGTCTGCGGGTTCCGGTCGCCGGGGATACCGGCCTCGTAGACACCCTCGGCTCCCTTGGGGAAGTCGTTGGTGTACTTGTCCGGAATCGCGTTCAGTTCCTTCTGGGCGGCCGCGTCGCCGGTGGCCGGGTTCCCGTCCACGTCCTCCAGGTAGTTGAAGCCCCAGCTCCACTGGTAGCCGACCACGTTGATGGTGTGGGCCGGCTTGTCGGAGAGAGCGAGGAGCTTCGACTCATCGCGCGCGGTGAAGTAGAAGAGCACCGAGACGATGATGAGGGGGACCACGGTGTACAGCGCCTCGATGGGCATGTTGTACCGGGTCTGCGGCGGCACCTCGATCTTGGTGCGGCTGCGTCGGTGGAAGAAGACGCTCCACAGGATCAGACCCCACACCAGCACGCCCACGGCGAGCGCTGCCGCCCACGAGCCCTGCCAGAGGGAGAGGATCCGCGGAGCTTCCTCCGTGACCGGTGTGGGCATGCCGAGGCGAGGGAAGTCTTCCCAGTTGTACGAGCAACCGGTGGCTGTCGCCAGGATCAGGCCCGCAGTCAGCACCTGCGGCAGCTTCCGCCGCAACGGGCGCCGCGGCGTGGGGGTACCGCCCGCGCCCCCCGGGGCGTGGGGGAGGTCGGAGCCGTTGGGACTCACGTAGCGCCTTCCCGAGAGTCTCGCCCGCGCGGCCGGCTGCGGCCGTCTCGCTGGTCGGTCGCCGGCCCTGACGCGGGCAGGGGTTTGATGTTTATGCGGACCAAACCCTACTGGACGCTATTTGGGGTCGCGCGGGGAGGGTGCCCAACGCGCCGTCCGACGACCCGAAGGGGTGGACTGAGGCCTTCCGCGGCCCCTCCCCCGCCCCCGTATCAACGGCGCCGCAGAGCCTTCTGACGCTCTCTTCGGGAGGGAGCGTTAGCGTGGCCGCGTGCCCTATTTCGACAGCGCATCGTCCGCTCCCCTGCACCCCGTGGCCCGGCAGGCCCTCCAGGCCGCACTCGACGAGGGCTGGGCCGACCCCGCCCGTCTCTACCGCGAAGGCCGGCGTGCACGACTGCTGCTCGACGCCGCGAGGGAGGCGGCGGCAGACGCCGTGGGATGCCGCCCGGACGAACTGGTTTTCACCAGTTCGGGTACTCGTGCCATCCATACGGGACTTGCCGGGGCGATGGCGGGACGCCGGCGCACCGGGCGGCATCTGGCGGTGTCGGCGGTGGAGCACTCGTCCGTGCTGCACGCCGCCAAGGGCTTCGACGCCACCGAGGTACCGGTGGGCCGCTCCGGTGCGGTGTCGCCCGGAGACTTCGGCGCGGCGCTGCGCCCGGACACCGCGGTGGCCGCCCTCCAGTCGGCCAACCACGAGGTGGGCACGGTGCAACCGGTCGCCGAGGTCGCCGGAATGTGCCGGGAGGCGGGGGTACCGCTGCTCGTCGACGCGGCGCAGTCGCTGGCCTGGGGCCGGGTCGAAGGGGACTGGTCCCTGCTGACCGGGAGCGCGCACAAATGGGGCGGACCGGCAGGGGTAGGGCTGCTCGTGGTGCGCAAGGGCGTCCGTTTCGCCTCGCAGGACCCGGCGGACGAGAGGGAGTCAGGACGAGCCCCCGGCTTCGAGAACATCCCGGCCATCGTGGCCGCCGCGGCGTCACTGCGCGCCGTACGGGACGAGGCCGCGGCCGAGTCGGCGCGGCTGCGCGCCCTGGTGGACCGGATCCGGGCCAGGGTCCCGGAGCTGGTCCCGGACGCCGAGGTGGTCGGCGATCCGGTCCGGCGGCTGCCGCATCTGGTCACCTTCTCCTGTCTCTACGCCGACGGGGAGGCCGTGCTGCACGAGTTGGACCGGGCGGGCTTCTCCGTGTCGTCCGGTTCGTCGTGCACGAGTTCGACGCTCACCCCGAGCCATGTGCTGCGGGCGATGGGAGTGCTGACCGAGGGCAATGTGCGGGTGTCGCTGCCGCTCGGCACGGCTGAGGCGGATGTGGACCGCTTCCTGGATGTGCTGCCGGGGGTCGTCGCCGGGGTACGCGGACGCCTCGGCGCCCCCGTGTCTCCCGGGTCGGCTGCGGATGCCCGTGCCGACGCGGATGCGGGCACCGACACCGGGACGCTGCTCGTGGACGCGCTCGGCAAGCGCTGCCCGATCCCCGTGATCGAACTGGCCAAGGTCATCGGGGACGTCCCGGTGGGCGGCACCGTCACCGTGCTCTCCGACGACGAGGCGGCACGCCTGGACATCCCGGCCTGGTGCGAGATGAGGGAGCAGGAGTACGCGGGCGAGCGCCCGGTGGAGGGCGGCACCGCTTATGTGGTGCGCCGGGCGCGCTGACTTCATCAGAACGCCCGGCTCACTCGTATCAGGACAGGGGCCGGCCCGGTACCGCTACGACAGGAAGGCCTGGACCTCGGAGCCCGCGTCGTGACCGTAGGCCTTGGTGAAGCGCTCCATGAAGTGGGCACGGCGCAGGGTGTACTCCTGGGTGCCCAGGGTCTCGATGACGAGGGTGGCGAGCATGCACCCGACCTGGGCGGCGCGCTCCAGGTCGACGCCCCAGGACAGACCGGAGAGGAACCCGGCACGGAAGGCGTCGCCCACACCGGTCGGGTCGACCTTGGACTCCTCCTCCGGGCAGCCGACCTCGATGACCGGCTCGCCGGCCCGCTCGATACGCACACCGCGCGAGCCGAGGGTGGTGACCCGGTGTCCGACACGGGACAGGATCTCCTCGTCCGTCCAACCGGTCTTGGACTCGATGAGCCCCTTCTCGTACTCGTTGGAGAACAGGTAGGTCGCCCCGTCCAGCAGTATCCGGATCTCGTCACCGCTCATCCGGGCGATCTGCTGGGAGAAGTCCGACGCGAACGGGATTGCGCGGGAGCGGCACTCCTCGGTGTGCCGCAGCATGGCCTCCGGGTCGTCGGCGCCGATCAGCACCAGGTCCAGGCCGCCGACGCGGTCGGCGACCGACTTGAGCTCGATCTGGCGGGCCTCGCTCATCGCGCCGGTGTAGAAGGAGCCGATCTGGTTGTGGTCGGCGTCGGTGGTGCAGACGAAGCGTGCGGTGTGCAGGACCTCGGAGATCCGCACCGACTCGGTGTCCACGCCGTGCCGGTCCAGCCATGCGCGGTACTCGTCGAAGTCGGATCCGGCGGCACCGACCAGGATCGGGCGGGTGCCGAGCTGCCCCATCCCGAAGCAGATGTTGGCGCCGACCCCTCCCCTGCGCACATCGAGGTTGTCGACCAGGAAGGAGAGGGAGACCGTGTGCAGCTGGTCCGCTACCAGCTGGTCGGCGAAGCGACCGGGAAAGGTCATGAGGTGGTCGGTGGCGATGGAGCCGGTGACTGCGATTCGCACGGCGAGGCGCTCCTGGAGGGGAGACGGGCGTTGACAGTTAACGCTACCCGTTTTCGGGCACCGCCCTGCAGTACGAAAACTACCCGATAGTAGGTCTTTTTTCCGTCAACCCGACGTGCTTAACGTGCCCGCATGCCCAAAACCTTCGCCTCGCACCACGCACAGGACACCGAGATCAGCCTCGCCGAGCTCCGTGGCCGAAGCGCCCGGATGGCCCCGCACTGGATCGTCGCACCCTCCTCGACCTCCGCCCCGGTGCCGCACTCGCGCATCAGCGGAGTGGTCGTGTCCACCGCTTCGGCACGGCTGGTCAGCTCCATGCCCGCGTTCGCGGACTAGGTCCCGCCGTCGAGGTCTGCCGCTGAACAAATGTTCCCGCGTCCTGGCACGGCGCGTACGGGAACCGCACGCCCCCTCGTACCGTCACAGGGGTGTCCCCTGAGACGGACACGTGTGACGGGTACTGAAGGAGCGATGCGGTGAACAGCAAGGAGCGGCCCACCAAGACCACCGACGCCGACGGATCGGCCCGGCGGCGTTCCCAGCTGGTCGTCACCTCGGTGGCAGCGGCGGCAGTGCTGCTCGTGGGCGGTGGCGGTGCCTACTGGGCGACCACTGCGGCCGACGGCTCGGGCGGCTCGGCCGCCACCCCGGCGTCCGACGGCGAGCCACCGCCGTTGTCGCTGGACGGGCCGTCCGAGGCCGGCCCGGGGCCGGGGATCGCCCCGGGCGAGCCCGACCCGAACGGC
Organism: Streptomyces sp. SCSIO 30461; assembly: GCF_037023745.1. Lineage (NCBI taxonomy): Bacteria > Bacillati > Actinomycetota > Actinomycetes > Kitasatosporales > Streptomycetaceae > Streptomyces > Streptomyces sp. SCSIO 30461. Next base: position 6,038,599 of record NZ_CP146101.1, read on the forward strand.
GCCCGGTACCGGGCGAGTGGCGAACTGCCGGACGGCCCCGAGCGCGCGCCCGTGTACCGCGCGCAGGGCGACGTGGCCGCCGCCGATGTCACCCGGCTGGCCGCGGCCCTCGGAGTGGAGGGCACCCCGAGGTCGGTTGGCGACGTATGGCGGATCGCCGCGGAGAAGGACTCCAGCGGGCCGGTCCTGCAGGTCCGCAGGCAGGCTCCCGGCACCTGGACGTTCGCCCGGTACGGAGCCGCCCCCAAGGGCGACAACTGCCTCAAGGGCAAGCCCTGCCCGAACGGCGGGACCCCGGGGACGAGCGGGGACGCCGGCAAGGCGGCGGTGAGCGAGGAGGCCGCCAAGAAGGCGGCCGCCCCCGTACTCACCGCTGTGGGCCAGAGCGGCGCGCGGCTTGACGCCTCCCAGACCATGGGCGCGACGCGGGTGGTGAACGCGGATCCGGTGATCGGAGGGTTGCCGACGTACGGCTGGCTGACCGGGATCCAGGTCGGGGCCGACGGCCAGGTGGTCGGTGGCAGCGGGCAGCTGGCCAAACCCGTGAAGGGGGCCGACTACCCGGTGCTCAGCGCGGACAAGACCCTGGAGCGGATGAACCAGGCTTCCCGGAGCGGCGGCCCGGGGAAGATCGGGGGCTGCGCGACGCCGGTACCGGCCGCGAATCCGGACGCTGCCCCTGACCAGCGGATCGCGCCGTGCGAGCCCCATCCCGGCTCCGGCTCCGGCTCCGGCTCCGATGCCGGCTCGGCGGAGCCGGTGATGATCAGCAAGGCGGTCTTCGGGCTCGCGGTGCACTCCGTGGACGGCAGGCCCGCGCTCGTACCGTCGTGGCTGTTCGAGGTGGACCCTGACGGCGACGCCGAGTCGTTCACGATCACGCACCCGGCGGTGGACCCGAAGTATCTGAGGCAGCCCGGATCGAGCGCTTCGCCGTCCAAGCCCACCGATCCCTCCCCGCAGCCGGAGACCCACACGCGCAAGGTCGAGTCGTACGCCGTCTCGGACGACGGCCGCACCCTCACACTGCGGTTCTGGGGCGGGGTGTGCAGCGAATACAGCGGAAAGGCCGAGGAGAGCGCCTCGGAAGTGAAGGTGCACATCACCGAGACCCGCAAGGATCCGGGGAAGGTCTGCATCCTGATCGCCAAGGAGCTGACCACCGAGGTCACGCTGGACAAGCCGCTGGGCGACCGGAAGGTCGTGGAACCCACGGGTCAGGCGGTGCCCTTGAGGTAGGCCCCCGACGCGCGAAAGGGCGGCGGTCCCGGGATTCCCGGGACCGCCGCCCTTTCGGCGTGCCTAGCTGAACGAGTCTCCGCAGGCGCAGGAGCCCGTCGCGTTCGGGTTGTCGATCGTGAAGCCCTGCTTCTCGATGGTGTCCACGAAGTCGATCGAGGCGCCGCCCAGGTACGGAGCGCTCATGCGGTCCGTGACGACCTTCACACCGTCGAAGTCCTTCACGACGTCACCGTCGAGGGTGCGCTCGTCGAAGAAGAGCTGGTACCGCAGGCCGGAGCAGCCGCCGGGCTGAACGGCGACGCGCAGCGCCAAGTCGTCCCGGCCCTCCTGGTCCAGCAGGGCCTTGACCTTGGCCGCGGCGGCGTCGGACAGGAGGATGCCGTCGCTCACGGTGGTGGTCTCGTCCGATACGGACATCTGCTTCTCTCCCGGGTTGTACGGAGACTGCTTGCCGACGTTGGCAACCGGCCGGGCCCCCGATTCATTCCGGGCCGGCCCTGGTCTTTCCTCTTCATGCTCGCATACGCGCTCCGGTATGGGCAGCGACCTGTTGATCGGGAATTGCGTCACATCGACGCTATCGCCATCGTCAAAGTGACGTGAAGCGGTTATGATAGATAGCGTCAAATAGACGAAAAGATCCCGGCGGCGCAGCCTCGGTCCCTGAACCGGACTCGACATCGCCGGGCTGACCGCAGAGAAGAAAGGGTGCGTGCCGTGACCACCGCCCACACCGCCCTCACCGAACCGAGCGCAGGAAGGGACTCCTCCCTGGACGTCCAGCCGACACCGCTCGCCCTGCTGCTGCTCGGCCGTGAGGCCGACCCCAGGAGCGAGCGGGGCGTCGAGTGCCCCGGGGACCTCCCGTCCCCTTCCGACCCGGACCTGGTGGCGCGGGCCCGTGCGGCGAAGGAGAAGCTCGGGGACAAGGTCTTCGTGCTCGGTCACCACTACCAGCGCGACGAGGTCATCCAGTTCGCGGATGTCACCGGCGACTCCTTCAAGCTCGCCCGTGAAGCGGCGGCGCGCCCCGAGGCGGAGTACATCGTCTTCTGCGGTGTGCACTTCATGGCGGAGTCCGCGGACATCCTGACCACCGACGACCAGAAGGTCGTGCTTCCGGACCTCGCGGCAGGCTGCTCGATGGCGGACATGGCCACGGCCGAACAGGTCGCCGAGTGCTGGGACGTACTCGCCGAAGCGGGCATCACCGATGTGACCGTACCGGTCTCGTACATGAACTCCTCCGCCGACATCAAGGCCTTCACGGGCAAGCACGGCGGCACCATCTGCACCTCGTCCAACGCCAAGCGCGCGCTCGACTGGGCTTTCGAGCAGGGCGAGAAGGTGCTCTTCCTGCCCGACCAGCACCTCGGACGGAACACCGCGGTGCGCGACATGGGGATGACCCTCGACGACTGCGTCGTCTACAACCCGCACAAGCCGAACGGCGGGCTGACGGCCGAGCAGTTGCGCACCGCGAAGATGATCCTGTGGCGCGGCCACTGCTCGGTGCACGGCCGCTTCTCGCTGGACTCCGTGAACGACGTCCGCGAGCGCATCCCGGGCGTGAACGTGCTGGTCCACCCCGAGTGCAAGCACGAGGTCGTCGCGGCGGCGGACTACGTGGGCTCCACGGAGTACATCATCAAGGCCCTGGAGGCGGCCCCGGCCGGCTCCAGGTGGGCGATCGGTACCGAGCTGAACCTGGTGCGGCGACTGGCGAACCGTTTCGCCAGCGAGGACAAGGAGATCGTCTTCCTCGACAAGACGGTGTGCTTCTGCTCCACGATGAACCGCATCGACCTGCCGCACCTGGTGTGGGCGTTGGAGTCCCTCGCGGAAGGGAACCTGGTGAACCGCATCCAGGTCGACCCCGAGACCGAGAGCTTCGCGAAGCTCGCCCTGGAGCGCATGCTGGCCCTGCCGTAACGGGGCGCTGCCCCCGCCGGTCCGCCGTCGCCCCGCACACGATGAAGAGCCGTGTGCGGGGCGACGGGCGTCACGGAGGACCGCGACCGAGCGCTTCGGTCGGCCCTGCAACGCCCGGTGCCGGCCACCGCGGGTGGCAGCTACGGCGAGTACGCGCTGCTCGACCACCCGGTGTCCAAGCCTGGGGCGCTGTCGTGGGAAACCGCCGCGTCCCTGGTCACGGTCAGCCCTGCCCCCTGTCCCCGTCCCGCGCCGCTCGGGCGCGGGACGGGGCCGGGGCGTGCGCTCCTGCCCCGGAAGCGCGGCGCCCCCGGTACCGAGAGATACCGGGGGCGCCGCGCTGTGAGGCACAGGCGGTGGTCAGACGCCCGCAGGGGCCGCAGACTCCGTGGGCTCGGGAGCCCCGGAGGCCTCGGAGCCACCGGACTTGAGGGACCTCTTCGCGCGGCGGCGCTCCTTGCGGAGCTCCACCATCGCGTACAGCGTCGGCACCAGCAGCAGCGTCAGCAGCGTGGAGGTCACCAGACCGCCGATCACGACCACCGCCAGCGGCTGCGCGATGAAGCCGCCCTCGCCGGTGACGCCCAGCGCCATCGGCAGCAGTGCGAAGATCGTCGCCAGGGCGGTCATCAGGATCGGGCGCAGACGGTGCCGCCCGCCCTCGATCACGGCCTCGATCACGCCCAAACCCTGGGCCCTGTACTGGTTGATCAGGTCGATCAGCACGATCGCGTTGGTCACCACGATGCCGATCAGCATCAGCATGCCGATCATCGCCGGAACGCCCATGGGCGTTCCGGTGGCCACCAGCAGACCGATCGCGCCGGTCGCCGCGAACGGGACGGACACCAGCAGGATCAGCGGCTGGACCAGCGACCTGAAGGTGGCGACCAGCAGCATGAAGACGATCGCGATCGCCGCCAGCATCGCCAGGCCCAGCTGGGCGTTGGCCTCGGACTGGTCCTCGGAGACACCGCCGATGGAGGCGGTCGCGCCTTCGGGCAGATCCAGGCCCTTGATCTTCGCGTCGAGCGCGTAGCTGACCGCGCCCGTGTTGTCGTCGGTCGGCTTCGCCGTGATCGTCGCCGCGCGGGCCCCGTCGATCCGGGTCATCGAGACCGGTCCCGGCACCAACTCGACCTCGGCGATGTCGCCGAGCTTCACCGGGCCGAGCGGCAGCTTCTTGAGCTCCGCCATGGTCGTGGCCGGCTTGACGGAGGTGACGACGACATCCCGCTCGCTGTCGTTCAGGACCGCCTTCGCCGCCGGGGTGCCGCGCACCGCCTGGGCCACGGCGAACCCGAGGGTGGTGTCGTTGAAGCCGGCCGCCGCCGCCTTCGCGGTGCCCTTGACCGAGATCCGCGGCACGGACTGCGACAGGTCGCTCTGCACATCGGTGACGTCGTCCAGCTTGGCGACCTCGGCACGGACCTGCTCGGACGCCTTGCGCAGCACCTGCGGGTCGGCGGCCTTCACCACGACCTTCAAATCCTGGTTGTTGAACCCGTCACCGGCCGCGATGGTCGTGTCGCCGATGCCGTCGAGCTTGTCCAGCTCCTCGTTGACGCGGTCGCGGACCTTCTCGTAGGCGGAGGAGTCCTTGAGCGTGACCTGGTACGAGGCCTGGTTGGCACCGGTGCCGCCGCCGAAGGCCGCCATGAAGCCGGACGAGCCCACGGTGACCTGGTAGTCCTTGACCTCGCTGATTCCGTCGAGGACCTTCTCGACCTTCCTGGCTGACGCGTCGGCCGCTTCCAGGCTGGTGTCGGGCTCCAGCTTCTGCTTGATCGACATGACCTCCTGCTCGCCCTGGTCGAAGAAGTTCGTCTTCAGAAGACCGGCCATGCCGAACGTGCCGAGCAGCACGGCGACGGCGAGCACCACGCTGGTGACGCGGCGGCGGGTCGCGAACCTCAGCACCGGGAGGTAGCCGCGCTGGAGCAGACTGCGGGCTTCCTTCTCCTCCGCCTTGCGGCGTGCCTCGTCCGGGTCGAGCCCGCGCACGGCCTTCGGGGCGCGCAGGAACCAGTACGACAGCACGGGGACGACCGTCAGGGACACCAGCAGCGAGGCGAGCAGCGCCGCGGTGACCGTCAGCGAGAACGAGCCGAAGAGCTCGCCGACCATGCCGCCTACGAGTCCGATCGGCAGGAAGACGGCGACGGTGGTCAGCGTGGACGAGGTGACGGCGCCGGAGACCTCGCGTACGGCGGTGATGATCGCCGCCTCACGGCTCTCGCCGTAGCCGAGGTGCCGCTTGATGTTCTCCAGGACCACGATCGAGTCGTCGACCACCCGTCCGACGGCGATCGTCAGCGCGCCCAGGGTGAGCACGTTCAGCGACAGGTCGCGGGTCCACAGCACGATCAGCGCGAGGACGACGGACAGCGGGATGGAGACCGCGGTGACGAGCGTGGAGCGCAGCGAGCCGAGGAAGACCAGGATGATCACGACCGCGAACAGCAGGCCGAGCGCGCCCTCGGTGGTCAGACCCGAGATCGACTTGGACACGGCCGGTCCCTGGTCCGAGACGACCGACAACTCGGCACCGGAGCCGAGGTCCTTGCGGAGCTCGGGCAGCTTGTCCTGGACCGCTTCGGAGATACGGACGGCGCTGCCGTCCTTGTCCATGGTGGCGAGTACGGCGAGGCTGGGTTTGCCGTTGGTACGGGTGATGGAGACGCGCTGCGACTCCTCCTGCTTCACCGTGGCGATGTCGCCCAGGCGTACCGGCTTGACGTCCTCGGCTCCGGCACCCGGGCCGGCCGCCGGCGCGATCCGCAGGTCCTCGATCTGCTTCAGCGAGGTGAAGCCGCCGCCCACCTGGATCGTGCGGCTGCTGCCCGCCTCGGAGAGCGAGCCGGCGGGCATCGTCCCGCCGCCGGCCTTGAGGGCCTCGGCGAGCGCCTGCGTGTTCAGTCCCGCCGCGGCCAGCTTCTTCTCGTCGGGGGTGACGGACACCTGGAGGTCCTGGACCCCGTCCACGGTGACCTGCCTGACGCCCTCGATGTCCGCGAGCACGGGGACGACGGTCCGGTCGAGCTGGTCGGCCAGTGCCTGCTGGTCCTTGTTCGAGCTGACGGCGAGCACCACGGTCGGTATGTCGTCGGTGGAGCCGGCGACCACCTCCGGGTCGACGCCCTCGGGGAGGACGGCGCGGGCGCGGTTGACGGCCTGCTGGACATCGGCGACGAGCTGCTTGGTGCCCTCGTCCCCGTAGTCGAACGTGGCCATGATCACGGCGTTGCCCTCGCTCGCCGTGGAGGTGACGCCCTTGATGCCGTCGACGGCCTTGATGTTGTTCTCAAGGGGTTCGACGACCTGCTTCTCGACCACATCGGGAGACGCGCCCTGATAGGGGGCGAGCACCGACACGATCGGGAGTTCGATCGAGGGGAACAGCTGCTGCTTGAGCTGGGGGATGGCGATCGCTCCGAAGATGATCGCGACGATCGACATCAGCCCTATCAGGGCCCTTTGCGCGAGGCTGAATCTTGACAGCCAGGACATGGGGTCTCTCTTCTGTGGCTCTACGGCTTGTGCGCCTTACGGGACGTGCGCATGCGGCGGGTGCGGGGGCCACCCGCCTATACGATCGGTCATCCGCGAGGGTGAATCCGTCGCCCCCAGGTCCAGATCCTTACGTCGCGCATACTCTGAACGGAGTACACGCGGGTAGTCGGTGTCTCAGTCCGTCCGGGGGCGAACCAGACCCGATTCATAGGCGAAGACCACCAATTGGGCCCTGTCCCGTGCTCCCAGCTTCGCCATGGCCCGGTTGACATGGGTCTTGACCGTGAGCGGGCTGACCTCCAGCCGCTCGGCGATCTCGTCGTTGGGGTGCCCTCCCCCGACCAGCACGAGTACCTCGCGTTCGCGGCCGGTCAGCGCCGCGAGCCGCTCCGCGTACTGCGCCGAGTCCTGGCCTCCGTCGTCCCAACCGCCGCCCTGGGCGAGGAACGTGGCGATGAGCCCTTTGGTCGCCGCAGGGGACAGCAGGGCCTCCCCCGCGGCGGCGATACGGATGGCGTTGAGCAGCTCGTCCGGCTCCGCACCCTTGCCGAGGAAGCCGGAGGCCCCGGCGCGCAGCGCCTGGACGACGTACTCGTCCACTTCGAAGGTCGTCAGCATGACCACCCGTACGGCGGCGAGCGCGGGATCGGCGCTGATGGTGCGGGTGGCCGCGAGCCCGTCCGTGCCGGGCATCCGGATGTCCATCAGGACGACGTCGGGGCTTCGCTTCCGGGCGACGTCCACGGCCTCGGCACCATCCGCCGCCTCGCCGACCACCTCCATGTCCGGCTCGGAGTCGACCAGCACCTTGAACGCGCTGCGCAGCAGCGCCTGGTCGTCGGCGAGCAGCACCCTGATCGTCATGCGTCCCCCTCCGCGTGGGCCTTGATCGGCAGTATCGCCTGCACGCGGAAGCCGCCGTTGAAGCGGGGCCCGGCGGTCAACGTACCGCCGAGCGCGGTGGCGCGCTCGCGCATACCGATGAGTCCATGGCCGCCACCCTCGGCGGCGCAGGACGCGGCACCCGTCCCGCTGTCGAGCACCGTGACCTCGACCGTCCGGCCCACCCACACGACGCTCACCTCGGCCCTGGCCGCCGCCCCCGCGTGCTTCTGCACATTGGTCAGGGCCTCCTGGATGATCCGGTACACGGCCAGGTCGACGGCCGCGGGCAGGGTGGCACCGTGATCGGTCCTGGCCAGCTCGACCGCCTGTCCGGCATGGCGGAACGACTCGAGGAGCTGATCGAGCGCGGCGAGTCCGGGTGCCGGCTCGGTGGGCGCCTCCGGGTCGCCCGACTGCCGCAGCAGACCGACCGTGGCGCGCAGCTCGTTCAGTGCGGACCGGCTGGCCTCCCGCACATGCCCGAGCGCCTCCTTGGCCTGGTCCGGGCGCCTGTCCATGACATGCGCGGCGACTCCGGCCTGCACATTGACCAGGGCGATGTGGTGCGCCACGACATCGTGCAGATCGCGGGCGATCCTCAGCCGCTCCTCCGCGACCCGCCGCCCCGCCTCCTCCTCCCTGGTCCGCTCGGCACGCTCCGCCCGCTCCCTCATGGCGTCGACGAAGGCCCGCCGGCTGCGTACGGCGTCACCGGCCGCGGCCGCCATCCCGGTCCACGCGAAGACCCCGATGTTCTCCTGGCTGTACCAGGGCGCGGAGCTGAACAGCATCGCGGTCGCAGTCAGCACCGTCATCGACAGCAGCCCGACCCGCCAGGTGGTGGGGCGGTCGGTACGGGACGCGACCGTGTACAGAGCCACCACCGCCGTCATCACCACGGGCGCCGGCGGATCTCCGGCGACGAACTCCACGGCGGACAGCGTGCCCGTGGCGGCCAGTACGGCCATCGGCCGGCGGCGCCGGTACACCAGCACGACCGCGGCGAGCAGCATCAGGACCAGCGCGTGCGGCTGCGGTGTACGGGCTCCGAAGGTGGGCCCGTGCGGCCCGTGCGGATCGGCGAACGACATCCCGATCATGCAGACGAGCACGCCGAACGCCAACGCGGCGTCGAACGCGAGTGGGTGCTCGCGCAGCCAGCCTCGGGCGCGGTCGAGCCTGCCGGCTCCGGTCGGTAGTGCCGTCACGTCAAGCAACGGTACGGGGTACCCCTCGGTGCCCGCCGCCCCCGTTCCGACATCGCCTGAGGTCAAAGAGGGCGGCGGCGCGCCGAGTGGCCAAGCTCACGGCTGACCGTTCGGTGGACCGAGGCGGAGCGGCCGGTGCCGTGGCAGAGTTCACCGGCTCAGGCGTTGGTGGCGCGCCCGGCCAGTCGCCGGCCGAGGCCCGTGCCGAGGCAGACCAGGAGGAGGAGGTACAGCCCGATCGCCTCGCTGCCGACGGCGGTGTGCAGCCAGACGGCGATCAGCGGGGAGACGGCACCTCCGGCGACGGCGGCCGTGTTGTAGGTCAGTGCCGATCCCGTGTAGCGAAGCCCCACAGGGAACGCGTGGATCATGATGATCCACGCGGGCACCGCGGCGAAGGCGGAGCAGGAGAGCGCCAGCGCGACGCCGATGGCGTAGGTGAAGGGGGGAGCGAGGTCGACCAGGGGGAACAGCGTCAGGGCGATGACGGCCTCGGCCGCGCCGAAGACCAGGAGCGCCCTGGTCACTCCCATCCTCATGCTGACCCAGACGCCGATGAGGACGCTGAGCACGTAGACCACACCGCTGCAGGTGTCCGCGATGAGCACCGTGGTGGGTTCCAGGTGCAGTTGCCGGCGGGCGTACGCGATCAGGTACGAGGCCGCGATGTAGTTGAACGCGAACGGCGTGGTGAACATGGCCACGCCCATGCCGATCTCGGCGAGGTGACCGCGCGTCACCGCGCGTAGAGGGGAGCGGAAGGGCTGGTCCGCGCGTACGAAGCGCGAGAAGTCCTTGGTCTCCTCGATCCTGCTGCGGATGAAAAGGCCGATGAGGATGAGGACAGCGCCGAACAGCAGCGAGATCCTCCAGCCCCAGGCGAGGAACGCCTCCTGGCTCATGGCCAGGGAGACGACGAGCAGGACCAGCGAGGCCACGACGAAGCCCAGCGTCCCTCCGAGCAGGGGCCACGCGACGACGGCAGGCCGCCTGCTCGGGGGTGTGTTCTCGACGACCAGGAGAATCGATCCCGCGTACTCACCTCCGAGGGAGAAGCCCTGCACGAGCCGGAGCAGCAGAAGCAGGACCGGTGCGATGATCCCGATCGCGGCGGCTCCGGGGAGGAAGGCGACGCCGAGCGTCCCGATGCCCATGAGGATCAGGGTCGCGATGAGGACCCGCCGGCGGCCGAGGCGGTCCCCGAACTGCCCGAAGAAGACCCCTCCGACCATGCGTGCGAGGAAGGCGGAGCTGAAGACGGCCAGTGAGGCGACGGATCCGGCAACCGGTCCCAGCGACGGGAAGAAGACCTTGCTGAACGCGAGGGCGGCGATGGAGCCGAACACGGCGAAGTCGTAGGACTCGACCGTGCTGCCAGCCATGCTCGACAGTTTGACCAGCCGGAACTGCCGGGTCGGGAGCCAGGGTGCGGCCTCGTCGCCGGAGGTTTTCGCCATGGTGTCCCGTTCCCGATTCCGCAGCGGGGCGGTGCGCGGCTCACACCGGGCCCGCTCGTCCACACGCGCTGGATGCGCTGCACGGTATTCGACGTCCTCGGGTTCGGGCGCGCGCGCTGCCCCGCCGAGGTTCGCACCAGGCCAACCCCTTCGGTGGAGGCGGGGCTCAGCGGGCGCGTACGCCCCCGACCTGGTAGGGATCACCGCTGATGGCGCGCGACCTGGCGCCGGAGGGTCCCACGGCGGGCTCTCCGGCGACGAACACCCGGTACATCGCGCGTTCCTGCCCCAGCTTCTCGTGGTCCGTGGGGGCGACGTGGATGGTGGCCCGGTTGTCCCACATGGCCACATCGCCCGCCGTCCAGCGGTGTCGGAACGTCAAGTCGCGGTGTGTGGCGTGTGTGAAGAGCAGGTCGAGGATCCGTCTGCTCTCCGCCGGCGTCAGCTCGTTGATGTGGCTGGTGAAGCTGGGGTTCACGAACAGGCAGCGCTTGCCGGTGTCCGGCAGGGCGCGAACGACGGGGTGGTGCGCGACCAGCCCGGCATCGACGCTGGTGCGGGTGAACGCGTCACTGATACCGAACGGCACATAGCCGACCAGGTAGCGGTGCTCCGCGGTCAACTCGTCGGCGAACTGGCGCAGCGGGGCCGACAGGCGCTCGTAGGCGGTCACCATGTCGGCCCAGATGGTGTCGCCTCCGTGCGACGGGACCTTTTCGGCGCGCAGCACGCAGAACACGGGAGGGTCGGCGGCGGCCGTGATGTCGCTGTGCCAGCCGGACAGGAAGTCCGGGTTCCGCCAGAGCGCGGCGTGCCGCTGCTCATCGGTCGTCTCCGGTCTCTCACCGTTCCCTGTGATCAGGGCGTGCACGTACGGGTGCCCCTCGACATGGGGAACCCATGGATGGGAGGGGGCGGGAGGGCCGAACTGCCCGGCGTACGCGATCTGCTGGTCGTGGGTGAGGTGCTGGTCGCGGAAGATGAGCACCCTGTGCTCTTCCAGAGCCCGCCGGACGACGGCGGTCAGACGCGGTGTGAGGGGAACGGCGAGGTCGATGTCCTCGATCTCGGCGCCGATGCAACCGGCGAGCGGGGTGATGCTGACGCTGCTGCCGTCTTCCGCGTCCACGGCGTCCTCCTTCTCCCCTGTGATTCTCACCCTTGAATGACTTTGATCCCTGTTGATCATGGGATACCGCATTCGACATACGGCAAAAAGTGTACCTTTTCTGATATGTCCATGAGGTGGCTCCGAGGGGCTCGACGCAGCCGGTGTCACCACGCGGGCGATCAGGACTCGGCATCATGTCGCGCGTCGGCTGCGGAACCGGGGCCTGTCCCCGCCGGCCGGGAGCCGGGGTGCAGGAGCGCGCAGCAGAAGGCCATGGCCGCCGCGAGAGCCATGGCCATGAAGACCCACTGGTGGGCTCTGACGATGTCGAGCCGGATGGTCTCCTGGATGGCGGGGGTGAGCTGGACGCCTCCCACGCTGCTCTGAAGCCGGTCGCCCTGGTCGTCGCTGACGAAGTGCACGAGCTGCCGCGCCGCCTCCCCCACCGCGCCGGGAGCCATACCCATATCCTTCAGCGTCGATGTGACCCGGGACTGGGCGACATCGGAGAACACACTGCCGAGCAGGGCCAGCCCGAGGGCACCGGAGAAGATGCGCGTGGTCTGGACGACGCCGCCGACCATTCCGCTTGCCTCCGGCCCCGCCCGCCCGTAGGCGTCCGTGGCCGCCGGCGGGACCACGAGCCCGACGCCCATGCCGGCCATGGCGATGAACGGCCACTGCGCGCTCACGGAGAGCTCCCTGAGCTGCAGGGCCCACAGGGCGAACCCCGCGGTCCCGAGTCCCGCCCCGATCAGCAGGGCCGGTTTCACCCCGACCCGGTCCTGCAACTGGCCGCCGAACTGCGCGCCGACGCTGTACGCGAGCTGGAAGAACAGGAGGTAGACGCCCGCTTGGACGGCCGTGTCCCGCAACGCCAGCTGGGCGTAGAAGGACGCGAAGAACAGCATGGGCATGTACGCGATGGTCGAGAAGAACAGGATGCTCATGTCCAACGCGAAGCAACGGTCGCGGAACAGGCGGATGTCGATGAGCGGGAACGGCGTTCGCTTCTCCCGGAGCACGAACAGCGCGAGGGCTCCCGGGCCGCTCACGATCAGGAGCAGCGTGACGGGGTCGGACCATCCCAGCAGCGCAGCCTGCTCCAGCGCGAGCACGCTGGTCGTCATCCCCGCGGCGAGCAGGGCGGCACCCTTCAGGTCCTGGGAGACCCCCCGCTGCCCGATGTCGTTCCTGCCACGCGCGATCGCGATCAGCGCCAGCGCGCCGACACCGATCGGCAGGTTGATCCAGAACACCCATCGCCAGCTGAGCGTGGTCAGCCAGCCGCCCAGGGGCAGCCCCAGCGCACTGAGCAACTGGGAGCAACCGAACAGTGTGGCCAGGGCGCGGCCGCGCTGATGGACGGGGAACTCCGCAACGACCAGAGCCATCGCGGCCGGGTACATCACTCCGCCGCCCGCACCCTGGGCCACGCGGCACGCCACCAGCCAGGGCGTGCCGGCTTCCTGGGGGGCGAAACCGCACAGCACGGACGCGATCACGAAGACGGCGAGGCCGGCGAGCAGTACGCGCCGGGGCCCGTACACATCGGCCAGCCGGCCGCCCAGGGCGAAGGTCGCGGCGCGGGCAAGGGTGTAGCTGTTGACGACCCAGCGGATGCCCGCCGATGACAGGTCGAGATCCGCGGCCATCGTCGGTGCCGCGATACTGACGACCATTCCGTCGATGATCGACAGCGACAGGGCCAGGAAAATGCCGACGAGCAGAACGCGGTCGACGCCGAGCCGCACGGCCGGCCCGGCACTTTCCGCGCCTTCGCTGTGATCGCTCATACCACGACATTCTTGAGCTCGCCCGCCTGCCCACTCCGCAGACACCCTTGGCACAGGCCCGGCACTCGCCCGAATGCGAGGCCCCCGGTCCCGCCCTCATACTCGAATCCGACGGTTCCGGTGGAAGCGGACGACCGATTTGACAGCCCTATGCGACGTTGCTTCCCTGGATCAAGGTCTCCCCTTGTATTTTCGCGATCCCGATCCACAGCTCCACGGGCCGTATACGGGAAGAGGCAGGATGAAGGCTTTGATCCTTTGCGGGGGGAGGGCGAGCCGGTTGCGTCCTCTTAGTTTCTCCATGCCCAAACAACTCGCTCCCGTGGCCAACAAGCCCGTCGTCTTCCACGGCTTGGAGACGATCAGAGGATTCGGTGTCACGGAAGTCGGCATCATTGTCGGCACCTGGGCGGACGCCATCGTCGACGCGGTGGGCGACGGATCGGAGCACGGCCTCCGCATCACCTATGTGAAGCAGGAGAAGCCCTTGGGCCTCGCGCACTGCGTGGTGGTGGCCAGGGAATTCCTGGGCGACGACGATTTCGTCATGTATCTCGGTGACAACGTCATCTTGGGAGATCTCAGTAAGGCCGCAGAGGAATTCGAGCGAAATCGCCCGGACGCCCAACTCGTCGTCGCCCGGGTGCCCAATCCTTCGTCACACGGGCTGGCTGAGGTCACCCCGGACGGAAAAGTGCTGTGTCTCCCCGAGAAACCCGCTGTTCCCACAACGGACCTGGCCGTCATGGGCGTCTTCTTCTTCACGTCAGCCATCCACAAAGCCGTACGCTCCATCCAGGCGAGCGAGCGCGGCGAACTGGAGATCACCCACGCCATCGAGTGGCTCATCGAGCACGGCGGCGGCGTGCGGGCGACGCGTTTCTCCGGGTACTGGAAGGACACCGGGACCGTCGAAGGGCTGTTGGACTGCAACATGGTCATGCTCGACACCCTGGAGCGCCGGATCATCGGCTCGGTCGACTCACTGAGCGACGCGACGGGACGGGTGGTCGTGGAACGGGGTGCCCGAATCAGGGGCTCGCAGATCGTGGGCCCTGCGGTGGTCGGGGCATCCAGCCTCGTGGAGGACTCCAGGATCGGCCCGTACGCCAGCCTGGGCGCCAACTGCGTGGTGACCGGCACGGACATCGAGCGGTCGATCGTCTTCGACGGTGGCCGCCTCAAGGACATCGGGCGGCTCCACGACTCGCTGATCGGCCCCTGCGCCGAGGTCCGCGCCGTACGCGATCAGCGGGCCGGACACCGGCTGATCGTGGGCGAGTGGACGACGATGGACATCGCCGAAGGACCGAACCGGACAACGGATGCGTGGCCGTGATGACCAGCGAACTCGCGAGTCCTGGAACCCGGTTGCGCCGGCTGCTGGCCGAGCCGCAACCGACCCCGCTCATGGGGGCCCACGACGGGCTGAGCGCACGCATCGCGGCGGAGGCCGGCTTCCCCGCACTGTGGGCGTCCGGACTGTGCATGTCCACCACGCTGGGCGTGCGCGACAGCGACGAGGCATCCTGGAGCGACCTGCTCGGCCTGGTGATGCGCGTCGTGGAGGCGGCGGATCTCCCCGTCCTGGTGGACGGTGACACCGGCTACGGCAACTTCAACACCGCCCGCACCTTCACCGCCCGCGCTGAACGCATCGGAGCAGCGGGCGTCTGCTTCGAGGACAAGGTGTTCCCCAAGATGAACTCCTTCTTCGGGGACAGCCACGCGCTCGTGCCCGTCGACGAGTTCAGCGGAATGATCAGAGCCTGCCGGGACATTCTGCGCGATCCGGAATTCGTGATCGTAGCCCGCACGGAAGCGTTCGTGGCGGATGCCGGCGCGGAGGAAGCCCTCAGGCGGACCGAGGCCTACCGGAAGGCGGGGGCGGACGCCGTCTTCATCCATTCCCGCAGCGAATCCGTGGACGAGATCGCGCAGTTCATGGAGATATGGCACGACCGGCTCCCGGTCGTCATCGCCCCCACCACCTTCTACCGGACGCCGCCCGAGGTGTTCGCGAACCTCGGCATCAGCGCGGTGATCTGGGCCAACCAGAGCCTGCGGTCCGCCGTGGCGGCGATGCGCCGAGCCTGCCGCGTGCTGCGAACGGAGGGACCTGTCGCCCTGGAGGAGGAGATCGCCCCCCTCGACGTCGTCTTCCGACTCATGGACTACAAGGGGCTCACCACGGACCAGGAGCGGTACCGCGCATGATCACCGCGGGGGCGCTTGTGGACGAACTGGCCGCCCGGAGCGTGGCCGAGGTGACGGGCGTACCCTGCTCCTTCCTGACACCGCTGATCAACAAGGTGGCGTCGGATCCCTCCGTGCGCTACCTGCCCGCCACCCAGGAGGGCGAGGCCGTGGCGATCGCCACCGGAGCATGGCTGGCAGGCGCGACGACGTGTGTCATAGCCCAGAACTCCGGGCTGGGCAACATGGTCAACCCTCTGACCTCGCTCAACCACCCCTGCCGGATCCCGGTGCCGCTGATCGTCACCTGGCGCGGTGAGCCGGGCAGACCGGACGAACCGCAGCACGAACTGCTCGGCGCGATCACCACCGACCTGCTGACGACGCTCGGTGTCAGCCACTCGCTCATCCCTCCCGGCCCCGAGGATCTCGGGGCCGTACTCGACCAGGGCTGGGACGCGATGCGCGGGCGGGAGCTTCCGCACGCGTTCGTCATGCGGAAGGGGACGATCGCGGCGGAGACGCTGAGCGAGCCGTGGCCGCAGCCGTCACCGGAGACGAAGGTGGTCCGCTTCGGGGATGCCGGGCGACGACGGCCACCACGCCGGATCGAGGCACTGGAGTGCCTGCTCCGTACCGTCGACGATCGGAGCGCCGTCATCTCGACCGCCGGGAAGTGCAGCCGGGAGCTGTTCACTCTCGCCGACCGGCCGCAGCACTTCTACCTGGTCGGCGCGATGGGCTCGGCATCGGCCGTGGGGTTGGGAGTCGCCCGCCACTCGGCCCGCCGGGTCGTCGTCGTCGACGGCGACGGCGCCGCCCTGATGCGCCTGGGCACACTGGCGGCCATCGGGGCGGAGCCGCCGCTGGCGTTGACGCATGTGCTGCTGGACAACCAGGTCCACGATTCCACCGGCGGCCAGCGCAGCCTCTCCGCGGGCACCGACTTCCCCGCGGTGGCGGCTGCCTGCGGCTACCCGAGCGTCTTCGACTGCACCGACCTGGCCGGTCTGCGGGAGGCGCTGCAGGAGGCGGCGGCCGCCCCCGGCCCCTGCTTCGTCCACGCGCGCATCCAGCCCGGTTCGCTGGAGCCGCTCGGGCGGCCGACCCTCCATCCATCCGATGTGGCCCGCAGGTTCCGGTCGTTCGTCGCCGGCGGCGACCGGGCGGAGGCGCCTCGTACGGGATGACACCGCAACCGGCGGGAACCCGGTGGGCCGGTGCGGGGATGCCGGATGGCGACGGGGTCAGGCAGGCCCCGGCAGGCCCTCCAGGAACCTGTCGCAGTCGAGCAGCCGGTGCGCTCGCACCCCCGGGCTCCGCCAGGGCAGGTCCAGCCGCGGGGGGCGGTCGGCGTCGTGGAAGTAGCAGGCCTCCAAGCTCTGGTCCAGCCCGATCAGCAGCACGGGATTCGCCACCAGGAAGTCCCGTACCGCCGGGGTGTCCCGGCGCACCCACAGCAGCATGCGCTTGTCCCGGTAGTGGTCGTCGGGCAGGCCGACCTGCGGGTGCATCCTGCGCTTGAACTGGAAGATGCCCTTGCTCAGGAAGGGCTCGCAGCCCGCCAGGTCGACCCGCCTCAGCCCCTGGGCGGTGGCCCACTGCAGCAGCAGGACGTACACGGCCAGGTAGGTGCCGGTGTGGTAGTAGCGCTGATCGCCGTCGGCCACGCCGACGAGCCGGAGGACCAGCGTGCGGCCTTCCAGCCGGCACAGCGTCCCCGCCACACGCCGCCCCGATTCGCACAGGAAGAACAGCACACCGCGGTGGAACAGGCAGCGCCGCGCGTGCTCACGCTCCTCCGAGTGCGCTCTGTCACCGTGCCTGCGGTCCATGGTCGGCCGGTGCATACGGTCGTAGAAGTAGTCGAAGTCACTTTCCCGGGTGGCCACTTCCAGTGAGCGGCGGCGCACGGACATCTCATGCCGGTGCTGCTCGCGCGCCCGGCGGGAGAGGCGGTCGATGACGTCGCCGTACTCGGGGCCGACGGGGACCGCCTGGCCGACCCGGAAGGGCAGCAGCAGGCTGTGGCGTGGCGGTGGCGACGGCGCCATCCGCTGCGGCACACCGATCACCAGGAGCTCGGCCGCGGGGGCTGCCCGGCCGCCGGTCAACTCGGCCCACGAGGTCCGGCTCACCTGCCGGATCGGCCGACCGCCGCGACGCCATTCGAGGAACGGGAGCCCATGGCTTCGGCCACGGGCCAGACCTCCGTAGGCCAGCACCGGCACCCCGGCCAGGGCCGATCGTGACTCCACCAGCCAGGGCCGGGTCGCGGCGACCGCATCCGCCCAGGCGTGGGCCCCCGCCACCAGAGGGTTACCGCTGTGCTCCCAGGCATAGCGGATGTTCGGGGGGATCATCCGTGCCCCGCCGCGCGGACCCACCCGTGCCCCGCCGCTGCCCTTCCCCTGCCGCCCGGATCGCTCCGGCCGCCCGGTCTCCGGCTTCGCCGATTCCACCACCGTCGTCCTCTCCGCCGGTCCTCCCTGGTCAGGGGATCAGACACGCGCCGCCGCGAGGACGGCGCCGGCCAGTTCCTCGGTGGTGTCGGCCCGGCCGAGGTGTTCGGCCGGGAACGGGTCGATGAGATCGTCGCTGTAGTAGCCGGCTCCGTGGACGACGACATCGGCCGACTCCGCGATCAGCCCGCGCTCCCGTGCCACGAGCACTCCCGCGAACGCCTTCACCAGCGACCACTCCTGGATCAGGGAGGGATCGCGGGCGATGGCGATGCCCGCCTCGGCGACCAGCCCGCGCACCCGGTCCAGGCGCTCGATGCACTCACGCTTGGACACCACCACGCCGCCACCGCCGTGTCGTCTGATGACCGCGCCGATCAGGGCGCTGGTGGCCGGTCGGCGGGTCCAGAAGGTCGGGTCGATGACCTCCTGCGGATCATCCGTGGCAGCGGGGAACTCGGGTACGGAAGGTACGGACGACTGGCGCCACAGGGCCGCTGCGGCGTCGTACGCGTATTCGGGCGGCTGAACGCCCAGGGAGGTCACCAGATCGGGAGTCGCCAACTGCTGGACGAGGAGGAAGGCGGGGTGGCTGGCCGGCCGCGGGAACCCCGCCATTCCTTCGGTGAGCATCCGGTGCCCCAGGTGGTATCCGAGCAGTCCGAAGGCGCTGGAGACGGCGTGGGCGTGCACCCGCGACGCGCTCTCGGGGGTGAGGGGAAGCAGTTCGGCCTCGGCGAAGGCGCGTGTCGCGTCACCGACACGGTAGTTGTCGAGGTCGTGGGTGTAGCAAAGGCGGAATCCGGTGGTGTCGAAGACGCGGTCGGCGTACCCGGTCAGCACCCTCCCGGCCATGGCCTTCACCTCGCTCGGCTCCCCGACGTCGGCGACGAGCACAGGGTTCGCGGCACGCAGCGCAGGGTCTGCGTTCAGCGCACTGTCGCGGAACTTGTACCGCGAGGCGGCGGGCACGAGGACCGCCGAGCGGACCTCTTCCGGTGAAGCCAGTCCGCTCGTGTACGCGCGGGCGACCGCGTCCCGCAACGCCATGCCTTTGTTACCGGAAGTAGGGGTGAGGAACAGCACCCGCTCGCCGGTCTTCCGGACATGGGCCGCCGCACGCGCCACCATGAGCAGGGACGCCAGGGTCTTGGTGGTCCTGGTCCCCGGGTTCCGTGTCAGATCCAGCAGGTAGGTGCGCTGCTCCACACGGGTGAGGCCGATGTCGCTGACGGCAGCGAACTCCGCGAAACCCGGGGGCTTCTCGACCAGCTCGAGAGGAAGGAGGGGGGCCGTCTCGCGCTCCGCGTCGGCCGCACGCGCCGCGGCGGCGATCCCGTGGAAGTACCGGTCGAGCGCACACGGCACAACCCCCGGGGCGTCGGCCGACTGCTCTGCGGAACACACCGTCGATGCACTCCTTCCTCTCCTCATTCTCATCCCGGCCCGGCCGACCCGCCCACCGGCGGGGCCTGGACCCGAACGAGGGATTACGGGCGGCGGAAGGGCGTGCGACCCGCCCGCCGGGGCACCCATGTCGCGGCGTGTCCGATGGGTGCCGCGGGACCGCGGGAACCACCAGGGGTCCACCGGGTGGACGGGAAAGGAGGCGGGTATGGCGGGAGCGGTGGCAGCGCCTCGTGGGTTCCTCGTGCATACCGCGTCGGTCGGCCTCGGCGGGGATGAGCGCGACGGCGGTGACGACTTCGCCATCCTGCTCTCCGCCCACCCGGCGGAGTGCAGCGCGGTGTTCACGCGCTCGCTCTTCGCGGGTCCCAGCATCGTGGTGTCCAGGGACGAGAGCCGGGTGGCGGCGGCGCGTGGAGTCGTCGTCACCGCCCGTAACGGCAATGTGGCCAACGGACCCCGGGGGCTGCGGGACGCCCGGGAGCTGCGCGCGTCCGCGGCCCGTGCCTGCGCGGTACCCGAGACGGAGTTGCTGATCGCGTCCACCGGGGTCATCGGCAGGCCGTACCCCATGGGCGAGATCCTGGCCCATCTGTCGTCGCTCGAATGGCCGCCCACGGACGACGACGGCTGGCCGGAGCGAGCGGCCCGCGCCATCATGACCACCGACACCCGGCCCAAGACGGCGACGGAGCGGTGCGGTCCCGCCACCGTCCTCGGCATCGCCAAGGGCGTCGGGATGATCGAGCCGGACATGGCCACGCTCCTGGCCTTCTTCCTCACCGACGCGAACATCCCCCGCCCCGCCCTCGACGCGATCTTCCGGAGGGTGGTGGACGCGACCTTCAACGCCGTGTCCGTGGACACCGACACCTCCATCGCCGACATGGCGGCGGTCTTCGCGAACGGACTGGCCGGACCGGTCGACCTCGGAGAGTTCGAACGCTCCCTCCACTCCGTCGCCCTCCCCCTGGCGAAGATGGTCGCCAGGGATGGGGAGGGCGCCTCCAAGCTGATCGAGGTCACCGTGACAGGGGCCAGGGACAGCGCGCAGGCCAAGCGCGTGGCCAAGGCCGTGGTCAACTCCCCGCTGGTCAAGACGGGTGTGACCGGCGGGGACCCCAACTGGCTGCGGATCGCGGTGGCGGTGGGCAAGTGCCATGACGACACCGACATCGATGCGGACCGGGTCACCATCGGCATCGGCGGGACGCCCGTCCAACCTGCCGGGCCCGCGGACCGGCCCGAGCGCACAGAACGCGCCATCGAGGAGCACCTGCGCGGAGACGAGGTGCACATCACCGTGGGACTCGGCATCGGCGACGCCCGGTACACGGCTTTCGGCTGCGACCTGGGACCGGGTTTCCTGGACATCAGCTCGCGGCGCACCTGCTGGAGCACCGACACCTGGGGCATCGGCAGCCGCAGCGGCCCGCCGCGCCCCTGATCGCGACCGTACGCGGAGCATTCGCCCGCCCCACCCGGCTCCGTGCGCACACGGCGAGGCCGAGCCGGTCGTCAGCCGCGGAGCGGAATACCCGCGACGAGGCCGCCGTCGATCACGAACTCGGCGCCCGTGCAGTACCCGGACTCGTCGGAAGCAAGGAACAGCACCAGGTCCGAGACCTCCTCGGGCCGCGCTCCGCGGCCGAGTGGAATCTGCAGCACGGCCGGGTCGATGCCCTCCGTCATGGGCGTCTCGATGAAGCCTGGGTGCACGGAGTTCACCCGGATCCCGAAGCTCCCGACCTCGACCGCCACCGACTTGGTGATCCCACGCACCCCGAACTTGGCCGCCACGTAGCCGTGCAGCCAGGGGCTGCCGCGAAGGCCCTCGACCGACGAGATGTTGACGATCGAGCCGCCACCCTGAGACTTCATGGCCGGCACCACAGCCCGCATGCCGTAGAAGACGCCGGACAGGTTGATGCCGATGATCTTCTCCCAGTCGGCGGGCTCGAAGCTGTCGACCGGGCTCCCGTTCGCGATACCCGCGTTGTTGACCAGGATGTCGACCCTCCCGCCGAACTCATCGAGCGTCCGGCGCACCGCCTGCTCCCACTCAGCCGGGCTTGTGACGTCGAGGCGCGCGAACGCGGCAGCGTCTCCCAGCTCGGCGGCCAGGGCCTCCCCCGCGTCGACCAGCACGTCGGCGACAAGCACCCGCGCGCCCTCCGCCACCAGTCGGCGCACGTGCTGCTCGCCCATACCGCGCGAACCCCCCGTCACGATTGCGGTCTTCCCCACGACGCGTCCCGCTTCACCCATGGCTCGCCACTCCCTTGGATACCGTTCGCCGCGGACCTCCTGCCGGGCCCATCTCCCGAATGTGGACCACGCACAGGCGGAGGGCGCCCGGAGCGCACCTGTTCGGGTAGCCGCCCAGCCGGTGAGGCGGTGCCTGTTCTGCCCCGTACCCACCTCCCGCACGGCCGAGGACGGAACCGGCGAGGTGGCGGGCCGCAGCCGTCGAGGAGGGTGGATGACCGGCTGGTCGACGAACCGGTCCACCGACTGCGGGCCGATGGCCCAGCGAGTCGACCGCCACGGACGGGCTGCTCCGGCAGTCGGCACACGACGTACGCCGGAGCGGCCCGTCCCAGCCCGCGCTCACGACGGCTGCTTCGACCGGTGCCCGCTTCGGCACGGAGTGCGGTCGGCGGACGGCTCGCCGAAGGCGGCGGCCGCCGGGCCAGGACGCAGACCGCGCACACCACCGGGCTTTGAGGCGGAGAGGCTCAGCCCGGGATCAACCCGTCGTCGTCGAGCATGTCGCGGACTTCCTCCAGCGTCGCCTCCGGGGACGGCAGTATCAGCTCGGACGGCTCCAACGAATCATCGGGCAGCGGAGCGCCGAGCCGGCGGACCGCGTCGAGCAGTCCGCACAGCGTCCGCCGGAAGCCGGGCTCGTCGCCGGACTCCATTTCCGCCAGGAGCTCATCGTCCAGCTTGTTCAGCTCGTCGAAGTGCCCGTTGTCGACCCTCCACTGGCCTTCCCCCATGATCCTGACGATCATGACGCGCCGTCCCTACCGCTCATCGCCGCTCACGTCACTGCTTGTTGAGGTTCGGCCCGTCCTGCGCCGTGGAACCGTCGCCGCCCTCGATGGCCTGCTGCTGGCCGCCGCTGCCTCCCGCCAGCTCTGCCTTCATGCGCTGGAGCTCCAGCTCGACGTCCGTGCCACCGGAGATACGGTCCAGCTCGGCCGCGATGTCGTCCTTGGCCATGCCCGTCGGGTCGTCCAGCGCGCCGGAGGCGAGCAGTTCGTCGATCGCGCCGGCGCGCGCCTGGAGCTGGGCGGTCTTGTCCTCGGCACGCTGGATCGCCAGGCCGACATCACCCATCTCCTCGGAGATCCCGGAGAACGCCTCGCCGATCCTGGTCTGGGCCTGGGCCGCGGTGTAGGTGGCCTTGATGGTCTCCTTCTTCGTGCGGAAGGCGTCCACCTTGGCCTGGAGCCGCTGGGCCGCGAGGGTGAGCTTCTCCTCCTCGCCCTGCAGGGTCTGGTGCTGGGTCTCCAGATCGGTGACCTGCTGCTGGAGCGCGGCGCGGCGGGACAGCGCCTCCCGGGCCAGGTCCTCGCGGCCGAGCGCGAGTGCCTTGCGGCCCTGGTCCTCCAGCTTCGACGACTGGCCCTGGAGCTGGTTGAGCTGCAGTTCCAGGCGCTTGCGGGAGGTCGCGACGTCGGCGACGCCGCGGCGTACCTTCTGCAGCAGCTCAAGCTGCTTCTGATACGAATAATCGAGGGTCTCGCGCGGATCCTCGGCCCGGTCAAGGGCCTTGTTTGCCTTCGCGCGGAAGATCATCCCCATACGCTTCATGACACCGCTCATGGGCTTCGCGCGCCCCCTTCTGACGGACCGGCTCCAGCTACTCCAGAACCCACAGTACGGGCCCTGGTTCCATTACCGCACTGTTCGAGCGCTGATGCGCTCCTCCCCAGGAACGACCTGCCACCCGCCGCGGTCCCGCGCAGGGAGGAGAAGGCCGTCGGGAACACAGACGCCGGCCGGCCGCGGATCGTTGCAGCGGGCTCCCGGGGCGGGGCCCGGAAGTGCGGAAGTCCCGGGGAGCACCTACGGTCCCACCCGCTTTCTCCACCCCGTACCCTTGGGTGTTGTGTTCCGTAGCCGATCGAAGGATGAGAAGGCCCCCACCGAGAAGGTGACGGCGGACCTCTCCAAGCAGCCCCGCGACCCTGAGGCCCCCAAGGGCAGGCCCACCCCGAAGCGGAGTGAGGCCCAGGGCCAGCGCCGCCGTGCCCAGTCGGGTGCGCCCGTCGACCGCAAGGAGGCCGCGCGCCGCCAGCGTGAGGCGCGCCGTGCCGACCTGGCCAAGCAGCGCGAGGCACTCGCCGGTGGCGATGAGCGGTATCTGCCGCCCCGCGACAAGGGTCCGGTGCGTCGTTTCGTACGCGACTACATCGACTCGCGCTTCTGCATCGCGGAGTTCTTCCTGCCCCTGGCCGTCGTGATCCTGGTGCTGTCCATGATCCGTGTGGCGCAGCTCCAGAACATCTCACTGCTGCTGTGGCTGGGCGTCATCGTGATGATCGTCATCGACTCGATCGGGGTCTCCTTCCGGCTGAAGAAGCAGCTGAAGGAGCGCTTCCCGAACGAGTCGACGCGCGGCGCGGTGGCGTACGCCCTGATGCGCTCGCTCCAGATGCGTCGACTCCGCCTGCCGAAACCGCAGGTCAAGCGCGGAGAGCGGCCCTGAGCACTGATGCGTCCGGCGCCTGCGGCGACGTCTCGGGTATGTCCGGTGCCCCCTCCGGTGTCGCCGGTTTCGACGGTGGCGCCGCCGCCTGGATCCAGGGCTTGGGCGGGCTGCGCAACACCGTCCGGCAGGAGCTTGTGGCGCGCCAGCTGGACGAGCAGATCGCCGGGCGCTTCCCGGTCGGGCAGCGCCTGCGGATCCTCGACGTCGGCATGGGCCAGGGCACCCAGGCGCTGCGTCTCGCCCGCGCCGGGCACACGGTGACCGGTCTCGAATCCGACCCCGGGATGCTTGCGCTGGCGCGTGAGGCGCTGGCGTCGGAGCCCGCCGGTATCCGGGAGCGCTTCCGGATGATCGAGGGCGACGGCCGGGACACCGGAGTGCACTTCCTGCCCGGCGCCTTCGACGTGGTGCTGTGCCACGGGGTGCTGATGTACGTGTCGGACCGCGACGCGATGCTCGCCGGCCTGGCCCGGATGCTGGCGCCCGGTGGTCTGCTGTCGCTCCTGGTGCGCAACGGTGACGCACTGGCCATGCGCCCGGGTCTCGGGAGTGACTGGTCGGGTGCGCTGGCGGCCTTCGACACGGACGGGTACACCAACCGCCTCGGCCTGGCCGTACGCGCCGACCGGCTTTCCGACCTGACGGCGACGCTCGCGGGGATCGCGGCACCGCTGCACGCCTGGTACGGGGTGCGGGTCTTCACGGACAACGTGCCCGACGAGGCTGAGCCGCCGTCCGGTGCGGCGCTCGACCGGCTGCTCGCGGCCGAGGACCGGGCGGGCCGGACCGATCCGTACCGGGCGGTGGCGGCGCTGCTGCACCTGTGCGGGGTGCGCGACTGACAGGCGCACTACAGGCTCGGCGGCGTCCTGTCGCCGAGCATGAGCCGGTCTTCGGCGCCCGAATCGTCTCGGCACCCGAGTCGGTCCTCCGCGCAGGAGTCGGCCTTCAGGGCCGAAGGCGGCGGCCGTCGCGGGCCGCCGCCGAGCCGTGGGAGTGACTGCGACCGGGCCGCCGTCACGCTCCTTCGGCGTGCAGGCTCATGGGCCCGTAGATCCGGCCGCCGTCCTCGAAGAGGAACACCTGGTCGGCGCCGCCCTCCAGCAGTTCCCTCCAGACCTCGCCGATCCAGGACTCGGCGTCTGCCTGGGTGCTGAACTCCTCCGGCTCCACGGCCGGGCTGACCTCCGTCCCGTCAGCCTTCTCGAACCGCCACGTCCACGCCATCTGCGCCTCCCGGAGCTGATCGGTTTGCTGCCCGCAGCGTAGCCGGGCGAGCACCCGCAGCGGCGGCGCGGGAGGATCGTCCTGTGGATGTGACTCTGCTCGGCACCGGCGCCCCCAGCGGGCTCCCCCGCCCCGACTGCACCTGCGCCGTCTGCGCAGCCGCTCGCGACGCTCACGCGCGCGCCGTGACCGCCCTGCTGGTCGACGGGGCCCTGCTGCTCGATCTGACCCCGGGGGCGGCGTTGGCCGCCGCTCGGGCCGGGCGCTCACTCGTGGGCGTACGCCAGGTGCTGCTGACACATCCGCACGACGGGCCCGCGGTGGAGCTGCCCGTGGGCCTGCCGACCGCGGGGCGGGTGCCGGACGGCCAGGAGTTGACGCTGATCAGCGGGCACCGGGTGCGCGCTGTGCCGCTGGACTCACCGGGCACGGGGTACGAGGTGACCTCGCCGGACGGCGACCGGCTGCTGTACCTGCCGCCGGGCGGAGCGCCCGCGGGTGTCACCGGCG
This sequence comes from Streptomyces sp. SCSIO 30461, assembly GCF_037023745.1. Taxonomy (NCBI): domain Bacteria; kingdom Bacillati; phylum Actinomycetota; class Actinomycetes; order Kitasatosporales; family Streptomycetaceae; genus Streptomyces; species Streptomyces sp. SCSIO 30461. Next base: position 6,064,268 of record NZ_CP146101.1, read on the forward strand.
CGGCGGGCGGCACGGCCCCGTACGACATGGTGGTCGCCGATGTCATCGGTCGCCCGGACGGGCTCGCGCGGCTGCGCGGTTCCGGCGTGGTCATCCCGACGACGGATGTGGTCGCGGTCCATATCGACCACGACGTCCCACCGGGCGCGGAGCTGGAGCGGCGGCTCGCGGCAGCGGGCGCACGGACCGTTCCCGACGGTACGACGCTGTACGTGGGCGACTACCGAGCGGTGCCGGACGTACCTCGCCGCACCCTGGTCACGGGCGGGGCGCGGTCAGGGAAGTCGCTGGAGGCGGAGCGCCGGCTGGAGTCGTTCCCCGACGTGCTGTACGTGGCGACCAGCGGTGTCCGCGCCGGTGACCCGGACTGGGCGGCCCGTGTCGCGGCCCACCGGGAACGCCGCCCGGGCAGCTGGCGGACTCTGGAGAGCTGTGAGCTGGTGCCCCTGCTGGCCGAGAACGGCCCACCGTTGCTGATCGACTGCCTGTCGCTGTGGCTGACCGATGCCATGGACCGGGTGGACGCCTGGGACGACGAGGTGTGGGAGTGCTCGGGCCGTGAGGCACTGCACCGCCACGTGGCGGAGCTCGTCGCGGCGGTGCGCGCCACTCGCCGCACGGTCGTCGCGGTCACCAACGAGGTCGGTTCGGGTGTGGTGCCGGCGACGGCGTCGGGCCGCCGCTTCCGCGATGAGCTGGGCCGCCTGAACACGGCGTTCGCCGCCGAGTGCGAGCACCTGCTGCTGGTCGTGGCCGGCCAGCCGCTGGTCCTACGGGGCTGAGGGTCCCGGCCGCCGAAACGGGGCGCGCTTCGCGGGACGACGGCCGGGTGGGCGAACCGGTGGCGGTCCTGGTTCGCCGCTCCTGGTGACGGTCCAGGGTCGGCAGCGGCAACGACGCGCTCTGCCGGTACTGTTCGCCGAATGAGCTCGCTGAATCTCGACGACTTCTCCGACCTGATCGAGCGCCCGGACGGCGGTGTCCGGCGCGAAGCCGAGGAGCGCAGGGAGCGGCTGGTCGTGCCGCCCGGCGCCCTGGGACGGCTGGACGAACTCGGGGAATGGCTGGCTGCCGCCCAGGGGGACGTGCCCGTACGGCCCGTGGAGCGACCCAAGGCGGTGCTGTTCGCCGGGGACCACGGCGTCGCCGAGCTGGGCGTGTCGGGGCGGGCGGCGGGCACCGCGTACACGCTGGTGCGGGACGTGCTGGACGGGTCGAGCCCCGCCGCGGTACTGGCCCGGCAGCTGAACGTCCCGGTGCGGATCGTCGATGCCGGACTCGACTGCGATCCGGAGCTGCTGCCCGCCGCCGTCGTAAGCCACCGGGTGCGGCGCGGCAGCGGGCGTATCGACATCGAGGACGCCCTCACCCGCGACGAGGCGGAGCGGGCCGTGCGCCTCGGGATGGCGATCGCCGACGAGGAGGCCGACTCGGGCACCGATCTCGTCGTGATCGGCGATCTCAGCGTGGGCGGCACCACCGCCGCGGCGGCGCTCATCGCCGCGTTGTGCGGCACCGACGCATCCGTGGTGACAGGCCGGGGCGGTGTCGCCATCGACGACCTCGCCTGGATGCGCAAGTGCGCGGCGATCCGCGACTCGCTGCGGCGCGCCAGGCCGGTCCTGGGCGACCAGGTGGAGCTGCTGGCCACGGTCGCCGGGGCCGACCTCGCCGCGATCACGGGCTTTCTGCTGCAGGCCGCGGTACGGCGGCTACCGGTGATCCTCGACGGTGTGGTGTCGGCGGCATGTGCCCTGGTGGCGCAGCGTGCGGCGTTCCGGGCGCCGGACTGGTGGCTGGCGGGGCAGGTCAGCGGTGAACCGGCACAGGCAAAGGCGCTGGACCGGATGGCGCTCAGCCCGCTGCTGGACCAGGGGGTGACGGTCGGCGAGGGCACCGGGGCACTGCTCGCGCTTCCGTTCGTGCTGGCGTCGGCGGCGCTCGCGGCCGAGCTGCCGGAGCGCACACCGGACACCGGGGACGCGGTGGAGCCCGAAGACGGGCCGGCCGGCGGGGACACGGCGGACGACGAGGACCCGACGGACTGATCGACCCGTACGCCGTACGGCTGACCCGGATCCGTACGACTGACCGACGAGTTCGAAATACCCCAGCCGGCACTCAACCTCGGGCTGGCCGAACCGGTCTTCGGACGTGGCCGCATACCGATCCACCCGGGAGCCACGATCCATGCCGTTCGAACCGAGCGCCGCCGGCGCGCGCGCTTTCGCGCGGCGCGAATGGGGGTCGCTGTACAGCGCCGTCGGAACCGCTCTGATCGAGCGGCGGTGGAAGGCGGCCCCGATGACGCTCATCGCGGTCTGCCTGACCGCGCTCTGCCAACTGGTCCAGAATCAGTCCTGGGGCTACGAGGCGGTGCACGCCGTCGGCTCGGTCCAGGCCGAGTACCCGCTGTGGACGGCGTTGCTGCGCACCCCGCTGTCGCTGTTCGTCCCGGCGCTCGACCTGCCGGTGTGGGGCGCGCTGGCACAGATCCTGCTGGTATTCGGGATCGCCGAGATCTGCCTCGGCCGGCTGCGGACGCTGGCGATCGCGTACACGTCCACCCTGGCCGGGACGCTGTACGCGCGGCTCGGGATCGCGCTGGGCCCCGACAGCCCACTGGGGCTGCCCGCCGCCGACGCCCATGTCGTCGACACCGGCCCGTCGGCCGCTGTCGTCGGCCTGGCGGTGTACGTGGGCTACCGGTACCGGGCCTGGCTGACGATGAACCTGGTGATCGCCGCAATGGTGATCGAGATCCTGATCAAGAACAACCTGGCGGGCAAGGAGCACCTGGCGGCCATCGCCGCCGTGCTGGTGGTGTGCGCGGTGACGGCCTTGCGAGGGCGCGTGGGTCAGCGCGGTCCGGATTCGCCGGAGGTCTCACTCGGCGCGTCGCCCGAGGATGTCCTCGTGCCGTCGCCGGCCACGTCATCGCGCGGGACGCCGGCCACGTCACCTCCCGGGGCGGCGGACGCGCCACCGGTCAGAGCAGGCGGACCGTCACCGGATGCGGGGACCGCCGCCACCCGGTCGGGAGCTCCGCCGACCAGGTCCTGAAACCTGCGGCGCGGCCCCGTCCAGCGTTTGTCGTGGCGAAAGGCGCGCAGCGTCGCCCGCGCCCGCGAGCGCGGGCGGTTCCGGTAGAGGCGCTTGGCCCAGGGCGAGGTGGGGCGGGCAAGCCGCAGCGCGCCGAACAGCGCCACGAACGGCACCAGGACTCCGATGACCGCCATCCGCAGCTTGCCCTTCAGCAGCGTGACCAGCACGAAGCAGAAGTTGACGGCGACGAAGAGCAGGAAGAGCCGACGGTCGTCCCGTTCGTCCTCGCTGAGGTTGTCCACGCCGAGCGGGGAGAAGCCGGCCAGAATGAGCAGCAACACCGAGGCGGTGAGGACCACGGCCTCGACGCTCTTGCGGCCCTCGTTGGTCCAGTAGACGTCGTCCAGGTGCAGGATCAGCGCGAACTCGTCCAGTACGAGCCCCGCGCCCATTCCGAAGATCAGCGCGCAGACGACGGTGCCCGCGCCGGTGTGCTGGCTGCTGGCGACGGAGCCGAAGCCACCGACCACGGTGAGGATCACCCCGGGCACCACATGGTGGATGTGCAGCCCACCGGAGCTGACGTTGCCGAACGGGCCCTTGCCTGCCCTGATCATGCGGGTGACCACACGGGTGATCAGGAAGGTCAGCACGAACGAGGCCAGCGCGAGCAGCAGCGGGAGCTTCCCCGGCTCCACGATGTTTCGGTAAAACCAGTCGCCCATGCCCGCCTACTCCCGTTTCGCCCGTCATGCGCAATCTACCGCCGGGATTCACGGGCTACCCTGCGCGCGATGAGCTCCAAGACCGCCGCCGGGCCCGTGACCGGCATACGTTTCGCCTTCGGCACCCTGACGGTGCTGCCGACGCGGGTCACCCGCTGGGACCGGGAGGCGGCCCGCGCGGGCATGCTGTGCGCCCCCGTGGCCGGTCTGGTGGTCGGGCTCCTCGGCGCGGCGGCGGGTGCGCTGCTCCTGCTCGCCGGGGCGGGGCCGCTGCTCGCGGCGGTGGCCACGGCCGCCGTACCGGCCGTGCTCACCCGGGGACTGCATCTCGACGGACTCGCCGACACGGCGGACGGGCTGGGCAGCGGCAAGCCGGCCCCGGAAGCGCTGCGGATCATGAAGCAGTCGGACATCGGCCCGTTCGGAGTGATCACCCTGGTGTTCACCCTGCTGGCGCAGATCGCGGCCCTGGCCGAACTGTACGGCGGCAACGGCCGGGAGGGCGGTGACTGGGCCCGGGGCGCGGGAGCGGCCGTACTCGCCGGGGTGGTGGCTCGGCTCGCCCTCACCCTCGCCTCACGGGGCGGCGTTCCGGCGGCGAGGCCGGAGGGCCTGGGGGCGGCCGTGGCAGCCACCGTGCCGGGGCGGGCCGCGGCTACGGCCGTACTGCTGGTCCTCACCGCCGCGGCCGGGGTGGGCGCGGGCACCGCCGCGCTGGTCGGCACGCCCGCCGACCCGCTGGGACGCGCCGTCGCGGCCGTGGCAGCCGCCTCGGTGGCGCTGCTCGTCGCCGAGTTCCTGCTGCGGCGCTGTGTGCGCCGCTTCGGCGGGGTGACGGGCGATGTGTTCGGGGCCGTCGAGGAGACGGCGGCCACGGCCGCACTCGTCGCGCTCGCCACGCTGTGATCGGGCAGTGCTTCCGCCGTCCGCCATCGACCCTCCCGGCGGGGCCGCCGGGAGGGTCGGGAGGTCGGTGTGTCCCGGCAGACCGTCGAGGCGCCGCCTTGGTCACGGATGACCACAGCTGGCACGTGCCATGTGTCACGCGTCAGCTGTTTCCTCCGGACGGCCGGGTCCGTGGGCCAGGGCTCCCGGGCCACCGGGGAGCGCGGCGGTTCCTCGGTCAGGCGGGCAGCCTCAAGGTGACCGCGGACTGCAGCAGCTCCGGTGAGGTCCAGTCCGACCGCTTGCCCGCGTAGGCGGTGCCGAATGCGGCGGTACCCAGCAGGAGCTGCTTACGGGTGCCTTCGGGCACGGTGACCGGGATCGCCACTCCGGACGGCGCCTGCACGGTGACGGTGGTGCCGATCCGGTAGGCGGTCACCCGTCCGTTGTCGATCGCCTGCTGCCAGGCGGTACGGCGACTCAGCTCCGTACCGATGTCGCGGTGGCGGAGGTTCACCACCGGTGTGCTGTCGGCGAACAGATCGCGGTAGTCACCGAGAATCCGGTCGAGCACCGGGTAGAGGATCCGTCCTTCTGCCAGGTTGGACTGATGCACATAGTGCGGACGGGGATCGTTGGCGAAGACATGCCCGAGGGCGATCCTGGCTTCCTGCGGAACGATGTGGTCCGCGTATCCGCTCTCGACGTCCAGCGGTTCGTCGAGGCAGGTCGAAGCCGCGTTGGTCTCACAGATACCGCTGCCACCGTCGGCCTGGGACGTGTAGATCCAGTTGTACTCGTCCGCCATCTCGGCCGCCGTGCCCGTGTTGTAGTACACGTTCATCGGGTACCGGGGCACGGTCAGTGCGCTGCCCACAGAACGCTGCTGAGACTCCCGGGAGTTGTCACTGGCGATCCATTTGACGCCGTTCTCGGCGAGCGCGGTGGCGAGGTTGGGGTTGTCGACCGGCTGCTGCGGCAGCGTCTTCAGGCCCGAGTGCTCGCCGGTGACCAGCTCGGCGCGGTCGACCGAGAGGCCCTTCGTCACACCCCAGTCGTGGTTGTCACGGATCTGCCCGGAGATATCGGCGCGACTCACCCAGCGGATGTTGCCCGCGCTGTCCTTGCTGCACTGCCACGGGACCACGGTCACGTCCTGCACACAGCCCAGGAACGGATGCGTGTAGGTGTGGTTGACCCAGCGGTACTTGGCCCGGTCGGCGAGCAGCTGCGTGGTGAGCGCGTCGGTGCCGCCGTGCTCCGCCTTCCACTCCTCACCCGCACCGGCGTTGTAGACCATGTCCAGCGTCAGTCCGCTGGACTGCTGCCACTGGGCGGCGTACTGCGCGTCGGCGGCGGTCATCCGGATGTCCGGAGTGGTGCTCTCCTCGCCGCCGCCGCAGTCGATGTCGCCGGGCGTGCAGTTGCGCTCGCTGTCCCAGCGGGCGTCGGACGCGAAGACGTCGTCCACGTGCACGGCGAAGTAGTTGCGGCTCTGACCGAGGTGGACGCCCTGGGTGAGCCATTCCACGATTCCCCGGGCCAGCAGCCGGAACTGCCGCTGGTGCTGGTTGTAGGCGAAGGTCACGACCAGCTCGCGGCGCCCGTCGTGGGCGTACTCGCCGAGCAGGCTGGCGCGGCCCTCACCGCCCGGGACGGGCGCGTCCACATAGCTCGTGAAGCCCTCGCGCGGACGCGCCAGATAGCCGTAGCTCTCGGGGACCGACGGGGAGTTGTCCTCGAAGGACACAGCGCCGTCGAGGTAGGCGAAGGGCCCGGAGCGGCCCGCGGTGGTGACGGCGGCGGCGGTGCCGTCGAGGGTCCCGGACCAGCCGCCCTCGCTGGTGTAGTCCAAGCCGACACCCGGGTGTGCCCAGGTGTACGCGTCGACCTGGGGGATGCCGAAGGTCTGCTCGTAAGCGACCAGCGCGGCCTGCTCCGCGGCACCCGCCGTGCTCGTGCCGAACGGCGCCTCGTTCGGCATCACCACGCCCTGGTACTTGGCACGCGGCCGGCCGCTCACCGTGTCGCTCAGGAAGGCCGCGTTGATCTGCGGCCTGTTGGGGGCGTCGAGGTCGAGCACGCTGTACGGGACCCCGGTGCTGCGCAGCTCGGATGTGACCGCCGCGACCGATTCCCCGCCGTCGTCGATGACCAGCACCTTGAGGTCGACCCTCGGCGCGGTCGCGTCCTCCGCCGCCGCGGCGTTCGACGCGGGCAGCGCCGTGGCGAGCAGCGCGGACGCGGAGGACACGGCGAGCGCGACCGCCGTCCTGCCGCCGCGCCCGCGCAGCCCGCCGCCGTTCGGGCGCGGCGCCCCCGTCTCGTATGTCCCGTGCGTCGCGGGCCCCCCTCGCTCGTGATCACTCGAACTGAATCCGTACGCCATGGCGCACTCCCACCCCTTGAAGGCCCCCCCATGTGGATTCCCCGGGGAGGATCTGTGGAAATCATGCAAAGCGGCGCGTTGCCGCCTTGCGTATTCGGCCCGAGTGTGGCGTAGGACTCGCCCGCTCTCATGGTGATCGCGCCAGAGACACCTCGGAAGGGTGAACACCCGCTGATGTGAGCGAACCTCGCGGGCGCGCGTAGGCTCGTTGCGGCGCGCCGACCCGCCCGATCTACGATGCGCCGGGCACGGCCGACCCCACCTCTTCGGCCCATAGAACTCAACAAACGGAAGCGAGAAATCACCACCGTGACTGCTCTCACTCTCAGCACGGCCGGCGCGGCGACGCTGCGCGCCGACGCGATCGTCGTCGGCGTCGCGAAGAGCCCCAAGGGCGGCAACGGACTTGTCGTCGCCCCGGGCGCGGAGGCCGTGGACAAGGCGTTCGGCGGAAAGCTCGCCACCGTCCTGGAGACCCTCGGCGCCGCCGGTGCCGAGGGCGAAGTGACCAAGCTGCCCGCGCCGTCCGGGCTCAAGGCGCCGGTCGTCCTGGCCGTCGGCCTCGGTGCGGCTCCCGAGAAGGACGAGACGTACCAGGCCGAGACCCTGCGGCGGGCCGCCGGTTCCGCGGCCCGCGCCCTGACCGGCAGCAAGAAGGCCGCCTTCGCGCTGCCGATCGAGGCGTCGGAGGACGCCGAGGCGATCGCCGAGGGAGCGCTGCTGGGCGCGTACGCCTTCACCGCCTACCAGGACGGCAACGGCGGTCTCTCCGGAAGCGCCAAGAGCACCAAGAACGCCAAGGGCACAGACCGCAAGCAGCCCCTCGCCGAGGTCGCGCTGCTCGGCGCCAAGCCGCGCGACAAGGCGTACAAGGCCTCGGCCGAGCGTGCCATCGCACTCGCCGAGGAGATCAACCGCGCCCGGGACCTGGTCAACACCCCGCCGAACGACCTCTACCCCGAGTCGTTCGCCGCCGTCGCCGCCGCCGCCGGCAAGGAGCACGGCCTCAAGGTGCAGATCCTGGACGAGAAGGCGCTCGTCAAGGGCGGCTACGGCGGCATCCTCGGCGTCGGCCAGGGCGCGGCGAACGGCCCGCGTCTGGTGAAGCTCGTCTACACGCACCCCCAGGCGGAGAAGTCCCTGGCCTACGTCGGCAAGGGCATCACCTACGACTCGGGCGGCATCTCGCTGAAGCCGGCCGGCCACAACGAGACGATGAAGTGCGACATGAGCGGCGCCGCCGCCGTCTTCGCCGCCGTCGTCACGGCCGCGCGCCTCGGGCTGAAGGTGAACGTCACCGGCTGGCTGGCGCTCGCCGAGAACATGCCGTCCGGCACCGCGACCCGGCCGGGCGACGTGCTGCGTATGTACAGCGGCATGACGGTGGAGGTGCTCAACACCGACGCCGAGGGCCGTCTCGTGCTCGCCGACGCGATCTCCAAGGCTTCGGAGGACAACCCCGACGCGATCGTGGACGTGGCCACGCTGACCGGCGCGATGATGCTGGCGCTGGGCAACCGGCGGTTCGGGATCATGGCCAACGACGACGCGTTCCGCACCTCCATCCACGAGATCGCGGAAGAGGTCGGCGAGGACTCCTGGCCGATGCCGCTCCCGGCCGACCTGCGCAAGAGCATGGACTCGCCGACCGCCGACATCGCGAACATGGGCGAGCGGATGGGCGGCGGCCTGGTCGCCGGCCTCTTCCTCAAGGAGTTCGTCGGCGAGGGCATCACCTGGGCCCACCTCGACATCGCGGGCCCCGCCTTCCACGAGGGCGCCCCGTACGGCTACACCCCCAAGGGCGGCACCGGCTCCGCGGTCCGCACCCTGGTCAGGCTCGCCGAGCGCACCGCGTCGGGCGACCTGGGCTGACGCAGCCCCCTCGACCGGGCCGGGGGCGCCGCCCCGGCCCGGCGCCGGGCGCAGGAATACGTGCCACCGGATCCCTGTTCCGGCTGACGGACCGCAGTGGATCGGACGTCGGGCGGCATGCGTGGACTTCACGGGCGTACACCGACGTGCGCGGGCGTCAGCCGGCGTTCGTGAGCGCTCGCCGGTGTTCGTCGGCGTTCGCCGGTGTTCGTCGGCGTTCGCCGGTGTTCGTCGGCGTTCGTCAGCGTTCGCCGGTGTTCGTCGGCCTTCGCCGGATCTGGCCGGGCCGGAGAGCCGTGCGAACGGCTCGCCGCCGCCCCAGATCCCATCCCCGCGTCCCGCCTGCCGTCGACAAGTGCGAAGATGGGTTCTCGGCAGGACAGGGCCCCCACCACAGGGCCGAAGAAAAGCGGCCGAACACCAGCCGCCGCGCGGTCGTGACGACCGACGCCCGGCGCACATGCATGGAGGACGTGACGTGGCGAACGACGCCAGCACCGTTTTCGACCTAGTGATCCTCGGCGGCGGCAGCGGCGGCTACGCCGCGGCACTGCGCGGAGCGCAGCTGGGCCTGGACGTCGCCCTGATCGAGAAGGACAAGGTCGGCGGCACCTGCCTGCACCGTGGATGCATCCCCACCAAGGCCCTGCTGCACGCCGGCGAGATCGCCGACCAGGCGCGTGAGAGCGAGCAGTTCGGCGTCAAGGCCACGTTCGATGGCATCGACGTCCCGGCCGTCCACAAGTACAAGGACGAGGTGATCTCCGGGCTCTACAAGGGCCTTCAGGGCCTGATCGCCTCCCGCAAGGTCACCTACATCGAGGGCGAGGGTCGACTGTCCTCCCCCACCTCGGTGGATGTGAACGGCCGGCGAGTCCAGGGCCGCCACGTGCTGCTGGCCACCGGTTCCGTGCCGAAGTCACTGCCGGGCCTGACCATCGACGGCAACCGCATCATCTCCTCCGACCACGCGCTGGTGCTGGACCGGGTCCCGAAGTCCGCGATCGTGCTGGGCGGCGGTGTCATCGGTGTCGAGTTCGCCTCCGCGTGGAAGTCCTTCGGCACCGACATCACCATCGTCGAGGCCCTGAAGCACCTCGTCCCGGTCGAGGACGAGAACAGCTCGAAGCTTCTTGAGCGCGCCTTCCGCAAGCGCGGCATCAAGTTCAACCTCGGCACCTTCTTCGAGAAGGCCGAGTACACCGAGGACGGTGTGCGGGTCACCCTCGCCGACGGCAAGACCTTCGAGGCCGAAGTGCTGCTGGTCGCCGTCGGCCGCGGCCCGGTCTCGCAGGGCCTGGGCTACGAGGAGCAGGGCGTCGCGATGGACCGCGGCTACGTCCTGGTGGACGAGTACATGCGCACCAACGTGCCGACCATCTCGGCCGTCGGTGACCTGGTCCCGACCCTCCAGCTCGCGCACGTCGGCTTCGCCGAGGGCATCCTGGTGGCGGAGCGCCTGGCCGGGATGAAGACCGTCCCGATCGACTACGACGGTGTGCCGAAGGTGACCTACTGCCACCCGGAGGTCGCCTCCGTGGGCCTGTCCGAGGCGAAGGCCAAGGAGGTCTACGGCGCGGACAAGGTCGTCGCTCTGAAGTACAACCTGGCGGGCAACGGCAAGAGCAAGATCCTCAAGACCGCGGGCGAGATCAAGCTCGTCCAGGTCAAGGACGGTGCCGTGGTCGGCGTCCACATGGTCGGTGACCGTATGGGCGAGCAGGTCGGCGAGGCTCAGCTGATCTACAACTGGGAGGCCCTGCCGGCCGAGGTCGCGCAGCTCATCCACGCGCACCCGACGCAGAACGAGGCGCTCGGCGAGGCCCACCTGGCTCTGGCCGGAAAGCCGCTCCACTCCCACGACTGATCCAGTCAACGGGCGCGACGACCACTACCGCAATTTCGTAAGGAGAAACCGAAACCATGCCGGTTTCCGTAACCCTTCCGGCGCTCGGCGAGAGCGTCACCGAGGGCACCGTCACCCGCTGGCTGAAGGCCGAGGGCGAGCGCGTCGAGGCCGACGAGCCGCTGCTTGAGGTGTCGACCGACAAGGTCGACACGGAGATCCCCGCACCGGCCTCCGGTGTGCTGGCGTCCATCAAGGTCGCCGAGGACGAGACCGTCGAGGTCGGCGCCGAGCTGGCCGTCATCGACGACGGCTCGGGCACGCCTGCCGCCGCCCCGGCCCCCGCCGCCGAGGCCCCTGCTGCTCCCGCTCCGGCCGCCGAGGCTCCTGCCGCTCCCGCCCCTGCGGCGTCCTCCGAGGGCAGCGCTTCCGGCACCGACGTCGTGCTGCCCGCGCTGGGCGAGTCGGTCACCGAGGGCACCGTCACCCGCTGGCTGAAGCAGGTCGGCGAGGAGGTGGCCGAGGACGAGCCGCTGCTCGAGGTCTCCACGGACAAGGTCGACACCGAGATCCCCGCACCGGCCGCCGGCGTGCTGCTGGAGATCGTGGTCGGCGAGGACGAGACCGCCGAGGTCGGCGCGAAGCTGGCCGTGATCGGCGCTCCGGGAGCCGCTCCGGCCGCCGCCGCACCTGCGGCTCCCGCGGCTCCGGCCCCGGCTGCCACCCCTGAGCCGGCCCCGGCTCCGGCTGCCACCCCTGAGCCGGCCCCGGCTCCGGTCCAGGCCCAGCCCGCCGCCGCTGCCCCGGCCCCCGCGGCTCAGGCTCCGGCCGCCCCCGCGGCTCAGGCTCCGGTGGCACCCGCCGCTCCCGCGGCCACGGCATCGGACGAGGGCGCGTACGTCACCCCGCTGGTGCGCAAGCTCGCCGCCGAGAACGGCGTGGACCTGTCCGCGGTCCAGGGCACCGGTGTCGGTGGCCGTATCCGCAAGCAGGACGTCGTCGCCGCCGCCGAGGCCGCGAAGGCCGCCGTTGCCACCCCGGCTCCGGCCGCCGCGCCCGCGCCGTCCGCCGCCAGGAAGGCCCCGGCGCTCGAGGTCTCTCCGCTGCGCGGCCAGACCGTCAAGATGACCCGTATGCGCAAGGTCATCGGCGACAACATGATGAAGGCGCTGCACGGCCAGGCCCAGCTGTCCTCGGTCGTCGAGGTCGACGTCACCAAGCTGATGAAGCTGCGCAACCGGGCCAAGGATGCTTTCGCGGCCCGCGAGGGCGTCAAGCTCTCCCCGATGCCGTTCTTCGTGAAGGCAGCGGCCCAGGCGCTGAAGGCCCACCCGGTCGTCAACGCCCGGATCAACGAGGACGAGGGCACCATCACCTACTTCGACTCGGAGAACATCGGCATCGCCGTGGACTCCGAGAAGGGCCTGATGACCCCGGTCATCAAGGGTGCGGGTGACCTCAATCTCGCGGGTATCTCCAAGGCCACGGCCGACCTGGCGAACAAGGTCCGCGGCAACAAGATCACCCCGGACGAGTTGGCCGGTGCGACCTTCACCATCAGCAACACCGGTTCGCGCGGCGCGCTGTTCGACACGATCATCGTTCCGCCGAACCAGGTCGCCATCCTGGGCATCGGTGCCACGGTGAAGCGTCCGGCCGTCATCGAGACGGAGGAGGGCACGGTCATCGGCGTCCGCGACATGACGTACCTGACCCTGTCCTACGACCACCGCCTGGTGGACGGCGCCGACGCGGCCCGCTACCTGACGATGGTCAAGGCGATCCTGGAAGCCGGCGAGTTCGAGGTCGAACTCGGGCTGTAACCAGCCTCACCTGCGGTGCCCCTGCCTGGAAGTACTCCCGGGTAGGGGCACCGCCGTATTGTCTAGGAGTCTTCTCTTCTTGAAGGAGCGCTCCATGACCATCCCCGTCGTCCACTCGCTTCGCGATCAGATCCGCGAGCACATCGTGGAGGGCATCGTCAGCGGTCGCTGGAAGCCGGGCGAGCGGATCGTCGAGCGCCGTATCGCGACGGAACTGGCCGTGAGCCAGACGCCGGTACGGGAGGCCCTCCGCGAGCTGGAGTCGCTCCGTCTGATCGAATCCGCCCCGAACAAGGGCGTACGGGTACGGAACCTGACCGCCGCGGACCTGGAGGAGAGCTACCCCGTCCGGGCCGGCCTGGAGCAGATCGCCGCGGAGCTCGCGGCGGACCGGCTGGCGGCCGACTGCTCGGCCCTGGAGCCGCATGTGGCGGCCCTGTACGAGGCGGACCGCACGGCGGACGGCACCGCGCAGGTCCGGCACACCGTGGCGTTCCACCGCGAGCTGGTCAAGGCCGCGGGGAACGGCGTGCTGCTGCACACCTGGGAAGGTCTGGGGATCGAGGTCTTCACGGCGCTGTCGATCCGCTGGCTGGGGACGAAGCAGAAGTCGTACGCGGAGGAGCACGCGGACCTCGTCGCGGCGTTCCGCCGCCGCGACCCGGCGATCGGCGCCCTCGTCAAGTCCCACGTCCTGGGCTGCGCCCCCCGCGCGTAACGCCCTGCCGGGTCGCCCGCACCCCGGTGCTCGTGTCCGGGAGCGGACCCGACACCGGCTACGGGCGACCCCGACCACCCAGCCCGGTCTCAACCGAGGGCTCCGGTGGGGACCACCGCGACACCCCAGCGCCCCGTGCAACGGGGCTCACGGAGTGCGGCGCACCCGCGAGAAATCCAGGCACGGAGTGCCCCATTTCGAGGCACCGTGTGCCGACTTTGACGCCGGACCTCACTTTTTACCTCCAGGACTTTGATCGATCATCGATCGTCGGCTTAGAGTCAACCCGGACTCACCAGTCCCTGGGCCCCGTCCTGCCAGACAGGCCCCCTCACCACCCCCTCCCACTCCGGAAGGCGGCGATCATGCCCGACACCGTAGGCAACCTGCTGCTTCCGAGCGAGCTCGACCAGCTCCCGGACCGCGACGCCGAAGAGACCGCCGAATGGGCTGCCTCACTCGACGCCGTCACCAAGGCCGCCGGACCGCACCGGGCCGCGTACCTGATGCGGCGGACGCTCCAGCACGCCGAGGGCGTCACCGGGCTCGAACTGCCCAAGCTTCTGGAGACGGACTACGTCAACACCATCCCGACCGCCGCCGAGCCCGCCCCGGCCGGTGACGAGGAGATGGAGCGCCGGATCACCGCCTGGAACCGGTGGAACGCGGCGGCAATGGTCACCCGCGGCGCCAAGCACGGTGTCGGCGGGCACATCGCCACCTTCGCCTCCGCCGCCTGGCTCTACGAGACCGGCTTCAACCACTTCTTCCAGGGGAAGGAGCGCGACGGCTCCGGCGACCAGCTCTACATCCAGGGCCACGCCTCCCCCGGCATCTACGCCCGCGCCTTCCTCGACGGCCGGCTCACCGAGGCGCACCTGGACAACTTCCGCCAGGAGTCCGGCGGCGACGGCCTGCCGTCCTATCCGCACCCCCGCCGCCTCCCCTGGCTCTGGGAGTTCCCGACGGTCTCCATGGGCCTCGGCCCGCTCTCCGCGATCTACCAGGCGCGGTTCAACCGCTATCTGACCAACCGCGGCATCAAGGATGTCTCCGCCTCCCACGTCTGGGCCTTCCTCGGCGACGGCGAGATGGACGAGCCCGAGTCCACCGCGGCCCTCGCGCTGGCCAGTCGCGAAGGTCTGGACAACCTGACCTTCGTCGTCAACTGCAACCTCCAGCGCCTCGACGGGCCGGTCCGCGCCAACTTCAAGATCGTGCAGGAGCTGGAGGCCCAGTTCCGCGGCGCCGGCTGGAACGTCGTCAAGACCCTCTGGGGCAATGCCTGGGACGAACTGTTCCGGCTGGACACCACCGGTGCCCTGGTGCGCCGCCTCCGCGAGGTGCCCGACGCGCAGGTGCAGACGTACCAGACCCGCGACGCCGCCTACATCCGCGCGGACTTCTTCGGCAAGGACCCCGCCCTGGTCGAGATGGCGAAGCTGCTGAGCGACGACCGGATCCTCGAGTGCTTCCACCTCTCGCGCGGTGGCCATGAGCCGCGCAAGGTGTACGCCGCGTACAGGGCGGCCCTGGAGCACAAGGGCGCCCCGACGGTCATCCTGGCCCAGACGGTCAAGGGCTTCACCCTCGGCGAGGGCTTCGCCTCCAAGAACGCCAACCACCAGATGAAGAAGCTGTCGGTGGACGAGTTCAGGGCGATGCGGGACCTGCTGGACCTGCCGATCCCGGACACCGCGTTCGCCGACGGACAAGTGCCGTACGGCCACCCGGGCGCGGACGCCCCCGAGGTCCGCTACCTCCAGGAGCGCCGCGCGGCCCTCGGCGGCCCCGCCCCGGCCCGCCGCCTCCACCCGGTCGGCCCGCTGCCGACGCCCGCCGAGAAGGCGTTCGCCGCCTTCGACAAGGGCTCCGGCAGCCAGTCCGTGGCCACCACGATGGCGTTCGTCCGGCTCATCAAGGACCTGATCAGGGACAAGGAGACCGGCAGGCGCTGGGTCCCGATCGTTCCCGACGAGGCCCGTACGTTCGGCATGGAGTCGCTGTTCCCGTCGCTCGGCATCTACTCGCCGAAGGGCCAGACGTACGAGCCGGTCGACCGCGACCAGCTGATGTACTACCGCGAGGCGGCCGACGGCCAGATCCTCAACGAGGGCATCACCGAGGCCGGCTCGATGGCCGACTTCATCGCCGCGGCGACCTCGTACGCCACGCACGGCGAGACGATGATCCCCTTCTACATCTTCTACTCGATGTTCGGCTGGCAGCGCACCGCCGACCAGATGTGGCAGCTCGGCGACCAGCTCGGCAAGGGCTTCCTGGTCGGCGCGACAGCCGGTCGGACGACCCTCACCGGCGAGGGCCTCCAGCACGCCGACGGCCACTCGCCGATGATCGCGGCGACCAACCCGGCGGCGCTGACCTACGACCCCGCGTTCGCCTACGAGGTCGCCGCCATCGTCAAGGACGGTCTGCGCCGTATGTACGGCGAGGCCCGGCCGGACGAGGACCCGGACGTCTTCTACTACCTGACGGTCTACAACGAGCCGATGCCCCAGCCTGCCAAGCCCGAGGGCGTGGACGAGGGCATCGTGCGCGGTCTCTACCGCTTCAAGGAGGGCGAGGGCGCGGCGGACGACCCGCGTATCCAGCTGCTGGCCTCCGGCACGGCCATCCACTGGGCGTTGCAGGCGCAGAAGCTGCTCGCCGCCGACTGGAACGTCACGGCCGACGTCTGGTCCGCGACCTCCTGGACCGAGCTGCGGCGCGACGCGCTGGAGGCGGACGCGGCGCTGTTGCGCGGCGAGGAGCGCATCCCGTACGTCCGCCAGGCACTGGAGGGCGCCGAGGGCCCGGTGCTCGCGGTCAGCGACTACATGCGGCAGGTCCCAGACCAGATCGCGCAATGGGTCGAGCAGGACTGGTCATCGCTGGGCGCGGACGGCTTCGGTCTGTCCGACACGCGCGCGGCGGCCCGCCGCCACTTCGGGGTGGACGCCGAGTCGGTGGTGGTCGCGGCTCTGGCGCAGCTCGCCCGGCGTGGTGAGGTCCCGGCATCGGCGGTGAAGGAGGCGCGCGAGCGCTACGGCCTGTAGACGGCGTCGCGGGTCCCGGCACAGCGGTGTGCCGAGGCCCGCGACAATGGCTGTCATGCGTGCCGCCCGTCTCATCAAGATGGTCCTGCTGCTCCAGTCGCGGACTTCCATGACCGCCGCCGAGCTCGCCCAGGAGCTCGAGGTCTCCGAGCGGACCATCACCCGTGACGCGCTCGCGCTGTCCGAGGCCGGGGTGCCGGTGTACGCGGACCGGGGGCGGGCGGGCGGCTACCGGCTGATCGGCGGGTACCGGACCCGGCTGACGGGTCTGGCCAGGAGCGAGGCGGAAGCGCTGTTCCTGTCCGGTGTGCCGGTGGCCCTGCGCGAGATGGGGCTCGACGACGCCGGTTCGGCGGCCCGGCTGAAGGTGTCGGCGGCGCTGCTGCCGTCGCTGCGGGACGCCTCCGACACGGCCGCCCAACGGTTCCATCTGGACGCGCCCGGCTGGTGGCAGGAGCCGGGGACCCCGGAGCTGCTCCCGGCGATCGCCGAGGCGGTGTGGGGGGACCGGATCGCCGTCGCCCGCTATCGGGATGCCGAACGGCGGCTTGAGCCGTACGGTCTCGTCCTCAAGGCAGGGGTCTGGTATCTGTGCGCCCGCGCCGACGGGAAGTCCTTCCGGGTGTACCGGATCGACCGGTTCAGTGCCGTCTCCGTCTCCGACGAGCGCTTCACCCGGGACGATGCCTTCGATCTACCCGGCTTCTGGGAGGAGCGGGCCGCACAGTTCGCCCGCTCGATCCTTCGCTCCGATGTCGTCGTACGCCTCTCCCCCGACGCTGCCCGCAGGCTCCCGCATGTCACCGACCGGGCCGCCGCCGTCGAGGCGCTGGAGTCCGCCGGGCCACCGGACGGGCAGGGCTGGGTGACGGTGACCCTCGCGGTCGAGTCGGATGAGGTGGCGTTCAGCCAGCTGCTCTCCCTCGGCGCGGAGTCGGAGGTCCTGGAGCCCGCGGACCTCCGCACGCGTTTCGCGGAGGCCGCGGCCCGGATGCACGCCCGCTACGGACCCGGCGGTAGGCCTCGGTGGCAGGCGGTCGGTGTCGAGACGTCAGCGGTAGGCGTCGACGGAGGCGTCCTTGCCACCGTGGACCACGTCGAGGAAGTACCCCCAGGCGTCCGGCCTGCTGCCGTCGGCGTCCGTGAAGCCGTACTCACGGGCGAGCTGCCCACTGGAGAGCGTCTGCCCGTTCCACCGCGCCCGCTCCGGGTCGGCGGCGACAGCGGCGATGCCCCGGGCGACGTAGACCGGTGACTCGGCCACGGCGAAGTGGGGCTCCTTGGCGACGGCGTCGCGCCAGTTCTCCTCGCTTACGCCGAAGGCGTCGAGCATCTGCTCGGAGCGCAGGAATCCGGGGGTGACGCAGACGGCAGAGCAGCCGAGGTCCTCCAGGTCGTGCCCGAGGGCGAAGGCCATCCTGATGGGGGCGTTCTTGGCCAGGTCGTAGTAGAAGTTCTCGCGGAAGCGCCGGTTGTACTCGGGTGTGCCGTCGGTGATCTCGAAGAGGATGCCGCCCGGCCTGCGCACCAGCAGCGGGAGGGCCACGCTGCTGGTGATGATGTGGCTGCGTACACCGAGCTCCAGCAGGCGCAGCCCCCGGGCGAGTTCGGTGTCCCACATCTTGGTGTGCCATTCGAGCAGGTGGTCGCCGCCCCAGAGGTCGTTGACGAGGACGTCCAGCCGGTCATGCTCTCGTTCGATCAGGGCGACCAGCGCCCTCACCTGGTCCGGGTCCAGATGATCGGTGGGTACGGCGATGCCCTTGCCGCCCGCGGCAGTGACCAGTTCGGCGGTCTCCTCGATGGTCTCGGTCGTCCGGCCGACCTCGCTGACGCGTTCCCTGGTCGTACGCCCCGTCACATAGACGGTCGCGCCCGCCGCACCCAGCTGTACGGCGATGGCGCGGCCGGCGCCCCGGGTCGCGCCCGCCACGAGCGCGACCTTCCCCCTGAGTCCCTTGAATGGTGTGTCAGTCGTCATGCGGTGACAGTTCCACTGAACTCCGACACCTTCTGTCCACATTTCCGAAAGACTGCATTTCGGCCGCTCCACGTGCGCCGCCGCCCGCGAACCCCGATGCTTGTGCCGTGATGGACGAGACGGAGTTCTGGGAGATCATCGACCGCACCCGCGAGGCCGCCGAAGGCGACCCCGAGGACCATGCCGATCTGCTGGTCGAGCGGCTGCTCCAGTTGGACCCCGACTCCGTCCTCGACTTCGCCCGCCACTTCGAGGCGCGCTACAACCGCGCATACCGCTGGGACCTGTGGGGGGCGGCTGCGGTGCTGCTCGGCGGGGCGAGTGACGACGCGTTCGACTACTTCCGCTGCTGGCTGATCGGTCAGGGGCGGGAGGTATTCGAGGGCGCGGTGCACGACCCCGACTCCCTCGCAGGCCTGCTGGCGGACTTCGACGAGGAGATCGACGGCGACGGGGAGGAGTTGGGCTACGCGGCGGACGAGGCGTACGAGCAGCTCACCGGGGCGGTCGCGCCCGATCTGGGAGTCCCGTCGCAGTCGGCGGAACCGGAGGGCACCCCGTTCGACTTCGAGGACGACCGGGCATTGGCGGAGCGCTTCCCGGCGCTGTGGGAGCGTTTCGCGGTCTGATGGTGCGACGGTCCGCGGTCCCGCGGTCCGTCCCCCGGTCGCCCGTCGCCGGTAGTCGGTCTCGGGGAACGTCCGCGGAGGAAGCCGGTGCGGTGAAGCAGTGTCACTCAAAGCCGTGGACCGCTTCGGCCCGGGGGCAGCGCAGGGTGCCACACTCCCTGCCGCAGGGGGCGAGTGGATTCGGCGCGCGGCGGCGTCGCTTCCCCGTGCCGCGCGGAGGGCTGGGCGCATCCGGCGCGGCGGATGGCCCACGGGCATGACGGCACCGTGTCAGCTGGGCAGGATGGGGGGCATGCGTATTGCGATCACCGGCTCCAACGGGCTCATCGGTAAGGCGCTTGTCCGCTCCCTGACGGCGGACGGCGGGCATGAGGTGGTCCGCCTGGTGCGGCGGTCCGTGCGCACCCCTGACGAGGTGCGATGGGATCCCGTACGCCAGGAGGTCGACGCGCTGGGCCTGGACGGCTGCGACGCCGTGGTCCACCTGGCCGGCGCGGGGGTCGGGGACCACCGGTGGACGGAGGCGTACAAGAAGGAGATCCGGGACAGCCGGGTGCTCGGTACGGCCACGATCGCGCAGGCCGTGGCGTCGCTGGAGGAGCCACCGCGGGTGCTGGTCTGCGGCTCCGCGATCGGATACTACGGCGATACCGGCGACCGTGCGGTGGACGAGACCGCACCGCCCGGTTCCGGATTCCTCGCCGGGGTCTGCGAGGAGTGGGAGGCAGCCGCGGCTCCCGCGCAGGAGGCCGGAATCCGGGTCGCCTTCGCGCGTACGGGCCTGGTGGTGGCGCGGGAGGGCGGGGCATGGGGGCGGCTGTTCCCGATCTTCCGGGCGGGGCTCGGCGGACGGCTCGGCAGCGGTCGCCAGTTCTGGAGCTTCATCTCCCTGGAGGACGAAGTCGCCGCCTTCCGTCACATCATCGATGCGGACGAGCTGTCCGGACCGGTGAATCTGACCGCACCGAACCCGCTGACCAACCGTGAGATCACCGCGGCGATGGGGCGGGTCCTGCGTCGCCCGACGCTGTTCGCGGTGCCGCCGTTCGCGCTCCGTGCCGCCATGGGCGAGTTCTCCGACGACGTGCTGGCCAGCCAGCGGGTGCTGCCGCGCAGGCTGCTCGACTCGGGGTTCGAGTTCGCCCACCCGTCGATCGACGAGTCCATCCGGGCGGCCGTGGACTGACTCATCTCCCACACAAGGAGGCGCACACTTGTGCGAGTTCATGCTGCCGGGCGACCGATGTGCGCCGCTGGCCGTGCACCTGCCGGAGGGTTTCTACTCTCCAGTCCAAACTTCCGCATCGCACCGGCAGGTTAGGGGAATGAGGCCCCACACCAAGCCGCGCCGACTCGGGGAGGGCCACGTGCTCAGCAGCGCACGCCACGCGGACGTCGTCATCGTCGGGGCCGGTCTCGCCGGTCTTTCGGCGGCTCATCAGCTCACCGGTGCCGGGGTCACGGTCACCGTCCTGGAAGCCTCGCCGACCGTCGGGGGCCGGATGGCCACCGAACGTGTCGACGGGTTCCGACTCGACCGGACCGGCCACCTGCTCAACACCGCCTATCCGGAACTACGTCGCAATCCGGGGCTTGCAGGCCTCGAACTGCGCTCCTTCGCGCCCGGTGTGCTAGTGCACAGCGAAGGACGCCAGCACAGGATGGGCGTACGCCGGAGCGCACTCCGAGGTTCGCCCCATGCGCCGCGGCGCGTCGAGGGAGCGCTCACAGCAGCACGCGCTCTTGCGAGCGCCCCCCGCACGCCGATCGGCACCGCCCTGGACCAGGCCCGCCTCGCCGCCGCGCTGGCGCGGCTCGCGGCGACCCCGACCCGGCGGCTGCTCGCCCGCCCCGAACTCCCGGCACTGGACGCACTGCACACCCGGGGCTTCTCCGCCCGGACCGTGAACGGTTTCCTGCGCCCACTGCTGTCCGCCCTGCTCTGCGACCCGGAGCTCAGCAGCTCGAGCCGGGTCGCCGAGCTCGCCCTGCGGGCCTTCGCCCGCGGTCGGCTGTGCGTTCCGGCAGGCGGTGCGGCAGCACTTCCCGAACTGCTCGCCGCCACCCTGCCGCCCGGCACAGTGCACACCGGGGTGCGGGTCACCGACGCGTCGATCAACGGTGTGCTCACGGAGGAGCACGGCTCCGTCAGCTCCCGCTCGCTGCTCCTCGCGACCGGCGCCCGCACCGCCGCCGCCCTGCTGCCCGGGCTGCGCATACCCGCGTTCCACCCCGTGACGGTCCTTCACCACACGGCTCCCGTGGCGCCGCTGGCCGAACCGTCCCTGTTGCTGGACGGCGACCGCGCCGGGCCCGTGTCGCACACCGCCGTGATGAGCGAGGTGGACCCGTCCCGGGCCCCGTTCGGCCGGGCACTGGTCACCTCCACCGTCCTCGGGAGGCCACCGGCGGATCCCGACCGCCGGGTGCGAGCTCAGCTCGCCGCGCTGTACGGCACCCCCACCGACGACTGGGAGCTGCTCGCCGTGCACCACGACCCGGAGGCCGTGGCCGCGATGCCGCCACCGCACGACGCACGTCGCGCGGTACGGCTGCTCGCCGGGCTCTATGTGTGCGGCGACCACCGCGACACCAGCACGGTCCAGGGGGCGCTGCACTCGGGGCGCAGGGCAGCGCACGCGATCCTGCGCGACTTCGGCATCCAGCCCGGCTACTCGGCGGGGGCGCCGACCGCGGACGCCATGGCCGCGTAGGCGCCCCGCCACCTCGCCACCGCCACCTCGCCACCGCCAAGTCATCGCCGTCACCACACCATCGAAGCCACCACACCATCGAAGCCGAGGCCGATCGGCCCCCGGTCGAGTACGGGTCGAGACGCCCGCCCCGTCCTGGACCGCTGACGCTCAGCCGATGGCCATCACCCGGTCCCGGTAGCCCCGAACGGCCGCCGCGTCCCGGTACGGTTCGAGGCGGCGCTCGAAGTCGCGGATGTAGTCCACCGCGCGGGCCGACCGCATCTCGGATGCCTGCTGCGCGGCTTCAGCACCCAGCGCGCAGGCCTGGTCGAGTTCGCCGAGGCCGAGCCGGGCCGTGGCGAGGACGACCCGGCAGAAGAGACGGCTGCGTGCGTAGCCGGGCGGGCGCAGTTGCAGGGCGCGCTCGGCGTGCTGGACCGCCGGGCGGTACTGCTGCAGGTCGCGGTGGCAGTGGCCGAACTCGTCCGCGAGCTGTGCCTCGTCGAAGTGGCACGCCCAGTGCGGGACCTCGTCGCCCGGCCGCGCCGCCTCCAGCGCCCGCTCGGCACGTACCAGCGACGCCGTGCACGAGCGGACGTCACCGAGCACCCCGTGCCCTCGCGCCTCCACCGCGTGCAGCAGCGCCTGCACGGCGTGCGGCGCTCCCGTACCGATGCCCTGCTGGGCGACCCGGGCGAGCTGGACGGCCTCGCGGCCATGACTCAGGTAGACCGCCTGCCGGGCCATGGTGGCCAGCACATACGCCCCGTACGCCCGGTCACCGGCCGCCTGGGCCAGCCGCAGCGCCTGGACGAAGTACCGCTGGGCGAGGCCGTGCGCGGCGATGTCGTACGAGGTCCAGCCGGCGAGCCGGGTGAGGTCGGCCGCGGCGGTGAACAGCCTTCGCCCGGTCGCCTCCGGGTAGCTGCCGCGCAGCATGGGCTCCAACTCGTGCTCCAGGTAGCGCACGAGGGCCTGCCGGGCGTGGCCGCCGCCGTAGTTCTGGTCGAGGGTACGGAACAGCTCGCTGACCGAGCGCAGCGCGGCGATGTCGCCCGCGCCGACCCGCTGGCCCGGCCCCCGGTCGGTGCCGCGCTGGCGCGGGACATGGACCCGGGCGCCCTGGGCGGGGACCCGGGCCCGTCCCTGCGCGGCGGAGCCGGACGGAGCGGCCGTCCCCAGGGAGGCGACTCCGGGCTGCGCGGCCCGCAGCACGGTCCCGGGGTGCACGGGCTGGCCACCCGGTGCGACGGCCCCGTCCTGCCTCCCGACCCGCTCGTCGGCCCGTCCGATGAGCCAGTCCCGGCTCGGTACGACGAGGCCCGCCGGGGTGAAGGCGATCTTCCGCAGCTCGGCATGGCTGCCGGAGTCCTTTCGCCACAGCCCGCTGACGATGTCCACGGCCTCCTCGGGGGTGGCTGCGAACTCGAGACCCGCGTAGACCGGCGCACACGCGTCGAGCCCCAGGTCCTGCGCGGACAGCCGCCGGCCCAGTCGCCGGGTGAACACCTCGGCGATCAGTGCGGGCGTCGTACCGCGCGGCTGCTGACCGCGCAGCCATCGGGTCACCGAGGTCTTGTCGTAGCGCAGGTCCAGACCGTGCTCCAGGCCTAGCTGGTCCACCCGCCGGGCGAGCCCGGCGTTGGAGAATCCGGCCTCTTCGATGAGCGCGGCGAGCTGGCGGTTGGGGGTGCGCTGCGGGGGTCGTTCCGTCATCGGTTGTGCGGTCTCCTGCCTTCCGGGCCTTGGGCCGTGCTGGGGAACTGGAGCCAGGCGGAAGCTCTCCGGCACGGCCTGAGTGCAGCCCACATGAAACGGCGCGAATGTAGCGGGCTCGACCGACCCCACTGGCGCACCTTGTCTCCGCATTCATCCGATCGTGTGAGGATTAGGGGTGCCGCTGACGACTGCAGCACCCGGCAGGGCCAGTCGTGGCGGGTCGTACAGTGGCCGGGGGCGCGATGAGCGCACCCGCGAGAGCATGAGGCAGCTTGAGGGAGGCACAGCCGGTGAGCGAGCTGCGTTTTGTCCATCTGGGCTTCGGCGAGGACGCCGTCGAGTACCAGGAGGCCTGGAACGAGCAGCGCCGTGTACACGCGGCCCGGTTCGCCGGCGAGATCCCCGACACCTGTCTGCTCCTTGAGCACCAGCCCGTCTACACGGCGGGACGGCGCACCGAGGACGACGAGCGTCCCCTGGACGGCACCCCTGTCGTCGACGTGGACCGCGGCGGCAAGATCACCTGGCACGGCCCCGGCCAGCTGGTCGGCTACCCGATCATGCAGCTGCCGCGACCGGTGGACGTCGTCGCGCATGTACGGCGGCTGGAGGAGGCGCTGATCCGCACCTGCGCCGACTTCGGCGTGGAGACCACCCGGATCGAGGGCCGCAGCGGGGTCTGGGTGCTGGGCGACACGCTGGAGCACCGCCCGGCGACAGGCGGCCTGTCCCTGGATTTCGACCCGCGTCTGCACGACGGGGGCCCCTCATCGCCGAAAGCGGGCGACGAGGGAGAGTTCGACCCGCGGCTCAGCGGGCCCGAGTACGCCCCTTCGAACGCCGGCCAGCGCCGTGAGGACCGCAAGCTGGCCGCCATCGGCATCCGGGTCGCCAAAGGTGTGACGATGCACGGCTTCGCTCTGAACGTGAACCCGGACAACACCTGGTTCGACCGGATCGTGCCGTGCGGCATCCGGGACGCCGGGGTCGCCTCGCTCGCGGGCGAGCTGGGCCGGGACGTGACGATCGCCGAGGTGCTGCCGGTGGCCGAGAAGCATCTGCGCGAGGTGCTGGAGCACGCGGAGCTGAAGCCCCGCGCGGTCGAGCACGGCGCCGTGGAGGCCCCGCTCCCCGCCGGGTGAGCGATGTCGCCCCGTATACGGGCGATGCCGGTCCGTACGGGGAATGTCCACCCAAGGCCAGAGGTTGGCCAGGCGTAGGGGCATCAAAACATCGGGCGTACCCTGGTGGTCGCCGAGGAATCGAAGTGTAGGGAGCCGGTCGTGTCCGCTGTCGCACCCGACGGACGCAAGCTGCTGCGCCTGGAGGCCAGGAACAGCCAGACCCCCATCGAGCGCAAGCCCGAGTGGATCAAGACCCGGGCGAAAATGGGCCCCGAGTACAACCAGCTCCAGAAGCTGGTGAAGAGCGAAGGCCTGCACACGGTGTGCCAGGAGGCCGGCTGTCCGAACATCTTCGAGTGCTGGGAGGACCGCGAGGCGACCTTCCTCATCGGCGGCGACCAGTGCACCCGGCGCTGCGACTTCTGTCAGATCGACACCGGCAAGCCCCAGGCCCTGGACCGCGACGAGCCGCGCCGGGTCGGTGAGTCCGTGGTGGCGATGGATCTGAACTACGCGACGATCACCGGCGTCGCCCGCGACGACCTGGTGGACGGCGGTGCCTGGCTCTACGCGGAGACCGTGCGCCAGATCCACACCCAGACCGCGGCCCGCGAGGCCGGCCGCACCAAGGTCGAGCTGCTGATCCCCGACTTCAACGCGGACCCGGACCAGCTGGCCGAGGTCTTCTCGTCCCGCCCCGAGGTGCTCGCGCACAACGTGGAGACGGTGCCGCGGATCTTCAAGCGGATCCGGCCGGGCTTCCGCTACGAACGCTCACTGAGGGTGATCACCGAGGCCCGTGCCGCCGGACTGGTCACCAAGTCCAATCTGATCCTCGGCATGGGCGAGACCCGCGAAGAGGTCAGCGAGGCGCTCCAGCACCTCCACGACGCGGGCTGCGAGCTCATCACCATCACGCAGTACCTGCGCCCCTCCGTGCGGCACCACCCGGTGGAGCGCTGGGTGAAGCCGCAGGAGTTCGTGGAATTGAAGGAGGAGGCCGACGAGATCGGCTTCTCCGGCGTGATGTCCGGCCCCCTGGTGCGATCCTCATACCGGGCGGGCCGCCTCTTCCAGCAGGCGATGGAACGGCGTGGCGCGACGACGGCGGCCACCCAGAAGGTGTGAATTCCCACACAAGGTACTACCGGCCGGTAATGGCCGAATCGGCGCGGCTCATACGCTCCCCGCAGGTCGGGGGCGCGCATGGGCCGCGTTCGCGTTCACACGGCCCGAATAGAGGTTTCATCGGTGTTTGACCCCTCAGTCACACCCTGGTAACACCAATCAGTGACTCTGGATTCACACAGCGCACGCTCTCGCTCACTCATCGCCACCCCGCCCCCGAGGGAGAACTCCACCATGCAGGCCGCGACCTCCGTACGCGCCAACGCCTTCCCGACCTTCACCCAGGCCCTTCGCGCCGTGGAATCCGTACTCCTGCGCGGCGGCCAGAGCACCGCCCGCCGCAACGCCTGGATCGCCGTGCTCGAAAACCGCCGACTCGCCAAGGACCGGGTCGAGGCCGAGCACGTGATGGAGGCCGCGCTGACTCGCCCCTCCTGAGCCACGTAAACTTCAAACATGGCGAGGAAGGAACAGGCAGAGACTGCTGCCTCTGCGAACCCCGGGCGACTCAAGCAGATCGCCCTGACGTACAAGATGACCCGACGGTCGGACCCGAAGATCGGTCTGATCATCGGCGCTGTGGGAATCGTCACCTTCGGTGTCCTTCTCGCGATCGGCTTCCTGATCGGTCACCCGGTCTACCTCGGCATCCTTGGTTTCCTGCTGGGCTTCCTCGCGATGGCGATCGTCTTCGGGCGCCGCGCCGAGCGCGCCGCCTTCGGGCAGATGGAGGGACAGCCGGGAGCGGCGGCCGCAGTGCTCCAGAACGTCGGCCGCGGCTGGACCACGAAACCCGCGGTCGCGATGAACCGCAGTCAGGACGTCGTCCACCGCGCCGTCGGCAAGGCCGGCATCGTGCTGGTGGCCGAGGGCAACCCGAACCGGGTGAAGACGCTGCTGGCGGCCGAGAAGAAGAAGATGTCCCGCGTCGCGGTGGAGGCCCCGGTGCACGACATCATCGTGGGCGACGGCGAGGGCCAGGTGCCGCTGAAGAAGCTACGCACCACCATGGTCAAACTGCCGCGGGTACTGAGCGGCCCCCAGGTGACGCAGACCAACGACCGGCTGCGTGCGATGGGCGACCTCATGAGCAACATGCCGTTGCCGAAGGGCCCCATGCCCAAGGGCATGCGCATGCCGCGCGGCGGAAAGGCGCGCTGACGCTGATCGCTGAACACGACGTGAGGGCCCGGATGCATCCGGGCCCTCACGTCGTTGTCTGATGAGCCGCTCCGAGCAGCCGGCCGCGCGAGATGACTCCCTGGCCCGATGGCCCAGGGCCTTTCGTTTGGATCAGGCCTAGGGCGTGTTGCGAAAGTCCCTCCTGACCCGCGACGCCTGGCACACACGCTCGCTGCGTTGCCGGAGTCATCCACGTACGTCCAGTACGAGGATGATCCTCCGCCTTGCGATCGCACGCACCAGACGCCGCAGGCCCCGCCCTGCGGGCGGACGGAGCTGCTTTCGCAACACGCCCTAGGTGACTGGTGTTAAGCGGGTCGTCCTGGGCGTGCGGTGTCGCCGTTGGGGGTGTCAGGGTCGTGGTTGCTGGCTGGTGGTCGGGCGGCGTGTGGGTGGTTCGTGGCCGTCGTGGGGGCTGTTGGGGGCTTGGCACGGCCGCGTGCGGGTCGTTTGCATGGTCCAGGGCGCCCTCGGGACGGTCAGCCGGCGGCGACCGCCCACTTGTCACTGCCTGTGGACATGATTCCGAGCACGCCGAGCCGCGCGACGTTGACGGCGGCGGCCAGCAAGGAGAAGTCGGCGGCGATCTTGGCCCGGCCCCGCACCCGGGCGCGGCGTCCGCCGTGTCGCCGCCGCATCAGGTGGGCGATCTTGCGTTCGACCTTGGGGCGGGTGGCCCGGTAGGCGGCCAGCCAGACGGGGTCCGCACTGCGAGCCCGGCCCCGGGCCAGGTGTTCTTCGTGAGGGCCGATGGTGATGACGCGTCCGTTCCTGGCGGTAGTGCACTGCGCCGCAAGGGGGCAGGCGGCGCAGGCGGTCTTGAAGCAGGCCGCCCCACCGCCATCAGACTTCGGGCGGATCGCGGCGGTCACCTGGTTCGGGCAGGTGACCTGCCCTGCCTCCAGATCGATGGTGAAGGCGTCCTTGGAGAACCGCCCACCGGGCGCGTTGGCCGCCTGCACCTTGACCATCACCCGGGCGCCCGCGTCGTCCAGCTCGGCCAGCAGCGGCCCGGTCCCGTAAGCGGCGTCGCCGTAGACTTCGGCCCGCGCCTGGTCTGCCTGCTCGGCGGCAGGTGGTTGGAGAACGTCGGCGAGCAGGTCGGCGGCGGGCTCGGCATCGCCGGCGTTGCCCGCCGTGACCTCGGTCGCGGTGATGACCTCGCTGTCGGGTTCCTCGGCCACATGACCCTTGTAACCGTCGAAGGACCGGCGGACGGTCTTGTGGCCGTGCCGGGCCTCGGGATCAACCGTGGAGATGACCCGGTCCGCGGCCACCTTGCGGGCGATCTTGAAGACGCCCCCGTCCTGCTCCAGGTCCTGGCCCAGCACGGTGGCCAGCAACCGCGCGGCCTGGCCCACATCCCCGGGCACGGCCCGGCCGTCCAGCACGGTCAGCAGCGCGAACCCGTCACGGGCCCGCGAATCGATGAGGGCTTCCCGCTCGGCCGCGTCCGTCCAGTCGATGACCGGCTTGTCCGTGCTGGTGTAGGCGTCCCCGCTGGAGATCACCGCCCGCAGCTCGGCCCGCAGCACGTGATCGGCCGCCCGCAGCAGGCCGCGGATGGCCGAACGGATCAGCGTGATGGTGTCCTGCGTGGCCACCGCGTCATAGATCGGTGCCGAGTCCAGCACCCTCCTGCGGCCGACCAGTCCGGCCTGTGCAGCAACCTCTACCGTCCGCTCGAAGATCCGGTTCGGCCGGGCGGAAGCGGCAAGCCTCGCCCGCATGTCGACCAGCACGGTGTGCACGAACCCCGGATGGTCGAAGTCCAGCCCGCCGGCGGCGTACTTCCAGCGCACATCGAACGCGAACCGCTCGACCGCCTCGCGATCGGACAAACCCTCCAGACGCTGCAGGACCATCACGACCGCCACGATCATCGGCGGCACCGACCTGCGGCCGTCCTCGGCGAACAGATCGGCGAACATCTCATCGGGGAACAACGCCCGGCACTCGCGGTGCAGCACCGCGTAGATCGAGTTCGGCGCCAGCCGACCCTCGCAGAAACCCACTGTGGAGGAGAGCAACCCCGGCTGCATCGGAGTCCGGCCCACTGCCATCGCTCAACCTCTCCCCACACCCAGCGACCAACACCCCGCAGCCTGACACAGGACGAAGACCCAGCGCGAGCTCACACGATTAACACCAGTCACCTAGATCCGCACCTGCACGGCGCCCGAGAAGCGGTCGTGCAGCCCGCGCCCGTCGCGGTCCCACACCAGCGCCGGGATACCGAGGCAGAGCAGGAGGCTGCGCAGCACCGCACGCCCGAAGCCGAGTCGTCCGCCGTGCACCGAAACGACCCGGAGGCCGAGGATCCGCTTGCCGGGGGTGCTGCCGACGGTGCCGACGGTGAGCACGCTCAGTGCGAGCAGGACCAGCAGCGCGGGGTTGCCCGCCGAGGACCAGTCGCCTCCCGTGATGAGCCCCCACGCGATGAGCATGCAGAGGCCCCAGTCGATGAACAGCGCCCCGAAGCGCCGCCCGAGCGGGGCGATGGCGCCCGGCCCCTCCTGAGGCAGTCCGAGCTGCTCGCCCCGGTAGCCGAGGTCGCCGCCCGCCTCTTCGACCGCCGCGCGGGGGCCGGACAGCCACGAACCGATTGCTTGCCTGTTGTCCACCAGTCCACGGTACTGTGCGCGCTTTCGATCACCCCCGGCCGGGTCAACCGGCAACCGGTCCGGTTAACGTCCGCGAAACAAATGAGTCATGCTGGAGAAATCCCCGATACCTAGGGTCGTGTGCAGCGTGTGCCACCGCACTGGCCGCACGACCGAGCGACAACCCCGCCCCACCCCGGGCCGGGAGTAGGAGGAGTTGGATGTTCCAGAACGCCGACGACGCCAAGAAGTACATCGCGGACAACGACGTGAAGATGATCGACGTCCGTTTCTGCGACCTTCCGGGCGTGATGCAGCACTTCACCGTCCCGGCAGCGGCGTTCGACCCGTCCGAGGAGCTCGCCTTCGACGGCTCGTCGATCCGCGGCTTCCAGGCGATCCACGAGTCCGACATGGCGCTGCGCGCGGACCTGTCCACGGCGCGCCTGGACCCGTTCCGCCGTGACAAGACCCTCAACATCAACTTCTTCATCCACGACCCGATCACCGGCGAGCAGTACAGCCGTGACCCGCGGAACATCGCCAAGAAGGCCGAGGCCTACCTCGCCTCCACCGGCATCGCGGACACCGCGTACTTCGGCCCCGAGGCCGAGTTCTACGTCTTCGACTCGGTGCGCTTCGCCACCACGGCGAACGAGGGCTTCTACCACATCGACTCCGAGGCCGGCGCCTGGAACACCGGCGCGCTCGAGGACAACCGCGGCTACAAGGTCCGCTACAAGGGCGGCTACTTCCCGGCCCCGCCGGTCGACCACTTCGCCGACCTGCGCGCCGAGATCTCCCTGGAGCTGGACAACGCCGGCCTCCAGGTCGAGCGCCAGCACCACGAGGTCGGCACGGCCGGCCAGGCCGAGATCAACTACAAGTTCAACACCCTGCTCGCCGCCGCCGACGACCTGATGCTCTTCAAGTACATCGTGAAGAACGTCGCCTGGCGCAACGGCAAGACCGCGACCTTCATGCCCAAGCCGATCTTCGGCGACAACGGCTCCGGCATGCACGTCCACCAGTCCCTGTGGCAGGGCGGCTCCCCGCTGTTCTACGACGAGCAGGGCTACGCGGGCCTGTCCGACACCGCCCGCTACTACATCGGCGGCATCCTGAAGCACGCCCCGTCGCTGCTGGCCTTCACCAACCCGACGGTGAACTCCTACCACCGCCTGGTCCCGGGCTTCGAGGCCCCGGTCAACCTGGTGTACTCGCAGCGCAACCGCTCGGCCGCGATGCGTATCCCGATCACGGGCTCCAACCCGAAGGCCAAGCGCGTCGAGTTCCGCGCCCCTGACCCGTCCTCGAACCCGTACCTGGCCTTCTCGGCGCTGCTGCTCGCCGGCCTCGACGGCATCAAGAACAAGATCGAGCCGGCCGAGCCGATCGACAAGGACCTCTACGAGCTGGCCCCCGAGGAGCACGCGGGCGTCCCGCAGGTCCCGACCTCCCTCCCGGCGGTCCTCGACGCCCTCGAGGCGGACAACGAGTACCTCCAGGCGGGCGGCGTCTTCACGTCCGACCTGATCGAGACCTGGATCGACTACAAGCGCACCAACGAGATCGCCCCGATCCAGCTGCGCCCGCACCCGCACGAGTTCGAGCTCTACTTCGACATCTAGGAGCCGCGTCTCCGCCACCGGCGGAGATGGCACGAAACCGGGGCTGACCTGGGAATACGCTTCTCAGCAGTTCCGGCGGTTTCTCACCGTGTTGTGCAATGCCCATGCAAGACGATCTTGAGTAGCTGACTACTCGTCAGTGCAAGAACTGAGCCCCTGCCGCTCCGATGTGGAGTAGCAGGGGCTCAGTCACGCGTTGAGCGACGAGAACACCCGCCGAGGGCGTGGTGCCCGTGTCAGTGTCCGCGCGGCTGGACGGGAGTGCGGGTGGCGGAGTTGCGCCACCACCACAGACCACGGCACGCAGGCTCCGTGAGCGCGAAGAAGTGCCCGCACTGCGCGCACCAGGGCAACCCGTTCTCCGGGTCGTCGGGGCCGTTCCCAGGGTGCAGGCGGGAACCAGGGACGGCTTACCTCCGTCGCCGGGGTCCTTGCGTCGGACCACGCTGCCGCTCGCATTCATCGGTGCCTAGCGGCCCCGTGTAGGCCCCGTGTAGGCCAGGCTTGAGACATGCGCGGAGAGACAGCGGCCCACATGATCCGGCGCCTACGGCAAGCCAAAAGCTGGAGTCAGGTGCGGCTAGCCGCGGAAGCGTGCCGTGCGGCTGGTTTACCGACCGATTCCCTCACCAGGCAGGACATCTACCGGTATGAGAAGGGGAAGCGCACCCCGCGCGAGTGGCTGCCCTTCATCGCTATCGCTCTCGAAGTGCCTGCAATTGAGCTGGAGCACGCAGGAAGCCATACGGAAGAAGCCGGCCGCGCCCTCCTCGTGCAGATTGGTGAGCTCGCCCGGATCGCGGGATGGATCGCCTCAGATGCTGGGCGTCACGAGGAAGCGAAACACATCTACCAACTCGGTATGAGCGCCGCACGTCAAGCCGGAGATGGAACGCTCGTCGGAAACCTCGCCGGTTCGCTCGCGTATCAGTACAGCAACACGGGCAAAGAGCGAGAAGGACTGGCGCTGGCTCAGGCTGCGTTGGCGGCAGCAGGCAACGACGCCCCTCCGAAAGCACGCGCTCTCTACCTCGATCGAGTCGCTTGGGCTCACACGGCCGTCATCCGGCTCGTCGAGGCGGTCCTGGCCGAGCAGAACGACGAGTGGACCGAAGCCCGCCGCCACATGGGCCGCGAACTCCTCGCCAAGGCCCGACTCCACCCGGATCGAGTCAGAAACCGACAACACCGCCCTGCCCACCGTACTCACCGCATAGCCTCAAGCCGAGATCACCGAATGGCCGTCGACACACCACTCCAGCGGACGTGGCCCGAGCCAGACTCTCATTCGGCTGATTCGACCGTCTTCACGCCGAAGCCAAGACCTCCCCGGCCATGACCTGGGGAGGGTTGGGGAGTAGTGGCGCAAGGTTGTCCCGCACGAAGTCCGCCGCCCTCGAGATCGATTCCTCGGCACCGGCCTGGTCCTGGAAGACGCTGGTCGAGACCATTACTCCGTCCCCGGCATCGACCCAGTAGTAGGCCACGAAGCCGGAAACCCGGCGCATGATCGGCACGAACCCCTCGTTCACGCGGCGTCCCGCCTCAGCCGGATCCGTCACCCCTTCGTACCGCCGGACTGCTGCGTACATCATCAAGCTCCTCGTGGGGGTCAGGGTTCTGCTGAGACGTAGCAGCTTTCATCCCCCCGCATCGGCTGTCTGGCTCATGAGGCACCCGACAATCACCTGAAGGGCCGAGTCAGCCGATCCGGTCAGCGTCTTCCGGACCGGACACACAGCCCTGCGCACCTCCGCCAGGGTCGCGCCTCATGGCGCGCTCAGCCCATGCACGTCTGCGATCTGCTGTTGCTGGGCAATGGTCGCCACCTGGCCGGTAAGTAGGGCAGCGGTCAGGATGACGCCTCCGCCGGTGACCCGTCGGCCGTGCCCTCCCTCGAGGGCACAGCCGACGCGCGTCCGGAGCCGGCTGCGGACGGCTCACGGTGCCATCAAGTCACGCAGTTCCGCGACCGCGTCGCGCAGGCGGTCGGCGAAGGCGTGCATCTGGTCGGCGACCGGCTGCGGGGTGCTCAGGTAGAGGTTGAAGCGCTCGGGGAGCAGCACGTAGGCGACGCCGATGCAGCGGCTGCTGGTGGAGCCGAAGCCGAAGAACTGGATGTTGTGGGACGGTGCGGAGCTGGTGCTCAGGTAGTCGTCACGCATGGTGAGCCAGCCGGGGGTGCGGTAGAGGCCGGGCTGCTCGCTGACGCCCAGTTCGGCGCCGCGGCGGCGCTGGATCAACTCCAGCTCCCACAGATGCTGTTCGGGAGCCTGGCCGATCTGGCACTCCCTGGCGCGGGCGACATGGCGGGTCGCGGCGGTCAGGAAGGACGCGCGGCGGGTGGGGGCGTCCGCGGTCGGGTCCTCCATCGTGCGGACGAATTCGAGCATCTCGGGGGTGACGACGCGCATCGCCTCGGTCCGGCCATTGCGGTACTGGCGGGTGGCGATGGACTCGTATGTGGCACCCAGACGGCCCTTGGCGCGCTGGTGGGCGAGTTGATAGGCGGCCTGGACGAAGGCGTCGGGCGAGACTCCGAGCGTCTTGATCGCGGTGCTGCCGAAGCCGTCGAACGAGACGGTGGTGGTGGCCGTGGCACGGCCGTAGATGGCGAAGGCGTCGGCCGCGGCGCTGATCCGGGAGCGCAGGGCGTCGTCCAGGGCGAACACCACCGGTTCGACCGCCGGGAGTCCCTGGGGACGGGCTCCGGACTCGCGGGACTGGGCGCCGGGCGGCGTGGACAGCAGGGCGTCGGTGAAGTTGAGGACCGTGGTGCCGTCCAGCTCGCAGTGCTCCACGTTGATGCCCGCGCGGCCGTCCGCGAACACGACGAAGGAGACGGCTTTGTCGAACCAGCGGTTGCCCCGGTCCCCGTAGAGCAGCTCGTCGCAGGCGTCCTTGACGCCGTCGGGGGCGAAGTCCTCCAGGCAGACGCAGAACAGCGCGGTCTCGATGGTCTCCAGCGCTTCGGCGTTGCCGGGGTGGAAGGAGAGGAGTGACTCGCGGGCGGTGGCCCACTCGGCGCGGGCCATGGTGGTCAGATGGCCCACCGAAGTGTCCGGGGCGGCGGGCTCGGCTCCGGCCTTCATGACGGCGCGCAGCCCTGATTCGAGGTCGTCCAGGGCGTACGGGGCGCCGTCATGGCCCAGTACGTCCATCCGGAAGACGGCGCCCTGGAAGAACACCACGATGTGCCGAGCCCTGGACGGGCCGGGGGCACCCTCGCTGTAGGGGGCGCGGACGGTGTCCTGCCGGAGTCCGGGGACGCGGGTCGTGGCGAACAGGTACTTGTGCTGCACCATCGACTGCGGGGCGCCGCGCAGCACCACGGGTTCGATGAGTTCCCGGTCGAGCAGGCGCTTGTAGGCGAGCGCGCCCGCGATGAGGCCCGCGGCCCGCTCCGGCTGGGACTGCGGGTGCGCGGAGTCCTTGAAGAGGAAGAAGAAGTTGGCGTTCAGGGCGATGCGGTCCCGGCGGCCGAGGTAGCGGTACGGCCAGAAGGTGTCGAGCCAGCTGTGTACGCCTTCGGTGCTGTCGTACTCCTCGAGTGCCGTGTGCAGCACCCGGCCGGGTCCCTCGGGGCTGAGGAAGGCGGCGACCTCCGCCTCGGTGGCGGCGCGTTCGTCGGCGGTGAGCAGCGGGGCGCACCATTCGAGGAAGCGCTCGCAGCTGGACTCCAGAGTGGGCAGCGGGACCCGTGGCAGGTTGTGCTCCTGGGAGAAGGTCGCGTTCACGCTGCTCACCGCACCTTGAGTCTTGGTCAATTCCGGTCTCGATTCGGGTTGTTCGGGCGGGAAAGGTACAGCTGTGCGTGGAGCCAGCCCTCCGCTTCGAAGCCCCGCGCATCCACCCCGGCGGCCGACATTCCGTCGAGCACGAGTGACTGCTCCCGCAGGGAGGCGAAGCGGCGCTGTCTGAACGCCTCGTCCACGCGCGTGGTTCGGTAGCCGAGGCGGGACAGCGCCTGCTCGACGGGTTCGAAGGGGAACATCCGGAGTACGAAGTGGGCCATCCACGGACGGTGGCCGTCCTGGGCGGCGATGACCCGGGTCAGGGTCCGCTCGGTGACATAGCCGATGCAGCCGGTGGAGATCACCAGATCCGTGCCGGCGAGCCGGGCGCGCTGTGCCGGGGTGGGGTCGTGGTGTTCCAGGTCGGCGTGCACGGTGTCGTCGAGGAACCCGGCTTCACGGGCGTAGGACAGAGCACGGGTGGAGGCGTCCAGGCCCGTGAAACGGATGGGCTGGGCGGGCTGGCGGGAGCGGGACAGCTCACGGTCGCGGGCGAGCAGGGCCTCGCGGTCTTCGTCCCGCCCGCCGCCGTAGCGCTCGTACAGTTCGTCCATGGTGGCGTCGTACTTCACCAGGGCGGCGTTGATCCCGTACGAGCAGCCGATGTCCAGCACTTTGGGCTCGGCGACCTTCCTGGACTCTCGGTACTCCTGGATGTACTTCACGAAGTAGGGCTTCGCCAGCTGAGGTATGCAGTAGCCGAGCGGGCGCAGCACCTGGAAGTAGGTGCGCGGGTCGGGCTGGTTGTAGATGTCGTCGAGCGAGACTTTTCCGGTCGTGTCGAAGCGCACGTGGATGCTTCCTCCCTCAGTCGGACAGGACCCAGGGGTTTCGTCTGGATCCTGCCGGGCTCGCGTTCCCTGGCACCGCTCCCTGATCCGGCCTGGTCCAGACGAAAGCCCTAGTCGAGCAGCCGGTCCCCCCTGACCGCGCGGCCTTCGGATGCCGCCAGATGCTCAGGCAGTACGCGGCCGAAGAGCTGCCGTGTCCGCGCCACGCTGCCGATGACGCCGGGGCGCTCGCTGTAGGCGAAGATCGCGGAGTGGCGGGCGTGTTCGCCGCGCACCGGACTGACCCGGTGCAGCGAGTAGCGGCCTTTGAAGAGCTGCAGGTCTCCCGGCTGGAGGGGCAGGCTGAGGATGAGCTGCCGTCCCCCTCCGTTGATCACGTCCCGGACGTCGTCGAAGCGTTCGTCCTGCGGTGTCCTGATGTTGGGGCAGTACTCGAAGTCCCCGCCGCTGTCGGCCCCTCGGGTGAGCATGCTCACCGTGAACTCGTTGGTGTCGAAGTGCCAGGGGTGCTCCATACCCGGCTCGACGACGTTGAGTACGAGTCCGGAGAGCGGGTCCGCCAGTTCGTGCAGTCGGCCGAGACCGAAGCAGCGGGCGATGAACCTCTGGAACTCGCGGTGCGAGTAGAGCCTGCTGATGAGGGCGCCCGGGGGGATGCGGTCCCGTGCGACGAAGGCGTTGCCCCGCCGGAAGGTGGTGCGGCCTGGGTGGTCGTCGGGGAGGGCCGGGTCGATGGCGATGTTGTAGACGTTGACCGTCTCGACGTCGAAGTGGGCCCGGGGCGCGATGGCCGAGCACTCCCGCTCCAGCACCTCGCGGTACTCGGGACGGATGAAGTCCGGGAGGACGGTGCAGCCGAGTTCGGCGAGGTCGCGGTGGGCCCGTTCCAGCACGGCCAGGGCTTCCGGGCTCTCGGGGGCCGACAGGGGGTAGCGGGCGGTGTCGATCACCTGGTCGAGCGTCATGGTGTGCGGGGCGCTCATTCGATCCTCTCCACGTACGGGCAGACCGTCAGCAACTCGATTCTGCAGTCGCAGAGTTGACGTTCCCACAGTGCGTGGTGAGTAGTCTGTGACACGCCGCACTCAGAGGTGGCGCATGACGTACGGCCCGGGGTTCAGGTGAGACCCCGGGCCGCACTTGTGCGAGTGGTGCGTTCAGTTGGCGTAGTGGATCAGGGACCGCACCATGCGGCATGTGGTGTTGGACGGCGGGTGGATGCCGATGCGCTGGGCGAGGGTGCGTATCCGCCGGTTGCTCGCGTTCACCGGGTTGTAGACGCCCGTGTCGAGCAGGGCGATGGCAAGCCGCATGGCCTTCAGGCGGCGATTGTGGGACTCGTACCACTCACGCGGCTGCCCGGCCGGCAGCGGCTGCTTCTTCGGCTTGGTCTTCGGCTTGGGCTGTGGACTGGACTTCTGCTTCGGCGTCGTCGTGATTGCGGCAACGGCCATCGGCGACCTCCTGGCATGGTGGTTGGACCCTCACGAACTAGTTCGATTTTACCGCTGGGCACTGACAATCTCCCCTGGCCAGAGGGGGTTTACGGGGCTGGGCTGTGGGACTTGAGGGAGTAACGTGGCCGGATGGAGATCTGGATCAATCCCGCGTGTTCCAAGTGCCGCAGCGCGCTTCATCTGCTGGACGAGGAGGGTGCCTCGTACACCGTGCGCCGCTATCTGGAGGATGTGCCCTCCCCGGACGAGATCCGTGCGGTGCTCGACCGGCTCGGGCTTGAGCCCTGGGACATCACCCGCACCCAGGAGGCGGTCGCGAAGGAACTCGGGGTGAGGGACTGGTCCCGCGACGAGTCGTCGCGGGACCGCTGGATCACGGCGCTCACCGAGCACCCGAAGCTGATCCAGCGTCCGATCATCACCGCCGACGACGGCACGGCCGTGGTGGGACGTACGGACGAGGCGGTACGGGACGCGATGGGGCGCGGCTGAGCGGAAGACGCGGGCGGTGCCGAGGGCGCCGGGACTGTCCCGCCCCGGCCGCCGGGGCGACTGCCGGGGCCGTCACACCTCGGCCGCCGCGCGGTGCACGGCGTCCAGTGAGGCGAGCTCCTCGTCGCTGAGGCGCAGGGCGCCGGTGGCGATGTTCGCCTCCAGGTGCTCCAGGTTGCCCGTGCCGGGGATGGCCAGCATGTGCGGGCCGCGGTGCAGGGTCCAGGCCAGCCGGATCTGAGCCGCGCTCACCCCGTGGGCACGTGCCACCGCGAGCACCGAATCCTGGTCGGGGGATGTCACCCCCGCCTGCCCCCCGGAACCGGCGACGGAGTAGAACGGCACGAACGCCACGCCCTGCTCGCCGCAGCTGCGGACGAACGCGTCACACTCGGGCCGCAGGCCGATGCCATAGGCGTTCTGCACACAGACGACGGGCGCGATGGCCTGGGCCTCCGCGAGCTGTTCGGGCTGGACGTTGGAGACGCCGAGCTGGCGGATGAGCCCCGCTTCGCGTAGCTCGGCGAGTGCGCCGAAGCGTTCGGCGATCGAGTCGTGGCCGACGATCCGCAGGTTGACGAGGTCGAGATGGTCACGGCCGAGCTGGCGCAGGTTCTCCTCGACCTGTCCGCGCAGTTCCCGCGCCGTCCGGGCATGCTCGGTCCACTCCCCGCGCATGTCCCGGTGCGGGCCGACCTTGGTGGCGATGACGAGGTCGTCCGCGTACGGGGCCAGGGCCCGGTTGATCAGTTCGTTGGCGGAGCGCAGCGGCGAGAAGTAGAACGCGGCGGTGTCGATGTGGTTCACCCCGAGCCCCACCGCGCGGCGCAGCACCGCGATCGCCTGGTCGCGGTCGCCGGGGACGGCGTCGGGTATGAGCGCCTTGCCGTGTTGCGGAAGGCGCATCGTGCCGAAGCCGATCCGATTGACCTCGAGGTCTCCGAGTGTCCAGGTGCCCGATGCGTCCGCGGTGATCGTTTGTGGGTTCATTCGGTCATGATCCATCAACCGCGTCCGCGCTGCCTGCGAAAACTTAAGTCCCAGTTAAGGAAGTTACGTCTGATTCGTTGAGCGGGGCCGCGCGCCCTACCCGTACGTAGCGGCAACACGGATCGGAATCCGGTCGCCGTCCACGGCCGGGAACAGGAGCTCTCACGTGTCGCGCAAGAAGACCCTCAGCGGTAAGAAGAAGATCACCCTGCTCATCGGCGCGGCAGCGCTGGTCGGCGGCAGCGCCGTCGTCATGACCGGCATCGGCAACGCCGGGACGGGCGACACGTCCGTGGCCTGTGACGGACTGGCCCAGGCCGTCCGCAACAACGAGAACTTCATCGCCGGCCAGCGGGCCGATCCCGACGCTCAGTCGGCGGCGCGGATCGCCAACCGGGAAGCGGTGATCAAGCAGATCAACGTCCAGCAGAAGGCGGCGGGATGCGCCGAGGGCTCCGGCGACTCGGACCAGGCAGCCGACGCTCCTGCCCAGCCCCCGGCCGGACAAGGGCAGGGGCAGGCGGCGGGCGGCGGTTCCGGCGAGACGGTCTGCGCCGGGCAGAACCTCACCTTCTCCAACGACGGCGGGGCCCCGGCGGCCTCCAGCGGTGAACTGCCCATCGGCACCAGGATCAAGGTCACCAACCTGGCCAACGACAAGACCACCACCGTCGAGGTCACCTCCACATCCGGCAGTTGCGCGCTACTGAACGCCGCTGCCTTCGAGCAGGTCCGCGAGCCCGGAAAGAACGTGATCCGGCAGGTGCGCATCGAACGCCTCGGCGCGGCTGCCGGCGGAGGCCAGGCCGACGGCGAGCAAAGCGGTGGAGACCAGGGCGTCCAGCCCCCGGCCACGGGCAACGGCGGTGGCCGGGGCGGCAACGGTCAGGGGAACGGCGCTGTCGGCGAGGTCGTCTGCCAGGGCTCGACCGTGACCCTCTCCGGTGAGGCCGGCGCCCCCGCGGCATCCAGCGGCACCTTCCCCGTCGGCACCAAGCTCAAGGTCACCAACCTCGACAACGACAAGTCGACCACGGTCGAGGTCACGTCCGCCTCCGGAAGCTGCGCGCTACTCAACAACGCGGCCTTCGAGCAGGTCCGCGAGCCCGGCAAATTCCTGATCCGCAAGGCACGCATCGAACGCGTCGGCTGAACCGGGTGTATACGACGGCGTCGGGATCCGGCGCCGTCGTACACCGGTCCGGTGCGCCGCGCCGACGCGGCGCGCGGGCACCAGCGGACGGACGAACCGAGTAACACGGGGTTCACAATCGGGCAATGGACGGGAAATCCCGAGTTGCCAAGCTGCGCCTCATACCCTGCAGCACGTGCAAAGGATGAGGCCCCCCGTGACGTTCATCAAGGCTGAGTACATCTGGATCGACGGCACCGAGCCGACCGCGAAGCTCCGCTCCAAGACGAAGATACTGACCGGCGCCGTCCCCGGGGTCGACGAGCTGCCCATCTGGGGCTTCGACGGATCCAGCACCAACCAGGCCGAGGGCCACGCATCCGACTGCGTGCTGAAGCCCGTGTTCTCCTGTCCGGACCCGATCCGCGGCGGCGACCACATCCTGGTGCTCTGCGAGGTCCTGAACACGGACATGACCCCGCACCCCTCCAACACCCGCGCCGAACTGGCTGAGATGGCGGAGCGGTTCGCGGCCCAGGAGCCGGTCTTCGGCATCGAGCAGGAGTACACCTTCTTCGACGGCGACCGTCCGCTCGGCTTCCCGGCGGGCGGCTTCCCGGCGCCGCAGGGCGGCTACTACTGCGGTGTCGGCGTGGACGAGATCCACGGCCGTGACGTGGTCGAGGCCCACCTGGAGAACTGCCTCAAGGCGGGTCTTGGCATCTCCGGCATCAACGCCGAGGTCATGCCCGGCCAGTGGGAGTTCCAAGTCGGCCCGCTGGCGCCGCTTGAGGTCTCCGACCAGCTGTGGGTGGCCCGCTGGCTGCTCTACCGCACCGCCGAGGACTTCAACGTCTCCGCGACCCTCGACCCGAAGCCGGTGAAGGGCGACTGGAACGGCGCCGGCGCGCACACCAACTTCTCCACCAAGGCGATGCGCGAGGGCTACGACGCGATCATCACCGCCTGTGAGTCGCTGGGCGAGGGCTCCAAGCCGCTGGACCACGTCAAGAACTACGGCGCCGGGATCGACGACCGCCTCACCGGTCTGCACGAGACCGCCCCGTGGAACGAGTACAGCTACGGCGTCTCGAACCGCGGCGCATCGGTCCGTATCCCGTGGCAGGTCGAGAAGGACGGCAAGGGCTACATCGAGGACCGCCGTCCGAACGCCAACGTCGACCCGTACGTGGTGACCCGGCTGCTGGTGGACACCTGCTGCTCCGCGCTGGAGAAGGCCGGCCAGGCCTGACCGCGCCGATCCCGTGGTGACGGGCCGCCCACCGGATTCCGGTGGGCGGCCCGTCCGCTGTCAGCGGGCTCTGCCATGGCGGTGCACATGCTTGCGATCACCGTGCAGACCGAGCACCAGCGGCGCCACGCCAGGAACCGTCCCGGCCCGCATCGACTGCCGTGGATGCGGACGTGCCTCAGACCTGCGCCCCGGCCCGCCTCCGTGCCACGAATCCGAGCGCGATGTCGATCACGAGGAAGGCCAGCAGGCTGATGCCGAGCAGCGGCACGAACCAGCCGACCAGCGCCGTCACCGCGGCCAGCGGCAGCAGCATGGTCACCGGCACCTTGCGCCAGGCGCCGCGCGGCATCGGCCGACCGGCGCTCAGCTTGCGCTCCTTCGTGGGCCTGCGCAGCCACCACATGCGGTAGCCCCAGCCCACCAGGAACATCAGCGCCACGGCGAGTGCCGCGAGAGCCAGCTGGTTGACCAGGCCGAAGGTGTAGCCCATGTGCACGTCGATGCCGAACCGGGTCAGCTTGGCGAGCAGCGGGTAGTCCTCGAACGGCAGCGTGTCCATCACCCGTCCGTCGGCGGGGTCGACGGCCACCGCGTCGAGGTGGACCGGGAACTCCCGGTCGCGCTCCTTGACCACATAGCCCTGACCCTCACTCGGCAGGGTGATCTGGATCTGCTCCTCGACACCTTCCGCCCGCGCCGCCTCGACCACCTTGTCCAGGCCGATGTCCGGGCCGGTGTGCGGGGTGGTGCCGTGTCCGGCACCGTGGCCCTGGTGGGCGCCGCCGGATTCCTGGCCGTCCAGTGCGGCGGAGACCGCGGGGGTGGATCCGCCGAGCTGGGTCTGGATCTTGTCGATGTTGGCTCCGGCGTAGGTCGACCAGGTCAGTCCGGTTGCGGAGAGCACCAGCAGACCGAGCACGGCCCACAGGCCGACGGAACCGTGCCAGGAGAGCGTCCTGCGGCGACCGGTGGCGGAGCGGTCGGGCAGGGCCAGCGCCTTGCGGCTCGTCCGCTTGCGGCCGAACCAGAGCAACAGGCCGCCGAGGGCCACGACCCACATCCAGCTCGCGGCCATCTCGCTGTAGAGCCGACCGGTCTCGCCGAGCTGGAGGTTCGAGTGGAGCCCCGACAGCCAGGTGCGAATCGGCAGCGCGTCGCCGGAGGTCTCCAGTTGTCCCCGCACCTTTCCGGTGTAGGGGTCGACGAAGACGGTGAGTTCCTTGCCCTCGGCGACCTCGGGGCTCTGCATGAGCACCCTGGTGGTCGCACCCTCCTCAGAGGACGGCCACACGGCGGTGACCGTGCCCTCGGGGTGTGCCTCGCGGGCCGCGGAGAGCTGGGTGTCGAGCGGGATGGCGGCGGAGCCCGCATCGGTGGTCAGCTCATGGCTGTAGAGCACCTTCTCGGCGGGCAGCGAGAGGGCGTACAGCAGTCCCGTGGTGGCGGCTATGAACAGCAGCGGGGCGACGAGCACTCCCGCGTAGAAGTGGATGCGCAGTACGAGCGGTCGCAGCGCGCTCCAGGTGGAGGGGCGGGGAACCGGTGCGGTTGCGGTGTCCGGTGAACTTGCGTTCGGTTCTTCTGGTCTTACGGAGTCGTCAATGGCCATGACAGTCTCGACAGTCCTCGGGTTCGTGCGTTGACATGGGGAGTCGCGGTCCCCGGTCAGGCGTACGCTCCGGGGGCCGTGTCGCTGGGGACGGACCGCCACGGCGGACCACGCCGTGACAGTGCGTGGGCGAGGACGACTCCTTCGAGGCGCCGGGCGGCTCGGGTCCGGGACGGTGCGGACCGTCCCGGAAGCTCCGGCACCCGGACGAAGGCGAGGGCCCGGCGCACTCTGCGCAGGGGCGCGAAGGCGAGGCAGCCGACGGTGCGGGCGAGCTGGAAGAAGGCCGACTCGCCGCGTGCGAGCCACAACGCGCACACCAGGGCACCGATGACATGGGCGGCGACCATGCCGATGGACGGAACGAAGGGTGCGGGCGCCAGGACGGCCGGCTCGCCGACGGCACCCGCCACGGCGTCCAGCGGCATGGGGTCCGAGCCCATCGGGTGGGTATGGCCGCCGTCATGCGCCGAGGTGGTGTGGATGTCGGAGCCGGTGAACAGCAGGTGCAGGGTGCCCTGGACCGTCAGCAGTCCGGCGCCGATCGAGAACGCGCCCCTGCGGCGGGTGCCCGCCAGCCAGGCCGCTCCCCCGCTCACCACGAACGCACCGGCCAACACGGCGCCCGGCAGATCATGCCCAGACAGGGACGAATGCCCCATCGCCGCCAAAGTCGAGCACACCGCCGCGAAAAGCGCGGCTCGGAGGGTGCGCATCAGCGACCGGGAATCCGTCATGGCCCGGACATGGTGCCATCATGTCCGCCGGTAACGGCAGACCAGGGTCCCGACGAGTACGCCGCGAGTTCCTGATTCCCCTGGTAGCGGACATGTTTTCCTGCGAGCGGAAAGCCTCCCCGGCAGGGCCGCCGAGGCGGCAGAGTCCCGATCATGAGACTTCTTGTGCTGGGCGGTACCGAGTTCGTGGGCAAGGCTGTCGTGGAGGCGGCGCTCGCACACGACTGGCAGGTGACGGTGTTCCACCGGGGGCGGCATCCGGCCCCGGACGGGGTGACCGTGTTGCACGGCGACCGGGAGGCGCCGGGCGGGTTGAAGGCGATCGAAGAGGAGGCACGGGGAGACTGGGACCTGGTGGTGGACACCTGGTCGTCCGCGCCGCGGGCCGTACGGGCCACGGCCGGGCTGCTTGCCGACCGTGCGCGGTACTACGCCTATGTGTCCAGCCGCTCCGTCTACGCGTGGCCGCCGACGGCGGACATGGCCGAGGACGGGCCGCTGGTCACCGGCGCCGCCCCCGACGCGGAGGCCACCGACTACGCCCGCGACAAGCTGGGCGGCGAGCTCGCTGCGGTCGAGGCGTTCGGCGCGGAGCGCTCCCTGCTGGCACGGGCCGGCCTGATCCTCGGCCCCTGGGAGAACGTGGGGCGGCTGCCGTGGTGGCTGAACCGGGTGGCCCAGGGCGGCCCGGTGCCCGCGCCCGGCCCTCGCGACCTT
The DNA here is from genome assembly GCF_037023745.1 of Streptomyces sp. SCSIO 30461. Taxonomy (NCBI): domain Bacteria; kingdom Bacillati; phylum Actinomycetota; class Actinomycetes; order Kitasatosporales; family Streptomycetaceae; genus Streptomyces; species Streptomyces sp. SCSIO 30461. Next base: position 6,108,297 of record NZ_CP146101.1, read on the forward strand.
CCGCTGCAGTACATCGACGCACGCGATCTGGCGGTGTGGCTGCTGAACGCTCCGGGCCGGGGGTTGTCGGGCGCGTACAACACCGTGAGCACGCCCGGACACACCACGATGGGCGAGCTGCTCCATGAGTGCGTCCGGGTCACCGGAGCTGATGCGCGGCTTTGCTGGCTCGACGAGGAGACGATCACGGGTGCCGGGGTCGCGCCCTGGACCGATCTGCCGATCTGGATCCCGCGCGGGGAGCCGCATGACGCAATGCACCAAGCCAACGTGTCCAAGGCCCTGGCCGCGGGTCTGCATTGCCGCCCGGTGGCGGAGACGGTCGCGGACACCTGGGCCTGGCTGCGCTCGCTGGACGGGGCACCGCCGCTGCGTACGGTGCGCAGCCCTGCAGGCCTGACGCCCGAGCAGGACGCGGCACTGCTGGCCGCGCACCGCGTCTGACCCACCACCGTGCCGTCCCGGTTCCGACTCGGACTCCGACCGGCCCCGCCGTCGATCCGGCGGGGCGGGCGCGAGGTCTCTACGACTTCCACCCGGTTTGCGCACAGAGAATCCTACGAATCCCTCGGACCGCTGAACGCTGCTCCGGACCCGCCCGTATGGAACGACGCGCTACCCCTCCCGGGATTGGAGTTCCATGGGACGCACATCACGCAAACGCTCGACGCTGGCAAACCGGGCGATCGCCGCCTCGGCTGCCCTCATCATGGGCGGGGGTGGGTTGGTAGCGGCCAATTACTACGCTTCCGCAGGGGAAAGCTGGACCGGCCAACGCCCGCTCCAGTCCACGAACGGCTGGCAGTCGGTGTCCACCATCGACTGCCCCGACGTCGGAAACGAGATCCAAGAGGTACCCCAGCAGGTACGGGGATCGGTTGACCGCCAACTCGCCACGCTGGATTCCCAGATCACCAGGGCCTACCAGAGATTCGCCGAGAACAGGCAGCGGGTGCAGAGCGACCGCGGCTACGGCCAGCAGCAGATCCTGACGCCGCTGCGAAACGAGCGCCAGGTGATCATCCAGCGGATCATCGCCCTACTCGAACAGCAGCGTGCCGCACAGAAGTCCCAGCAGCTCCAGAAGATGGCATCCTGCGAACTGCGCGCGGACGACGACAACGGCGGCCGGCAGCAGAACGGCGGCCAGGGCCAGGCCGACAACCAGGGCCAGGGCCAGAACAACGGTGGCGGCGACGGCGGGCAGCAGGGCGAAGCAGGCCAGGCCGGCAACGGCCCGGAGGCCGGCGACTTCGTGGACATCACCACCGTCCAGCCGAACGTCCGGAACCCCCGCAAGCTTCGCAACGCGTCCCGTGGCGTCTTCGCGACCAGTTGCGGAACGAACCAGAACGGCAAGTTCAACCCGGACAACGTCATCGTGGCGCCGGGTGTGAGCAACGGCGCCCACCATATGCACGACTATGTGGGCAACCAGGCCAACGACGCCTTCGCCAGCGACGACGACCTCGCCAACGGCCAGACGACCTGCCGCAACCAGGGTGACAAGTCGACCTACTACTGGCCGGTGCTGCGTGTGCAGAACGGCCAGGACGAGAACGACGCGCAGGCCGACGGCGGCGGCAAGGACAAGAACGTCGGCGAGATCCAGACGCCGGCCCAGGTGACGCTGAACTTCGTCGGCAGCCCGGTGGGCAAGGTCACCGCGATGCCCCGGTTCCTGCGCATCATCACCGGTGACGCCAAGGCGTTCGTGAACGGCAACGCCAACGCGAACGCGTCATGGAGCTGCACGGGCTTCGAGAACCGCCAGCTCAAGGACAAGTACCCGATCTGCCCGCAGGGCAGCAAGGTGGTGCGTTCGTTCAAGTTCCAGAGCTGCTGGGACGGCCAGAACACGGACAGCGCCAACCACCGCACGCATGTGGCCTTCGCCGACCGGAACGGCCGCTGCCAGAACGGCTTCAAGGCCATTCCGCAGCTTGTGCAGCGGATCGTGTACAACGTGCCGCCGCCGGTCTTCGACGGGGACAATCCGAGCGTCTTCGCGGTCGACTCGTTCCCCGAACAGCTGCACAAGCCGGTCACGGACCACGGCGACTTCATCAACGTCTTCAACGACAACCTGATGAACAAGATGGTCGACTGCATCAACACCGGCCGTAGCTGCCGATAACGGCTCTACCACAGCCGGAAGGGGCCCGCCGTGACCGGCGGGCCCCTTCCGGTGTGCGCTCCCGGCGCCGGAGGCACCGGGAGCGTGGGCGAATCGGAAGAATCCGTCCCGCCGACGGAGTGGACGACAGGGCGGATGACCGGGACGGGAACTCAGCTGTGCCCCGAGTGCTCGCCACCGGAGTGCTCGCCGCCGGTGTCGCCGGTCCCTGAGCCGCCGTTGCCGCCGCCGGTGTGCCCGTCGTGCGACGTGCCGGTCTCCACATCCCCGCCGAGCCGTTCACGCAGCGCCGCGACCACCTTCTCGTCGCCGCTGACGACCCACCTGCGGCCGACCAGATAGGTCCCGCCGTAGTCGTTGGCCTCGTTGATCCACTCACGCTGGCCCCGGTCGGTCGCGAAGGTGCTCAACACATATGTGCCGTCCTTCGTTTCGCAGTTGGCCTGCCGGATCTCCTCGGCGTCCGTGGAGACATTCGGCTCGCAGGAGACCTTGGCCGCGAGCTCCTCCAGACTTCCCGTCGCCGTCTTGGGCACGTCGGCGGCCTTCTCGTCACCCTGGACACAGCCCGTGGCGGCCGCGACGACGGTGAGGGCGAGCGCGGCCAGGGCTATCGGGGCGGTGCTTCGACGTCGATCCGTACGCATCCGGCCATCCTGCCTGCTCACCTCCCCCCTGTCACCGGGCAACAGGAGTAACGCGCGGTAACGTGCTGCACGGAACACCCTGACCCCAGAACAGGGCCAGAGAGACGGATCACGCAAACCGGTCGGGCGGCGGGCCGGCTCCGCGGCTCAGGGCAGCAGCCAGTCCGCCGCGAGCGCGGCCGCCAGGCCGACGCCCAGCAGCCAACTGCCCAGCCGGGTCCGGCCGTGGCGGCTCAGTTCGATCACGACTCCGCAAAGGATCATGGCCAGCCCGTAGACCCCGACCACCAGGACGGACGTGCGGCCGGCGAGCCGCACCACGAGCACGGAGGCCAGGGTCACCAGCAGCGCGGACGCCACGGCGATCCGCACCACCCGCGCCTGGCGGGGGGTCATACCGGTGGGCTCCGGGCGTGCTTCCGACTCGTGCGCTTCCCGGGCATCCGGGTCATCCGGAGCCTCCGACTCCGGTACCGGGGCTTCCTGGTCAGATGCGCTCATATCACCGGAGCGTACCCGGAGTACCGCGGAAGTCGATCACCGACCGCCGATGACCGGCGCTGACCGGCCGTTTAGGCTGTCCGCATGACGACCGGGGTTCGCCGCAGGATGGGCGTCGAAGAGCGCAAACAGCAGCTGATCGGGGTGGCGCTGGAGTTGTTCAGCCACCGCTCCCCCGACGAGGTGTCCATCGACGAGATCGCCACCGCCGCGGGGATCTCACGCCCGCTCGTCTACCACTACTTCCCCGGCAAGCAGAGCCTGTACGAGGCCGCCCTGCGCCGTGCGGCGGACGATCTGGCGGCCCGCATCGTGGAACGGCACGAAGGGCCGCTCGGCGGACGGCTGCTGCGCGTGATGCACCGGTTCTTCAGCTTCGTGGACGAGCACGGCCCGGGCTTCTCGGCCCTGATGCGCGGCGGCCCGGCGGTCGGGTCCACCCGGACCAACGCCATGATCGAAGAGGTGCGCGGGGCCGCCTCCGACCACCTCATGGCCCACCTGGGCGTCACCGATCCGCCGCCCCGGCTGCGCCTGGTGGTCCGTTCCTGGGTGTCGCTCGCCGAATCGACCGCGCTGATCTGGCTGGACGGACGGGAGATTCCCCGGCGCGAGCTCGAACGACAGCTGGTGCACGACTTCGTGGCACTGGTCGCCGTACCCGCGGCGTACGACCCCGTCATGGCGGATGTGCTGGCGCGTCTGCTCGACGGCGAACCTGCCGACGGGCCCTTCGCCGAGCTGGTCGGCCGGATGGCGGCCCTGGTGCCGCAGGCGGCGGACCTGCCGGGGCAGCGCGCCTGAGCCGGTGGGCTCGGGCGCGCCGCCCCTGGGATCAGGTCGGATCAGCCGCGTGTGAACACCGCGACCGATCGGCCTGGCACCGTGAAGGTCCCCGAGTCACCCGCGAAGGAAGCCGACTTCACGACGGTGTCGGCGCCCGCGGCCTGCACCGGGTGCAGGGCGTAGGAAGTGCCCGCGAGTGCCTCGACCCGCTGCTTGTGCGTCACCGGCGTGGCGTTGAAGACCACCACCAGCTTCCCCAGCCGCATGGTGATCACGCCCGGTGCCTCGTCCGTACCGGAGAGCGGGAAGGACAGCGCCGACTGCACGGCGTCCGCCGTGGCGAGCCCGAACACCGACTCGTCTGCCCGGATCCGCAGCAGATCGCGGTATGCGGCGGATGCTCCGGTGATCGGATCGCAGCCCGGGTCGAGCGCCGCGTTGGTCAGCAGCGGCTTGGCGTAGGGCCATTTGGACTTGTTGTCGGACGCGGGCGGCAGCCCCCGGCCGAATCCGTTGCCGTCCCGGCAGTCCCAGTGGACGGCGTTGAACCAGTCGCCGCTGTCGTAGGAGTTGCGGTCCAGCGACTTCGAGCGGAGCAGATCCGAGCCGGCCTGGGAGAGCGCCGGCCCCTGGGAGAGGACCGCCGTCGCCATGGCCAGCACCTGCATCCGCGCCCGGTCGGCGGCCGTGACCGTCGGCGGGAGTTTGTACGCGAGCGCGTCGTACAGGGTCTCGTTGTCATGCGCGTCGGCGTAGGCGAGGGCGTCGCCTGGCGCGGCGGCGTATCCGGCAGGAGCGCCGTTGTAGTCGACCTCGGAGCCCTTGACCGTGCGCCCGGCGGTGTCGGTGAAGGTGTACGAGGCGAGGTTCCCCGACAGCCCGACCTTGATGAGGTCCTGGTAGTGCAACAGCCGGGCCCGCTGCTCCTCCGGACTGCCGTTGGCCTTGGAGGCACCCGGTTCGGTGAACAGTCCGGAGGCGAAGCCCCGGATCCCCGGGTCCTCGTCGAACGGCCCGCCGCCGCGTACGGCGTCGCGTGCCCGGTCGGAGAAGGTGGCGATGCCGGTTCCGGCCATGTTCTTCTGGGTGGCCTGGACGAAGCGGGCGTCGTCGGCGATCTCGCCGAAGTTCCAGCCCTCGCCGTACAGCACGATGCTCCTGCCGTCGACACCGTCCTTCGCCGGGGTGAGCGCGTCGAGCGCCTTGCGGACGGCCAGGATGTTGGCCTTGGGGTGGTGGCCCATGAGGTCGAAGCGGAAGCCGTCGACCTTGTACTCCCTGGCCCAGGTGACGACCGAGTCCACGACGAGCTTGCCCATCATGGCGTTCTCGGGCGCGGTGTTGGCACAGCATGTGGAGGTGGCCACGCTGCCGTCGGCGAGCAGCCGCTGGTAGTAGCCGGGCACGATCCGGTCCAGTACGGACTTGGCGTCCTGGCCACTGGCGACGGTGTGGTTGTAGACCACGTCCATGACGGTGCGCAGTCCGGCACCGTTCAGGCCCTGGACCATCTGCCGGAACTCGACGGTGCGGCGGGTGCCGTCGGGGTCGGAGGCGTACGAGCCCTCGGGGACGGTGTAGTGCAGCGGGTCGTAGCCCCAGTTGTAGGCGTCCTTGGCGGCTGCCCCGGTGACGCACGCCTGCTGCTCGGCGGAATCGGGGGCGTGGGCGGTGAGGTCGCAGTCCGGGGTGGACTGGTCGGACCTCCGCTCCGGGATGGTTCCGATGTCGAAGGCGGGCAGCAGGTGGACGTACGAGGTGCCGCTGTCCGCGAGCTGCTTCAGGTGCCTCATACCGGCGGACTCGCGGTCGGTGAAGGCCAGATAGCCGCCGGGGTGCTTAGCCGTGCGGTCCGCGATCGAGAAGTCGCGTATGTGCAGCTCCTGGATCTGCGCGTTCCGCAGCGGCACGGCGGTGGGCTTGCGGAGGGCGGCCCAGCCCTTGGGGGCGAGCCGGGGGTCGGCGAGGTCGGTGACGAGGCTGCGGGTGGAGTCGGTGGTGAGGGCCGTCGAGTAGGGGTCGGTGACCCTGTTGGTGACGAGTTCGCGGACGCTGGGCGCCCAGACGGTGACGGCGTAGCGGTACGGCTTTCCGCGCCAGCTCGCCGGACCGGTGACCGACCAGACGCCGGTGGTGTCGTCGCGGCGCATCGGCACGCTCCGGCCGTCGAGTTCGAGTGCCACCTCGCGGGCGGTCGGCGCCCAGACGGACAGGGTGGGGCGGTTGCCCCGGAAGACGGGTCCGAGTTCGGCGTCCTCGGCCTCGCCCGCGTACAGGTCGTCCAGCACACCCGGGATCTGCACCCCGGTCGCGGCGAGCAGGGCGCCTGCTTCGTTGCGCTGGGTGGCGACGAGCTGGCCGCGCAGCGCGTCACGCACCCGGTCGCGGTCGCGCGGGTCGACGGTGAAGGCCGGGTAGTCCTTGAGGTGCGGGTATTCGGCCCGCTGGGCGTCGCTGAGGGCGGACGGGGTGAGGCGGAGCCACTGGCCTTCGTCGTTCAGAGCGCCGTCGACCACCTCGATGCCGCCGCGCGGGGCGTGGACGAGCTGCTGGCTGGTGGCGTCGGTGGCGTTCACCTTCCAGACGACGGTGTCGCGGTCGATGAACTGGGCCTCGGCCTTCGCCAGGTCGAGTGAGGGGGCTCCGCCGGTCACCGGAAGCAGGTACTTCTGCTGTCCGGCGAGCATCCACACCTCCCGGCCGTGGCTCGCGAAGGAAAGCGACTGGTCGTTCGGCAGGTCCTTCTCGTCGCCCTTGTGGACGATATAGCTGAGCGAGGTGGCGCCTTCGGCGAGCGGGACCTCGAACGTCACCCCGTACGCGTCCTGGCGTACCGGCATCAGTGGCTTGGACCAGTCGGTGGGCTCGGCGGCACCGGTCCAGGTGTGCAGACCCCAGCCGTCGTAGTCCCCCTCCCCAGAGCCTCCGGCCTGGGAGGTACCCCCAGGCCGCCGGTAGTGCAGCACGGCTTTCCTGGTGTCCTGCGGAGGGTAGGCGCCGTCGGGCGCGGTGTCGGACTGGCCGTCCCGGCCCTGCGTGATCCAGACCTCACCGGTGCGGCCGAGGTCGATGGTGCGCTGGGGCCCTTCGGCGGTGCCGTCCTTCTCCACGGTGTACGCGATGGTGGCGGCGCCTTCGGGGACCTTGACCCAGGCGAAGGCGCCGTAGGCGTCCCGGCCGGTGAAGGCGGCGGTGGTTCCGGCGGCCTTCAGCTGCCAGCCGTCGTAGTCTCCCCCGGAGCCTTCGGCCTGGGAGGTACCCCCGGTCCGCTGGTAGTGGACCACGGCGTAGTCGCGCTGGACGGCCGTCGGCTTGCCCGGCGGCGGGACCCGGCCCGCCGTGGAGGACGCCAGGGCGCCTGCGGTGCGGCCCAGGATGTCGACGGCCACCGCCTTGTAGCGCAGCGGGGTGCCGGCGGGAGCCGTGATGTGCTGGGTGACCTTGTACGGGGCGTGGTCGGCGGTGCCGAGTGTGCGCCACTTGCCGTTGCCCGTCTGGGCGGTGAACACCACCCGGTTGAGCTGCCCGCCCCTGACGTCGGCGGTGAGCTCGACGATGCCGGTGGCCCCGGCTGCCGGGGCCTTCAGGGTCAGAGACGGCTTGGCGGCGGGTGCGGCGAGCGGCGCGGTGGCGCGCAACACCAGCGAGGACAGCGCGGGCACCGTGACGGTGATCTTCCCGTCCTCGGCACCGACCGAACCGGCGCCCGAACCGCCGTACAGGACACGGAAGTCGGCCGCGTCCACGGGCAGGGTCACCGTCTTCGGAGCGGTGGCGTTGTTGGTGGCGACGACGTACTCGACGCGTTGCCGGGGGTCCGTGCGGGAGAACGCGTACACGGACTTCTCGGCGCCTCCGGCGTACCTCTCCTGCTGGACGCCGTCGCGCAGCGCCGGGTGCTGTCGGGTCAGCAGGGAGAGCGCGGCGATCGAGCGGTAGACCGGGTGCGAAGGATCGTAGGCGTCCTCGGCGTGGGTGCGGTCGGTGCCGAGCTGGTCGTCGTCCAGGTAGTCGGCGGTCTTCGAGGCGAAGAGGGTCTGGCGGGCGTCCTTGTCGCCGCCCGCGCCGGTGAAGCCCTGTTCGTCGCCGTAGTAGACCACCGGGTTGCCCCGACCGAGGAACATCAGCTCGTTGGCGAGCCGGGCGCGCTTCAGCAGTTCGGCGTCGTCGGCGCCGGGGTTGTCCTGCTTGAGGAAGGTACCGATACGGCCCATGTCGTGGTTGCCGAGGAAGGTCACCTGCTCATAGGCGTTGGCCTTGTCGGTGGTGTACCGGTAGTCGTCGGCGAACACCTTCGCGAGCCGGTCGGCGCCGGCGCCCTGGGAGGCGTAGGCGCGGGCCGCGTCCTGGAAGGGGAAGTCGAGCGTGGCGTCCAGGCGTCCCCGGGTGACGTAGGGGGAGGTGACTGCCGTGTCGGCGGAGTAGACCTCGCCGAACATGAAGAAGTCCTCCCGGCCGCGCTTCGCCGCGTAGGCGTCGAGAGCGGTGGCCCACTGGGTCCAGAAGTCCAGGCCGACATGTTTGACGGTGTCGATACGGAAGCCGTCGATCCGGAAGTCGCGGACCCACTTCTCATAGATCTTCTCCATACCGTCCACGACCTCGGGACGCTCGGTCCACAGGTCGTCGAGGCCGACGAAGTCGCCGTACTCGGCGCTCTCGCCTGCCCAGGTGGAGTCGCCCCGGTTGTGGTACATCGTGGGGTCGTTCAGCCAGGCGGGGACCTTGGCGATCCGGCCGGGCCCCTGGACCGGGGTGTACGGAAAGGAGTCCGCGTCCACCTTCCCGGCCGCCGCGTGGTCGGCGCGGTCGTCGAAGGGGCGCCCGTCCTCGTCGAGATAGGGGTACGCGCCCTTGGGGCGGTAGCCGTACTTCTTCTCGGCGTAGTCGACCGTGTCGGCGGTGTGGTTGGTGATGACGTCGAAGAAGACCTTCATGCCCTTGGCATGGGCCTTGTCGATCAGCTTCGTCAGATCGGCGTTGCTGCCGAAGTGCGGGTCGACCTGGGTGAAGTCGGTGATCCAGTAGCCGTGGTAGCCGGCCGACGCTCCCCCAGAGCCTTCGGCCTGGGAGGTGCCCCCCTTGCCCGTGCCCTGCACGGGCCGGTTCTTGAAGATCGGGGCCAGCCAGATGGCGGTGGTGCCGAGGCCTTTGATGTAGTCGAGCCGCTGGGTGAGCCCTTTGAGGTCGCCGCCCTGGTAGAAGCCCTTGTCCTCGGGGTCGTGGCCGGTCTCCAGCCGCGAACCGCTGAGACCGCCGCGGTCGTTGGCCCGGTCACCATTGGCGAAACGATCCGGCAGGACGAAGTAGAACTGCTCCCGGGTCAGATCGTGCCGGCTCGGCTCGGCAGCGAGCTGCGCGTCGCCGGGAGGGGCCGGGGGCTTGGCCGCCGCCGCGGGTACGGCCGGCGCGAGCGCCGCGCACAGGGCGGCGGCGAGCGTGGCCGCGACTGCTCTGCGCCTGCCGCGCAGGGGGCGTATCACAGGGGCTCTCCGAGAATCGTGGATGGTGTGCCGCTCCGCGCGCAGCGGGGTCGAGAACGCGCGGAGCGGCAGATCAGGGGGTGGGGCGGTGGAGTCGCGGTTCAGTCGCGCCAGGTGTCGTTCAGCGTGACCGTGCCGCTCGCGGGCACGGTGGCCGTGCGGTTGGCACCGCTCTCCCAGACGACGCCTCCGTTCCCGTCCTTGCGGATGTACTTGTACGCGAAGGCCGTGCCCGCGGGCAGGCTGACATCGAGCTTCCACACCGGGTAGCCCGCCGGGTCCAGCTTCAGCGCGGTGCCGGTGTTCCAGTTGCCGAGGGCCGCCTGGTCACCGGTGACATGGATGTTCTCGCCCCACGCGGTGGTGGCGTCGACGCCGAACGAGACTCCCGCGACGCCGGTCGAGCCGCCGCAGTCGCGCGCGCCCGTGTGCAGCGCGACGGCGGTGCCGGCGGCGACGGTGCGGGTGAACCGTCCCACCGCGTCGACCGTGACGCCCTTGCCGGACTGGATGTCGCAGTACTCGCCCGCGGGCAGCGAGGTCTGGAACGTCCGGGTCAGCGGCGACGGCTCGTGGTTGATGGCCACGAAGGCCTTGTCACCGCGCCCGAAGGCGATCGCGTCCCCTCCGTTGTCCCACCAGTTCGTGACACCCTGACCGTGGGCCACGTTCCTGAAGGCGACCATCGAGGAGATCCCGCGCCAGGCGTGCTGGCACTTCCAGCCGTCGCTGTAGCAGGCGTTCACCGTGCCGCCGTTCGGCGGTCCGGCGTCCCGGTCGGACCACTCGTAGCCGGAGTGGACGTCCGGGGAGCCGTACGGCCAGGCCAGCATGAAGACATTGGCGAGGGTGTAGCTCGCGCCGTCCTTGTAGCTGAGGGTGTCACCGACGCGCTCGGTGTCGTGGTTGTCCACGAAGACGGCGGACTGCCCGCTCGGCATATGGCCCCAGCCCTCGCCGAAGTTCTTGAGGTAGGCGAGGTTCTCACTGGTGAAGACCCGCTTGAGGTCGCGGGCGTAGCGGAATTCCTGCACGTCGCCGTTGCCGAGGTACTCGCTGGGTGAGACGGCTTCGCCTGCCCCGTGGATGGCCTCCTGCTTCCAGTAGGCGCCAGGATCGCTGAGTTTGGTCTTGATGGCGGCGAGGTCGAACGCAGGCATGTGCTTGGCGGCGTCGATCCGGAAGCCGTCCACCCCCAGCGACAGCAGGTCGTTCAGATAGCCCGCGATCCTGGTGCGGACGTGCTCCTCGCCGGTGTCGAGGTCGGCTAGCTGGACCAGTTCGCAGTTCTGGACGTTGGCGCGGTCACGGTAGTCGGTGACCTGCGCGGTGCAGTCGTCCATGTCCGACGACGAGTACAGACCGGGGTAGCCGTACTTCGTATACGCCGAACCACCCGTGCCCGTGCCGCTTCCGGCGGCCATGTGGTTGATGACGGAGTCGGCGACGACCTTGACGCCCGCCGCGTGGCAGGCGTTCACCATCGCGGAGAACGAGGCGCGGTCGCCGAGCCGTCCCGCTATCCGGTAGCTGACGGGCTGGTAGGACGTCCACCACTGCCCGCCCCGTATGTGCTCCTGGGGCGGGGAGACCTGGACGTATCCGTAACCGGCCGGCCCGAGCGTCTCACTGCAGGCGCGGGCGACCGAGTCGAAGCGCCATTCGAAGAGGACGGCGGTGACGTCCTTGCTGCCCGGCGGGGCCGCCTGCGCGGCTCCCGGTGGCGCGAGCACCACTGTCGCCGCGCCTGCCACAAGGGCGAGGGCGGCAGCCAGGGTTCTGCTGGCCATGTGGTTCCTCCTGCGGCTCAGGAAGGGGGTTGTGGTGGGAACGGAGGGCCTGATGGGGCTGGGGAGGCGAGGATTGAATATTCTTGCTGAAACTTGCAAGACCCTCTGCGCAGGTGACCGTAGGGCCCACGGGTCAATCGGTCAACAGTTTGGACATCCACTGGACTCACGGAAGACATGAGACCGCAAGAAATTGCACTGCGGGGCGGGCTCCAGGCACGCGTCACCGCAGCGCGCTGAAAGAGCCGCCGCCAGGGCCGAACGATGGCGGTGTCGAACGACCCGAAGGGCGCCTGTCGCACGGCAGAACGGCGGGCGCCGGTCAGCCCGACGACGGCCACCGGCCGGCGGCAACGGAATCCCGTCGGGAAGCTCGGGAGCGCCGGTCAGTTCACTCGATCCGCTGGAGGAGGTCGGCTTCCAGGACCCGGGCAGCCGGGTGCGTCATGATCGTGAGTGCCACGGCCCGGCCATGTCCCGGCAACCCGGTACCTTCCGCCACGAGGGAGCCATCACACTGACTCCGGTGAGCTCGACCTCGGCGAGATCATCGAAAGCGCCGGCCCCCGTAACGCCGACGGCTCGCTCTGACGGGAAGGCGACCACGGCAGGGAACAACGAAAGGCAGCGGGGACCTCCGCGGCGCCACCTCAGCGCGAAGGCCGGGCCGTCGAGCCCCGTACCACCAGCTCCGGTTGGAACAGGTACTCCGTGGTCGGCACCGGATTGCCCCGGATCTCCTCCAGCAGGGCGCCCACCGCCGTCGAGGCCATCGCGTGCACCGGCTGGCGCACCGTGGTCAGCGGTGGGTCGGTGAAGGCGATCAGCGGGGAGTCGTCATAGCCGACCACCGACACATCGCCCGGGACGTCGAGTCCCCGCTCGCGCACGGCGCGGATCGCGCCGAGAGCCATCATGTCGCTGCCGCAGACAATGCCGGTGCAGCCCGCGTCGATCAGCTCGGCCGCCGCGGCATGGCCGCCTTCGACACTGAACAGGGTGTGCCGGACATACCTCTCGGCATCCGATCCCGCCGTGGCGAGGAAGCCCTCCGTCTTGCGGCGGGACGGCACATAGCGAGCCGGGCCGACCGCGAGGCCGATCCTTTCGTGGCCCAGTTCGGCGAGATGGCGCACCGCCATGGCGGCGGCCATCTGGTCGTCGGTCGAGACGAAGGCGGCCGAGATCCGCTCGTTGTGGCCGTTGACAAGGACGAACGGGACCTTGCGGGCGGCGAGTTCGGCATAGCGGGCGGGGTCGGCCGAGGTGTCGGCGTGCAGGCCGGAAAGGAAGACGATGCCGTCGACGCCGCTCTCCTCCAGCTGTTCCACCAACTCGTCCTCGGTCGCCCCGCCGGGCTGCTTGGCACACAGCAGCGGGGTGTAACCGTGGCCGCTCAACGCCTGCTCGACGACCTGCGCGAACGCCGGGAAGATCGGGTTGGTGAGCTCGGGCACCACCAGACCGACCAGACCGTCGCCGCGTCTGCGCAGCCTTACGGGACGCTCGTAGCCGAGTATGTCGAGCGCCGCCAGCACCCGGGTCCTGGTGGCGGCCGATACGCCCGGCTTCGCGTTGAGCACCCGGCTGACCGTGGCCTCGCTGACCCCCGACTGGGCCGCGAGGTCCGCGAGCCGGGGAGCGGCCGTCCCTGTGCCGCCGCTCCTCGGCCGGGGGACGGTCACACCGCCCACCACACCGTGCTGTCCGCGGGCAGGCGGACCGTCCCGTCACCGAACCAGGGGGTGGCCGACGACAGCAGCGCCGTTCCCGGTACGGGCAGTTCCACGTCGGCGTCGGTGGTGTTGGTGGTGCAGAGGAAGCCGTCTCGGGCCAGGACGAGTACGCCTTCGGGCGCGTCCAGCCAGGTCACCGCGTCACCCGCGCCGAGGCCTGGGTGCTCGCGGCGGACGGCGAGTGCCGCCCGGTACAGCTCGAGTGTCGAACCGGGCACACCGGTCTGCGCCTCCACGCTCAGCTCACCCCACGAGTCCGGCTGCGGAAGCCAGCTGCCGCCGCTGCCGAAACCGTACGACGAACCCGAGCGTGTCCACGGGATCGGCACACGGCAGCCGTCGCGGAACCCGTCCTGGCCCTCGGCGCGGAAGAACGACGGGTCCTGGCGCACCTCGTCGGGCAGGTCGGTGACATCGGGCAGGCCGAGCTCCTCACCCTGGTAGATGTACGCGGATCCGGGCAGCGCCAGCATCAGCAGCGTCGCCGCGCGCGCCCGCCGCAGCCCGAGTCCGCGGTCGCCCTGCTCACGCAGCTGGGTACCGAGGCCGGGCGGGTTGGCGAAGCGGGTCGCGTGCCGGGAGACATCGTGGTTGGACAGCACCCAGGTGGTCGGGGCGCCGACCGGGCGCATCGCGGCGAGTGAGCCGTCGATGACCTCGCGCAGCTCCTTCACGTCCCAGTTGGCGGTGAGGTACTGGAAGTTGAAGGCCTGGTGCATCTCGTCGGGGCGTACATAGAGCGCGGTGCGCTCCACGGTCGGGGTCCATGCCTCGGCGACGAGGACACGCTCGCCCTCGTACTCGTCCAGGATCCGCCGCCAGGAACGGTAGATCTCATGTACTCCGTCCTGGTCGAAGAACGGCATGACGTCGCTGCCGAGCAGCTTCAGCTGGTCGCTGCCGCCGACGTCGGGCAGTCCGGGTGCCTTCACCAGACCGTGGGCGACGTCGACACGGAAGCCGTCGGCGCCCAGGTCGAGCCAGAAGCGCAGGATCGAGCGGAACTCGTCCTGGACGGCGGGGTGCTCCCAGTTGAGGTCGGGCTGCTCGGGCGCGAAGAGATGCAGATACCACTCTCCGCCGGCCTCCGGCTGGGAGGCGCCCCCATTGCCGTCCGGCGCCTCGACCCTGGTCCAGGCCGGCCCGCCGAAGACGGACTCCCAGTCGTTGGGCGGCAGCTCGCCGTGCTCGCCCTTGCCGGGACGGAAGTGGAAGCGCTCGCGCAGCCGGGAGCCGGGGCCCTCGCGCAGGGCCTGCCGGAACCAGTCGTGCTGGTCCGAGCAGTGGTTGGGCACGAGGTCCACGATGACGCGCAGATCGAGCGCGTGTGCGGCGCGGATCAGCGCGTCGGCGTCGTGGAGGTTGCCGAACGCCGGGTCGATGGCGCGGTAGTCGGCGACGTCGTAGCCGGCGTCGGCCTGCGGAGAGGCGTAGAACGGGCTGAGCCAGACCGCGTCGACGCCGAGTTCCCTGAGATACGGGAGCCGGTCGCGTATGCCGGCGAGATCGCCCATGCCGTCGCCGTTCCCGTCGGCGAAGCTGCGCGGATAGACCTGGTAGATCACCGCGTCCCGCCACCAGCCGGTGTGCGTGCCACTGGTCGGATGGTGGGCGGGGGCGGCGAGGTGCTGGGTCATTTCGTCCCTGGGTGTGATCGGATGCGGAAGGTGTGGGGGGGGTTCCGGGAGAGCGGCGGGGATGTCGGGGGATCAGCCCTTGACGGCGCCGGCCGACACACCGGTCACCAGATGCCGCTGCGCGATCAGGAACACGATCGCGGCGGGGATCGCGATGAGCACGGACGCCGCGGTCATCGGGCCCCACTGGGCGCCGTACTGGTTCACGAACTTCTGGAGCCCGCCGGCCAGCGTCAGGTTCTCGTCGCCAACCATGAACGCGGAGGCGTAGGCCACCTCTCCCCAGGCGGTGATGAACGAGTAGAACGCAGTCACCGCGATCCCCGGCCTGGCCAGCGGCAGGATCAGCCGCCAGAACGTGCCGAACGGGGTGAGCCCGTCGACCTGGCCCGACTCGTCGATCTCGCGCGGGATGGTGTCGAAGAAGCCCTTCATCATCCAGGCACAGAACGGCACGGCGATGGTGAGGTACGTGATCACCAGACCGGCGGGTTCATTGAGCAGCCCCAGCCGGGACATGATGTTGTAGATCGGCACGATCAGCACCGCGACCGGGAACATCTGGGTGATCAGCAGGGTCCACATCAGCCCGCGCTTTCCGGGGAAGCGGAAGCGGCTGACGGCGTAGCCCGTGGTGGCGGCGACGAACACGCCGAGCACCGTGGTGAGACAGGCGACCAGCAGCGAGTTGACGAACCAGGTGAGGAACTCGGTGTCGGCGATCAGCTTGCCGTAGTTCTCGAACGTCGTCTCTTTGACGAAGTCGGTGGTGGACGCGTACTCGGCAGGCTTGAGCGAGGTCAGGAACACCCACAGCACCGGGAAGACCGCGACCACGGACGCGACGACCAGCGTCAGGTGCAGGGCGAGCGAGGCGAGCGGCGAGCGCCGGCCGCGCACCGGACGCTTCGCCCGTCGGGTCGGGGCGGCGGTCCGTGACGTGCCCGGCCGGACCGGAGCGTCGGTCGTCGTGGTCACCAGGTTTCTCCCTGCTTGCGGAGGACTCGTTGGTAGACCGCGGCGAAGAGCGTCAGGAGGACGAGGATCAGCACGCCCCAGGTGGAGGACTGCGCGAAGTCGCGCGGGCTGATCTCGAACGAGAACTTGTACGCCTGGGTCACCAGGATCTGGGTGGCCTCACCGGGACCGCCCCGGGTCAGCAGGAAGATCACCGGGAACATGTTAAAGGTCCAGATGGTGCTCAGCAGGATCACCGTGGTGGACACCGAGCGGAGCCCCGGCATGGTGATGTGCCGGAAGCGCTGCCAGGCACTCGCACCGTCCATCTCTGCGGCCTCGTAGAGCTCGCCGGGAATGGACTGGAGCCCGCCGAGCAGGGCGACCATCATGAACGGAACGCCGAGCCAGACGTTGACGGCGATCACCGAGACCTTGGCCATCATGGGGTCGTTCAGCCAGGGCACGGCGTCGATGCCACCGCCGGCGAGGATCTTGTTGAGCAGGCCGTTGTCCTCGTTGTAGAGGAAGCGCCAGGCGAAGACGGAGACGAACCCGGGCACGGCCCAGGGCAGGATCAGCATCATCCGGTAGAACGACCGGCCGGCGATCCTGCGGTTCAGGATGTTGGCGAGGGCGAGGCCGAGGCCGAAGGTGACGGCCACGCAGGAGACCGTCCACACCAGCGTCCACCCGAGGGTGCCGAGGAACTGGTCACCGGTGAGCGCGTCGGCGTAGTTGTCCAGACCGACGAACTCGTAGGTGGCCGGAAGGTGGTTGACACCGATGGACCGCTCGACGTTCCGCTCGTTGGCGTCGGTCAGCGACAGATAGGCGCCGCGGACGAGCGGATAGCCGATGATCACCCCGATCACGATCACCACCGGGGCGACCATGGTCCAGGCATACCAGTGGGTGGAGAGGGCGCGGCGGAGCCTGCCGGGCGGGGGCGCCGCTGACGAGTCGCGGCGACGGCCGCGGGCCCTGCCGGGCTCCGCGGCCTTCGCCACCGACTGGCCGCTGGTGTGGACAGCCATCAGTCGGTCTCTTCCCTTACTTCCAGTCCTTGAGGAGCTTGCGGTAGGCGTGGCCCGCCGTCGAGGCTCCCTTCTCCGGGGTGGTCTGGCCGGTGAGGACCTTGGTGTACTCGGTCACCAGCGGGGCGAAGAGGCTGCCGCCCTCGGGGATCCAGGGGCGCTCGACGGCCTTGTCGACGGCCGGCTTGAAGAAGCCGATGATCTCGTTGGCCGCGACCTTCGGCTTGCTGTAGACGGACTGACGGGTCGGGAGCAGGCTGAGCTCCTCGGCGACCTGGGTCTGGGCCTCGGCGGAGGTCATGTACTCGACGAAGGCGTAGGAGGCCTCGAGGTTCTTGGACCCCGCGTAGACGGCGAGGTTGTGGCCGCCCTGCGGGGCGCCCTGGCCGGCGGAACCGGCCGGGACCGGGGCGATACCGAGGTTGGCCTTGTCCTTGAACTCCTTGCCGGCGTAGGTGTCGGCGACGGCCCAGGGGCCGTTGATCATCATGGCGACCTTGCCGTCCTTGAAGGCCGACTGCATGTTGTTCCAGCCGTCGGTGGCGTCGGTCTTGGCGGCACCGGAGTCGACCAGGTCCTTGACGACCTTCATGGCCTTGACGCCGGCCGGGTCGTCCACCGTGATCTGCTTCTTCTCGGCGTCGACCAGGTCGCCGCCCTCCCCGTAGAGGAAGGACAGGAACCAGTAGGCGTCGTCGCCACGCAGGTACAGGGCCGTCTTGCCGGTCTTGTCCTTGATGGTCTTCGCGGCGGTCTTCAGCTCGGCGATGGTGGTGGGAGCCTTGACACCGGCGTCCTTGAAGATCTTCTTGTTGTAGAAGATGCCCATGGTGTCGATGACCTGCGGGACGGCGTAGGTCTTGTCGTTGTACCTCGTGGAGGCCGCGGCCTGCTTCAGGAAGTCCGACTCGTCCTTGAGGGCCGCGGTGCCGTCGAGCGGGGCGAGGTAGCCCAGGTCGGCGAACTCGGGGGTCCAGGCGACCTCGGAGCGGATGACGTCAGGGGCGCCGGAGCCGGACTGGGCGGCGTTCTTGAACTTGTTCTGCGCCTCGCCGAAGGGCACGTTCACATACTTGATCTTGACGTCGGGGTGCTTCTTGGCGAAACCGTCGGCCAGCTTCTTGAAGACCTTGTCCTCACTGCCGACGTTGGACGTGTCCCACCAGGTGACCGTGCCCGACAGCTTGCCGCCCGAGCTGTTCTTCGCACCCTCACTGCCGTCGCCGCCGCACGCGGTCGCAGAGAGCGCCAGGCTCGCGACCAGAGCGGTGGCCGCTATGCCACGTCGCATGTGAACTCCTTCGATGGGGCCGCACCATCACGGCGCCGATTCGTGGAGGAACGTAACAAGGTTGAAAGAAGACCGAAAGAGTTTGCGAGAGATTTCCGCAAGACGCGGGGATCGTTACATCCACGTGTCCCCAAGATTGCCGTCCGGGAGCTTGTCCGGCTGCCGATTCGCACGCTCCGGCCTCGCCCGATCGCAGTCCGTACCGCCTGACACCCGCTCCGCCGGCATCAGCAAGTGCTTCCGCAAGAGATTGCAGCACTGTTACCTTCAAGAGGGGTCGACGTCGAACCGTTCATCCCGGTTTACGCGTCCGCAGGCATCGGCAGCACCCGAAAGATCCGAAGGGACCGTCCATGACCCAGGAGCTCAGCACGGCCGCCCCGGCACACCTTCCCCGGCAGCGGGGCGACTGGTGGCGCGACGCCGTGATCTACCAGGTGTACGTACGCTCCTTCGCCGACAGCGACGGCGACGGCATCGGCGATCTGCGGGGCATCAGGGAGCGGCTCCCCCATCTCGCCGGGCTGGGTGTGGACGCGGTCTGGATCACGCCCTTCTACGCCTCCCCCCAAGCGGACGGCGGCTACGACGTCTCGGACTACCGAGCGGTCGACCCCCTCTTCGGTGAGTTGTCCGACGCGGACGACCTGGTCCGCGAGGCGCACCGGCTCGGGCTGCGGGTGATCGTCGACATCGTGCCCAACCACACATCGGACCGGCACCCCTGGTTCCGCGCGGCGCTCGCGGGCGGACCCGAGCGGGCGTACTACCACTTCCGTCCCGGCAAGGGCGAGCACGGCGAGCTGCCGCCCAACGACTGGGAGTCCGTCTTCGGCGGGGCGGCCTGGACCAGGGTCGAGGCGCCGGACGGCAATGGGGGCGCCTCCCAGCCGGAGGCCGGCGGAGAGTGGTATCTGCATCTCTTCGCGCCCGAGCAGCCCGACCTCAACTGGGAGCACCCCGCCGTGCACGAGGAGCTCGCCTCGGTGCTGCGCTTCTGGCTGGACCTTGGGGTCGACGGCTTCCGTATCGATGTGGCCCACGGAATGGTCAAGGCGGACGGGATGCCCGACATCGGTCTGCGCGAGCAGGCCAAGATGATCGGCGCGCAGGTGCTGCCGTTCTTCGACCAGGACGGTGTGCACGAGATCCACCGCACCTGGCGGCGGCTGCTGGACGGGTACGAGGGCGAGCGCATCGGGGTCGCCGAGGCATGGGCCCCGACGTCGGAGCGGCTGGCCCTGTACGTACGTCCGGACGAGATGCACCAGGCGTTCAACTTCCAGTTCCTGCGCTGCCCCTGGGACCCGGAGCGGATGCGGGAGATCATCGACGCCTCGCTCGCGGCCACCACGTCGGTCGGCGCCCCGACCACCTGGGTGCTGTCCAACCACGATGTGGTGCGGCACCCGACGCGCTACGGCGACGGAACCACCGGACTGCGGCGGGCCCGGGCCGCTGCGCTGCTGATGCTGGCGCTGCCCGGGTCGACGTACATCTACCAGGGTGAGGAGCTCGGCCTGCCCGAGGTCACCGACCTGCCCGACGAGGTGCGCCAGGACCCGTCGTTCTTCCGCGCCGAGGGCCAGGACGGGTTCCGCGACGGCTGCCGTGTGCCGATCCCGTGGACACGCTCGGGTTCGTCGTACGGTTTCGGCAGCGGCGGCAGCTGGCTTCCGCAGCCGGACTCGTGGGGTGAGCTGAGCGTGGAGGCGCAGACCGGTGTGCCCGGTTCGACACTCGAGCTGTACCGGGCGGCACTCGCCGTCCGCCGCGAGCACCCAGGCCTCGGCGCGGGTGACGCGGTGACCTGGCTGGACGCGCCCGAAGGCGTACTCGTCCTGGCCCGAGACGGCTTCCTCTGCACCACCAACACCACCGACGCCGACGTGGAACTGCCCGTACCAGGAACGGCGCTGCTGTCGTCGGCCACCCCCTGGTTCGGTGACGGGACGGTCCGCCTGCCCGCGGACTCCAGCACTTGGTGGGCAATCTGAGATGCGACCGGTACAGTCCAATGCCATGACCGCACGGCTCGCCGACATCGCAGCCCAGGCGGGGGTCAGCGAGGCCACGGTCAGCCGAGTGCTCAACGGCAAACCGGGCGTGGCCGCGGCCACCCGCGAATCGGTGCTCGCCGCACTCGATGTGCTCGGCTACGAGCGCCCCGTAAGGCTGCGCAGGCGCAGCGCCGGGCTCGTCGGGCTGATCACCCCCGAGTTGGAGAACCCGATATTCCCGGCCCTGGCCCAGGTCATCGGACAGGCACTGACCCGCCAGGGCTACACGCCCGTGCTGGCCACCCAGACTCCCGGCGGTTCCACCGAGGACGAACTCACCGAAATGCTGGTGGACCGGGGCGTCTCCGGCATCATCTTCGTCTCCGGGCTGCACGCCGACACCAGTGCCGATATGTCCCGCTATGAGAAACTTCGCGCCCAGGGCGTGGCGTTCGTCCTCGTGGACGGCTTCGCCCCCGGGGTGCGCGCCCCGTTCATCTCCCCCGACGACCGAGCGGCGATGCGGCTGGCGGTGACCCATCTCGTCGCGCTCGGACACACCCGGATCGGTCTTGCACTCGGGCCCAAGCGGTTCGTCCCGGTGCTGCGCAAGATAGAGGGGTTCACCAAGGCGGTCCGCGAGCAACTGGGACTACCCGACGAGCAGATCGAGACCGAGCTGATCCAGCACTCCCTCTACACCCTGGAGGGCGGCCAGGCAGCGGCCTCCGCGCTCATGGACCGGGGCTGCACCGCGGTGGTCTGCGCAAGCGACATGATGGCGCTCGGCGCTATCCGGGCGGCGCGGCAGCGCGGGCTCGAAGTACCCCGCGACATTTCGGTGGTCGGCTTCGACGACTCCCCGCTGATCGCCTTCACCGACCCCCCGCTGACCACGATCCGCAAGCCCGTCCCCGCCATGGGCCAAGCGGCTGTGCGCACCCTGCTGGAGGAGATCGGCGGGACCCCGGCGCCGCACAGCGAGTTCGTCTTCATGCCCGAGCTTGTGGTGCGGGGATCGACCGCGTCCGGACCCGGAAGTACCCCTGCCGCCTGAGATTGGGGCGATGATCGAAGCCCGCGCGGCCATCTGGCAGACTCTCCCCCTATGGGTGAAGCGACCGTAAAACCTCTGGAAGCCCGGGCGGCCACCTCGTCACCCATGGTGACCGCGGAATCTCCGGCTCCGGAAAGTGATCACAAGCCTGCCCGCGGGCCCGGTCGCGGGCGCGGGCGCTGGCGGCGCCTGCGGACGCCGCAGCGGCCCAAGATCTGGTTCGAGATCCTGCTCATCGCGGTCAGCTACTGGATCTACTCCCTCATCCGCAACGCGGTGCCCGAGCAGAAGGCACAGGCCATGCGGAACGCCGACTGGATCTGGGAAGTCGAGAAGACCCTCGGCATAGCGGTCGAGCAGACGATCAACCATGCCGCGAACTCGGTGACTTGGCTGATCGTGAGCATGAACTACTACTACGCGACCCTGCACTTCCTGGTCACCATCGGTGTGCTCGTCTGGCTCTACCGATGGCACCCCGGCCGCTACGCCGCCGCCCGTCTGGTGCTCTTCGCGACCACGGGCGTGGCGCTCGTGGGGTACTACCTCTATCCCCTGGCCCCGCCCCGGTTGATGACCGGCCAGGACTTCATCGACACGGTGCTGGTGCACCACACCTGGGGCTCGATGGCCTCCGGGAACCTGAAGCACATGTCCAACCAGTACGCCGCCATGCCGTCGATGCACATCGGCTGGTCGCTGTGGAGCGGACTGATCATCTTCGCGCTGGCATCGGCGCCTTGGGCGCGGACCCTGGGCCTGCTGTACCCGACGCTCACCCTTGTCGTGATCGTCGCCACCGCCAACCACTTCTGGCTCGACGCGGTCGGCGGCATGCTCTGCCTGGCCTTCGGCTACGGCGTGAGCCACGCCTGGCACGGCGCCCTGCCGCATCGGCTGCCGAAGCTGGTCGCGCCGCTCGCACGCCCGGACACGCTGAAGCCAGTCGTCCCACAGCCCGCCACGCGGAGCTGAACGCGACGCGGAGCGCGCCTACGCCGAAACGACCGGGCGGGGTACACGGATGACGCACCCCGCCCGGCCCGCCGCGTCGCGCGTCACGCCCCGTAGAACAAGTCCTCCACCACGGCCCGGGCTCGCCGCGTCGCGCGCCGGTAGTCGTCGAGCATCTCGCCGACATGTCCCGGCCCATAGCCCAGATACCGCCCGACCGCGGCCAGCTCCCGCGCGTCGGACGGGAAGGTGTCGCCCGGCCTGCCGCGTACCAGCATCACACCGTTGCGCACCCGGGTCGCCAGCACCCAGGCGTCATCGAGGATCTGGGCGTACTCCGCGGACAGCAGCCCGGCGGCGTGCGCGGCAGCCAGTGCCTCGCGGGTGCGGGGGGTGCGCAGACCGGGTTCGGACCAGCCGTGCCGCATCTGGAGCAGCTGCACCGTCCACTCGACGTCGCTGAGGCCCCCTCGGCCCAGTTTGGCGTGCAGGGCGGGGTCGGCTCCACGCGGCAGGCGTTCGGTCTCCATCCGGGCCTTGAGCCTGCGGATCTCACGGACGGCCTCGTCACCGAGGCCCTCCATCGGATAGCGCAGCGGGTCGATGAGTTCGATGAAGCGTGCGCCGAGCTCCGCGTCGCCCGCCATCGGCTCCGCCCGCAACAGGGCCTGGCTCTCCCACACCAGCGACCAGCGCCGGTAGTAGGCGGCGTAGGAGGCGAGGGTGCGGACCAAGGGGCCGTTCTTGCCTTCGGGGCGCAGGTCGGCGTCGATCAGCAGCGGCGGATCGGCCGTCGGGACCTGGAGCAGCCGCCGCATCTCGGCGACGACGGCGTTGGCGGCCCTGGCCGCCTCCGGCTCGGGCACCCCATCGCGCGGCTCGTGCACGAACAGCACATCCGCGTCGGAACCGTAGCCCAGCTCCTGCCCGCCGAAGCGGCCCATGCCGATCACCGCGAAACGGGTGGGCAGGGTGTCACCCCACTGCTCCCGTACGACGGCGCGCAGGGCGCCCGCGATCGTCGCCGCGTTGAGTCCGGTGACCGCGCTGCCGACGCGGTCCACCAGCGCACCGGGATCCTGCTCGGCCGGACTGTCCTCGGTGCCGTACGAACCGATCAGGTCGGCGGCGGCGGTACGGAACAGCTCGCGCCGCCGCACTCCGCGGGCCGCCGCGACAGCCGCCTCGGCGCCGTCCGCACGGCCCACCGCGGCCAGCACCTCCTGCTCCAGATGGTCCCGGTCGCGTGGCTTCAGGCCTTCGGGATCGCCGAGCAGCGCCACCGCTTCCGGTGCCCGCAGCAGCAGATCGGGCGCGAGCCGGCCCGCGGACAGCACCCGCGCGAGGTTCTCCGCAGCCGCGCCCTCGTCGCGCAGCAGCCGCAGGTACCAGGGGGTCTTGCCGAGCGCGTCGGACACTTGGCGGAAGCCCAGCAGACCCGCGTCGGGGTCGGCCGAATCCGCGAACCAGCCCAGCAGCACCGGCAACAGGGTCCGCTGGATCGCGGCCTTGCGGGTCATGCCCGACGTCAGCGCCTCCAGATGGCGCAGCGCGGCTGCCGGGTCGGCGTAGCCGAGTGCTTCGAGGCGCTGGCGGGCCGCGGCGGCGCTGAGCCGGATCTCACCGGGGGCGAGCTGGGCCACCGCGTCGAGCAGCGGCCGGTAGAAGATCTTCTCGTGCAGCCGCCGAACCACCGCCGCGTGCCGGCGCCACTCCTTGTTGAGCTCGGTCACCGGTTCGGCGCGCAGGCCCAGCGAGCGTCCCAGTCTGCGCTGGTCCTCCTCCCCGTCGGGGACGAGGTGGGTGCGGCGCAGCCGGTACAGCTGGATGCGGTGCTCCATTGCGCGCAGGAAGCGGTATGCCGCGTCCAGTTGAGCGGCGTCCGCACGCCCGACGTACCCGCCGGCGGCGAGGGAGTCCAGCGCGCCGAGCGTGCTGCCGACACGCAGCGCGGGGTCGCTGCGACCGTGCACCAGCTGGAGCAGCTGCACCGCGAACTCGACGTCCCGCAGCCCGCCGGGTCCGAGCTTCAGCTCGCGGTCTATCTGGGCCGCGGGGATGTTGTCGACGACCCTGCGGCGCATCTTCTGCACGTCGGGGACGAAGTTCTCGCGCTCGGCCGCCTGCCAGACGAGCGGCGAGACGGCGGCGACGTAGTCGGCCCCGAGCTCGGGGTCTCCGGCCACCGGCCGGGCCTTGAGCAGCGCCTGGAACTCCCAGGTCTTCGCCCAGCGCTGGTAGTACGCGAGATGGCTGGACAGGGTCCGCACAAGGGGCCCGTTGCGGCCCTCCGGGCGCAGATTGGCGTCCACGGGCCAGATGGCACCCTCGACGGTGGTCTCCGAACAGATCCGCATGAGGTGCGAGGCGAGCCGGGTGGCGGCCTTGACGGCCGCAGCCTCGTCCGTGCCGTCGGCGGGTTCCCCGACGAAGATCACATCGACGTCGGACA
This sequence comes from Streptomyces sp. SCSIO 30461, assembly GCF_037023745.1. Classification (NCBI taxonomy): domain Bacteria; kingdom Bacillati; phylum Actinomycetota; class Actinomycetes; order Kitasatosporales; family Streptomycetaceae; genus Streptomyces; species Streptomyces sp. SCSIO 30461. Next base: position 6,132,762 of record NZ_CP146101.1, read on the forward strand.
CGTAGTTGAGCTCATGGCCTCCGCATTTGCCCATCGCGATCACCGCGAGCCGGCAGGACGCCGCATCATCGGGTGCGTCGGCGCAGGCGATGGCGAGCGCGGTGCGGAGCGTCGCGGTGGCCAGATCGGCGAGCTCGGCCGCGGTCTGGGCGACGTCCGTGGTCCCGCACACATCGCGGGCGGCCAGCAGCAGCAGGCAGCGCCGGTAGGCGATCCGCAGCGACACCGGATCGGTGGCGTCGGCGAGCCCGCGCTCGAACTCCGCCACGCCCGGATGGAGATCGGCAGCCTCGTAGGTTTCCAGCGCGTGCCAGTCCTGAGGATGCCGTGCCAGATGGTCGCCGAGCGCCTCTGACGCCCCGAGCACTCCGAGCAGCCGGTCCCGCAAGGGTTTCGATGAGATCAGGGTGTCCAGCAGCACCTGCCGCTCGTCGGGCTCGCCGTCCGCCGTCTTCTGCGCCTCCACCAGCCGCACCAGACCGCGAAGCGCGAGATCCGGGTCGGCGGTGGCGCCGAGTGCGTCGAGCAGCACGGAGTCGGCGCGCACCGCCGCCATCTCGGGGAGTTCGAGGAACCGTTCGGCGACGGCGGGATGGGTGAAACCGTGCCGCAGCAAGCGGGTGAACGTGCTGCTTCTGCGCCCCGGCACCGTCATCCCGCCGCCTCCGTCCGATCAAGGCCAGGATCCGAGAGTAGCCCGCGGTGCCGGATTCCGATGAGTAGGGGACCGTGGGGGAAGCGGTCGAGGGAGATTGGGTGGGGCACAGCCATGGAATGGGCCCTCGCAGTCATCGTCGTCCCGGTCGGGGACGTCGACAGGGCCAAAGACTTCTACGCCGGGCAGTGCGGTTTCCGCGTCGACCACGACACCCGTGTCGGTGACGGCGTACGCATCATCCAGCTGACCCCGCCGGGCTCACCCTGCTCCATCGTCATCGGCTCCGGAATGCCACCCGCGCCCGGCCGACGGACCATGGCTCCGGGCGCCGTCCAGGGCCTCCAGCTCTGCGTCCCCGACATCGAGGCCGCGCACGGCGAACTGCTCTCGCGGGGTGTGGCCGTCAGCGCCGTCCAGCACGTCTCGTCCGACGGCTGGGTCCGAGGCAGGGGCGGGACCTGGAACTCGTTCCTGTTCTTCCAGGACCCGGACGGCAACGGCTGGGTGGTGCAGGAAGCGCCGTCACCGCTCGCCGAACGGCACCACGCGTAGCACTTCGGGCCCGATCATGCCCTCGGCCCCTACAGCACCGGCAGGTTCTTGCGGAGCTCGAAGGCGGTCACCTCGGATCGGTACTCCTCCCACTCCTGCTTCTTGTTGCGCAGGAAGAAGTCGAAGACATGCTCGCCCAGCGTCTCCGCCACCAGTTCGCTGCGCTCCATCAGCGAGATCGCCTCGCCGAGGTTCTGCGGCAGCGGTTCGATCCCCATCGCGCGGCGCTCCGAGTCCGAGAGGGCCCAGACGTCGTCGTCGGCGCCCGCGGGCAGCTCGTAACCCTCCTCGATGCCCCGGAGGCCGGCGGCGAGCAGGACCGCGTAGGTCAGATAGGGATTTGCGCCGGAGTCGATGGAGCGCACCTCGACGCGCGCGGAGCCCGTCTTGCCCGGCTTGTACATGGGCACGCGGATCAGCGCTGAGCGGTTGTTGTGGCCCCAGCAGATGTACGAGGGGGCCTCGCCGCCGGAACCGGCGGTGCGGGCCGAGCCGCCCCAGATGCGCTTGTAGGAGTTGACCCACTGGTTGGTGACCGCGGAGATCTCGGCGGCGTGCCGCAGCAGACCGGCGATGAAGGAGCGCCCCACCTTGGAGAGCTGGTACTCCGCGCCCGACTCGTAGAACGCGTTGCGGTCGCCCTCGAAGAGGGAGAGATGGGTGTGCATCCCGGAGCCGGGGTGCTCGGAGAAGGGCTTCGGCATGAAGGTGGCCTGGACACCCTGCTCCAGCGCCACCTGCTTCATCACCAGGCGGAACGTCATGATGTTGTCCGCCGTCGACAGCGCGTCCGCGTATCGCAGATCGATCTCCTGCTGACCGGGCGCGCCCTCGTGGTGGCTGAACTCCACCGAGATGCCCATGGATTCCAGCATGGTGATCGCCTGGCGGCGGAAGTCCATCCCGACGTTCTGCGGGGTGTGGTCGAAGTAGCCGGAGTTGTCCGCGGGGGTGGGGCGGGTGCCGTCCAGCGGGCGGTCCTTCAGCAGGAAGAACTCGATCTCGGGGTGGGTGTAGAAGGTGAACCCGAGGTCGGAGGTCTTGGCCAGGATCCGCTTCAGGACGTAGCGCGGGTCGGCGAAGGACGGGGAGCCGTCGGGCATCAGGATGTCGCAGAACATCCGGGCCGTGCCGGGAGCCTCCGCGCGCCACGGCAGGATCTGAAAGGTGCCGGGGTCCGGCTTGGCGATCATGTCCGACTCGTACACCCGGGCGAAGCCCTCGATCGCGGACCCGTCGAAGCCGATGCCCTCGTCGAATGCCTGTTCAAGCTCCGCCGGGGCCACCGCCACCGACTTCAGGAAGCCGAGCACATCGGTGAACCACAGCCGCACGAACCGGATGTCGCGCTCCTCGAGCGTACGGAGCACGAATTCCTGCTGCTTGTCCATGACCACATCCTTGCAGTTCAGACGGTCTGCGCACCACCGCCAGGGCATAGTGGAGGAGCTTCAGTATCACCACTCCTGGTTTCGCCCAGATTACGCACCCCGTATCCCCAGGGCACTCCGTCGTCGTTACCATCTGCCTCCATGGGGGGCCAGCGGCACCGCCGCACCGCACGCATCGTGCGTCCCATGGCGCTGGGGAGCGCCGTGGCGACGCTCCTCGCCGTGCTCTTCGTCTGCCTCGGAGTGCCGGCGGAGGCCACGCCCGGACATCCGGGCCACGGCGGCGAAGCCCGCCCGCCGGGGATCACCCTCGCCACCGACGTCACGGGCCGTACGCTCGAGGGCGCGAAGGTGAGCTGCCCCTTCGACCGCGGCGACTGCGGGATGCTCGGCCACCTCTCGCCCGCCGTACTGACGGCTCCGCCGTTGGACGCGCCCACAGACCAGGCGGGGTCGCACCTCGCTTCCGCCGTGGCTCCCACCTCCGGCCGGGCGCCACGCACCGGAGCACTGCCCCGGGCGCCCGACCTGCATGTCCTTCAGGTGCAACGGACCTAGGCACTGCCCGCTCCGCACCACCACCCCCCATCTTGATAAGGACATGACATGCCTGACGGAAACAGCAGCAGCAACGACCGCCGCGCCCGCATAGAGCAGATGCGCCGCGCCGAGCAGTCGCGCGAGCGCCGCAACCGCCTGATCACGATCGGAGTCAGCGGTCTCGTGGTCGCCGGGCTCGTCGGCTTCGGCGTCTACGTGCTGAACGAGGAGGCCAACGAGAAGGAGCGGGCGGAGGCTGCCGCCAAGGCCCCGATCGAGGGCGAGAAGTCATGGGACGCCAAGAAGCTGCGCAACGAGCACGTCGAGACGCCGCTGAAGTACTCGATGAAGCCCCCGGTCGGTGGTAACCACAGCAGGGTGTGGATGAACTGCGACCGCAATGTCTACGACAAGGAGATCCCCGAGGTCAACGCGGTGCACTCGCTTGAGCACGGGGCGGTGTGGGTCACCTACAACGACAGGGCCCCGGCGGAGGACGTGCAGAAGCTGAAGGACAAGGTCGGCAAGACCTCGTACTCCTTGATGAGCCCGGTGAAGGACCAGTCCGGGACCATCATGCTGAGCGCCTGGGGCAAGCAGGTCACCGTCGACGGCGCGGACGACCCCCGGGTGGACGCGTTCTTCACGAAGTACGTGCAGGGCCCCCAGACTCCTGAGCCGGGCGCGATCTGCACGGGCGGGAAGAACGCGTGAGCCGGAGCACCAGTCGATTCACGCGTACCCACGGGGTGGCGCTCGCGGCCGTGCTCCTGGCCCTGCTGTTCGCGGGTGCGGCCACGGTGGCGACAGCGGGCGGCTCGGACCACGGCGCTCAGCGGACCGCGGCCGGCGCCACCGTCCCGGGCAAGGACTCGCCCGAGGCGGGCTTCGCCCGTGACATGGCGGTCCATCACCAGCAGGCGGTGGAGATGTCCTTCATCGTCCGCGACCGCACCGATGACGAGGATGTGCGCAGGCTCGCCTACGACATCGCCAACACCCAGGCCAACCAGCGGGGCATGCTCTTCGGCTGGCTGGACCTGTGGGGGCTGCCGAAGGTCGAGGCCGGTGCCGAGCCGATGGCCTGGATGAAGTCCATGGACTTCATGGAGCACGGCGGTCATGACGCGCACGCCGGGCGGCAGGCGGGCGACGGCGGCAACGGCGCGCTGATGCCGGGCATGGCGACCCAGGCCGAGCTGGACCAGCTCGCCGAGGCCGAGGGCAGACAGGCGGAGATCCTCTACCTCCAGCTGATGACCGACCACCACAAGGGAGGGGTGGCCATGGCACGGGGCTGCGCCGAGCTGTGCACGGTGGCACCGGAGAAGGCCCTGGCGCAGGGCATGGTCGACGCCCAGCGGTCCGAGCTGAATCTGATGGCCGGCATGCTGAAGGAGCGGGGCTCGGCGCCCCGCGGCTGACCTCGACGGCAGCGACTGACAGCGGTGAGGCGCCGCCCCACGGCCACGACCACGGTCCGTGGGGCGGCTCGCCGCAGTCGGCGGTATGGTCGAAAACGGATTCGGGTCGCCGTATGAAGCCGCACACAGCAGGCAGGAGGTACGCACCCCATGACGACCGCCAAGGACATCATGCATCCCGGGGCGAAGTGGATCCCCGCACACGAGACGCTCGACCGGGCCGCGCAGTTGATGCGCGAACTGAACGTGGGAGCGCTCCCCATCGCGGACTCCGACGAACGGCTCTGCGGCATCCTCACGGACCGCGACATCGTCATCGGCTGCGTCGCGATGGGCCACGACCCCGCGCGCGTGACCGCGGGTGACATGGCCAAGGGCACGCCCCGCTGGATCGAGGCGGGCGCGGATGTGGACGAGGTGCTGCACGAGATGCAGGACCACCGGATCCGCCGGCTGCCGGTCATCGAGAACAAACGGCTGATCGGCATGATCAGCGAGGCGGACCTCGCCCAGCATCTGCCGGAGGACCAGCTCGCGACGTGGGTCGAGCAGATCTACGCACGGGGTTGAGCCATCGCCTACGCACGGGGCTGAGCCATCGCCCCGTCCATCGTCAGCACCGCCCGCGCCACCGCGTCCGGCCGGTCGAGCATGACCATGTGGCCCGCGGGCTCGACGGCTTCGAAGCGCGCGTCGACATGCGCGTCGCCGCCGAGTTCGCGGGCAAGCGCGCGCTGCCGCTCCAGCCGGCGCAGCGCGAACCGCCCGCTCGGCCCCCGGCCCCCGCCGTGTGCCGCGAGCACCGCCACCGGGACGCCCTTCGGCATCGGGTGGCGCCCGCGCAGGGCGAGGAGTTCGGCGGCGACCGCGCGGTAGTGGGTGTCCTCGTTCAGGATGCCGTGCAGCACCCGTGAGGTCCGGTAGCAGCGGCGTACGAGCGCGGCAGGCGCGGGGTCACCGCCCTCTGAACGTGACAGCCGGACCGCGAGGCGTCGGGTGGCCGGTCCCAGCGCGGCAGGGGCGCCCAGCAGGGACAGCACGGTGCCTGCACCACGGGCCAGTGCGGTACGGAGGGCCGGGGCCGGCGGCACCCGGGCGTCCTCCTCGATGCTGGAGTCCACCAGCACGACACCGGCCGTGCGGTCGGGGTGCAACCGGGCGAAGGCCTCGGCATGAAACCCCGCGATCGAGTGCCCGACGACGGTAGCGGGCCCCTCAAGACCCAGTGCGTCGAGTACGGCGGCGATCCGATGTGCCTCACCGGCCGCGGTCGGCGACACTCTCGCGGGCCCGCTGAGCCCGTGGCCTGGCCGGTCGAAGCGGACGACAGTGCGGTGCGGGGCGAGCAGCGGGACCACCGGGTCCCAGTCGAACCAGCTCATGGCGAGCCCCGCGCTGAGCACGCAGACCGGCCCGCTGCCGTCGACCACGACATGGTGGGGAACGCCTCCGAGCCCGCCCCCACCCCGCACGAACCTCGCCTGGCCGCCCACCGTGTCGCTCGCGTTGTCACTCACGGAGCCACCCTGCCATGGGCGAGGACACCGCAGCGAAGCAATCACTACATTAACCACATAACAATGGATATTAGGCCGTGTCGGATTAGACCTTACTCGGGTCTTTTGTCCGATCCGGCTAGTGTGCGTCGTGTGATGAACCACCGGACGGCCGGGTACGGACCGCCACCGCTGCCGATATGAGCGCGTCCGGCCGTCCCGTCCAGTCCTGACGCGGTGGCAGACGCACCCCCCTTCACACCTTCACCCCCAGCGAGGTGCACACAGTCATGCCCATGGAGCACACCGGTCAGACCCCCTCCAGCCGTCGCGCCGTACTCGGCGCCGGGCTCGCCGTCGCGGGATCCGGCCTGCTCGCCGCCTGCTCAGGCTCCGGCGGCGACTCCGGACGCCCCGACCGCGGCAGCCAAGGCGCGGGCCCCGGGGGCACCGCGGCGCCCGATCGCGGGCACGACGAGCGGGACGGCACCCGGAAGGGGGAAGGCGGCGGCAAGCGCAGCCGCCAGCTCACCTTCACGGCCCGGCCGAGCACGGTGGACCTGGGCGGCGGACGCACCTTCAAAACCTGGACGTACGACGACGAGCTGCCGGGGCGCATGGTCCGGATCACCGCGGGCGACACCCTCTCGCTCACCCTCAAGAACCACCTGCCGGAAGCGACCACCGTGCACTGGCACGGCATCGCGCTGCGCAACGACATGGACGGCGTGCCCTTCGTGACACAGCCGCCGATCGAGCCCGGCGAGTCGTTCTCGTACCGCTACGAGGTCCCGCACCCGGGCACCTACTGGTTCCACCCGCACCAGGGCGTCCAGGTCGACCGCGGCACCTACGCACCGCTGATCGTGGACGACCCGAGGGAGCCGCTCGCGTACGACCGGGAGTGGGTCATCATGCTGGACGACTGGATCGACGGGGTGGACGGCTCGACTCCGGACGATGTCTTCTTCCAGCTCAGCAAGGGCAAGAAGATGGTGCACGACCCCGGATACGGGCACCACGGCGGTGGCGGACGCGAAGGCAACCGGTCGGGATCCGGTTCGGGGTCGGCCGCAGGTTCCGGGCCAGGGGCCAAGCCGTCAGGCGCCGTGGGCGCGGGAGGCGGCGGAGCGCGGCCCGCCGACGACCCGAAGAACGACGACCCGTCGGCGCGGCGCCACCCCAGGGGGCCTCGGCGGGTGATGCGGGGAGCCCACAGCAGTCTGCTCGGCCACGCGGGCGACGTCGCCTACCCGTACTACCTGATCAACGGGCGCACTCCGGACTTTCCCACGCAGTTCAAGGCCAAGCCGGGTGACCGGATCCGCCTGCGGATCATCAACGCCGGGGGCGAGACCGCCTTCCGGGTGGCGCTCGGCGGGCACCGCTTCACGGTCACCCACACCGACGGGTTCCCGGTCCGCCCGTACAAGACCGACGCCCTGCTGATGGGCATGGGTGAGCGCTACGACGTGCTGATCACGGCGAAGGACGGCGTCTTCCCACTCACCGCGCTCGCCGAGGGCAAGCACGGCTCGGCGATGGCCGTGCTGCGCACCAGCGGCGGTCGCACACCGGGACCGCGCACCCGGCCGCGCGAGCTGTACCGGGACGTGCTCGCGTCGGCGGCGAAGCTGCACCCGGACGAGTCCGTTGCACTGCCGCGGCGCCGCAAGCCGGACCGACTGATCAAGCTCAAGCTGACCGGCGGGATGGAGAAGTACGACTGGGCCTTCGACAACAGACCCTACGACCCGGACACGATCCACCGGATCGAGTACGGCGAGCGGGTCCGCCTCGTGGTCATCAACGTCACGGACATGTGGCATCCGGTGCATCTGCACGGGCACACGTTCGCCCTGGCCGACATCCTCTCGCACGGCGCCCGCAAGGACACGGCCGCGGTGCTGCCGCACCACAAGCTGGTGCTGGACTTCGACGCGGACAACGCGGGCGCATGGATGCTCCACTGCCACAACATCTACCACGCGGAGTCGGGGATGATGACGACGGTCGCCTACCGCGACCGCCGCAGCCGTGGCCGCAGATGACGTCACTCCCCGTGACCGAGGGCTGCCCCGGGGCGTCCCGAAGTGGGGCGCCCCACACTTCCCCTCAGGGACATTGCGTCAGTCAGACGATTACACTGTCCCCGTGCCTCAACTACGTCTCGCCCTGAATCAGATCGACTCGACCGTCGGCGACCTCGCCGGCAATGCCGAATCGATCGTGCACTGGACCCGGCACGCCGCCGAGCAGGGGGCGCACCTGGTCGCCTTCCCCGAGATGGTGCTCACCGGCTACCCCGTCGAGGACCTCGCCCTGCGGTCCTCCTTCGTCGATGCCTCGCGGTCCGCGCTGCGCGCGCTCGCCGCCCGGCTCGCCGACGAGGGTTTCGGGGAACTGCCGGTGATCGTCGGCTATCTGGACCGCTCCGAGAAGGCCCAGCCGCGGTTCGGCCAGCCCGCCGGCGCCCCGCAGAACGCCGGAGCGGTGCTGCACGGCGGCCGGGTGGTGCTGACGTACGCCAAGCACCACCTGCCCAACTACGGGGTCTTCGACGAGTTCCGCTACTTCGTGCCGGGCGACACCATGCCGGTGATCCGCGTCCACGGTGTCGATGTCGCCCTCGCCATCTGCGAGGATCTCTGGCAGGACGGCGGCCGGGTGCCCGCCGCCCGGTCCGCCGGGGCCGGGCTCCTGCTGTCCATCAACGCCTCGCCGTACGAGCTGGACAAGGACGACACCCGCCTCGAACTCGTCCGCAAGCGGGCCCAGGAGGCCGGCTGCACGACCGCGTATCTGGCCATGATGGGCGGACAGGACGAGTTGGTCTTCGACGGCGACTCGATCGTGGTCGACAAGGACGGCGCGGTCGTCGCCCGTGCCCCGCAGTTCGCCGAGGGCAGCGTGATCCTGGACCTGGACCTCCCGGCCGCCTCCCCGGACGCCCCCACCGGAACCGTGGACGACGGTCTGGCCATCGACCGGCTCGTGCTCTCCGAAGAGGCGCTGCCACCGTGGGAGCCGGAGCTGACCGGTGGATACGCGGAGCGGCTCGACGACACCGAGGAGATCTACTCCGCGCTGGTGGTGGGCCTGCGGGCCTATGTGGCGAAGAACGGTTTCCGCTCGGTGCTGGTGGGCCTTTCCGGCGGTATCGACTCCGCGCTCGTCGCCGCCATCGCCTGCGACGCGGTCGGCGCGCGGAACGTGTACGGCATCTCCATGCCGTCCAAGTACTCGTCGGACCACTCCAAGGGCGACGCGGCCGAGCTCGCACGCCGTACCGGACTCAACCTCCGCACCGTGCCGATCGAGCCGATGTTCGACGCCTATATGGGTTCGCTCGGTCTCAGCGGTCTCGCCGAGGAGAACCTCCAGTCGCGACTGCGCGGCACGATGCTGATGGCCGTCTCCAACCAGGAAGGCCATATCGTGCTCGCCCCGGGCAACAAGTCCGAACTGGCGGTCGGCTACTCGACCCTGTACGGCGACTCGGTGGGTGCGTACGGCCCCATCAAGGACGTCTACAAGACGACCGTCTTCCGGCTCGCGAAGTGGCGCAACGTGGCGGCGAAGGAACGCGGCCAGACCCCGCCGATCCCGGAGAACTCCATCGTCAAGCCGCCGAGCGCCGAGCTGCGCCCGGGCCAGGTGGACACCGACTCGCTCCCGGACTACGACGTGCTGGACCGGATCCTGGAGCTGTACGTGGACCGGGACCAGGGCAAGGACGCCATCGTGGCGGCGGGCTACGACGAGGAACTGGTCACCAGGACCCTGCGGATGGTCGACATGGCCGAGTACAAGCGCCGCCAGTACCCGCCGGGCACCAAGATCTCGGCGAAGGGCTTCGGCAAGGACCGACGGCTGCCGATCACCAACCGCTGGCGGGAGACCGCCTCCCGCTGAGGCCCGCGTAGCCGCGCCGGCAGACGTGAGAGGGGCTTCCCGCAGAACGGCACGGCGGGAAGCCCCTCTCGTCGGCTTTCGACGGTTCTCGACTGCCGTGGATCAGAAGGTCACGCGCGCGGCGACCGGAAGATGGTCGCTGGCGGTGCGCGGCAGCGTCCAGGACGACACCGGCTCGACGCCCTTCACCATGATCTGGTCGATCCGCGCCATCGGGAACGAGGCCGGCCAGCTGAAGCCGAATCCGTCGCCCGCGGCGCCCTGGGTGGACCGCATCTGGGCGGTGACCGCGTTCAGCGAGCGGTCGTTCATGGTGCCGTTGAGGTCACCGAGCAGCACCACCCTGGGCACTTCGTCGCGGGAGATCGCGTGGCCGAGCGCGTCGGCGCTCTCGTCCCGCTGGTTGGCGGTGAACCCGGCCTTCATCTTGACCCGGACGGACGGCAGATGGGCCACGTACACAGCGACATCGCCGGCCGGTGTGGCGACCGTGGAGCGCATCGCGCGCTCCCAGCCGAGCCGGATGTCCACGGCACCGGTCGCCCTCATGGGGTACTTGCTCCACAGCCCGACCGTGCCCACCACGGAGTGGTGGGGGTACGCCGACTTCAGCGCCTTCTCGTACGCCGGGACCGCCTCGGCCTTCAGCTCCTCCAGCGCGATGATCTCGGCTCCGGACTCCGCCACCCGGCGTGCGGTGCCCTCGGGGTCCGGGTTGTCGGCGTTGACGTTGTGGGTGGCGACGGTGAGCGCGGCCTTGTCCGCGTACCGCAACCGCTGCTCGCTGTTCTCGCTCTTGCTGCTGAGCAGCCCGCCGAAGACGTTCAACCAGACCACCGCCGGCACCAGCAGGGCGATGAGCGCCGTGGCCGAGCGCCGGATCAGTGCGAGCACCAGTAGCAGCGGTACCAGCAGACCGAGCCAGGGGAGGAAGGTCTCGGTCAGGCTGCCCAGGTTGCCGAGCCGGTTGGGGATCTGCGCGTGGAAGATCATCAGCAGTCCGGTCAGCAGGGCGAACGCGGCGATCACGATGCCCCGGCGCCAGATCCCCGGATCGCGACGCCATCTGCCGAGCGCGGCCCGGACGCGAGAACCGGAGCGTCCGCCCTGCTCAGCGTCCTGCGCCGTCTCCGTGATGTATGCCTGCCGCATGCGTGTCCTCACTGCCTTACCGCGCCTTGCTGCCGTGCCTCGCAAGCCGTGCCGTCCACACCCGCTACCGACCCTAGGGGATGACGGAGGGCTCGCCGTCGTACAGTCACGATGACGAACCGGTGGGCGCGCCGGGTTCCGGTCACGGGCACCGCAAAGGCGGTTGTGACAGAACGCGCATATTGCGCGCTCAACCCGCCGGGGTCGGAATCGGTTGCCGGGACGGGCTCAGGCCGTCGAGCACCGCCGCGACCATACGCTCCGCCAGATCCCCCGGCAGCGGGGCGTCGGGCCGCATCACGGCCCTGACCAACATGGGGCCGACGATGAGGTCGATGATCAGGTCGATGTCGACATCGGCGCGGATCTCCCCGCCCGCGATCCCCCTTCGAATGATGCCCAGGACGGTGGCCCGCCGGGGATCGATCACGGTGGCGACGTAGGCCGTCCACAGCTTGGGGTGGCTCTTCATCTGCGCCAGCACGTTGTGCAGCAGCGCCGACGAGCGGTGGGCGAGGCCCCGGGCCCGTACCGACTCCAGCATCACGACCAGGTCGTCCCGGGCGGAAGTGCCCGGCAGGGCGGGCTCCGGTGGCTCGATGTCCCGGAGCACCTCGACGAACAGCTCCTCCTTGCCGCTCCAGCGGCGGTAGATGGTGGCCTTGCCCACACCGGCCGTGCGGGCGAGGCGTTCGATGGAGATCTCGCCCAGCGGGACCCCGCCCTCGAGGAGCCCCAGCACCGCCTCCCGGATCGCCCTCTCGGCGGCCTCGCTCCGCGGACGCCCCCGAGCAGCCGCGCGGCTCGGCGCGGAGGCGCGGTCCTGGTCGCGGCCCCGGTCCCGTTGCTGGTCCCGGTCCCCCGGAGCCGTACGGCTGCGCTCTGCGGGGCTCATCCTCTGACCGCCCCTGCCGTGGGCCTGCCGTCCGGTTCCCCGGGAGGGAGCGCGCCGTCCGCTCCGGGCCGTACCCGTCCCGGCAGGTACATCGCCACGACCACGGCGCCCACGACGGTCGCCATGGCCGCCGCGAGAGCCGTCAGGTGCATGGCGAAGACGAAGGCCTCGTTCGCCGGTCCGACCAGCAGCTTCCCCGACGGGCCGAGCTTGGCGGCGGCGCTGAGTGTGGCCTCGATCGACTCCCCCGCGGCCGCCTTGACACCGTCGGGCAGGCCCGCCGTCCTGGCCAGGGTGGACTCGATGCCGCCCCGGTACGCCGCCGAGAGCAGCGAGCCGAGCACCGCGACGCCCAGCGCTCCGCCCACCTGCCGGAAGGTGTTGCTGATCGCCGAACCGGCCCCGGCCTTCTCCCGGGGCAGCGCCTGCATCACCGCCACCGTCACCGGTGGCATCACATGGGCCACCCCCGCGCCCTGGACGAAGAAGGCGGCCTCGATCAGCCACAGCGGGGTCGAACCGTCGAAGAAGGCGAAGGCCGCGAGACCGGTGGTGATCATCAGCATGCCCGCCGTGCAGGTCGCCTTGGCCCCGAACCGGCCGATGGCGAGCCGTGCGCGCGGGGCGAACGCCGACTGCGCGATGGCGAGCGGCAGCAGCAGCAGTCCGGCCGCCAGCGGGCTGAAGCCGCGCACACTCTGCAGATAGAACACGGACAGGAAGGCCACGCCCATCGTCGCGAAGAAGCCCAGCGCGGTCGCCGCGATCGCCGACGAGAACACCGGGTTCCTGAAGTACGAGAAGTCGAGCGCCGGATGGTCGCTGCGCACCTCGTAGACCACGAACACCGTCAGCACGCCGATCCCGCCGAGCAGCGGCGCCAGCACCGCCTGATCGGTGAGTGAGGCGAGCTCGCCGCCCCGGATGATCCCGTACACCAGCAGCACGAGACCGACGATCGACAGCAGCACGCCGACCGGGTCGAGCCGACCGGGGGCGGGGTCCCGGGAGTCGGGGATCAGCACCACCATGGCGACGAAGCCGATCAGCACCACGGGGACGTTGACCAGGAAGATCGAGCCCCACCAGAAGTGTTCGAGCAGCAGCCCACCGGTGAGCGGTCCGAGCGCGATCGACACACCGACCCCGCCCGCCCAGATCCCGATCGCCTTGGCCTGCTCGTCCCGCTCGAACACGTTCATCAGGATGGCGAGCGTGGCGGGGATCACGAACGCGGCGCCGACCCCCATCACCGCGCGGTAGGCGATGAGCTCGGCGGACGATCCGGAGAACGCGGCCAGCGCCGAGCCCACTCCGAAGACGGCCATACCGAACAGCAGCGCGTTGCGGCGGCCCGTGCGGTCGCCGATCAGGCCCGCGGTGAACAGCAGGGCGGCGAAGACCAGGGTGTAGGCGTTGATGGCCCACTCCAGCTCGCCCTGGGTGGCCCCGAGGCCGACGGGCGCCGGAGTGGCGATGGTCTTTACCGCGACGTTCAGCACCGAGTGGTCGAGCACCACGATGAGCACGCTGAACATGAGGACGGCGAGGATGGCCCAGCGGCGGCGGTGCACGGCTTCCGGGACGCGGGGTGGGGCGGGTGGCGCCCCAGGGGGTGTGGACATGATCCAGAGGTTCCCGTTTTCGATACGAAACCGTCTCGTATAGGAAAATACGACCGGGATGGCGGAGTGTCGGTGGAACGACGGCGGAACATCGCCGGGTGTGAACGGCACCACTTCACGCGATGGGCGCCGGGATGCCACCATGGATGCGGTCCGGGGACGCCGTCAGGGCGCCTCGAGATGACGAAGGAGCCGTTCCATGACGCTTCAGGCTGCCCCTGAGCAGTCCGCCGGCAGCAGCGACAGCGGAAGCAAGGCGCTGTACGGCGGAAAGAGCACTCGCCGCGTCACCGTCCACGACATCGCCGCCGCCAAGCAGCGCGGTGAGAAGTGGCCCATGCTCACCGCCTACGACGCGATGACCGCGTCCGTGTTCGACGAGGCCGGCATCCCGGTGATGCTCGTCGGCGACTCGATGGGCAATACCCACCTCGGCTACGACACCACCGTTCCCGTCACGATGGACGAGATGGCCCTGCTGTCCGCCGCCGTCGTCCGGGGCACCAAGCGCGCCCTCATCGTCGGCGACCTGCCGTTCGGCTCGTACCAGGAGGGCCCGGTCCAAGCCCTGCGCAACGCCACCCGGCTGGTCAAGGAGGCCGGCGTGGGAGCGGTGAAGCTGGAGGGCGGCGAGCGCTCGCTGCCCCAGACCGAGCTGCTGGTGCAGGCGGGCATTCCGGTGATGTCCCACCTCGGGCTCACCCCGCAGTCCGTCAACACCATGGGCTACCGGGTCCAGGGCCGCGGCGACGAGGCCGCGCACCGGCTGCTGCGTGACGCCAAGGCGGCACAGGACGCGGGTGCGTTCGCCCTGGTGCTCGAACTCGTACCGGCTGAGCTGGCCGCCGAGGTCACCCGTTCGCTGGAGATCCCGACCGTCGGCATCGGCGCGGGCGCCGAGACGGACGCACAGGTGCTGGTGTGGACCGACATGGTGGGGCTGACCGGTGGGAAGGTGCCGCGCTTCACCAAGCAGTACGCGAACATGCGACAGGTGCTCGGGGACGCCGCGAAGGCGTTCGCCGCGGATGTGGCGGGCGGGGCGTTCCCCGCCGACGAGCACACCTTCCACTGACCTGATCGCGATCTTGCCGCGATCGGGCGGATTCCGGCCGAGCACGGTCTGACAGCCCTCCGGGGCGCTCCGGGCCCGGTCCGCTGAGCCACTCCCGGCACCAACGACAGCCCGCCGATCTTCCCCCGTCGGCGGGCTGTCGGCCGTGACCCGCCCGGCTGCGGACCGGGAACCGCGGAGATGGCGTGTCGGTGGGCTGTCGGCGGTCTGTCGGTGGCTTGTCGGTGGCGGCTGCCACGCTTCGGAACATGACGCGAAGCGACAAGAACGCCGTCGAGGTACGTGGCCTCGTGAAGCACTACGGCGAGACGAAAGCCCTGGACGGGGTCGACCTCGACGTCCGCGAAGGCACGGTGCTCGGGGTCCTCGGGCCGAACGGGGCGGGCAAGACCACACTGGTGCGCTGCCTCTCCACGCTCGTCGTCCCGGACGCCGGGCGTGCCACCGTCGCCGGTCTCGACGTGGTCCGGCAGCCGCGCAGGGTGCGCTGCACGATCGGGCTGACCGGACAGTACGCATCGGTGGACGAGAAGCTTCCGGGCTGGGAGAACCTCTACATGATCGGGCGGCTGCTCGATCTGTCGCGCAAGGACGCGCGGCACCGGGCCGACGAGCTGCTGGAGCGGTTCTCCCTCACGGACGCCGCCAAGCGGCCTGCCTCCACCTATTCCGGGGGTATGCGGCGCCGTCTGGACCTGGCGGCGTCGATGATCGGGCGGCCCGCCGTGCTCTACCTGGACGAGCCGACCACCGGGCTCGACCCTCGCACCCGCAACGAGGTGTGGGACGAGGTCCAGCGGATGGTCGCCGAGGGCGCCACCGTGCTGCTGACCACGCAGTACATGGAGGAGGCCGAGCAGCTGGCCGACGCACTGACGGTCATCGACCGCGGCCGGGTCATCGCCGAGGGCGCCGTCCGTGAGCTGAAGGCGAAGGTCGGCGGCCGGACCCTGCGGATCAGGCCCGCCGACCCGGCCGACCTGGTGCCGATGACGGCGGCGATCCGCGAGGCGGGACTCGACGGCATCGCGGGCGCACAGGCCGTACCGGACGACGGTGTGCTCTATGTGCCGATCCTCAGCGACGAACAACTGACCGCCGTGGTCGGGCTGCTGGGCGCCCGCGACCTCGCCATCGCCGATATCGGCACCGACCTGCCCAGCCTGGACGAGGTGTTCCTGGCCCTGACCGGTCAGAAGACGGCGTCCGTCACCGACACGATTCCCCAGGAGGTCGCGGCGTGAGCGCCACCACCGTCCCCCCTGTCACCCCCGTCGCACCGGGCAGCGCACAGGCGCTCGACGACGACAGCAGGATCGGACTGCGCGGCAATCTGCGCCATATCGGCGCGCTCGTCCGCCGCAATCTGCTGTGGATCCGGCAGGACCCGGAGTCCATGTTCGACGCGGTACTGATGCCGATCGTCTTCGCCCTGCTGTTCGTGTTCGTGTTCGGCGGCTCCGTCGGGGCGTCCCTGGGCGGCGACCGCGCCACGTACGTGGACTATGTGGTGCCCGGTCTGATGGCGATGATCGGTATGAACATCGCCATGGGCGTGGGCACCGGCTTCAACCAGGACTATCTGAGCGGGGTCATGGACCGTTTCCGGTCCCTGCCCATCGCCCGGTCGTCGGTGCTGATCGCCAAGGTCGTCGTCGAGTTGCTCCGGATGTCCGTCGCCACGGTGATCCAGCTGGCCGTCGGCTTCCTGCTGGGCATGTCCGTGTCGCAGGTGTGGGGTCTTGTCGCCGCGTTCGGCCTGTCCGTGGTCTTCAGCTCGTCGGTCATGTGGATCTTCCTCACCATGGGCGTGACCATGAAGAGCGCCCAGGCCATCCAGGGCATGGGGTTCCTGGTGCTGATGCCCCTGCAGTTCGGGTCCTCGATCTTCTCGCCGCCCAGCACCATGCCTGGGTGGCTACGGACCTTCACCGACTACAACCCGATGTCCGCGCTCGCGGACGCGGCGCGAGGTCTGATCCACGGCGGGCCCGTCGCGCACGATGTGTGGGTCACGCTCATCTGGTCAGTGGCGATCACCGCGGTGATGGCTCCGATCGCCGTCCGGAAGTTCCGCACGAAGTCCTGACGTGCCGCACGTGCCGCTCCACGAGCGCGACGGCCAGCTCCGCTGTGAGGCTCTCGCCTTCGGCGGAATGGGCAGCCCAGCAGGCGTCGTCCAGCACTGCGCGGGCGGCCCGCTCCGCCCGCTCGCGTCCCTCGCGGTCCAAGGCCGTCAGGACATGCCCGGCGGGCAGCAGCCGCCGATGCGCACCCAGCAGCCGGGCCGCGTCGGCGGCGGCGCCGTCCTCGTGGCCACAGGCACCGTCCTCACCGTCACAGGCACCGCCCGTGCCCGCGGCGGGTCCTGTCGGGTCGGCCGGTCCGACAGGAACGCCGATCCTGGCGAGTGCTTCCGCGGCGGTCGGCAACTGGGTCGCGACCAGATTCGGCGCGACCATCCGGGCTATGGGTGTCATCGCCGACTCCAGCGCCGCGTGGACATGGCCGAGCGCTTCCGTGTAGCGGCCGTCGAGACAGTCGATCCAGGCCAGCGCTCCGAGGCGGAAGCCGTCGAAGAACGCCAGTGTCTCGGACTGGAAATCGACCGCCAGCAGGTCCAGTTGCTCGCGGGCTTCGGCGGTACGGCCGTCGAGCCCGAGCAGCATGGAGAAGAAGAGCCGTGCGGTGGGCAGGGCCTCGCCGACCCCTTCGCCGGTCTGCGCGAGGACATCACGGAAGAGGGCTTCCGCCTCGTCGCGGCGGCCGAGTTCGGTGAGCATCGCCGCCTGCCGGGCGTGCAGATACGGCACCTGGCTCTCCGCGCCCAAGCGCCGGGCGCGGTCGACGGCGGCGGCGAAGTCCTCAGCAGCGAGGGCGAACTCACCGCGCATCTGCCGCGCTTCCCCACGCGCCGACAGAGCCCCGGCGGCTCCCCAGAGGTCCCCGATGCGCTCGAAGATCCCCAGACTGCGATCCGCGTCGGCCCGTGCGTCTCCCGGCCATTCGCCGCGGTTCACCAGCACGTTGGCGCGCATCTGGAGGGCGACACCGAGGTCCCACTCGTAGCCGTACTCCGCGCAGCCCCGTACGGTCTCGTCGATGGTGCGACGCAGCCGCTCCTCGTCACCGGTGAGCAGGACCGCGTAGAGCCAGAGCGAACCGGGGAAGCGGCAGCTCTGCGGATGGCCGGGGCGATACGCCGAAGCGACCCCGCGCAGCCGGTCGAGCTGCTCGGGTGTCGTCCAGTCCTCGGCCCGGTGCTCCATGCTGCAGATGCCGATCAACCGCACCCCGCGCCTGGCCTCCTCGCGAAGCCCGGCGTCGAACGGCGGCGGAGTGTCGATCACCCTCACACGCAGCGGCTCGGCGGGGACGACGGGAGCGGCGAACGGATCAGGCCCGAGTGCCGCCACAGCGCGCGACCACTGCCGGGCGGGAGCGCGCAGGTCGCGCATCTGCCAGTACCAGGCCAGCGACAGCACGAGGCACAGCGCCTCGTCCTCGTCACCGGCGGCGGTGGCCCGGTGCAGCGCCGTATGCAGATTCTCACGTTCCCGCCCCAGCCGCGCGACGGCCTCGATCTGTCCCGGACCGCGCAGCAACGGGTCGGTGCGGCGGGCGAGTTCCCGGTAGTACACGAGATGCGCCCGCTCGGCCTCCGACCGGTCGCCGGCCTCGTCGAGCCGCTCGGCGGCGTATTCCCCTACGGTTTCGAGCAGTTGGTAGCGCATCATCCCGTCCTCCGAGGGGACGGCGACGACAAGGGACTTGTCGACGAGGGCGCCGAGCAGGGGGAGCACGTCCCGGGCGTCGGCCACTCGCCCCGGCGCTTCGAGGCGGCGTGTGCCGCGCGGGCCGGGCAGCGCGCAGACCGCCTCCGCGGCTTCGAGGTCGCAGCCGCGGGCGAAGACCGCGAGGCGGCGCAGGACGGTGCGTTCTGCCTCGTCGAGCAGTTCCCAGGACCAGTCGACCACCGCGCGCAGAGTCTGCTGGCGCGGCAGGACGGTGCGGCTGCCGCTGGTCAACAACCGGAAGCGGTCGTCGAGCCGGTCGGCGATCTGCCGGGGCGTCAGCAGCCGCAGCCGGGCGGCGGCGAGTTCGACGGCGAGAGGCAGACCGTCAAGACGCCGGCAGATCTCAGCCGCCGCAGCAGCCGTGTCATCGTCGGCATCGATCCGGAAGCCGGGGTTCGCCGCCGCACCGCGGTCCGCGAGCAGCCGCATGGCCATCGGAGCGGGCAGCGGCCCGACCGGCCGTACCACCTCGCCCGGCACGCCGAGGGGTTCCCGGCTGGTCGCGAGGACGGTGAGCCCGGGGCACTGTTCCAGGAGCCGCTCGCACAGCGCGGCCACCGCGGCCACGAGGTGCTCGCAGTTGTCGAGCACGAGCAGCATGCGACGCCGACCGCAGTGCTCGGTGAGCCGCACCAGCGGATCACCCCCGTGCCACAGGTCCTCGGCACCGACACCACGCAGCACGGTCTCCCGTGCGCCGACGGCGTTGAGCACGGCCTCCGGCACGTTGTCCGGGTCGCCGACCGGAGCGAGCTCCGCGAGCCAGACACCGTCCGGATACTCCCCGGCCGTCCGATCGGCGGACTCCTGGGAGAGCCGGGTCTTGCCCGCGCCACCCGCACCGACGAGGGTGACCAGTCGCGCCCGGCGCAGATCGCCCCGGATGGCCTCGATATCGCTTTCCCGCCCGACGAAACTGGTCAGCCGGGCACGCAGGTTCCCGGGCGTGGACCCGCCTCTCGGTATGGGCGCGGGGCCTTCCACCGGGGCGGGCACGGGCTCTCCCACCCGCGCGGGCGCGAGCCCGGTCTGCCCCGCCTGGTACGACCTCGGTGAGGGCTCTCCCACCCGCGCGGGCGCGAGCAGTTCGGCGTGCAGTGCGCGAAGTTCGGGACCCGGTTCCGTCCCCAGCAGGTCCGACAACTCGCGGCGCACGGACTCGTAGGCCGCCAGCGCCTCGGCCGACCGGCCGACCGCGCGCAGTGCGCGGATCCGCAGGGCCTGGAGGGGTTCGTCCAGCGGGTGCTCTCCGCAGAGGGCGGCCAGCGAGGGCAGCGCCTCCCGGGCCCGGCCCAGGGCCATGAAAGCGACCAGGCGGCTACGGCGGGCTTCGAGGCGGCGGGTCTCCCAGCGGGCGGCCTCCACCGTGCGGTCGGGAAGATCGGCGAGCACCGGTCCGCGCCACAGCGCCAGCGCCTCGTCCAGCACGTCGACCGCCCGGCCCGGATCGCCTCCGGCCAGCGCCCGGGCCCCCTGCTCCGCGAGCCGAGCGAAGTGGTGCAGGTCCACGTCGCCGGCATCGACACGCAGCCGGTAGCCGCCTTGCGCGGACACCACTTCCGCGTGCCCCAGTGCGCGGCGGGCCCGCCCGACGAGTGCCTGCAGGGCGCCCGCGGCGTCGGCCGGTGAATCGCCGTCCCACACCTCGTCGACGAGCAACTCGACCGGCACGGTGCGCCCGGCGCGCAGCGCCAGCACGGTCACGAGGGCGCGCAGCCTCGCCCCTCCGAGCGCGGCGGGGGTGCCGTCGTCCTGGATGGCCTGTGTGGTGCCGAGTACCCGATATCGCACGGGCCCATTGTCATCGATCACCGCAAGGACCGACGATGACGCCGATCCACCCGGAGAAGCTACGCTCGCCCCACTCCCTTCCCCCCAGCTCCAGGAGTCCGCCACATGGCCACCGCCGCGACCCGCAGCAGCGATCGCCGTATCTCGCCCGTCTTCCTCGGAATCACCGCGATCATGGCGGTCACCGGATGGGCCGTGTGGACCGGCTTCGCACCCAACGCCGGGCTCGCGGTGTTCCTCTTCGTGACCTCGGCGTGGATCGTCTCGCTGTGCCTGCACGAGTACGCGCACGCCCGCACGGCGCTGCACAGCGGCGATCTCACCATCGAGGCCAAGGGCTATCTGACGCTCGACCCGCTCAAGTACACGCACGCCCTGCTGAGCATCGTGCTCCCGGTGATCTTCGTGATCATGGGCGGGATCGGCCTGCCGGGCGGCGCGGTGTTCATCGAGCGGCACCGCATCCGGGGCCGCTGGAGGCACAGCCTGATCTCGGCGGCGGGACCGCTGACGAACATCCTGTTCGCCGTCGTGTGCACGGCACCGTTCTGGCTGGGCGCACTCGACGGGGTGCCGATGGCGTTCCGCTTCGCGCTGGGCTTCCTCGCGCTGCTCCAGGTGACCGCGGCGATCCTGAACTTCCTGCCGGTCCCGGGGCTCGACGGCTACGGGGTGATCGAGCCCTGGCTGCCGCACGGCGTCCGGCGCCAGGTGGAGCCGTTCGCCCCGTTCGGTCTGCTGGCGGTGTTCGGCGTCCTCTTCATCCCGGCGGTGAACGAGGCCTTCTTCGACGCGATCTACACGGTGCTGCGCGCTCTCGGGGTGTCCGATGTGGAGTCGTACTGCGGGCGGGACCTCTACCGCTTCTGGACCGAGCGGAACCCGGTCTGCGAGACGCTCACCGGCGGGTGAGGCCTCAGTCGGCCTTCGCGCGGCGGAAGTAGTAGATCGCCATGTTCGAGGACACACCGGCCATCAGCACCCAGACGATCCCCAGCCAGCTGCCCCGGAAGAAGGCCACCACGGCGGCGGTGGTGGCGAGCAGGCAGATGACGAGGGCGTAGAGGGCGAGGCGGGGCATGGGGGTGGGCTCCTGTCCGGTGGTATGTCTCCGGTCCAGTGTCCCCCATGCCCGCTGGGCGCCGGACCTCGGTCAGACGTCGGTCACCCGCAGGCCCGCGTGGGCCTTGTAGCGGCGGTTCACGGAGATCAGGTTGGCGACAAGCGACTCGACCTGGTGCGCGTTGCGCAGCCGCCCGGCGAAGACGCCCCGCATTCCGGGGACTCGGGCCGCGAGGGCCTGCACCAGGTCGGTGTCGGCACGCGACTCGCCCAGCACCATCACATCGGTGTCGATCTCCTCGATCGACTCGTCCTGGAGCAGCACGGCGGACAGGTGGTGGAACGCGGCCGTGACCCGGGAGTCGGGCAGCAGGGCTGCGGCCTGCTCGGCGGCGCTGCCTTCCTCGGGCTTCAGCGCGTAGGCGCCCCTCTTGTCGAAGCCGAGCGGGTTCACACAGTCGATGACCAGCTTTCCGGCCAGTACCTCGCGCAGCGACTCCAGGGTCTTGGCGTGACCGTCCCACGGCACGGCCACGATCACCACGTCGCTGCGCCGCGCGCACTCGGCGTTGTCCGCGCCCTCGATGCCGAGGCCGAGTTCGGCGGCGGCGTTCTCGGCGCGCTCGGCCGCCCTGGAGCCGATGATCACCTTCTGCCCGACACGGGCCAGCCGGTAGGCGAGCCCGCGGCCCTGGTCGCCGGTGCCGCCGAGGACACCGACGACCAGACCGGAGACGTCGGGGAGCTCCCAGGGGCCCTTCGAGGCAGGCTTGGGGGCGGCGGCGTTGTCTTGAGAAGTCATGTGCAGACCTTACGGGTACGTCTTTCGCGTACGTCCCGCGCCGGGGCGGTCCTTGCGGCAGGATGCCAGGGCATGGACGCCGTACGTGTCGCGCTGCTGCGGGAGGTGCTCGCCGGGACCGCCTGGCCCGCCGAGGCCCGGCGGTTCGCGGGTGTGCTGCGCTCGTCGGTCGTACCGCACGGCGGCGGGCTGCTGCTGGTGGGGACGGCGGAGTACGAGCCCTGGCACCTGGCGGCCCATCTCGTCGACGAGGCTGCCTGGTCGGGCCAGCCCGCGCTGGCCCCGACGCTGGTGCGGCACCGGGTCCGGGCGGGTGATCCGGCGCATCTGGCCGTGGGGCTGGCCCGGGTGGACGCGGCGGGGCGGGGCGAGACGGTGTTGCTGGTCGCTCCGCAGCGACCGGACGCGACACTGCTCGAACGGGTGCACGACGCGCGCCGCGCCGGGGCGACGGTGCTATCCCTGGACGCCGGTGATCCGGAGGTGCGGGGACTCGCGCACGAGGCGCTGACGGTGCCCCGGTCCGCGGAAGTGGACCTGGACACCGTCCAGCACCTGATCAGCGCGGCCACCGGCGAGAACGGCGCCCCACCCGGTGACCGTCGCCGTGGGGGCCTGCGGGCCCGCCTGTCCCGCGTCGCCGACCACCTGACCGCCCCACCGCCCCCGCGCTGGTAGCCGTCCGGCGAGGTCGGGGCCGTTCAGGGGCACATGCGACCGTGGGCCGGCCCCGGGCAGGGGGCTACTCGGGGGCGTCCTCACCTCGGGGGGCGTCGTGCCAGCGGGGGTCGTTCTCCCACTGGAGGTTCTTCTCGCGGGCCGTCTCCATCGCGTGCTCCGCCTCCGTCCGCGTCGGATACGGCCCGAAGCGGTCCTTCGCCGGGCATTCCGGCCCCTCCTCGACCTTCTTGTGCTCCAGGCAGTAGTACCACTCGCCCGGCTTGCCCACCGTGCGCTTCTTGAACAGGGCCATCCTCGGCTCCTTCCTCTGTCGCCATGCTGCCTGCCCCGCTGGGCGCTCGCTACGCCGGAGGGCGCTTGCCGACCCCCCGGATAGACTCGCTGGCATGTCTGGCCAGTCGCTGCTCGTACCAGGGGAGCTCTCTCCCACCCGTTCCGTCCCCGGAAACATCCGGCGTCCCGAGTACGTCGGGAAGCCCATGCCGACGCCGTACAAGGGCGCGGAGGTCCAGGACGCCGAAACGATCGAGCGCATGCGCGTCGCGGGCCGCATCGCCGCGCAGGCGATGGAGGAGGCCGCGAAGCTCATCGCGCCCGGAGTGACCACGGACGAACTGGACCGGGTCGCACACGAGTTCATGTGCGACCACGGCGCCTACCCGTCCACGCTGGGCTACCGCGGCTTCCCGAAGTCCCTGTGCTCATCACTCAACGAGGTCATCTGCCACGGCATCCCGGACTCGACGGTGCTGCGGGACGGCGACATCGTGAACCTGGACGTCACCGCGTACATCGGAGGGGTGCACGGCGACAACAACGCCACCTACCTCTGCGGCGATGTCGACGAGGAGTCGAAGCTGCTGGTCGAGCGCACCAGGGAGGCGCTGAGCCGGGCGATCAAGGCGGTCCGCCCGGGGCGTCAGGTCAACGTCATCGGACGGGTCATCGAGTCGTACGCGAAGCGGTTCGGCTACGGCGTGGTCCGCGACTTCACCGGACACGGGATCAATTCCTCGTTCCACTCCGGGCTGATCATCCCGCACTACGACAGCCCGCACGCGACGACCGTCATGCAGCCGGGGATGACCTTCACCATCGAACCCATGCTGACCCTGGGCACACATGAGTACGACATGTGGGACGACGGGTGGACCGTGGTGACGAAGGACCGCAAGCGGACCGCGCAGTTCGAGCACACCCTGGTGGTGACCGGAACGGGTGCCGAGATCCTGACGTTGCCCTGAGGCGGAAGTGGGGTAGGAATTTACCGACAGGTCGTCGGGAACCAGTTGACTTAGGTATACCTAAGCAGGAGCATCCTAGCTGGTACTCGTCCCCATCGGTCCACGCCACCGGAGGTCCGCATTGGACACGCTGGACACGCCCACGCCGTTCTCCACGATCATCCGTGTCGCCTCTCACGAGCAGCACACGGAGGCGGAGACCTCCACGTTCATGAGCGACCTGCTCGGCGGGCGACTGGGGGTGGAGGCGTTCGCGCGTTACACGGAGCAGCTGTGGTTCGTGTACGCGGCACTCGAAGGCGCGGCCGAGTCGCTCAGGGCGGACCCGGTGGCCGGCCCGTTCATACAGCCGGAGCTTTTCCGTACGGCGGAGCTGGAGCGGGACTTGACGCATCTGCGCGGACCCGGCTGGCGGGCCGGGCTGCGGGCGCTGCCCACGACGGCGGCGTACGCGGCGCGGATCGAGGAATGCGCCCGTGGCTGGCCGGCGGGTTATGTGGCCCACCACTACACCCGCTACCTCGGCGACCTGTCCGGCGGTCAGATCATCCGCGACAAGGCCGAGCGGACCTGGGGATTCGAACGCAAGGGCGACGGCGTCCGGTTCTACGTGTTCGAGGAGATCACCAACCCCGCGGCGTTCAAGCGGGGTTACCGCGAGCTGCTGGACCGGGTCGACGCGGACGACTTGGAGAAGCAGCGGATCGTGGACGAGTGCAAGCGGGCCTTCGACTTCAACGGAGCGGTGTTCCGGGAGCTGGAGGGGGAGTTTCCGCTGAGCGCATGACGGCGTGCGGCAGCCGGAGACGTTCGGTGCGCCGCAGGGGCTCTATCCGGGTGGCGGTGAGACGCGGTGCGGCGGCGTCCCTCGCGTAGGGCCCCGCCGCCCCGGGCTCGCCGGCGCCCCCCGTACGGCCGGGCCCGGCCGTACGGGGGGCCATCCGCACCCGGCCTCCGATCTCCACGATGCCGTCGGGACCCGGGGCGGTCAGGATCTGCGAGCCCCGGCCCTGGGTGATGTTCAGGGCTCGGCCGAGCCGAGCGGTCAGCAGTAGCGCCGCCGCTCCGGTCGCCTCGTCCTCGGCGATTCCGTCACCGCGCCGGGGGAAGGCCCTGGCCCGTACCCGCCCGGCCGCCTCGTCCTCCCACGCCCAGGCGTACAGCCAGCCATCGCCCGGTGGCGGAGTGGGCAGCGCGTCGATCTCGGCGGCCGAGCCGTACTGCTCGATGAGACGAGGCGGTGCCCACTCGGCGCGGGCACTGATCCAGGTGAACTCCCCGTCGTCACGCGCCCAGACCTCCCCCGCGGGGGGCTGCACCGTCTCCAGGTCCAGCAGCCAGGCGACCCCGACCAGCGGGTGTCCGGCGAACGGCAACCGCACGCCCGGGGTGTAGATGTCGACGATGCCGCGTTCCGGGTCGTCGATGAACACGGTCTCACTGAAGCCCAGCTCGGCGGCGAGCGCCTGCCTCGACTCCCGGTCGGGCCAGCGACGCGGGTCGCGTACGACTCCGAGAGCGTTACCGAACCGGCCGTCGCCGGCGCAGAAGACCTGGAGCACGTCGAGTTCGTTCACTCCGGCATTGAAGCACTCGGGCGTACGTGAGCGCCGCCCTCGACCGAAACGGCCGGAGCGGCGGGCGACACGGTCGTGGTGGCGCCGCACGACCTGGGCCGTGCAGCCGCGTACGCGTACCGGGCGGTGGTGCGCGACGGTGGGAAGGTCACGGCCGTCGGGCCGCCGGAACGGGTGCTGTCGGCGCGGATCGTCGGGGAGGTCTACCGGCAGCCGCTGGACGTACTGCGCCGCCCCTCGACAGGGGGCCCGGCCATCGCGCCCAAAAAGGGACACTTGACCTGCGCTTGACCTCTACTGGGGGCAGACATGACCCATCCGTGATCGGACCGTTCCCAGGCGCTTCCCATGAGAGACGAATCACTGGACGGAAGGGCTTACGTCAGGTAAGCCTCGGTTAAGTTAGGTCCGCCTCACTGCCGTGGGACTCCCGTTCCGCGGCTGCTGTCCGTTCACTCGTGGAGCCCGTATGCGACCCGTCCGTCTCTCAGTCGTCACCGCCGTGACCGCCGTGACCGCACTCACCGCCGTCACCGGCTGCGCCGAGAAGGGCGACGCGAAGGGCGGCCACGGCGCCGTCAGCGTCACCGCGAAGGACGACGCCTGCGAGGTGTCCGCGAAGGAGTTCCCGGCCGGGCACGTCCAGCTGGACATCGAGAACAAGGGCACCAAGGTCACCGAGGTCTACATCCTCTTCCCGGACGACCGCATCGTCACCGAGCGCGAGAACATCGGCCCCGGCACCAAGGCGAGCCTGACGGCCGAGGTCAAGGCCGGTGAGTACGCGATCGCCTGCAAGCCCGGTATGAAGGGCGAAGGCATCCGCCAGCAGGTCAAGGCCACCGGCGGCACTGTGGCGAAGCGCTCGCCGGAGATGGACAAGGCCGTCGCCGCCTACCGCACCTACGTCCAGCAGCAGGCCGACGAGACCCTGCCCAAGGCCAAGGTGTTCACCGACGCCGTACGCGCGGGCGACATCGAGGCGGCCAAGAGGGCCTACGCCGATTCCCGTATCGGCTGGGAGCGCACCGAGCCGGTCGCCGAGTCCTTCGGCGACATCGACCCGAAGGTCGACCTGCGTGAGGACGGCGTCGCCGATCTGGAGCCGGGTCAGACCTGGGGCGGCTGGCACCGCCTGGAGAAGGCGCTGTGGCAGGAAAAGAAGATCGGCGCCGAGGAGAAGGCCTTCGCCGACACCCTCGACAAGGACCTCGCGGACTGGGTGAAGAAGGTCGGCACCGCCGAGATCACCCCCACCTCGATGGCCAACGGCGCCAAGGAGCTGCTCGACGAGGTCGCGACCGGCAAGGTCACCGGTGAGGAGGAGCGCTACTCCCACACCGACCTGGTCGACTTCAAGGCGAACGTCGAGGGCGCGCAGAAGTCCTACGAGTTGCTGAAGCCGGTGGCGTCGAAGAACGACGCGAAGCTGGTCGCCGAGCTGGACAGGCAGTTCGCGGCGATGAACACGCTGCTCGACAAGTACCGCGCGGACGAGAACACCTATGTGTTCACCTCGTACGACAAGGTCACGGCGGCCCAGCGCAAGGAGCTGTCGGACGCCGTCAACGCGCTGGCCGAGCCGCTCTCGAAGCTCGCCGCAGCGGTCGTCAAGTAACGCACGCGAGGCCGTGAAGGGGCGAAGCAGCCATGTCCGAAACGACGAAGTCCACAGAATCCGCCGGAACCACGGGATCCGCCGGAACCACGGGATCCGCTGAATCCGCGGGAACCACCGGAGCCGGTGGCGCCACGGGCTCCACGGCTGCGGTCGGCACCGCGGTCGACGGGCCGAACACGGCGCCCTCGCGACGCTCATTGCTGGGCTGGGGCGGTGCCGGGCTCGCGCTCGGCGCCGCCGCAGCCGGCGGTGCCACCGCCCTGGCGCGCGGCGCGGACGAGCCCGTGCCTGCCGCCCTCAGCGGCGCGGCGGTGCCCTTCCACGGCACGCATCAGGCGGGGATCACGACCGCCGTGCAGGACCGGCTGCACTTCGCCGCGTTCGATGTGAAGACCACGGACCGCGCCGAGCTGATCCAGCTGCTCAAGGACTGGACCAGGGCTGCCGAGCGAATGGCTGCCGGTCGGCCGGTCGGCGATGGCGCCTACGGGGGTCTGGCCGAGGCCCCGCCGGACGACACAGGTGAGGCCCTCGGTCTGAAGCCGACCCGGCTGACCCTCACCATCGGCTTCGGACCCTCGCTCTTCGACGGCCGCTTCGGTCTGAAGGACAGCAGGCCCCCGGCGCTGATCGACCTGCCGAAGTTCGCCGGGGACAACCTTGATCCTGCCCGCAGCGGCGGTGACCTGTGCGTCCAGGCGTGCGCCGACGACCCGCAGGTGGCCGTGCACGCCATCCGCAACCTCGCCAGGATCGGCTTCGGCAAGGTCACGGTGCGCTGGTCCCAGCTCGGCTTCGGCAAGACCTCCTCCACCACCCCGGAGGAGCAGACCCCACGCAACATGATGGGCTTCAAGGACGGCACCCGGAACATCTCGGGCACCGACGAGCAGGCTCTGGACGAGCACGTGTGGGTGTCGGAGAAGGACGGTCCGGCCTGGCTGGCCGGGGGCTCCTACCTGGTCGCGCGCCGGATCCGGATGAACATCGAGACCTGGGACCGCACTTCGCTCCAGGAGCAGGAGGACATCTTCGGCCGCGACAAGGGCGAAGGCGCCCCGGTCGGCAAGGCGAAGGAGCGCGACGAGCCGTTCCTGCCCGCCATGCTGCCGACCGCGCACGTCCGGCTGGCCCATCCGGACTCCAACGGCGGGGCGAAGATGCTGCGCCGCGGCTACTCCTTCACGGACGGCACGGACGGTCTCGGCCGCTTGGACGCGGGCCTGTTCTTCCTCGCCTACCAGCGGGACGTGGCCAAGGGCTTCGTACCGGTGCAGCGCAATCTCGCGTCGGACGATCTCAACGAGTACATCCAGCACGTGGGTTCGGCGCTGTTCGCCGTCCCGCCGGGCGTCCGCGGCAAGGACGACTGGTGGGGCAGGGCACTGTTCTCGTAATCCAGGCAAAAGGCGATAAGGCGACAAGAGGGGACCCGCCGTGTTCGGCAACTATCTGATCGGTCTGCGTGAGGGGCTCGAGGCCAGCCTGGTGGTCTGCATCCTCGTCGCCTACCTGGTGAAGACGGGTCGGCGTGACGCGCTGAAGCCGATCTGGGCCGGCATCGGCGTCGCGTGCGCGCTGTCGCTGGCGTTCGGGGCGGCACTCGAATTCGGTTCGCAGGAGCTGACGTTCGAGGCGCAGGAACTGCTCGGCGGGACCCTGTCGATCGTGGCGGTCTGCCTGGTCACCTGGATGGTGTTCTGGATGCGGCGCACCGCGCGGCACCTGAGGGCGGAGCTCGGCGCCAAGCTGGACGCCGCCCTGGAGATGGGTACGGGCGCCCTGGTCGCGACGGCGTTCCTCGCCGTCGGCCGGGAGGGCCTGGAGACCGCGCTGTTCGTGTGGGCTTCGGTACGCGCCGCGGCCGACCAGGGCGGTACGTCGGCTCCGCTGACCGGGGTGCTGCTCGGAATCGCGACGGCGGTCGTGCTGGGCTGGCTGTTCTACCGTGGCGCGCTGAGAATCAATCTGGCGAAGTTCTTCACCTGGACGGGTGGAATGCTCGTCGTGGTGGCCGCGGGCGTGCTCGCGTACGGCGTCCACGACCTGCAGGAGGCCCGTTTCCTCGGCGGTCTGCCGGACAAGGCCTTCGACGTCAGCGAGACCATACCGCCGGACAGCTGGTACGGCACCCTGCTGAAGGGGGTGTTCAACTTCCAGCCCGACCCGACCGTTCTCCAGGTCACGGTGTGGGCCCTGTATCTGATCCCGGCACTCGTGCTGTTCCTCGCCCCGGTAGGGTTCGGACGGTCAGTGGGGGTCGAGAAGCAGAAGGCAACCGATGAGCAGGCCGAAGAGCAGGCTGAGCCGGACGGTGACGGGGCTCGCGGCGACGGCGGTGGCAGTGGTGCTGTCACTGACGGCGAGCGGGTGCGTGACGGTTCACGGCGAGCTGGAAGTCGTACCGGCGGCGACGACGACTGACGCCGCGGACGCACTCGCCGACTTCACCGAGGCGTACAACGCGGCGGACCGGGCCTACGATCCCGCGCTCGACGCGGCTCAGGTGACCGGCGCACTCGGTGCGATCAACCAGGCAGGCCTGAAGGCACGCAGTGTGACCAGCCCGCGTGGAAATCCCCAGCACCGGCCGCTGGAGCTCTCCGACGCCAAGTTCTACGTGCCGCAGAAGGCGGGCTGGCCGCGCTGGTTCCTGGCGGACACCGACAGCAACCGGGACGTGGACAGCGGAGACCGGGACTCCCGCTGGCTGGTGGTGTTCGTGAAGACCGGCAACGACGCGCAGTGGAAGGCCACATATCTGGCCATCCTCGGCCGTAGCGAGGTACCCCGCTTCCGCACCGACCAGGACGGCTACGCCGTGCCGGTGTCGGCCGACTCGGACGAGACTGCGGTGGCTCCGAACCGGCTGAGCAAGGACTACGCCTCGTATCTCGGCGAGGGCAAGCCCGATGTCTTCGCGGCGGGTGAGGCCACCAGCGAGTGGCGCGAGCGGCGTGAGCAGAAGTCGCGGCGGACATCCGGTCTTGTCACCGAGTTCGTCGACCAGCCGCTGAACAGCGGGCAGTTCGCACCGCTGGGACTGGTCACGAACGACGGCGGAGCTCTGGTCTTCTTCTCGATGCGCTACTACGAGCGCCAGACGGCGCCGCAGGGCTACCGGCCGAAGCCCAGCGCGGACGAGCGGGCGCTGATGACCGGCGAGATCAAGAACACGCTCACCAAGGAGTGGATGTCCAGCCAAGCGGCGAAGGTCGCTCCGCGCGGAGGCAAGGGTCCCTCGGTGGCGATACTGGGCCGGCTCCAGGGTGTGACATCGGCGAAGGGCTCGTGAGCGCGGCCTCGTAGCGCAGTCGCGGGCGCGCCCTCGTAGGCACGGGCTCACGGGCGCGGGCACGTGAGCGCGGGCCGGTGTCCCGTGGCACGCGGTGTCAGGCGCGCATACGGGACACCCACGTCAACGGCGCACCGGCCAGGCCACCGAGTGCTGGTCGTGTTCGTCCGCCTCGTCCGCGTACCGGGCGCAGGCATCGGCGAGCGCCTCCAGCAGCGTCAGCGGGTCCGGCAGCTGGTGCTCGGGGCCCCGTACCCAGTCCACGGTCAGCCCGTCGGGCAGGCGCGCGGGCGGTACGAGGACATAGCTGCCGCGGCTGTGCCAGCGCAGGCCGGGATGCTCGTCCATGGTCTCCGGATGGCAGTCGAGCGCGCAGGGCCACCACTCGTCCTCGTCCTCCGGGGTGCCGCGGGTGGCGGTGAAGAACAGCATCCGCCCCTCGCCGGACTCGGCCACCGGGCCGACCTCGGTACCTTCCCCGAGCAGCCGCTCCAGGGCGGCCCGGCCCGCCGGCGCCGGGACGTCGAGGACGTCGTGCACCATGCCGGTGGCGGTGATGAAGTTGGCTTCCGGCTGCTCGTCCGCCCAGCGCTCGATCGTGGCGCGCTCGTGCGTGGCCTGGGTCTGCCAGGCGAAGGAGACCGGGTGGCGGGCAGGAGTCGGACAGCCGATGCGCTCGCAGGAGCAGCGGAAACCGGCCGGATGCGCGGCCGGCGCCAGCGGCAGTCCGGCACCCGCGGTGGCGGTCAGCAGTTCGAGGCGGCCCGAGCCGGCTTCGGCGGCGGCGTCCTCGCGGGCGCGCCTGCGCAGCCACTGCGGCAGCCGGTTCTCCCAGCCCGTCCTGCCGCGC
The DNA here is from genome assembly GCF_037023745.1 of Streptomyces sp. SCSIO 30461. NCBI lineage: Bacteria > Bacillati > Actinomycetota > Actinomycetes > Kitasatosporales > Streptomycetaceae > Streptomyces > Streptomyces sp. SCSIO 30461. Next base: position 6,164,205 of record NZ_CP146101.1, read on the forward strand.
GCCCCCCGCTCGCGGTCACGCTCGTGATCGGTGCCGCCCGCACGGTCTGCACCGCCGTTGCCTTCGGTACCGCCGTTGCCTTGGATGCCGCCGATGCCTTGGCTGCCCTCGCCCATCGATCCCCTCACCTCAGCTCTCCCCCTGTGGTCCCCGCCATGGTCCCACCATCGGGCGGACGAGGTGGCCGCACCCCCCGATCGGGTGGCCGGGCGCCGGTCAGGGCGGGGTTCGGGGCGCCGGTCCCCGGGCAGCGGCGACGGCGTGCGCGGCAGGCCGTTTCACAAGGCTGCACGCCAGTAATACATGTAGCAATACAAGTGACGAACCACCCGTTCGAATCACGCGCGTAGCCCCTGGATGGCGCACTATTGCTGCACGCACAACCGTGCGCCGCTGCTTTGCTCTGACGTTCCTGAGGAGCCTGCATTGCCTCGTGACGCTAGATCCCGCCGCTACCTGATGTGCCCACCCACGCACTTCGAGGTGACGTACTCCATCAACCCCTGGATGGACCCCGGGAAGCCCGTCGACCTGCCGCTGGCCATGGCCCAGTGGGAAGACCTGCGCGACCGCTTCACCGCGCTCGGCCACACCGTCGAACTGCTCGACCCACGCCCCGACCTGCCCGACATGGTGTACGCGGCGAACGGCGCGACCGTGGTGGACGGCCGGGTGCTCGGCGCGCGCTTCGCGCACCGGGAGCGGGAGGCGGAGGCGGAGGCGCATCTGGAGTGGTTCCGTGCGCACGGGTTCGCCGAGATCCACGAGCCCCTGCACATCAACGAGGGGGAGGGGGACTTCGCGGTCACCTCGACCTATGTGCTCGCCGGGCAGGGCTTCCGTTCCAGCCCGCTGTCCCACGGCGAGGCCCAGGAGTTCTTCGGCAGGCCGGTGATCGGCCTGGAACTGGTGGATCCGCGCTACTACCACCTCGACACGGCGCTGTCCGTGCTGGACGACGAGCGCGACGAGATCATGTACTACCCCGGCGCCTTCTCGCCCGGCAGCCGGGCGGTGCTCGCCCGGCTCTTCCCCGACGCCCTGCTCACCAGCCGTGAGGACGCGGCGAAGCTGGGGCTGAACGCAGTGAGCGACGGCCGCCATGTGGTGCTTCCCCAGGCGGCGACGGGCCTGTTCGAGCCGCTGCGGGAGCGTGGCTTCGAGCCCGTCGGCGTGGACCTCGGGGAGTTGCTGAAGGGCGGCGGCAGCGTGAAGTGCTGCACGCAGGAGCTGCGCCCCTGAGCGGGCTCCGCACATCCCGGGTGCCGGCGTCCGGCGCCCGGGACACCTCGTAGAATTCGCCGGTGAACGCCGCTGAACCCGCCCGCTCCCCCGGCCGTCTCCCCGGCCCCGACCTCGGCCCCGGCACGCCCCGGGCGGATCTCGGCACCGCCCTCGCGGGCCTCCTGGACGGGCTGCCGCAGGGCAGGGTCGCCCAGGCCGTGGACCGCCTGATCAGCAACTACCGGGGGGACACCCCGACGGACGCCCCGGTGCTGCGGGACCGGGCCGACGTGGCCGCGTACGCCGCGTACCGCATGCCCGCGACCTTCGAGGCGGTACGTGCGGCCCTGCGGGCCTTCCGCGCCGCCGTGCCCGACTGGACCCCGGCCACCCACACCGACATCGGCGGTGGCACCGGCGCGGCGAGCTGGGCCGTGGCCGATGCCTGGCCGGATGGCACCCAGCGCACCACGGTGCTGGACTGGGCGGAGCCCGCGCTGGCCCTGGGCCGGGAGTTGGCTTCGGCCGCGGGGCCGCCCGCGCTGCGCTCGGCGAGCTGGCAGCGGGCGAGGATCGGGGCGTCCATGGGGCTGGAGCCGGTGGACCTGGTCACGGTCTCGTACGTCCTGAAGGAGCTCACGGAGGCCGACCGGGCCGCGGTGGTCGAACAGGCAGCCGCGGCGGGCCGGACGGTGCTGATCGTGGAACCGGGCACCCCCGACGGCTACCAGCGGATCATCGAAGCCCGCGACCGGCTGATCGCGGCGGGCCTGCGGATCGCCGCCCCCTGCCCGCACAGCGGCACCTGCCCGATCGTCCCCGGCAGCGACTGGTGCCATTTCGCGGCCCGGGTCAGCCGTTCGTCGCTGCACCGACAGGTGAAGGGCGGGTCGCTGGCGTACGAGGACGAGAAGTTCGGCTATGTCGCGGCCACCCGAGGCCCGGCGGCTCCGGCGCCGGCCCGGGTGGTCCGCAAACCGCAGATCCGCAAGGGCCAGGTGCTGCTCGACCTGTGCTCGGACGACGGGACCCTGCATCGCACCACGGTCACCAAGCGCCATGGCGCGCTGTACCGCGCGGCCCGCGACACGGGCTGGGGCTCGGGGTGGCCGCCCTCTGAGCCCGGGGAATAGCCGTCTCGCGCCGTCGCCGGGTGGCCTGCCCGGGTCACGCGGTGCTGGCCTCGGAGGGCTGAGCTGACGGTGCAGCGGCCGGGGCGGCGGGATCACCGGCACGCCAGGGCCGGCAGAGGCCGAGGAAGCACGCCACGGCGCCGAGCGCGCACACGAGTTGCACCAGGGCCATGGGCATGGCGGTGGCCTCGCCCGCGATCCCGACGAGGGGTGAGGCGACCGCACCGACGGCGAACGCGGAGGTGCCCAGCAGAGCCGATGCGGACCCCGCGGCGTGCGGGGTCCGCATCAGCGCGAGCGCGTTGGTGTTGGGCAGGCAGAGGCCCATCGCGGACATCAGCACGAACAGCGCGGCCGCGATCGGGACAAGACCCACTTCGCCGAAGACCCCGGAGGTCATCAGCAGCAGGGCGAGTGAGGCGAGGGTGATCACGGCCAGCCCGGTGCCGAGTACCTTGTCCAGGCTGACCCGGCCCACCAGCAGCTTGCCGTTGATCTGCCCGGCCGCGACCAGGCCCAGCGAGTTCAGCCCGAACAGCAGGCTGAAGGTCTGCGGCGAGGCCCCGTAGATCTCCTGGATCACGAAGGGAGACGCGGATATGTAAGCGAAGAGGGTGGCGAAGGCGAGCCCGCCCGCCAGCGTGTAACCGGCGAACACCCGGTCGGCGAGCAGTCCGCGCATGGTGCGCAGGGCTTCGCCCATGCCCCCGGTGTGCCGTCGCTCGGGCGGCAGCGTCTCGTGCAGGAACCGTGCCACGAGCAGCGTGAGCAGCAGCCCGATCCCGGCGAGTACGTAGAACACGCCGCGCCAGTCGGTGACCCTCAGGATCTGGCCGCCGATGAGGGGCGCGATGATCGGGGCCATCCCCGAGATCAGCATCAGGCTGGAGAAGAACCGGGCCATCGCCACGCCGTCGTACAGATCACGCACCACGGCCCGCGCGATCACGATCCCCGCGGCCCCGGCCAGCCCCTGCAGCAGCCGGAACGCGATCAGCATCTCGGCGCCCGGAGCCAGCGCGCAGACGGCGGTGGCCGCCACGTACACGCCCATGCCCACCAGCAGCGGACGCCGCCGTCCCCACCGGTCGCTCATCGGCCCGACCAGGAGCTGCCCCAGCGCCATCCCCGCGAGGCAGGCGGTGAGGGTGAGCTGGATCGTGGCGGCCGAAGCGCTCAGCGACCCGGTCACCTGCGGCAGTGCCGGAAGGTACATGTCCATGGACAGCGGGGGAAGCGCGGTCAGCCCGCCCAGCACCAGAGTCACCAGGAACCCCACCCGCCGCGCGGTCACGGCACCGCGCTCATTCTCCGACATCCGAGGCTCCCGTCCGGCTCTCTCTCCATGAAGTCGCCCCTATGTTCTCAGTTGGTCCTTCAATACGAACCACCCGGTTTCGTCTGGGCGTGAGCCCGTCGACGCGGGCACGCTGCCGTACGCTGCGGGCTCATGGAGGACACAAGGCGGAAGAGTGCCGTGGTCACCGGCGCGGGCTCGGGCATCGGCCGCGGTGTCGCGCTCGCGCTCGCGGCGTCGGGCTGGTCGGTCGCGCTGGCGGGGCGGCGGACGGAACCGCTGGAGGAGACGGCGGCGATGGCCGCGGCGGATTCCCGGTCGGACGCGGTGGACGTGCTGTGCGTACCGACCGACGTCACCTCACCGGAAGCCGTGATGAGCCTGTTCACGGCGGCCCGGGAGGGTTTCGGCGGGGTGGACCTGCTGTTCAACAACGCGGGCACGTTCGGCGCACACGGGGTCCCGGTCGACGAGCTCCCGTACGAGGCGTGGCGTTCGGTCGTGGACACCAACCTCAACGGGGCGTTCCTGTGCGCGCAGGCGGCGTTCCGCGTCATGAGGGAGCAGGACCCGCGGGGCGGCCGGATCATCAACAACGGGTCCATCTCCGCGCATGCGCCACGACCGCTGTCGACCGCCTACACGACGACCAAGCACGCGATCACCGGCCTCACCAAGTCGCTGTCCCTGGACGGGCGCCCGTACCGGATCGCCTGCGGTCAGATCGACATCGGCAACGCGGCGACCGACATGACTCAGGGCATGCGGACCGGGATCCTCCAGGCCGACGGGCGCACGGCGGTCGAGCCGGTGATGGACGTGGCGGATGTGGCACGGACCGTGCTGCACATGGCGGAGCTGCCGCTGGAGGCGAATGTGCAGTTCGCGACGGTCATGGCGACCAACATGCCCTATATCGGGCGCGGCTGACATACGGCGCCACTACCTGGGAACATCCGATGATCGCATGCGCTTCCCCTCCACATGACCACGACACAGAACCAGGAAGTGCTGCGCTACACGGCGTTCTCCGCCGACCCCGAGGGCGGCAATCCTGCGGATGTGGTGCTGGACGCCACCGGCCTGGACGACGCCGGCATGCTGCGGATCGCCGCGGAGCTCGGCTACTCGGAGTCCGCGTTCCTGACCCCACCACCCGCTGAACTCGCCGGGGACGGCACCGGCGGCAGACGGGCCTACACCATCCGCTACTTCAGACCTCAGGTGGAGGTGCCGTTCTGCGGCCACGCCACCGTCGCCACCGCCATCGCGCTGGCCGAGCGGTCCGGTCCGGGTGAGCTGGTCTTCGCGACCAGGGCGGGAACCGTCCCGGTGACGGTGACCGAGGAGGCGGGCGGGACGCTGCGAGCCACGCTCACCAGCGTCGAGCCGAAGGTCGAGGAGGTCTCGGAGACCGACCTGGCCGAGGCGCTTGCGGCGCTCGGCTGACCGTCCGCCGACCTGGCCCCGGCCCTGCCGCCCCGTATCGCCTATGCCGGAGCGCGCCATCTGGTGCTCGCCTCGGCGACCCGCGCCCGCCTCGCGGACCTCGCCTACGACTTCGACCGCCTCGCGGCCCTGATGCGGCGCCTGGACCTGGTCACCCTGCAGCTGGTGTGGCGGGAGTCCGCCACGGTGTTCCACGTCCGCGACCCGTTCCCGGTCGGCGGCGTGGTCGAGGACCCGGCGACGGGCGCCGCCGCGGCGGCGTTCGGCGCGTACGTCCGCGAGCTGGGGCTGGTCCCCGACGATGCGGCCGAGGACACCGTCCTCACCCTGCACCAAGGGGAGGATCTGGGCCGCCCGGGCGTGCTCACGGTGACGCTGCGTCCGGGCGACCCGCGGATCCGTGTCGGCGGCACGGGAGCACGTATCGGCTGACCTGCGCCGATGCCCACCAGGGTCGTATGCAGCCACCCGGCCTACTATGAAATGCGGGGGTTCGGGGGTGTATACCGCCAGGCGGAGGAGGACCCGTGACTGAAGGACGCAGAGGTGCCCCGCCCCGAACGGAATCCCCCCGCTATCTGCCGATCTCGGAACACGGCCTGATCGGCGACCTGCGCAGCGCCGCCCTGGTGGGCACCAACGGCACCATCGACTGGTACTGCTGCAGCCGCTTCGACGCGCCGAGTGTCTTCGCGTCCATCCTGGACGCCGAGCAGGGCGGCAGTTTCGAACTCGCGCCTGACGTCCCGGTCAGGACCAAGCAGTTCTACTTCCCCGACACCAATGTGCTGATCACCCGCTTCTTCGCGGAGGACGGCGTCGGCGAGGTCCAGGACTTCATGCCGGTCACCGACGACAGCCGGGAGGCGGACCGCCACCGGCTGATCCGCCGGGTGGTCTGCGTACGCGGCACCCTGCCGTTCCGCGCCGTCGTGGCACCTCGCTTCGGCTACGGGGCCCAGCAGCACACCGTACGCACGGACGGCGGCTGCCCGATCTTCGAGTCGCCCGCCTTCAGCCTCGCGCTCACGGCCACTATGCCGGTCGAGAGCGACGGCCGGGACGTATGGTCGCTGTTCAAGCTGAGCGAGGGCGAGTCCGCCGTGTTCGCGCTCGACCGGGTCGGCGGTCCGGTCGAACCGCGCGGCTGCGCCGTGACCGAGGCCGAGCATTTGTTTGACGCCACGGTCCGGTACTGGCGGGGGTGGCTGGCGAAGTCCCGGTACCGGGGACGCTGGCGCGAGATGGTCCACCGCTCGGCCCTGACCCTCAAGCTGCTCACCTACGCCCCGACCGGTGCCATCGTGGCTGCCCCTACCACCAGCCTGCCCGAGCAGATCGGCGGCGAGCGCAACTGGGACTACCGCTATGTCTGGATCCGCGACGCCGCCTTCTGCGCCTACGCGATGCTGCGGCTTGGCTTCACCGACGAGGCGCGGGCGTTCATGGGCTTCCTCAACGGCCATGTCTGCGTCTCGCGGTCCGCGGCAGGTCCCCTCCAGATCATGTACGGGGTCGACGGCCGCAAGGAGCTGCCCGAGCTGGAGGTCCCCCATCTCGAGGGCTATCTGGGCTCGGCCCCGGTCAGGATCGGCAACAGCGCCGTCGACCAGCTCCAACTGGACATCTACGGAGCCCTGGTCGACTCGATCTACCTGTACGACAAGTGGGGGGAGCCGATCTCCAGCGCCCACTGGGACACCGTCTGCGAGCTGGTCGACTGGGTCTGCGAGAACTGGGACCAGCCCGACGAGGGCGTATGGGAGACCCGCGGTGGGCGCAAGAACTTCCTCTACTCACGCCTGATGTGCTGGGTGGCGATCGAACGCGCCATGCGCATCGCCCGCCGCCGTGGCCTGCCCGCCGACATGGCCCGCTGGGGCGCGTCGCGCGACCGTATCTACCGCCGGATCATGACCAGCGGCTGGTCCGACGAACGCAAGGCGTTCGTCCAGCACGAGGGCAGCGACGTACTCGACGCCTCGGTGCTGATGATGCCGCTCAGCAAGTTCATCTCCCCGACCGACCCGAAGTGGCTCTCCACTCTGGACGCGCTGGGCGACGAGCTGGTCTCCGACTCCCTGGTCTACCGCTACAACCCCCAAGCCAGCCCGGACGGCCTGCGCGGCGAGGAGGGCACCTTCTCGATCTGCTCGTTCTGGTACGTCGAAGCCCTCACCCGCGCCGGCCGGCTGGACGACGCCCGGCTGGCGTTCGAGAAGATGCTGACGTACGCCAACCATCTCGGTCTGTACGCCGAGGAGATCGGCCGCACAGGCGAGCAGAACGGGAACTTCCCCCAGGCGTTCACTCATCTCTCCCTGATCAGCGCGGCGTTCAACCTGGACAAGGCACTGGGCTGACGCCGGACCCGGTGCGCGCCCCATCCGGGCGGGACGCACCCGGGGCAGGAGGCTCCGGCTAAGGACTGTCCCGAAATCCCCAGCGCGCGCGACGCCTGCTACGGCACTCCCCCCGTCTTCGCCGGGAGGTGCCCCCATGCTGCGTTGCCGAATCGCAGCCGTCGTGTGTCCTCGGGACTTCTCCTGAACCAGGCAGAGTCGGACGTGCGGCCTCACGGGCCCGACACCCCATTCCAACAGGCGCCGCACAGCTGTGCCCAGGTACCGACAACCGTGCATCCGCACGGCTGTTGCGTGAACCGAGCGCACCCACCATGCTCACCTTCCCGGACCTTCAGAAGGATGCGTGATGAACGACTCAGCACTGATCGTCACCGGTCTGCCGATCGCCCTTGGGATCATCATGTTCGGCCTCGGGCTGTCCCTCACCATCGACGACTTCAAGGGAGTGGCCCGGACGCCGAAGGCGGTTGTCGTCGCATTGGCCATACAAGTGCTGGTGCTCCCGCTCGTGGCGTTCGGACTGGTCGAAGGCTTCGACCTCGACCCGCTACTGGCCGTCGGCGTGATGCTCCTGGCCGCTTCCCCCGGCGGGACCACAGCCAACCTGCTGAGTCACCTGTTCCGCGGAGACGTGGCCCTCAACATCACGCTGACCGCGATCAACTCGGTACTCGCCGCCATCACGATCCCGGTCGTCACCAACCTCGCCATCGGATACTTCGATGCCCAAGGTGAACTTGGCCTGCAGTTCGGCAAGGTGGTGCAGGTGATCGCGATCGTGCTGATACCGGTCGGAATCGGCATGTGGATTCGCCGGCGCTCCGCGGGCTTCGCCGCACGCGCAGACCGCCCGGTCCGGATCTTCTCCATCGCCGTGCTGGTCCTCGTGTCGGCCGGAGCACTGCTGGGTGAGCGGGAGAACCTGGCTGACTACATCCAGAAGGTCGGGTTGGTGACCGCCGTCTTCTGCCTGGCCAGCCTCACACTCGGCTACGGCGGCGCCCGGCTGCTGCGCCTTGACGAGCGCCAGGCCATAGCGAGTTCCATGGAGGTCGGGATCCACAACACGACCGTGGCACTCACCATTGCGCTCAGCGTCATGGGCAGCACGGAGGTCGCGATCCCCAGTGCCGTCTACTCGGTCTTCATGTACGTCTTTGCGACTGCGTTCGGCTACGCGATCACCCGGCGCCATGAGCAGGCCGGGGCGAACCCGAGCCTGCCGATCAGCTGACGCCGAAGAGAACGGAAAGGGCCTCCGGCGCAGGTCACCCACGCCTCGCGGAGGATCCGACCGTCAGCCTCGGCTGTTCAGCGGAATGGGGCGAGCTGACGACCCGACAGCAGGAACGGTTCCCTGAACTGCGAAGATTCGATTGCCGAGGCCGAATCGGGAAAGCAGAGTGGGGCACCTTTCTGGCGAGGGAGTTACGGGTGGGACCGGCGACTGTCCGTGGCGACCGATGGGCGGGGCTGGTAGGGCATGCCGGGGCAGTGCTGCCGTGGAAGCCGGCGGACCGAAGTCCTGCAGCTCAGCACGGCCGTGGAACCCGGCGCAGCCGCAGCGTGACGCGACGGCCCGACTCACGACCACATGGGACAAACAGGGCGAACCACCGACCCGGTCGGCGACCGAACCCCACCGACGGATCGAGGCTGGTCCACGGGGTTCCGCACAACGAGTCGTTACCGCTATCTCACGTCGCCTGGACCGCTTGACCCCCGTCGAATACGAGACCACAATGACCCACCCGCAGATCTGGCTGCATAAACCCCACTGCCACCTGATCATGCGGCATTCTCGAGCAAGCACTCCAAGCCACCAAAGAAGGAAAACTATGAAAAAGATCGATCTGCGCAATCTGGCACTATGCGTCCTTGCGGTCGGAGCTATTGCCGGGACCGGTCGCGCGATATTCGATCCAGAACCAAGCCTTCTTCGAGGATTCGGCTATGCGCTGTTCATGGGACTTGTGATAGGTTGCCCACTGTATTTCTTCGAAATAAGACGACGCAAAGAATAGGAAAAGGTTCCGGTTCATCACCCCGCTCGTTTTCTTCAATTCTTCCTCAGTGGGGTTTTCTCACTGGAACAGGCTTGACCGAATCGGCCGATGCGCAGCGCCGGACTGCTGCTTCATCGGCGATTTCCTTGCCTTACCTTGCTGCATCCCGCGCCAGCCGCCTTAAATTCCGCCTCGAAAATAAGTCGACTTGCCAACGGTGAGCCCGAGTGTCCGAGGTTCGGTGTAGGCGAGGCGGCCGGCGAAGAGTTGATTGGGGCCCGACGCGGGCTCTCTTCTGGATCAGCGAAAGAACCTGATCTGCCGAAACCAATTCAACGTTGGCGCATGGAAGCCCACCCTTCGAGAACTGGGAAAAGAACAGCAGACGTCCACCGCTTCGGGAGACGTCAGCGCCTGCCCGAGATGCGAACGATGATGCTCGACACCGCGGGTTGCGCTTCAGCCTCGCGGTGGATTCAAAACACGTTGGCCGGTCTGCCACGGAGCTGCGACGATGTCCCCTGATTCTGCAGCGGAGGGCATTTGTTCGTTTTCGTATGTGCGAGATGTGGCGTCAAGCTGACCACCCCGCTGTCCCGGGGCGCCCTACCAGCACATGCCCATCAGAAGTACGGCAACGGGCTCCAGCTCCCGGTGCTCATGGAGTCGGGCACGTTCGCCGAGGACCACCACGCCGACGGCGCGGGGCTGCGTCGCTATCGGGTCCGGCAGGTCCATCACCCGTCGCAGCAGCGTGGTGCGGCTGGTCGCGATGCCCATGACCTGGGCGAGGCGGGCACCGGCCCGGCCCGCCAGGGCCAGCCCGATCGCACTCATCGCCTGGCGCAGTCGCTCGGTGACCCGGCCGTGGCGGCGGGTCAGTCCCGGCACCTGCTCCACGAATGTCCGTCGGCCGCAGGCCGAGGCCGTGCAGAAGAACCGCCAGACCCGCAACGCGAGCTGTGCTCGTCGCCCGGCAGCGGGCAGATCTGCCGGAAATCGCAGGTAGGAGCTGTGGACCCGTTCCGTCCAGTGGGCGCAGTCGGGACAGGCGGCCCCTGCGGGCGTGCACCGTACCTCGACTCGTATCGCCTCGCCGTGCGCATCTACGGCCACGACGGCGATGCCGGGGACCGACGGGAACAACAGCTCCTGGAGCCAGGACAACACCTCGTTCACGGCCACCGAATGTCGGCCGTGTCACCCGCACAAGGAACGATTTCAAGGCGACTTCCGCACCCACCACAAGAAGATCAACAACTACAACGCGTGACCGGATCACGGAACTTGTGCCAGACCCCACTTCAGTTCCGTGCAGTGGAGCCCAGAGAAGTGCTTACAGACGCTCCGGTCGTGGCGATCGAACTTTCCGATGACCTGCTGGCGCTTGAGCGTGTGGCCTGGCGGGAGATGCAGGCTGGGGCGCTGACGGTGGACACGGCGTGGGCCGTACTGTCCGCTGTGGCCGCGCACGCCGAGGCGGCCGGGGTCAATCGGTACGAGCTGGAGATGGCGCTGAAGGCGCGCGTCCGAACCGGAGAGTAGTCCGTGCCCCGCCCGTCGTCGCTGTCCCCGTGGGGTCGACGGGCGGGTCCGAGTGCGCCGCAGCCATCGGCGCGAATGGGATGCGTCAAGTTTCCCATGCGGCACCGACAGCCGGGGGGGGGGCGGTCAGCCGTCGCGCGACGGTGGCAGCACCGACACCACGACCACTGATGCACCGTGCACGGCGCATCAGAGCTGCCGGTGTCGCACGGAGGGCCGACAGCGGGCCGTTGAACGTGACACCGACAACGAGCGATCGAACATGACCACCAGTTACCCACAACAGACCGCTACCCGCCGGTCACGTCACGTTTCCGTCACCGCGACCGTAAACCCTCCCGCCCCGCCACAACACCACCGCTACCGTCCACCACACCAACCCACCCGAAGACACCGAAAGGCGCCCTCTTGACCCCGCTCCACAAGACCACCGCCATCGCCATCAGCGCCCTCGCACTCGCCGCCCTCCCCACCGTCGCCATGGCCGACACCCAGCCCTTCAAGAACTGCACCGAGGCCTACAGCCAGGGCTACGCCAACATCCCCAAGGACGACCCGCGCTACGGGCCGCACCTGGACCGCGACAAGGACGGCATCGGCTGCGACAAGCCGCCGGCCGACTTCACTCCCGCCACCAAGGACGAGAGCGCACAGACCGAAGCCGAGAAGACCGAGAAGACGGCTTCGGACACTTCGGGCACTGACGAGACGGGGCTCGCCGAGACCGGCGGGAACAGCACCACGCCGTGGATCGCTGCCGGTGGCGCGGCCGTCGTCCTCGCCGGAGGCGGCCTGGTGGTCTTCAACCGCAAGCGCCGGGTGTCCAGCTAGAGAGGGCGGCGCCCCCGTAGCCAGGGCAGACGGTAGGCGCTCGCCCCAGGAGAGCGACGAAAGGCCCCTCCCTGCGGAGGGGCCTTTGTCGTGCGCCCAGCGCATAACGTCTTATGGGTTATGTGCTCGTGACGCCGAAGCCGTCCCACGGCGAGCCGTACTGCTCCGTCACCTGGAGAATGGCCGCGGGTGGGCGCTCTCTGTACGCCGTGAACACTGGGGCGCCGGAGTGCGCCCCGGCGGTGTTGCAGCTGGTGCACAGCAGTCCGCGGACGAGGCCGGTCTCGTGGCAATGGTCGACAAGGAGGCGCCCCTGGGAGGCGCTGCACATAGCGCATGCTCCGGCCTGCCACAGTCGCAGCGCCGCTATCGCCGACAGGTGCGGCGGCACGTGTCCGCTCGGCGCAGTCCACACGTGACTTGAGGGGATGCCTTGCGGTCCAACGCCTCGGCCTCCGCGAACGTGGGTCGGCCATCGGTAGTCAAGCCCAGCCATTCGCGCTCTGCGTCGCGCTGACGGCTCGCCTCAGCCATGGCGCGTTCCAGGTTGGTGCGTTCCTCCGGTGTTGTGTGCTCGAAGCAGGGACCGCCTCGCCGTAAGCACGGCTTGCCGTTGGCCTTGGGGCGACCGCAGCGGGTGATCTCGCGGGCGGTCACGCGCGCTCCAAGTACTTGTAGATGGTCGTGCGGGCGACGCCGAGTTCGTCGGCGATGTCCTGCACGGTGTGCTTGCGCTTGCCGTCCTCGCCGAGCTCGTCGTACATCTGTTGGGCGAGCGCGGCTTGCCGGGGCTTGAGTGCTTTCTTCCTGCCGCCGACTCTGCCGCGGGCGCGTGCGGCGGCGAGGCCGTCCTGGGTGCGCTCGGCGGCGACTATTTCACCCGCCGCGACCCCGAACGCGCTACCCGCCGAGCGATCAACCAGCTCAACCAGCTTGACTTCACCGTCACCCTCAACCCGAGGGAAGACACAGCCTGACCAGTAGCCCGGACACCTGGCGGCCCTCCGCGACCACCGGGCAGCCAGCTATGCCCACACCCACTCTGCCCAGCTGTTATTTACGCGTCAGAGTCGCTCAGTGGGATCGATCCAGCGGGTTGGCCAAAGTGGTCAGCTTCGCTTCCACCTCGGCGCGTGCCTCGGCTGCGGCTGCTGACAACCACCGCCCGGCGTCCACCATCTCCCGCGTCAACAGATCGCGCTCCCGCTCCGCCTCCGTCACGTCATGGGAGTCGATGGCCATCTCGACCGGCTGTCCGCCGGTTGCCAGAGCGATCAGGTCGGCATAGGCGTCGTTGCGGTCGGTGATCTCCACGATCTGACGTCGTTCGTCGGCCAACTCGACGGCTCGCCGCACGCGGGCCACGTACTCCTCAAGAGCCCTGGCCTGGCTGTCCATGACGTGGAGCACGGTCTCCAGTACCTCGATCTGCGGACCTGCGGCAGCCAGCACCTGTGGGGACCCGGTGGAGCCGATCCGGTCCGCCAGCTCGCTGCGAAGCTGCTCACGCAGTGCGAGCGTCTGAACGATGTGCCACTGCTGCTCCGCGACCAACTGACAGGCGGGCGCAACGTCGACATCTGCGGGCACGCTCCCGGCTAGCTCCTCCACGGCCAGCGAGGACTGTACGGTCCGCAGTGCGATCCTTCGGCCCTCACCGTCGAGGTCGGTGAGGCACACGTAGTGGCGGCGGTACTCGCGCTCCAGACGGTTCCCGGAGCCGCCGCCGGGACGCAGGGTGACCAGCAGCCCCAGCCAGCCCAGATATCCGGCCGCTGCCAGCACCATCCACCCGGCCGGCAGGAAGAACAGCATGACGAGGACGCCCAGCCCGTAGACGACCGCGAGGCAGCTGGCCGTCTCTGCTTCCTTGCCGAGGGCACCGATGCAGCACAGTCCGAAGACCACCACCGTGATCGCGATCCCGATCTTGGACTGCGAACTCACGAGCATGGCGATCAAAGCCGCCGTCGTCAGCAGCCAGCCGACGGCGCGCAGCACGGGACTGCGCTTTCGCTCGGCGGGTTCCCGGGGGAGCTCACGTTTCTGTTCAGCAGTCAACAAATAGCCAGCGGACGCCTCCAGGGCATCTCGTGTCTCGCTGGGAAGGATCGGATCGACGAAGAGGTGCTCCTCGTCCTCGCCTTCGGTGATGTCCTGCGCGTCCGGCATCGTTCGAACCGTCCCCCCGGTTAGTCCTACCACCCCGTTTTTCTTGATGATCCGCAGCCTGAAAGAAGCTGTCAAATGAATGGGGCCGCCTTCGCGGTCGGTGGGGACAGGCGGAGCCCGGCCTTGGTACTGGTGGGCTCGCGTATTCAACTGTCGCGAGTTGTCGGTGCTGCCCAGCGGGGCACTAACTGTCCGTGCTCTTCGGGCACACCCACTGCTGGCCCAAGCTGAAGCTGCACGTCCGCCACCGCGGCGCCTTCGCCTACGTCGAGGCGGAACTGGCCGACGGCGAACGGGTCAAGCTGATGAGGCTGCGCTACACCGGCACCGCCTCACGGTGGGGCTTCGCCCTCTACCTCGCCAGCAGCGACAAGTACGAGGACACGGTCCTGCCCACCGGCAGCCTCGCCGACACCCCTGAAAACGCCCTCGACTGCGCCTGCGGCCTCCACCTCGCCACCCCCGTGAACTGACCAGACACCACGCACCGCACCGGGCATCGGAGTCAACCCCCGAAGGACTTCCGGACCGGACCACTTAGGTCCTGTCCGGCGGACCATGTGACTGCCTCGGGTTCCTGGTCGCACTCCGGCGGCGTGGGTCGGTACTCGTCTCCGTAGAGACACCGGGCATGTTCCATCAGGGTGCTGTGCATGTCCTGGAGCCTACGGCGCCATGATCCGCCGGACAGGACCTGGACGAGCTGGGCTGTAATGGGCGGTCAATCACCCCACCCCGATGGCCAGGGGGAGCTCGCACCCTGCCAGCTCCGTGGCTACCTTCGTGGCTACCTTCGTGGCTACCTTCGCACCCGCGAGGTCCGGTTTGAACCGGTACGGAACGGGGTGAGGAGACGCCCACGATTCCGCGAGAAAGGGCTTCTGACCTGCGTTTTCGCTGGTCAGAAGCCCTGAGCGGCAGACGAGTCGGGCTATACGCCGGGTTCTGTCGCCCGGAGACCTCGCGGTCGCCGGGGAGACGGCCATCCATCTAGGGTCGGTGTTGCCACCGGCCTCATGCGGTCTACCCGCGAACTCGGGCGGGCAGCCCTCGAACGTCCGCGCAGGAGCGCCGAGGCGCTCCCTTTTGACCTTGCTCCGGGTGGGGTTTACCTAGCTGCCCAGGTCACCCTGAGCACTGGTGGTCTCTTACACCACCGTTTCACCCTTACCGAGGACCGAGATCCCCGGCGGTCTGCTTTCTGTGGCACTGTCCCGCGGGTCACCCCGGGTGGCCGTTAGCCACCACCCTGCCCTGTGGAGCCCGGACGTTCCTCGGGAGGCTCCCCGAAGGGGCCCCACGCGGCCGTCCGCCCGGCTCGTCTGCCGTGATGACCATGGTACCGGGCAGCCGCGGGCGCCGGGTCACGGCCTCGGAGGAACTCGGCGGTGTCCAGTTCGAAGGCAAAGGGCTCAGGGGGACACGGCACCTTGCCGAAGCGGATCGTGCACGGCTGGAGGTGGTCGCCGCCGTCCGCATCTCCGAGGTCCTGCCCGCGCTCGGTGAGACGGGAGTGCGGCAGTCCACCCTCGACGAGCCACCCGGGCCGTCTCACACCCGTGTGTGATCCACTCCCGGCCCCTGCCGCCGGGGTTGGTCCGTGTCTGACCTCCAGCGGTGTGCTCCCCCAGGTCTGCCGCACCGCCGCATGACCGCCGGCACACGAACGGCACCGCCCGCCCACGACCGGCACCGCCCGCGCTTGACCTTGCCGCAGCGTCAGGGTTTCTACTGAGGCCATGCGAATCGGAGAGATCGCCGCGCTCGTCGGGGTCACCCCACGGGCGGTACGGCACTACCACCACCAGGGCCTGCTGCCCGAGCCCGCGCGGCAGGCCAACGGCTACCGGGACTACTCGGTGCGCGACGCCGTGCTGCTGGCCAGGATCCGGCGGATGACGGAGCTGGGGCTCGGACTCGACGAGGTGCGGGATGTCATCGCGGACGACGCGGGGCGGGAGCTGGTGGAGGTACTGGAGGAGTTGGACCAGGACCTCGCACGACAGCAGGAGCAGCTCGGCGAGCGGAGGCAGCGGCTGAGGCTGCTGCTGGCGCAGGCGCGTGCCGGGCGGGTGACGGCCGAGGGGCCGCTGTCGCCCGAGCTCTCCGCGCTGTTCGCAACCGTGGACCGGGCCATGGCCGGGCGGCCCGCCTCGGCGATGGCCGCCAAGGACCGGGAGATCCTCGCCCTGCTGGACACCGCCACCCCCGGCGACGGACGCGAAGAGCTGGTGGGCGCGATGCGGCGGCTGACCGAAGTGCCGGGAGCCGCAGAGCGGGTGTACGAGGTGTACGCACAGTTGGACGCGCTCGCCGAAGCCGGACCCGATGACCCGCGCGTGGAGCAGGCGGCGCAGGCGCTGATCGCCGTCCTGCCCGAGGAGATCACGGCTCATATCACCGACGTCCCGGAGGGCGGGTTCATGGGCGCGCTCTACGCCGACTTCTCCCCCGCCCAGGCCGCCGCCGTGCGCCGCGCTCTGCACCTGGCCATGGAGCGGGCCCGGTGAGGCGGCTGCTCAGAGCTGCCGCGTACGCCGTGCTGCCCGGCGAACTGGTGCTCATGGTCTGCCTGTCGGCGGGAGTACGGCCGCCCGCACCCGCGCTGGTCGCGGCCGAGGCGGCCGTACTCCTGCTGCTCCTGGCCGAAGTCGCCGTCTTCCTGCGACTGCGCCGCCATGGCCGCACCTCCCGGGAGGCCCTTGAGGAGCTGGTCCCCCGTGCCGTGCTGCGGCTCATCGGGCACGAGCTGCGTCTGATGCGGAGCCTTGCCCTGTGGGTCGCCCGCAGGCGGGACGGAGTCGGCCCGGACGACCGGGCGTTCGGGCACGCCCGCGACGGGGCCGCCCTGCTGCTCGGCTTCGCCTTCGTCTGCGTGATCGAGACCATCGGGATGTCGTACCTCCTCGCTGATGTGCCGGTGGTCCACGAGATCGTGCTCGTGGTCGACCTGTACACCGTCGCCTTCATACTCGGTCTGTACGCCGCCTCGGTCGTCCGCCCGCATGTGCTGAGCGCCGACGCACTGCGCCTGCGCCAGGCCGCCCACGTCGACATACGCATCCCGCTCGACAGCATCGCCACGGTCTCGTACGAGCTGCTCTTCTCCCACGACAAGAAGGAGGAAGGCGTGCTCGACCTCGCCGTCGGCTCGCAGACCTCCCTCACACTCAGGCTGTCCGAACCCGTCACCTCCGTCGGGCTGCTCGGCCGGGAGCGCCGGGTGCACACGGTGCGCTGCCATGCCGACGACGCCCGCGCGCTGCTCGCGGCCCTCACCCGGGCCCGCACGGCCCGCACCCCGGCATGAGCGGGAGGGGGGCACGACTACCCTGGCCGGGGGCCGCGCCCCACGCCATCGTGTACGTACCCAGAGGAGAACCACCGTGCTCGTGCTGTTGCCGCCGTCGGAGGGCAAGGCCGCTTCCGGCCGTGGGGCGCCGCTGAAGCCGGAGTCCCTGTCGCTGCCCGGACTGGCCGAGGCACGGGCGGCGGTGCTCGGCGAGTTGGTCGGGCTGTGCCGGGCCGACGAGGAGAAGGCCCGGGACGTACTCGGCCTCAGCGAGGGCCTGCGCGGAGAGGTCGCGAAGAACGCCGTACTCGAGACGGCAGGGGCGCGTCCGGCCGGGGAGATCTACACCGGTGTGCTCTACGACGCGCTCGGCCTCGCCACCCTCGCCCCTGCGGCGCGCCGCCGTGCCCGCCGGGCGCTCCTGGTCTGCTCCGGGCTGTGGGGCGCGGTCCGCGTCGACGACCGGATCCCCTCGTACCGCTGCTCGATGGGCGTGAAGCTGCCGGGACTCGGGGCACTGGGCGCCTACTGGCGGACTCCCCTGGCCTCGGTGCTGCCCGAGGCCGCGGGCGACGGGCTGGTCCTGGACCTGCGGTCATCGGCCTACGCGGCGGCCTGGCGTCCCAAGGGCGAGCTCGCGGAGCGCACCGCGACGGTGCGGGTACTGCATGCGCAGGTGGTGGACGGTGTCGAGAAGCGGTCGGTCGTCTCCCACTTCAACAAGGCGACGAAGGGCCGCATGGTGCGCAGCCTGCTGGAGTCCGGCACGGCACCGGAGGACCCCGCGACGCTGGTGGAGGCCCTGCGCGACCTCGGCTACACGGTGGAGGCGGAGGCCCCCGTGCGAGCCGGTAGGCCATGGGCCCTCGACGTCGTCGTGACCGAGATCCACTGAGCCCGCGTCGGCCCAGGGCCCGTCCGGCGTCCGGGTACGGACACTCCGGACCGCCGTACAGAGTGCGGCACACCGCACCCGGTGTCGCGAGGCGCCACCGGGGCCGGGTGCGGATGGGCCCATGGAACCCGCCCGCACCCCGCCGGAGGCCTCAGCGCAGGTGCGAGGTCTCGTTCAGAAGCCGCACGGACGCGTTTCCGTCCGCGTAGTACGACACCGCCGACAGCGACGCCGCGTCCAACTCCATCCGGAACAGCGCCTCCGGAGGCGCTCCCAGAGCCAGCCGGACCAGCTGCTTGATCGGGGTCACATGGGTGACGAGCAGCACCGTGCGGCCCTGGTACTTCGCCACCAGGCGGTCCCGCGTCGCGGCGACGCGGCGGCCGACCGTGGCGAAGCTCTCGCCGCCGCCGGTGGGGGCCGCCTTCGGGGAGGCCAGCCACGCGTCGAGGTCATCCGGGTACCGCTCGCGGACCTCGGCGAAGGTCAGGCCCTCCCAGGCGCCGAAGTCCGCCTCGCGCAGGCCCTCGTCCACCAGCACGTCGAGTCCGAGCCTGGCGCCCACGGCCGCGGCCGTCTGGCGGCAGCGGACCATCGGTGACGACACGATGTGCTGGATCCGGCCGCGCGCGGCGAACGCCGTGGCCGCTGCCTCGGCCTGGCGCAGCCCCGCCTCGGACAGCTCCGGGTCGGTGCCGCCGCTGCCCGAGAACCGCTTCTCGGGAGTCAGCGGGGTCTCGCCGTGCCGCAGCAGCACGAAGGTGGCCGGCGGCCCCAGGTCCGCGGGCCCCCAGCCGACGGCCGGGGCGTCCTCGTCCGCGTCGGCGGGCGCCGTACGGGCCGCGTCGGCAGTCGCCGTGGGGACCGTGTCCGTACGAGTGGCCACGGCGACCCCCGTGCCGGCGGACGCCGTGGCGCCCGCGGTACCGGCGCCGCGCCCCGTCAGCCCCGTCAGCGCCGCCCGAGCCTTCGCCGCACCCGCCGCCGCGTCACCGACGATCCGGGCCGCGTCCACGTCGGTGCCCGAAGCCGCGCCGGATCCGAGCGCGGCACGCGAGGCGGACGGCTCCCACTGACGGCCCCGCTTGCCCGCGTCCATCGCCTCGTTGGCGAGCCGGTCCGCGTGCTTGTTCTTCTCACGCGGGATCCACTCGTAACGAACCTGCCCCGCGGGGAAGATCCGCGCGGCCTCCGCGGCGAGCGGCTTCATGTCGGGGTGCTTGATCTTCCAGCGCCCTGACATCTGCTCCACGACCAGTTTGGAGTCCATCCGGACCCGCACCGAAGCGCCGGGGGCGAGTTCCCTCGCCGCCGTGAGGCCCGCGATCAGACCGCGGTACTCGGCGACGTTGTTGGTCGCGACTCCGATGTACTCGGCTCGCTCCGCGAGCGTCTCGCCCGTCACCGGGTCGAGCACGGCCGCGCCGTAGCCGGCGGGCCCCGGGTTTCCCCGGGAGCCGCCGTCCGCCTCGACGACCAGCTCGCGCATCAGAGGCTCACCCATCAGAGGCCGGACTCCGGGGTGCGGACGAGGATGCGGCGGCAGTTCTCACAGCGCATCACGGCGTCCGGCGCGGCGGCCCGCACCTCGTTGAGCTCGGTGATGTTGAGCTCGATGTGGCAGCCCTCGCAGCGGCGCTGGTAGAGCCGGGCCGCGCCGACCCCGCCCTGCTGCCCGCGCAGCTTCTCGTACAGCTTCATCAGGTCGGCGGGCACGGTCCCGGCGACGACCTCGCGCTCCTTGCCGACGGAAGCGGCCTCGCCGTCGATCTCCCCGAAGGCCGTGCCCCGGCGGGCGGTCGCGTCGTCCACCTTGGCCTGCACGGACGAGACCCGGTCGGTCAGCTCGGAGACCCGCTCCTGGGCGGACTCGCGGCGCTCCATGACCTCCAGGACGACGTCCTCGAGGTCGCCCTGCCGCTTGGCGAGCGAGACGATCTCCTTCTGGAGGTTCTCCAGGTCCTTCGGCGAGGTGATCGCACCCGAGTCGAGCCTCTGCTGGTCGCGGGCGGAGCGCTGGCGCACCTGGTCCACGTCCTGCTCGGCCTTGGTCTGCTCGCGGGCGCAGTCGCCCTCCTCCGTCTGCGCGGCGACGAGCAGGTCGCGCAGCTGGGTGAGGTCCTTGTTCAGCGACTCCAGCTCGGTGTGCTCGGGCAGCGACTTGCGCTTGTGCGCGAGCTGGGACAGCCGTACGTCGAGAGCCTGGACGTCGAGGAGTCGGATCTGGTCGGCGGGCGCGGCGTTCAGTTGGGGGCTCCAGAGGTGTGGTGGGCGGACCAGGGGTCGGTGACCGTCTTCGAGACATGGACCCTCAGGCCCCAGCCATGGCGGTCGGAGATCTCGTCGAGTTGGGCGGCGGCCTGCTCGCACCAGGGCCATTCGGTGGCCCAGTGGGCGGCGTCGATCAGGCCAAGCGCCGACTGGGCAGACTGCGCCGAGTGCTGTACCGCCTCGGACGCGGGATGGTGGCGCAGATCGGCGGTGAGGTACGCGTCCACGCCCGCCGCCCGTACGAGGTCGAACAGGCTGTCGCCCGAACCGCCGCTGACGGCGACCCGGCGCACCGTGGCGTCGAGGTCTCCTGCGACCCGGATGCCCTGGGCGGTGGCGGGCAGCCGCTTGGCGGCGCGCGCGGCGAACTCCCGCAGGGTTTCCGGGTGGTCGAGTTCGCAGATGCGGCCGAGCCCGGTCGCGGGGTCCAGCGGCCCGGTGACCCGCAGGTCGAGGGCACCGGCGAGGGCGTCGGAGACTCCGGGGTCGGCGGTGTCGGCGTTGGTGTGCGCGACGTGCAGGGCGATGTCGTGCTTGATGAGGCCGTGCACGACCCGGCCCTTGAAGTGGGACGCGGCGACCGTCGTCGTCCCGCGCAGATAGAGCGGGTGGTGGGCGACGATCAGGTCCGCGCCGAGCGCGACCGCCTCGTCGGCGATCTCCTGGACGGGGTCGACGGCGAAGAGGACCCTGGTCACGTCGGCTTCGGGGTCTCCGCAGACCGTGCCGACGGCGTCCCATTGTTCGGCCCGCTCGGGGGGCCAGAGGGCGTCGAGCGCGGCGATGACTTCAGACAGACGGGGCACGGGTGCAAGGCTACCCGCCCCCCGAGGTCAGCGGTCCTGCGGCCGGGTACCGACCGCGGGAAGGGACGCGCAGCACAACCGTCCCGCCGCGCTCAGGCGAACCGAAATACGGCCACACGTATGTGTGAAGAGTGCGCTCACGCATTGTTCGGGTGGAAGTGCGAAAACTAGCGTCGGTTGCGTGGAGGTGACCAACCGATGACAGCGTGTGCCATCGAGGAAGCGGTATCCGGGGACGGTTTCGGGCACGACATGGAGCGTGACGAGGCCGTGCGGCTCCCGGAGACCCGGTTCACGCTCAGCGCGGACGGCTGCTACGCGGCGCGTCTCGCGGGGACGGGAGAGGCGTGGTACGTGGAGCGGTGGACGCTCGGCGGGCCGGAGCCCTACACCGTCGCGCTTCCCCTCGGGCAGCCCGAGGAGCCCGACTCCGAGGTGGCTCCGATGGCCGACGGGCGGGTGCTGATCCGGCGGCGGGTCGCGGGGCGGCAGGCGTTCTCGCTGCTGTATCCCACCGGTCCTGGCACCGGCGAACTGCTGCTCGGGGTGGCCGACTCGGCCCCGATGTCCCTGCTGCCGCCGTCACCGGACGGCAACTGCGTCTACGCGCTGGCCCGGAGCGAGCGGAGGACCGCGGTCTGGCGGGTGGCGGGCGGGGCGTTCGGCGCCGTGCGGGTCGCCGAGGTACCGGGGCACTGCTCGGGCGGGGTCTGGCTGGACCGCGGGGGGCGCATACTCGCGCTCGACCAGGAGATCGACGGGGTCACCAAGACGGTGACGGTGGACCTGGAGCGCGGCGGCGAGGTGAATCCGCTGCTCCAGATCACCGAGGAGAGCAACGACCGGCTGCTGCTCGCGGACCCGGAGAGCGGGCTGCTGCTGATCCGCTCCGACGCGGCCGGCCACGACCGGCTGGGCTGGGGCGTTCTGGGCAGCCGCCAGCCGGTGCGGTTCCCCGAGTGCCTGCGGCTGCCGGACGCGGCGGTGACACCGTTCGCGATCCAGCCGGGCCAGGTGCTCAGTCCTGAGAACTGCGCGGTGGCGCTGCGGATCGAGGGGGCGGCGGGCAGTTGGCTGGGCGTATGGCGCCCGGCGGCCCGCCGGATGGTCCAGCTCGCGGCCCCGGACGGCTGGTTGCCCGGTGCCGGGATGTGGACCCAGCAGGGCGAGTTGCGTCTGCCCTGCACGACCCCTCAGGCTCCCTGCTCGATCGCCCGGGTGCCGATGCCCGAGCTGCCGGATGCCGCTCCGGCACCGGCCGCCTCCGCCCTGGTGGCGCGCACGGAAACCGCAGGTGGAGAAGGCCACGGCGGCGGCGCGGCCGGTGTGCGCACGGCCGCGTTCAAGCCCGTGCCACTGCAGCAGGCGGCTCTCGTGGGGCGCCTGACCCCTGGTTAGACTTTTCGGCCAGGGGCTACGCAGCCGCACTGTCGGGACGCGGACGGTGGGGTTCCCTGCGACAGGACACCAGCGATGATCGACGGGGTGACTTCCCACATGTCTGAAGCCCGAACCGACCCGGCCCAGGCGCGACCGCAGGGCACGGCCGCGAACCACGCCGCATCAGGCGGCGCCGCCGGAAAGCACCGAGGGGGTGCGGCGGCTTCGGAGGACTCCGAGACTCCGGCGCACGGCCGCCATCGCCGCCCCTCGGACGGCGGGTCGGCGTAAGCAGGACGGCCGGGCCGTCACCAATGGTAGGAGACCACCGTTGGTGACGGCCCTTGTGTCGCTCCGGCTCCACTGCCGCCGCGCGGGGTGCACAACTCCCGCAGACTTCAGACCTGCCGCTTCAGACCTGCCGCTTCAGACCTGCCGTTTGAGCCCCAGCACCTCCGCCGCCGCGAACGTCTCGCCCTGCCTGGACTCGTAGTACGGGGACAGCAGACCGTCCAGTTCCTCGTAGCTGAACGTCTCCTTGGCCGAGTCGAACTTCGCCGCGATCCGGGGCCGTGCGACCACGGCGACCATCCCACCGTGGACCACCAGGAGTTGGCCGTTGATCCGGGACGCGGAGGGGGAGGCCAGATAGCCGACGAGCGGGGCGACGTGTTCGGGTGCCAGGGGGTCGAGGCAGCCTTCCTCCGGTTCGGCGAAGCCGGCGAAGACGTCTTCCGTCATACGGGTGCGAGCGCGCGGGCAGATCGCGTTGACCGTGACCCCGTACTTGGCCAGGGCGAGAGCCGTCGACGTCGTCAGGCCGACGATGCCGCCCTTCGCCGCCGCGTAGTTGGGCTGACCGGCGGAGCCCGCGAGGAAGGCCTCGGACGAGGTGTTGACGATCCGGCCGTACACCGGGGCGCCCGTCCCCGACGCCTTGGAGCGTTCACGCCAGTGGGCCGCCGCGAAGTGGGTGGTGTTGAAGTGTCCCTTGAGGTGGACCCTGATCACCGAGTCCCATTCGTCCTCACTCATCGAGAACACCATCCGGTCCCGCAGGATGCCCGCGTTGTTGACCAGGATGTCCAGCTTTCCGTAACTGCTGATCGCCAGGCCGATCAGATCGCGGGCCGTCCCGTGGTCCGCGATGTCACCGAGGTGCGCGACCGCCTGCCCGCCCATCGCGCGGATCTCCGCCACGACCGACTCGGCGGGAGCGGCCGACGCCTCGCCTGAACCGTCGCGGCCCGGCCGGCCGTAGTCGTTGACGACGACGCTCGCGCCGAGTCGTGCGAGCTCCAGCGCCTCGGCGCGGCCGAGGCCGCGCCCGGCGCCCGTGACGACGGCCGAGAGGCCGTCCAGGGGAAGGGGCTGATCCACCGGTCCGCCCCTCACAGCTCGATGCAGGTACGCAGGGCCTCACCCGTACGCATCTGGTTCAGCGCCTCGTTGATCTCCGACAGCTGCACCCGGTGGGTGATCAGTGACTCCAGGTCGATCCGGCCCGCCCGCCACAGCGCGATGGCGCGTTCGTAGGAGTGCTGCACGTCCCCGCCCCCGTACATCGACGGCAGGATGCGCTTCTCGTCGAAGAACAGCTCGAACATGTTGAGTTGGAGGAAGTCGTCCATCGCCCCTGCGCCCACGATGCACAGGGTGCCGCCGCGCCGGGTGGTCTCGTAAGCGGTCCTGGCCGTGGCCGATCTTCCGACGACCTCGAAGACGTAGTCGAAGCCCTCGCCGCCGGTGATCCGCTGCTTGGCGTCGCCCAGCGCGTCCGGGGCGACCGCCTCCGTGGCGCCGAACCGCAGGGCCGCCTCCCGCCGGGACTCCACCGGGTCGACGGCGATGATCTGCGCGGCGCCGCGCACCCGCGCGCCCTGGATCGTGGAGATGCCGACGCCACCGCAGCCGATGACGGCGACCGACGCCCCGGCGGTGACCTGCGCGGTGTTGATGGCCGCGCCGAGTCCGGTGGTGACCCCGCAGCCGATGAGGGCGGCGATGTCGTACGGCACGTCGTCCGGTATCGGCACGGCGCAGCCCGCGTCGACCACGAGCTCTTCGGCGAAGGTGCCGGTGCCCGCGAAGCCGAAGACATCGCCTCCCGGGCGGCGGAAGTTCGGGGTTCCGGCGTTCATGAACCCGGCCAGGCAGAGCTGGCTCTGGCCGCGCTTGCAGGCGGTGCAGCTGCCGCAGGCAGGCAGCCAGCACATCAGCACCCGGTCGCCCTGCTCAAGTCCGGTCACCCCGTCGCCGATGTCGGTGATCTCGCCCGCGCCCTCGTGGCCGGGGATGAAGGGGGCGGGTTGCGGAAGGACCCCGTTCATCGCGGAGATGTCCGAATGGCAGAGCCCGGTGGCCCTGATGCGGATCTTCACCTTGCCGGGGCCGAAGCCCACCGCCTCGACGTCGTCGAGTACTTCGAGTTTGTCCTGGCCGATCTCGTGCAGTACGGCTGCGCGCATGGTGCGGCTCCCTTCAGGAGGGCCGTAGGTCCGGGGAGGAAGATCCGATGGCTTGGAGGAATCCAGAGAGATCAGGAGGAGGGCAAGAGAGGCCGGGGAGGTCGGGGAACCGCTGCGGGTCGCGAGGGGTAGGCCGGTAGTGATCAGGCGGACCGGATGAGATCGGGCTGACCGGGAGGAAGGGCGGCGAGGGTCAGCCGAGTTCGACGAGGGTGTCCGCCAGCACCGGGGCGTCCTCCCGTTCCACCGCCGTCACCGACGCCTGGACGGTGGTGGGCCCCTGTCGCCACATCCGCATACGCAGGGTCTCCCCCGGGAAGACCACCCCCGCGAAGCGGGTGGCGTACGAGCGGACGCGGCCGATGTCTCCGTCGAGCAGGGTGTCCACGACGGCCTTCAGGGTCATGCCGTAGGTGCACAGGCCGTGCAGGATCGGCCGGTCGAAGCCCGCCAGCTTGGCGAACTCGGGGTCGGCGTGCAGGGGGTTCCAGTCGCCGGACAGCCGGTAGAGCAGCGCCTGGTCCTCGCGTACCGACCTCTCGACCATCGCGTCCGGCTCACGCCCGGGCTGCTCCGTGCGCGCGGACGGGCCTCGTTCACCGCCGAAGCCGCCCTCGCCGCGCACGAAGATCTGGGCGTCGCTCGTCCACAGCGGTCCGTCCGCGTCACCGGCTTCGGTGCGCAGGACGAGGATCGCCGCCTTTCCCTTGTCGTAGATCGCGGCGACTCGGGAGGTACTGGTGGCGTGGCCCTTGACGGGGATGGGGCGGTGCAGTGTGATCTTCTGCCCACCGTGCAGCACAGCGGCGAGGTCGACTTCGATTCCGGGAGCGGAGAGGCCGCCCACGACTCCCATGCCCGCACCCGCGACGGTGGCGAAGCTGGGCAGGACGTGCAGCCGGGACTCAAGGACGTAGCGCAGCTCGTCGAGGTCGGTAGCCGCGCCCGGCCGGTCCTGGGACGAGCCGGCGCCGAGGCCGAGGTGGTAGAGCTGGATGTCCTTGTGGTCCCAGCTGATCTCGGTGCTGCGCGGCTCTGCGGCGAGTGCCTTGGCGGCGTCGATGGGCATGGAGTGGCTGCTCCTTGGCTCCGTGTGGCGCGTTGGCTGTGGAAGACCTCGGCGCGGCCGTCCGCACCGTCGGCCGCACCGAGGCCGTTACGGGTCCGGCCCCGCCCCGCATCCGTTTTAGAACGCGTTCTAGGTCGGACTGGCCTTATGTATAACGCACCCCTGGTGACTTGTGAAGGCCACTGACGGAGCATCAGACCGCGTGTCGGTCCCTGCCGCACGGCTCACGTCAGTGGACGCACCGGAGACGGATCCATGGCGCGACCGGACAGGACCCATGACACGGCCGAGGGGCCGAAACGCCTGCCGGTACCGCCGCTTCGCCGTGCCAGCTCACAGCTCCCGGACAGGAGCCGGCCCCTCGCCGAGCCCCCGTCGCCGGAGTATTGCATGATGCAAAGGTCCATCTCCACCGGCAGGCGCCGAGCACTACGAGGGAGGCGCTACCGCCTTTTCGACCTCGGCAAGGGTCGCGCCGTCGACCAGGCCGGTGTCCTCGAGGACTTCCAGGTGGTCCAGCACGGTCTGGTTGGCCTGCCGGGCGTGGCGGCGGATGAGGTCGTTCTGCGTGGCGGCCCTGACCTCGGCGATGGTGGCGAAGATCTTCCCGTGCGAGGCCCGCAGCAGGTTGGCGAACAGCCGGTCGAACTCGGCACCCTTCGCCTCCTCCATCTGCCTGACCCAGCCCTGCTGTTCCTCCGTGGCCTGGTCCGGCAACGGGACCCCCAGGATCCTCGCGTCCTCACGAACGAGCTGGTCCAGCTTGCTGTGACCGTCCAGCAGATGCAGGCCCGCACGCTTCACGGCCTCACTGGAGGCATTGGCCTGGGCAAGCCGACCAGCCGGAATCTCCCACAGCCCCGCCTGACGCACCTTGACCAGAAACGTCTTGTCCACCTCGGTGACCGGCTGCCCCCCGCCCTGCGCGGACTGCTCGTCGCCCGCCGCGGCGGCTTCCGAGCCATCGGTGTGACCCGACCCGGAATGCCCGTAGCCCGAGCCCGCGGAGGACTGGCCGTAGCCGCCGTTCTGCGCAGCGACACCGGCGGGGATCTGCGCACTCGCGGTCTGGTCGTCGTCACCGCCGCGGGTCATGACCAGCACCGTCGCGATGATGGCGCAGACGGCCGCGATGACGGCGATCGTCCGTATCGGGATGCCGGTCTCGGCTGAGTGTCGGTTCGGACGCATGGGGGTGCCTTCCGTTCGGCATGGAGCAGTGGTGCTCGTACTCGGTCATGTCGTCGGGAGCTGTGTTGTCGGTGCGGCTGGCACGGCGCGCAGCCTTCCATACGGGTGGAGGTGCCGGTGCGTTCACCGGTCCGATGCGGGGCACGACAAAAGGGCGGTATGACCGACATGGGGCGCCCTTCGCAGCAAAGCGACGACATCGAAGACGTGGACGCGGTGACGCGCGCGGTGTCGACCGCCTCCCGGCTGCTGGTCGCGGTCTCCGCCCGCTCGCTCACGGCGGTGGAGGAGCGGGTGACCCTGCCGCAGTTCCGGCTGCTCGCGCTGCTGTCCAGCCAGGGCCCCGCCAAGCTGGTGGTGCTTGCCGAGCGGCTCGGCGTCAACCCGTCCACGGCGATGCGCATGGTCGACCGGCTGATCGCGGCCGGGCTCGCGGCACGCGAGCCCGGCCCCCGACAGCCGGCGTGAGACGGTACTGCGGCTCACGGCCGAGTGCCACGCTCCGGTCGAGGACGTGACAGCCCGGCGGCGGGAGATCGCCGGGATCGTGACGCGGATGGCCCCGGAGCAGCGCACGGCCCTGGTCGACACCCTGACCGCGTTCAACGAGGCGGGCGGTGAGCCGGCGGCCCCGAAGGGACATCAGCCCCTTCGCAGCACCGTCACCACTGCCGCCCCGCCGAGGCCGATGTTGTGCGCGAGGCCGTTCCTGGCACCCGGCACCTGCCGCGACCCCGCCTCTCCGCGCAACTGCCAGGTCAGCTCGGCCGCTTGGGCGAGACCGGTCGCACCGAGCGGGTGGCCCTTGGAGATCAGACCTCCCGACGGGTTGACCACCCACCGGCCCCCGTAGGTCGTCGCCCCCGACTCGACGAGCCTGCCCGACTCGCCGTACGGGCACATACCGAGTGCCTCGTACGTCAGCAGCTCGTTGACCGAGAAGCAATCGTGCAGCTCGATCACCTCCATGTCCTCGATACCGAGTCCCGATGCCTCGTACGCCTGCCGGGCCGCCGCCCGCGACATGGGCTGCCCGACGACGTCGATGCACGAGCCGGAGGCGAAGGAGTCGTCGGTGTCGGTGGCCATGGCCTGCCCCGCGATCTCGACGGCCTTGTGGTGCAGTCCGTGTTCGACGACGAACCGCTCCGACACCACCAGCACCGCCGCCGCGCCGTCCGAGGTCGGCGAGCACTGGAGGCGGGTGAGCGGCTGGTGCACCGGCTTGGCGGCCAGGATCTCGTCCACCTCGTACACCTCGCGGAACTGGGCGTACGGATTGGCCGCCGAGTGCCGGTGGTTCTTGGCGGCCACTTCGGCGAGCTGGCGGGGGGTGGTGCCGTGGAGCTCCATGTGCTCGCGGGCCGCGTCGCCGAAGATCTGGGCGGTGGGCGGGGTCATGTCGAAGCCGTGCCGGGCGGCCATGATGCCGTAGTGGCGGGCCACCGGCGAGGTCCTCAGGTCGCCGTCCCCTCCCCCGCCGCCGCCCAGCGAGCCGCGCTTCATCTTCTCGAAGCCCAGTGCGAGCACGCAGTCGACGAGCCCGCCGACGACGAACTGCCGGGCCATCGTCAGGGCCGTCGAGCCGGTCGCGCAGTTGTTGTTGACGTTGTAGACGGGGATACCGGTGAGACCCAGCTCGTAGACGGCGCGCTGGCCGGCCGTCGAGGGCTGGAAGCAGTAGCCGACGGCGGCCTGCTGGACGAGTGCGTACGGAACGCCGGCGTCGGCGAGCGCGGCGGTGCCGGCCTCCCTCGCCATGTCCCAGTACTGCCAGTCCCGGGATTCGGGCTTCTCGAACCTGGTCATTCCGACCCCGACGATGTACGCCTTCATCTCTCCCAAGCCCTTCGGTTCAGTCTCGCGGCAGGCCGAGGATGCGCTCGGCGACGACATTCAGCTGCACCTGGGTGGTGCCGCCCGCGATGGTCAGGCAGCGACTCATCAGCAACCCGTGCAGAGCCCGTTCGCCCGCTCCCTCCCGCACCGCGCCTGAAGGGCCGAGGAGTTCGAGGGTGAGCTCGGCGACCTTCTGCTGGTGCGTGGTCTGGATGAGCTTGCGTACGGAGGCGCCCGCGCCGGGCTCCAGACCGTCGACCTGCCGCAGGGTGGTCCGCAGCCCGACACAGGCCAGGGCGTGCGCCTCGGCGGCCAGGGCGCCGATGCGGACCCGGCACGCGTCGTCGAGGCCGGGCGCGCGGGCGATCAGCTCCTCGACCCCGGTGTCGAAGGTCAGCTGGGCCGCCATGTGCACCCGTTCGTTGCCGAGGGTGTGCCGGGCGACCCGCCAGCCATCGTTCACCTCCCCTACGACGGCGTCGGCGGGCAGCAGCGCGCCGTCGAAGTACACCTCGCTGAACAGCGAGTCCCCGGTGATCTCCTTCAGCGGCCGGATGTCGATGCCGTGGGTGGTCTTCATGTCGACCAGGAAGTAGCTCAGGCCCTTGTGCTTGGGCGCCTCGGGGTCGGTGCGGGCCAGCAGGATCCCGTGGTCGGCCCACTGCGCCGCGCTGGTCCACACCTTCTGGCCGGTGATCCGCCAGCGGCCGTCCGGCAGACGCTCGGCCCTGGTGCGCAGACCGGCCAGGTCGGAGCCGGCCCCCGGCTCGCTGAAGAGCTGGCACCAGAGCAGCTCACCGCGCAGAGTGGGCAGCAGATAACGAGACTTCTGCTCTTCACTCCCGTGGGAGATGAGGGACGGCACTACCCAGGTGGCGATGCCGAGCTCGCTCAACTCGATTCCCGCGGAGCGCAGTTCCCGCTGCACGGCGAGCTGCTGGACCGCCCCGGCCCCGAGACCGTAGGGGGGCGGCAGGTGCGGGGCCGCGTATCCGGTAGGCGCGAGGGCGCGGCGGGCGGCCCTGGGGTCGAGCCCACGGACGGCGGCGATGGCCGCGCGGGCCTGTACCTGGTACGGGGCGGCATCGGCGGGCAGTTCGATGTGCAGCTCCCGGCGGGCGCCTTCGGCGGCGAGCCGGGCCGCCCGCTGCCGGTGGATGTCGCCAGGACCCAGCAGCTGACGGGCGACGACGGCCCGGCGCAGATGCAGATGGGCGTCGTGCTCCCAGGTGAAGCCGATGCCGCCGAGTATCTGGATGCAGTCCTTGGCGCAGCTGTACGCGGCGTCGAGCGCGGTCGCCGCGGCGAGGGCCGCGGTGAACCCGCGGACGGTGGGATCGTCCCCGTCGGCGGCCCGAGCCGCGTCCCAGGTCAGTGCGCGTGTCTGTTCGAGGCGTACGAGCATGTCGGCGCAGAGGTGCTTGACCGCCTGGAACTGCCCGATAGGGCGCCCGAACTGCTCACGCACGGCGGCGTATTCGGCGGCGGTTCCGAGTGCCCAGGCGGCGGTCCCGCAGGCCTCGGCCGCGAACAGCACCGCGGCGAGGTCGCCGACGAGTCCGGGGTGGATGTCCAACGCTCGCGCATCGGGCACCGACACGCGCACGGCGGTGACCTCGGCGGTGGGCCGGGTCGGGTCGGCGCTCTCATGCCCCCGGATCGCCAGCTCGGCGGAATCCACGGCGAACCATCCGGTGTCCGCGGCCAGCACCACCAGATCCGCCTGCCCCGCCCCGAGCACAGGCGGCGCGGTCCCGTCGAGCCGGTACCCCGTGCCCGTCCGCACGGCCCTGAGGTCCCCCGGCCCGAGCGCGACCGCCCCGATCCGCCGTCCGCTCGCGAGGTCCCGCACCAGCTCCCGCACTCGTTCTCCGTGCCCGGCCCGCGCCATCACCGCGGAGGCCAGCACACTCGGCAGATACGGCCCGGGAAGTGCGGCCCGCCCGGTCTCCTCCAGCACCACGGCCAGGTCGAGGATGGTGCCGCCCCCGCCCCCGCACTCCTCGGGCAGATGCACTCCGGGCAACCCCTGCCCCACAGCGGCGTCCCAGTACCCGGGCCGCGCCCCGGCCCCGGCACCGGGGGTGTCCAGCAGCTTCCGTACGGCTTCGGGCGGCATGACGCGAGCGACCCAACGGCGCACGGAGTCCGCCAACTCCTCGTGCTCCTCGGTGATTCCGATGCTTCCGGAGCGTGATGTGCCCATGCCCGGCAGAGTAGAACACGTTTCAATCTGACGGAAGGTCAGATGCGCGGTGGGAAGGAGACAGCACATCGTCGGCACGACCGGCCGAGCCCCCCCCCGCCCTTGTTGTGCGACGCCATACCCCGCCGGCCGAACCCGGCTGCCACCCCCGCGAGGCCCCGACCCCTGCCGTTCCACCAACTGCCTTTAATGCGCGCGCTCTTGTCCGGGCACGCGTATTAGGCTGCCTGGCGATCAAGGCTGCGCCCGGTCGCCGCACCGGCGCCGGGCGTCGCCGTTTCATCGGAAGGACTGTCACATGCGTCTGCACAAGACCAAGGCCGCGGCTGTCATGCTCGCCGCGATGGGGCTCACATTCTCGCTGGCGACCCCGGCGAACGCCTGGAGCTACGGTGCGTACGGGGGCGGGGGATACGGCGAGTGGCAGCAGGACCCGTCCGGCGACGTCAAGGGTGACTCGTTCCGGGCTTGCGACCAGCGGTCCGACGGCTATGCCATCTATGTCCGCATCGACATCGGCAGGGACGGCGACTTCGACTCGTCGGTCACCACCAGGGGGCACCTCGCGGAGTACTGCACTCCCTGGAAGTACCTCGACCTGCCCGAGGGCACACCCATCCGGATGTACGTCTACAAGTCCAACGCCGACGGCCACCACAACCCGGTCTGGAAGGACGGCGTGGCGTAGTCGGCAGCCGACGGCCCGAATCCGCACGGTCGGCCCCGGATCCGCACGGCTGGCGCGGCTCCGGGCCGTCGGTGGATGCATACGGGAGACGGGCGCCGCAGACCGCGCCTCGGGAGCCCCGGGCTCACCCCGACCCTCATGGAGTGCCGGGCGGCGACGTCAGGCGGCCGGGAAGTGGAAGACGGAGCCGCCGCCGTCCTTCACCAACTCGACGGCGGCCTGATGGGCATGGCGGGCGGTGGGCTCGTCGTCGGCGGGCACGGGACTGCCTGCCAGGCCGTACCACTCGGAGGCGCCGGTGTGCTGCACGGTCACCTGGGCTTGGCCGTCGATCCAGGTGGTGTGCACGGTCAGGTCGCCGGTGATGGGGCCGCCCTCCGTGGTCATGACACCGCCCGAGCCGGCGATGATTCCCTGGGTGGTCCAGGTGGCGAACGTGTCCATGACGCCTCCGCAATGGTGCCGGGGTCGGACGGTAAAGCAGGCGAATAATCGAACAAGCGCGGTGACACCATGGTGGACCAAATCGCCCTTACGCACCCCTGGGCGGCGTCAGGCCTTTTCGGCGGGCTCCGCACCGCCGCCCATCGCGCGCAGCATGCCGGGGCCCCCGGTCCGCGGGAAGCGCACCACGAGGACCGGCCGCGAGCAGCAGGAACACGATGTTCAGCCACGACGTGTAGTCCCATGACCCCCCTTCGTCAGGGATCTTGGCAGTGGTGTTGTCCGGGATGATCCCGAGGACGCCGAAGACGAATTCGACGACATAGGCGGCGGCGACGATCGAGGCGTGGAAGGTCGACAGAATGCAGGCAGCCATGCGCGCCCCGTAGTGCTTCCGGTAGATGCCGAGGATCGGCACGATCAGCAGGTCGGCGAAGACGAAGGCGATCCGCTGAGGGCGAGGGCGTGCAGCGCGCGGTGTCGACTGCGGCGTTCATGGCGCACAGCCTGGCGGTACGAGCCCCAGGGATGGGCTCGGAGAGACGACGGCGGGTCACCGTCCAGGGTGGCCGGCGACCCGCCGTCGTATTCGGCCTCGGGTCAGAGCGCGCCCTCGGCGGCGGCGGTGACGAAGGCGGCGAAGGCGGTCGGGGCGACGGCGAAGGCGGGGAGCTGGGGGTCCTTGGAGTCGCGGACGGCGATCCGGCAGGGCCGGGCGGCGATCTCGACGCACTCGCCGCCGGCGTCGCCGCTGTGGGACGACTTCTGCCAGGCCACAGCACCGAGGGGGGCGCACTCCACGCAGTTACCGCCCGTGTCGCCGCTGTAGGACGACTTACGCCACACTGCGTCCGTCAGAATCCGGGTCGTGCCCATAATGTTCCTCCACTACGCGGGCGATCAGTGCCGCCGACTCCTCCACCGAGAGGGCGGCGGCCTGAAGGTGATCGTAACGGAGCGAACCCTCCCTGAGGGCACCGGAATTGGCTGTCATATGCCCCTGGACGAAGTCCTCGGTGTAGACCAGATCCGGATCGTCGTCGAACCGCAGCAGGGTGAACTCGCCCATCAGGCCCGCATGGGCGCCCGCGGCGTAGGGCAGGATCTGGATCTTGAGCCAGTCGCGGTTGCCCATCTCCAGCAGATGGGCCAGCTGCTCCCCCATCACATCCCTGCCGCCGATCTCCTGGTGCAGCACGGCCTCGCTCATCACCACCCAGATGAGCGGGGGGTGTTCGCGGTCCAGGATGCGCTGCCGCTCCATCCGGGCGGCCACATCGGCATCGAGATTGCCGTCCTCCCGCAGCCCCAGTACCGCACGGGCGTAGTCCGGGGTCTGGAGCAGTCCGTACACCAACTGCGGATGGAAGGAGCTGATGTACTCCGCCTTGGCTTCCAACTCCGCATACGGTTGGAACCAGTTCGGCAGTTGACTGCGCAGCACAAGCCCCACCAGCCGGGAGAACAGACCGCCGGTCAGCAGGGCCGCGTCGACCCGCTCACTGAACTCCCGCGTAGGGACCTTGCGGGCCGTCTCGATCTGGCCGATCAGCGAACCCGTGCAGAAGACGACACCGCCCAGGTCGTCCTGCGTCATGCCCGCTTCCTCGCGGAGCCTGCGCAGCTCCGCGCCGTAGTAGTCCAGGGGTGAGGCGCTGGGATCGAGGTTTCGGATGTTGGGCATGCGGCGGACCACCGGCTTTCCCAAGCTCACGCCTCGCGGCGTTGGTTTCGGTACGTAGTCAAGCGTATGCACAGCGCCGCACGCTGGTGATGTGAATCACGTAACTGACCCCTCACGGGGGGAAATCTCGAACTGCTACCGCATGGGCATCACCGTCGGTGCCCACTCGGCGGGCCATCTGCGGCGCATCCTGCGGCTGTTCCTGGAGCGCTGGGACCTTGCGGAGCTGGCCGACCCGGCCGGGCTTGCGCTGACCGAGCTGGTGGCGAACGTCGTCCGGCACGTCCCGGGGCGGCACTGCACCACCCTGATCC
Source organism: Streptomyces sp. SCSIO 30461 (assembly GCF_037023745.1). NCBI lineage: Bacteria > Bacillati > Actinomycetota > Actinomycetes > Kitasatosporales > Streptomycetaceae > Streptomyces > Streptomyces sp. SCSIO 30461. Next base: position 6,198,775 of record NZ_CP146101.1, read on the forward strand.
TCAAGCAGCCGGAGGGCCTGCGGGTCGAGGTCGGCGACGGCTCCCCGCAGCCCGTGCTGCCCGTCCGGGACGAGGACCCGCTCGCCGAGGGCGGCAGGGGGCTGCTGCTGGTGGAGGCCGTGACCGACCGATGGGGGGTGTGGGACCAGCCGGACGGCAAGGTGGTCTGGTTCGAGTGCGACGCCAAGACCTGAGCCGCCCGCGGCCTACGATGTGAGCCCAGCAGACCAGCTCAGCCCCGCCCCCGCCGGAGGAACCATGGCCCCCGCCGCCCCCAAGCCGGAGACCCTCGCCGCATTCGAGGCGGCGAAGGGCTTCATGCCCCTCGGCGAAGGGCTCGCCCTCTACGAGGCGGCGGTGGCGGCCGGGGCGCTCGGGCTGCCGCTGCTTGAGGTGGGCACCTACTGCGGGCGGTCCACGATCCTGCTGGCGGACGCCGCCCGCGAGGCGGGGACGGTGGCGATCACGGTGGACCACCACCGGGGCAGCGAGGAGCAGCAGCCGGGCTGGGACTACCACGACCCGGAGGTCGTGGACCCCGAGATCGGCCTGATGGACACCCTGCCCACCTTCCGCCGCACCCTGCACAAGGCGGGCCTGGAGGAGCACGTCATCGCGGTGGTCGGACGGTCACCGCAGGTCGCCAAGGCATGGGGCGGCAAGCTGGGCCTGGTCTTCATCGACGGCGGACACACCGACGAGCACGCCACCAACGACTACGAGGGCTGGGCGCCGCAGGTGGCCGACGGCGGGCTGCTGGTGATCCACGACGTGTTCCCGGACCCGGTGGACGAATGGACAGGGCAGGCTCCCTATCGCGTCTATCTGCGGGCGCTGGCCTCCGGCGCGTTCAGCGAGGTGTCGGCGACCGAGTCGCTGCGTGTGCTGCGGCGCACGGGACAGGGCGTCTGAGCGCGATGCGTATGCGCGTACTCTGCGGGGCGGTCACCGTCGCGGCGGGCGGCCTGGTCGGCTGCGGTGCGGGCGATGGCGGCGCGGCTCCCGAGCGGTCGGTGCCCGGGTACCCCGCGCCTGCCCTGCCGTCCCGGTCCGCCTCTCTGCCCGGGACCCCGTCCCCGTCCGGGTCCGCGCCACAGGCGGCCCCGCGACCGCTCGCCGGAAAGGTCGTCGTGGTCGACCCCGGCCACAACCCGGGCAATGCCCGGCACACCCGCGAGATCAACAAGCAGGTGGACATCGGCACCGGCCGCAAGGAGTGCGACACCACGGGCACGGCCACCGACGACGGTTACAGCGAGGCCGAGTTCACCCTCGATGTGGCACGTCGGCTGCGCGCCCTGCTGGAGGCGGAGGGCGCGATGGTCCGGCTCACCCAGGACGGGGACCGCCCGGCGTACGGCCCCTGCATCGACGAGCGCGCCCGTATCGGCAACGAGGCGGGAGCCGATGCCGTGGTCTCCATCCACGCGGACGGCTCAGGCCGCGGCAACCGCGGCTTCCATGTGATCCTCCCGGCCGAGGTCAAGCGCGGCGCGGCCGACACAGCGGCGATCGTGGCCCCGTCGCGCAAGCTCGGCGAGCGCGTCGCGGCGTCCTTCGCGAAGTCCACGGGCAACGCACCCGCCAACTACATCAACAATGGAAGCGGGTTGGACGTACGACGAGACCTGGGCGGGCTCAATCTGTCCACCGTCCCCAAGGTGTTCATCGAATGCGGGAACATGCGCGACGCGAAGGACGCGGCGCTGCTGAAGAGCGCGGAGTGGCGGCAGAAGGCGGCGCGGGGACTGGCGGGCGGCCTCATCGCCCATCTGTCCGGCTGAGGCTGCTCCAAGACTCCAGGGCTCCAGGGCTCCAGGGCGGAACAGCGCCCTGCCACACCGCCTGGTGACGGTGCGGCAGAGGCGGGGAGGAGCGCTGACCGCTACCGCGGTCCGGGGCGGTGTCCGTGACCGCGACCCCGAGCGGGTCACCACCGACGACGGTGCCCACGGCGGTGACGGACTGCCGTCGGCTTGACGGTTGGTCACGAGACGCCTCCCGGCAGAACCGAATTCCTGCGGCATGGGGGCGATGAATCGTGACACTTCGCCACAGTTCACAAGGTTGCCGACACGCACGCTGCCGCGCTGAGCGGTGAAACCTCCGTGAATCCCCGATGGAGCCCACTGCATGGGAGGGCGACTTGATCAACAATCAGTCATTTGATCGGAATAAACGAGTCTGGTGCTCCCGCAGCCGGTTATAGGTTGGACTCTATGATGAGGTACCGCACCTCTGTTACCAGCTCACCAGCCCTCAGCTCTGACGCGACAGACGCGATAACCGACGAAGGACCTTTGACGTGAACATCCGCTCCCTCAGTCGAGGCGATGGCGTGGTGATCGGAGCAGCGGTGCTGCTGTTCATCGCCTCGTTTCTGAACACCTCCGAATGCTCAGGCACGGCGTGCGACGTCGTGCCCAACGCGTGGGGGGAAGCCTATTTCCTGGGCTGGGGCACCTTCTTCCTCGGTATCGCCGGGGCCGCGCTGATCATCGTCTCGCGTCTGCTTCCGCAGTCGCAGCCCCGGAAGGTCGCCGGTATCGAGCTGGCCCAGGCCGGTACGGTGCTGACGATCGCCACGGCCTGGCAGCTGCTGATGTGGATGTTCGAGGCCCAGGCGGCGGGCGGCGCGCTCATTCTGGGTCTGATCGCCTCGCTGGTCCTCGCCGGCGCCGCCGTGGCGGGCCCACTGGTCCCCGCGCTCAAGCTGCCGCTGATGCCGGCCCCGAGCCCGGCGGCCCCTCAGCCGTACGGCGCGCAGCCGCAGGCGGGCTACGGCTACCCGGGCGCCCCCATGGGCTCCGGGCAGGGTGGCGGCTACGGCTACCCCGGGGCGGGGGCCCAGCAGTCGCCGCAGCCTCAGCCGATGTACGGCGGCGCGCAGCCGCAGCCCCAGCAGGACGCCACCCCGGCTCCCGCGGGTGACTTCGCCCCGTTCTGGTTCGCGGTGCCCGTGGCCCGCCCGCTGTACGCGGAGGACGGCTCTCCCGTCCCGATCGCCGAGCTGGCGCCCGGCACCTGGTACCTCGCGGTCGAGCAGCGCGGGCCGGCCTTGGTGGCGCAGACGCAGGACGGCCGCCGCGGCGTCCTCCAGGACACCACCGGCATCCAGCGCGGCTGACCGGCCCTCCCTCGCCGCAGTGGCTCCTCACCCTTCCGGGTGAGGAGCCACTGCCATACCCTGACGCTCCATCAGAGGCAGGAATCGGGGAGGGGATGAGAGATGAGGCTCGGACTCGCACTGGGCTACTGGGGCCGCGGCCCCAACCCCGCGCACCTGGAACTCGCCCGCGAGGCTGAGCGCCTCGGCTACCACTCGGTGTGGACCGCAGAGGCCTGGGGGTCCGACGCGTTCACCCCGCTGACCTGGATCGCCGCGCACACCAGCCGTATCCGTCTGGGGACGGCGGTGGCCCAGATGGCGGCTCGGACCCCCACCGCCACCGCCATGCACGCCCTGACCCTCGACCACCTCTCCGGCGGCCGGATGATGCTGGGCCTCGGCCTCTCGGGTCCGCAGGTGGTGGAGGGCTGGTACGGCCGCCCCTTCCCTCGGAGTCCGCTGACCGCCACGCGCGAGTACGTGGACATCATCCGCCAGGTGCTGCGCCGCGAGGGCCCGGTGGCGCTCGACGGGCGCTTCCAGACCCTCCCGTACGGGGGCGACGACGGCACCGGACTCGGCAAGGCGCTCAAGCCGATCACCCACCCGCTGCGCGCCGAACTCCCCGTCCTGCTGGGAGCCGAGGGCCCGAAGAACATCGCCCAGACGACGCGGATCGCCGACGGCTGGCTCCCTCTGTACTGGTCACCGACCCGGACGGACGTCTACCAGGCTTCCCTTGACGAAGCTCCGCCCGGCTTCGTGATCGCCCCGATGGCCCGGGTGGCGGTCTGCGACGACGTGGCGGAGGGGCTGCTGCCGGTCAAGGCGATGCTCGGCTTCTACATCGGCGGCATGGGTCACACGGCCCGCAACTTCCACGCCGACCTGATGGCCCGCATGGGATACGAGGCCGAAGCCCGGCATATCCAACGCCTGTTCGCCGACGGCTGCCGTGAGGAGGCCGTACTGGCCGTCCCGGACGCCTTCGCGGACGAGATCTCGCTGGTGGGCCCGCGCGAACGCATCGCGGAGCGACTGGAGCTGTGGCGCAAGGGCCCCGTGACCGACCTGCTACTGATGTCGCCTGACCTGCGGACGCTGCGCGTGCTGGCGGAGCTGAACGGCTGACCGTACGCCGCGAGGGCCGGCCGGGGTGTCACGGGTCACGTACCTCCCTCGCCTCCCCGCCGGCTTCACCCGTGATTCGGGTATCCGCCACTCGGGTGAACCGGGCCCGGGTTTGGTTCAAAGAGGAACGGCAACCCGGAGTCCATGTCCCCACGACAGAGCAATGGCACGCACCAGGCGGCGAGGATCATCGCCATCGTCGCCGATGTCATGGCCGCCACCATCGGCCTGTGGATCCTCATGTACCTGCTGGACGCCAACCGGACCAACGACCTGGTGCAGTTCCTCCAGGAGACGGCCCGGTGGCTGGCCGGCTGGTCGTACGACCTCTTCACCTTCGACGCCGACTGGGCACGGGTGGTGGCGGGATACGGTCTCGCCGCCCTTGTGTACCTCTTCGTCGGGCACGCCGTGGCGGGACGGCTGCGCCGCTGACGGCACGCCGCCACGGGCCGACCTCAGGCCTGACAGCACTCGGGGTCGAGTCCGCGTGGCAGCCGGTCCCCGCCGAACACCGCGGTGGTCGCCTCGTCTCCCCCCAGGGCGGCCACCGCGAGCAGCAGTGAACCGGCCGTCCAACTGGTGAGTTCCTCGGGCCACACGGCCTTGTCGTCGAAGACATAGCCCGTCCAGTACATACCGCCGTCGGCGCGCAGGTGCTGGATGGACTGGAGGATCTCAAGCGCCCGGTCGGACTCGCCCATCGCCCAGAGAGCGAGGGCCAGTTCACAGCTCTCGCCGCCCGTCACCCAGGGGTTGGGCAGGACGCAGCGGACACCGAGGCCGGGCACCACGAACTCGTCCCAGCGCTCCTCGATACGTTCCTTGGCCTGGGCTCCGGTCACCGCACCGCCGAGCACCGGGTAGTACCAGTCCATCGAATAGCGGGACTTGTCCAGGAACCGCTCGGGGTGGCTGCGGATCGCGTGTCCGAGCGCGCCGGTTGCCAACTCCCAGTCCGGCTGCGGCTCTTCGCGCTCATCGGCGATCGCGAGAGCGCAGCGCAGCGCGTGGTAGACGGAGGAGTTGCCGGTCAGCAGCGCGTCGGTGACGGCGGTGTCGCCGTCCTCGACGGCCTCGCGCTTCCAGCCGATCTGCCCGCCCGGCTGCTGGAGTCGCAGCACGAACTCGACTGCGGCGTAGACGCTCGGCCACATGCGGTCGAGGAACGCGTCGTCGCCGGTGGCCAGGTAGTGGTGCCAGACGCCGACGGCGATGTACGCACAGAAGTTGCTCTCGCGGCTGCGGTCGGTGGGCTGCCCGGCGTCGCCGTCGTGGTACGCCGCGTACCAGGAGCCGTCCGGCAGTTGGTGCCGGGCGAGCCAATCGTAGGCGCGGGCGGCGGCGTCGTGCTCACCGGCCGCGTCCAGCGCCATCGCCGCCTCGGTGTGGTCCCAGGGGTCCAGGTGGTGTCCCCGGAACCACGGGATCGCCCCGTCCTCACGCTGGACCGCACGGATGCCGACGACCGTCTCGGCGGCCTCGGCGGCCGTGAGGACGCCGGGCAGGACGAGGTGTTCGGTCCTCCCCGGTGTGGTCACTGGGCGGCCACCGCAGAGCGGGCAGCCACAGCGGAGCCGGGAGTGTGCGGCTTGGTCGCGTACACCACGAAGCTCTTGCCGATCAGCGGGTTGAGCGCGTTCTCAGCGAGCCGCGTGGCCAGCGGCCTCTTCATGATGTCCCAGACCAGCAGCTTGTGGTACGCGCGCACCGGCAGAGCCTTGTCGTTGTCCACACCGAAGGCGCACTTGAGCCACCAGTACGGGGAGTGCAGCGCGTGGGCGTGGTGGCTGCCGTACGGCTTGAGCCCGGCCTCTCGGACCTTGCCGATCAGCTCTTCCGCCTTGTAGATGCGGATATGGCCGCCCTCCACCTCGTGGTAGGCGTCCGAGAGGGCCCAGCAGATCTTCTCGGGGCCGTACCGGGGCACGGTGACGGCGATCCGGCCGCCCGGCTTGAGCACCCGGACCATCTCGGCGAGCACGCCCTTGTCGTCGTGGATGTGCTCCATGACCTCGGAGATGATCACCACATCGAACGAGTCGTCGGGGAAGGGGAGGTTGAGCGCGTCGCCCTCCATCGCGGTGGCAGTGGCACCGGCCGGCACCTCGCCGGCCTCCTTCATCGCCGCGAACCACTTGGCGACCTCGCGGATCTCCTCGCCGTTCTGGTCGAGTGCGACGACCTGCGCACCGCGCCGGTAGCACTCGAAGGCGTGCCGCCCGGCCCCGCAGCCCAGGTCGAGCACACGGTCGCCCGGAGCGAGCGGAAAGCGGGAGAAGTCGACGGTCAGCACGGAGTCTGCCCTTCCGGATGAGTGACGGCGCCCCGGCGTGGGGCGCGGCTTGCTGTGGCGGTACGGGACGGGCTCGCTGCCGCGGTACGGGACGGACTTGCCGTGGAGATGCGGGACGGGCCCGCGGTCGCGCTCGGCGAGAGGCCCGAGGGGGTCACCGGGCACTCCCGGTGGCCGCCACGGAGGCGGCGTCGGCTTGCCCGGCCCGCTGGTCGCGCCGGGACCGCTGAACCTCGATCGCCTCGCGGTACAGCTCCGCCGTGCCCTGCGCCGCGCGCGCCCAGGTGAAGCGGGCCAGCACTCGCTCGCGTCCGGCGGCACCGATGCGGCGGCGCAGCCCCGCGTCTCCGAGCAGCCTGCCGAGTGCGGTGGCGAGCGCGTCCGCGTCTCCCGGCGGCACCGCGAGGCAGCTTTCGCCATCCGGGCCGGCGACCTCCGGGATCGCCCCACCCGTGGTGGCGACGAGCGCGGTGCCGGTGGCCATGGCCTCGGCGGCGGGCAGCGAGAACCCTTCGTACAGCGACGGCACGCAGGCCACCTGCGCCCCGCGCACCAGGTCCACGAGCTCATCGTCGGAGATGCCCTTGACGAAGCGGACCGCGTCCCCGAGTCCGTGGCGCTCGATCATCCGGGCCACCGGGCCGTCCTCGGCACGCTTGCCCACGACGACCAGATGCGCGTCCGGCCGCTCGGCCCGCAGCTTGGCGAGGGCCTCGACCAGGAAGACCAGCCCCTTGAGGGGCACATCGGCGCTGGAGGTGGTGACGATCCGCCCGGGGACCTCGGCGACCGCGGGATCGGGCGAGAACAGGTCCGTGTCGGCACCGACGTGCACGACCCGCAGCCGCTCCGGGCGCACCCCGAGGTGGTCGATGATCTCCTGCCGGGAACTGCCCGACACGGTGAGGACGGAGGGCAGCTTGCGGGCCACCCGCTTCTGCATCCGCGTGAAGCCGTACCAGCGGCGGACGGAGGCACGGCGCCGCCAGGTGGGCGCCGCGTCGAGTTCGAGCTGCCGGTCGACCGTGATCGGGTGGTGGATCGTGGTGACGAGGGGTGCGCCGATGTCTCCGAGCAGCCCGTAGCCCAGGGTCTGGTTGTCGTGGACGACGTCGAAGTCGCCTCGGCGGGCGGCGAGCAGTCGCCGTGCGCGCAGCGAGAAGGTCAGCGGTTCGGGGAAACCGCCGGTCCACATGGTGGCCACTTCGAGGTGGTCGATCCAGTCCCGGTACTCGCCCCGGCCCGGCGTACGGAACGGGTCGGGCTGGCGGTACAGATCGAGGCTGGGCAGTTCGGTGAGGACCACGCCCTCGTCTTCGTCGACCACGGGGTACGGCTGCGCGCCGATCACCTCCACGGAGTGCCCGAGGCGGGCGAGTTCGCGGGAGAGGTGGCGTACGTACACACCCTGGCCGCCGCAGAACGGGTTGCCCTTGTAGGTGAGGAGGGCGATGCGCAGCGGGCGGTCGCCCGCGCCCCCGGCGTCGGGAGCGGCACCGGTGGCACCGGCAGCGCCTGGACGGGGCCCGGCAGCTATGGCCTCAGCGGTCACTCACGGCCCCCTTCTTACTGCCCCTTTGCCGGACTGCGCTTCTGCCGGAGCGTAACCGCTCGCGCTAATCTAGAACAAGTTACAGACTTGATCGTTCTTGATCGTTCAAGGAGCATCGAATCTACCGGCAGGTAGCCCTGCTGTAAGGCGTGGAACAGGTGATTCGCGCCACGGGTGGCCGCGCTGGCATGCTCTGGAGCATGCCGGGCCGCCCGGAGCTCACGGGGGGACGGGAGATACGCGCAGAGATGATCGCGGAAGCCAGGGCAGCAGCACCAGCGGCCCCGCCCCTGACCGAACGCCAGGAGGCCCGCCGCCGCCGCATCCTGCACGCCAGCGCGCAGCTGGCCAGCCAGGGCGGATTCGATGCCGTGCAGATGCGCGAGGTCGCCGAGGCGGCGGGGGTCGCGCTCGGCACGCTGTACCGCTACTTCCCCTCCAAGGTGCACCTGCTGGTCGCCACCATGCAGGACCAGCTCCAGCATCTGCACACCACGCTGCGTAAGCGGCCTCCGATGGCGGCGAGCGCGGCCGAACGGGTGGCGGAGACCCTGATGCGGGCCTTCCGCGCCCTCCAGCGTGAACCGCACCTCGCGGACGCGATGGTGCGGGCGCTGACGTTCGCCGACCGGAGCGTGAGCCCGGAGGTGGACACGGTGTCGCGGCAGACGACAGCGATCATCCTGGACGCGATGGGGCTCGACGATCCGACCGCGGAACAACTTTCGGCCGTTCGGGTGATCGAGCACACCTGGCACTCGGCGTTGATCACCTGGCTGTCGGGACGGGCGTCGATCGCCCAGGTCAAGATCGACATCGAGACGGTGTGCCGGCTGATCGATGTGACATCGGGCCGGCCCGGCCGGCGGTGACACGAGCGACGGGCGACCTGGCGCACCGCGCCGAAGCCCGTCCGGCGTTCGACGACAGGGGGCTTCGGCGCGGTCCGGTCCCTCACCGCCTTCGTCGGGGCGCCGGCCCCCTTCCGCAGCCGCGGCGCCCATCCACTCCCACTGCCACTGCCACTTCCGAGGAGGCGGGCGGCAGGACTACTCCTCCGGGGGGAACACGGGCTCCCCCGTGTCCGGCAGGGTGATCAGGATCGCCTCCACCGGGCACCCCTCCGCTGCGGCGAGGATCTGCTCGTTCGCGTCCGTGTCCGGCTCCGACGGGTGGGACTGGCGGGCGGAGTCCAGGCGGAAGCCGCCCGGGGCGTGGCTCAGGCACATGCCCGAGCCGATGCACACGCCCCGGTCGACCTCCACATGCCAGCGGTCGCCCATCACCCCTCGCCCTCGTACGAGGCGGGCAGATGGATCATCTTGTGCTCCAGGTAGGAGCCGAACCCCTCGGGGCCGAACTCGCGCCCGAGGCCGGAGTTCTTGTAGCCGCCGAACGGGCCGAGCATGTCCAGGCTGAAGGTGTTGACGTTGTACGTGCCCGTCCTGATCCGGCGTGCGAAGTCGATCCCGCGCTCGACGTCCGCCGTCCACACGCTGCCGCTGAGCCCGTAGTCGGAGTCGTCGGCGATGGCTGCGGCCTCGGCCTCGTCCCCGTATGGCAGCAGGCAGATCACCGGGCCGAAGATCTCCTCGCGGGCGATCCGCATGGAGTTGTCGACACCTCCGAAGAGGGTGGGCTCGACATACCAGCCGCGGTCGAGTCCGGAGGGACGTCCGCCGCCGGTGAGGATCTTGGCGCCTTCCTCCTGACCGATCCTGATGTAGTCGAGCGAGCGCCGCTGCTGGCGTTCGGCCACCAGCGGGCCGACCTGGGTCGCCGGGTCCAGCGGGTCGCCGACCACGAGGGCGCCCGCCGCGGCGGCGAAGGCGTCGGCGATCTCGTCGTAGCGCGTGTGCGGCACGAGGATTCGGGTCTGGGCGACGCACGCCTGGCCGTTGTTCATCCAGGCTGCGGGCACGATGCCCTGCACGGCGGTCTCCGGATCGGCGTCCGGCAGGATGACGGCCGCCGACTTGCCGCCCAGCTCCAGGGTGACACGGCTGAGATTGCGGGCCGCGACCTCCATCACGCGCTTCCCGGCCGCAACCGAGCCGGTGAACGAGACCTTGTCGACGCCCGGATGCCCGACGAGGTATTCGCTGACCTCACGGTCGGCGGGCAGGATCGAGACCACGCCTTCGGGCAACCCGGCCTCGCGGAGTATGTCGGCGAGGATGTACGCGTCCAGCGGGGATTCAGGGGACGGCTTCAGCACCACGGTGCAGCCGGAGAGCAGCGCCGGCGCCAGCTTGGCGGCGGCCACGAACTGCGGGACGTTCCAGGGCACGATGGCGGCGACGACCCCGACCGGCTCACGGCGTACGATGATCGGCCCGAGCACACCACCGCGGCGCTCCTCGTAGGTGAAATCCCGGGCGACGGCGATGGCCGCGTCCCACACCATCATCGCGCCGAGCGCCTGGGCGAGGACGCTCCAGGAGTACGGGGAGCCGTTCTGCGAGCTGATCGAGCGGGCGATCTCCTCGTGCCGCACGGCGAAGGCGTCCTTGATCCTGCCCACCACCGCGATCCGCTCGTCGAGCGTCGTACGCGGCCAGGGCCCTTCGTCGAAGGCACGCCGCGCGGCGGCGACGGCCCGGTCCACATCGGCCTCGGAGGCGTGCGGGACGCGGCCGATGACCTGCTCGGTGTGCGGGGACACCACCTCGATGGTGGCGGTGCCGAGCGGGTCGACCAACTCTCCGCCGATGAACAGCTTTCCGTGCTCGACCAGTTCGGTCATGACGCCGCCTCCCGCGTTGCCGCTGTGCATTTTTGACGCTGCTTCAGAAACTGATACCAGTTCCAGTTGCAGGAGACCAGGCTGCCGCCTGACCTCACGGAATGATCAAGCCGATCGAACTGGTGGTACTCGACTGCGACGGTGTTCCGGTCGACAGCGAGCGCATCGCCGCCCGCGTACAGGCCGCCCTGGGGGCCGAGTCGGGCCGGGCGCTCACCGGGGCCGAGGCGGTGCGGAGGTTCGTCGGCGCTCACATGCCGCCATCCGGGAGCAGATCGCCGTCCTCACCCACGGACCCGGACAAGCCACCTGATGAGTCATCAGCTTTGGGTACAGTGGCTCGACAACCCGTACGGGAGGGGGACGAAGTCACATGACGCAGGTGACGGAACACGGCGGAGGGGTCTGGTCCCTCCGGGTCCCCATCCCCGACAACCCGCTCGGACACACCCTGGTCCATGTCATCGACACCGACCGCGGCCCCGTCCTCGTCGACACCGGCTGGGACGACCCGGACTCGTGGACGGCGCTCACGGACGGCCTGGCCGCGCTGGACATCCCCGTCGGCGACATCCACGGCGTCGTCATCACCCACCACCACCCCGACCACCACGGCCTGTCCGGCCAGGTGCGCGAGGCGTCCGGCGCCTGGATCGCGATGCACGAGGCCGACACCGCCGTCGTACGCCGTACCCGTAGCGCAGAGCCCGGCGTCTGGCTGGGCTACATGACCGCGAAACTCACCGCCGCGGGAGCCCCCGATTCCCATCTGGCGCCGCTGCGGGCGGCTCGCAGCGGCGGCAGGATGCGTACGCCGCCCGGGCTCAGGGCGGCACTGCCCGACCGCGAGATCGTCCCCGGCGAGCTGCTCGACCTCGCGGGCCGGCGGCTGCGGGCGATCTGGACGCCCGGCCACACCCCCGGCCATGTCTGCCTCCATCTGGAGGAGGAGCATCCGTCCGGTCTCCCCGGCCACGGCAGGCTGTTCTCCGGCGACCATCTGCTGCCCGGGATCTCCCCGCACATCGGCCTCTACGAGGACCCGGACGACGCCACCGTGACCGATCCGCTCGGCGACTACCTGGACTCGCTCGAACGCATCGGGCGCCTCGACGTCGCCGAGGTCCTCCCGGCACACCAGCACGCCTTCACGGACGCTGCGGCCCGGGTGCGGGAGTTGCTCGCCCACCACGAGGCCCGGCTCACCGGGCTGCTCGCCCTGCTCGCCACCCCGCTCACGCCCTGGCAGCTCGCCGAGCGGATGGAATGGAACCGCCCCTGGGCCGCGATTCGCCACGGTTCGCGCAACATCGCCGTGTCGGAGGCCGAATCGCATCTGCGGCGCCTCGTGAAGCTGGGGCGCGCGGAGGCGGTGGCGGGCAGCGAGCCGGTGACCTACGTGGCGGTGTGAGCGGTCTCGAAGAACGGCGCCGGTCCTGTACCGGCGGCGGCACCGGGCCCCCGCACCAAGACGAACGGCACCGGGCCCCGGGCCCGTGCGCCTGCGCTCCGGTGTGACCCACGCCCCTGTGACCCACACCCCTGCGGGCTACCTGGGGCCGGACAGTTGTGGGCCGGTAGAGTGAGGGCCGTTGTCATCAGGCCCGCACGAGGGGAAGCCGGTGCGAATCCGGCGCCGACCCTTCCCCTGAGCCACGCGCTCCGCGCGGGCGCGGGGAGTCCCCCATGCCGTCCATCGCCCAGGTAGTAGCGGTGAGCCGGAACGCCTCGTGCCGGGACATGACCGGCTCCTGCCGTCGGGCCTCGTATCCGTCGGCAGAGGCACCGTCGAGGAACACGGGGCCGGAGCACGGCGCCGTTGCGCGCCCGTGCCCGGCTCCCCACAGGAGAGGCACCGCCCGCCATGACCGTCCGCCGCAGCGCAGCCGCGCTCGCCGCCGTTTCCGCCGTGTTCTGCGGCGCCATCGCCGGCTCCCCTGCCGCCATGGCCGCGCCGTCCCCCTCTCCCGCGCCCGCGCTTCCCGACGGGCTGTACGGCGCGGCGGACCCGACGTACGACGGTGTGTGGCGGCAGTCGCTGGCGTTCCTCGCACAGGACGCGGTGAAGACGGTCCCGTCGGACAAGTCGGTGTCCTGGCTGACCGGTCAGCAGTGCGCGAACGGCGCCTTCGCCTCGTACCGCGCCGACGCGGCCAAGCCCTGCGACGCCAAGACGATGCTCGACAGCAACGCCACCGCCGCCGCGCTCCAGGCGCTGACCGCGCTCGGCGAGCACGAGGAGCAGGTGGACAAGGGCGTCGCATGGCTGAAGTCGGTGCAGAACGAGGACGGTGGCTGGGGCTACAACCCCGGGTTCCCCTCCGACGCCAACTCCACCGCGATCGTGATCGGCGCACTCGCCGCGGCCGACGCCCAGCCGGCCGACGTCAAGTCCGCCAAGGGGAAGTCGCCGTACGACTCACTGGTGTCGTTCGCGATCCCCTGTACGGACAAGACGAGCGGCGGGGCGTTCGCCTACCAGCCCGACAAGTCCGGCAAGCTGATCGCCAACGGCGACGCCACCGCCGCGGCGGTGCTCGGCGGGCTCGGCCGCGGCATGATCGTCGACGGGCCCGAGCCGGGCGGCGCCCCGAAGTGCGTCGGCACCGACCCCGCGACACCCGAGCAGTCCGCCCGCAACGGCGCGGCCTACCTCGCCACGGCCCTGGCCAAGACCGGTCACCTCGATTCCGCGCCGATGCCCGGCGCCGCCGACCCGGCACCGCAACCGGACTTCGGCAACACGGCGGACGCGGTCGTCGCACTCTCCGCGGCCGGTCACAAGGACAAGGCCGCCGCCTCCATCACCTGGTTGGAGAAGAACTCGGCCGCCTGGGCCAAGACCGGCGGTCCGGCCGCCTACGCGCAGCTGGTCCTCGCGGCGAAGGCCTACGGCGCCGATCCGCGTCAGTTCGGCGGCGCCGACCTGGTGGACCTGCTGAACGCGACCGGCCCCGCGCCCGCCGCCACGTCCGCGCCGGCCCCGGCCGCCGACACGGAGAACGAGAAGGAGACCGTGGGCGGTGACAACGCCGGGATCTGGTGGATCGTCGGCGCCGGTCTCGCGGCCGGTGTCGGCGCCGGCTTCCTGATCAGCGGTCGCCGGAAGAACAAGCAGTGACCTTGGCGGGGGCGGTCAAGGCAGTGCGGGTACGGTTCGCGACAGCCGTCGCGCTGCTGGCAGGGGCCCTGTCGGTGGCGCTCGTCGCCGGGGCTGCGCCCGCCCAGGCAGCCGGATACCGGTACTGGTCGTTCTGGGTGTCGTCCGGGCCCGAGTGGGCGTATGCCACCGAGGGCCCGGCCACCGCGCGGCCCGCCGACGGTGAGGTCGACGGTTTCCGCTTCGCGGTCAGCGCGGACTCGGCCGACGCGACAAAGCCCCGTACCGCCCCCGACTTCGCGGAGCTCTGCGCCGCCACGCCCGCGAAGCCCGGCACGAAGCGGGTCGGCGTCGTGATCGACTTCGGCACCCCGGAGCACGCCCCCGCCGACGAGGCCCCGCCGATCCCCGACCGCCGCACCGCCTGCGCCCAGGTCGACGCGTCCGCCACCAGCGCGGAGGCACTCGCCGCCGTCGCCAAGCCGCTGCGCTACAACAGCGCGGCACTGCTCTGCGCCATCTCGGGCTACCCGGTATCGGGCTGCGGCGACCAGGTCTCTGGCGATGACACCGCTCCCGCGGCATCCCCGAAGCCCGGAGCGGCGAAGCCCGCCGCCTCGCAGGGCGGCGAGGGAGGCCCGTCGCTGGGCCTCATCGGCGGCGCCGCGGCCGTGATCGCGCTCGGCGGAGCGGCGTTCTGGCAGGCGCGCCGCCGACGCGGATGAAGGTGACGACTCCCGGCACACCGGGCGCCCCCGGCAGGACCAGCGAGTCCGGCCGGTTCGCCGTTCCCAGGCCCCGGCGGCTCCGGCGCCCCGTGCGCGGCCGACTGCCCGGCGCCGGCTGGCGGGCGCCCGAGGCCAACCGGAGCAACGCGCTGCACGCGGGGGCCTGGTGGGTGTGGGCGCTCGGGCTCGCCACCGCGGCGTCCCGCACCACCAACCCGCTGCTGCTCGGTCTGCTGGTCGGCGTCGCCGGATATGTGGTGGCCGCGCGACGTACCGACGCGCCTTGGGCGCGGTCGTACGGCGCCTTCGTCAAGCTCGGGCTGTTCGTCATAGCCATCCGGCTGGTCTTCTCCGCCCTGCTCGGCTCGCCGATCCCCGGAGCGCATGTGCTGGTGACCCTGCCCGAGGTGCCGTTGCCCGACTGGGCGCGGGGCTTCCGGCTCGGGGGACGGGTGACGGTGGAGCAACTGGTCTTCTCGTTCTACGAGGGCGCGAAGATGGCCACGCTGCTGATCTGCGTCGGCGCCGCCAACGCGCTCGCCAGCCCCGCCCGGCTGCTGAAGTCGCTGCCCGCCGCGCTGTACGAGGCCGGGGTCGCCGTCGTCGTCGCGATGACGTTCGCCCCCAACATGGTCGCGGACGTGGCCCGGCTGCGTACCGCGCGCAAACTGCGGGGCCGCGGCACCGGGGGTGTGAAGGCCCTGATCCAGATCGGGCTGCCGGTGCTTGAGGGGGCACTGGAGCGTTCCGTGGCGGTGGCGGCTTCGATGGACGCGCGCGGCTACGGGCGTCGGGCCGCCGTACCGCGTGCCGTCCAGCACACCACCACCGTGCTCACGCTGGGCGGACTGCTCGGGGTGTGCGCGGGTTCGTACGGGCTGCTCGCCGCCGAAGGCGCCGGATACGGGCTGCCGGTGCTGCTGGGCGGTGCCACCGTCGCCACCGCCGGGTTGTGGCTCGGCGGCAGGCGCCAGGTCCGTACCCGCTACCGCCCGGACCGCTGGGGCGCGAGAGCCTGGCTGGTGGCCGGATCCGGCGTGGCGGTCGCGGCGCTGATGGTCTGCGCGGGCGCATACACGCCGGAGGCGCTTCGGCCCGGCGTCGTTCCGCTGACCGCGCCCATCCTGCCGCTGCTGCCTGCAGCCGGGATCCTGATCGGGCTGCTGCCCGCCTTCGTCGCTCCCGTTCCACCGTCCGCTCACAGGAAGGGGGCGTCGTGATCCGCTTCGAGAACGTCTCCGTCACCTACGCCGACCGCGAGACGCCGACCGTCGACGGCATCGACCTGACCGTCCCGGAAGGTGAGCTCGTCCTGCTGGTCGGCCCCTCGGGTGTCGGTAAGTCGACACTGCTCGCGGCGGTCTCCGGGCTGGTTCCGCACTTCTCGGGCGGCACCCTGCGCGGCCGGGTCACCGTCGGCGGACGCGACACCCGCACCCACCCACCACGCGAACTGGCCGATCTCGTCGGCACCGTGGGCCAGGACCCGCAGGCCCACTTCGTCACCGACACGGTCGAGGACGAGTTGGCCTACGGGATGGAGTCGCTGGGCCTGCCCGCCGACGTGATGCGGCGCAGGGTCGAGGAGACCCTCGACCTGCTGGGGCTCGCAGAGCTGCGCGACCGGCCGATCGCCACACTGTCGGGCGGTCAGCAGCAGCGGGTGGCGATCGGGTCGGTGCTCACCCCGCACCCCAGGGTGCTGGTGCTCGACGAGCCGACATCGGCGCTCGACCCGGCGGCTGCCGAAGAGGTGCTGGCCGTGCTCCAGCGTCTTGTGCACGACCTCGGTACGACCGTGCTCATGGCGGAGCACCGGCTGGAGCGTGTGGTGCAGTACGCCGACCGGGTCGTCCTGCTCCCGGGGCCCGGTGCGGCCCCGGTCACCGGCTCGCCCGCCGAGGTGATGGCGCGCTCGGCCGTGCACCCGCCGGTGGTGGCGCTCGGGCGACTGGCGGGCTGGGAGCCTCTTCCTCTCTCCGTACGGGACGCCAGGCGGCGGGCGGGCGAGGCGGGCGGGCTGCGGGAGAGGCTGGTCGGGAAGGCGCCCGCGCGTCACGCCCCCACCGCACCGGCTGCCACTGCCACGGCCTCTGCCGCCGAACGGGTCGCCGGACTCGGACTCGGCCTCGCCGTGTCACCGAAGTCCTCCGGACTGCGGGGCGTGCTCGCCCGGCTGCGGTCCGCGGCTCGCGCACCCGCACCCGCACCCGCACCCGCACCCGCACCCGCACCCGCACCCGCACCCGCACCCGCAGGCGACCCGGATCCCGCCTGCCTCGTCACCACCCGGCGGCTCTCGGTACGCCGTGGCCGGGTGGAGGCGCTGCGTGATGTGCGGTTCACCGTGCGCCCCGGGGAGACCGTGGCGCTGATGGGCCGCAACGGCGCCGGAAAGTCGACACTGCTGGGGACGCTCGTCGGAATGGTCGAGCCCGCGTCTGGCGAGGTGCTCGTCGGAGGCCGCGTACCGCACCGGACCCCCGCCCGTGAGCTGATCCGCGAGGTGGGGCTGGTACCCCAGGAGCCCCGGGACCTGCTGTACGCCGACACCGTGGGCGCCGAATGCGCGGCGGCCGACGCGGACGCGGGTGCCGAGGCGGGGACCTGCCGGGCGCTCGTCTCCGCGCTGCTGCCGGGCGTGCCGGACGGCACGCACCCCCGTGATCTGTCCGAGGGCCAGCGCCTGGCGCTCGCCCTCGCACTGGTGCTCACCGCCCGGCCGCCGCTGATCCTGCTGGACGAGCCGACCCGCGGCCTGGACTACGCGGCGAAGGCCCGTCTGGTGTCCGTGCTGCGCGAACTGGCCGCCGACGGGCACGGAATCGTCATGGCGACGCACGATGTGGAGCTGGCCGCCGAGCTGGCGGACCGCGTGGTGATCGTCGCGGACGGTGAGGTAGTGGCCGACGGTCCGACCACCGATGTGGTCGTGTCGTCACCCGCCTTCGCGCCGCAGGTGGCGAAGGTGCTCGCGCCGGAGCCCTGGCTGACCGTGACCCAGGTGGGGGCGGTCCTGTGACCACCCGGCACCCGCGTTCCGGCCCGTCTGCGTCCGCCCCGTCTGCACCCCGCTCACGTCCGTCCGGTCCCGTGCCCGCGGTGCGGCTCGGGCCGCGCGCCATCGCCGCGCTCGCCCTGGTCAGCGCCGTGGGCGTGGTCGCTTTCGGCTGGCCGCTGCTCGGCGATGCCGGGTCCGGTCTTACGGCGCACGCCCAGGACGCGCCGTGGCTGTTCGCGGCGTTGCTGCCGCTACTGGTCGGTGTGGTGGTCGCGACCATCTCCGACGGACCGGGCGGCGGGGTGGACGCGAAAGCCGTGGCGATGCTCGGGGTGCTCGCCGCGGTGGGTGCCGCGCTGCGTCCGCTCGGCGCCGGGACGGCGGGTCTGGAGCCCACGTTCTTCCTGATGGTGCTGGGCGCCAGGGTGCTGGGGCCGGGCTTCGGCTTCGCGCTCGGGGCGGTCACGATGTTCGCGTCCGCCCTGCTCACCGGTGGGGTGGGGCCCTGGATGCCGTTCCAGATGCTCGCGATGGGCTGGTTCGCGATCGGCGCGGGGCTGCTGCCGGGCGCTGCCCGGCTCCGGGGCCGTGCGGAGCTGCTGATGCTGGCGGGGTACGGTTTCGCCGCGTCCTTCGCGTACGGCACGATCATGAATCTGTACGGCTGGACGATCGTGCCGGGCCTGGCCTCGAACATCTCCTTCCAGGAGGGCGCCCCGGTGCAGGAGAACCTGGTCCGCTTCCTGGTCTACTGCCTGACCACCTCGCTCGGCTGGGATATGGGGCGTGCGGTGCTGACCGCCGTCCTGCTGCTGACGATCGGCGGACCGCTCCTCAAGGCGCTCCGGCGGGCGACGCGGCGGGCCGCCTTCGAGGCCCAGGTCACATTCGAGGGTCCGGGAAACCCGTCTCAGCGGTGAGGCGGCCCACAGGACCAAAGTCCCGAAACTACCCTTCTTCGTAGCCATTGCCCGAGGAAGGGTTTTTTGCCGACACGGGCTATGACCTGCTGATAAAACCGATATGCCCTTTTAGGGACTTCAGTCCTGTACTCACCCTTCCTACTCGTATGTGGTAGGTGAGCCCGGTCACGGCGACGCCCTTCGACCCCCGGCTACAACTGTTCTCGTCGCAAGGCGCCGCAGGGCTTCAAGTCCGGCAGCACAACGGTCCGACCGGGCCCCCTTCGCGACCGCCATGCCCCCGACGTTAGGTATCGCCTTGTCTCGCTCGCTGTTCACCCGCTTCGCCGCCCGCAACAAGTCCGTTGTCGCCGGCACCGCCGTGCTCCTCGGTGCGGCCGGTGCGGTGATGGGGACGACGACGACGGCTTCCGCCGCGCCCTCCGCCCCGAAGGACATCGCCAAGCAGATGATGTCCGCCGCCGAGTTCCAGTGCTTCGACAAGATCGTCACGCACGAGTCCAACTGGAACCACACGGCCACCAACGCCTCCTCCGGCGCCTACGGCCTGGTGCAGGCCCTGCCCGGCGCCAAGATGGCCAGTGCCGGTGCCGACTGGAAGACCAACCCCAAGACCCAGATCGAGTGGGGTATGGACTACATGAAGGAGCGCTACGGCAGCGCCTGTGACGCCTGGAACTTCTGGCAGGCCAACCGCTGGTACTGAGCCACCGGTACTTGGGCCGCACGACCACGGGAGCAGGGCGCGACTGACGTCGCAGGGCCCCGGCGCGACGACCACGTCGCACCGGGGCCCTGCTCCCGTTTCGGTCGGCCCCCGTCTCCGTTCGAGTCGGCCCCTGTTCCCGTTTCAGCCGGGCCCCGCTCCCGTTGCCGAAGGCCGACTTCGCCGCGGACTCCCCGGGCCCCGCGACTACAGCCGCTGGATGATCGTCCCCGTCGCCAGCGCACCGCCCGCGCACATCGTGACCAGACCGAACTCCTTGTCCCTGCGCTCCAGCTCATACAGCGCCGTGGTGATGAGCCGCGCCCCGGTCGCTCCCACCGGGTGCCCCAGCGCGATGGCCCCACCATTGACATTGACCTTCTCCAGGTCCTGTCCGAAGACCTGGGCCCAGCTCAGTACGACCGAGGCGAACGCCTCGTTGATCTCCACGAGATCGATGTCGGCGAGCGACATCCCCGCCTTGCCGAGCACGGCGCGGGTCGCGTCGATCGGCCCGTCCAGGTGGTAGTGCGGGTCCGCTCCGACCAGCGCCTGGGCGACGATCCGCGCCCGCGGCTTCAGCTTCAGCGCCCGGGCCATCCGCTTGGACGCCCACATGATCGCCGCGGCTCCGTCCGAGATCTGCGACGAGTTGCCCGCCGTGTGGATCGCGGTGGGCATCACCGGCTTGAGACCGGCCAGCGCCTCCATCGAGGTGTCCCGCAGCCCTTCGTCACGGTCCACGAGGCGCCACATCCCCTGCCCCGCGGCCTGCTCGTCCTCCGTCGTGGGCACCTGGACCGCGAAGGTCTCGCGCTTGAACCGCTCCTCCGCCCAGGCGACGCCCGCCCGCTCCTGTGACAGCAGGCCCAGCGAGTCGACCCGCTCCCTGGTCAGTCCGCGGTTGCGCCCGATGCGCTCGGCGGCTTCGAACTGGTTGGGCAGGTCCACGTTCCACTCGTCCGGCCAGGGCTTGCCCGGGCCGTGTTTGGACCCGCTGCCCAGTGGTACGCGCGACATGGCTTCGACACCGCAGCTGATGCCGACGTCGATGACACCGGCCGCGATCATGTTCGCGGTCATGTGCGCGGCCTGCTGCGACGAACCGCACTGGCAGTCCACGGTCGTCGCGGCGGTCTCGTAGGGCAACCCCATCGCCAGCCACGCGTTGCGGGCCGGATTCATGGACTGCTCGCCGGCATGGGTCACGGTGCCGCCGACGATCTGCTCGACGCAGTCGGCGTGGATGCCGGTGCGGCCGAGCAGTTCACGGTAGGTCTCCCCCAGCAGATACGCCGGATGCAGATTGGCGAGCGCACCACCGCGCTTGCCTATGGGTGTGCGTACGGCTTCGACGATGACGGGTTCCGCGGCCATGAGCTCGTCCTCTCCTCACGCCCCGGCGGAGGTCGTCCCGGTGCCCCCGCAGGGCGACTGACGCACAGCGAGAACTAGTACGCGTTCTAGTTCTTTCGTTCAGTGTCGTGAGACTTACCCCTGGTACGCAAGGGTCTTGCACGCCTCCGCCCCGACCCGCCCCAACCTCAATCCGCGCTCAGCCCAACTTAAGTTGGCGCGCGAGCGCAACAGTTCCCGCCGCACGCCTTGCCAGTTGAAGGACCCGTTACTACCTTGCGAGCAATTCTGATGGGCCGTCAGATCGTTCGTTCAGACCATGGAGTCGCCCCATGTCCTGTCCAGCGCTGCCCGAAGGGTTCGACGCCACCGACCCCGACCTCCTCCAGAGTCGCATCCCCTTCCCGGAGTTCGCCGCACTGCGGCAGACCGCGCCGGTCTGGTGGTGTCCGCAGCGGCGCGGCATCACCGGCTTCGACGACGAGGGCTACTGGGCCGTCACACGGCATGCGGACGTCAAGTACGTCTCCACGCATCCGGAGTTGTTCTGCTCGACCGAGAACACCGCCATCATCCGCTTCAACGAGCACATCAACCGCGACCAGATCGAAGCCCAACGCCTGATCATGCTCAACATGGACCCGCCCGAGCACACCAGGGTCCGCCAGATCGTCCAACGCGGCTTCACCCCGCGTGCGATACGCGGCCTCGAGACGGCGCTGCGTGATCGGGCGCTGAGGATCGTGGACGAGGCGAAGAGCGGCGCGGGAGAAGACGGCCGCTTCGACTTCGTCAACAGCATCGCGGTCGAACTCCCCCTCCAGGCCATCGCCGAACTCATCGGCGTGCCCCAGGAGGACAGGGCCCGGATCTTCGACTGGTCCAACAAGATGGTGGCGTACGACGATCCCGAGTACGCCATCACCGAGGAGATCGGCGCCGAGGCGGCGATGGAACTCATCGGCTACTCGATGAACATGGCCGCCGACCGCAAGCAGTGCCCTGCCAAGGACATCGTGACCCAGCTCGTGGCGGCGGAGGGCGAGGGCAACCTGTCGTCCGACGAGTTCGGCTTCTTCGTACTGCTGCTCGCCGTCGCGGGCAACGAGACCACACGCAACGCCATCAGCCACGGCATGCACGCCTTCCTCACCCACCCCGAGCAGTGGGAGCTCTACAAGCGCGAACGCCCGGTGACCACCGCCGAGGAGATCGTCCGCTGGGCCACCCCGGTGGTGTCCTTCCAGCGCACTGCCACGCAGGACACCGAACTCGGCGGACAGAAGATCAAGCAGGGCGACCGGGTGGGGCTCTTCTACTCTTCGGCCAACAACGACCCCGAGGTCTTCGACCGCCCCGAGGTCTTCGACATCACCCGCGATCCGAACCCGCACCTCGGCTTCGGCGGTGGCGGTCCGCACTTCTGCCTGGGCAAGTCGCTCGCCATCCACGAGATCGACCTGATCTTCAACGCCGTCGCCGACGCCCTGCCCGGCCTGCGGCTCGCGGACGATCCGCGCCGACTGCGCGCCGCCTGGCTGAACGGCATCAAGGAACTCCAGGTCAGCGTGGGCGAATCCTGAGAACAGGGGCGTGTCGGGCCCGCGGCGCCGTACGCGCGGCGGGCCGCTCCACACACACCTGCCCACCGTGAGCAAGGCCGTTCCGCACACGGGCTCGGCAGCTGATCCGGTGACTGGGGACGGTGGTTCGGTGGTTCGGTGGTTCCATGCTCGCCGTGACTTCACATGATCATGACGACGACACCTCGCGACCGTCCCCGCTGCTGGACCGGATCGAGCGCTACTACGACGCGGTGCCGCGCAGCGGCGCCCGCGCGGAGGACTTCGGTCCGCTGACCCTCTTCGTCAGGGAGGGGCAGGGCTGGCCGTACTACGCCCGCCCTGCCCTGGGAAGCACCGTCGCGCCAGGCGCGGACGACGTGTACCGGGTGCGTGCCCGACAACGGGAGCTGGGCGTGCCGGAGAGCCTCGAATGGATGGCCGACACCGCGCCCGGACTGCGGGCCGCGGCCGAGGCGGCGGGTCTCGTGGTCCACGAGCACCCGCTGATGGCCCTCACGGGCGACATCGTGTCCGCCCCGGACCCCGGCGATGCCTCCGTCCGGATCGTCGGCCCGGGCGACCCGGTGCTGCCGAGCGCGCTGGCCGTGCCCCGCCTCGCCTTCGCGGAGCCGGGCACCGGCATCGGCACGGCAGGCGCGGAAGATCTCGCCCGGGCGACGCGCGCCGTGGCGGCCGACGGCACGGTGGAGCAGCTGACCGCCCGCATGCACGCGGGGCTGACCGTGGTCGCGGCAGCGGTGGTGGACGGCGAGGCGCTCTGTGCGGGCCAGCACCAGCCAGTCGGTGATGCCGCCGAGATCGTCGGTGTGGGCACGCTCCCGAGCGCCCGTCGGCGCGGACTGGGCGTCGCGGTCACAGCGGCGCTGGTGGCGGACGCACGGGCCCGAGGCGCTGCCACGGTGTTCCTGTCCGCCGCGGACGACGACGTGGCCAGGATCTACACCCGGGCAGGCTTCCGGAGGGTCGCCACGGCGCTGATCGCAGAGCCGCCCGCTCGGACCGCCCGGGGCTGAGCGGAGCCCGCTCGCTCAGCCCCTCCGGGGCGGAGCCGCCCACTCGGACCCCGCCCAGGCGTCACGCAGGGTGGTACCCCGCCCTTCCGACTCCCTCACTCTCCGCTCGCTCCCGCACACGGAACCGGATGATCGACTGGCGCGGCCGGAACCGCGGGCGGATCCTGGCTGAACGCGGCGATCCACCCGAGGGGGCGCCGGGACAGCCGGTCCCGGCGCCCCCTCGGGCCGTGCGCGGGGCGTTCATCCCCTCGGTCGAGCGCCGCCCGCGCGGTAGGTTGTTCGTATGACTGACCATCAATGGAAAGCCTTGGACGCCTACTTCACCGAGCACCTCTCCCCGGACGACGAGGCACTGAGCGCGGCGGTCGCCGCGAGTACCGCGGCAGGCCTGCCCGACATCGCCGTGGCCCCCAACCAGGGCAAGCTGCTGCAGCTGCTCGCCGCCGGCCAGGGCGCGCGGAAGATCCTGGAGATCGGCACGCTCGGCGGCTACAGCACCATCTGGCTGGGCCGTGCGCTGCCCACCGACGGCCGGCTGGTGACCCTGGAGTACAAGCCCGAGAACGCCGAAGTGGCCCGGGCCAACATCGCGCGAGCGGGCCTCGACAAGATCGTCGAGGTGCGCACGGGCGCGGCGCTCGACTCCCTCGCGCAGCTGGAGAGCGAGAACGCCGGTCCGTTCGACTTCTTCTTCATCGACGCGGACAAGGTGAACAACCCCAACTACGTGGAGTGGGCGGTGAAGCTGGGCCGTCCGGGCAGCCTGATCGTCGTGGACAACGTGGGCCGCGGAGGCGAGGTGGCCGACGCTTCCAGCGAGGACGACGCCGTGCGAAGCACCCGTCGCATGATCGAGATGGTCGGCAAGCACCCGAGGCTGAGCGCCACGGCGGTCCAGACGGTGGGAGCCCGGGGCTACGACGGCTTCCTCCTCGCCCGGGTGCTGGACTGACCCTCACCGGGTGCCGCACTGATTCCCACCCGAGCGCGGGGGCCGGCCCTCGCCCGAGTATCAGGGCTAACCCTCGCCCGGCGCGGCGACGCCGTACCCTCGCGTTCATGAGCATCGTGAAGATCAACGTCCTTTCCGTGTCACCCGAGCAGCGCGAAACCCTGGAGAAGCGCTTCGGCGCCCGTGCCGGCATGGTCGAGTCATCCGACGGCTTCGAGTGGTTCGAGCTGCTCCGCCCGGTGGAGGGCACCGACCAGTACCTCGTCTACACGCGCTGGCGGGACGAGGAGTCCTTCCAGGCGTGGATGGAGGGCCCGATGAAGGCCGCGCATCAGGGCGGTGGCGAGGGCGGCGAGCGGCCCCGACCGGCGGCGAGCGGCTCCGAGGTCTGGTCCTTCGAGGTGGTGCAGCAGGCCGCCCCAAGGCAGGGCTGACTCACCGGGCGGGAGATCGGTTCCAGGCCGTCTCCCACACGCACAGCGTGTGGGAGACGGCCCGGTCCGCGTTCACGAATGCGGTGTCCCGTAGTGCCGTGAGAACTGCTCCATGGCGATCGGATCCTGCCCGGGAGAGCCGTATGGAGGCGCCTCCCTGATCTGCTTCTTCGTGCAGTCGACGTACACGATCCGCTCGTCGGCGTCGACGCGGGTGATGATCCTGGCCGGCAGCAGAGCGTGCTTGGTGAAGATCCAGTGTCCCGTGTCGACCACGATGTACGACCTGCCCACGTCCTCCGCGTGCTCACCGATCGTGCCGATGCTGCCCTCGCCCGAATAGGCGGCTTCGACCGTGAAGCCGACCAGGCTGGTTCCGGGACGGTGGCCGGACGCGTCCGAATGGGTCCAAATATGGTGTTCCATGGTGTCCCTCCGGACAACGGTCTACCCGAAATTCGTTCGCCACGCAGCGCGGAGCTGGTTAGACAGTGCGCATGACGACCTGGTCCATGCGCGCCGAGCGCTTCGACACCGCCGATGCCACGGCGCTGCGCCGCGACTACTACGCCGAGGTCGCCGGCCGGTACTGGCGGCGCCCCGCGACGACGGCCGAGGTGGCCGAAGGTCTGACCGGGGACGGTGTGGAGCGGTTGGATGCGCCCACCGGGGCGTTCGTCGTGGGGCGGCACGCCGAGCGGGCCGGCGCATGCGGGGGTGTGCTGCTGCTGGACACCGACACCGCCGAGCTGACCCGGGTGTACATACGGCCCGGGCTGCGTGGCACGGGCGGCGGCGCCCTGCTGCTGGGCACTCTTGAGGACGCGGCCCGGCGGCTGGGCGCGAAGCGCATGGTGCTCAACACACGGCAGGACCTCATCGAGGCGCGGACGCTGTACTCGCGCAACGGGTACGTGGCGATCCCGGCGTACTGCCAGGGGCCGTACATGGACGTCTGGTGCGGCAAGGATCTCTGACGCGTGACCCGGCGCGCTCACCCCGGCGGCTGGTCCGGGTGGTCGTTGTGCCATGCCTCGTGGTCGCGGTGCGGTTCACCGCTGTACGGGCGCTCGCCGTCCGAGCCGCACAGCTCGGCGGTGAGCTCCTTCAGCAACTGAGCCAGGTCCGTGGGCCGCTCCGGCCCCCACCAGTCGCCGAGCAGCGCCGCCAGGGACTCCTCCCTGGCCGCCGACAGCTTCGCGGTCGCCTCGACACCCTTGTCCGTCAGCACCAGCGACATCCCCTCGCGCCGGGCGAACCCGCGCTCCTCCACCTGCCGGGACGCCTCGATGATCGCTTTGATCGGCACGTCGGTGGCTTCGGCGAGCCGGGACGGTTCGACGATTCCGTGCCGCCTGATCCGCAGCAGCAGCCAGCTGGCCGCGGGCGTCAGATCCAGCCCGGCGACCCGGGTGATCTTCACATAGATGGCCCGGCGCCCCTCGCGCGACCCGAGCACCGACAGTGCGCGGGCGCACTCGTCGTACGAGGACCGGTGGACGGGGTTGGAGGCCAGCGTCTCGGTGCCCTCCGGAGCGGTGACGGAGCCGCGCAGCCTGTCCTCCCGCAGGAGGCAGGCGAACACGAAGGCGATCAGGACGATCGGGGCCGCGTACAGGAACACGTCCGTGATGGCGGTCGAGAAGGCATGCAGTGCCTGTGGCCGTACCGCCGGCGGGAGTTCGGCGATGGTGCGCGGGTCTGCGGCGACCTGGCCGGCGGTGGGTCCGGTGCCGGGCGGCAGCGGGTGGGCGGCGAGCGCGCCGGCGAGCCGGGCGTGGAGCAGGTTGTTGAAGATCGAGCCGAATACGGCCACCCCGAACGACGCCCCGATGGACCGGAAGAAGGTCGCACCGGATGTCGCCACGCCGAGGTCCTGGTACGTGACGGCGTTCTGCACGGCCAGCACCAGCACCTGGATGACCATGCCGAGCCCGCAGCCGAACACGAAGAAGTAGATCCCCGTCTCCCAGAAGGGGGTGCCCTCCTGGAGCTGGTGGAGCAGCAGCAGACCTAGCGCGGTGACGGCGGTGCCGAGCACCGGGAACACCTTCCAGCGCCCCGTCCGGCTGACGATCTGGCCCGACACCGTGGAGGTGAGCAGTAGCCCGGCGACCATCGGAAGCATGTGCACCCCGGACATCGTGGGGGTGACGCCCTGTACGACCTGGAGGAACGTCGGCAAAAAGGTCATCGCGCCGAACATCGCGAAGCCGACGATGAAGCTGATCACCGACACCAGGGTGAAGGTGCGGATCCGGAAGAGTCTGAGCGGCAGCACGGGCTCGGCCGCGTCCCGCTCGACGTGGACGAACAGCAGCAGGAGCACCACGCCCAGCACCGCGAGGCCCACGATCTGCACCGAGTTCCAAGCCCAGGTGGTACCGCCGAGCGAGGCGACGAGCACGAGGCAGGTGGCGACGGCGGCGATCAGGAAGGTGCCGAGGTAGTCGATGGCGTGACGGGTGCTGCGGGCCGGTATGTGCAGCGCGACCGCGATGACGAACAGGGCCACGATGCCCACGGGCAGGTTGATGTAGAACACCCAGCGCCAGCTCAGATGCTGGGTGAACAGGCCCCCGAGCAGGGGTCCGAGCACGCTGGTCGCGCCGAACACCGCACCGAACAGCCCTTGGTAGCGTCCGCGCTCGCGCGGCGAGACGATGTCGCCGACGATCGCCATCGAGAGGACGATGAGCCCGCCGCCGCCGAGGCCCTGGAGGGCGCGGAAGGCGATGAGCTGTGTCATGTCCTGGGCGATTCCGCACAGCGCGGAACCGATGAGGAAGATGACGATCGCGAGCTGGAAGAGCCTCTTGCGCCCGTACTGGTCGCCCAGCTTCCCCCAGAGGGGGGTGGCGGCGGTGGCGGCCAGCAGATACGCCGTGACGACCCAGGACAGGTGCGCCAGGCCGCCGAGATCGCTGACGATGGTCGGCAGGGCCGTCGCGACGATGGTCTGGTCCAGGGACGCGAGCATCAGGCCGAGCAGCAGCGCGCCGATCGAGACGAGCACGCTGCGACGGCTGCGTCCAGCGCCGGGGCCGGGCGCCGGGCCGGGATTCACGGCCGGGCTGGTCAGATCCTGCGCCATATGGCCTCCTCGGGTCCGGCGCGCCGAGTCGCCCTCCCATCGTGGCGGCTCTGTCCGGTTATGGCCTGCCGAGGCAGGCCTCAGGGGCGCGGGCGCTGGACACGGGCTGCATAATCGCAGGCAGCTCAAGGGGAGGGACCCACGATGACGGGACGCGCTTGTCCTGAATGCGGCGGCGCATCGCCGACACGCAGATGCGCCTGCACGGTGCGCGCCGAGCGGGATGCCGAGCGCACGGCGGAGCTCGCGGCGGCCGAGGACTTCGACCCGCTGCGGATCAGGCCGTATGTGACGCTGCCGACCCCGCCCGGGGCAGACCCCGGGCATGCTCCCCCGGGCCGCTTCCGCACCCAGGAAATACCCGAGATCCAGGAGATCTCCCACGGACACGAGTACGCGTACGAGATCCCCGCGCCGGGAGCCGCGAGCCCGGCCGCGCCGCCCAGGGAACCCGCTCGCCGCCGCGGCCCGGGGGTGCTGATCGCCGCGGCCGCCGCCGCGGCCGCGCTGGGCACCGGGGCGGCGTTCGCCGGAGGGCTGTTCTCCGGCGACAAGGGCGGAACCGACCAGGCGCTCCCCGACATCGAGACGGTGGAGCCCTTCCTGAGCGCCGCCCCCAAAGCCCCCTCGTCCGGCACCCCGTCGGCCTCGAAGAAGCCCGGCGCTTCCCCGTCCGCTTCCCCCTCGGCACGCACGTCGTCCCCTTCGGCCTCCGCGTCCGCAGACGTGTCACCTTCCGTGTCCGCATCCCGGGCCTCGGGCGCCTCGGCATCGCCGTCCGGCACGGCCTTCCCCAGTCCTCTGGTGTCGCGGAGCCCCGCCGCACCCACCACGACTGCCGCCCTCCGGCGGGGCGACAGCGGCTCCGAAGTCGTCGAGTTGCAGGAGCGTCTCGCGCAGTTCGGGCTGTACGACGGCCCCAGCCACGGCCGCTTCGACGGCCACGTGGAGTGGGCCGTGGCGTACTTCCAGGCGATCCGCGGCATCACGGACGACTCCCAGGGGGTCTACGGCCCGGTCACTCGCAAGGCCCTGGAGGCGGAGACCCAGTACCCGTACGACGACGGATGGGGCGACGACGGCTCGAAGAGCGGCAACGGCGGACGTCACTGAGGGCTCCCCCGTACCCCGGCCCGTGAGGAGTCCGACCGGCGGAGAGCCCCGCTGTCGGCCGAACTCGGCCGACAGCGGGGCTCAACCCGCGATCGTGCTCAGCCGGCGGTGAGGGTGAACGTGCCGTTCGGGCCGGCGGTCACCGCGAGCGCGCCGAGGTCCGCCACCTGGATGTCCGGCGCGAAGGCTGCGGCGCGGGGGCCCACACCGACGACGCGCATCCCCGCCGCGCGGGCCGCGGTGATGCCCGCCTCGGAGTCCTCGAAGACCACGCAGTCATCCGGGGCGAAACCCAGCTCAGCGGCGGCCTTGAGGAACCCTTCCGGATCGGGCTTGCTGGCGCCCACACATTCCGCGGTGATCCGCACCTGCGGCATGGGCAGGCCTGCGGCGCCCATCCGGGCAGTGGCGAGCGGCGCGTTCGCCGAGGTGACGAGTGCGTGCGGCAGGTCCGCGATGGCCTTCATGAAGGCCGGTGCTCCCACGATCGGGACGACGCCGTCCATGTCGGCGGTCTCGGCCGCCAGCAACTCACGGTTCTCGGCGTGGTTCTCGCTCATCGGGCGGTGCGGCAGCAGAGCCGCCATCGTGGCGTAGCCCTGCCGACCATGGACGACCTTGAGTGCCTCGTCGGGGTCCAGCCCGTGGTCGACGGCCCAGCCGCGCCAGACGCGCTCGACGACTGCGTCGGAATCGACCAGGGTGCCGTCCATGTCGAGAAGCAGGGCACGAGCGGTCATTGCGGACGAGGTGCGGATGGCCGGCATCGGCGTACTCAGCTCCAGACGAGAGGGAAACAGAGCGGCTCCCGCCCGCCGGTCAGGGAGTACGGGCGGGAACCACTTTGTTCCTTCACGATACAAAACAGGGAGCCGAAACGCCAATCCGGTCGGACGCGACACCGGGGTCCTTCTTCAAGGCGACCTTGCCCGGATCCGCCCTCATTCCCACCCCCACTCCCGCCCCCACCCTCACCCCTCCGCCCTCCGCCCTCCGCCCTCCGCCCTCCGCCCTCCGCCCTCCGCCCTCGCGGCACGATCCGACAAGCCGGAGCCGACCCGGCCCGGCTCCGACCCGCCCGCCCCGGCATTCCGCGACACGCTTCGGGGAGGGATCCGTGGTGCCGGCGCTCACGGTGTGGTTCAAGCGCTCACCCCATGGGTAACCCACCCTCGGGGCAAGGGGGATGCGGATGATCCGAGGGCTTTCGGCACATCAAGACGACGCGGTCATGCGATGACCGCGAGATCCAATGCCGCAGCCCGACTTCGATGGGGACGCCGCAGCTTGCCGGTGCTTCTCACACACACACTGGCGGCATTCGGTCTTCTGTCCGGCCTGGTGCAGCTGGTGGTTCAACTCTTCTCGCTGACCTTCTCAGAGCCTTCGCTCGTGATCGCCGCCACCGCGGTTCTCAGTGTCACGTGGGGAGCGATCCAGGCGTTTCCCCCGGTGTCAGCAGCACGCTCATTCGGACACCCCGGAACGCAAGTGCGTGTCGTCGTGGGCGACTTGTTCGACCAGCGTGCACACATCGTCGTGGGCTTCACCGACACGTTCGACACGAGCGTCGCGGACGATCGCGTGATCAGCCGTTCCAGCGTGCAGGGACAGCTGCTTCAGCACTGGTACGCGGGGAGCCAGCAGGCGCTGGACCTCGCGCTCACCGAGGCGTTGGAACGAAGCCCGGTCGATGCGGTCGAGTCCCGTGCCGACAAGCCGTTCGGAAAGCTCGAACGCTACCCGGTGGGCACCGTAGCGGTCCTGTCCCACAACGGTCGCAAGGCGTTCGGCCTGGCATACAGCCATCTGGGGAACAACCTCGTTGCCGAGTCCAGCACCGAGAGGCTTTGGGTGAGCCTGTGCCGGCTTTGGGAGGCGGTCTATGAGCACGGGCATCGCGAACCGCTCGCGATACCGATCATCGGCGCGGCATTGGCACGGGTCGACACGCTGAGTCAGGAAAACCTACTGAAGATGATCCTGCTCTCATTCACAGCGGCTTCGCGGGACCGCGTGGTGACCCGTGAACTCACGGTTGTCGTACACCCGACGGCTCTCCATGAGATCAACATCCTCGAGATCCGTCATTTCCTCATCAACCTGTAGCCGATCGAACGGAGAGAGGCAGCGACCATGACGGAAGCCAAGGCGTTCTTGAGTTGGTCCACCCGCGATCCGCGGATCGAACCACTGGCGCAACTCTTCCGGCAGTGGCTCGGCTCCCTGTTCGAAGGGCGTATAGACTCCTTCTTCTCACGCGAGATCCAGCCGGGTGAGCACACGATTCCGAGGATCTACCAGGCGCTCAACGAAGCGGACTTCGGCTTCATCTTCCTGTCGCAAAGGACGGCCCGGAGCCCGTGGGTGATCTATGAGAGCGGGTGCCTCAATCCCTCCCTGCGTGCAGGCAAGGTATTCCCCCTGCTGTTCGACCTCTCTCCGAACG
This sequence comes from Streptomyces sp. SCSIO 30461, assembly GCF_037023745.1. Lineage (NCBI taxonomy): Bacteria > Bacillati > Actinomycetota > Actinomycetes > Kitasatosporales > Streptomycetaceae > Streptomyces > Streptomyces sp. SCSIO 30461. The sequence continues at coordinate 6,230,067 of NZ_CP146101.1, forward strand.
AACTCCGTTCCCTATGCCCTCCGCTTGCCGACTTCCAGGCCGTATCGTTGCGCAACGCTCAGGACGTTCGACGCCTGACCGAGAAGATCTGTCAACTCCTGGACCTCAACGACACGCAAGTGATCGAAATCCGAGAGAAGTTCCACCGGACCTTTCCTCAGCTGGAACGGGCGATCACCGAAACGGTGGACAGCAAGCGACTGCTTCCCGATCGCTTCACCGGAACCTTGACCTACAACGACAATATCGCCGGGTCACGCAATTTCCAGATGCCGGGGGTATTCGATCAGTATCAGCGGGAACTCTTCCTCGTCGGAAACAATCTGAATTTCCTGTTGAATCTGCACAACAATGAGGAGATGTTCGGCGCGCTCCTGGACTCACTCATGGAGGATCCATCGAAGAGGGCCCGCATACTCATAGCCGACTTATGGGACGACAAGATCCTCTACACATACAACAAGGTAATCTTCGGCAGCGCCCTGTCGGAGTTCTCGGGCCTGAACGACGTGCTCACCAACCCGGAATCGCGCTTCTACCTCGACCGGTTCATCGCCGCGCGGGCGGGAAGCAAAATACATCGACGACTGCGAAGGCAACTCACGATCAAGAAGATCGGACTACTGGTCGACACCTTCTGGTTCGTCGATCCGGATAACACCTCGCTCTCCGGCGACCTCCTTTTCGCCCTCATGACGGCGGTCACGGGGCGGGAACGCCCGGTGTTCTACGTGAGTCAGTCGGAGAACCCCGGTCTCTACTCCAAGTACTTCGACATGTGCCAGGCTGCCTTCGACTTGAGTGCGGACGTCCTGTGGCCTCCAGCGGATCAGGAACCCGGCCGGCGCTCCATGCCTGATCCGCCTCAGCCCGCGAGCGCCTCGTAGAGGCTGAAGCCCGCGAGCGCGAGCATCAGCCCTGCCCCCGCCTTGGTGATCAGCCGCAGCGGCACGTACTTCATCAACGTCCGCCCGCCTGCGATCCCCAGTCCCGCCACGGCCCACAGCGCCAGCACGGCGCCGAGTCCGACCGACAGCGGGTCGTCGTAGCGGGCCGCCAGGTTCGCGGTCATGATCTGGGTCAGATCACCGAACTCGGCGATCAGGATCAGCATGAAGCCGGCTCCGGAGACCTTCCAGAAGGACTGGTCCGCCGGAGCCTTGATCTGCTCCTCGTCCTCGTCGTCCTTCTTGAGCAGCAGCATCGCCGCGCCCGAGAGGAAGAGGACGCCGACGACCGCCTGCACCAGCCGCTGCGGCAGCAGCGTCAGCACGCTGCCCGCCGCGACGGCGAGACCGACATGGACGGTGAAGGCGGCCGCGACCCCGGCGAAGACATAGGAGGCCTTGTAGCGCGTGCCGAGCATCAGCCCGGCCAGGGCGGTCTTGTCGGGGAGCTCGGCGAGGAAGACGACGCCGAAGGTGATCGCCAGGATCGAGAAGCTGAGCACAGATGCGGTCCTCTGTCGGTGGGCTCTGCCGTACCGAGGGGACCTGACCCATCTCCGGGTCGTTCCGTTTCCGGGGTCGCTTCGGCTCGGCAGGACCCCTGAGCGTTCATGGGTCACTGCTGGCCGAAGGTCTCGCTGGCGTGCCACGCTGGGCGGCGGTCGCCTCCGGGCGCCGGCCGAGGCGAACTCGGCAGTATGTCGACGGTCCGGCGAAGAGCTACTCCCCTTCCGCTCCTGACAGGCTACGTGATGCGCGCGGCGTACGAGGCGGGCGCGGGTCCCTGTGCAGCAGCCCTCGCGCGACCAGCTCCAGCACCAGCGCCACCGCGATCGTCTGCACCGCCATCAGGCCCACCAGGACGAACAGCTGCACCACCCCGGCCTGGAGTGGCGACGCCCCGCCGAGCAGCATCCCGACGAACGCCCCGGGGAGCGTGACCAGCCCCACGGTCCTGGTCTGGTCGAGTCCGGGCAGCAACGCGTCGGACGCCGCGTCCCGGGCGACCTCCATGCGGGCGTCGCGGTCCGGCAGACCGACGGCCATCCCCGCCTCCACTTCGCCATGGCGTTGCGCCAGCTCGTCGAGGGCCCGCCGCCCGCCGAGCACGGTCGCGGTGAGCGCCCCGCCGATGAGGATGCCGGTGACCGGGATGAGCGTGATCCCTTTGACCGGCACGAGCCCGGTGAGCAGCAGCACCGCGACGACGGGCGCCACACCGGCGCCGATGGGCAGCGCCGTGTGCCACCAGGTGCCGTTCGGGGTGATACGGCGCCCGGCGGTGCGTACCGCGACGGCGTACATCAACAGCAGGAAGGCGAGCAGCAGGGGGACGGCCCTCACCACCCAGCCGATGAGGAACGAGACCGCGGCCAACTGGACCGCGGCCCGCAGCCCGGCGACGGCGATCTCACGCGAACGGTGCGCACCGAGGTGGGCGAGGGCGGCGACGATGGCGGAGGTGACCAGGAGCGCGGCGAGCACGACTCCGAAGGTGACGTTGACCGGCAGCAGCACGTGTCAACCCTAAGCCGGACAAAGCGATCTGGTGAGCCGTCAAACCGGCCACCAACCCTTGATCTGACGTGAGCATGTCGCCATCGTGTTACCTGGCGCCCGCACTCCCGCAATCCGCGAGCGCCAGGATAGCCGGGGTCCCGCCCCGCCGGCCCATCCACAAAACCCTCAACACCCCCCACTTATAAGGGAGTTCGCATGTCTGGTGTCTACGCGCGTCGCATGTCACGTGCCACCGTGCTCGCCGCATCCGCCGCCCTCGCCTGCGCCACCACGCTGCTGACCGCCCCCGCGGCCAGCGCCGCCCCGCCCACCCCGGTCAGCGCCGCCACGGCAAGGACGTACCTGGCCCAGATGACGGTCAAGGCCGAAGGCTCCTCCAGCGGCTACGACCGCGACAAGTTCCCGCATTGGATCACCCAGTCAGGCTCCTGCAACACCCGCGAGACCGTCCTCAAGCGCGACGGCTCCAACGTCGTCACCAACTCCAGCTGCGCCGCGACCAGCGGCAGCTGGTACTCCCCCTACGACGGCGCGACCTGGACCGCCGCGTCGGACGTGGACATCGACCACGTGGTGCCGCTGTCCGAGGCCTGGAGGTCCGGCGCGAGCTCCTGGAGCACTTCGTCGCGGCAGGCGTTCGCCAACGACCTCACCCGCCCGCAGCTCATAGCCGTCACCGACAACGTGAACCAGGAGAAGGGCGACAAGGACCCGGCGGAGTGGATGCCGTCGCGGTCCTCGTACCAGTGCACCTACGCCCGGATGTGGGTGCATGTGAAGTACCACTGGAAGCTGTCGGTGGACTCCGCCGAGAAGTCCGCGCTGCAGTCGATCCTCAGCTACTGCTGACAACGGCGGCCACCCGCCGCTGACACCGCCGAGGCGGAACCACGCTACCCTCCCCCGTCGTTCTTCCGTACCGTACGGGGCGGCGACGGAGGAGGGCACGCGAATGGCAGCGGGGCTGCGCCTTGGACCACTACTGCGGCATGTCGACTGGGAGAGCGCCGACCGCGCGACCATCTGGGTCGAGGCCGACCGCCCCTGCACGGCCGAGGTGCGCTGCGAGGCGCCAGAGGCCGGTGGTTCGACCCGTACGTTCCAGATCGAGGGCCATCACTACGCGCTCATCCCGGTGACCGGCCTGACGCCCGACTCGTCGACGGCGTACGAGGTGCTCCTGGACGGCCGCCGGGTGTGGCCGCTTCCTGACGCCGAGTTCACGGCGTTCCCGCCGAGCACGATCCACACACCACCGGTGGGAGCGGACGGAGTGCGGGTCACGTTCGGCTCCTGCCGCTGGGCCGCGCCCCCTGCCGATGAGCACGACCCGATCGGGCCCGACGCCCTGGACGCGCTGGCCGCGCGCATCGCGTTCGCACCCGCCGCCGAACGCCCTGACGTGCTCGTCCTGCTGGGCGACCAGGTGTACGCGGACGCGACGTCCGAGGAGACCCGGGAATGGCTGGCCGCTCGGCGCGATCTGAGCGATCCGCCCGGCGCGGAAGTCGCGGACTACGAGGAGTACACCCGGCTCTACGACGAGTCCTGGCTGGACCCCGAGGTCCGCTGGCTGCTGTCCACCGTGCCCAGCGTGATGATCTTCGACGACCACGACGTGATCGACGACTGGAACACCAGCGCCGCCTGGCTCGCCGAGATGCGCGCCACGGCGTGGTGGCGGGAGCGCCTGGTCAGCGGGCTGATGTCGTACTGGGTGTACCAGCACCTGGGCAATCTCTCCCCCGCCGAGCTGGAGTCCGACGAGGTGTACGCGGCCGTCCGGGAGACCCCCGACGGGACCGACGCCCTGCGTGCGTTCGCGGCGCGTGCGGACCGCGATCCGGCGTCCGTGCGCTGGAGCTACCGGCGCGACTTCGGCAGGACTCGGCTACTGATGATCGACACCCGGACCGGGCGCGTCCTGGACGAGGACGGGCGGGCGATGCTCAACGCGGACGAGGCACGCTGGCTGCGCGAACAGGCACTTGACGGGAAGGCCGACAGCGCGACGGCCGGCTCGTACGACCACCTGCTCATCGGGACCTCGCTGCCCTGGCTGCTGCCACCGGCCATCCATGACGCGGAGAGCTGGAACGCGACACTGTGCCGCGGCGAGCGGGGCCCGCGCTGGGCGCGGTTCGCCGAGGACCTTCGAAGACGGTCGGACCTGGAGCACTGGGCGGCGTTCCCCGCATCGTTCGACGAGCTGACGCGGCTGATCGCCGAAGTGGGCAGCGGCCCCGGCGCCCCCGCGACGGTGTGCGTCCTGTCCGGGGATGTGCACCACGCCTATGTGGCGGAGCCGGTGTGGCCGGCGGGTGGCCCGTGGCAGGAGGGGGGCCCGGACGCCCGGGTGCTGCAACTGACCTGCTCGCCGGTACACAACGCCGTCCACGCGTCGGTGCGGCTGGGCTTCCGCTTCGGCTGGAGCCGTGCCGGGCGACGGCTCGGGCATGCGCTGGCCCGGCACGGCCGGGCGAGGCGGCCGATCATCGACTGGGAGCGCACGAGCGGGCCGTGGTTCGGCAACCAGCTGATGACCCTGGCACTGCGGGGACGCGCGGCGGATCTTCGACTCGAACAGGCGCAGGCGTTCGGGAATCGGGCGGAGCGCAGGCATGCGGATAGTGCCCATACGCGCATCGTGACCGTGGACGAGAGATACCTCTCGAAAGACCCCTGACCCTCCCTCGATGGGCCCCTCAGCCGTGGCTGAATGTGACTTGAGCAGCACAAACTGGCCTGATGTTGAACTTGCAAGTAATGGTTAGGCCCGCCTAACTTGGTGTGCCGATCGGTTTCACGTCCCCAAAACCGAAGGAGTCACCCCATGGCCTCTCAAGGGCTTTCAGGACGCCTGGATCAGGCCCGGCCGTACGCGCTCGGACTGTTCCGCATCGTCGTCGGCCTGCTGTTCGCCTGCCACGGAGCCCGCTCGCTCTTCGGCGTCCTCGGCGCGGACGCGGCAGGCGGAACCGCGCCCACCGGAGCCTGGCCCGGCTGGTACGCCGCCGTGATCGAACTCGTCTGCGGCAGCCTGGTGCTGCTCGGCCTCGGCACCCGCGCCGCCGCCTTCCTCGCCTCGGGTGCGATGGCGTACGCGTACTTCTCGGTGCACCAGTCGGCGGCGCTGTTCCCGATCCAGAACAACGGCGAGCTGTCTGCGGTGTACAGCTGGGTGTTCCTGCTGCTGGTCTTCACCGGGCCGGGCGCACTGGCGCTTGACGGGCTGTTCGGCGGCTCGCGCAGCACGAACGAGGACCGTGTGAAGCGCTCGGAGTCCAAGGCGACCGTCACGGCGTGACACGGTCACGGCCACCGTTCGGTTACGTCCGGGCCCGGTGCTTCCGCACCGGGCCCGGCGCCGTTTCCCGGGACGTTCGCGCAGCCGACCCCCACGACCACTCGCCCAGGCCACACCCCCTGTGCACCCCTCTCGATCAGGTGGGCACCCCTCTGGATCACGTCCGGAACACCCGGCGTACGCTGGGTCGCTGTCACTGCCGCCCCTGCCGCTCCCCGCGACGTCGCGGCGCCGTTTCTGATCGGGGAAGTCGGGGAGTCCAGGTGCTCGACAGTGTGGAGCTGCTGACCGGCAGTCCGTGGATCTACGCCGTGGTGGCCGTGTCCGTGCTCCTGGACGTCTTCCTGCCGGTGCTGCCCAGCGGTGCGCTGGTGATCGCGGCCGCGACGGCGGCAGCGGCGGGCTCGACGGCGGCCACGGCGGCCGTACCGGCGGGCACGGAGCATATGCCACCCCAGGACGTGCCGTCGCTACTGGCACTGCTGCTCTGCGCGACCACCGCCTCGGTGCTCGGCGACCTCGTCGCGTATCGGGTCGGCTGGCGTGGCGGTGAGCGTCTGGACCGGGCGATCGCCCGGTCACGGCGGCTGTCGACGGCGCAGGAACGTCTCGGCAGGGCCCTGGCGCGCGGCGGTGGCCTGCTCGTGGTCATCGCGCGGTTCGCCCCGGCGGGCCGCTCGGTGGTCTCCCTGGGCGCGGGCGCCGCGCACCGCAGGGTCAAGGAGTTCCTGCCGTGGTCGGTCCTGGCCGCCTTGGCCTGGGCCGGATACAGCGTCGGCGTCGGCTATGTCGGCGGGCAGTGGCTGGGCGCCACCTGGGTGGGGGTCGCGGTCTCGGTGCTCGCGCTCTTCGCCACGGGCACCCTTGCCGCCTACGTCATGCGACGCCCGGCGCAGACTCGGCCGTCGACGACTCCGTAGCCTGCCGGACTCCATTCGCCCCGCACACTCAGCGGGCTCCGTGTGCTCCGTCGACCGCGTGCGCTCCGTCCGCCGTGCGTGAACCGCGCACTTCGAGGCCGCCGAGCAGCGCGAGGGTCGCCTCGGTGATCTCGTCCACAGCCCGCTCGAACACCTCCCTGTTGTGCACGGCGGGCGTACGGAAGCCGGAGACCTTCCGTACGAACTGGAGGGCGGCGGCCCTGGCCTCCTCCTCGGTGGCCTCATGCGGGAGGGCGGGCGGGCGGAGAGTCTTGATGCTGCGACACATACCACCAGTGTGAGCCACGAGAAGCCCGAGCGGCCCGGCCAGCCCGCGCCGGGCCCTCACGCCGCGTCCGGCACGTCTCCGTCCCGCGCGGGCGCCGTAGCCACCGCAGCGGCCCACTCCACCAGCAACCCCTGGTAGACAGCCTCGTCCACAGCGGACAGCCGCCCACCGGAACGAGCCCAGAGCGCGCGAATCTCCGCGTTCACCACGGCGGCGGACCGCACGGAACCAGGCTTGCGAAGGTCGGGGGACATACCCACAAGGCTACGGCTCCACACTGACAACGGGCGCCCAAAGGCGCGTTGGGTGACGGAGACCATAGTGACCGTCCGCGACCGCCCGCCCCTGTGCCCGTCCGCGGCGCCTCGAAGCCGGCTCATCACCGCCCGACCGAATCGAGGCGTGAACTCGCCGCGCCCGAGACACAAGCAGCGGCACCGCGCAAGCCTCCTGGGATCGCATGGGCCGCATTTCATCCCGGTGGACGCAGCCGGTCCGGCGGTACGCGTGCGCGCGGGACGCCGGCACACCGGACGTCGGTTCCCAGTTCAACGATTTTTCGTCACATGGGGTGTCACCTACGGCAAGTCGGACTTAACCGAGCATTTCGGATGTGAATATCGATGCGTCCGACCCGGGCAGGCGCATCAGGCACCTGCCGTGAAAGGAGCACGGAATGCGGGCTTCCCGTTTTGTCGCCGCGCTGGGCGTAGCGGCCGCCATCCTGGTGGGTGGCGCCACTACCGCCAACGCCGCCCCCTCGCCTTCGGCGGTATCCCACTCCGCCTACGACCGCGATGACAACCGTGGTCACGACCGCCGCGACAACCGTGGCCACGACCGCGGTGACAACCGCAGGCACGACCGCGGCGAAGACTTCAGGCGCGGTGGACGCGACGGCCGTTGGGGCCACCACCGAGGCCGCCACCACGACGGCCGCTGGGGCCACCCCCGCAACCGCTGGGGCCACTGGGGCCCCTGGGGCCACCGGGGCCACCCGCGCCACCACGGTTACCCGCACCACCACCGCTGACGATCGAGTAGGAGGGACGGGTCGCCCGTCCCTCCTCTCACACCACCGGACATGCGGGCCCGCATCCGGCGGTTCATCGAGCTGATCTCAGCCGTTGCCAGGTCGGCTTGAGCATGTGCAGACCCAGGTCGTCCCAGTAGGAGGTGGGCAGGGCCCGCTGGAGAACGACCGAGCCCGCGATCCGCCAGTACCCCTTGCTGCTGACCGCCCATTCACGGGCGGACCGCTCAGGGATCCCGAGCGCGCGCAGGTTCCGGCGTCTGGCCGCGTAGCGCTTCCATTCCTTCCAGCGGATCTGCCGCATCCTGCGGTGCAACCACTTGTCCAGCTCCTGGAACACCTTGGGGGTGTCCGCGAGCTGGAAGTAGCCCATCCAGCCAGTGGTGAAGCGGTTGATCTTCGCGATGCGTTCATCCATCGCGATACTCCACCGGCGCGAGCTCAGCTCCTTGATCCGCACCTTCCAGCGCGCGAGCGCCTTCGGATCGGCCCGGACTCTGACCTTCCCGCCCCGGACGAAGTAGAAGCCGAACCCCAGCATCGTCATGACGGAAGCTGGGACCACCTTCGACTTGTCCCGGTTGACCTTCAATTTCAGCCGCTGCTCGACCACGGTCGTGACCGAGTCGAGCACTCTGTGGGCGGCTCGTCTGCTCCGCACGAAGACGCGCACGTCGTCGGCGTAACGCACGAACCGATGACCGCGCTTGAACAACTCCCGGTCGAGGTCGTCGAGCATGATGTTCGACAAGACAGGCGAGAGCGGGGAGCCCTGCGGGGTCCCTTCCTCGCTCGGCTGTCTCACGCCGTCCACCATGATCCCGGCGTCCAGATACCGGCGAATCAGCCTCAAGACCTGGCGGTCACCGACCCTGCGCGCGACCCGTGCCATCAGGACATCGTGCTGAACCCGGTCGAAGAACCGGTCCAGATCAAGGTCCACGACCCACCGGTGACCGTCCTCGATGGCCCGCCGCGCGACCCGCACCGCCTGATGGGCGGACCGGCCGGGACGGAACCCGAAGGACGACCCCGAGAACTCCGGGTCGAAAATGGGCACGAGCACTTGCGCGATGGCCTGCTGGATCAAGCGGTCCAGCACCCGCGGCACCCCCAGCATCCGCTCGCCGCCGCCAGGCTTGCCGATGATCACCTGACGGACCGGCGCCGGCCGGTAGGTGCCCGCGTCGAGTTCACCCCGCACAACGGGCCAGTTGACGAGCAGCCACGGGCGAAGTTCCGCCGTGGTCATCCCGTCCACCCCGGGAGCACCCCGGTTCATCTCGACACGGTTGAGCGCCGCGAGCAGGTTCTCCTTCGAGAGCATCCACTCCCAAAGCGAGGACTCCTGATCGCGGTGAACGTCCTCCGTGGAGTGCGCCGACCGGCCACTGCGCTCCGCCGGGGCACTTCCGGAATGCACCGGTCCCTCCCCGGTCGGCACCGCCGAAGCGGTATTACTGCGGTCCACGTGACCGGCACGAGCAACCACCACATCACCCGTTCCACTCGATGTTCGGCCCTTCCCAGCCCGCCGTCCACGCGGCTCATCCCGGCTGGTACTACGGCCTCTGCTGACTTCTGCCCGGTCAGGCAGCACCTCCCGGCACAACCCGTCGGCGCGGCGACATCTTCAGCACAACCGACACCCGGACAGATCTCCCCAGGTAAGAACGATCAATGTCCCCAGATCCCCGCCGCGTCTACGCACTGGCCCTCTTGGCAGTGACGGGCATCGTCGTCCGTAGCCGACTCACCCAGACCAACACGCCTCATACGCGGTTCGTGTTCCTCGGTACCCAGGTCTCGCCTCGGGCTTCCTCCAGACCCCACCTCACGATGACGCCCTTGCCTCCGGCTCGGGGTTAGCACCACCTCTTCCCCCAGGGGACTTCCACCCCCAATCGATCGCCCATGCTGGGCGCACTACCTGAGGGTGCCCTCCCCGCTGTCGGGGGAGGGCACCCTCCCGCGTGTCCGGCCCACAACAGCCGTGGCCACGCACCTCATCTCCTGACCTACGCGGCGGAGCCTTCAGCCGCTGCCGGCGGTCCGCGTGGAGTGGCTGTGGCGTCGCCGAGGGCATCCGACTTCTGATGTCGCTCCCGGCTGTCAGTGCCGGGTGGAAGACTGCCCGGCATGATCGAACCGAACCCGAAAGCAGACCTTCTCCGATACCTGCAACAGGCGCGTGACGCCCTGGTGTGGAAGCTCGACGGGCTCTCGGAGTACGACATCCGCCGCCCGCTGACCCCCACCGGGACGAACCTGTTGGGGCTGGTCAAGCATGTCACCGGCGTGGAGCTGGGGTATTTCGGTGACACGTTCGGACGGCCGTTCTTCGACAAGGAGCCACCGCCCTGGTGGTACACCGAGGAGTCAGAACCGAACTCGGACATGTGGGCCACAGCAGACGAGTCACGGGAACAGATCGTCGGGCTGTACCGCCAGGCGTGGGAGCACACCGACGGCACGATCGCGACAATGACGCTCGACGCGACCGGTCACGTCCCCTGGTGGCCGGAGGAACGTCGCGAGGTGACGCTGCACCACATCCTGGTGCGCGTGATCTCCGATACTCAGCGGCATGCCGGCCACGCCGACATCGTGCGCGAGCTCATCGACGGATCCGTCGGACATTCGCAGGGCAAGGACGACATGCCGCCGGAGGAGCAGGCATGGTGGGCGGGCTACCGGAGCCGCCTGGAGCGCGTGGCGCGGGAAGCCGACGGTTGATGTCTTCGTCGACCAGGCGACAAGGCCATGCGGACCGACTGCCGGCGTCCGGCACCATGTGGGCTCAAGAGATCGTGGCCGGCCGACCGGCTTGGCGGCACACCCCCTCCGGAGTGGTCTTCCGTGCCGTTCCTGGTGGGACGTTCCTGATGGGCTTGTCCGACGCGGAACTGGACGCGGTCCGTGCCATCGAGCAAGCCGACGGCGCCGATGACGACCTCGAACCGTTCTTCGCTGGTGCCGTCCAAGCCCGGCCGGTGCGTGAGGTGCGGGTCGAGCCATTCATGATCGCTCGGCATCCGCTTACGGTCGCTCAGGTACGGCACTGGCTACCTGACTACGAGGACAGCTTCGCCGGCTCGGCTTCGGGCACGGCCCGGGTCCAGGACGACTTGGACGACCTGCTCGCCGCGTTGCCCTTCCGGCTGCCGAGCGAGGCAGAGTGGGAGTACGCGGCTCGGGCAGGCACCACCACCCTGACCTTCCGCGGTGATGAGAGGCCGGACGAGGACCAGTTGCTCGACGACTTCGCCGACGAGCGGCGCACTACCGCGGCTGAGAACGCCTTCGGGTTGGTGGCGATGGGGTCGGCGAACGAGATCTGCGCTGACGTGTGGATTCCTCATTTCACGGACGCGCCGGTGGACGCACGTCCCCGCACCGGGGAGGGACCGCACGTGGTGCGCGGAGGTGCCGGCGACCTCTATCCGTGGCAAGGCTGCGATGAATGGCTGTTGTTGCTTTCCGCCACCCGCTACGAGATCCACGACTTCACCGCGGTCCGTCCCGTCGCACCTGTGCCAACCAGTCCGGGCATGCCTGGTCAGCCCCTGTGACAGCTGCCTCGCAAGTCCGCCCAGCGCGCAGGGCGGCGGTGGGCTGCGAGGGCGAGTACCTGTGGCTGCATGGGTCGGACAACGTGCTTGCGCCGGTAGTCGAGTAGCGGCGCCCCTGATTGCCCCGGCCGTTTCCTGTACCCCCGTCGCGCCGGCCGGGGCTCAGCGCACAAGGTCCGCCAGTGAGGTTTCAGGTAGTACATCCCTCAATCGAGTGAGAGCTCATGAAGTCTCTGTGGGGATGTGGACTCCATGCGAACTCTGATCACGAAAAGGCCCCTCGGTCGATCTTGACCGAGGGGCTGATTCCGGCTCTCACCTGGCACTTCCTACTGTGGGCGCGGACGGTTTCGAACCGCCGACATCTGCTTTGTAAGTTCGCCCTGGGTGCGGCTGAGTACCATGACGGGCCGGTGGCGGCTGCCGCTCACAGTCCTCCGCGACCGCCTCTGTGCGCCGACGTTGATGTCAGCAGTGGATGTCAGATCACGGGTTCGGCATCTGCTCGTCAGCCACCCTGCGTGGTCGTGCAATGGCTTCCGCGGCACGCCTGTCAGCTGCATTCTTTCGCTCGATGGAGGCCCGCAGCTCCGCAGGGGTCGGCCATGGTGCACGCCGATGGATCATTCGATGGCAGTTGGCACATATGAGGGCGAGATCGCTGAGCTTGGTCCGTCCCTCCCCTGCTACATGGAGCGGAAGGACGTGATGGCACTCGATGTACCCGGCGCCACGGTCCCCGTAGACCGCCTCGAAGTCGAAACCGCACGCCTCGCAAGCGAGCCGTCCGCCGCGCTGAAGAACAGAAGTGATCTTCTTTTTGCGCAGGCCCTTGTTCCGTTCACGCGCTCTATGCCGACGCATGAGCAACCGCCCTTCGGGCGCGCTGTAGTCGTCGAACTCCTCGTCCTCAGTCGGCGCGAGGGACTGCAGTTCGCCCGTCGCGATGCCCTGGCGGATGAGTCGCGCGGCCTGGATCATCTCCTCCGGCCGGGCAAGGAACTCGTGCAGCACCGCAACGTCAAGCGCGCCGCCGTTGGTGGGCTTCCCCTGGTACTCCGGGTGCCGGGTGGCGATGTCGAACGTCTTGCGAGCGACACCATTGGGATTGCGGAACTTCTCGTTGCGCTCCGCTTCAGTATGGATGGGAAGCAGTTGGAGCAGAGCAGACAGCTCCACCACCCGACTGTCCTGGGCGTCCAACCCCTTCCAGCCGTTGTCCATCACCAGGTGACAGGCAAGGATGATCTCGTCGCGGGCCCAATCCGGGTTCTTGATGGCCTTGACCCGGAAACCCTCCCGCTTGAGCCATGCCGCGGCGTGGTCCTTGCCACCGCTGAACTCGTGCGACGCAAGGACCCGTCCCTGGTCCCACTTGTGCGCCACCCCGGCGACGGCCTTGGAGTCGTACTCCTGCCCCTCATGAACCAGAAGGTACGACCGCGCTTCCCCGAAACCGTACTTCTCCAGGAAGGCATCCCGCCCCAACTCATCGTGCTCCGCCAGGGTCTTGAGCACGGACTCTCGTGTGATCGCTCCTCTGCGCATGGCAGGAGCGTACGGCCGAGCGCCGACAGCGCAGTCCGCATCGAACAGACGCAGCATGGGCAGCGCTCTGTCGATCTTGCCGCATCACCGCACCAGGGAGCCCTTAGCGCTGATTACAAGGTCGGTGGAGCGGCTTTGGGCGGGAGCTGCCATGGGGCGAGAGATCATGGCCCCGTAAGCTTCCGGCGAGTCGGGCAGTCTGTGGACCTGCCCGGTAAAGCACGACGTTGGGGCCATGATCTTCGAGGCTCGCCCCATGGTGGCTGCCTAAAGCCGTGGAGCCGACCGGCCCCAGCCACAGCGGGCCACCGTCCACGGCATCGGGTGTGCTCGCTCCAGCCGCGCGGCCGGCGGAGCCGGGGCCCGGAGCGGGGCGGAGACAGGAGCGTCGGGGCCCGGCGCTGGAGCCGGGGCCGCGCGCGGCGAGCGGAGCGAGCCGCCTTGATGAAGTAGAGAAACTCTTACCGCGCTACTCGCTCAGAGGGCGATTGGCTTGTACGCCAGGGCTCGATCAACGATCTTCTCGGCGGTTGGCTCCGGATCAGAGTCCCAGAAGATGTAGTCGCTGACGTGGGGACACGCGAGTCCGCTTTGCAGTGCGTCCAGGATCGCGTCGGCCTCGTCCTCGTCGGTGACCGAGCCGTCCATCAGGCGCTTCACGAGTTGGATGGCTTCCCTGCGGCTCATCCTCATGTGGTGTTCGCTGTTCACTACGCCGTGATCAATCGACGGCCGTCATGGCACCTGACGTGGGGACCGGCCCCGTCCAGCGCATCGAGGAGGCGGACCGCATAGGCCTCAGCCATCAGCTCGGAGGCTTCGCCGGGCGTGATCCACTCAACTGCCGTCGATTCGTCGGAAGTTCGCTCCATGCCGCCCGACGGCTTGCATCGGAAGACCAAGGCCACGACGCCTCGCGTCATGTTCTTGTAGATCCCGGTCAGCTCGTCCACCTTGACCCGGATGCCGGTCTCTTCCCAAACTTCGCGAGCCACTCCCTCCTGGGGGGACTCGTTGAGTTCGAGGACTCCGCCTGGGAGTTCCCACCGTCCGTTGTCCGCGCGGCGGATCGCCAGGAGTCGCCCGTCTTCACGCACGACTGCCCCCGCGACGGACACAGAGTGCAGTGGCGTTGACTGGGCTTCGCGGGCGCTGTTACTCATGTACAGGAGCATAGGAGAGTGAGAAGGACTGTGGAAACAGCTGTAGGGGGTGGCAGGGCCGTACCGAGGTACGTCCAGATCGCCGAGGAGATCGTCCAGCAGATCCGGGCGGGCGTCCTCAAGCCTGGTGACCTGGTGCCGAGCGAATCCGAGCTGGTGGAGCGCTACGGCGTTTCCGGCGGGACGATCCGTAAGGCCATGGTGGAGGTCCGGGCCAGCGGGCTCGTGGATACGCGCCACGGCAAGGGCTCGATCGTGAGGGACCGGCCGCCCGTGCGGCTGCGTTCCTCGGATCGCTTCCGCGCCTCGCACCGCCGCGGCGGCAAGGCGGCCTACCTCGCCGAGTCTGCGCAGTCCGGTGCGACGGCCAAGGTGAGCGTCCTCTACATCGGCCCGATGGAGGCCCCGGAGGGGATCGCCGAGCGGCTGGACGTTCCCGCCGGCGCCCAGGTCCTCGCCCGGCGACGCCTCTACTTCCGCAACGGCGTCCCGGTGGAGACCGCCACGTCGTACCTTCCGTGGGACGTCGTCAAGGACATCCCCCAGCTGTTCTCCGAGAACCCCGGCCCCGGCGGCATCTACGCCCGCCTGGAGGACGACGGCCACGTCTTCACCGAGTTCGTGGAGACACTTACCGCCCGACCGGCCGCCAAGGCCGAAGCGTCCGAACTCGCGCTCAGCCCTGGTGCGCCGGTCATTCACCTGCTGCGGAACGCCGTCACCGAACAGGGGCGCGTGGTCGAGGTCTGCGACACCCTCATGGCCGCTGACCAGTTCGTTTTCGAGTACCGCATCCCCGCCATCGACTGACACGTCCTCAACTTCTCTCAACCCGCTGGGACTTCTTCGTCGCGGCGGGTTGACTCATGTACAGGAGTCAGACACTCTTCTCCATGTCACTCATGTATATGAGTAACGGAGTCCAGCACCTCTAGAGGAGTGATCTCTGTGCGTCAGATCCCCGTCGACACATCGGCCGCCGCCGTGATGGTGGCTCAGCCCCCGCAGCCCAAGGTGAAGGACCGTCGTACCGGTAGCGTGCGATGGACGCGGAGACCGGTGCCGCGCTGTCGACCGTGGACGTGATGTTCGCGGCGAACGGTGAGGTGGAGATCCTTTCGGTGACCGTGCCGGAGACCGGTATCTCCGGTGACCTGGCCATGGGCACCCCGGTCGCTCTCACGGGACTGATCGCCCGGCCGTCGCAGCCGGCCCCGGCGACATGTTCAACGCCTCCTTCTGGGAGACCGTCGGCACCGCGGGCACAGCCGCCGTCGGCTCCCTCGTCAAGGGCCTGTTCGCCCGCGTCGTCGGCGACAAGAACAGCGCCTCCACCGCCACTGGGGTGTAGGTGCGGTGCGCACTACCGCGGCGGCTCAAGCGCCAACTCGGCCGCCGCGGGGCGATCCTCTCCTGCTACGGCATGGTGTGGATCGCCATCGGCTACGGCCAGATCATCCAACCCCAAGCCGACCAGCGGGGACTCACCCTTCTCCTCGACATCTGGCCCCTGACCGTATGGGGCTCCCTGTGGATTGCCGCAGGGGCAATCGCCGTCATCTGCGCGTGGGCTCCGCCGGGCCGTGACGCCCCCGCCTTCCTCGCACTGCCGCTGATCGTGGTGCCGTGGATGGCGTCCTACTTCGCCGCCTGGATCTTCGGGGACTTCCCCCGCGGCTGGGCCGCGTCTGCGGTGTGGGCGGCTATCACCGTCCCGGTCCTGGTGGTGGCGGGATGGCCGGAGCCTCCCCGCCGTAAGAGAGCGGAGCCTCCGTATGAGTGCTGAATTCTGGGCGTCGATCGGCGTGTACGCGGCCACCGCGGGTGCGGGCGTGTGGGCAGCCCGCTCCGCGCGTCGCACCCCGAAGCAGGAACGCCGGGACGACTTCATCGCCATCACCGACCAGCAGGGCAAGGCGATCGAGCGGCTGGAGAAGCGCGTCCAGCTGCGGGAGGCGGAGGCGGAAGCGGAAGCGCAGCGGATCGCCGACCAGGACGAGGCCATCGGCTGGCTGCTGGGCCGGGTGCGCGGGCTGGTGCTGTACATCCGCAAGGCGGGCCTCGAACCTCCGGCAGCTGAGCCGCTGTCGGAGCGAGCCGCGCGCTACATCCACCACATCGACACGTGAGAACTGGAGTACGGATGTCGGAACTGCCAGCGGAGCGTCCGGTCACGCCGCGGGTGGACGAGTCCGCGGCTGACCTTCAGACGCTCGTCGACATGGGCGTCATCGAGGGACAACCCGAACCCCCTCCGCCGGACCGGGTGCCGGAGGAGTAGCAGAACCCCCGCTGCCGAAAGGCGGCGGGGGTTCTTGCTGTCCCCTGGTTGTACGTCATGACTTGGGCTCGAACAAGATCTTCAAGATGCGGCGGCGCGCGGCGAGATCGAGTCACAGGCAGCCCTGGGGGTGACTATCGGCAACTGTTCAGTTAACGCTTTGCGATGATCAACAAGTGCGTCTACGGTGATGATCAACCAATCTGACCACACAGGGGGGCATTATGGGCAAATGGAGGAAGGCGGCTGCGCTGGGAGCAGCGGCTCTGACGCTGGGGATAGGCGCGCCGACCGCTGCGGCTGCCAGCCACTCATTCCCGTGGACCGCCAACGGATTCACCACAGGAAACGAGTCGCGCAGATGGGACTCGCTCGGGGGCAATACCCAGACGCAGTACTCGTGCACGCGGTCGTTTGGCGGCCGTGGAGGCACCATCGTCTACGAGTTGTACCAGGACAAGAGCTGGGCGCCGGACCCCAAGCAGAGCAGCGGGTGGTTCGAGTGCTCGCTCACCGACCAGACCAAGAGCTGGGCCCCGTCCTCAAAGGCAAAGTTCTACTGGAAGCTCGGCGAGGTGCCCGGTGGCTGCCTGTCCACCCCAACGGGCGCCTGCCCTATAGACATGACAGGTCGCACCGCCTACACCACCAGCTGAGGACACCCATCCTGTGATGTCCCGTGCGAATGAGCGGCAGGCCGTTCTGGCCTGCCGCTCCGTCACCAAGAAGTACGGCTCCCAGACCGCGGTGTCCGACGTGACCCTGGAGGTCCGCCCCGGCGAGGTCGTCGGACTCCTCGGCGCCAACGGCGCCGGCAAGACGACCCTGATGCGCATGGCCTGCGGTCTGGTGAAGCCCACCCAGGGCTCGGTGGAGATTCTCGGGGAGCACCCTCCGCTGTCGCTGGAGTCCGCTCGCCAGGTCGGTGCGGCCTTGGACACCCCGGCCTTCTACCGCTGGATGACCGGTCCGGCGCAGCTCCGCAGTCTGCTGCACTCCTCCGGGCTCCCGGACCGGGGCACCAGCGCTGCCGCGCTACGCCGGGTCGGCCTGGAGGGGGAGGCCCGCAAACGCATCCGCGCGTACTCCCAGGGGATGCGGCAGCGTTTGGCGTTGGCCGCAGCACTCATGCGCCGGCCTCGCCTGCTCCTCCTCGACGAGCCGACCAACGCCCTCGATCCGCATGCCGTCGTCATGGTCCGTGAACTGATCCGCCAGGAGAAGGAGAACGGCACCGCCGTCCTCGTATCCAGCCACCAGCTCGATGAGATCCAGCGGATCTGCGACCGAGTGGTTGTCATGAACCGCGGAGCGGTGGTGGCCAGCGGAGCGCTGGACGAGGTCGGCCTCGGTGAAGCCGAGTCCCTGGAGGACTGGTTCTTCCGGATCAGCGGGCACAAGGGGGCGTGGTGACGTTCCGGCACGTCCTCGCCGAGTGGCGCAAGATCGCGCTGCGCCCGGTGACGCTCCTGCTGTTCGCGGTGCTGGCGGTGGGAAGTGTGACCACCGCCTTCTACGCCCAGGACTTCTGGTACGACTCCGAGAAGAACGCACGCGTCGGTGTGCAGTACCACGAGAGCGGCGAGAGCTACCGGAACTGTCTGGAGTACAACCCCAAGCTGGGCCCGGCGTATTGCGACCGTCAGGAGGAAGGCGGACTGCAGAACGCCAGGCAGTGGCTGAGCGACTCGGAGGTGATGGCCACCGAAGCCGCCAGAGGCCAGACGCTCCCAGGAGCTTTCGGCTGGGCGGCCCAGGCCTTCGCCTCATTCCCGGGACTCCTGGTCGTTCTCCTCCTCGCCGCGTCTTCCATGGGCGGCGAGTACGACAACCGCACCGCCGGGAACCTTCTGCTGGCCGACCCGAACGTCCGTCGGCACATTCTTGCCAAGGCAGCCGCACTGTGGCTCACCACCGCCGTGGCCCTCTGCTTCGCCGGAGCCTCCGTGGCCGCGTTCGCAATGGTCAAGGGGCGCCCGGACTACCCGCTGACGGCGTTCTATCCCTCCGCGGGACAGGATCTGGCTCACGGCCTGCGTCTGGTGGGGGGTGCGCTTCTCGCCACGGCGGTGTGGAGTCTTGTCGCCGTCGCGCTCGCCTCGTGGTCGCGCAACCGCGTCGGCGGCACGCTGCGGGCAGGAGCGGTCCTGGTGGTTCTGATGCTCGGATCGGGGATCACCTGGTTGTGGGAGTGGCTGCCCGGCGGAGTGCTCGCCGAGGTGATGGACTTCCGTCCCGGTCATGTCCTGTGGAACGTGTGGTGGGGGCCTGCATCGGATGGCGGAGTGCCCCTGATGGTGCGGGCCGTGCCCGCCCTCCTGGTCACCGCCTTGGGGATCGCGTGGGTCGTTCGCAGGGCCGGACGCGGGAACGAGGTCACATGACGATCTGGCACGCCGAACTGCGCAAGGCCGCGTCCCCCGCCGTCCTCGTCACGGCCGCGGTCGTCGCAGCCGTCGCCGCGGTCATGGCCCTGTACGGCTACAGGGACGCCTACCGGCACTTCCGCGACAGCGCCTCCGTCACGATGATCGACGACCCGGCAGGCGCCCTGGTGGCCGCGTCCCAGCAGACCGGGACGTTTCTCGGCCTGGCCGTGATCAGTGTCCTGGCCGGGGTGCTGTACGCGGACGAGTGCCAGTCCGGGACCTGGCCTTCCCTGCTGCTGAGCAGGCCCGGTCGGGTTCGTCTGATCGCGGTGAAGATCTGCTGCGCCCTGATGACGGCACTCGCGTTCACCCTTCTGCTCGGCCTGCTGCTGCTTGCGGTCGGACAACTCGCGGCCTCGGTGACCGGTTTCCGTACCACCGCCGGCCCGGGCTGGGACGCAGCCGCTGCGGCGCTGGCCAAGGGCCTGGTGGTGCAAGCCGTGTTCGCCGCCATGGCGTTCGCGTTCGCCTCCTTGACGCGGACCGCCCTCGGCACCGCGGCCGGGACGCTCGGACCCGTGATCGTCCTCGCGCCGCTCGTCGGCATCGACCAGATCACCCCGGTCCATCCCCAGGCCTGGGCCGCCTCATGGCTACGGCTCCAGGACGACGCCCAGTACTCCCTCTACCTGTGGACCAGGGAACCCTCCTCATCCGCGGTAGCACCGAGCATCGCCGCCCTCCTCGCTCTCGGCGCCGTCCACGTCGGCGTCATCGCCCTCGCGAGCAGAGGTGACCGGCTGTTCCGCCCGGCGGACTGACACCGTCAACCGACGCGGGCAGATCGCGCCGCACGCCGTACCTGCGGCAGGAGAAGCGGACGACACTCGTGTCCATGGGCGTCGTGGAGGAACAGCCCGAACCACCGCCGGACCCGGTGCCCGAGGAGTAGCAGAGCCCCCAGCCTTCGGGCTAGGGGCTTCTTGCTGTGCGTGGCTCGGGCGGCAGCGCTCTCGACCTTCGCCACGGCGGGATCCTACGCCGCGAGCTCCTGCTCGCCGCGCGCACGCTCCGATCGTTCCGCCGCGGCCCACTCGACCACCAAGCACTGATAGCGGACCTCGTCCTCGACGGCCAGTTGGCCGCCCGCCCACAGGGCCCGAATCTCTTGGTTGATCTGGTCCGCAGACCGCCCCGCCCCTGTCATGCGATCAAGGCTACGGGGCAGGGCTGACAAGGTCTCATCCAACGAGGGGGGTCGCCGCTGTATACGGTCCTCACCTGCTGGTTCCCTCATGATCCGTTGGGGGATTCTTAGGGGCCGAGGCTCCGTAGCGAGACTGGGAATGCGCGTAGTAAGACCGTAGTCAGGGTGTAGTGAAACGGGGAAGGCCCAGGCCGAGCATGTGCTCTGACCTGGGCCTTCATCGACCAGTCACCTGGTCAAAAGCGTGGGCGCGGACGGTTTCGAACCGCCGACATCTGCTTTGTAAGAGCAGCGCTCTACCCCTGAGCTACGCACCCGCAATGAGGCAACAGCGTACATGGCCCATGGGTGGATCCCGCAAACCGGATCCGGCGCCGGCCGACGCGCGGGACGGGAGGGGGTAACCCCACCACATAGCGACGGGTGGGCGTTCCTGGGGAGCGGGCCGGATCCGGTGTGGGAGCTGCGGGGCGGGACGCTGAGGCTCGAGGTGGATTGCGACGGCGTGGTGACCGACTGCGAGGCTCGGCATTCGGTGCAGGTGCCGCGTGGGGTCGCGGTGACCGTGCGGGGGACAACGGGAGCGTGGAGGCGAGCGGGTTCGACACGGCGCCCGCGGTGCGGGCGGACAACGGGCGGGTGTCCGCGCGGAACTCCAGCGGGCCGCTGGAGCTGACCAGCGACAACGGTGAGATCACCGGGGAGGGGATCACGTCGCGCACCGTGTCCGCGCGGTCGGACAACGGCACCGTGTGGCTGGGCTTCGCCGAGGACCCGGACCTCGTGGACGGGGAGTGCGACAACGGCGCGATCAGTATCAAGGTGCCGGGGGCCGGGCGTACAAGGTGTCCGTGTCGGCGGACAACGGGGATACCTCGGTGGATGTGCGGCAGGACGAGCGCAGCGCGCACATCATCAACGCGAAGTGCGACAACGGCGAGATTTCCGTGCGAACGGCGAACTGATGGGCTCGTGTTTTCGTCCATAGCTGGTGGAAGAATTGAACCGGCAGAGCGGACACGGCACGGGAGCGGGATGTGAGGCTGACACACACGCGGGCGCACGCCGGAGCGAAGGCCCGTGCGAGTGTCGCGCGCGATGTGCTGGCGCTGGTGCTGTGGCCTGTTCCGTTGCTGTTCATGGCCACCGCCGCGCTGCCCCTCTCGCTCTCCGGTGGCGGTACGCGCCGCTGGTTCGGAGGGCGTGCCGACAGCCAGCGGGCCGAGGCCCAGGCGGCGAAGGATGCCGCCGCGGCCGCGTTCTACGAGCTGGACACCGCCCAGCGTGATCTGCGGATCTCGATCGAGACGATCACGGCCGTGGACAGCTCGCCGGAAGCCCGGCGGGTCGCGGCGGCGTTCGCCGCGCTGGGGCGGCGGATCGACGAGGTCAGCCATGGGTACATCACGGCCGTCGACGCGCACGATCTGGACCGGGACGATCTCGACGCCTCCGTGGCGGCTCGGGCGCGCGGCGAGCTGACCAGGGCGAAGGACGAGCTGGTACGGGTCAGGGGCGAGCTGGAGCGGTTCGCGCAGGGGCTCGGGCCGCTGCTCGACACGGCGGAGACACAGCTGGCCAGGCTCGCACCCGCCGTGGAGCGGGCCCGGCAGGCGCTGCTCGGTGCGAGCAACGCGCTCGACGCGGTACGGGGCTCCGGGCTGCGTGCGGACGACCTGGCTGCCCGGCTGGCCGCGCTGGCGCCCGAGCTGACGAGGCTGAACGAGGGTGCCGGGCGGCACGGGGTCACAGAGACGTTGCAGCGTGCCGACCGGGTCGTGCGGGACGCGGAGGCGGTGCGCGGGGAGGCGGAGCGGCTGCCGGAGCGGGCGGCCGAGATCGACAAGCGCCTGGTGTCGCTGCGCACCAGGGCCCAGGCACTGACGACCCGGGCGAGCGGTGTCGAGCCCGTACTCAGTGAATTGCGCCGCCGCTACAGCGCGGCCTGCTGGCAGGACCTCCAACCCGTACCCGCACAGGCCGCCGAGCATGTGCGGCTGGCCGAGGAGAAGCTCGGTGAGGCCGGCAAGGCGCGCACCGAGCAGCGCTGGCCGGATGCGACGGCTCTGCTCGGGACCGTGCGTGCGCTGCTGAACAGCACCGATGAGGCCGTGTCGGCGGCGGGTGACCGGTTGCGGCGGCTGGACGCGGTCGCGAAGGACCCGAAGCAGGAGATCGAACGCACCCGGTTCGCGATCCGGGACGCCCAGCGGCTCGCGATGCAGGGGCGAGTCACGCCCGATCCGCGCCACGCACGGCCGCTGGACGAGGCCGTGACACGGCTGGACCGGGCGATCGCCGGTCTCGAAGGGCGCCACCCCGACTACTGGCACTTCCTGGTGGAGACGGAAGCCGTACGGGAGAGCGTCACCCATGCGGTCGAACAGATTCGCGAGGATCGCAGCGGCGGGGCCTGACCCGGGCTGATTTGTCGGGGCCGTGGTGCGGGCGGATGCTGTAGGGAACATGGAGGAACGTACGTACGGCCGAAGGGGGCCGCTATGGCATCCACCCACGTACAGGGGACCTCTCAGCGCAAGGGCGGCATCCGTGTCGTGCTGGACGAGCATCTGCCCGTCGACCACCGCCTGAGCCAGGTCTACCGAATCGGCGCCGGGGTCATGGGACTGATCCTGGTGGCCTTCGGGATCCTGGGCCTGACCCGCAACATCGGCTTCTTCGACATCGGCGACTCGACCGTCGCCGGTCTCAGCACGAACGGTGCGCTGAGTGTGCTGTCCATCCTGGTCGGGCTGCTGCTCTTCGTCGGCATGGTCATCGGGGGGAACTTCGCCTCCACGCTGAACATGGTGCTCGGCATCCTGTTCATCCTGAACGGCTTCATCGGCCTCGGGATGCTGGACACCGAGATCAACTTCCTGAACTTCAAGATCCAGAACGTGATCTTCAGTTTCGTCGTCGGGATCCTGCTGATGTGGTTCGGGATGTACGGCAGAGTCGGCAGCGCCCTCCCGCACGACAACCCCTACTGGAAGGCCCGCCACCCCGATGAGGCGGCGGCGGAGGAAAGGCTACGCAGGGAACGGCGGGGAGCCGCGGGGAGCGGCGGCTAATCTGTGGGGCATGCCCCGTTACGAGTACCGCTGCCGCTCCTGCGACGACACCTTCGAGCTGAGCCGGCCCATGGCCGAGTCCGGCGACCCGGCCGTCTGCCCGGACGGGCACGGCGACACCGTCAAGCTGCTGTCAGCCGTCGCCGTGGGAGGCTCCAGCGCCGCCGCCCCGGCCGCCTCCAGCGGAGGCGGCCGGGGCGGCGGCTGCTGCGGCGGGGGCTGCTGCGGCTGACGCGCGGTCCGTCGTCCCGCCGCGCTGACGTCGCCTACCTCGCCACAGGCGCCTCGGCCGTGCCCGGTGCCGGGCCGGGCGCCGGTACGGTCGCCTTCACGCGGGACCGCGGCTGCTGCGCGATGGCCGTCAGGCGGCGCAGGATCTCCTCGCCCGCCAGGACACCCGACTGCGGGACCGCGGTGACCTGCGCCGCCGTCCAGCCGGTTTCGGCGAGCTCCCCGTGCGACGGGCGGAAGGCCTGGTCGGCGGCCAGCAGCAGATCGGCGTCGAGCAGCGAGTCACCGGCGGCCAGGACAGTCTCGGCGCCGGTACGCCGCGCCAGTTCGCGGACCGCCGCGCTCTTGGTGAGGGGCTTCGGGACCGCGTAGATCTTGCGACCCTGGAGGGAGACCGTCCAGCCTCGCGGCTCCGCCCACGCGGCCAGCTCGTCGGTCCACCCCTCGGGGAGCAGCCCTCGTTCGATCACGAGGTACGCGAAGAGCTTCTCGGCGACCCGCTCCTTGAGCACCCACGCGGGGTCGGCGGTCGCCCGAAGGTGCCGGCGGACCTCGTCCAGCGGGGCGCACTCACCCGTGAGCCGGGTCGTGACCGTGCGCTGCCAGTCGGGGTCGGAGACACCGTCCACCAGGAGATGCCCGCCGTTGGCGCAGATCGCGTACTTCGGCGCGGGTCCTGGGAGGCGGATGCGCCCGTACTGCTCACGGGTACGGGTGGTCGTCGGGACGAACACCGAGCCGCGGGCCAGTGCGGTGAGCAGGCCCGCCGCCGTCTCGGTGACATACGACAGGGGCTTGTGCTTGTGCGTCTCCACGCACAGCAGCCGGGGCGCCTCGGGGTCAGGCATGGTGAGATGGAGCGCCGCCGCGGAGTAGATCAGCGTGCGGTCGAGATCGCTGGCGATCAGGCAGTTCACGTTCACATCCATGGTCACGTCCGCGTTCGCACTCACTGGGCGGCCACCGCCTTGCCGTCGACGCCGGTGGCCCCCCGGGTGAACCGCGGGTGTATCAGCCCCACGCAGCTGTACGGCAGGTCGTCCGCCTCCTCGACCGGTACGCCGCGCTGTTCGGCCAGCAGGCGTACATGGTCGAGGTCGGCGCCCGCACCCCGCTTGGCCAGGATCTTCCAGGGCACCCGGCGCAGCAGCACCCTGGTGGTCTCACCGACTCCCGGCTTGACCAGGTTGACGTCGTGGATGCCGTACTCCTCGCTGATCCGCTCCACGGCCGCCCAGCCCTCCCACGTGGGTGCCCGGTCCGTCGCCAGCAGCTCCTTGGCCTCGGCGTCCACCGCATCGGCGACCTCGTCGAAGCGGACCGAGACCGTGTCCAGGAAGTATCCGGAGGCATCGGCCCCGGCCAGCTCGCGGTAGTACTTCGCACCGTGGAAGTCGTTCGGGCCGACCAGGTCGGCGCGCAGGACCGTACGGGAGACCAGTCCGGACACCGTGGAGTTCAGGCAGGCGGACGGTATGAGGAAGTCCTCGCGGGTGCCGTAGGTGCGGACGCAGCCGCCCGGGTCGGCGAGCACGGCGATGTCCGGGTCGAACCCGGTGAACTCGCTGATCGCGGCGGCCAGCTCGCGGGTGATGGCACCCTTGCCGGTCCAGCCGTCCACGAAGACGACATCCGCCGGGTCGTGGTGGGCGGCGAGCCAGCGCAGCGCGTTGGCGTCGATACCGCGACCGCGCACGATCGAGACGGCGTAGTGGGGCAGATCCAGGCCGTGGCGGCGCTGCGCCCAGCGGCGCATCAGCACGCCCACGGGGGTGCCCGCGCGGGCCAGCGAGACAAGCACCGGACGCGGTGATCTCTCGGCGAGCACCGTCTCGGTGACCGTGCCGACGGCGCGGGCGATCCGGGCGGCTGAGGTGTCCAGGGCGACACGGAAGAGCTGCTGGTACTCGGCGCTGGGCTGGTACTCGACCGGGAGCGACTCGGCGTAGTGGGCGCCGCCGCTCTGTATCGCCTCCTCGCGCTCTTCGGTGGGGGCCTCAAGCTCGGCGTCCGAGAGGTCCTGGAGCAGCCAGCCGACCTCTTCGGGGGCGTACGAGGAGAAGGCGGGGCCGCGCAGGGGGTCGGGGAGCATGAAGTCCTTTCCGGGGGTCCGGCTTCCGGGGGTCCGGCTTCCGGGGGTCCGGCTTCCGGGCGTGTAACTGGGGACGACGGCCAGCACGACCCGCGGTATGTGGGCCGCGAGCTGCGCCAGCAGCCCGTCCGGGGCGTGCAGCGCGGGGGTGTCGGCGGTCGAGTCGACCACGGCCACGACCGCGTCGAAGCCGCCGTCGGCCACGTTGTACGCGTACCGCTCGCCCGGGCCGTCGGCCGGGTCGTCGTGGGCGGGGAAGACCAGTCGGCTGCGTATCGCGTAGCCGGGGTCGTCCAGGGCGAGCACCGGGGAACGGGTGGTGGTCGAGTAGCGCACATCGCCGCCGCGCTGCTCCATGGCCTGGGCCAGCCGCAGGGGCGCGTACATCAGTTCCTCGCAGCCGAGGACCAGCACCCGGCCTCGCGAGGCCGCCGGGCCGAGCGCACCGGCGACACGGGCCGCCATGGCGGGCAGTGCGGCTTCGAGCACGGCCCGGTGTTCCTGGGTGAAGCCGTGCCGGCCGCCGTCGGGCACCGCCGCGGGCCAGCCGAGGTCCACCCTGGTGTACGCCGTCGGCACGTGGACCGCAGCAGGTCCGTACGCGTCCGGGTCGTACGCCACCGGCGCCGGTTCGTGCGTCGCGGGATCCCGCACCACCGGTTCCCGCGCCTCGGACTCGTACTCGGCGACCAGCGCCTGGCCCCGTTCCAGCACGTCGTCCGGCAGCTGCACCATGCCTCTGGCCACAGCCACCACATCGATCCGGGCACCCACCCGGGCGCCGAAGTCCTCCAGCCGCCGGGTGTCCGCCGGCGAGCGCATGTCCACCAGGGCGACCACCACATACCGGGTGCGGGGATGACGTTCGTGCAGGTCGCCGATGGTGTTGAGCACCGTGTTACCGGTGGAGAACTCATCGTCCACCAGTACGAGGGGGCCTGCGCCCGCGAGCAGCCCAGGGTCCTCCGGCAGCAGCAGATGGGAGGTCGCGTGGGAGTGCGACTCCTCGAAACCTCCCGCCCTGGCCACACCGGCCACGGGGCGGCGCGTGGAGTGCAGATAGGGCGCGAAGGCGAGGCCGTCGGCGACCGCGTGGCCGAGGCCGGTCGCGGTCTCCGCGTACCCGAGGACCAGGGAACGCGCGGCCTCCTCGTCGCCGAGCAGCTCGCGCACCCGTGCCCCGAGCGCGTACCCGTGCCCGTACACGATGGCCGGGCTCTGCGGCACATGCTTGCCGAGCACCTGCGAGACCAGCAGATGCGCGCGCTTGGGATTGCGCCGCAGGGCCATCCCCAGCATGTCCGTGAGCCCGTCGTCTCCGACGAGCTCGACTCCCAGCCGCTGGGCGACCCAGCTACCCGACCACACCACTGCCGTACCGCTCTCCTCTGTCGGCGCTTCCGGCTCCATCGGCTCTGTCGTCGCCGTTGTCACCGCCATCGTCGTTGTCACTTTCTCCATCATCAGCCACTGCCGCCCCGCGGCACCCGGCATCAGCCGGCCAGCCCGGCGGTGAGCAGTTCGACGAAGCCGGCGTCCTCCCGGGCGACGCCGAAGGCCTCCGCGCGCCGGAGTGTGCGCTCGGCCCAGGCGCGGTGCGGCTTCACCTCGTTCATCTTGTTCGTGTAGACCGAACGCAGCACTCCCCCACCTCCTCGCTCCGGGCGAAGGATGTCCTGCGCGTCGCTGAACTCCTCATGGCTGACGACCGACAGTGCGTGGACGGGCAGCACATGGGAGGGGTGGATGCAGGTCTTGCCGAGCAGTCCGTTGGCGCGGTCGAGCTCGATCTCCCGGAGCAGTCCGTCGAGGTCGTGCTCGATCAGCGTGGTGCGGAGCTCATCGGCCCGCACCTCCTGGAAGGGGCTGCGGCGCAGCTGGGGCTTGAACATGCGCTCCTGGCGGGGGAAGTACTCCCACACCGGGCCGGTGATGGTGAAACCGGTGCCGTCGGAGCGACCCAGCACATTGACCACGTCCGCGATGACATGTGCGACGATCTTGACATCGTAGGCGGTCATATCGGGCGAGCGGCGCAACCCGTAGGCGGAGCAGAAGTCGGTGACGCCCAGACGCAGGGCCAGGATCCGGTCCCGGTACTTGTCCACGATACGGGCGATTCCGGCCAGGGTTTCCGCCCTGGTCTCCAGATGCAGCAGCTCGGGGGATTCCAGCACCGGCATGGCGTAGAACTCCCGGCCGACGGCGGACCCGGCACCGCTGAGGGCGTCCAGGAAGGCCCCGCCGCGCTCCTCGGTGAACTTCGGCAGCACGAATCCGGACAGCAGCCGGGCGGTGTCGCCGAGGCGCCCGACGAGGTCGGGGATCTGGCCTGGCTCACGGACCCGGATGAACAGCAGTGGCACATCGCCGCCACGGGTAGCGAGGTCGACGAACTGCCGGACGAGGTTCTCCTCGGCACCCGCCACATCGGCGTCGTCGATGGAGTCCTCCAGACAGAGCACCATGGAGACCACACCGCGCGCGCTCTGCTTGAGCACGTCATCCGCGAGTCGGGGCCTGGTCGCGGGACTGTACAGCGTGGCCCCGAGAGCGACCGAGAGCAGCCCGGCCGGAGCATCGGCCCCGAACTCGGACGGCTCTTTGTAGAACAATCCCTTCCGCACAGTAGCCGGGATGTGCCCGAAATGACGCATATGTCTCCCGCCGTACTGCCGTTGCGGCCCTATCAGGTGATCGGCCGGTAATAGTACGTAGGTGCAAGTGTCATGAAGTCCCCGCGCACATGAAATCGAGGTAACCGGGCAGCCCGGTCCGGCTCACCCGGCGGTATCGCATCCACGGCCTCGACTCGTCCGTCCCGACTCAGCCTGCCCGCGTAACGGTGCGCCCATGCCCGGACCGGCCCCGGCGTTGTCCACGCGGGGGGCGGGAAGGCAGGATTACGGTCATGACGCACGCGATGTTGAAGGGCTCGAACGTACCGCTCGCAGCGACGGCCGTACGGGCCGTACTGCGCTGGTCACCCGGCCCAGGGGTGCCCGACGTGGACGCGTCGGCCCTGCTGCTCGGCGCCGACGGCCGGGTGCGTGCCGACGAGGACTTCGTCTTCTACAACCAGCCCCGGCACCCTTCCGGGCTGGTGCGGCTGATGCCGAAGAAACGAACGGCGGACGGCCTGACCGACACGGTCCAGGCGGACATCGGCACGCTCGACCCGTCGGTGGACCAGGTCGTCCTGGCCGCCTCGTCGGACGGCGGCAGCTTCGCCGGGGTGCGTGACCTGCACATCGCCCTGTATGACGCGGCACAGGCCGATGGCGAACCGCTGGCGGTGTTCGACGTCCAGGCCGAGACCGGTGAGGAGACCGCGATCATCTGCGGTGAGCTCTACCGGCGCGGGGACGGCTGGAAGTTCCGCGCGGTGGGGCAGGGCTACCCGACCGGGCTGATCGGGCTGGCGACAGCCTTCGGCATCTCGGTGGACGAGACGCCCGAGCCGGAGGCCGCAGCACCCCACACGGAGCCGTCCGCGCCCCCCGTACCGCCACAGCAGACCGCCGGGGACCAGAACGCCACCCGGGCGATAAGCGCACCGCCGATGCCGACCACGGCTCCCGCGTACACGCATCCGCAGCAGGCACCACCGCCGGCCCAGCCGGCCTACGGCTACCCGCAACCGGTCCCGAACGCGCCCGGGCCCTCGTACGGCTATCCGCAGCAGCCCCAGCCGTCAGCACAGGCGCAGCCGGCGCAGTCTGCGCAGCCGGGATACGGCTACCCCCAGCCCGCCTCGGCGCCCGCACCGACGCCCGACCGGGACTTCAGGCTGCCTCCGATGGGCCCGCAGTTCATGCGTTAGCGGGACCCGCGCGGCGGGCGGGGTCACGTCTTGGTCTTGTAGCCCCGGCCCCACTGGAGACCCCAGCCGTACAGCCGGTCGAGTTCCGCCTGGAAGCCGTAGACGAATTTGACCTCGCGGCGCACGACCAGCTCGCCCTTCACGTTCTCCAGCGAGAACACCGCGCAGGAGCGCGCCTGCGGGGCACGCTCGTCAAGCTCGATCTCGACCCGCGGCCCGTTGCCCGGGTACAGCGTGACCTTGGCGTGTGTGCGGTCGAAGGCCGGGGTCTGGTCATAGATGTAGACGAAAAACAGCAGGCGTTTGATGTCGTCGCGATGGTCGAGGTTCACGAAGAGCGTCTCGCCCGACGGCGCGCCGAACCGGTCGTCGCCACTGAGCCTGACGTACGGGGCCTCGTTCAGACTGCCGAAGAAGCCGCCGAGCGGCTGCACCACGCCCTTGCTGCCGTCCGCGAGCTCGTAGAGGCAGCCGAGGTCCAGGTCGACGTTGACCACGCCCTGGGTGTGCGCCTGGACCACCTCGGGCTGGAAGAGCTTGAACGGGTGACGCAGCAGCCGTCCGCTCTGCCTCGAACGTCCCTCGATGTCGGAGGTGCGCATCCGCCAGGACAGGTTCACCCGGAGGTTGCCGGTGACGGCGCCCTGCTTGCTGAGTGAGACCTGCGGATGCCGCCGCGTCAGTTGGATGGAGTTGGTCGCCGCGTTCCCCGAGTCGAACTGCGCCGCCGCACCGCCCCGCCACCATCCGTCCAAGAGCCCCATGCCCCACCCCTGACTGTCACCCGTACGCAACTGTCGCCTGTACGCGAGCCGCGGGGCGGCCAGGAGGCCCTGTCGCCGCCTCCTGGCCGCCCCGCTGAGAGCGTTCCTCATTCCCGGGGCCGTCACACTTCCCGTGCGCTGCCGCCCCGGAGGCCGTACACCGGCCGTCTAGACGGCCGGTGCCTTCTCCTTGGCCTCCTCGGTCGCCAGCGCACGGTTGCGCATCACGGAGGAGAGGAAGGAGGCCGCGATCAGCACCACGCCGATGAGTCCGGTGATGATCTCGCTGATCTCGTGCTGGATGGTGACGAGCAGGATCACGGCCAGGGCGCCGATGGCGTAGTGCGCACCGTGCTCCAGGTAGACGTAGTCGTCGAGGGTGCCCTGGCGGACCAGGTAGACCGTGAGGGACCGGACGTACATGGCGCCGATACCGAGGCCGAGTGCCATCCAGAAGATGTGGTTGGTGATGGCGAAGGCGCCGATGACACCGTCGAACGAGAACGACGCGTCCAACACCTCCAGGTAGAGGAACAGGAAGAAGGCGGCCTTACCCGCCAGACCGACGGCGGACACCTGCTTGCCCTCGGCCTTCGCCTTCTGCTCCTCCTCGTGTTCGCGCTCCTCCTCCTCTTCGAGCTTGTCCTCGAAGTAGCCGGAGAGCCCGCCGACGATCAGATAGGTGATCAGACCGGCGACGCCTGCGAGCAGCACGGTGGCGGACTTGTCCGTGAAACCGGTGCTGGTGTGGGCGTGGGTCGCGAAGGTCATCGCGGTGATCAGCAGCACGATCAGGGCGATGCAGACCGACAGCATGTCGACCTTGCCGAACTTGGCCAGCGGGCGCTCAAGCCAGGTCAGCCACTTGATCTCCCGCTCCTCGAAGATGAAGTCGAGGAAGATCATCAACAGGAACATGCCACCGAAGGCGGCGATCGCCGGGTGGGCGTCGGTGACCAGCGCCTCGTACTTCTCGGGCTCGTCGAGTGCGAGATTGACGGCCTCGATCGGACCGACCTTGGCGCTGATGGCGACGATGGCGACGGGGAAGACCAGCCGCATGCCGAAGACCGCGATGAGGATGCCGATGGTGAGAAAGATCTTCTGCCAGAAGGCATTCATCTTCTTCAGGATCCCGGCGTTGACGACCGCGTTGTCGAACGACAGGGAGATTTCGAGGATCGACAGGATCAGCACGATCCCGAACGCCTCCCACCCCCACTGCCAGGCGGCGAATGCGAGGCCGAGCGCCGTGACGGCGAACGACCAGCCGAAAGTTCTCAGGACCACTGCCTATCCCATCGGTTTGTACGGACCCCGCGAGAACGCTCTCCCCCGCGCCACGCCCGGCTTTACGAAACGTTGACCCCGAAGTCTAGAGCGATGCCCCGAAGCCCCGACGCGTACCCCTGCCCCACGGCACGGAACTTCCACTCGCCCCCGTACCGGTAGAGCTCGCCGAAGATCATCGCCGTCTCACTGGAGGCGTCCTCACTGAGGTCGTAGCGGGCCAGCTCAACGCCGTCCGCTTGGTTGACCACGCGGATGAAGGCATTGCTGACCTGGCCGAAGGTCTGACCGCGGTTGTCCGCGTCATGGATGGAGACCGGAAAGACGATCTTGTCGCAGTGGGCGGGCACCCGGGAGAGGTCGACGGTCAGCGACTCGTCGTCGCCGTCACCTTCGCCGGTGAGGTTGTCACCGGTGTGCTCGACGGAGCCCTCTGGGCTTCTCAGATTGTTGTAGAAAACGAACCACTCGTCTCCGAGTACGCGGCCCGCCTGGCAGAGCAGCGCGCTTGCGTCGAGGTCGAACGGGGCTCCGGTGGTGGAGCGTGCGTCCCAGCCGAGTCCGACCAGGACCTGGGTGAGGTTGGGTGCGGCCTTGGAGAGGGAGACATGGCCTCCCTTGGCGAGCGTGACGCCCATGGTGTGAGTCCTCCCCTTGGGGTGCGGTCTTGCAGGCGCGGGCGGGTCCGGCGCCGCACGAAGGGTGTGCGGCGCCGGACCCGGACGCATGGATTGCTCCGCTGGGCTCAGACGTTGACGCCGAAGTCCTGCGCGATGCCACGCAGGCCCGAGGCGTAGCCCTGCCCGATGGCGCGGAACTTCCACTCGGCGCCGTTGCGGTACAGCTCACCGAAGACCATGGCGGTCTCGGTGGACGCGTCCTCGCTCAGGTCGTAACGGGCGAGCTCCACGCCGTCCGCCTGGTTCACCACGCGGATGAACGCGTTGCGCACCTGGCCGAAGGACTGCTGGCGGCTCTCGGCGTCGTAGATGGAGACCGGGAACACGATCTTGGCGACATCGGCCGGAACGGACGCGAGGTTCACCTTGATCTGCTCGTCGTCTCCCTCGCCCTCACCGGTGAGGTTGTCACCGGTGTGCTCGACGGAGCCGTCGGGGCTCTTGAGATTGTTGAAGAAGACGAAGTTCCCGTCGAGGCCGACCTTGCCCTCGGCATTCGTCAGCAGGGCGCTGGCGTCGAGGTCGAAGTCGGTACCGGTGGTGGTGCGGACGTCCCAGCCCAGACCGACGGTGACCGCCGTCAGGTTGGGGGCGGCCTTGGTCAGCGAGACGTTGCCGCCCTTGCTGAGGCTGACTCCCACGAGTCCTCCCATGTAGATGTCAGGGGCAGCGCCCCCGTCGTGCGTTGGCATCGGATCAACGACTGGATCCTAGTGACGGGTTCCCCACCGAAACCAGACACTTCGGCCGATGAGGTTCAGAGCGCGTCGAGCGCCTTGACGTAGTCGTCGAGGTCCCGGGCGTCGGGCAGGTCGTTGACCACGCTCCAGCGCACCGTGCCCGCCTTGTCGATGACGAAGGTGCCGCGTACGGCGCAGCCCTTGTCCTCGGCGAAGACACCGTAGGCCCGGGCCGTCTCGCCGTGCGGCCAGAAGTCGGAGAGCAGCGGGAACTCGATGCCCTCCTGCTCGGCGAACACCCGAAGGGTGTGCACCGAATCGGTGGAGGCGGCGAGCAGCTGCGTGTCGTCGTTGACGAACAGCGGCATTCGGTCGCGCAACGCGGCGAGCTCGCCCGTGCACACCCCGGTGAAGGCGAACGGATAGAACACCAGGACCACGTTCTTCTCCCCGCGGAACCGCGCCAGTGCCACGGTGCGCCCGTGGTTGTCCTTGAGCGTGAAGTCCGGGGCCTCACTGCCGACCTCGATCGCCATCTGCGCTTCCCTCATCCCTGTGCGCCCCGGCCGTCCGGGCGGACCCCGGAACCGGATGGCCGCCAGCCTACGCACAGGGCCCCTGCCGACGGTCATCACGTCGTCGGCAGGGGCCCTGCGAGTGGGCTTCGCTCAGCGCTTGGACTTCGCCGCCTTGGGCGTGACCAGCTTGCTGCCGGTCCAGTCCTTGCCCGCGTTGATGCTCTTGGTCTGGGAAAGACCCGCGGTCTGGGCGGCCTCGTTGATGTCGCTGGGCTCGACATAGCCGTCACGGCCGGTCTTCGGCGTCATCAGCCAGACCGTACCGCCGTCATCGACCAGGCCGATGGCGTCCACCAGTGCGTCCGTGAGGTCACCGTCCTCGTCGCGGAACCACAGCAGGACGACGTCCGCCACGTCGTCGTAGTCCTCGTCGGCCAGTTCCTGGCCGGTGACGGTCTCGATGGCCTCACGGAGCTCCTGCTCGACGTCATCGTCGTAGCCGATCTCCTGGACCACCTGTCCGGGCTCGAACCCCAGCTTCGCTGCCGGGTTGGTCCGCTCCTCCGCGTGGTCCGCGGTCGCGCTCACGGCTTGCCTCCTGATCTTGTTTCGGAAAATGCTTCAGCCGCGCGCGTACGCGAGGCATTGGCCGTAGTCCACACGGGCGGGACGGATCGCGCAAGTACCCGGCCACGGAGACCGCCGAAACGGTGACGTTTACGGCCGTCCCGCCGCAACTCCAGACACCCCGGCACAGCGGGGCGCCGGACCGTCCTACCCTCTTCGCCACCTTTGTACGCTTCCGCGGTGCCGGTCCGCCAATCGGGGACGCATGGTTACCCATCGGTAGAGATGACGTAATTGCTCCCGGGGTACACGATGGGGAGCGGCGCCATCCGCCCGGCACACCAGCAGCAGACCCAGCAGCAATGATCAGCAACCAGTAACCGAAGAGCGAAGGAACAGCGTGGCTTCCGGATCCGATCGCAACCCGATCATCATTGGCGGCCTGCCGAGCCAGGTCCCGGATTTCGATCCGGAGGAGACCCGGGAGTGGCTCGACTCCCTGGACGCCGCCGTCGACCAGCGCGGCCGGGAACGGGCCCGCTATCTCATGCTGCGCCTGATCGAGCGGGCTCGCGAGAAGCGCGTGGCCGTGCCCGAGATGCGCAGCACGGACTACGTGAACACCATCGCCACCAAGGACGAGCCGTTCTTCCCCGGCAACGAGGAGATCGAACGCAAGATCCTCAACGCGACCCGCTGGAACGCCGCGGTCATGGTGTCCCGCGCCCAGCGGCCTGGCATCGGCGTCGGCGGCCACATCGCGACCTTCGCCTCCTCCGCCTCGCTCTACGACGTCGGCTTCAACCACTTCTTCCGCGGCAAGGACGAGGGCGACGGCGGCGACCAGATCTTCTTCCAGGGCCACGCCTCGCCCGGGATCTACGCACGCGCCTTTCTGCTGGACCGACTGAACGAGACCCAGCTCGACGCCTTCCGCCAGGAGAAGTCGAAGTACCCGAACGGGCTGTCCTCCTACCCTCATCCGCGGCTGATGCCGGACTTCTGGGAGTTCCCGACCGTGTCGATGGGCCTCGGCCCACTCGGCGCGATCTACCAGGCGCGGATGAACCGCTACATGGAGGCCCGCGGGATCGCGGACACCTCCAGGTCGCATGTCTGGGCCTTCCTCGGCGACGGCGAGATGGACGAGCCCGAGTCGCTGGGCCAGCTGTCCCTGGCCGCCCGCGAGGGTCTGGACAACCTGACCTTCGTGGTCAACTGCAACCTCCAGCGGCTCGACGGCCCGGTGCGCGGAAACGGCAAGATCATCCAGGAGCTGGAGTCGATCTTCCGCGGTGCCGGCTGGAACGTGATCAAGCTGATCTGGGACCGCACCTGGGACCCGCTTCTGGCCCAGGACCGGGACGGCGTGCTGGTGAACAAGCTGAACACCACGCCTGACGGCCAGTTCCAGACGTATGCCACCGAGACCGGCGACTACATCCGCCGGCACTTCTTCGGCGACGACCACCGGCTGCGAGCCATGATCGCGAACATGACCGACGCCCAGATCCTGCACCTGGGGCGCGGCGGTCACGACCACAAGAAGATCTTCGCCGCCTACTCCGCCGCACGCGCCCACAAGGGCCAGCCGACCGTGATCCTCGCCCAGACCGTCAAGGGCTGGACACTCGGACCGAACTTCGAGGGCCGCAACGCGACCCACCAGATGAAGAAGCTGACGGTCGACGACCTGAAGGGCTTCCGCGACCGGCTGCACCTGCCGATCACGGACGCGCAGTTGGAGAGCGGCCTGCCGCCGTACTACCACCCGGGCCGCGACTCGGAGGAGATCCAGTACATGCACGACCGCCGCCAGGGCCTGGGCGGATACGTCCCGACCCGGGTCGTGCGGTCGGAGCCGCTGGCCCTGCCTGACGACTCGGCGTACGCGGCGGTGAAGAAGGGCTCGGGCCAGCAGTCGATCGCCACCACGATGGCGTTCGTCCGACTGCTGAAGGACCTGATGCGGGACAAGGAGATCGGCAAGCGGTTCGTGCTGATCGCCCCGGACGAGTACCGCACCTTCGGTATGGACTCCTTCTTCCCGAGCGCCAAGATCTACAACCCGCTCGGGCAGCAGTACGAGGCCGTGGACCGCGAGCTGCTGCTCGCGTACAAGGAGTCGCCGACCGGCCAGATGCTGCACGACGGCATCTCGGAAGCGGGCTGCACGGCCTCCCTGATCGCCGCGGGTTCCGCCTATGCCACACACGGCGAGCCGCTGATCCCGGTCTATGTCTTCTACTCGATGTTCGGTTTCCAGCGCACCGGCGACCAGTTCTGGCAGATGGCCGACCAGCTCGCGCGCGGCTTCGTCCTGGGCGCGACCGCCGGCCGGACCACCCTGACCGGAGAAGGCCTCCAGCACGCCGACGGCCACTCCCAGCTGCTGGCCTCGACCAACCCGGGCTGCGTGGCCTACGACCCTGCCTTCGGCTTCGAGATCGCCCACATCGTCAGGGACGGTCTGCGCCGGATGTACGGCTCCGACGCCGAACACCCGCACGGTGAGGACGTCTTCTACTACCTGACGGTCTACAACGAGCCGATCCAGCACCCGGCCGAGCCCGCAGATGTCGATGTGGACGGCATCCTCAGCGGCATCCACCGCTTCAAGCAGGGCGAGGCAGGCCAGATCCCGGCACAGATCATGGCGTCCGGTGTCGCGGTGCCGTGGGCCCTGGAGGCGCAGCGGATCCTCGCCGACGAGTGGAACGTACGGGCCGACGTATGGTCCGCGACCTCCTGGAACGAACTGCGGCGGGAGGCCGTGGCAGTGGAGGAGCACAATCTGCTTCACCCGGAGGAGGAGCAGCGCGTCCCGTATGTGACGCGGAAGCTCACTGCCGCCGAGGGCCCGTTCGTGGCCGTGTCGGACTGGATGCGCTCGGTGCCGGACCAGATCGCCCGCTGGGTGCCGGGCCGCTACACCTCGCTGGGCGCGGATGGGTTCGGTTTCGCGGACACCCGCGGTGCCGCCCGCCGCTACTTCCACATCGACGCCCAGTCGATTGTGCTGGCGGTGCTGACCGAGCTTGCCAGGGACGGCAAGGTGGACCGCTCGGTGCTCAAGCAGGCCGTGGACCGCTACCAGCTGCTCGATGTGGCGGCGGCCGACCCGGGCTCGGCCGGCGGCGACGCATAGGAGCAAGGGCAGGTACGGACACCGCGGAATACCACGGTGGGTGGGGACGGTGCAGGGCACCGTCCCCACCCACGGCTCCGCTCCGTTGCCTACGATGCGCCGCATGAAGGAACGATCGGCGCAGCTACGCTGGGAAGCACACACGCAGAACCCCCTGCTGGGTCTAGCGCTGGCGTTCGGGCTGGCGTACGCGGTGCCGATCGTGGCACCGGACGCCCGGCCTTGGGTGCACCAGCTCTGTGAGACGGTGGAGTGGGTGGTGTGGGGCACCTTCGCCTGCGACTACGTCGTACGGCTGGCACTCGCACCCCGTAAATGGAACTTCGTCCGCAAGCACCCCCTCGACCTGCTTTCCGTACTGCTGCCGCTGGTGCAGCCGCTGCGACTGCTGCGCATGGTCGCAACGCTGATGCTGGTCGGCCGGCGCGCCAGGATGGCGACGCAGATCACGCTGACCACCTATGTGGCGGGCGCTGTGATCGGCCTGCTGATGTTCGGTTCGCTCGCGGTGCTGCACGTCGAGCGGACCGCGCCGAACGGGAACATCAAGACGCTCGGCGACGCCGTGTGGTGGTCGTTCACGACGATGACGACCGTCGGCTACGGCGACCACGCACCGACCACCGGTATGGGCCGGGTACTGGCGGTGGGTCTGATGCTGTCCGGTATCGCCCTCCTGGGTGTGGTCACGGCCAACATCGCCGCATGGTTCATCGCCCGCTTCGAACGAGACGACGCGGAGGAGCGCCGTCAGACGGCCCTGCTTGAGGCACTGACCCTGGAGGTCGGTCAGCTGCGGGCGGAAGTGGCGCGGCTGTCCGGGGCGACGGGGGCGAGGACGGGGACGGTGGAGGTGAACGCGGCAAGGCAGGTGGACGCCGCACTCCCCACGCAGGCGACGGACGCGCTGCACCCTGCGCAGTCGGCACCCGAACGGAATCCCG
Organism: Streptomyces sp. SCSIO 30461; assembly: GCF_037023745.1. Lineage (NCBI taxonomy): Bacteria > Bacillati > Actinomycetota > Actinomycetes > Kitasatosporales > Streptomycetaceae > Streptomyces > Streptomyces sp. SCSIO 30461. Next base: position 6,268,035 of record NZ_CP146101.1, read on the forward strand.
CCTCTGGGACACCCCACGAACCAGGCCGCATCTGACGCCCTGCCCCAGGAGTCCCGTCTGGCCCTGCTCCCAGGAGTGGGGCCACGGCCGAGAATGGTCCGTGTCTCCCGGCCACGTGTCCCAGCTACGTCTCCCACACCTTGAACGCCCGCACCCGGTAGGGGGACTGCGGCACCCAGGTGCCACCGCCCGGATAGGTCTCGAACTCGCCCGTCTCGGCGCACTCCGCCGACTGGTAGGTGGTGACGGGCCGTCCGGTGCGGTTTGCGAGAGCCAGCGCCGTGGTGCCGACGGGCAGCGTGGCGCATGACTCGATATCGAGACCGGACAGCTCGTACACCTGCCGGGGCCCGGTGAAATCCGGTCTCTCCCAGAGGCAGAGCTCACCCGCGGCGCAGGGACCCAGCGGCACCCGGTCGGTCGCGGCCGACCCGGCCGAGCCCGGCACCTCGGGTGCCGCGGGTGCCGCGGGTGCCGCGGGTGCCGCGGGTGCCGCGGCAGCGAGCACGGTGAAGACAGCAAGCAGTGTGAGGGCGGCGGGAAGTGTCGTACGCATATGGATCAACCCCCGTGTCGTTACGTGCACGCAATGACGCATGCCGTATACGCAGAGTGACCGGCTCCCACGGTGTGGCGGAAGGCCTGACGGGCGAGTTCATCCTCACGAGTGACCGCGCCACAGGCGCCCCCGGACGCGTGATCTCTCTCACGGTCTTCGTGACTGCCGTCGAGGGCCCCCTAGGCTGTCCCCTCAGTGACTCCCCTCGACTCGACTCCCCCACTCAACGTCTGGCGCGCCCTGCTCGCTCTTGCCGTCGTGTTCGTGCTGCTCGCGACCACCGGTTGGACCGCAGTACGAGATCAGCCCGGTCCCGGTGAGCCCAGGGACATCGCACTCGCCGCCTGGGCCAAGGACCGGATCAGGTCCCGCGCTCTGCCCGACGCCAACGCCACGCCCGAGCGACTGGCACGGTTCTTCGCTTCCACGGACATGCGAAGCGCGAGGGAGATCGCGGACCGGCACCCCTTGATCGTGGGCAACCTCGACGGCGCCCCGGTCACGCTGCGCTACCGCGCCAACCGGACGGCGCTGACCGAGGCACTCCGCGTGGAGGAGTCGCGTACGCATGATGCCCGGCTCTCCGCCGAGGGCCGGGGCGAGGCGAGGCGGCGGATGCACCGGTTCACCTCCCTGCTGCAGCCCGGTCGCCAGATCCTGGCCTTCGACCCCTCGGGCAAAGGCCGCGTCGCCGAGGTCTTCGGCGACCTCGAACGCGCGCAGCGGGTCTCGGTCGTCGTACCCGGCGTCGACACCAATCTGCTGACCTTCGAGAGGACCAACCGTAAGTACACGGCACCGGTGGGCATGGCACAGTCCCTCTACGAAGCCGAACGGACCGCCTCACCCACCACTCGGACCGCCGTGATCGCCTGGGCCGACTACAGCGCTCCGACCGGGGTGGGTCTGGACGCCTCGACCGGCAGGCTCGCCGCGACCGGCGCCGACCGGCTCGTGGCGCTGACCCGTTCGCTGCCCGGCACCGCCCGGGTATCGCTGTTCTGCCACAGCTACGGCTCGGTGGTCTGCGGTGTCGCCGCCAGTGAACTGCCGCGGCGGGTCGGCGACCTGGCGGTCGCAGGCAGCCCGGGGATGCGAGCCGAGAGCGCGGCACGGCTCAGGACCACGGCCCGGGTGTGGGCCATGCGCGACAGCGACGACTGGATCCAGGACGTGCCCTATCTGGAGGTCGGCGGGCTCGGCCACGGCGCGGACCCGGTCACACCCGAGTTCGGGGCGCGGGTGCTGTCCGCGACGGGCGCGGTGGGGCACGCCGGGTACTTCGAGCCCGGCACCGAGAGCCTGGCCAACTTCGCCGAGATAGGCGTCGGCGCATACGGCGCGGTGAGCTGCGCGGATGGTGTCGGCGCCTGCCGCGCCGGACTCCAGGCGCTGAACACGGCCTGAGACCCGCCAGGTCTGAGGCTTGAGGGACCGGGCGGACCAGGCCTGAGAACCGGAAGGGCCAAACCTGAGAACCGGGCGGACCAAGCCTGAGGGTCTGGCCGGACGCCTGAGGCCCGATGCTCGACACACGGTCCTGCAGAGGCGGGCGTTCGTGCCGTGCGCGATACGCCCCCGAAGTACGCCGAGGTCCGTCCATGGCTCTTTCGGGGGGCGACGCGCCCGCGTACGCCGCCTACGATGAGGCGCATGGGTGATGTGCTGGCCGGAAACCATGCCGACTGGGAGTTCGAACGGGACTCCGTACTCATCCGCTTCGCACGGGGAAATCGCGGCACACCGAAGCTGTTCCAGGTTTTGGGCGAACGACGCGTCCCCCTCGAAGCGCTGGAGTCGGTGACGCTCTACCCGGGCAAGCGCGGCACGATCGTGCTGCGCGCGGTGCCGAGACCGGGCGCCGATCCGCTGATCGACGCCGCCGACGGCCAGCTCCCGGAGAACTGCGACCCCTACCGGTTGGTGCTGCCCGCCGACCGCGAGCTGATCGCCGAGTACTACGCGGACCAACTCCGCGCCGTGCTGCCCGGTCCTGGTGGGGGCGCGGTCCCCGCGGCTTCGTACCTGGTGCAGTCCGTCGAGGCACCGCTCCAGTTCAAGGCCTACGACGGCAAGGCCTCGTTCGATGGCGAGAAAGTGACGTTCCGCTGGTCCTGGACGGGCGCTTCGTCCGCCAAGTGGAAGGCCGGTGACCAGACCTTCGCGGTGTCCGAGCTGACCGGCGTGGAGTGGCGCTCCCCCGATGTCTTCGACGGGTACCTGCGGCTGCTGCGCCGCCCCGGTGACCCCGCCCTGGACGGCATCCCTCCGGGTACCCCGCCCGCGCAGGCCGACAAGGACCCGGCCGCGGTGGTGTTCGGCCTCGGATACGGGCCGGTCCATGAGTCGCTGCCATTCGCCGCGGCCGTGCTGGAGGCGATACGCGGCACTTCGTCGTCCATGGCTCCGGTGCCGTCCGCGCATGACCCGGCAGGGGTCGCGGAGCGGATGAGGCACCTCGGGGAGCTGCACAGCGCGGGGCTGGTGACGGACGAGGAGTTCCGCGCGAAGAAGGCGGAGTTGCTGGCAGAGCTGTAGCCGGTCCCGCGCATCGTGCGCGGTGCGGTGTCATACCGGGGTATGACACCGCACTCGGGCCCCCGGTATGACGAACCGACCGGATCCGGCACCTACCCTTGACCGGGCCATGCCCCAGACGAACCCTCCCCTCCGCCGGTACGCCATCGAGGCGCTGCGCGGTCTCGCGCACCCCTCGCCGCCACCGGCCGCACCGCCCGCCGGCTCTCCCCGGCGGTGGCGGCACAGGGTCCCCTACTTCCTCGTGTGCGTGATCACCGCGATCTTGCTGCCCACGACGGCGTTCCATCTCATCGAGCTGTACGGGGCCAATCGCGGGCTCGCCCAACTGCTCGCCGTCGGCACCGCCGGACCGCTGCTGATGATCGTGCACCGGCCGCTCCAGGCCTGGTGGATCATCTTCAGCTTCGACATCGTCTGCGCGCTCAACCTGGCAGGCACCGCCGACCACGCCATCTGGCCATGGCCGCCGCCGATCATCATCGGCTACCTCTTCCTGATGCTGGCTCTCGCCCTGCGCGAGCCACGCCGCACACTTGTCGCGGTGTGGCTGCTGACCGGCGTGGTCGGTTTCCTGCTGAGCCAGACCGCGACACCCGTCCCGGACGGGCGCGGCAACAGCGGCGGCGACGTGCTGCTCTTCGTGCTGAGCGGTGTGGTGCTGTTCATCGGCGCGGCCATCCGCGAACGCCGTGACGCCCAGCGCAGGCTGGCGGAGCAGGAGACCATCAGTGAGGCGGAGCGCGCCCGGCGCACGCTCCTGGAGGAACGGACCCGGATCGCGCGGGAGTTGCACGACGTAGTGGCGCACCACATGTCCGTGATCACCGTGCAGGCCGACTCGGCGCCGTACCGGATCGACGGCTTGCCCGACGCGGCCCGCGAGGAGTTCGCCACGATCGCCATCAGCGCCAGGGAGTCGCTCACCGAGATGCGCCGCCTGCTGTCCGTGCTGCGCAGCGAGGGTTCCGAGGGGGAGCGGGCACCGCAGCCCGGACTCGACCGGATCCAGCAGCTGGTCGAGGCGACGGTTCGCGCCGGGGTGCCGGTCGCGCTGTCGCTCCAGTCGGGGCTGACCGAGTCGGACGACATTCCGCAGTCGGTGGACCTGTCGGCGTACCGCATCGTGCAGGAGGCGCTCGCGAACGTCGTACGCCATGCCCCGGGTACGACGACCCGTGTGTCGGTGACCGCCGACGACGGCCATCTGACCGTTCTCGTGGTCAACGCAGCGGCGACCGAGCCCGTGGCGGTGCTGGAGAGCGCGGGGACCGGGCACGGTCTGGTGGGCATGCGGGAACGCGTACGGCTGGCCGGCGGCACCCTGGACACCGGGCCACTGCCGGACGGCGGCTTCCGAGTGGCCGCACGGATGCCGCTCGCACCCGGTGCCTCCCGTACTCCCGCCCAGTCCACTGTGCCGACCGCGAAGGACCCCCAGTGACGATCCGCGTGATCATCGTCGATGACCAGGCCATGGTGCGCGCGGGGTTCGCCGCGCTGCTGTCCGCGCAGGCGGACATCGACGTCGTGGGCGAGGCACCGGACGGCCGCGCGGGTGTCCGGACCGCCCGCACCACCCACCCCGACGTGGTCCTGATGGACGTGCGGATGCCGGAACTCGACGGGCTCGCGGCGGCCCGGGAGATCCTCTCGCCGCCGCCGGGCGTGGTCCATGTGCCGAAGGTGCTGATGCTGACCACCTTCGACGTGGACGACTATGTCCACGAGGCGCTGCGCGCGGGTGCTTCGGGGTTTCTGCTCAAGGACGCGCCACCGGCCGACCTGATCTCGGCGGTACGGGTGGTGGCCGCCGGCGAGGCACTCCTCGCGCCCTCGGTGACCCGCCGTCTGATCGCGGACTTCGCGGCACAGCGCCCCGCCCCGCGCGGGGGGCGCGCGGCGCTGCGGCTCGGCGGGCTCACCCCGCGTGAGACGGAGGTGCTGGAGCTGATCGCGCGGGGGTTGTCGAACCTGCAGATAGCGGAGCAGCTGGTCGTCGCCGAGCAGACGGTGAAGACACATGTGGGACGGGTACTGGCGAAGCTGGGTCTGCGGGACAGGGCGCAGGCGGTGATCTTCGCCTACGAGTCGGGGCTCGTACGGCCCGGCGGGGCGTGAGCGGTACGGACGACCGCGACGGCGGCGTGAGCCGCACGGGCCCCCAGAGCGACGGCCACCACGCGCTTCAGGATCGTGGGACCGCGTCCTTTAGGGTCGTACGCATGCAGAGCCTCGCGTTGATCGGGAACTGGCCCGTACCCACCGCCGCCGTCGCGGTCGTCCGTGCGGACGGCACCGTCGCCGGGACCCGCGGTCCCACGGCACACCGCTTCCCGCTCGCCTCGGTCACCAAGCCGCTCGCCGCCTACGCCGCGCTCGTCGCGTACGAGGAAGGCGCCGTGGAGCTGGATGAGCCCGCGGGGCCCGATGGGGCCACCGTGCGGCATCTGCTCGCGCACACCAGCGGGCTGGCGTTCGACGAGCACCGGACCGTGGCCGCGCCGGGGACCCGGAGGCTCTACTCGAACGCGGGCTTCGAGGTGCTCGGCGACCACATCGCCAAGGCCACCGACATCCCGTTCGCGGAGTATCTGCGGCAGGCGGTGCTGGAGCCCCTGGGGATGACGTCCACGACGCTGGACGGTTCGCCCGCGAAGGACGGCGTGTCCACGGTGGACGACCTGGTGCGGTTCGCGGCTGAGGTGCAGGCGCCGAGGCTGCTCGATCCGCGCACCGTACTGGAAGCGATGTCCGTGGTGCACCCGGGTCTGTCGGGTGTCCTGCCGGGCTACGGGCACCAGAAGCCCAACGACTGGGGCCTCGGCTTCGAGATCCGGGACTCCAAGTCGCCGCATTGGACGGGTGTATCGTCATCCCCGCGCACCTTCGGGCATTTCGGACAGTCCGGTACGTTCCTATGGGTCGATCCGGACGCCCGCGCGGCCTGTGTGGCGCTGACCGACCGGGCCTTCGGACCATGGGCGGTCGAGGCATGGCCGCCGTTCACCGACGCGGTGCTCGCCGAGCTGCGGGCCGCCGCAGGCTGAGCCGCTCAACCCGTTCCGCCGCTCGGGCCGGACGGGTCGGACAGGTCGAACGGGACCGGCGCCCGGCCCACCCCGGTCTCGGTCGGCACCGGGGCGGGATCCGCGTTGATGTCGATACCGCAGGCCGCGGGGCTCAACGACAGGTCCCGGCCGGTCAGTCTCACCGTGCCCTCGCCCTGGGAGTCCTGCGCGTAGGCGATCGTGCAGACCAGCTGACTCAGCGCGGTCTCGTCGAGTCCGTCCAGGGCGATCGGGAGCACCACCTCGACTTCGCCGCCCTTCTCGTGCCCGACCTGCACGATTGCGTTCGGGTCTCCCCGGGGCAGACCCGTGCCCAGACCGGCGGCCCTGTCGTGCTCGGCCGGACCCGCGAACAGCTCGCGGACCGATTTCCCCGTCAACGCGATCGTGTCCTGGCCCTGCGCGTACTCGGGGCCGAATCCGGTCGAAGGGCCAAGGAAGGCCGCGGGCGACCGGATCACGGGGCTCAGCCGCCCGTCCGGTCCGTGGAAGAAGAGCAGCACATCGCTGCCCCGGTTCACGAAGGCCTGGAGGGTCGCGGGACCGCCCGCCTCGATGACATCGGTCTCCTGGATGCCGCAGCCGGCCATCAGCAGCAGCGCGGCCGGCGTCACGGCGGCGACCGCGTACCGACAGCGCAGGCGATGCGCGCGCCTCATCCCTCGGCCTCCTCCGCGCGGAGCGGTATCTCCACGGTGAAGACAGCCCCGCCACCCGGCTGGTTCCCGGCCCGCACCGTGCCTCCGTGCAACCGTACGTTCTCCAGCGTGATCGCCAGCCCGAGCCCGCTGCCCGCCGATCGGGTACGGGCAGCGTCGGCCTTGTAGAAGCGGTCGAAGATATGCGGCAGCACCTCGGGACTGATTCCGGGACCGCTGTCGGCGACCTCGGTGACCAGCACCGGCACACCGTCGGAGCGCGCCTCGGTGCGCAGTCGTACGGTGACGGGAGTACCGCCGTGCCGCAGGGCGTTGCCGACCAGATTGGCCACGACCAGGTCGAAGCGGCGCGGATCGAGCCGGGCACGGGTGCCGTCGGGCAGTTCGGTGCGCACTCCGCGCTCGCCGGTCCAGTGGCGGTTCTCCAGGGTCTTGCGGATGGCCTCGGCCGCGTCGACCTCGTCGGTGTTCAGCTCTGCCGCTCGGGCGTCGAAGCGGGAGATCTCCATCAGGTCCTCGACCAGCACGGCCAGCTTTCCGGTCTCGGTGCTGACGAGCCGCACCGCCTTCGCCGTGTCCGGGTCCAGGCTGCCCGCTTCCTCGTCGAGCACCTCCGTGACGGCGAGCATCCCGGCGAGCGGGGTGCGCAGCTCGTGCGAGACGTCGGAAGCGAAGCGGCGGGCGCGTTCCTCGGCCTGCCGCAGCTCCTCCACGGAGCGTTCGAGCTCGCCCGCCGACTCGTTGAAGGTACGCGCCAGTTCGGCGAGTTCGTCGCTGCCCCTGACCCGGATACGCGTGTCCAGCCTCCCGCTGCCCATGCTCCGCGCGGCCTGCCGCAGCTCGCGCACCGGCCTCAGCACGCTGCGCGCCGCCAGCAGCGCGGGCACCAGGGCGATGGCGAGTCCGGGCAGGGCACCGTCTCGGGCCGCCGTGACCAGCGCGTCGACGTTGAGCTGTTCATCGGTCATCCGCATGACGGCGTACATGACGAGCCGGCTGGGAAGCACCCCTCCTGGACCGGCCTTGAAGACGGTGGGCATGCCGATGGTGAGGTACGGGACCCCGTCCTTGACCACCCGCTGGAACGCGCCGTTGGGGTTGGCCGCCGCGGAACGGCGCAGCTCGGGTGTGATCACGGTGGAGACGGGGCTGGTGCCCGACGACGCGCGGATCGAGCCGTACTCGGCGAACACCACCCAGGGGTGGGGTTTGCCCTTGCGCGCGATCTCCCGGAGGGCGTCTCCGAGCCCCTCCGACTGGATGGGCAGCCCGAAGCCCATCAGCTGGATCTGGTCGCGGAACGACGTGACGGCCGTGTCCTGGGCCGTCTCCAGCAGGGCGTTGCGGGCCTCACGGTAGGTCAGCGCGGCGGTGGTGCCCGCGCTGACCGCCGCGACCAGCAGGAAGGCGAGCACGAGCCTGACCCGCAGCCCGAAGGCCGCCGTCCGCGCGCGGCTGATCACAGCGGTCCGAAGCGGTAGCCGAAGCCCCGCAGGGTCTGGATGTAGCGGGGGGCTCCGTCCTCGTCCTCGATCTTGTTGCGCAGGCGCCGCACGCAGGCGTCCACCAGCCGGGCGTCCGCGTGATAGCCGTGCTCCCACACGTGTTCGAGCAACTGCTGCCTGCTGAACACCTGCTCGGGCGCCGCGGACAGATGCAGCAGCAGCTTCAGCTCGGAAGGCGCGAGCGCGAGCTGCCGTCCGGACTTGGTCACGGCCAGTCCCGCACGGTCGATGGCGAGCTCGCCGTGCACCTCGACGGCGGCACGGCCCTGGCCGCCCCCCGGCCCCTGGGCGAAGTCCTCGATTCGGCGCAGCACCGCGCGGATACGCGCCTCGATCACCTCGGTACGGGCGGGTTTGACGATGTAGTCGTCGGCACCGGCCTCAAGGCCCACGACAACGTCGAAGTCGTCCCCGCGCGCGGTGAGCATGATGATCGGCAACTGGCTGCTCTCGCGCACCCGGCGGCAGACCTGGACTCCGTTCATCCCGGGCAGCATCAGGTCCAGCAGCAGCAGATCGGGACGGAACTCGCCCAGCGCGGCGAGCCCTGCCTCGCCGGTGGCGGCGGACCGCACCTCGTGTCCGCGGCGGCGCAGACCGAGCTCGACCCCTTCGCGTACGGAAGGGTCGTCCTCGATGAGGAGCACGCGGGGCATCGGGAGTCTCCCTCGGTATTGGTTCAGCGTCGCCGAGACAGTCTGCGGCGCAGACCGGTGAGCAGTGCGTCGAGTTCGGTGAGTCGGAGCGGGCGGGCGAGCACGGCGAAGGTGAGCACGATCACGACGGCACCCGCCGCCGCGGCCGCCGGGGCTCCGGCCGGTGCGCTGCCGGTGGCGGCCAGCCAGCCCAGCGCGGTCGCGGGCAGCGCGGCGAGCAGCAGCCGTGCGTGCGTCCCGGCGGGTGCCGACCGCAGCGGCCGGGCGACGGCGAGCCGGCGGCTCAGCACCCGGGCCGTCACCAGCCAGCCCGCGCACAGGGCCAGCGAATACGCCGCCGCCATCCCCGTGACCGCCCAGCGCGCGGGCAGCAGTTGCGCGGCGGCCAGCGAGAGTCCCGCGTTGAGGCCCACGATCACCAGGTTGAGCAGGAAGGGCGTGCGGGTGTCGGAGAGCGCGTAGAACGTACGGGACAGCACGTACTGGCCGGACATGGCGATCAGCCCGGGCGCGAACGCCATCATGATCCCGGCCATCGCGGCCGTGTGGGCTTCGCTGGTCCTGCCGTACCCGAACACCAGGTCCATCACCGGGTGCCCCAGGGCGAACAGCATGCAGGCGGCGGGTACCACCGCGGCGCTGGAGGTGCGCAGGGCGTACGAGACATCGCGCCGGACGGCCGCGGTGTCGGCGTCGGCCGCCGCCGCGCTCATCCGCGGCACCAGGGCGGTCATGAGCGAGACGGTGATGATCCCGTGCGGCACGGCCCAGAGCGCGTAGACGTTGTTGTAGGCGCTGTTGCCCGGCCCACCACCGAGTCCCGCGGTCGTGGCCAGCCGGGTCGTGACCCAGTACGCCGCCTGGTTGGCAAGCACCAGCAGCACCAGCCAGCCGGCCGAACGCAGCGGGCGGGTCAGCCCGCTGCCGCGCCAGTCGAAGCGAGGCCGCCAGCGGAAGCGGGCGGCGCGCAGGGCCGGGACGAGGGCGAGGGCCTGGACGGCGATACCGGCGGTGGTACCCCAGCCGAGCAGCGCGGTCTCGGAGGGGGTCAGCGTGTCCCCGCCGCCGAGCGCGAGGCCCAGGTAGAGGCCGAAGACGATGATGACGACGACGTTGTTGAGTGCCGGAGCCCACATCATCGCGCCGAACCGGCCGCGTGCGTTGAGCGCCTGGCCTAGCAGCGTGAACAGCCCGAGGAAGAAGATCTGCGGGAGGCAGTACCGGGCGAACGCGACCGCTGTCGCGGCGCGGTCGCCGGTGTAGCCGGTGTACGCCTCGATGATCGCGGGCGCGGCCCAGACCGCGGCAGCGGTGATGGCGAGCAGGGCGACGATGCAGACGGTGAGCAGACGGTCGGTGTACGCGGCGCCGCCGTCCTCGTGCTCCTTGGACGCCTTGACCAGCTCGGGCACGAAGACGGCGTTCAGCGCACCGCCCATGAGCAGCATGTAGACGATGGTGGGGAGGGAGTTGCCGGCGGCATAGCTGTCGGCCGTGGGACCGATGGTACCGATCGCCGCGGCGACGACGGCGGAGCGCGCGAAGCCGGTGGCTCGGGACACGATCGACCCGGCGGCCATGACGGCGCTGTTGCGCAGGGCGGAGGACTGCCCGGCCCCGTCGCCGGGCACCTCGGCACCAGCCCGGGGTGCGTCGGCAACGCCCCCGGTCCGAGTGCCGTGGTTCGGGTCATCACCCGGAGAGGTGGGCTTCCGGCCGTCGGCGTGCGGTCCCCGGCCCTGGCGGGGCAGCGCGACCGGCGGTTCCGCGGGCGCGGCCCGCGCCTCCGCGCCGGCGGTCCCTCCGCCGCCCGTGCTCGTGCCGGGTCCGGTGCCCGTCCGCGGCACCGGATGTGTCGGACGCATCGAACGTGTCATCGCCGAGCCAGATACGCCTGGAAGGCGCGGTGCAGCGCGTGGTTGGCGGTTCCGCCCAACGGTCTCTCCCATTCCCCCAGCGTCTCGACGACCCGTCCGCCCGTGCCGAGCTTCCACCGCATCAGCCCGTACGCACGTTCGTCAGGGTCGAGTGTGGAGGGTACCCCGCGCATGTCGTACACATCGGCGCCGAGCGCCTGGGCGTCGAGGAGCATCCGCCACTGCAGGGCGTTGGAGGGCCGGACCTCGCGGCGGTGGTCGGCGGAGGCACCGGTCTGGTACCAGACCCGGCGGCCCACCGTGATCATCGTATGGGCGGCGAGTATCTCCCCGCCGTGGCGGGCCAGATACAGCTTCATCCGCCCGGGCTGCTCGGCGTTGAGTACCGCGTACTGGCGCTCGTAGTACGCGAGCGACCGGCCGAGCCGGAAACCGTCGCGCTCTTCGGTGATCCGCAGCAGGCGGTAGAACTCCGGGAGTTCGGCGGCGCTGCCCTGAACCACCTCGACGCCTTCCTTCCGGGCGCGGCGGACGTTGCGCCGCCACTCCTGATTGAGGCCCGACCACAGACCGTCGCTGTCTCGTCCGGCGAGCGGCACCTGGAAGACATGGCGCGGCTGGGCGTCACCGTCGTCCCCACCGCCGGCACCGCCGCAGCGGCGCCAGCCCCGTGCACGCAGCCGTTCGGCGACCGCCGTACCCAGGGGGTCGACCTCGCTCGCGAGCACATCGGACAGGCGCCTACCGGGACCGGCGGCCGACTTCAGCACCGCCGCGTCCCAGCGGCGGTACGCGGGCGAAGGGCCGATCCGCACCGCGAAGGCGCCGGAAGCACGCAGATGCTCCAGCAGAGGGGTGAGCCAGCCGTCGATGTCCGGGTCGGCCCAGTCGGCGACGGGCCCTTCGGGCAGGTAGGCGAAGTACTTTCGGGTGCCGGGGAGTTGTCGCAGCAGGACCAGCGCCACGCCGGTCAGATCGCCCGCCTCCGGGTCCGGTCCCCAGCCGAGCAGCTGCGCGCGCCAGCCCTCCTTGACGTCCGCCCAGGACGGGCACTGGAGGAAGCCCGCGCCGAGGGCGGCACCGGCGGGAGCCGTGAGGAAGGCGCGGTAGGCCTGGGCGGTGACGGGCGCCAGGCGGACGGCACGGTTCCGGACATCCTGACCACGGCCGGGCGGCACAAGCAGCGCTGACACAGTGTGACCTCTCTTCCGCCCCGTGCTGTCTCGGGGACAGCGAGATGCTCACAGCCCCCGATGACCGTGCCGCGCGGCGAATGTGACCGGACCATGACCGTTTCTCACCAGTCGCTGTCACATGGCCCCGCACGGCGTCCGCAAGGGCGTTCCCGGTCTTACAGTCACGGCATTCGCCCTGTTCCGACCTCTTCAACCACGGAGATCCAGTTGCACCGTGACCGCATACGAGTTCGGGCTGCTGCCGCGGCCATCCTGCTGGCGCCGCTCGCCGCCTGCTCGTCCGGCACCAGCCCCGCGTCGGGTGACGCCAAAGCAGCCGACGACCGTCCTGTCACGCTCTCCGTCACACCGAAGGGGAGGCAGGCCGCCGCAGGCGAGCCCGTCAAGGTCACCGCCACGGGCGGCACCCTCACCTCCGTGACCGTCACCGACGCCAAGGGCCGCAGACTCAGCGGCAAGCTGGGCTCCGGCGGCACGGCATGGACCTCGGACCGCAAGGCCGCCCCGGGCACGGCCTACCAGGTCACGGCGGCGACCAGGACCAAGGGGGGCACGGCGGGCACGGCCAAGGCCTCCTTCGCCACAGCGGACGCCGACAAGGTCAACAAGGTCGACTGGCGGCCAGGCGCGGGCGCCTCCGTCGGTATCGCCCAGCCGATCTCACTGGTCTTCGACCGCCCCGTCAAGAACCGGGCCGAGGTCGAGAAGCAGCTCAAGATCACCACGTCGAGCAAGACCGAGGGGGCCTGGGGCTGGATGCGCGACTGGTCCGGCAAGGACAGGGTGGACTGGCGGCCCAGGACGTACTGGAAGCCCGGCACCAAGGTCACCCTCAACGCCGAGCTGAACGGCACCGATTCCGGGAGCGACGGCGGCTGGTTCATACGCGACTACACCACCGCGTTCACCATCGGCGCCGCGCAGACCGTCAAGGTCGACCTCGACAACCACCAGCTCGCGCTGCAGCGTGACGGAGAGACGGTCCGCCGGATCCCCGTGTCCGGCGGCACCCCGGGCGGTGACAAGCGCTCCTGGCGCGGCACCGCCGTGCTGATGGCCAAGGAGGGCACGATCAACATGAACTCCGAGACCGTGGGCCTCGGCAACGCCTACGACAAGATGGTCGACTACTCGATGCGGCTGACCTGGTCGGGGATGTACGCGCACGCGGCGCCGTGGAACTCCGCCTACTTCGGCAACGCCAACCGCAGCTCGGGCTGCATCGGCATGAGCGACTCGGACGCGGCCTGGCTCTACGGGCAGGTGCGGCCGGGCGACCCGTTCGAGATCAAGGGCGGGGAGACCAAGGGGACGGTCGCGCCGGAGAACGGCTTCGGCGAATGGAACCTGTCGTGGGAGGAGTGGCGGAGCAAGAGCGCACTGCGCTGAGCACTTCCGCCTGGGAGGAACGGCCCATGATCACCAGCTGATGATCAGGGGTCGACGGCACGGCACGAGGCGACGGCAGGGTCGACGGCACGGCGCCGTGACTCACCGGTCGAGCTCCCACACGAGCACCTCGGCCGGGGCGGCAGCGACCAACTCAAGACCCAACCCCTCGGTGATCCGCGCCGCGTCTCCGGGCCCGAGCTCGTCCCACGCCAGCCGCACCACACCACGCACGACATGCACGTACACCAGCGGCGCGTCAGGGACGGCGGCGCGCTCGTCCGTGCCGAGTCGGCGTACGTGCAGCACCGCCCCGGACTGGGGGAGGGCGTAGGGGGTGGCGTCGGCGATGCCCCGCACGACCTCGTAGGACGGCTCCCCGCCGGGCTCCAGGGGCGAGAGCCACATCTGTACGAAGGTCAGCGGTGCGCCGGTGTCATTGCGTTCGACGTGCCGCACTCCGCCCGCCGAACTCAGCCGCTGCACATCGCCGGGGCGCACGACGGTGGCACGGCCGGTGTCGTCACGGTGGGTCAGCTCGCCCTCCACCACCCAGGTCACGATCTCGGTGTGGCTGTGCGGATGCTCGTCGAACCCGGCGCCGGGCGCCAGTCGCTCCTCGTTGCAGGCGATGATCGCCCCGAAGCGCAGATTGTCGGGATCGTAGAAACGTCCGAACGAGAAGGCGTGCAGCGATTCGATGCCGGTGGCCTCGTCGCCACCCCGGTAGCGCCCCGCGGCGCGCCGTACGGAAATCACACGCTCCACGGTAGACGGTGGCGCGGGCTCGGTGGCGCCCCCGGAGCCCTCCCGGAGGCCGGTCGGGAGCCCGTCCGGGACCCCTGAGCCGGGCCCCGGCCCCCCGCCGTCCGCTCCCCGCGCGGGCATCCGCCCCGGACCCCGAGTCTCCGCGTAGGCGTCCTGATAAGGCACTCTTGTCCCCGTGCCCCATCCCGAACCCGTCGAACCCGTCGAGCCGGCTCTGCCCGCTGCCGCCGCCCATCCGCACTCCGCGACCCTGAAGCGACTGGAGCAGTCATCGGGGCGGCTCGCGGCGAACGCCATCGCCCGCATGGACGAGATGCTGCCGTGGTACCGGGCCATGCCCCCGGAGAACCGGTCGTGGATCGGACTGGTGGCCCAGGCGGGTATCGCGGCGTTCACCGAGTGGTTCCGGCACCCCGAGACACCCCAGGCGATCTCGACCGACGTCTTCGGCACGGCCCCGCGTGAACTGACCCGCGCGATCACGCTGCGACAGACGGTGGAGATGGTGCGCACCACCATCGAGGTCATGGAGGTGGCGATCGAGGACGTCGCCGCACCGGGGGACGAGTCGATCCTCCGCGAGGCCCTGCTGGTCTACGCACGGGAGATCGCCTTCGCGACCGCCCAGGTCTACGCGCAGGCCGCGGAGGCGCGCGGTGCCTGGGACGCCCGGCTCGAATCGCTTGTGGTCAACGCGGTGCTGTCCGGCGAGGCCGACGAGGGCGCCGTCAGCAGGGCAGCGGCGCTCGGCTGGAACTCACCGGAGCATGTGTGCGTGGTGCTGGGCACCGCGCCCGACGGGGACAGCGAGCTCACCGTGGAGGCCATCCGCCGCGCGGCCCGACACGCCAAGCTCCAGGTGCTGACCGGAGTGCTCGGCGACCGCCTCGTGGTGATCGCCGGCGGCAGCGACAGTCCGCTGCACGTCGCCAAGGCGCTGATCGGCCCGTACGCCGCAGGCCCTGTGGTGGCCGGTCCGGTCGTACCGGACCTGCTGGCGGCGACACGCTCCGCACAGGCCGCCGCAGCGGGCCTCAAGGCGTGTGCGGCGTGGCAGGATGCCCCGCGTCCGGTTCTGGCGGACGATCTGCTGCCGGAACGCGCCATCGCGGGCGACCCTTCAGCGCGCGAGCAGCTGGTGGAGGAGATCTACAGACCACTGGAAGAAGCAGGCTCGGCACTGCTGGAAACGCTCAGTGTCTACCTGGAGCAGGCCAGCAGCCTCGAAGGCGCCGCACGGATGCTCTTCGTGCACCCGAACACCGTCCGCTACCGGCTCCGACGTGTGACCGACGTCACCGGCTGGTCACCCTCCGATGTCCGCTCCGCGTTCACTCTCCGGATCGCACTCATCCTCGGGCGTCTGGTAGACGGCGATCTCCAGTCCTAGTCTTTTGTCGAACACCGACAATTCCCCTGACGGTTCTTGGTCCCTGTCCCCACGGGCGGCTGGGACCATCCACAAGAGAGAGTGTGAGGGTGCTCGTACTCGTCGCTCCCGGCCAAGGCGCTCAGACGCCCGGCTTTCTGACCCCCTGGCTCGAACTCCCCGGCGCCGCCGACCGTATCGCGGTCTGGTCGGACGCCATCGGACTCGACCTCGCCCACTACGGCACGAAGGCCGACGCGGACCAGATCCGCGACACGGCCGTGGCTCAACCACTGCTCGTCGCAGCGGGTCTGCTGTCCGCCTCCGCGCTGCGTGACTCGCTCCGCGACGCTCTCGGCGACTTCGCGCCCGGCGCCGTAGCCGGTCACAGCGTCGGCGAGATCACCGCTGCCGCGTTCGCCGGCGTCCTCGACGAGGCGGCCGCGCTGCGCTTGGTGCGGACCCGGGGCCTGGCGATGGCCGAAGCCGCCGCCGTCACCGAGACCGGTATGTCCGCGCTGCTCGGCGGGGACCCCGAGCTGAGCATCGGGCATCTGCGGAAGCTCGGGCTGACTCCGGCGAATGTGAACGGCGCGGGCCAGATCGTGGCCGCCGGAACCAAGGAACAACTCGCCGCGCTGGACGCGGACAAGCCCGAGGGCGTCCGCAAGGTCGTGGCGCTGAAGGTGGCCGGCGCGTTCCACACGCACCACATGGCACCCGCGGTCGCCAAGCTGGAAGAGGCCGCCAAGGCGCTGGCCCCCATAGACCCGAAGATCCCGTACGTCTCGAACAAGGACGGCGCCGTCGTCACCGCCGGCGAGGAGGTCGTGGCCCGGCTCGTGGGCCAGGTCGCCAACCCGGTCCGCTGGGACCTGTGCATGGAGACGTTCAAGGAGCTCGGCGCGACCGCGATCATCGAGGTGTGCCCGGGCGGCACCCTCGTCGGCCTGGCCAAGCGCGCCCTGCCGGGTGTGAGGACACTCGCGCTGAAGACCCCCGACGACCTCGAAGCGGCCCGCACACTCATCGCCGAGGCAGCGGGTGCCGCTGCCGAAGCCTCGGACGCCGCGGAAGCGGCGGGCTCGCCCAGCGCCTGACGAAGGAGCCGTAAGCGCATGTCGAAGATCAGGCCCAGCCAGGGCGCCCCGTACGCACGGATCATGGGTGTCGGCGGTTACCGCCCCGTCCGCGTCGTGCCCAACGAGGTGATCCTGGAGACGATCGACTCGTCCGACGAGTGGATCCGTTCCCGCTCGGGTATCGCGACCCGGCACTGGGCGAACGAGGAGGAGACCGTCGCCGCGATGTCGATCGAGGCATCGGGCAAGGCGATCGCCGATGCCGGGCTGACCCCGGAGCAGATCGGCGCCGTCGTCGTCTCCACCGTCTCGCACTTCCACCAGACGCCTGCCATCGCCACCGAGATCGCCGACAAGCTCGGCACGAAGAAGGCCGCGGCCTTCGACATCTCGGCCGGCTGCGCCGGTTTCGGCTACGGACTGACCCTCGCCAAGGGCATGGTCGTGGAAGGTTCAGCCGAGTACGTGCTGGTGATCGGAGTCGAGCGGCTCAGTGATCTGACCGATCTGGAGGACCGTGCCACGGCCTTCCTGTTCGGCGACGGCGCGGGCGCGGTCGTGGTCGGTCCGGCCGAGGAACCGCGGATCGGCCCCACGGTGTGGGGCTCCGAGGGTGACAAGGCCGGCACGATCAAGCAGACCGTGTCGTGGGAGGAGTACCGGGACGGCACCGTCGACCGGTTCCCTGCCATCACCCAGGAAGGTCAGGCGGTCTTCCGCTGGGCCGTGTTCGAGATGGCCAAGGTCGCCCAGCAGGCGCTGGACGCGGCCGGGATCAGCGTGGACGACCTGGACGTCTTCATCCCGCACCAGGCCAATATGCGGATCATCGACTCGATGGTGAAGACCCTGAAACTGCCGGAGCACGTCACGGTCGCCCGTGATGTGGAGACCACCGGCAACACATCGGCCGCCTCGATTCCGCTCGCGATGGAGCGGCTTCTGGCGACCGGCGAGGCGAAGAGCGGCGACACCGCGCTCGTCATCGGCTTCGGGGCGGGTCTCGTATACGCCGCGACGGTCGTTACCCTCCCCTAGGCAAGCATTCGGATCTTCCGGACTTCCGGGAACGCTCCGGTCGTCCGGACTCCGGGTCAGCCTGTTCAACCCTCAGCCAGACACTGAGCCACACATTGAAGGAGCGCCACATGGCCGCCACGCAGGAAGAGATCGTCGCCGGTCTCGCGGAGATCGTCAACGAGATCGCGGGTATCCCGACGGAGGACGTCCAGCTGGACAAGTCCTTCACCGACGACCTGGACGTCGACTCACTGTCCATGGTCGAGGTCGTCGTCGCCGCCGAAGAGCGCTTCGACGTCAAGATCCCGGACGAGGACGTCAAGAACCTCAAGACGGTCGGCGACGCCGCCGACTACATCCTGAAGCACCAGGCCTGATCAAGGGCCGATCCGGTACGCCACCCAGCGGTGGCGCCGCTGATTCACGCAACCGCCTCACCGCTTAGACCGTGGAGAAAGAATTCCTGTGAACTCGACCAATCGCACCGTGGTCGTCACCGGTATCGGCGCAACCACACCGCTGGGTGGCGACACCGCATCGACCTGGGAAGGTCTGATCGCGGGACGCTCCGGCGTCCGTCCACTGGACGACGAGCGCTTCGCCGACCTGCCCGTCCGGATCGCCGCCCCGGTGGCGGTCGACCCGGCTGATGTGCTTCCGCGTCCGGTCGCCCGGAAGCTGGACCGTTCCGCCCAGTTCGCGCTGATCGCCGCCCGCGAGGCGTGGGCCGACGCGGGTTACGCCGGCCCGGCCGGAGCGGAATCCGCCGAGGGCGCGGCGCAGGTCGCGCCCGAGCGGCTCGGCGCGGTCATCGCGTCCGGTATCGGCGGTGTCACCACGCTGCTCGACCAGTACGACGTGCTGAAGGAGAAGGGCGTACGCCGCGTCTCCCCGCACACCGTGCCGATGCTGATGCCCAACAGCCCATCGGCGAACGTGGGGCTGGAGGTGAACGCCCAGGCCGGCGTGCACACCCCGGTCTCCGCGTGCGCGTCGGGCGCCGAAGCGATCGGCTACGCCGTCGAGATGATCCGCAGCGGCCGTGCCGACGTGGTCATCGCCGGCGGCACGGAGGCGGCGATCCACCCGCTGCCGGTCGCCGCGTTCGCCAACATGATGGCGATGTCCAAGAACAACGACGAGCCCGAGAAGGCTTCGCGCCCCTACGACAAGGACCGTGACGGCTTCGTCCTCGGCGAGGGCTCCGGTGTGGTCATCCTGGAGTCGGCGGAGCACGCCGCGGCTCGGGGCGCCCGCGTGTACTGCGAGGTGCTCGGCCAGGGCCTGTCGGCTGACAGCCACCACATCGCCCAGCCGGAGCCGACCGGCCGCGGTATCGCCGCCGCGTTGCAGAACCTGCTGGACTCGTCGGACCTCAAGCCGGGCGAGGTCGTCCACCTCAACGCCCATGCGACGTCCACTCCTCAGGGTGATGTCGCGGAGATCAAGGCGCTGCGCAAGGTGCTCGGCGACGACCTCGACCATGTCGCGGTGTCCGCGACCAAGTCGATGACCGGGCACCTGCTCGGCGGCGCGGGCGGTATCGAGACCGTGGCGACGGTCCTCGCCCTGCACCACCGGCTCGCCCCGCCGACGATCAACGTCGACGAGCTCGACCCGGACGTGGATGCGGACATCGTGCGCGGTGAGCCGCGGGCGCTGCCCAGCGGCACGATCGCGGCGATCAACAACTCGTTCGGTTTCGGCGGCCACAACGTGGTGCTGGCGTTCCGTACGGTCTGACGACCGCCGGACCCTCGCACCGCGCCGACGACGGACGGCAGGGCCCGTCTCCTCCACTTGGGTTCACGTGGAGGAGACGGGCCCTGCCGTGTTCAGCGCCTCGTGGCGGAACCTGGGCGGCGGCGTGTCAGACCACCTGGTGCAGCCACCGGACCGGGGCTCCCTCACCCGCGTACCGGAACGGCTCCAGCTCGTCGTCCCAGGGCTTGCCCAGCAGCTTGGAGATCTCGGCCTCCAGCTGCGTCTCACCCTGAGCCGAACGGACCAGGGCAGCGCGCAGCCGGTCCTCGGGGATCAGGATGTCGCCGTGAATTCCGGTGACGGCATGGAAGATTCCCAGGTCGGGGGTGGCGCTGTAGCGCTCGCCCTCGGCGGCGGGAGTCGGCTCGGCGGTGACCTCGAAGCGCAGCAGCTGCCAGCCGCGCAGCGCCGACGCCAGCTTGGCCGCCGTGCCCGCCTCGCCCTGCCAGGAGAACTCCGCTCTCCAGGTGCCCGGCGACGCCGGCTGCCGAACCCAGTCGAGTTGGACTCGCACACCCAGTACGCCCGCCACCGCCCATTCGACGTGCGGGCACAGCGCGCGGGGTGCGGAGTGAACGTACAGAACGCCGCGTGTCGTCACCGGGACCTCCAGTGTGGGACGAGGTTCGCCTTTCCCAGGGGCCTCAGTAAACATCACCAGACGCTAAACTCCGCGAACTCGCTCATAACGGACAGCATGTGACGTGATGTAATTTACCGGAGCCGGTGGACCGGCCACCCTTGGTTCGACGCGGCCAAAGCTACCGTGCGCTGGGGGGAAACGGGGTGTCGCGGGGGCACCGGCGGGGAGAGCGGGGATGCACGAGAACCAGCAGAATGGACGATGGAGACTTCGCCCGTTTGCCGCTGTCGCCGCGTTGACGGCGGCGGTGCTCGTCGGACAGTTTGCGGTCACAGGCTGTGACGAACCGCCCGCCGCGCAGAGCGGAGTCCCGCCGAAGGCACCCCGGCCGTCCCCCTCGCCCACGCCCGACTGGGACCGAAGCCCCGGCTCGATCGCGGCCGTCGGCGACTCGATCACCCGCGGTTTCGACGTCTGCGCCCTGCTCGCGGACTGCCCCGAGGTGTCCTGGGCGACCGGCAGCGACACGGGAGTACGCAGCCTGGCGCAGCGCCTGCTGGGTACCGCGGCGGCCGAACGCAGCTGGAACCACGCCCGGAGCGGGGCGAGGATGGCGGACGTCCCGGCACAGATGACCGCGGCGGCGGCACACCGCCCCGAACTGGTCACGGTGATGGCGGGGGCGAATGACGCATGCCGGGACTCACCCGAACTGATGACCCCGGTCAAGGAGTTCACAGCGTCGTTCGAAGCGGCGATGCGCGAACTGCGCCGTGCCGCGCCCGAGGCGCAGGTGTATGTGTCGAGCGTCCCCGACCTGAAGCGCCTGTGGTCGGCCGGCCGGGTCAGCCCGTTCGCCCGGGAGGTGTGGAAACTGGGCATCTGCGCTTCGATGCTCGCCGACGCAGAGGACCTGGGCGAGGCGGCAGGGCAGCGCAGGACGCGGGTGTACGAGCGGGTGGTCGCGTACAACGAGGCGCTCAAGGACGTGTGTGCGAAGGACCGGCGATGCCGGTACGACGGCGGGGACGTCTTCGACTACCGGTTCACGGGCGAGCAGTTGAGCCCCTGGGACTGGTTCCACCCCGGCAGGGACGGCCAACGGCGTCTCGCGGAGATCGCCCACCGGAACGTGACGGCGGCCGAGCCGCCCACGTAGGACTCCGCACAGCCGGTCGATCGCTGGCGCGCGGGGGTCGACTGCGCCCTGTACGCGGAATCCCCGGGGAGCGTTCCCCCCGGGGGATCCTCCTGGGCGCTTCTCAGATACCGCCCCGGGGCTGGTCCTTGCTGAGGCCGTAGGGACCGTAAGGCGCCAGTTGCGGCTCGAGCCTGGAATCCGGCTCGGGCCGCGACTGCGCCTCGTCCGGGGCCGCGGTCAGATCGCGCACCAGCAGGGTCGCGCCCGCGACCGCGCCCGGCATCAGGAACACCGCGACGAACGGGACCACGAAGGCCAGGGCGAGCGGGACCCCGAAGCCGAGGGTGAGCATGCGGCGACCGCGCAGCAGCGCCAAGCGCTCCTTGAGTTCGACACCGCGGCGCTGGAGGGCCACGGCCGTGAGCTCCTCGGCGAGGAAGAACCCGGAGACGCAGAAGCCGAGTACGGGGACGACGGTCTGCCCGACGACCGGGACGAAGCCGAGTGCGAAGAGCAGCACACCGTAGAACGCGGCCCGCAGCACCACCTTCAGGCTGTCCCGGGCGGAGATCCACAGCTCACGCCACAGGCTGAGCCCCGACTCGGGGGCCTCGCCACCCTCGGTGCGGTCGACCTCCTTGGAGAGCGATTCGTAGAACGGCTGACCGACCAGCAGGGTCACGGCCGTGAAGGTGATCACGGACAGGAAGAGGCCGAGGACGAAGAGCAGTGCGGTGAGGAAACCGCGGAACACACCGAGCCACGGCGATGACCAGTCGTCCGCGAACGGCGTCGACCAGGCCACCAGGTCGTCGGCTCCGTACCAGAGCCCGATGAGCCCGGCCAGGTACAGGACCATGGTGATCAGTCCCGGCAACAGCCCGAAACCGAACCAGCGGCCGTGCCTGCCGACCCACCGCTGACCCTTGACCATGTAGCCGAAGCCCGCCCCGAAATCACGCATGCCGCTCACCCTATCGGGCGAGCGGGACCGTACCGACTGGGCCGCGGCGCTGCCAGGTCGCACTTCGGACCGCACCCCCGAGTGTCGGGGTTGCGGCCCGGTGCCACGGTGGGTGGGTCCGATGGGGACGGGTCAGCGGGTCAGCGACACGACCATCTTGCCGGTGTTCTCGCCGCGCAGCATGCCGAGGAAGGCGTCGAAGCCGTTCTCGATGCCCTCGACGACGGTCTCGTTGTACTTGAGCTCGCCGGACCGCAGCCAGCCGCCCACTTCCTGGACGAACCGGGGCTGGAGGGCCGCGTGGTCGGAGACGAGCAAGCCCTGGAGCCGCAGCCGCTTGCTGATCATCATGATGAGGTTGCGCGGTGCAGGAGTGGGCTCGGTGGCGTTGTACTGGGCGATCATTCCGCAGAGGGCGGCGCGGCCATGGTCGTTGAACGAGGAGATCGCCGCCTCCAGGTGCTCACCGCCGACGTTGTCGAAGTACACGTCGATCCCGTCGGGCGCGGCGGCGGCGAGCTGCTCGGCCACGGGGCCGTTCTTGTAGTTGAAGGCTGCGTCGAAGCCGTACTCCTCCACCAGCAGCTTGACCTTCTCGTCCGAGCCGGCCGAACCGATGACCCGCGAGGCGCCCTTCAGCTTCGCCATCTGCCCGACCAGGCTGCCGACGGCCCCGGCGGCGCCGGACACGAACACCGTGTCGCCCTCCTCGAAGGAGGCCACCTCGAAGAGACCCGCGTAGGCGGTCATCCCGGGCATGCCGAGCACGCCCAGGTAGGCGGAGAGCGGGGCCACCGACGGGTCGACCTTGGTGGTCTGCTGAGCAGGCACTTCGGCGTACTCGCGCCAGCCGAGCCCGTGCAGGACGTGGTCGCCGACGGCGAAGCCCTCGGCCGCGGACGCGATGACCTCGCCCACGGCGCCGCCCTCCATGGGCCGGTCGAGCTGGTACGGCGGGGCGTAGGACTTCACATCGTTCATCCGGCCGCGCATGTACGGGTCGACCGAGAAGTGCAGATTGCGTACGAGGATCCGGCCTTCGCCCGGCTCCTCCACCGGAACCTCGCGTAGGGCGACGTCCCCGGACTCGGGCCAGCCGTTCGGGCGGGCGACGAGGTGCCATTCACGGCTGGACGCGGGAAGTGCGGACATGACTGCGGTGCCTCCTGCTGGATGTTGCCTGACGCTGATGTTTCAGTACATGAATTTCAGTACCTGAAACAACCATGCGCCTAGATATTTCATGTTGTCAAGTATCGGGGTATGCTGGTTTCCATGGCCATCACACCAACGGACCCGCTGACCCTGGAGGTCGTCGATCTCATCGGCGCGGTCGTGGCCCGTTACCACGACGAGTACGAGGAGGCCGCGGCTCGGCACAACCTCACCGGCGCGCAGGCCCGAGTACTGGGCCTGCTCTCGGTCGAGGCCACCCCGATGCGCCGGATCGCCCGCCAGTTGAAGTGTGAGCCGTCGAACGTGACGGGGATCATCGACCGACTGGAAGCCCGGGGGCTGGTCGAGAGGCGGCCCGATGCGGCCGACCGGAGAGTGAAGATCGCGGCGGCCACGGAGCAGGGCCGGGAGACCGCACGGGAGTTGCGGGAGTCCCTGGACTTCGCCCGGGAGCCCCTGGCAGAGCTGTCGACGCAGGAACGTACGGCGCTGCGGGACCTGCTCAGACGGATGCTGGGCGAGCCGCGGTAGCCGCGGCGACGCTCACGGCTCGGACACGCCGGAAGCTCAGGTGCACCAGAAGAGGAACCAGGTGCATGTCTCGCTTGGCTCGGGTGAGGGCGTGGGTGCGGCTGCCGGAGGCGGGGCCGCCTGACCCGGACCACCCGGGTTCCCCGGGTTCCCCGAATTCCCCGGGTCCGACGGCTTGCCGCCGGGCTTCGGCGAGGCCGAAGCAGAAACGTCACTGCTCGGACTCGGCGCGGGCACGGACGAACCGGAACGCCTTGCCTCCGACGGGGACTCCACCGCTACCGGACTGCCGGTGCCCGCCCCGACGGCCCCGGCTCTTGCGGCTCCTGCGCGCGATGGCACCGCCGAGGCCGTCTCGGGCTTCCGGCCGACCTCGCTCGGGCGCTCCGCCGGCTCGTCGCTGACGGCCGGTTCGGGAATCTCGTCGACCTGGAGTGGCTCTTCCTCCTCGCTGACCTCGACGGAGGCGCCGTCACCGCCCCAGCCCGCCTCCTTCGCCAGCTCGGTCAGGCTCAGCACGCCTGCGGCGAGGGCCAGACCGACGGCGCCGAGCACCACCTTCCGGCCACGGCTGCGGCGTGGGCGGCGTCTGCGCGCACCGGCAGCAGGTCCGCGCGCCCTTCCGCTCCCGGCGGGTGCGCGGCGATGCCCTGACGGCGCCCGGGGCTCGTCGTGGGCACCGCTGAGCTCGACCACCACCTCGTCCGGCGGGACGTGGGCGGGCTCAGGCGCAAAAGCCGGCACGGGAGCAGGCGCGGAAGCGGGAGTCGGGGCAGACGCCGGGGCGGGCGGCATGGCTGTGGGGGCGGCGGGTCGGTAGTACCGCAGCTCCTGCGCGGGCGTACCGCATCCGGCGCACGCCAGAGCCCCATTGAGGTGCCGACGGCACTGGTAGCAGTAATCCATGGGGCTGGCAGCGTACGCAGCCGACAGGTGACGGAGATAGGCGCGGCTGTGAGGATCTTGTGTGGAATCAGCAGTTCCGGAGCGTGGCGGCGGCCGGGGCTCCAGGCACGATGGGGGCATGAACAGCTCCGTGTTCGGACCCTTCGAGTTCCAGCTCGTCCTGCTCCGCCGGATGGCCGACCACCAGCCGGAGCTGGTCGAGGACGCCCGGCGCCGGCTCGGTGCGTCGATCGCGGAGATACGCGAGGCGAACCGCCGTTGGCAGTCGATGCTCCGCTCCCCCAGGGCCCGTGGGGCGCTGTCCCGCTACCGCTCCGTGCTCGGCGATCCCGAGTCCGCCGCCCGCCGCCGCATCGGTGATCTGGAATGCGACGCCCTGCTGTGGCCCGTACCGCTGTGGCCGGACCTCCGGTTCGAGGTACTGACGGCACCGGGCGGGGCGGTGTGGAACGAATGGCTGGTACGCGCGCCGGGGGCGCGGAGCCCCGGACTGCGCACCGAGGAGGATCTGCGCCCCTGGTCCTGCACCGTGGACGAGGTGGCCAGGGCCTTCGCGCCCGCACGGCCCCTGGAGGGCACGGCACCGACCCGCTGGGGGCTGGCGTTCACCCTGCCCGGTGGGAAGGCCTGTGCGGCCGAGTTCACCTGGGGGCTGCTGCAACGCCTGATGTGACACCTACGGCGACCGCGTTGGCACTCGCGGCACCGCAAACGCGCTGACTTGTCGTCACGGCCCTCCCCGAGCGGCTCAACACAACGCGCGCCCGGCGCCCCGCGGTCGCACGATGCGAAGAGGAACCGATCCCTGGAGGACCGCCGTGACCGTCAGCCTCGACCAGCTGCGCCGCTGCCACGTGGCCGTCGACATCGGCGCCGCGCGGACCCGTGTCTTCGTCAAGGGCGCCGGGCTTGTCGTGGACGAGCCGAGTGTCGTCGCCGTGAACATGCGCAACGGCGCGCTCATCGCCGTCGGCGAGTTCGCGCAGCAGATGACCGGACGGACCCCCGACTACATCCGGGTGATGCGCCCTGTGTCCGGCGGTACCGTCGTGGACATCGACATGGCCCAGCGCATGCTGCGCCATCTGCTCGGCGAGAAGCTCCGCCGCCAGCTACGCCGCAAGCCCCGGCTGCGGGCCGCCGCCTGCACCCCGCACCAGGCCGACCCGCTGGCCCAGCGCGCCACCGTCGAGACGCTGGTCGGGCTGGGAGCGCGCCGGGTCGAGCTGGTCGACACCCTGATCGCGGCTGCCGTCGGCTGCGGGCTCCCGGTGGAGCAGCCCACCGCCACCATGATCATGGCCTGCGGTGCCGCCACCACCCAGATCGCCGTGCTCTCGCTCGGTTCCATCGTCACGGCGGTACGCATTCCGGTCGGCGGCGACGCGGTGGACCACGCGGTCATCCAGCATCTGCGCCACCAACACGCGCTGATGCTGCCCAGCCAGTCCGTGCGCCCGCTCCAGCTCGCGCTCAGCGAGAACGGACTCACCGTGCGCGGGCCCGAGTCCACCGAGATCCACGGGCGTGATGTGGCCACCGGTCTGGCGCGTTCGGTGAAGGTGGACACCGCGGCGGTCAGGGACGCCATCCACTCCCCGCTCACCGCCGTGCTCGACGGCATCGGGAAGATCCTGCGCGACTGCCCGCCCGACCTGGTCGCCGACCTGGCCGATCGGGGCATCATGATGGTCGGCGGCAGCGCGCTGCTCCCCGGACTCGACCAGATGCTGCGCGACCAGACCGGTATGCCGGTGCATATCGCCGAGCAGCCCGACGTGTGCGCGGTGCTGGGGCTCGGAGCGATGCTGGAGGGCAAGGTCAAGTCGATGGTGCTCAACCCGCTGACGGCATAGGTCCCGCCCCCGGACGTGGTGCCGTACGGTCGGGCTACCTGGCGGCGCGCAGGGCGATCCGGGTGCTCGACTGGGCCACGCCCGCCTCCCGCTTGAGCCGACGCAGCAGGGTGTCGAGCGCCGCCGGGTCGGCGGCACGGGCGCGCACCAGGTAGTCGTGGGCGCCGGTGACATGTACCACTTCCGTGATGCCCGGCAGCCGCAGCACAACCGCTTCGAACTCCTCGTTCGTGGTGTCCAGGCGCAGAGTCACGTCGATGAACACGACAAGGCCTTCGCGGCTGCCGGCCGCCGCGGGATCCACCAGGGTGGTGAACCCGCGGATGACCCCCTCCCGGCGCAACCTGCGCACCCGGTCGGCGGCGGCGTTGGCGCTCAGTCCGACCCGTACCCCGAGATCGCGGTACGAGATCCGCGCATCCCTCTGAAGCACCCCGAGGATTTCACTGTCCAGGCGATCCATACCGCGATTGTCGCAGCCCGGACCGTAATCCGGCCGCGTGAGTCACGGCCCGCACCCGATGGTGTGCGCCATGGGCGAGATGTGGACGACCGCGGTCGCCGGGGCTGCCGCCGGTATCGGTGTGGCGATGCCGGTCGGAGCGATGGGCGTGCTGCTGGTGCAGGAGAGCCTCCGGGACCGCCGCAACGCCGTCGCGGCAGCCGCGGCAGTCGCGGTGGTGGACTTCGCGTACGCGGCGGTCGCCACGGCCATCGGACCGCTGGTGGCCTCGGCGTTGACCGAAGTGGAGGCGTGGGTCCGGCTGGTGTCGGCCGCGGTGCTGATGGGCATCGCGGTGCGGGGGCTGTGGGCGTCCCGGCACACCGCCGACGACGGCTCCCCCGCCGCGGCCGGGTCGGACGCCGGGAGCGGGGCGGCGCGGACTTTTGTCCGATTCGCCGCGCTGACCCTGGTCAACCCCACGACCGCGCTCTACTTCACGGCGCTCACGACGGCCCAGGGCGCCGAGTTGGGCAACGGCGCCGCCGGGGCGGTGTTCGCGACCGGAGTGTTCGTCGCCTCGCTCGCTTGGCAGCAGTTGCTCGTCGCGGTCAGCGGCATCGCGGGGGCGCGGATCGGGGCGCGCGCCCGCGCCTGGACCTTCCGGGTGGGGTTCGGCCTGGTCGCGGTGTACGCGGTGCGGCTGGGGCTGCCGCTACCGCTGCCCTGAGCCGCGGTCGGCCGCCCTGAGCCGTGGTCGACCCCCCTTCCAGGCCGAATTCGCTACGCGCCGGTAGGCAGGCGTGGGGACAATGGTGGGAGCGGACGGACTGAGGAGGACGACTCGTGAGTGCTGTGTTGCCGGCGGTTCAGGTGTTTCCGGCTCTACTGTCGGAGCCGGACCGTCCCGCCCTGCGGTTCGTCGACCGTGCGCTGACGTACGGCGAACTCGCCGCGGCGGCCGGGGCGCTGGCGAGCCGAGTCTCGGAGGTCGGCAGGGTCGCGGTGTGGGCCACACCGACCCTCGAGACCGCGGTCGGGGTGGTCGCCGCGGTACTCGCGGGAGTCCCCGCCGTACCGCTCAACCCCAAGACCGGCGAACGGGAACTGGCGCATATCGTCGGCGACAGCGCGCCCGCGCTGGTGCTGGCCGCATCGGGGGACGAACTGCCCTCGGCACTGGCCGGGTTGAAGCGCCTGGACGTCACGGTGGATCCGGTAGGGCAGAAGCCGGGCCTTCCGGCCCGGCTTCCGGCCGAGCCGGAAGACCCCGAGTCCCCGGCGCTCATCGTCTATACCTCGGGCACCACCGGCGCGCCGAAGGGCGCGGTGCTGCCCAGGCGGGCGATCACGGCGACGCTGGACGCACTGGCCGAAGCCTGGGCGTGGACCGCCGATGACGTGCTCGTCCACGGCCTCCCGCTGTTCCATGTGCACGGGCTGATCCTGGGAATCCTGGGCCCGCTGCGCCAGGGCGGCTCGGTACGACACCTCGGGAGGTTCTCGGCGGAGGGCGTGGCACGGGAGCTCGGCACGGGCGGAACGATGCTGTTCGGAGTGCCGACCATGTACCACCGGCTGGCCGAATCCCTGGAATCCGATCCGGAGTTGACGAAGGCTCTGGCGGGTGCACGGCTGCTGGTCTCCGGCTCGGCGGCGCTGCCGCTGTACGACCACGAGCGGATCACGGCGGGCACGGGGCGGCAGGTCGTCGAGCGCTACGGGATGACCGAGACCCTGATGAACACGAGCGTCCCGGTCGGGGGCGGTACGCGTCCCGGTTCGGTCGGCGTACCCCTGCGCGGTGTCGGGTTGCGGCTGGTGGAGGAGGACGGCTCCGAGATCACGGCGTACGACGGCGAGACGGTCGGGGAGATCCAGGTGCGGGGGCCGAATCTGTTCACCGGCTATCTCAACCGGCCGGACGCGACGGCGGCGGCGTTCGACGGGGAGTGGTTCCGTACCGGCGACATGGCCGCACGGGACGCGGACGGCCATGTGCGGATCGTGGGGCGCAAGGCGACCGACCTGATCAAGAGCGGCGGCTACAAGATCGGGGCCGGAGAGATCGAGAACGCTCTGCTGGACCATCCGGATGTCCGGGAGGTCGCGGTGACCGGTGAGCCGGACCCCGACCTGGGTGAACGGGTGGTGGCGTGGGTGGTGGCGGCGGATCCCGGGCGTCCGCCGTCGACCGAGGCGCTCGCGGACCATGTCGCCACTCAACTCGCCCCGCACAAGCGGCCCCGTACGGTCCGCTATCTGGAGAGCCTGCCGCGGAACGACATGGGCAAGATCATGAAGCGGGCGCTGACGCATGACTGACGGGCTGACCGCACGGGCGGCGATCGCATTGGTGGCCGAGGAGTTCGCGGAGTTCGAACGGTCTGACGGGCCCAAGGGATCCGCACGGCCAGAGGAGTCCGAAGCATCCGTATGGTCCGAGACCCCGCAGCGAACGGGTGCTCCCGCCGGCACGGCTGCCGCACAGCCGGCTGACGGGCCGATCGGCTGGGACGGCTATGGCGCCTCGCGAGCCAGGGCCGCGGCCCGCAGCGGCGAACAGGAGTCGGTCGTCTGGGGTGTGGCGCGGATCGGTGAGCGCCGTGCCGTGGTGGTGTCCTTCGAGTTCCGCTTCATGGGCGGCTCGCTGGGCGAACGGACCGGGGACCGACTGGAGGCTGCGTACGCGCACGCGCGCGCCGAGCGCCTGCCCCTCGTGTCGCTGATCGCCACCGGTGGCAGCCGGATGCAGGAGGGCATGATCGCCCTCACCCAGCTCCAGCGGGTGGCACGCGCCGCCGCCCTGACCCGTGCGGCCGGCCTGCCCCAGATCGCTGTGCTCCGGGACCCCACCACGGGCGGCGGCTGGGCCACGCTGGGGGCGGGCGCGGACGTGATCCTGGCGCTGCCCGGCGCCCAGATCGGCTTCGCCGGTTCACGGGTCAGGCCGCAGGGCGCCGACCCGTCCGCGTACACGGCGACGGGTCAGCTGGCCGCCGGCCAGATCGACGCGATCGTCCGACGGGAGGAGCTGCGCGAGACGCTGGCGTCGTGGCTCGTGCTACTGACGGGCGGGGCCGGGTCAGCGCCGCCGCCGGCCGACGCACCCGCGCCGCCGCTCGCGCTCGGCAGCCAGGATCCGGCACCCACCGGCTGGGGCGCCGTCCAGTTGGCTCGCTCCGCACGACGCCCGCGCGCCCAGGCGTATCTCGACACGCACTTCGGCTCGCGGCTCGACATCCAGGGCGACCGGTGCGGCGGCACGGACCCCGGGATGCTGTGCGGCTTCGGACTGCGGGAGGGCCGGACGGTGGCCTACGCAGCGCAGGCGGGGACGGCGACCCGGCCCGCCGGCTACCGGACCGCCGCACGGCTGATACGGCTCGCGGACCGGCTCGGGATTCCCGTGCTGACGCTGGTGGACACCCCAGGGGCCGCGAACGACGCGGAGGCCGAGCGCGAGGGTGCGGGGGCGGCCATCGCCGAGGCCTTCGCGGCGATAGCGGAGGCCCGGGTCCCGGTGACCACGCTGGTGATCGGCGAGGGCGGCTCGGGCGGAGCACTGGCGCTGGCCGCTCCGGGCAACACCTGGACCACGCCGGACGGCTACTTCTCGGTGATCGCGCCCGAGCTCGCCGCGGCGATCCTCAAACGAGGGCCGGGCGAGGCGGCCGCCACGGCGGACCAGCTGCGGCTACGGCCCCAGGACCTGGTGGAGCTGGGGCTGGTGCGGGGGATCGTGAGTTCCGGAGGCGGCGCAGCGAAGCAGCCATGAATTCCATCACAGTGATACGAATAACCAATATCGGAAATATCGCCCCCATCTCCACGAACCCATGACTCCTTTTGTTTGGTTTCATCACAGTTCATTGCCATTTTCGGGTGGCAAAATGATCAACTTCGCCCGGGAAACCCGGTGAGGTCGACCTTCCCTGAGCAGCCCGCCCTCTGGTACACGTGACAGTCCCCGAAAGCACCACCGGAAGTCACGCCATGGACCAGGACCCCACCCCTGACCACATATCCTTCTCGATCGATCTGACCTTCGAAGAGGCCAGGCGGCGAGCCGAGGTCGTGGCCGCTCTCGGGCCCGACTGGGATCCCATGGCAGCGCTGCGGGACGAGGAGGCGGCGTACTCCCTCCTCTACTCCGGGCTCGATGCCGAGCAGCAGCGCACCTACGAAGCGCTCGTCGCGGCGGGTGTGCTGCCCGAGAACCCCCGACGGCCCGGAGGGGAGCCCGGCCGTGCGGCTTCCCATTGATCCGCAGGCGGACATCGCCCGGCGCGCCTGGGTGCCCTGCCCGCGCTGCGACGACTCCCGCGACTGCGCGCCCTGCGCGGAGCGGCGCAACTGCCGCGACCACTGGCGCTATCTGATCTCCAACCAGGGCGCGGTCGTCCACCTCCAGTGCCCCGGATGCACTCACATGTGGTCGCTGGACACCCGCCGCGATGGAGGCGCCCGCCCGCGCTGAACCCGTCACGCCGGTGACGCGACACGGCCACATGGAGGACATGACCTCGGCGAAATCCGCGCTCGCCGGATGTCGGGATCGTTCGCTGCGGCAACATTTGCTACGCCTTGGGCGCGCAAGCGAATCGGACTTCGGGGAGCAGCCTCGAACTCGCGGCCGATTCGCTCCCACTGACTCGTCTTCGAGAAAGGTCCGGGATGCCCAAGCTCTTCGGCGCTGCCCTCCTCGCTCTGGCCCTGGCGGCCGCCACACCGACTTCCGCGACGGCCGCCGCGCCAGTACCGGCGGACGCGCCCACGACGGCCGCGTTCGCGACGGCCACACAGTCCGACCAGATCCCCGGCCGGTACATCGTGACGCTCAAGGACGCCGCCGTGCAGTCCGACACCACGGCCACCGTGAATGCGGCAGTCGCCCAGGCGACCTCCATGGGAGCCACGGTGCGGCACGTCTACCGGCACGCCCTGCACGGCTACTCGGCCGCCATGAGCAAGAGCGCGGCAGCCGCGCTCGCCGACGACCCCCGGGTGCAGTCCGTCCAGCCCGAGCGGAGGGTACGGGCCCTCGCACAGACGGTCCCGACGGGCGTGGACCGGGTGGAGGCCGACCTCAGCCCGACCGCCGCCATCGACGGCAAGGACACCCGGGTCGACGTCGACGTCGCGGTGATCGACACAGGTGTGGACATGAACCACCCCGACCTGAACGTCTACAAGGCGGGGGCGAAGAACTGCTGGTTCCCCTGGCTCCCGGTGCTGGACATGCACGGCCACGGCAGTCATGTCGCCGGCACCATCGGCGCCCTCGACAACAACACCGGAGTGGTCGGCGTGGCTCCGGGCGCCCGGATCTGGCCGGTGCAGGTGCTCAACCCGCTGGGCCTGGGCACCACCGCGGACGTCGTCTGCGGAATCGACTACGTGACCCAGCACGCCGACCAGATCGACGTCGTCAACATGAGCCTCGGCGGCAGCGGCTCCGACGACGGCAAGTGCGGAACGGTCAACAACGACGCCATGCACAGGGCGATCTGCGCCTCCGTCGCGGCGGGTGTGACCTATGTGGTCGCAGCGGCCAACAGCCACGCCGACGCCAAGAACACCACCCCGGCCGCATACGACGAAGTGATCACGGTCAGCGCCCTGGCCGACTTCGACGGCAAGTCCGGGGGGCTCGGCAAGGCGAGCTGCCGCGCCGACCGGGACGACACCTTCGCGGACTTCTCCAACTACGGCGCGGATGTCGATCTGATCGCGCCCGGTGTGTGCATCCGTTCCACTTACCGAAACGGCGGCTACGCGGTCCTGTCCGGTACGTCGATGGCCTCACCGCATGTCGCCGGTGGCGCGGCCCTGTACAAGGCCACTCACCCGGGCGCGTCGCCCGCCGCCGTCAAGGCGGCCCTGGTGGCGGCAGGCGGCACGGACTGGCTGTGGCCGTCGGAGGACGGTGACAACACCAAGGAGCCGCTGCTGAGGCTGCGCGGCTTCTGATGTCCGCCACCTGACGAGCAGTCACCGCGACGGAGGTACGACCCCGTGCGCAGGGCCCCCGAAGGCCCGCGCACGGGGCAACGGCTCGAAGGCCTACGTCGCCAACGCCGGCTCGGACAGCGTGTGGCATTTCCCTTGTCCGCATGGGGTCTCCCCACGTCCTACGGAGTAGGTTGTCGGGCGTCGTACCGGACGAACCCCCGGGCGCGCAGGCCGAGCAGACCGACCGCCAGCGCGCAGGCGATCCCACCCCCGGTGATGGCCACGGCCGGAGAGGTGAGGCCGGCGACGGAACCGGCGAGGAAGTCACCCAGCCGGGGGCCACCGGCCACGACCACGATGAACACGCCCTGGAGACGCCCGCGCAGTTCATCCGGCACCGCGGCCTGGAGCATGGTGCTCCGGTACACCATGGAGACCGTGTCGGCGTAGCCCGCGAGGGCGAGGAAGAACAGCCCGAGCCAGAGGTTGCGGGTCAGCCCAAACGCGGCGATGGCCAGGCCCCAAGCAGCGACGGCGAGCAGGATCGCCACCCCGTGCCGCCTGATCCGCCCCTGCCAGCCGGAGAACACCCCGCCCAGCAGCGCCCCCACCGCGGGGGCCGCGACGAGGAGTCCGGTGGTGCGGGCGTCGCCGCCGTACCAGAGCACCGCGATGGCGGGAAACAGCGCACGCGGGTGCGCGAGGATCATCGCGCAGAAGTCCGAGAAGAACGTCATACGGATATTGGGCCTGGTGGCCAGGAAGCGCAGCCCGCCGAGTACGGATGCCCGCTTGCCGGACCCCGGGTCGTCGCGGTCGGTGCCGTGGTCGGGCAGCATGGCGGGAAGCCGCCACATCGCGTACAGCGCGGCCCAGAAGGCGACCGCGTCCACGAGGTACGCGGCCTGGTAGCCCCCGTAGCCCACGATCAGCCCGCCGAGCATCGGCCCGATCAGCATCCCTGAGGTAGTGGTCACGGAGCTGAGCGCGTTGGCGGCCGGAAGCTGCTCCGCCGGCAGCAGGCGCGGGATCATCGCGCTGCGGGCGGGCGCGTTGAGCGCGGCGCAGACGGCTTGCAGCGCGACCACCGCGTAGAGGAACCAGACCCGGTGGAATCCGGCGAACGCGGCGGTGGCCAGCGCCGCCGACAACACGGCCAGGCCGGTCGCGCTGGCCAGGCCGAGCTTGCGGCGGTCCACGGTGTCGGCGACCGCACCGCCGTACAGCCCGAACACGACCAGCGGGACGAGGGAGAAGAGCCCGACCAGCCCGACGGAGAAGGTCGAGCGCGTGATGTCGTACACCTGGAGCGAGATCGCCAGGGTGGTCATGCCCTGCCCGATCCAGGAGACCGTGTTGCCGAACCACAACCGCCGGTAGTCCGCGGACACGCGCAGGGGTGTGAGGTCGGCGAGGATACGGCGACGGGCGGGTTCCGATCCGGCGCCCGGGACACGTTCGGCAACCGAGTCGCTCTCGGCGACCGGATCAGGCTCGGGGGCATCGGGGGCGGGAGCGGGGTTGGGGGTGCCGCTCGTGGTCATGCGGCAGCAGGTATGGGCGGCATGGACCGCAGTATAGGGAAGTTGTTCGATCAGCCCCTTACATTTATCTGCCCGGCCGCTCCCTGAGCCGTACGATGAACGAAGCGTGATCGCGAGCTTCGCCCTCGTCAGGGAGGCAGCTGCCATGGCACACGACTCCGACCGGATCCCGGGCATCGACCCCGCCGCGGCACCCAGCGGCACGGGCTGTGCCGAGTGCACGGCCAGCGGAGGCTGGTGGTTCCATCTGCGCAGGTGCGCCGAGTGCGGGCACATCGGCTGCTGCGACTCGTCCCCCGAGCAGCACGCCACCAAGCACGCACACACGGCAGGGCACCCGTTCCTGACCAGCTTCGAGCCGGGCGAGGACTGGTTCTGGAACATCGAGACGGAGCAGTACTACGACGGGCCACCGCTGCCCCCGCCCACGGCGCACCCGGGATCCCAACCGGTCCCGGGCCCGGCGGGCAAGGTCCCCGCCGACTGGCAGCGGCGACTCAACTGAGGTTCTCACCGGACCAGGCGCGGCACGAGGCGTACGTAGGCCACCAGGCCGATGACCTCCACAAGGGTCTGGGTGACCACGACCACGGCGGCGACGTCCAGTTGGTCCGGCAGGGCGAGCGCGAGCGGCAGGACGACCAGGGAGTTGCGCGTCGCGCCGCTGAAGACGACGGCCCGGGACGCGGCGGTGCCCAGCCTGAAGAGGGCCGTCACGGCGTGCCCCACGAAGGCCATCACCACCAGGAACAGCACATAGAACGGCACCACCGCGGCGACGTCGACCAGGCTGCCTTCGAGCTTGGGCATCTGGGAGGCGACGACGAGGAGGAGGGTCGCGGCCATCAGCGGCACCGTCGCCGCGGTCGCAGCGCCCAGCACCCTTGGGCCCGCCGGCCGTCGGGCCGCCCACAACTGGGTGGCCCAGGCGGCCGCCAGCGGGATGGCGATCAGAAACAGAAACGCCTCCAGGAATGGGCCGATCTCGACGATGTCGGCCAACTCAGCGCCCATGAACAGATAGAGGTACAGCGGCAGCAGCACCATCTGGACGACCAGCAGCAGCGGCGTCGAGGCGAGCAGTCGGCGGCGGCTGCCACCCGCGAGCCCGGTGAAGACGACGACATAGTCCACACACGGGCACAGCAGGACCAGCAGCACTCCGAGGCGGACGGCCTGGTCGGCGGGGAGGAACGCGAACATCGCGGCGACCACGAGGGGTACGGCGATGAAGTTGACGACCAGGGTGGCCGCCAGGAAGCGACCGTCGCGCAGTGAGCGGACCAGCTCAGCCGCCGGCACCTGGAGGAACGTGACATAAAGCAGCGCCCCGAGAACCGGGTTGATGGAGTGCTCAAGGCCGGGTCCGAGTCCCGGGGCCGCCCAGCCGAGCAGAACGCCGCCCGCGATGGCGCACAGATAGACCGCGACCTGATGCCGTTCCATCCGCCTGACCAGTCCGCTGGGGCCGTGGGGCTCCTGTGGCATGGCGGCGGCTCCTTGGATGGGCTCGGCTGGACTGTGCCCGCCTCATTATGGCGATCAAGATCACGGCGATCGCGCGGGTGTCCGCCTGACGCACCTGACACACTCGACACCCCGACATCGAACACAATTCGCGTTCTCGTAAGGTCGTTCCCGTTCTGGTCCGACGAGTGAACGGGGACGGCTCTTGGACGCCATAGGCGTGGCGGGCCTGCTGACCGCGGCGACAGCCGCAGGATGGATCGACGCGGTCGTCGGCGGCGGCGGACTCGTCCTCATACCCGCGCTGATGATGGCTTTTCCGCAACTGTCACCGACCGTGGCACTCGGCACCAACAAGCTGACCGCCATCACCGGTACGACGATCGCCGCGGTGACCTACGCCAGGCGCACCAAGCTGGACCGCTCCATCGCACTTCCGGCGGCCGGCCTCGCCATCCCGGCCGCCGGGGTCGGTGCCCTGTCCGCGTCCAGCCTGCCGGCCGACTGGTTCCGGCCCGTCATCATGGCCCTGCTCATCGCCGTGGCCATCTTCGTCACCCTCCGGCCGGGATTCGGAGCGGTACAGGAGAGCGAACTCGTCAGCAGACGCCGCAAGCTCGCGGTCATCGGGGCCGCGGGGTGCGGAATCGGCTTCTACGACGGTGTCTTCGGCCCCGGCACCGGCACCTTCCTCATCATGATGTTCACCAGCCTGCTGTCCCTGGAGTTCCTCCAGAGTTCGGCCCTGGCCAAGGTGGTGAACGTCGGGACCAACGCGGGCGCTCTCGCGGTGTTCGCCCTCCAGGGCCAGGTGCTGTGGCTGCTCGGCGCGGGAATGGCCGTGTGCAACATCGTCGGCGCGGCACTCGGGGCGCGGACGGCACTGCGCCGCGGATCAGGGTTCGTGCGCACGGTGCTGCTCGTGGTGGTGACCGGCATGGTCGTGAAGCTCGGCTACGACCAGTTCGCGTAGGCCGCGGCGACACACGCCTCAGTGGTAGGCGTGGACCACGGCGTGCCCCTTGCCGCGGCCGATCATCCACTTGTTCACCGGGGTGGTGATCAGGAATGCGACGACGAAGCCGCCCAGCAGCGCGGACCAGAACAGCCCGTCGGAGAGATGGGCGTCCATCGCGCCCGGCACGAGGGCGATGATGCCGTTGTCGACCAGTTCCATCACGCCGATCGATACGGTGTCGGCAGCCAAGGCGACCTTGACTGCCGTCTTGAAGCCCAGACCGGCACGACGCACCGCGAACAGGGTGAACGAGTAGCCGAAGACGAACGCGAGGGCGATCGCCAGGATCATCGTCGGCACATTGCCCCACATCAGGGCGGTACCGATGACCATGCCGAGGATCTCGCCGATGGCGCAGCCGGTGAGGCAGTGCAGCGTCGCCTTGGCCGCTGTGCTCCAGGAAGCCGAGCCATGCACATGGGCGCTCCCGTGCCCGTCGTGGGTCGCGAGGTCCTGGCTCGCGGGCCCGTGCCGCGTTCGGTGCGCGTCGTGCACGTCGTGCACTTTCGCTGCGCCGCCGTGTGACGTGTGGTCCATGTCGCGTCTCCCTCTCCCTGCCCCTGTCCGGTGCCGGCCCGGCCGAGCGGGCCGCCCTACAGAACCATATACCCCCCTGGGGTATTCCGGTGCAGGCGGGACCGAGAGAGAGGGGACCGGGGGGCGGGGTGCCGCGCGGGCACCCCGCCCCGTCGGGCAGCGCTCCTTACTGCCGTGGGCCGAGCAGCTCCTTCATCCGGGTGATCTCGGCCGTCTGGGAGCTGACGATGTCCTCTGCCATCTCCTTGGCGGGCTGGTACACGCCATCGGCTTGCTCGCTCCTGGCCATCGCCACCGCGCCCTCGTGGTGCTTGATCATCAGCTTCATGAAGGCGGTGTCGAAGGCCGGGCCCGAGGATTTCCCGAGCTCGTCCATCTCATCGGCGGTCATCATCCCGGCGGATCCGCCCTCGGAGTGGGCGGCGTGGCCCATGCCGGCGCCGTCGGCGGGCACCTGCTCACCCCAGGCGACCAGCCACCCGGAGAGCGTCTCGATCTCAGGGGCCTGAGCCTTCCGGATCTGCTCGGCGAGCTGCCTCACCTCGGTGGAACCGGCCCTGGATGCCGCAAGCTCCGCCATCGTCACGGCCTGCCGGTGGTGCGGAATCATGCCCTGGGCGAAGACGACATCGGGTGCTCCGTGCGCGCCGGCGACCGCCGACGCTGATGCTGAGGGGGTCGGGGACACGGACGACCGCGCGGCGGACTGCCCGGAGGGCCCCTGGTCGTTCGACCCGCAGGCCGCGAGTACGGCAACGGCGGTTCCGGCCATCGCCACGGCGGCGGCTCGGCGGATGAGGCCTCGGTGTGTGCTCATGGTGGTGCGACCCCTCGAAAGCCTCCAAGAGCTCTTGGAGGCGGTGAAAGACGGAAATGAGAGCGCCCGGAGGCACGCCACACCGATCCCGTGTCGGGGAGGGGGTGGCGCGCGGTGCGCTCCAGGGCCGTTCGTTTGGATCAGGCCGGATCAGGGAGCGGGGCCTGGTGCATGGGGCCTCCCCCGGCCCCGGGCCGAGGTGACGGGCGCAGGACGGAGAAGGGAGGCTGGGTGTCCCCCAGGCGGAGCCAGAGGGAGCGGCACCAGGGCACGCGGGCCCGGCAAGATCCAGACGAAAGGACCTAGATCCGCAGGAGTTGCAGTTCTGCCAGGTCGGGCGGCGCCCGACCGGTCGCCGTCGTACCGCCGCAGCGGCCGACCGGCGAGACCACCGGAGCGCCGCCGCCGTGGGCGGAGGCCAGGGCGGGCGGCATATACGGAGCACTCGTGCCGCCCGCGGCGCAGGTCGCGTCGGCATGGTCCGTATGCCCTCCGGCGCCACCGTCGGCGGTGTGCCCGCAGGGATCACTGCCGCGATCGACGCCGATGCCGTGTCCGGCGTGGGCACCCGCGCCCGGATGCGCGCCGACCGTGGCCGGCACCCCCGGCGCCAGACCGTGCATCGCCAGCAGGCCGGCCAGCACAGCCAGTACCAGCAGCAGCCCGTACATCGCCGATCGGCGGCTCGGCGTCAGGCTACTGGTCACGGCCGCATCGTATCCCGGGTTCCTGTGGCGGCCGAGGCTGCCTCAGGCGCGGCGGACCGCGCCCGCCGTCGCCGTACGCGACCCGAGGTCAGCCCTGCTGCCCCTGCTCCCCCTGACCCGGCTGCCCGCCGCCCGGAGCACCGCAGCCGCCACCGGGACCGCCCCGGCCGCCGGGCGGCATGGCTGTGGGAGCGCCGGTCGGCATACCGGACGGCGGGGCGCCGGTCGGCATACCGGACGGCGGTCGGCAGTTCTGGTTCCCCGAAGCGCCACTGCCCGAGGATGACGAGGTGCCGCCCTTCGGGGACGAAGCGTCGTCCGAGCCGCAGGCGGTCAGCAGCAACGGGGACAGCGCCAGCAGGGCGACGGCCGGTACGAGACGTGCACGCTTCATGAGACAGCTCCACAAGTCGAAGAGACCCTGACGCGGAGCACTTCATCAACCTCGCTTAGGCCCTTCTTGGGCCCGCTCTGTGCGCCGCCCGTCAATCGGGTAAAGCACGGCCCAAAAGACCGCGCTGACCTGCGGATCGACCTTTCGCCCCCGACGGTGCCCTGATACGGAGCCGTGACAGTACGGCCTCCCACCGTCGACTCCGCGGCACGGCGCACCCGTTTCGCGGGCCAGGAGACCTTGGGCCGGAGTCCAGCACAGCCCTGTCCCATGAGCCGGGCGAGGCGCCGGTCATGTGGGGCTCAACGGCCAGGCCCTCCGGCGCAACGGCGGTCTGTTAGCTTCCTCGGAAGCCACATCAAGCACGGCGGCCGCACGACTCACCGCCTGAGCGAACCAGTTCGAGAACGAAGGGACCCTAACCCGTGGGCGCTATCGTCCTTGTCGTCGGGATCATAGGCGCCGGAGCCGTGGTTGGCGCCGTCGTCGTATTCGCGGTGTATCAGAGCCGCCGGACTCGCGGTTCAGCCCCGGTTCTCCCCGGGCCCGCTGCCTTCCCACCGCATCAGCAGAACCACGCAGGCGGGCAGCAGCCCTACCCTGCCCCCTACCAGGGACACCCCGACCCTGCCGGACAGCCGCCCCAGCACCACAATCCCGGCGGGCCGTACCAGGCTCCCGCGGCGCCGGGCCAGGGGTATTCCGTTCCTCCCGCGCAGTCCCCGGAGCACCCCAACCCCTACCTCCAACAGCCTCCGTATCAGGGGCAGTAGGCAGGCGCGCCGCGATGGCGGTGCCGTACTTCACGGCTTCCGGGGTAGCTCCCATGCCGACGGCTCGCACTCCGGGCTGTCGGACGACGCACCGCGACGGCCTCCGCCGCCGACCGTGCCCCACGGGCCGCGGTCAGGCCGCCTCGGAGCGATCGGACGGCCCGGCGGTGGCAGCCGCTTCCCGCAGGGCGTCCAGCAGGCAGCGCAGGACAGGCTGTTCGAGGGTGGTCTCCCGTGCGGCGGCCGAGATCACCCGGACCGGCTCGGGGTTGCGTACCGGGCGCACGACGACGCCTGGGTGCCGGTTGCGCAGCCCCAGTCGCGGCATCAGGCCGACACCGAGTCCGGCCGCGACGAATCCCTGCGCGGTGGCGTAGTCCTCGCTCTGGATGACGAAGTCGGGGCTGAAGCCGGCCGCCGCGCAGGACTCGATCACCGGCTCCAGGCACGGGCCGGGTGGCTCACTGCCGACCCGCTGCTCGCCGGAGAGCTCGTTCAGGTCGACGATCTCCTTGCCCGCGAGCGGATGTCCGAGGGGCAGCACGGCGGCGTACGGGTCGTCGAGGAGACGGACGGTACGGAAGCCGTGTCCGGCGCGACCTTGCACCTGGACGACCAGCGCCAGATCGGCCCGGCCCCGTACCACCTCATCGAACGGGTCCTCCGGATCGGTGAGTTCGAGGTCGATGCGAATGCCCGGGTGCTCGGCGCGGAGCCGGGCGAGCGCTGGTGCCACCAGTGTGGAACCAGCCGTGGCGAAGTAGCGGACCGACAGGCGGCCGGTACGCCCGGCGCGGAGGTCGGCGAGAGCGGTCTCCGCCTGGGCGACAGCCGCGCTGATCAGCGCCGCGTGCTCGGTGAGCAGCAGGCCGGCGGCCGTGGGACGCACGCCGCGACCGGCCCGTTCCAGCAGAGCGGTACCGGCCTGCTTCTCCAGCGCCGCCACCTGCTGACTCACCGTCCTGGGCGAGGACCTCAGCGTTCGCGTGGTCCTGGGAATGGCCGTCGTGCTCGTCGGCGTGGGCATGACGCGCCGGCGACGGGCCGCGCCGACAGCAGGGAAGCAGGCCACCGGGCAGCCGGCCGCCGACGCCACGCCTCCCGAGGCGCCTCAGGCCGAGGAACCGCGGACCGACGAACCACGAGCCGATGAGCCGACCGACCTCGAACCGGTCGGCAGCACCCGGGCCGGCCGCACCGCGCGCCCTGATCATGCGCGGAAGGGGCGGCCGCTCGGCGCGGCCGCCCCTCACTGCTGGTCACACACCGGACCTGCACGGTCCGGCGCCGAGGGCGTCAGAACTGGAGGCCCCAGGAGTCGATCCTGCCGGTGTCGTAGCGGGCGTTGTCGCTCACCCGCAGCTTCCAGGTGCCGTTCGCGACCTCCGATGAGGCGTTCACGGTGTAGGTGGTGTTGATGTTGTCGCTGCTGCCGCCGGTGCCGTACGACTTCAGCGTGTACGCCGTGCCGTCAGGGGCGACGAGCTGGACCTGGAGGTCGCCGATGTAGGTGTGCACGATGGCGACCGGCACCTGGAGCGCGGCGGGTGCGTTG
The DNA here is from genome assembly GCF_037023745.1 of Streptomyces sp. SCSIO 30461. Lineage (NCBI taxonomy): Bacteria > Bacillati > Actinomycetota > Actinomycetes > Kitasatosporales > Streptomycetaceae > Streptomyces > Streptomyces sp. SCSIO 30461. The sequence continues at coordinate 6,309,854 of NZ_CP146101.1, forward strand.
CCCGAGACGCCGCTTACGGTGACGGGTGACTCCACGGTGGTGTTGTCGCTGATCGCGTAGTCCGCGGTGTTCTCGAACTTCGGTCCGGGCGGTGTGGTGGTACCGCCGCCGACGTACAGCAGCCGGTTCGGCGAGCCGGTGCCCGGGTTGCCCACCACGTTCGAAGTCGCCGCTGTGGTCAGTGCCGAGGACACCTGCGCCGGGGTGGCGCTCCGGTTGTCCGCCAGGTAGAGCGCGGCGGCACCGGCGGCGTGCGGGGCGGCCATCGAGGTGCCGGAGATGGTGTTGGTGGCGCTGTCGCTGGTGTTCCAGGCCGAGGTGATGGACGAGCCCGGAGCGAAGATGTCCACCGCGCTGCCGTAGTTGGAGAAGCTGGAACGGGCGTCGGAGTTGGTTGTGGAGCCGACGGTGATGGCCTCGGCCACCCTGGCCGGGGAATAGTTGGAGGCGTTGGCACCGCTGTTGCCCGCCGCCACGGCGTAGGTGACGCCGGACGCGATGGAGTTGCGGACAGCGGTGTCCAGAGCGGTGTCGACGCCGCCGCCGAGGCTCATGTTGGCGACGGCCGGCTTGACGGCGTTACGGGTCACCCAGTCGATGCCCGCGACGACCTGGGCGGTCGTACCGGAACCGGAGTTGTTCAGGACGCGGACACCGACGATCTTGGCCTTCTTGGCGACACCGTAGGATCCGCCGGCGACCGTGGCGGCGACGTGTGTGCCGTGGCCGTTGCCGTCCTGCGCCGTGTTGTCGTTGTCGATGGCGTCGTAGCCGTATGTGGCGCGTCCGCCGAAGTCGCCGTGGGTGATGCGGACACCGGTGTCGATGACGTACGCGGTGACGCCTTCCCCTGCGGAGTCGGGGTACGTGTAGCTCCGGTCGAGCGGCAGCGCGCGCTGGTCGATGCGGTCCAGCCCCCAAGAGGGCGGGTTCGGCTGGGTGCCGGAGATGGTGAACACCCGGTTCTGCACCACGGATTCGACGGCGGGGTCGGCCGCGAACTTCCGGGCCTGCGCCTCGGAGAGCTCGACGGCGTATCCGTTGAGGGCGGCGCTGTACGTCTTCTTGATCTTCGCGCCGTACTCCGCGGCGAGTGCCTTGCCCGCCTTGGAGCCGGCGTCGGCGGCGGTCTCGTCGAGGGTGACGATGTAGCTGCCGGCGATGGCACCGGGGACACCCGCGTTCTCGATCACGCCCACCGGAGCGGGCTCTGCCGCGGTGGCCGGGAAGGTGGAGGCGGCACCAAGTGCCAGGGCGGCGACGGCTGTCGCGGCGGCCGCGGACAGTCTTCGTCGCGAGATACGCATCACGGACATGTGAGGGATCCTCCTCAAAGGTGGTGCGTTGACGTGGGGGAATCGACAGGGGCATGACAACCATGACGCGGTGGGTAGCCGCGAAACAGTCATGCCGCCGTCTTCCGACAGGTTGACTGATCCACAAAAAACCCACAAGAGTCCGAGGTGGCCTGTATCACAGGACAATTGCCCATGGTTGTAAACCCGTTGGCTCCGCTCGGGCTTCCTGCCGAGTCGCCTACCCCCATGCACCTGCGCAGACTGCCGATTTCCGCGGCGGGGAGAGGCTCCATTCAGTGCGCGACCCGAACCGCGCTGGGTGGCACAGGGCACGGGTCCAGCGGTACTTCGAGCACGTAGGGCCGCGCCGAAGGCCGGGGGCATACGTCCGGCCCCGGAGCACGCCTCCACCGCGAACCGTTGGTCGCGAGAGGAGGTGCTGATCCGGCGTCACCGGACCAGGGTGGCAGCCGCAGTCCTCCGGGGCCGTCGGGTCCCTGGCCCGCAGGGGCCCGACGGCCGCGGCGATCGACGACACCTGCGGTCCGGAGGACACGCCGCGCGGTGTCCGGCCGTGGTCCTGTTCCCCACTCGCGAATGCGGGCCTGGATCGAGGTCTCCCTTCCTCGGCAGAAGGATGACGCCTCGTAGCGGAACGTCGCCTCCGATGTGACGCGAGCCGGCCATGAAGAGCCCCCACCAGCCCACATACGCGACGGACATGTCCGCGATCGGGCATCGACCCTCGACGATCGTCGTGGCGGCACTCGACGTCACCCGGCGTAGGGGACCCGTAAAGACGGCGCGGTGAGCCGTCAGAACGGCGTCAAGGCGGGCAGTGTGGTGGCCGAAACGCGGTTTCCTCGACTGGTCCGAGAATCCGCATCTCTTTCAGGAGCAACCGATGGCCGACGTGGCCTTCGTCGTCACCACGATCGCGGTCCTCGCGCTGGTGGCCCTCGTCGCCAAGGGGGTGGCGAAGCTGTGACCGCCGAAACCGTGGAGAACGTGGCCGGCCTCGTCGTGGCCGCCGCCCTGCTGGGCTGTCTCGTCCTCGCCCTCGTCAAGCCCGAGAGGTTCTGAGCACAGATATGAGCCCCCTCGTCGCTGCCGTGCTGCAACTGCTCGCGTTGATCGCCGCACTCGCACTGGCCTACCGACCCCTCGGTGACCACATGGCCGGGGTCTACTCGTCCGACAGGCACCTGCGTGTCGAGAAGTGGATCTACAAGGCCATCGGCGCCAACCCGAACGCCGAGATGCGCTGGCCGGCCTATCTGCGCGGCGTCCTGGCCTTCTCAACCGTCAGTGTGCTCTTCCTCTATCTGCTGCAGCGCGTCCAGGGCAGCCTGCCGGGCTCGCTCGGCTTCGCCTCCATCGACCCTGACCAGGCTTTCAACACCGCCGCGTCGTTCGGCACGAACACCAACTGGCAGTCGTACTACGGCGAGCAGGCCATGGGACCTGTCGTACAGACCGGCGGCCTCGCGGTGCAGAACTTCGTCTCCGCGGCTGTCGGGATCGCGGTCGCGGTGACACTGGTGCGCGGCTTCGCCCGCTCCCGCACCGGTGAGCTCGGCAACTTCTGGGCCGATCTGGTCCGCGGCACCGTCCGCATCCTCCTCCCGCTGTCCGTGATCGGCGCGATCGTGTTGGTCGCGCTCGGCGCGATCCAGAACTTCGCCGGCATCCACGAGGTCGGCCAGTTCATGGGCGGCTCCCAGCAGTGGAACGGCGGTGCGGTCGCCTCCCAGGAGGCCATCAAGGAGTTGGGCACCAACGGCGGCGGCTACTTCAACGCCAACTCCGCCCACCCCTTCGAGAACCCCACCCCCCTCTCCAACCTGTTCGAGATCTTCCTCATCTTGTTGATCCCGTTCTCGCTGACCCGCTCCTTCGGCAAGATGGTCGGCAGTGTGAAGCAGGGGTACGCGGTCCTCGCCACGATGGCGACGATCTGGATCGGGTTCACCGCGCTGATGATGTGGACCGAGTTCCACCACGGCGGCCCGGCCTTCGACCTCGCCGGTGGTGCGATGGAGGGCAAGGAGACCCGCTTCGGCACCGGCGGCTCGTCGATCTTCGCGGTGGCCACCACGCTCACCTCCACCGGTGCGGTGAACTCCTTCCACTCCTCGTTCACCGGATTCGGCGGCGGCATCACGATGCTGGGCATGCAGCTCGGCGAGATCGCGCCGGGCGGTGTCGGTTCCGGCCTCTACGGCATGCTGATCATGGCGATCATCGCGGTGTTCATCGCCGGACTGATGGTCGGCCGCACTCCTGAGTACCTCGGCAAGAAGATCGGCACCCGCGAGATCAAGCTGGCCGCCCTGTACATCCTGATCACCCCGACACTGGTGCTCTGCTTCACCGCCACTGCGATGGCCCTGCCCACCCCAGCCCGCTCGATGACCAACAGCGGTGCCCACGGCTTCTCCGAGATCCTCTACGCCTACACCTCGGGCGCCAACAACAACGGCTCCGCGTTCGCGGGGCTCAACGCCGACACGCAGTGGTTCAACACCACCATCGGTCTCGCCATGCTGCTCGGCCGGTTCCTGCCGATGGTGTTCGTCCTGGCACTGGCCGGCTCGCTCGCCGAGCAGCAGCCGGTTCCCGCCACCGCGGGCACGCTGCGTACCGACAAGCCGCTCTACACGGGCCTGCTGGTCGGCACCATCGTGATCATCACCGGTCTGACCTACTTCCCGGTGCTGGCGCTGGGCCCGCTCGCCGAAGGGCTGGCGTCATGACCACGAACACGAAGAAGCACGAGGACGACATGTCCACCACCACTCCGACCCGCGCGCCGCACAGCGATGTGTCGACCGCTCACAAGTCCGGTCACAAGTCCGGCGGCGGTCGCGTCGGCGGGGGTCTGTTCGACCCCAAGCAGCTGGTCAGGTCCTTCCCGGACGCGGTCAGGAAGCTCGATCCCCGGGTGATGGTCAAGTCCCCGGTGATGTTCTTGGTCCTGATCGGATCGGTGCTGACGACGGTCTTCACGTTCCTGGACCCGACCGACTGGTTCGGCTGGGCCATCACCGCCTGGCTGTGGCTCACCGTGGTCTTCGCCAATCTGGCCGAGGCCGTGGCGGAGGGCCGCGGCAAGGCCCAGGCGGACACCCTGCGCAAGGCCAAGACCGACACCGTCGCCCGCCGTCTGGCCGAGGACGGGAAGTCCGAGGAGCGGGTGCCCGGTACCGACCTTCGGATAGGCGATCTGGTGGTCTGCGAGGCCGGAGACGTCATCCCGGGCGACGGCGACGTCGTCGAGGGCGTCGCGTCGGTGGACGAGTCCGCCATCACCGGTGAGTCGGCCCCGGTCATCCGCGAGTCCGGCGGCGACCGCAGCGCGGTCACCGGCGGCACGAAGGTGCTGTCCGACCGCATCGTCATCAAGATCACGGCCAAGCCCGGTGAGACCTTCATCGACCGCATGATCAACCTGGTCGAGGGCTCGGCACGGCAGAAGACCCCCAACGAGATCGCGCTGAACATCCTGCTCGCCTCGCTGACCATCGTCTTCTTGCTCGCGGTCGTGACGCTGCAACCGTTCGCGACCTACGCCGGCGCCCCGCAGACGGTGATGGTGCTGGTCGCGCTGCTGGTTTGCCTCATCCCGACCACCATCGGCGCCCTGCTGTCGGCCATCGGTATCGCCGGCATGGACCGGCTGGTCCAGCGCAATGTGCTGGCGAAGTCCGGCCGCGCCGTCGAGGTCGCCGGTGATGTGTCCACGCTGCTGCTCGACAAGACCGGCACCATCACCCTGGGCAACCGTGAGGCCGCCGAGTTCGTCCCGGTCGCGGGCGTGACCGGGGCCGAACTCGCGGACGCCGCTCAACTCTCTTCGCTGGCCGACGAGACCCCGGAGGGACGCTCGGTCGTCGTGCTCGCAAAGGAGAGGTACGGCCTGCGCGAACGCCACCATGGCGAGCTGGAGCACGCCACTTGGGTGTCGTTCACCGCCCGGACCCGCATGAGCGGAGTGGACCTCTCCGAGAACGGCGAGGCCCGCAAGGTACGCAAGGGCGCGACCGGCTCGGTGCTCGCCTGGGTCAAGGAGCGCGGCGGCCAGGTGGCCGACGGCGTCGACAGGACCGCGACCGAGATCTCTGAAGCCGGCGGCACGCCGCTGCTCGTCGCTGTCGAGGACGACAAGGGCGCTCGCGTGCTCGGTGTGATCCGCCTCAAGGACGTCGTCAAGGACGGTATGCGGGAGCGGTTCGACGAGCTGCGCCGGATGGGCATCAAGACCGTGATGATCACGGGCGACAACCCGCTCACCGCCAGGGCGATCGCCGAAGAGGCGGGTGTGGACGACTTCCTCGCGGAGGCCACGCCCGAGGACAAGATGGCGCTCATCAAGCGTGAGCAGGCCGGAGGCAAGCTGGTCGCGATGACCGGCGACGGGACCAACGACGCCCCGGCACTGGCCCAGGCCGACGTCGGCGTGGCGATGAACACCGGTACCTCGGCCGCCAAGGAGGCCGGGAACATGGTGGACCTCGATTCCAACCCGACGAAGCTCATCGAGATCGTCGAGATCGGCAAGCAACTCCTCATCACCCGGGGTGCGCTGACCACCTTCTCGATCGCCAACGACGTCGCGAAGTACTTCGCGATCATCCCCGCCATGTTCGCGGTGGTCCACCCAGGCCTGGACAGGCTCAACATCATGGGCCTGTCCTCGCCCGAGTCCGCGATCCTGTCGGCGGTCGTCTTCAACGCGCTGATCATCATCGGGCTCGTCCCGCTAGCCCTCAAGGGCGTGCGGTACCGGCCGACCAGCGCGGACAGGATGCTCCGTCGCAACCTCGGGATCTACGGACTCGGCGGCCTGATCGCCCCGTTCATCGGCATCAAGCTCATCGACATGCTCATCTCCCTCATCCCCGGGATCAGTTGACAGCCATGAACTCATCGTTTGGAAACACGGCACGGCTGATCGGGGCGGGCCTGCGCGCCCTGCTCGTCCTCACGGTCGTATGCGGCGTCATCTACCCGCTCGCCGTCACCGGCGTGGCCCAGGGCCTGTTCAGCGACAAGGCGAACGGCTCGGAGATCGAGAGCGACGGCAGAGTCGTCGGCTCCTCGCTGATCGGCCAAACCTACAACCTGCCCAAGAAGAATCCGGACGACACCGAAGAAGTGGCCGTCCCCGACCTGAAGTGGTTCCAGCCCCGCCCCTCCAACGGCCTCGGCAGCAACACCGTCAACACCGATTACTCGCTCATCCTCTCCGGAGCCACCAACCGCTCAGGCGACAACCCCGAGCTGATCCAGTGGGTCAAGAACGCCAAGGCCGCCGTGATCGAGGACAACTCCACCGCCACCTACAAGGTCAAGCCCACGGATGTGCCGGCCGACGCCGTCACCTCATCCGGCTCCGGCCTCGACCCCGACATCTCACCCGAGTACGCCGAACTCCAGGTGCACCGGGTCGCCGAGAGGAACCACCTCACCGTCGCCCAGGTCGACAAGCTCGTGAACGAGCACACCAAGGGCCGCACCCTCGGCTTCATGGGAGAACCCCGCGTCAACGTCCTGGAACTCAACACCGCCCTCAAAGAACTGACCAAGGGCTGAGCCATGGCGCAGCGTGCGGGACGTCTGACAGAGGGTTCCGCCCCGTGATCACCGCGATGATCTTCGCAGTCCGTCTGGCCGCGCAAAATCGCCCGACGACATCGCCGCCGCGATCCACCTCGGCGTCGGCGTCGGCGTCGGCGTCGGCGTCGGCGTCGGCGTCGGCGTCGGCGTCGGCGTCGGCGGGATCGTGATCGTGATCGTGATCGACAGCCTCGTCCTCTGCTCCGCGGACTCATCGAGCGGCACGACGAGGACATCGACACGGGTCTTGTCGGCGCAGCGACCCGTGCAGCGCGAGGCTCAGTGGTGGACCGAAGATGCGGACGACACGCCGGCGCTCGCAGCAAGGACTTCTCTGGTAGGACTTCTGATCGCATCTCAAGCCCTCACTTACCCGTTTACGCCCGGCTTGGAGAGGAGCAGCTCCTGTGCAGTGCGAAATGCGTGCCGTGGTTCTCGGCGTCGGTAATGACTTCCGGTACGACGACGGGGTCGGTTGGGCTGTGGTGGAAAAGCTGCGAAACCGCTCCTCGCTCGATCGCCTACCCCCTGGGACAGAGCTGCGCATCTGCGGCGGAGACCCCGTCCGGCTCATCGAGTGGTGGGACGGCGCGGATCTCGCCGTGGTGATCGACGCTGCGCGCGTGCATCCCGGGCATCCGGGCCGTGTGCACCGCACGGAGCTGAGTGCTCGGCAACCGTCCCGTTCCACGACCGCGAGCTCCCACGGGTTCGGCCTCGGCGAAGCTTGGAGCCTTGCGCGGCTGCTCGGGCGGCTGCCGCGTCGGCTCGTGGTCTACGCCGTCCAGATCGCTGACGTCTCCGTGGGGAGAGGCCTCTCCCCGGTGGTTGCGGCTGCGGTCGATTCCGTCGCCGAGAGCGTGATCTCCGAGATCGTGCACCACGCGGAGACCCAGCGGTGAGCAGACGTGCGTCCTGCGGGGGAGGTACACGTCAGCCTGCGAGGGGCCGTCCGGCCCAGTTGGTTGTCCCGAGCAGCCCTGGGTGCGGCGTACCCGGGCAGCCGACCCTGGGACAGGCACCGGAGGTGAGAGGTCCCGCCATGATCGAGACAGTGAAGGCGTCCGAGCCGGCAAGCAGACCCAGCGCCGAGCAGGAGGCGCACGCACTCCTCACGGACGCTACCACCGTACGCATCCGGCCGGTCCTGCCCAGTGATCACACGCGGGTGCTGGGCCTCACCGCTTCCCCTGGCCGTGGCCCTCCAGACGGGAACGGACCGTGGACGCCTGTGTTCGGAAACTGACGGCGGACCGGCTGATGACCTGCCCCGCCATCACCGTCCATGCCGAGGTGTCCATCGCCCTGGCAGCAAGGACCATCGCCGACCACCACATCGAACGGCTGCCGGTCGTCGACGACGAAGAGCGGCTCGTGGGTATCGTCACTCGCCGCGACCTGCTACAGATCTTCCTGCGGCCGGATCCGGAGATCCGCACGATCGTCGTCCACGACATCCTCGATCGCACACTCCGACTACCGCCCGGAACCCTCGACGTCGAGGTCCGAGACGGGGTGGTGACGCTCTCCGGCAAGCTGGAGTTCCGGAGCGAGATCCTCCTGGCCGTTCGACTGGTCGGGCTGCTCGATGGCGTGGTCGATGTCATCGACCACCTGACGTACCGGTACGACGACACCCGGCGCCATGGTCGGGAGCCTGCGTCGCCACTCGGCGCTGATGACCACGGAACGAACAAGGTTTGAAAAGGCTTTTGGGGAACTACCGAAAGACGCCTGTCCCCGAAGGCCCTTGCGGGGGCCGTGAGGGCCACGCGGACAGGGGCGTGGCGTGGGGGCACAGCGAGGAGTGAGGACATGCAGCATCGAAACGTCGCCGAAGTCATGACGCGGAACGTGGTCACGGCACGGCCTGGTTCGACCTACAAGGAGGTCGCCCAGCTGCTTCGTGACAATGACATCACCGCTGTTCCGGTTGTCGACGCCAACGGCCATCCGCTTGGTGTCGTTTCCGAAGGCGACCTGCTACGCAAAGCGGTAGGCCTTCCGGACTTGGAAGGGCGTCCTTCCCGTCTCACGCTCACGCCGAACGACCTGGCTCGCGCCGAAGCGGAGTCCGCTGAGGGCATGATGACCTCGCCGGCCATCACAGCGCGTGCCACATGGAACATCGTCGAGACGGCGCGCACCATGGCCGGCAACGGGGTGAAGCGACTTCCTGTCATCGATGAGGCAGGAAGGATCATCGGCATCGTGAGCCGCTGCGACCTTCTGCGCCCGTTCCTTCGCCGGGACGAAGCCATCGAGGAAGAGATCCGCGGTGACGTGTTGGACCGGACCGTCGGACTCGCTCCCGAGAGCGTGGAAGCGCTGGTCCGGGACGGCGTGGTGACCCTGACCGGCCACGTCCCGGAAAGAGGGGACATCCCGGTCATCGAGAGGCTCTGCCGTTGCGTGGACGGGGTGGTTGCCGTGCACCAGCGGTTGGACTACGCGTACGACAACACAGGACTCGATGTCGAGCCGCCACGAGGACAGCGTGTTGTGGGACCGGCCGGCCAGGACGCGAGTGCCTGACTGGTCGGCCCAAAAGACGTCCGAACCGGCACCGGCCCGCGAGCTGTTCGACCGGCTCGGCCAGGACGACCTGCTGCTGGCCGACCGCGGCTTCACGGGCCTGGACCTGTGGCGGGGCGCTGCGTCCGAAGGCGCGGACCTGCTGTGGCGCATCCGCTCCCGCGACCGCGAGGGCGACGTCCGGGAGGATTCGAGCCGGCGACCTTTGGACCGATGGTCACGGGGCAGCCGGACCGTCCGGCTCACTGCCTGGGCCTCGGGTGGCTGAGGCCGTCTCGAAGCGATGCCCTCCTGCGATCGTGCCCGCGAGGAGCAGTGTGGCTCCGGCGTAGATCACCCATCGCAGTCCGAGGTGGTGGGCGACGATCCCTCCGAGGCCGGCTCCCACGGCTGCTCCACAGCGCACCAGCAGCTTCTGGGTCATGGTCGCACGGCCCAGTAGATGGCCGGGAACCATGATCTGGAGCATGGTCGTCGCGGTGACTCGCCAGACGGTCGATGACGCGCCGGCGAGGAGGACGAACGTGGCCGCCTGCCACCATGTGTCCGAGAGTCCGATACCCAGTGAGGCCACCACGGCCGCGTACAGCGCCCATAGGAGAAACCGGCCCCTTCCGGCCCTGTGGGCCAGACGTCCCACCAGTACGGAGCCGATCAGGGCGCCTGCACCGAACGTCGCCACCATCAGGCCGTAGCCGGTATCGCTCAAGCCGAGTTCGTTGCGGGTGTACAGGATGCTCACCGCGATCTGGGACATGCCCACCAGGTAGTAGAGCGTGCTCAGTGCCGTGATCCTGCGCAGCAACGGCTCACTACCCAGGGCGTGCAGGCCGTCCGTGATGTCACGGCGCAGCATTCGCCTGCTCAGCCGTGCGCGGCTGGGCGACCGCGTGGCGTGGTACCGCCCCCTCATGGAGAAGAGCAGGATCGCGGAACAGAGGAACGACAGCGCGTCCAGGCAGAAGGGGAGTACCGGATGCATGTCGAAGAGGATCGCGCCGAGTGGGTTGCCCACGAGCAGGGTGGCGGTCACCGACCCGCCTTGCACGGCGGCATTGCCCTTGTCCCGGCGCGACACGGGAACGGTCATGGGCACGAGGCCTGCGGCCGCACCGATGTAGAACCTCTGTCCGAGGTCCATGAGCGCGGTGACGAGGAAGATCCAGACGAGCGTCGCGCGCCCGAGTCCCACGACCACCGCGAGCGCTGCGACGAGTGCGACACGTGCCACGTCCAGTGTGATCATAATCCGGCGCCTGTCGAAGCGGTCGGCGGTCACACCGGCGGCGATCATGGCCAGGGGCCACGGAAGCTGGTCCGCCAGGAACACCAGAGCGATCTTGCGAGGGTCTGACGTCATGCTGGACGCGAGAAGCGGGAACGCCACATAACGCAGGCCGTCGCCCAGTCCGGAAACGACCACCGAGAACCAGAGCAGTCTGAAGTTGCGGTTGAAACCGGCTCGAGGCTTCCACATCCTCACGAATCACATCCCAGGCGGGTCGACGTCGAGGGGCGTCCAGAAGGGGAGAAGGGGAGTTACGGTCCAGTCGGGGGCGGTGCGGTGTTTCAGGGCGGGGCGCGTCGGTGCCGCCGGGCTTCCCCGGGCGCCGCACCCGGTCGGTCACACGTCCCGCCTCATACTCGCGGCCATGGTCAGGACTGCCGCCGCAGACGAGTGTGGCACCAGCGATCACCAATCCCGGTCCGACCCTCTCAGCAGCCGTCCTGACATATCGTCAGGACGGTCGTGAGTGTCGATCCGGGTGCGCGAGGAGTGTCGGCAACAGGTCGCACCGTTGCATCGGCCGACCTGCGCCGTGCATGACGACGTGGGCGACTGGATGTCCGGCCGTGATCCGGGCTCGCTCGGCACGCAGGCCGTGGACCCTGCCCCGCCGGATGAGTGTCCGATCAACGGCGCATCCGCTCATCAAGGAGACGCCTGATGAGCGCTACCCGCCGCTCACCGTCCAGATCGCCAACAGCGCGCCGAAGCAGGTCACCAACACCGCCACCGTCTCCGGCGGCGGCGCCAGTGACCCGAGCACCGCCACCGCGACCACCACCGTCAACGACAAGCCCAGCCCCACTCCCAAGCCCCCGCACCACGGCAAGCCCGGTTATGGCGACCGCCCCGGCCACGGCAGGCCCAACCACGGCCACCGGCCCGGCCCCCGCCAGGCATAACCCGGCACCAGCCCGCCGCCCACCGGCACCTCCAAACCGCAAGCGGCAATCCGCGGCGTCCAACCTCACCTCCGCCCGCAGACGACGCGGGATTCCCACCTCAGGCAGCAGCAGAGGCCACTGGGGCCGAGCCCAAGACGGCAACGGCACCAGGAAGGGGCCGCAGGACGTCCGGAACAGCAGGCCGGGGTGGTGGCCACGGCTCCGCGTCAGCCATCCCGACGGCTGTGCGTGTGGCCGCCTTTCATGTCGTCGTGAGGTTGTCGATCACCTCGGTCACGTCGGCCAGTCCACCGATCCGGGCGAGAAGGCGCTCTGCGTCACCGCCGGCCATTCGTCCACACACGTCGACCGCCCCGTTACGAACAGTGATCGCCACCGTCTCATGGGTGGTGGGGAACGCCTCGGCGAGGATTGTGGACTCGATCTCCCTCTTGATGCTGGCATCGTCCCTCACCAGGGCACTCAGCAGGACACTCCTCCTCACGACACCGACGAGGTGTCCCCCCTGGTCCGACACGGGCAGCCTCTTGAGGCGCGAGAGTGAGGTGAGCCATGCCGCCTCGGCGACGGTCGCGTCAGGGTGCACCGTGATCGCCGGCGCGGTCATGAGCTCCTCGGCCGTCTGGGAGCGTGCGCTGTCGTGCAGTCGCCGGCGCACCAAGGGCCCGCGCGCACCCGGCTGGTACCTGGTTGCCAAGACGGCGGCCTGCGCCAACAGGTCGGATTCCGACACCACACCCATCACCCGACCGTGCTTGTCCGTCACCGGCAGCGATCCGACGCCCGCGTCGGTCAGAGCCCGGGCAATCGCCAGGTAGGACGCGTCATCGCGCACCGACGCCGACGCGTCCATGACGTCGCGGACCAATAGCGGGGTGGCCTCCGTGTCGGACGTGGGATCGCTTTGCTCCTTGGGAGGCGGATGTGCCGGTCGAGCGGCCGGATGGCGGGCAGCAGCCTGCCGGGCGAACGCCGTCGCCACCGCGCCGAGATGCCGAACCAGTGTGTGCTGCTCTCGCGATTCGCCGGTACGGCTCCCATGGCGTGCGACGGGGCCGGCGCCAAGCGCAGAGCCTCCAAACTCGTTCATTGGCTGTCTCCTCATCCGGAGGGACTCTTCGGACAGTGTTTCTCGCTCGACGACCGTGCCCCAAGGTCCGACCAGCCCCCTCTGCGCGGCGGAACGGTCCCTGCCCGACGCTCCGCCCCCACGCGAAGAAGATCCTCGTCCTATGCCCGATGACCTCCGCCGCGCCTCCGAGTACGGAGCAGCACGGGTGTCACGGTTCTCGGATGCTGGTGAGGCGGCAGTTCACCTCGACGACGCCTTCAACTGCACGAGCAAGGCGCTCGGCTACGGGGACGAGGGTGGCATCACGGACGGTGCCGGTGAGGGTGACGACTCCATCGGTGACATCGACGCGGACGCCGTGCCGGGAGACCGTGAACAGGCGGTCGATCACTTCGCGCCGGACCTCTGCGGCAAGGTCGTCGTCAGGGCGGAGGAAGACTTTGAGGAGGTCGGCGCGACTGAGGATGCCTTGGAGAGTCCCGTCCGCATCGACCACAGGAAGGCGTTTGATCCGCTGGCGGGCCATGATCCGGGCGGCCTGTGGCAGGGTGGCGTCAGCGCGGATCGTGATCGCGGGAGTCGTCATCAGGTCCCCGGCCCGCACCGCGCCGGCTTTGGCCGCGTCGTCCGGGTGCCGCATCTGATCGATGAGCTCGGGCTCGGTGTCGTGGAACTCCTCCTTGGGAAGCAGATCCGCTTCGGACACCACACCGGCCACGCGGCCTTCGCCCTCGACCACCGGCACGGCAGTGACATTCCACTGCTTCATGGCACCGACGATCTCCTTGAACCGCGCATCGCGTTCCACGGCCACGACCGTCCGCGTCATCACGTCGCCGACGGTGTACGGGGTGGAGACCATGGGGGTGACCTCCTGGGCGCGGTCTTGGGTCTGCTCTACGGCTCACTCTCGCATCCTCCGGGCAGCCCTGGATGGGCCGAGCGGGACCGCTGCAGGGCCGTCCGGCCCAAGCGGCACGGCCGCTGCCCGGGACACGCTGGCTACAAGCAGACCTCGACCACTTGGAGGGCGACGTCATCATGAGGCACTCGTCCTCAGGGGAGAGGGAAGGACGGCGTGGCGAGAGGTCCCCGACCCGAGCATCGAGGACGCCGCCGACGCGGTCATCAGGGTGGACGCAGTCACCATCTGCGGCACCGACCTGCACATCATCAAGAGTGATGTGCCGGAGCAAAGGTGAACGACATGCCGAGAGCGACTTCCGGAGCCACGCCGCAACCGCCTCCACCGCGCCCCCTCACCGATTTCGGACGGCGGCTCGCTGCCCGGCGCGAAGACCTGGGACTGACCTGGGATGACGTGGCGACACGCGCCGGTGCGGCGTCGACGTACATCCAGTACCTGGAAGAGCGGCCGGCGGCACCGGACGCGTCGACCTTGCGCAGGGTCGCCGCGGCCCTGGAGACGACCGTCGAGGAACTGACCGGCGCGACCATGGATCAGCCCCCCGGCCGCGGCATGGCTCTTCGGGATGCCGGGCTGGCCGAACTCGACGAGGCCGAGTGCCGGGCTCTGCTGTCCTCGCACGGTGTGGGCAGGATCGGGGTGCTCACACCCGAGGGGCCTGCTGTGGTGCCAGTGAACTACCAGACCGTCGACGGCGCGATCGCCTTCCGCACGGCCCTCGGCAGAGTGCCCGCCTTCGCCGCGGGCAGCGAAGTGGCGTTCGAGGTGGACCACATCGACGATGTCTTCAGCGAGGGCTGGAGTGTGATGGCCGTGGGCACGGCACGGGCCGTCACCGAAGAGCCCCTTGTTCGGCGACTGGAGGCCGAAGCACCGACATCACCCTGGGCCGGAGGACAGCGCGATCTGTGGCTGTCCATCGCTCCCTCCCGACTCACTGGGCGTCGGATCGTAAGCCCATGGAGCACAACCGAGGGGTGAGGACGATGGATGTAGGGCGTGTTGCGAAAGTAGCTCCGTCCGCCCGCAGGGCGGGGCCTGCGGCGTCTGGTGCGTGCGATCGCAAGGCGGAGGATCATCCTCGTACTGGACGTACTTGGATGACTCCGACAACGCAGCGAGCGTGCGTGCCAGGCGTCGCGGGTCAGGAGGGACTTTCGCAACACGCCCTAGCGGGCGACGCGTCGCCCGAGGCTCCGGAGTTTCCGGGACGCGAGCTCCGTGCCTTTCCCGGCGTCGAGCCCCGCAGTGGAGTCGACGCACATGTCACGAGGCACGCACGACCGTGACCACGGACTGGACGTGGGTGTACGACGGGTACGACCCCAAGCAGGAACGCCTGCGCGAAGCGCTGTGCACCCTCGGCAACGGCTACTTCGCGACCAGGGGGGCGGGGTCGGAGAACTACGCCGGGCCCGTGCACTACCCCGGCACGTACGTGGCCGGCTGTTACGACCGGTCGGAGTCCACGGTGGCCGGCCGACACGTGTGGAACGAGGACCTGGTCAACCTGCCCAACTGGCTGCCTCTGCGCTACCGATGCCTTCCGGGCGACAATGCCGTAGGCGACTGGCTCACCCCCGATCACCCCAGCCTGCGCCACTACCGGGCGACACTCGACCTGCGTGCGGGGATACTCGTCCGGCAGATGCTGTTCCAGGACGGCCGGGGACGCCGTCTGAGGGTCACCCAGACCCGGTTTGTGCACATGGGCGATCCGCATCTGGCGGGCCAGCGAACCACTCTTCGCGCCTACGGCTGGAGCGGAAGCGTCGAAGTGGAGTCCGGGCTCGACGGTGACATCACCAACGCAGGGGTCGCACGCTATCGCGAACTGAATGGGTGTCACCTGTCGAGGCACGAGACCGGCGTGGGGCCCGAAGGCACTCTATGGCTGTCGTGCAGCACTGCCGCTTCCGATGTGCGGGTCAGCATGGCTCTGCGGACCGCGGTCCGCCCGTCGGCCGAACGCCACACGTGCCTGACCGCCGCCGCCGCGACGGACACCTACAGGCTGCCGATCTCCCGAGGCAAGCCGGTGACCGTGGTGAAGACGGTCGCGCTGCACACGTCACCGGACAGGCCCGCGGAGGATCCTCTTCGCGACGCCATCAGACACGTATCCGTCGCCCCCGGCTTTTCCGACTTGCTCGTGTCTCACCGCGCGGCCTGGTCCCGTCTATGGCGCCAGGCCGAGTTGGACGTCCCCGGGGATGCGGGCCGGATCCTGCGCCTGCACCTGTTCCACGTGCTACAGACCCTGTCGCCTCATACCGCCGACCTCGATGTCGGCGTGCCCGCGCGAGGACTGCACGGTGAGGCCTACCGCGGTCACGTGTTCTGGGACGAACTGTTCGTAATGCCCTACCTCACCCTGCACTTTCCCGAGGTGGCGCGGGCCCTTCTCGCCTATCGTCACCGGCGTCTCCCGCAAGCGGCCGCAGCAGCGGCAGCGGCCGGACGGCAGGGCGCGATGTTTCCCTGGCAAAGCGCGAGCAGCGGCCGCGAGGAGACGCAGGAGTTCCACCTGAATCCCCGTTCGGGCCGGTGGCTTCCGGACCACAGTCACTTGCAGCGCCATGTGGGATCCGCGATCGCCTTCAACGTCTGGCGCTACGGCGAGGCGACCGGTGATGACGGATTCCTCCACGGCCCGGGAGCGGATCTGCTGCTCGCCATCGGACAGTACTGGGGTAGTGCGGCTACCTACGACGCGTCGCTCGGCCGCTACCGCATCAGAGGCGTTGTCGGCCCCGATGAGTACCACGACCGCTACCCCGATGCGCAGCAGCCGGGGCTCGACGACAACGCCTACACCAATGTGACCGCAGCCTGGGTCCTCACCCGCGCACTCGACCTCTTCGGCCGGCTCCTGCCCGCGCGGAGGGCGGAGTTGAGCGAGCATCTCTCCCTCCATGACGAAGAGCTTGAGCGATGGGAGGACGTCTCACGCAATTTGCATGTGCCCTTCCACGATGGAGTGGTGAGTCAATTCGACGGATACGGTGACCTGTCGGAACTCGACTGGGGTGCATATCGGAGCCGGTACATCGACATCCGCCGTCTCGACCGCATCCTGGAGGCCGAAGGCGATTCGGTCAACAAGTACAAGGCGTCCAAGCAGGCCGACGCCCTCATGCTCGGCTATCTGTTCCCACCGGGAGAACTCTCCGGGCTCTTCGAGCGTCTCGGCTACCGTTTCGACGATGACTTGTGGCGGCGCACAGTCGCCTACTATCTGGCTCGCACCAGCCACGGCTCGACACTGAGCAGTCTTGTCCACGGTTGGGTGCTGACCAGGCTCAAGGGCCCAAGCTCCTGGCGCTACTGCGAAGAAGCCCTGCTGAGCGATGTCGCAGATGTCCAAGGGGGCACCACTGGCGAAGGTGTTCATCTCGGGGCGATGGCCGGCACCCTGGATCTCGTGCAGCGGGGGATCACCGGCATCGAATCCGGTCCCGACGGACTGACGCTCGACCCTGTGCCGCTCCGAGAGCTCACGCGCTTCTCGTTCACCGTGTGCTTCCGCGGGCAGCGTGGAATTCGTGTGAAGGCCCGCCCTGGAAGGCTGGGCATCAGTGTGCCCGCGGCGCGAGGAATCCCCCTCCCCCTGATTCTGCCGGGAGGCCGACGAGTCACCGTGCCTGCAGGTGAACAACGCTGGTATCGCCTGCCGGGCCCGTGACGGGTCACACCCCCGGGGTGCGGGTCACGTTCAGTCGTGAGCGATCACGGCGATCGGTGCCGTCACGTGGTGGAGAACGGCGTGGGCGACGTGACCGAGGTGCCCGCCCACCGGGGAGCGGCGGATGCGACGGCCGACGACGACGATGCCGGCGTCGGCTGCTTCGGAGAGCAGCTTCTCTGCCGGCGCTCCGACGAGGGCCTTCCCCTCGGCCTTGACCGAGGGATAGGTCCGCTGCCACGGTCGGAGCCTTTCGGCGAGAGCCGCGGCGATCGCCTCGGCCACTTCCAGCTGGACACCGTGGTCGAGCTGCGGCGCGTAGCCGAGGGCGAACGGCAGCGTCCATCCGTGAACGGCACGTACCCCGCACCCGCGCCGTGCCGCCTCGCTGAAAGCGAACGCCAGGATTTCATCCGATGTCTCGTGGATGTCCACCCCCACGACCACGTCCCGATTCAGCTCCTCAGCGGCGGACTGGTCCAGGGCGCGTATGAGGACGACCGGGGTATCGGTCAGCCCGATCGTGGCCGTGCCCACGGATCCGACGAAGAACTGCTCCATCCTGCCCCGCCCTCGCGATCCGAGCACCAGCAACTGTGCATCGTCGGCCTCGATCGCCAGCGCCGCGGCCGGTCGGCCGACACGTCGGCACACCGACACCTCCAGGCCCGGGCGGCCCTTCCGCAGTTCGCCGGCATGCTCTTCGAGGAAAGATTCCGACCATCGCCGGTATCCATCAGGATCGACCGGTGGCATGGCTCCGGGAACCGTCGGCCACCGTTCTTCCACGTTCACCAGGCGCAAGGGCGCTTCCCGGAGGACTGCTTCCCCTGCGGCCCATTCCGTGGCGGCGCGACTCTCAGGGGAGCCGTCCACACCGACGGTCACTGGCTGAGTCATCGTCGAGCACCTCCTCTGTCCGGCCTGCTACGGGGCCAGAAGTCCAGATTCACCCAGGGAGCGGCCCCAGCAGCACAGGCCGACAGACCCCGGTCCGAGCCGAACGGCCCATGTTGCCGCCCGCGGTAGGTGCGGCGGAGATGTGGACTCAGCTTCAACGTCACCGGCCGGCGGATCCGTCCTGGAGGAGGCATGAGTCCGGTTCCGGCGCCGAACCCCGGCTCACGGGCGGATTTATACCTCAGAGGGTGTCGTCAGCTCCGTAGTCCAGGTGCTCGGACACGGAGACCACGCCGTCGACGGTGCTGCACATACGGACGATCGCGGGGATCATGCCCTTGTACGGCACCGAGCCGCTCAGCGTGACCTGCCCGTCGCGGACCGCGACAACCATGGCGGAGGGGTCCTGATGGAGGGTCCCCACGAGAACGTCGGTCACGATCTCATCCCGGATGGCTTCGTCCCCGCGCAGGAAGATGCTCAGCAGATCGCGACGGCTGACGATACCGACCAGCCGGTCCCTGTCGTCCACCACCGGCAGGCGCTTGACGTTCTGCACCTCCATGAGCCTGGCTGCCTCGACCACGGTCCACTCGGGCGTGACACATACCGCCGGCGCCGACATCAGTTCGTCCGCGCGGGTCCCCTCCGCCTTCGCCCGCTCCCAGGCATCGGCGTCCGGGACGGGAAGCAGCTCCGCGGCGGCGGCTTGATCGGAGGTCTTGCGCAGCAGGTCTCCCTCGGAGACGACGCCCAGCAAGCGGTGGTCGGCGTCCACCACCGGCACCGCAGTGACCTGACGGTCCGAAAGCAGACGGACGATTTCCTTGAACGGTGCATCGTTTCGTACGCGGATCACATCGCGGGTCATGAGTTCCCCGACATTTCTATGTCGCATGTGCCGCTCCTTCGTGTGGCTCCTTGCCGCGAACGCCGCCGGGTCGTCTGATACCAGGATCCCGCCGAACGGCGGGATCCTGCGAGCCGAACTGTTCGTGGGTGCCGCTGCCTGTGCACACCGCGTCGTCGCCCCGTCCTCCTCAGTCCGGCTCCATGTAGGAGCGCCGGAAGACCGGCGCCTGGTCGGTACCCCATGGCCGTACCGCCGAGAGCGCCTGGACGACCGCGGAGTCCAGAGCCCCGCTGGTGTCGATCGTGACGGCCTCTGCCCACGGCGGCTCATCGGCCGCCATAGCGGTGGCAACGGCGAGGTCGGCGTCGGATGTGCCGGGGGCGCGGGTGTTCAACCGTGCTGCTGCCACCTCGCCGGGAACCCGGCAGTGCAAGGCAACGAGATCGGCGCTGACACGTTCGGCCATACGCAGGGCTTCTTCGCGCTGCCGCGAATCCGACCAGGTGGCATCCAGTACGACGGACTCGCCGGTGGACAGCAGAGCCGATGCACGGTCGAGCAGGGCCACGTAGGTTCTCGCGGTCCACTCCGGTGTGTACAGGCCTTCGCGGTATCGCGACGCGGCGGATTTCTCCGCCGGCATGCCCGCGAGTTCCTTGCGCACGCGGTCGCTGCTGAGGAGGGTGACGCCCAGCCGATCGGCCAGTGCCCCGGAGAGGGTGGATTTCCCACTGCCCGGAAGCCCGCCGACGAGGGTCAGACTGATCGTGGAGGTACGCAGGTGGTGCAGCGCCGTCGTGATCAGTCGTTGGAAAGCCGCCTCGGCCCCGGGCGCGCCCTGACGCTCCTGGATCAGGGAGACCTTGGCACGGACGAACGCACGGTAGGCGACGTAGTGGTGCCACAGCGACGGGGGCGCGGGGTCCCCGGAATACTCGCTGTACCAGGCCAGGAAGAGCGCGGCAGCCTCGGGAGCGCCGAGCGACTCCAGGTCCATGGCGAGGAAGGCTGCGTCGTCGAGGCCGTCGACGTAGCGAAGGTGGTCGTCGAACTCCAGACAGTCAAGGACGCGGGGGCCGTCGTCGAGGCAGAAGATGTCATCGGCCATCAGGTCGCCGTGGCCGTCGACGACCCGGCCTTGCTCGATCCGGGTGTCGAACAGCTGCTTGCGGCCGGCGAGATAACGGCGCACCAGCCGCTCGATCTCCGCAGTGACGGCAGGTGCGTCACCTTCGTCCGCCAGCACCCGAACCTGCGCGAAGCCGGCCTCCCAGCGGGACGAAACCGCGTCGCGCGTGCCTTGTTCGTCCACTTCCCGGCTGCGCGGCGCGTCCGCGTGACGTGCGGCGAGCTGTCTTGCGACGGCCCGGAGGGCGTCGTCGACCGCTTCGCCCTCTCGTACCAACCGGGAGAGACGGCGGTCCGATGGCATGCGGCGCATCACGACCATCGGTTCGGGCGCCTCCGTGTGCGGGCCCCGGATCTCTCC
The DNA here is from genome assembly GCF_037023745.1 of Streptomyces sp. SCSIO 30461. Taxonomy (NCBI): domain Bacteria; kingdom Bacillati; phylum Actinomycetota; class Actinomycetes; order Kitasatosporales; family Streptomycetaceae; genus Streptomyces; species Streptomyces sp. SCSIO 30461. Next base: position 6,330,426 of record NZ_CP146101.1, read on the forward strand.
CAGTCCGAGGTACACATCGGGGGAGAAGCGACGGTTGAGGGCGATTTCGCGTTCACAGGCGACCCGGCGCGCCGCCACGGTGGTGTAGTCCAGGAATGTCAGATCGACGGGCTTCTTGACCTTGAACGCGCGGTCACCGACGAAGAACACGATGGCGGTATGGGTCTCACTCACCTCCGCGCGAGGGAGCCGCGCAACGTCGAAGCCAGTACCGGACCGCAGGGCAGACGGGTCCGCCTGGTGCACCACCCCGGTCAGATCCCTTGGGCTGTCCGGCTCAGTCATGAGGAACGACAGCGACGGGACGGCGCACGTGATGGACAGCGGCCTGGGCCACGGAGCCCAGGTGGCGCCTCAGGGCGGCGCGGTGCTTGCGCCGGCCGACGATGAGCAGTCCGCCGCCTTCGGCTGCTTGCACCACGGCCCTCGCGGGGCTCTCGGGCGAACCGTCGAGACCGACGGTGATGACTGGTTTCATGGCCGAAAGTCCTCCGTCTCGTATGACGCTAGAACGAAGGTGTACGAGGTCGTGCGCACGGGCCACGCCGACACGCCAAGCACCCTCGTTCTCTCATCATATACCCCCGGGGGTATATGATGAGAGCAGCACGGGATACCCCTGGGGGTATTGTGCGCGTCGCAGTGCATGGCGTCATTCCTTCTGGTACCGGTGCGGTAGGGGCCGGGCGGAGGCGGACCTGACGCCGCACCGTCCTCGTGCTCACCGCCGGTGCGGCGCCGCGTCGCTCGGTCTGCTGCGTTCGTCCACTCTCCGGGGAGGCCGGGAGAGCCACCATCGGGGACCTTCGGCCCATGTGACCTGGGGACGCCGTTGTTCCATGGTGGTGACGGACGCATCGGCGACGTCTTGGAGGCCGGCGTTCGCACTCGCGGCGGAAAGCATCCGTCGTGAGGACGCACCCCGGCAGGGTCGGACAATCGGCTTCGGACCGCCGACGGTCTCAACCACTGCATGCTGGATGACTCGAGGTGAGGAGGCTGATGATTCCCATCTCGCACGGGCACGGACTTGCGCGCCCGTGGGACAACAGATCCCCCGCGGTGTGTGAGGTGGAGCAACTCCTGAGGAAGGGGCGGTGACCATGCAAGCTCACCTCGGTGATCAACTCGTCATCGAGAGTCCGGCGACGGGCGCCACCAGGCGTGACGGCGAGATCGTCGGACTTCACCACCAAGACGGCACACCTCCGTACGATGTGCGCTGGTCGGACACGGACAAGGTGACGTTGGTCTTTCCTGGGCCCGACGCGCACATCAAGCACATCGGACACGAGCAACGCGGCAGGGTTGCCTGAGCCGGGCAGCAACTGCCCGGCCGGCCCGAATGGCCCGGTCAGCCGGCTTCCGGGGCGACTGCCACGCCCGGGGTGTCATGAGCGGTCCGCGTGGCGGCCGAGGTACCGCCGGTCCACGGGAGGTCATGAGCCGGTGCCCGACGAGACACGCCAGGGCGACGCATCGGGATGTGGAAGCCTGACGTCTGGCACGCTGTCCGTGGCCGCTGCGGCGGTTGTCGCCTGCCACGACACGGTGAGTCTCAGCGGCCGGCGATGCTCCCGTCCGGACGCCAGGAACAGGGACCGAGGATGACGGATTCCGGGGATGACGGAACATCTGCCGACGCGCACACCGAGTCGGTGACCCTCGGTCGTGAAGGTCTTGACGCGCTGGTGAGTGTCCTGAAACGGCACGGCCGCACGGTGGTGGGCCCCACGGTGCGCGACGGTGCCATCGTGCTCGCCGAGCTCGACTCCGGCCACGAGTTGCCCGATGGCTGGGGCGTCGAGCTGGAAGCGGGGAAGTACCGAATCCGACGTCGGGACGACGCCGCTGTGTTCGCCCACAGCGCGGGGCCGCAGTCATGGAAGTCGTTCCTGCATCCGGAACGTGTGCGGCAGTGGACCGCGGACCGCGACCCGGGCGGTGGTCTGACTGTGTGCGCGGACGCGCCGCACAGCGTTTCATACGCGTTCCTCGGGGTGAGGCCGTGCGATCTGCGGGCCATCCGAATCCTGGACCGGGTGATGACCGGTGGCCGATACCAGGACTCCGCCTACCGTTCCCGCCGCGTCGGCGCCTTCCTGATCGCGGTCGAGTGCACGGAGCCTGGGGCGACCTGCTTCTGCGTGTCGATGGGCTCAGGTCCGGCGGTGGATGCGGGCTACGACCTCGCGCTGACCGAGGTGCTGGACTCCGGGGGCCACCGCTTCCTCTGCCGGAGCGGCAGCGCGGAAGGAACCGCCGTACTGGCGGAACTGCCGCGCCAGAGGGCGGACGAGGCCACACGCGCTGCCGCTGCCGGGGCCGTACGCCAGGCTGCCGAGCACATGGGCCGGTCCATGCCGCCGGTCGACCTGCGCACCCTGATGCGTGACAACCTGGAGGCCGAGCGCTGGGACGACGTCACCTCTCGTTGCCTCAGCTGCGGCAACTGCACCATGGTGTGCCCGACGTGCTTCTGCACGACCACCGAGGACATCACCGACCTGACCGGCGACCACGCCGAACGCTGGAGCCGCTGGGATTCCTGCTACGACCTGGACTTCTCAGCACTGCACACCGGTCCGGTCCGCGCCACTCCCCGCAGCCGGTACCGCCAGTGGCTCACTCACAAACTGGGCACGTGGCACGACCAGTTCGACAGTTCCGGATGCGTCGGCTGCGGGCGGTGCATCGTCTGGTGCCCCACCGGAATCGACCTCACCGAGGAAGCACAGGCCCTGCACGACGAGGGCACGAGAACCAGGGGGGCACAGTGACGTCACCGGCCGACGCTGAACCCGGGACGGGTGCACTCGGCTCACTCGCCGCGGAGCACCGGGCACAGTTGATGGCGCTCGCGCGTGAAGTCAGCCTTCCCGGGGGCACCCGGCTCTTCGAGGAGGGTGAGCGGGCCGACCGCTTCTGGGTCATCCGCTCCGGCAGCGTCGCCCTCGACGTGGCGATCCCCGGCCGCGGGCGAACGGTCGTGGAGACGATCTGCGAGGGTCACCTCGTCGGCTGGTCATGGCTGTGTCCCCCGCGCCAGTGGCATCTCGGGGCGGAGTCCAGAAGTGCCCTCACCGCATGGGAGTTCGATGCCTCCGCGGTCCGTGACCGGTTCGCCGCACATCCGGCGTTCGGACTGGCGCTGGTGACTCTGGTCGCCGAGACCATCGGAGACCGACTGCGCGCCACACGTACTCGGCTGCTCGACCTGTACGGGCCGCAGGGGGGCGGGGCGTCCGCGTGACCACGGTCCCCGTCTCCTACCGCCTCGCGGACCGTCGACGTGAGACGGCCGACACGGTCACGATCGAGCTCGAGCCGGCGGGTGAGGCTCTTCACCCCTTCGTGCCCGGCCAGTTCGCCATGGTGTACGCCTTCGGTATCGGCGAGATCCCCGTCTCTGTCTCCAGCTTGTCCGGAGAACGGCTCACCCACACGATCCGTGCCGTAGGCGCGGTGTCCCGGGCACTGTGCAATCTCCCGACAGGCGCGTCGGTGGGCGTGCGGGGTCCGTTCGGCATCGGTTGGAAGGCAGAGGAGGCACGCGGGCACGATCTGCTTGTCCTCGGTGGGGGAATCGGCCTCGCCCCCCTTCGGCCGCTGGTCCACGCCGTCCTGGCCGACTCGCACGTATACGGCCGGGTGAACGTGCTCGCGGGTGCTCGGACACCGGGCGATCTGCTGTACCAGGACGAGTTCCCCGATTGGGGCCACCCCTTCTGCGGTGCCACGGTCGACCGGCCCACTGACGGTTGGACCGGAAGGGTCGGAGTCGTCACATCCCTGATCGACGAGGCGCGCTTCGTGCCGGCGCGCACCACCGCGTTCGTCTGCGGCCCCGAGGTCATGATCCGCGCGAGCGCCCGGGCACTGGTGCAGCTCGGCGTGCGGGCCGACCGCATCCGGGTCTCCTTGGAACGCAACATGCGTTGTGCCACCGGCCACTGCGGGCACTGCCAGCTCGGGCCGCTGCTGCTCTGCCGTGACGGTCCCGTCGTCCCTCACGACCTGGCCGAACCCCTCCTGGCCGTAAGGGAGTTGTGATGTGACCGGTCCTCTCCAGCTCACAAACCGCGGTCGTCCCAGGCTGGGAGTGTTCAAGTTCGCGTCGTGCGACGGCTGCCAGCTCACGCTCCTCGACTGCGAGGACGAGCTGCTGGCCATCGCCGAGGAGATCGAAGTCTCCCATTTCCTCGAGGCATCCAGTGATGTCGGGCACGGTCCGTACGACCTGGCACTCGTCGAGGGCTCGGTCACCACCGCAAAGGACGCGGAGAGAATCCGGCACATCCGCGCCGAGTCCCGCCGACTGGTCACCATCGGTGCCTGCGCCACGGCCGGAGGAGTTCAGGCTCTACGCAACTACGCCGACGTCGCCGAATACCTGCAGGTCGTCTACGCCCGCCCGGACTACATCGCCACCCTGGCCACCTCGACCCCGATCTCCGCCCATGTGCACGTCGACTTCGAGCTGCGGGGTTGTCCCATCGACCGTGCTCAGCTCCTGGAGGTCATCACCGCCTTCCTCGCCGGACGCAGGCCCGGCATTCCGAATCACAGCGTCTGCTTCTCCTGCAAGCGTCGCGGAACGGTGTGCGTCACCGTCGCCCACGGCACACCCTGCCTGGGACCTGTCACACACGCCGGCTGCGGAGCGATCTGCCCGGCCTACGGGCGCGGCTGCTACGGCTGCTTCGGCCCCGCGGCGACGACCAACCTGCGGGCTCTGGTGCCGCTCATGCACCGAGACGGAATGAGCGACGACGAGATCGGGAGGCTCCTGCATACCTTCAACGTCGCCGCCTTCTCCGCAGTGGAGGATGCCACGGAGGAGGACGACCTGTCATGAGCGAGTCCGCTGCGGAGTCACGTGTGGTGCACATCCCGGCACTCGCCCGCGTCGAGGGCGAGGCCGCACTGCATCTCGTGACCAGGGGCACCTCCGTGATCCGAGCCCAGCTGAAGATCTACGAACCTCCACGGTTCTTCGAAGCCTTCCTCCGGGGCCGTGCGCACACCGAGCCTCCCGATATCACGTCGCGGATCTGCGGTATCTGCCCGGTCGCCTACCAGCTCAGTGCTTGCCGGGCTGTCGAGAACGCGTGCGGAGTCGTGGTGGACGGCCAGCTAGCGGCTCTGCGCAGACTGCTGTACTGCGGTGAGTGGATCGAGAGCCAGACCCTGCACATCCATTTGCTGCACGCTCCCGATTTCCTCGGCTACGACGATGTGTTCGGCATGTCCGGTACGCATGCCACCCATGTGCAGCGCGGACTGCGGCTCAAGCAGGCGGGCAACGCCGTGATCGAACTGCTCGGTGGACGCGCGATCCACCCCGTCAACGTCCGCCTCGGCGGTTTTCATCGCGCTCCCGCGCCTTCCGAACTCCGACCGCTGGCAACCCGCCTGCGCGGCGCTCTGGAGGACGCCTGGGACACCGTCCGCTGGGTCTCGGGGTTCGACATCCCCGAGGCCGGATGCGACGTCGATCTGTTCGCTCTCGCCGAGGCCGGTACATACGCCATCGAGTCCGGCGTGCCCACCGTGCTCAGGGCCGGCGGGGAGAGGACGTCACACAGTTTCCCCGTCCACGCCTTCCCGGACCACGTCGTCGAGGAGCAGGTCCCGCACTCCACTGCACTCCACTCCAGACTCGACGGCCGCCGGCACCTCACCGGTTCCCTGGCCCGCTACGCCATCAGCGGCCACTTGCTGTCCCCTCTGGCCCTCCAAGCGGCGCGGGAGGCAGGTCTGGACGATCCTCCGCTACTCCCCCGCACCACCGGAACCACCCCGGACAGGAGCCCCACGAACCCGTACCGGAGCATCCTCGTGCGAGCCGTCGAGGTCCTCTACGCGGTGGAGGAAGCCCTCCGGATCATCGAGGCGTACGAGCCCCCGCCGCGAGCTCATGTGGACGTGCGACCCCGTGCGGCGGTCGGGCACGGGGCGACCGAGGCTCCACGTGGGCTGCTCTACCACCGCTACGCGCTCGACGGCGAGGGTCGCATCGCCGAAGCGTGCCTGGTCCCGCCGACCGCCCAGAACCAGGGCGCGATCGAGGAGGACCTGCGCCGAGCCGTTCAGACCGAGCTGGCCCGCGGGGTCACGGACGAGTCCGAGCTCGCCCGGCTGTGCGAACGGGTCATCCGGAACCACGACCCCTGTATCTCCTGCTCGGCCCATTTTCTCGACCTGGACGTCGAACGGCACGACCCGACGACCGAGGCCCCGCAATGAGGCGGCGCGAGTCGCGCCACAACCAGCAGCACCTCGTACAGGAAGGGCTGCGCTGCGTGAAAGGGCCCGATGGCCCTGTGGGACGTTCCCATCGGCACCTTGCGCGGTGAGACTCCGTGTTCGAGTTTGAATTCGTCCGCACGATCCGGTGCCAGGGCCGTCCCGGGCGGAAGGAGCCCATGATGAGGCACAGCAAGATCGGCAACCTCATGGTGCAGGACGTGATCTCGGTGACGGGAGAGATGCCGTTCAAGGCGATAGCCGGGCTTCTTGCCGAGCACCGCATCAGCGGGGTCCCCGTCGTCGATTCCGAGCGGAGGGTACTCGGCGTGATCTCCGAGAGCGACCTGGTCTTCCGCCAGTCGGGCGACGCACCGAACAGGGAAGCAGGTCCCGGCGCAACGCCTGACGATCGATCCACTGCGACGCTGGACGCCACCCGGTTGATGACCAGACCGGCGATCACGGTCGACACCGACGAGACCGTCGCCGGGGCGGCACGAGTCATGGCAGAGCATCGAGTGGAGCGCCTGCCTGTCGTCGACGGGCAGGGACACCTTGTCGGAATAGTGACCAGGCGTGACCTGCTGCAGGTCTTCCTGCGACCCGACGCGGAGATCCGCAGGGAGATCGTCGACGATCTCTTCGAACGCACACTGTGGTTGCCTCCTGGCAAGCTCATAGTGAAGGTAGCGGACGGAGTCGTCACCCTGGAAGGTCAACTGGAGCGGCTCAGTGAGATCCTGGTGGCCGTCAAGCTGGCCCAGCAGGTCGACGGAGTCATCGAGGTCGTCGACAGAGTGACCTATCTGTTCGACGACTCCCCAGTCGGCCGGGCCGAAGACAGGGTCGGGCACCGGAGAGCCATCAGAGAACGTTCACCGTGAGGTGCAGGCGGGTTCCGAACTCATGAGCCCTTCGGGTCTTCCCATGGTGCCGAAGGACTCGCGACGGGGAGTCGGCATGAGTGTGACCGTGGATCTGGCAGCATGCGAGATCTCCCCACCCGCAGCAGACGCACCGCCGTCCTCGAGGTGATCGTCAGGGCTTTCCGCGATCCGTGGTCTGCCAGGGCGAGCAAGGAGTCGGCATGACCACCAAGCGCATACTCGTCGCCTACGGCAGCAAGCAAGGTGGCACAGCAGGCATCGCCGACGAGATCGGTTCCGCACTGCGTGAGGACGGATACGAAACGGCTGTGCTCCCGGCCAGGGATGTGAGGGACGTCAGCGGCTACGAAGCCGTCGTGGTCGGTGGCTCGGTCTACGCGGGCCGGTGGCACCGGGACGCGTCGCGCTTCGTACGACTCCACGCGGAGGGCCTCAGCGACCGGCCGATCTGGATGTTCAGCAGCGGGCCTGTGGACGGCTCGGCAGAACAGCACGATCTCCCGCCCGTTCGAGGCCTTGCCAGACACATGGAGCGGCTGCAGGCCCGTGAACACATCACGTTCGGCGACAGCATCACCGCCTCGACACCAGGATGGATCGCCAGATACCTGGTGCGCCACGCCGCGGCGGGAGACTTCCACAGCCCTGAGCAGATTCAAGGCTGGGCACACCACATCAGTGCCGAACTGGCCGACCGCCCTTGACGCGCGCTGCTGAGAGACGACACAGCGTCGCCGGCTTCGGGAGAGACGACGCTGGTTCCGATGGGACCGGTCCGTCGGCTTTCCCGGGGCTCTGATGGTGACGTCGCCGGTCGGCAGGACCGTGGTCAGGGGCGGAAGGCGCGGCGGTAGGTGTCGGGCGGTACTCCGACGCTGCGGTGGAAGTGGCGGCGCAGGGTGGTGGCGGTGCCCATGCCGGTGGCCGTGGCGATGGTGTCGACGGTGGCGTTGGTGGTTTCCAGGAGTTCCTGGGCGTGGCGGATGCGTTGGGTGTGGAGCCAGTGCAGTGGTGTGGTGCCGGTGAGGTGTTTGAAGTGGCGGGCGAGGTGGCGTGAGCTCATGCGGGCCTGGCGGGCCAGGTCTTCCACGGTGAGGGGCCGGTCGAGGTGTTCCAGGACCCAGGGGAACAGGTCGCGCAGGGGATGGTTGCCGGGCTCGGGCAAGGGGGTGGCGATGAACTGGGCCTGGCCGCCGTCGCGGTGGGGTGGGATGACCAGACGCCGGGCGATCTTGTTGGCGTTGGTTGCGCCGTGGTCGAGGCGGACCAGGTGCAGGCACAGGTCCATGGCGGCGGCCTTGCCCGCGGAGGTGAGGACATCGCCGTTGTCGACGTAGAGGACGTCCGGGTCGACGGTGGCCGCCGGGTGGCGCCGGGCCAGTTCCCGGGTGTGCGCCCAGTGGGTGGTCGCACGTCTGCCGTCGAGCAGACCCGCCTTGCCCAGGACGAAGGCGCCCGTGCACAGCGAGGCCACACGGGCCCCGGCCGCGTGGGCGACGCGCAGCGCGTCGACGAGGTCGGCGGGTGGTTCGCGGTCGGTGTCGGCCCAGCCAGGGACGATCACCGTGTCGGCCTGGGCGAGATGGTCGAGGCCGTGGTCGGGCTCCAGGCGGAAGCGGTCGACGTGCACCGGGCCGGTCCCGCACAGGGAGAAGTCGTACCAGGGGTTGACGATGTGGGTCAGGTCGGACCCGAAGATCTCGATGGCCACGGCGAGTTCGTAGTGGAGCATGCCGTCGGTGACGGCCAGCGCAACAGCAGGCATGTCCGAAACTGTACGCACCATGTCGTTTCCGACACTCGTGCGGGGTGCCGTCGAGGGGACAGGATGCGCGTGTCAGGCCGCGGCGGATCAACAGCGCAGCGGACGTTCGCAGGTACAGGAGCAGTCTTATGAGGTCAGGTCAGCTGGTGGCGGTGTTCGGCGCGTACGGTCACACCGGGCGGTTCGTGCTCGCGGAGCTGGCGGCACGGGGGTTCGTCCCGGTGCCCTCCGGACGCAACGCACAGGCGCTCAAGGAACTGGCCGACGAGCACGGCCTGGAGGCCCGTGTGGCATCGGTCGAGGATGGGGCCTCGCTGGATGGGGCCCTGGCGGGCACGGTGGCGGTCATCAACTGTGCGGGCCCCTTCGCGACGACCACCGGCCCGGTGATCGAGGCCGCGCTCCGCGCGAAGATCCCGTACCTGGACGTGGCCGCCGAGTTGGAGGCCAACCTCGACACCTTCGCCCACTACCGGGAACGGGCTCGGGAAGCGGGCGCGGTGATCGTCCCGGCCATGGCCTTCTTCGGCGGTCTCGGCGACCTGCTGGCCACCGCGGCGATGGGCGACTGGACAACGGCCGACGAGGCCCACATCGCCTACGCGCTCAGCAGCTGGCACCCCACCGCAGGCACCCGCCTGTCCGGGGCCGTCTCCCGCGAGCGCCGTGGCGACGTGCGCCTGCGCTACCGCGGCGGGCAGTGGGAACAGCGCACCGACGCCGCGCCCACCCTCAAGTGGACCTTCCCGGAACCGATGGGAGTCCGGGCGGTGATCGGGGAGTTCACGATGGCGGACGTCGTCACCGTCCCCCAGCACCTGCCCATCCCCGACGTGACCACCTATATGACCGCCGAGGCGGTCCGCGACGTCGCCGCCGCCCACACACCGGCCCCGACCGCCGTCGACGCCGGCGGCCGCTCGGACCAGACGTTCCTCGTCGACGCCGTCGTCCGCTCCGGCGGTACCGAGCGCCGGGCCACGGCCGGCGGTCAGGACATCTACGCCGTCACCGCACCGCTCGTCGTCGAGGCACTCGAACGCGTCCTGACGGGCCGCACCAGGACCATCGGCGTCGCCTCCGCCGGCGAGATCTTCGACGCCCCGGACTTCCTGCGCGCACTCGCCCCGCACATCACGCTCGGCCTCCACCTGCCCAACGCCTGACTGCAACACTCCAAGTCACCGTGAGTCACATTCCAACGGGTCGTGCGTGGGGAATCCCGGACGGCCGCCCACAAGCTCCGACGGTGCTCACGACCGCGCCCCCGACGTGCCCTTCCTTCGGTCCCGGCGCGCGACCCAGAAAACAGGCAGAGCCCACCTGGCGCGCCGCGAAGGCCGCGAAGGCGCGCCGGGACACTCATGCGATCTCGAGCACATCACTGACCGGCCGACGAGGCGTCGGGGGGCCCGCCGGACCGTAGCCGAGTCGGATCACCATCTGGACGTGTCCCATCGTCGAGATCGGGTCGCGCACGGCCCAGCGCAGTTCCGGCCATTCGAGCGCCTGGGACGTCAGTGAGCAGGCCAGCCCGTCCAGGGTGGCCTGCAGGAGGACGCGCTCCATGGCCTGACCGGCGAGGAGCCAGTCCTCTGGTTCATCTCCCGCGGTACCCAGCAGGGCGAGACAGGGGTGCTTCTCAAAGGCTGCGGTGTCACGGCCGGGAACCGCCCGTCCGAGGGCGAAGTCCCGCACCGGAGCGGTGACGTCATACTGCCGTGGGCCGAATGCTCGCGCGGGAATGCCCTGCTTCGGTGCCATGGCGTCCTCGGAGCCTGTGAAAGTCCAGTGGGCCAACTCCTCGCGCACTTCAGCGTCCAGAGCCTCACGGCTCTCCGCATCGTGTACCAGGCTCAGTAGCTCCTGCAGATGCCAGGCCTCGGGAATGTGAAGCCGTGCTCCCTCCAGCCGGGCGGCGGCTCGCAGCCCGTCGAGCACGGCATCGGGGACTCGCTCGTCGGTGAAGGGGAAACGGCTGGTGTGGCGGCGGCGAATAGCGGGATGCAGGACGGCGAGGTCGTCGTCGCGCCGTACGGGTTGGTCGAGGCGTACCTCGGCGAGAAGCCAGGGGTCGTCGGGGGCGGGCAGGAGCGTGGTCTGCGGTTCCCTGCCGATACGGGCTGCGGCCACCCGCAGGTTGAACAGAGCGGCACCGCAACCCAGGTGCAGGGCACGGTTCCGCGGGTCGGCTTTCTCCATCACCCGTGACGAATCGCCGCGAAGCAGCATCGTGCCAAGGTCGTTGCGGTAGCGGAAGGCCCACGGCTGGGCGTTGTGCATGGACGGAGCCAGCCCGGCTTCCTCGACGAGCGCGGCAATCGCGTTCGCATCAAGGGATACAGCGGTCACGACGTCCTCCTGTCCGCGCTCCACGTCAATCGTGAGCGATGACGGCCACCGGCACGGTGGCATGGTGGATGACGGCATGGGCCACGTGGCCCAGGTGTCCGCCTACCGGGGGCCGTCGGATCCGGCGGCCGACCACGACCAGGTCCGCGTCTTCGGCCTCGCACAACACCTGCTCGGCTGGAGCGCCCACCAGCGCCCTCTCCTCGACTTTCACCGTGGGGTACCTCTGCCGCCACGGCTGCATCACGTCGCCGAGTCTTCGACCCACCGTGCCCGCCACCTCCCGGATGACGCCCGGATCCAGCATGGGTGCGTATCCGAAGGCGAAGGGCAGGGTCCATCCGTGTACGGCCCGCAGGCCGCACCCGCGCCGCGCTGCCTCGTCGAAGGCGAACTCGAGCACGGATGCGCCCGTCTCGTGGATGTCCACTCCCACGATCACGCCCCGCTCGTGCGCCGACCGTTCAGGATCCGCTTCGGTGAGCGTCGAGGCCCGGACAAGCACAACCGGAGTGTCGGTCACTCCGATCGTGGCCATCGTGGTCGAGCCGAGCAGGAAGCCCGTGACCGTGCCGAGCCCACGTGACCCGAGCACCAGCAGTTGTGCACCGGCCGCCTCGATGCCGAGAGCGGCGGCTGTTCGCCCGGTCAGCCGTCGAGAGGTGACGTTCAGTAGAGGGTGCCGTTGCCGGAGGTCGTCGACCGCCTCTTCCAGGAGGTCATCGGCCCACTCGCGATGACCTTCCCGGTCGCTCGTGGGCAGTTCCACGATGGCGGGGATGAGCCACTCCTCGACGTGCACCAGGCTCAGGGGCGCACCTCGCAGAAGTGCTTCCGCAGCCCCCCATTCTGCGGCGGCGCGGCTCTCGGGGAAACCGTCCAGCCCTACGACCACCGGTCGAGTCATCGCCGTGACCTCCTTGGCCCTCCGCGTCGGACAGGCTTCCAGCCTCCCTGCCCAGCAGCCTTCGGATGCAGGGGCCGAGGGTCCCCCGCCGGGGCCGAACGGCCCTGGGCGTCGCGCACCTGCCGGCTCACTCGGTGAAGTGGCCGCTCATCCGCCTGGTGACGCCCCGGTCGCACACACCACGGACAGTGCCCGAACGTCCCAGCGACGGGCACCATCCGGCCCCAGCCCGGCTCGTACCGAGACAGCCACGATACGAACGACAAACGTATCCCGGGCCGCGGACCGCACGTCCAGCCCCAGCCGTCGAAGCAGGTGAGCGGCGATGATGTTCTGGTACGACAACGACATGGGGGATGGGGCCTGTTCGCCATGTCCGTGAGCATGATTCTTTTCTGGGTGCTCGTCATCGGCGTGGTGTTCCTGCTCGTCCGGGACCTGACTCGGCCCCGAAGTCACGGCTGTACCCCCCGCTCCACACCAGAGGAGATTCTCGACGACCGACTGGCCCGCGGGGAGATCAACGAAGAGGAATACCGACGGCGCCTGAACGCCCTGCGCACCGGGCTCGGACAGACGTGACCATCCGGGCGTACCCGCAGGGAGAGGGCTCCATGACGACGCGGGACGGAGCGACTGTGTGACGCACCACGAAGCCCGAGCCGCATCGGTCACAGGAAGGCCGCCGACGGGCTTGGCGTGGGAGGAAGCAACGCGCCGGCTGGACCTGTACGGCAGCAACGAGGTGGAGGCACGCCGCAGCGTGCCACTTCATGCTCGTGTCCTGGCACAGCTCCGTGATCCCCTGATCACGGTGCTGCTCGGCGCGGTCGTCCTCACCATCGCGATCGGAGATCACCCGGATGCGGTGGTCATCGCCCTCGTCATCGTGGTGAACACCACCGTCGGTGTCGTGCAGGAGGTCAGGGCCGACCATGCGGTGGCCGCGCTCTCGGCCCTGTCAGCGCCGACCGCGCGTGTCCTGCGAGACGGCGCCGGGTGTGCGGTGCCGGCGGCGGACGTCGTTCCGGGAGACGTGCTGCTTCTGAGTGAGGGTGACATCGTGGCCGCCGACGCCCGGCTCTTGGAGAGCTCAGCACTGCTCGTCGACGAGTCCATGCTCACCGGAGAATCCGTACCGGTCGAGAAGGACGTACGGGCAAGCGGCTCCGAGGCGACTACGCTGAGCGCCGGTACGGTCGCGCTCCGAGGCAGGGCCGTTGCCGAGGTGACAGCCACGGGCTCGGCCAGTGCGCTTGGCCGCATCGCTGCGCTCTTGGAGAGGCGAGCGGAACCGACGCCCTTGCAGCGGCGGCTTGCGGCCCTGGGCCGGATCCTTGCCCTGGTCACTCTGGCGCTGTGCCTGCTGGTGTTCGGGCTCGGTCTGATCCGGGGTCTGGCACCCACGACCATGGCGGTGACGGCGATCAGTCTTGCCGTCGCAGCCGTCCCGGAGTCGCTGCCCGCGGTCGTCACCCTGGCCCTGGCCCTCGGTGCGCGACGAATGGCAGCCCGTCATGCAGTGGTGCGCAGGCTACCGGCGGTGGAGACACTGGGGTCCGTGACCGTTCTTGCCACCGACAAGACCGGCACGCTGACCGAGGGCAGCATGATGGTCGAGCGCGTCTGGACGCCACACGGCTCCGTCGAATTCACCGGGCTCGGCTACGCACCGCAGGGCGACGTCCTCGTCGACGGCCGAGCGGCGACAGCCGGGCAGCTCGGCTCTGTACGGGAACTGCTGACCGCCGCGGCACTGTGCAACGACGCCGAGCTCCGGCCGCCGGTCGACACGTCCGACGACGCGGGCAGCCGGTGGACGGCTTTGGGCGATCCCACCGATGCGGCACTGCTCACAGCGGCAGCCAAGGCGGGCTGCGACGACCGACACCTCCTCAGGGACAGATACCCCAGGACCGGCGAAGAGCCCTTCGACAGCCTCCGAAAGCGGATGACCACGGTGCACACCACACCACCCGGACACCTGCTGATCTGCCTGAAAGGGGCACCGGAAGCCGTACTCACCCCCGACGTGGTCGAAGAATCAGCAGCACTTCTCGAGCGCGCGCGGCACGAGGCGGCGCTGCTGGCCTCCCGCGGTTACCGCGTCATCGCAGTGGCATCCGGCACCCTGGCCGAGACGCCGACCTCGGCGTCGACCGCCGAGCACGGCCTGAAACTCCTCGGCCTGGCCGCGATGAGCGATCCCCCGAAACCCGCGGCCACCACCACTCTGGCCGCCTGCCGAGCAGCAGGCATCACACCGGTGCTGGTCACCGGGGACCACCCGGCGACCGCTCGCTCCGTCGCCGTGCGCGTCGGGCTTCTGGACTCGGCGTCCGGCGATGGCGCCGTCGCCACGGGGCTGGACCTGATCACGGGAAGGATCCTCGATCCAACGGCCGTGACGGTCTTCGCCCGCACGGACCCGCAACAGAAGCTGGACATCGTCGAGGCATGGCACGAGCGCGGCCATGTGACCGCGATGACCGGTGACGGCGTCAACGACGGCCCCGCGCTGCGGGCGGCGGACATCGGCGTCGCCATGGGGCGCCGCGGCACGGAGGTCGCCCGGCAGGCGGCCGACCTGGTACTCACCGACGACGAGCTGGCTACCGTGGTGGCCGCGGTCGAGGAGGGACGCCGGGTGTACGACAACATCCGGCGGTTCCTTGTCTATGCCCTGGCCGGTGGCACAGCGGAGATCATGGTCATGCTCATCGGTCCCATGTTCGGCCTGCCCCTGCCGCTGCGCGCAGGGCAGATCCTCTGGATCAACCTCCTGACCCACGGTCTCACCGGGGTTGCCGTCGGGGCGGAACCCGTATCGCCTGAGGCCATGCGAAGGCCCCCACGTCCCCCCAGCCAACATGTGCTCGGGCACGGCCTCTGGCAGCGTGTGCTCTTCCTCGGCACGGTGGTCACCGCTGCCTGCCTGATCGCCGGGCTCGCAGCGAAATCGATGGCCGCTCCGTGGCAGAGCGTGCTCTTCCTGTCTCTCCTCACCGCCCAACTGGGGGTCGTACTGGGCCTTCGCGGGCGCCTGTTCACCAGCGACAACCCCTTCCTGCCTCTGTCGGTTGTCGCATCAGCCGCACTGGGACTCGCGGCTTTGTACACGCCCTTCCTCCGCTCGATCCTGGAGACGGAGCCACTTGGCTGGATGGAGTGCGCAGCAGCGATGGTGGTCGGGCTGGTCGGCTTCATGGCCGCGCGAATGACCGGCCGGCCACGAGTGAAGCGGCTGTTCACGGACCGTTGAGGGACGGCGGATCGGATTGCCGGGGCCTGTGCGGGTCGGCGGGCGGAAGGCCGTAGCCCGCCCGCCGAAGAATCTCCGCGATCCCGTTCCAGCACGTGGTCCGGCCGTGAGCAAGCCGTTACCTCGGTCAAGCGCTAACGTGAATGAGTAGTGGCGGTGGACGCAGGCGGAGGACCCATGGCCGGCGAGTATCAGCCCGTGAGCCGCGCTCCGCGGATGCGGCTGGACGAACTGCTCGATGAGCTGCGTAGCCGCATAGACGAAGTGCACGGAACCAGGGATCGTCTGCACGGCCTGCTTGAGGCCGTGCTGTCCGTGGGACGGGAGCTGGACCTGTCGCAGGTGCTGCGCCGGATCGTCGAGACCGCTGTGTCGTTGGTGGACGCGCAGTACGGGGCCCTCGGTGTCATAGGTGACGGCCAGAAGCTCGTCCAGTTTCTGACGGTGGGCGTCAGCGACGAGCGCCGGGGGCAGATCGGCGCCCTACCCGCCGGGCACGGGTTGCTGGGCGAGGTCATCCGGCACCCCCGGCCACTGCGGCTCAGCAATCTTTCCCAACACCCCGCTTCATCCGGATTCCCTGCTCACCATCCGCCCATGCGCTCGTTTCTGGGCGTTCCGATCCGGGTCCGTGATGAGGTGTTCGGGAACATCTACCTCACCGAGAAGCGTGATGGCACCGAGTTCGGCTCCGAGGACGAAGCGGTCCTCTCCGCCCTCGCCGTGGCTGCGGGGATCGCGATCGAGAACGCCAGGCTCTTCGAGGAGGTCCGCTTGCGGGAGCTGTGGCAGGAGGCGAGTTCGGAGTGCACCAGCTCCCTGCTGTCCGGGTCCTCCGACATTCAAGTGCTCTCACTCATGCTTGAGCGTGCCGTTCGGATCACCACCGCGGACATGGGCCTCGTCTACCTCAAGGAGTCCGCTGGCGGGCTGCGGGAAGTTCTCGCCGCAGGGGACCGGGCCGGGGAACACCGTGACCGGATACTTCCAGGAGACGGAACTCTGGCCGCCGAGGCCCTCGCGGCAGATGCCTTGATCACGACGAGCGACGTGGCAGAGGACCCTCGGGTGACATTCGAGCGAGATCGGTGGAAGGGTTTCGGCCCTGCCGTCGCGGTGCCTTTGGGAACGAAAGAGAGCGTCCGAGGTGTCCTGGTGCTGGGGCGGGGAGCCGGTCAGCCTCCGTTTGTGGAGGTGGAGACCTCCCCGTTGTCCAGCTTCGCCGGGCAGGCGGCCCTTGCCCTCGAGCTGGCCGATCGCAGGCGGGACGTGGAACAGATCAATCTCCTGTCCGATCATGAGCGAATAGCCCGGGACCTGCACGATCTCGCAATCCAACGTCTGTTTGCCACCGGGATCACCCTGCAGAGCACATTGCGCTTCATCGATCATCCGGAGGCGTCGGAGCGACTGACGCGCGCAATCGACGACCTCGATGCGACCATCAAAATCATCCGGTCGACGATATTCGGCCTCCGGCAGCACGAGGCACCTGAGCGGCCAGGAGGTCTCCGTGTCCGCTCGGCACGCACCGTGGAAGAAGCTTCCTCAGCGCTCGGCTTCACACCAGCCCTGCGAGTGGAAGGGCTCGTCGACACGGATACGCCGGACAGCATCGCGGACGCTGTGATCGCCGTACTGAGTGAGTCCCTCACCAACGTCGCCCGGCACGCACACGCGAGCCGGGCGGAGGTCAGTATCGTCTCGCAGGCCGACTCGCTCAGCGTGACCGTTGTCGACAATGGAGTCGGCACCGGCACGGACGGACGCAGGAGCGGGTTGCGCAACCTGGCCGAACGAGCCGAGGCCCTTGGCGGCTCGCTGGCCGTTGGGCCCGGCAAGAACGGTGGGACCCGACTTCACTGGTGTGTCCCTCTACGCGCAGATCAATGATCTCTGAGGTTGATCAACCGGAGCGCTGCTGATGCTCATGTGCCTGGGCCACAATGACCGCTGCTTGCACACGGCGTTCCACACCCAGTTTCGCCAGCAGCCGTGAAATGTGGTTCTTGACGGTCTTCTCCGACAGGTAGAGCCTCTTGCCGATCTGGCGGTTCGTCAAGCCTTCCCCGATCAACCCCAGCACGGCGTGTTCGCGCTCGGACAAAGACGAGAGGCGTTCGTCCTCACTGTGTTCGGCGTCGTCGGGATCACGCAGCGACCGCATCAGACGTGCGGTGGTGGCGGGATCAAGCATCGACTGCCCTGTGGCGACCGTCCTCACGGCAGAGACGAGATCCGAACCCCGGATCTGCTTCAGCACGTACCCGGCGGCGCCGGCCATGATCGCGTCGAGCAAGGCGTCCTCGTCGTCGAATGACGTCAACATCAGGCAAGCCACATCCGGCATACGAGACCGGAACTCCCGACACACCGTGATGCCGTCACCGTCGGGAAGTCGAACGTCCAGCACAGCGACATGAGGCCTCAGAGCCGGCCCGCGCGCCAAGGCCTGTTCGGCACTGCCGGCCTCGCCTACCACTTCGATGTCTGGTTCCGAGTCGAGCAGATCGTGCAATCCACGACGAACGACTTCATGATCGTCGAGCAAGAAGACTCTGATGGGCGCTTCGGCGGAGAAGACAGGCGTCTCGGACATGGTGACCTACTGACGTGTCGGTGCCTTCGGTAGAGGTTGCCACTGCCTGCGGCACATCAATCGAGAATCCAGGATATGCGCCGTACCGACCGAAAGCTGCCCTGGATCATCCGGCGCCGGACAGACGCATCCGTTCCGATTGCATCGATTCCCTCAAATCGACTCGAACGTCCACGACACCCTCGACGGCACGCACGGCCCGGACGAGCAGCTGCGGCGGAGTGGCGAGCCCGGAACTCCGCAGACCGGTTCAGCCGAAGCCCCTCACGCACGCTGGCGAGGAGGGCTTCGCCAGCTTGCCGCACTGCCCCTCGGCTGTGTCACCGTGCCAGCGCCTCAGCTCCCAGGGGGCAGCGCGTATCACCTGCGAGCCCTCCTCAATGCAATCATTGCACAAGGCAAACGACAGTTCCAGCGCGCTCTCTCGGCACGCAAAAGGGCCCGCACTGCAGCCTGGCACCGCTGAACGGCCGACTCCGAACCCGGGACCCGCCACCGGTGAGAGGGTGCGAAGATCCCGGACGCGCCCGGAGTCGGCCTGGGTGAGGGAGTCCGGTTCGACAGCCGCCCGCCAGACGGCTCGGTGCGCTCTCCCTGAGCTCGCCGACGAAGACTGCCGATCCCCCGGCTTCCTCGCAGAGAGCCTTGCATAGTGCAAGAAACCTGGTCCCGTGACGCGCCGCACCGGGTTGAAGCGTGGCTACTGAGGCGCTACTGCCTTTTCGACCTCGGCAAGGGTCGCGCCGTCGACCAGGCCGGTGTCCTCGAGGACTTCCAGGTGGTCCAGCACGGTCTGGTTGGCCTGCCGGGCGTGGCGGCGGATGAGGTCGTTCTGCGTGGCGGCCCTGACCTCGGCGATGGTGGCGAAGATCTTCCCGTGCGAGGCCCGCAGCAGGTTGGCGAACAGCCGGTCGAACTCGGCACCCTTCGCCTCCTCCATCTGCCTGACCCAGCCCTGCTGTTCCTCCGTGGCCTGGTCCGGCAACGGGACCCCCAGGATCCTCGCGTCCTCGCGAACGAGCTGGTCCAGCTTGCTGTGACCGTCCAGCAGATGCAGGCCCGCACGCTTCACGGCCTCACTGGAGGCATTGGCCTGGGCAAGCCGACCAGCCGGAATCTCCCACAGCCCCGCCTGACGCACCTTGACCAGAAACGTCTTGTCCACCTCGGTGACCGGCTGCCCCCCGCCCTGCGCGGGCTGTGAGTCGTCCGCTTCCGTGCTCCCGGAGTCGGAGGAATGCCCGGAGCCGGAGTGCCCGTAGCCCGCACCTGAGGGTTGACCGTATGCGCTTTGTACCGCGGAGGCTTTTTCGTCACCGCCGCGCACAACGATCAGCACCGTCGCGACGACGGCGCAGACTACGGCGATGACGGCGATCGAGGACTTGGACTGAACGGCGCGTCGGTTCTGACGCATGTTGCCTCCCGGTTCGGCATGGGGTGTCGTCGGGAGCTGTGGTGCGGCTGGCACGGCACGCAGCCATCAGTACGTGCTCCACTGCCGGTCCGTTCAGCAGCAGTCGGATTGGCCAACCGGATCTACCGGCCCACTCGTCGAGGGCGGAATCGCCGACTGCTGCGAAAGGCCGACGCCTCGGCTCCACTGCTCCTGCGCCACCGGGAGTGCGGATGGACGGACATCACGGCACTCTCAAGGCGGGGAGCAGCACGCCCCGGTGTGCACGGTAGAAAGGAGGTATGACCGACAGAAGGCAGTCCTCGCAGCGTGTGGATGACGTCGATGCGGTGACGCGCGCGGTGCTGACCGCTTCCCGGCTGCTGGTCGCGGTCTCAGCGCGATCACTGGCAGCCGTCGAGGAGCGGGTGACACTGCCCCAGTTCCGCTTGCTGGTGGTGCTGTCCACAGGGGGCCCGGCGAAGCTCGTGGTTCTCGCCGACAGGCTCGGTGTCAATCCGTCCACGGCCATGCGCATGATCGACCGGCTGATTGCGGCGGGGCTCGCGGCACGCGAGGCCAACCCCGTCAACCGGCGCGAAACGGTACTGCGGCTCACGGACGACGGCCGAGCTCTCGTCGACGACGTCACCTCCCGGCGCCGACGCGAGATCGAGACGATCGTGAAACGCATCGCCCCAGCGCAACGGACCACCCTGATCGACGCCCTGACAGCGTTCAACGAGGCCGGCGGCGAGCCGACCGTGACAGCGGCGGACAGCACCCTGCACCCCTTGGGTTGGGTGGAAGCCCTGCCACAGGAGCACTGAGCTTGCGACCCGAAGTAGCGGGTCCCGAGGGCTGTGTTCACGGGTGTGGCGATCCTCAACCAGGTCCACAGGAGACGCCGCGGGCCGCTCCGGTGGCCCTTGGCTCTCGGCACCTGGGCGCATCGCTCCGCCACGACGGCTTGACCGATCAGGTGACGAAGGGCTGCAACGCCCCGGCGACAGACGCCCGTCCGTACTCGCTGGATCGCCTCTTTCGGTGCCCAGGAGTCCTGCTCTCCTGAATGCTCGCCCGCGTTGCCGCCCACCGGCAGTCAGTACGTACTCTTGATGCCGGTCACCGGGCAGAAGCCTGCTCCTCACCCTCACGTCCGGGAGACCGGCATCAGCACACCCAGAACCGGGAGAATCGATGGCCGAGCCGGATGTCCCGGACGAGTTTCTGGCGGGGTACTCCCAGGCCCTCACAGCGGCCTGTTCCACAGGCCGCCGACTGACACGCGAGGAGTTGCAGTCGCTTCGCGGCCGGGGGGAGCGAGCCGCAGAGGCCGGTTTCGGGTTGCGCGCGCTGGTCCGCGCTCACCTCATCGCCGCGCAGCAGGTTCAACCGGACCTACCGCAGGACGCCGCCGTCCGCGTCCTCGCCGTGGTCGAGCAGGCCGTGGACGCCTTCGCCGAGGGGCATGACCGGGCTCAACGCCTTGCCGTGCGCCAGGAAGAGGCGGCGCGCCGGGAGTTCATCGACGACCTGCTCTACGGGCGCAGCGACCTCGGGCGCCTCGCCGAGCGCGCCGAACGCTTCGGGCTGCTGCTCTCCCACGCCCACGCGGTCGCCGTGGCGCAGGGTACGGGCCCGTTCGACGACGGCTCTTCCGTGACCCGCCGGATCGAATCCTCGCTCATTGCCCGCTTCGGGAATCGCCGCATCCTGCTCACCACCAAAGACGGCCGACTGATCTGCATCGCACCGGGCGACCAGTCCGATGTACTCAGCTTCTTCGCCAAGCAGGCTTACGCGGCGACGGACGGCGGAAGGGTCGCCGTAGGACGAGCCCATCCCGGCGCCGGCGGTGTCGTCCACTCCTACGAGGAGGCGCTGAACGCCTTGGACCTGGCCGTCCGCATGGGCCTGGAAGACCCGGTGCTCCAGGCCTCGGACCTGCTGGTCTATCCGGTGCTCACACGTGACCGGCAGGCGATGGCCGAGCTTGTGCGAAGCGTCCTCGGCCCCCTGAAAGACGCCCGCGGAGGAGCTCAGCCGCTGATCGAGACCCTGATCGCCTACTTCGACACGGGCTGTGTGGCCGCGGAGGCCGCCCGAAGGCTCTCCCTGAGCGTGCGAGCCATGACCTACCGGCTCGAACGCATCCATCAGCTCACCGGCGCCGACCCCGGCGACGCCGTGCACCGCTACACCTTGCAGACAGCGGTCATCGGCGCCCGCCTGCTGGACTGGCCGGCCCGGGAACTCTGAGCACAGGCAGCGGAAGCAGCTCTGGGCATGCCCCCTTCAGGTCGATAGGGTCCGGAGGAACAGCGGCGGGCGGTGTGCCGGGAGGTGACGCGTTTCCCGGGCGACGGACTTGCGTGGGCACGTCCCCGGCCTGCGGCACCTCATCGCTCCGCGCCCTGGCAGGCGGACGGCACGTGACCGTCGGCCCATCGCGGCCGAGCAGCCCGTCACTGGAGCAGTCCGCGGCACGCCGCTTCGGAGCAAGCGCATCGAAAACCTGTAACCGCACTCGTCCACCACAGCACGCACCGTCCACGAACGCAGCGTCGGCAAGGTCACGCAGAGGAGCATCGTGTCCACCAAACGCATCGGCGCCACCCTGGCCGCCACAGGAGCCCCGGTCACACTGATCGGAGCCGCCATGTACGCCCTGCCCGGGCCAGGCCTGCCGTTTTTGGTGATCGGCCTCGTATCGCTCACCACCGGTCTGGCCATGCTCGCCACGACGCACAGCGAACCGAACTCCGGCCACTCTGAGAGAGGAACCGACGGACTGTGATGTGGCACTGGACAGGCCTCGCCGTCTTCACCCTCACGCTCCCGCCGGCGGCTCTGGCTGTGCTCACGGGCAGAGTGCCTCACCGGTTGCGTACCCGGCCGGCCTCGATGTGTCCCCTCGGGCTCGCCCTGCCGGCTCTGCACGCGGGCGCGCCGATCAACGCGCTCCCCCGCATGACGGACACCTCTCCCACCGCCACCCTGGCTGCCACGGCCACCGCGGGCACGCTGGCCGTCTCCGCGTGCGTCACGGTCGCCGCCGTCACCACCCGGAGTGTCCGGGCAACGGTACGATGACCGGCCTCTTCCACCGGAGATGGCGGCTCGCCGGATCCCTCGTCGCGTGGTGGCTGCTGTTCGCCGCGGGATTGTGGCTCACGGCGCAGGCCATCGGCCAGCCCACCTCCCCAGCGCGTTGTGTCGCGTCCGCCGCGTTCGTGGCATCGATCGGGGAAACCGTTGACTGGCTACGACGACGCAGGCGGGCGCACCGCGTCACGCGCGGGTCCCGATCCTCCGGGCACGTCGAACCCATCCGGAAGTGAATGGAGCGGGATACCGCCCCTGTACCGCCGCCAATCCTGCACGTGTACACGTCCGCACGACTCGTTCCCGTCGATGACCAGGACCTCTTCGCCCACCGTGCGGGTGCCCTGGAGAACGACCGTCTCCCGGCGGCATCCACGAGCAACCCGAACCGAAGCGGCTAGGGCGTGTTGCGAAAGTCCCTCCTGACCCGCGACGTCTGGCACGCACGCTCGCTGCGTTGTCGGAGTCATCCAAGTACGTCCAGTACGAGGATGATCCTCCGCCTTGCGATCGCACGCACCAGACGCCGCAGGCCCCGCCCTGCGGGCGGACGGAGCTACTTTCGCAACACGCCCCAGGTCCTGCCGGTACGACAAGCGCAGACAGCGTCTTCGGACGTCACGCTGAGACACCGCCCGAGCCTCCGGTCACGCCTCAGCCGCGGCTCGTTAGTGTGTGCGGGTCAGAGCATGTCTGGACGTCACGACCGGGAAGCGCTCAGCACTGCCGGTCCGCTGTCCCTGGATCAGGATTCGGGAGCCTCCGTGCCCACTTCCCCGGTGCGAGTCCACCGCCACTCCGCCACCTACTGGCGGATCACCTTCGACAACCCGCCTCTGAACCTGATCGACCCCGAGGTCATGGCCGGCCTGCGGGATCTCCTGACCCTGCTGGAGAACGACCGGGAGGTGCAGGTTGTCGTCTTCGACAGCGCTGATGACGAGTTCTTCCTGGCGCACTACGACGCGGTCCGGGCAGCCGAGATGCCCACCGACGCCGGACCCACCGGCCTGCCGCCCTGGCCGGACATCGTTGTACGCCTGGCACGGGCCCCCTTCGTCAGCATCGCGTGCCTGCGCGGCCGTGCACGGGGCGCGGGAAGCGAGTTCGCGCTGGCGTGCGATCTGCGCTTCGCCAGTATCGAGAAGGCGGTTCTGGGCCAGCCGGAGGTGGGATCGGGCGTGGTCCCAGGTGGCGGCGCGATGGAGATCCTGCCCGCTCTGGTCGGACGCTCACGCGCTCTGGAGATCGTGCTGGGCTCCGAGGACTTCGACGCCGCGACGGCAGAGCGGTACGGTTGGGTGAACCGGGCCCTGCCCGACGCCGAACTCGACGCCTTCGTCGACGGCTTCGCCTCGCGGATCGCGCGCTTCGACCGGAACGCGCTGTCCACCGCCAAGGACATCATCAACCGCCGGTCGGCGCTCCCGCTGGAGGACATCGTGGAGTCCGGTCAGGCGCTGCGCACGGCCGCGGCCTCGCCGAACGGCCGCGCGAGGCTGACCGAGTTGCTCGCCCGCGGCATGCAGCAACGCGGACCGTTCGAATTCGACTTCGGCGCCGAACTCGGACGGGACGACAGTGCGTCAGGGGACCCGGCCCAGTAGCCGGACGCCCCCGACGCTCTACCCAGGCAGGCCGGACGCAAGCCGCCACCGCTTCCGGCCCCGGGTCATGCCGGAACGGGTGCTGACGCCCCGACGGATCCGCGCCAGACGAGGACGTCCGAGCGAACAACGGGAGGCCGGCCTGCGCACGGTGGCGCGAGCCGGCCTCCCGCGCCGGTCCCGATCAGGTCACGCTGTCCTGTGGGTAGCGCAGCCGGGCTGGGACCGGCCCGTGCTCATGCGCTGCTCATCGTACCGGCGCTGCCGAAGCACCCCACCGGCGTGGACATGGTACTGCCGGTGCCGGCGGTACCGACCGTGCTGCCCGGGGCATGCTCGGAGGGCAGCACCTCCAGTTCCGGGAACTCCTGGGCGAGGCTCAGGTCGAGCGCTGACAGCGCGTTCGGTCGATCGTCGTTGGTGATGTCGGACATGGTGTACCTCCTGAGTCAGTGCCGGTGGAGGGTCGTCCACCGGTAGGCGGTGTCATGCAGCGAACGGGGCGGGCCGGCCGCGTGACGGACGTCAGTGACTGCTGGCGGTGCTGGTGCTGCTGAACGAGGCCGCCGGGCAGGACGCGCAACTGATGCTGCCGGCGCTGCCGAGTGTGCTGCCGGGTGCCTGGGCGGCAGGCAACGGCTCCAGCTCCGGTGGCTCCTGCTCCAGGACGAGTTCGAGGTTGTGCATCTCTGACACGAGGCTCTCCTTTTCTACGGTGATGGGGAACGGGGCTCCACCGGGGTCGGGGCCACCGCCCCGGTGGGCTGCCTATTTCGAGCTCAGCGTGCTCGCGGTGCCGTAGGTCGCGACGGGGCAGGAGGCGGTGCCTATGGTGGCGGCGCAGGATACGGATCCCGCGGAGTACTCCTCGGGGAGCACCTCCAGCTCCGCCGGTTCCTGCTCCAGGCGCAGATCGAGATCGTTCATGACGGCTCTCCTCTTTCAGATGGGGTGACCCCCGGCCACGGAGGCCGGGACCGGCCCGTGTGGGCCGACTGCTGGGGGACGTGTGGTATGCGGGCGCGTGTGGAGGTCAGCCGCGGCTGCTGGCTGATCCCACGCTGCCGGCGCACCCTGCCGGGCAGGAGAAGCAGCCGGCGGTACTCACGGAGCCGGCGCAGGACGCCGCGGACCGGGTGTCCGGCAGGACCTCGATCTCGGGTGCTTCCTGCTCCAGGTGCAGGTCCAGGTCGTTCATCTGCTTCTTCCCTTTCTTGCTTCGTCGGTTCCGGTCGTCCGGAACCGGTACGGCGCACCGGGTGTGCGCCGGGTCTGAGGGCCTGAGGGGTCTCGTCCGTCCGCGTCGGGCACGGAGTGTGCCGACGGCGGAGCGCGACCCCCCGAAGGCGGCCGGTCGTGGCGGCGCGTATCAGGGGCGGACGGACGGGGCGCCGTCGGCCTCCCGGGCGGCCCGGCCGAGCACCGCTTCCTCCAGCGGGAGGAAACCGAGCCGATTGAGCGTCATGTGCATGTGCATCAGGAGGAGTCGCGAGGCGACGGCCTCGGCGTCCCGCGAAAGGGCCCGGTGGACGCCGTCCACCACCCGGTCTGCCAGCCGCACGAGGGGTTCCGCCGCGTCAGGGGCACGCGTGCGTGCCGCGCGGCACCAGTGCGCCGCGTGCTCCTCCGTCCGGTCCAGAGCTGCCGGATCAGCGTTCAGGACGGCCGTCCAGTGCTGCCAGTGCAGTCTCCACACACGGTCACGCTGTTCCGGGCCGAGGGAGCGGGTGCAGGCCCGGAGGAACTCGACCGCGTACAGGGCGCGTGCCGCACGGTCCCCGCCGGTGGACGCCACGACGTCGAGGGCCACTCGACTGCTCGCCTGGAAGACCTCTTCGGCGATCTCCGTGGCCGCAGGTGAACCGTAGTAGTGATGCTCCCTGCTGTACACGCCCAGGGACAGGTGCCGGCGACCGCGTCGGGCGACCAAGTCCTCGGCCGTCGGGTGGAGCCGGTGCACCTCGCCCTGGGCGGCCCCTCGGTGGTCGGTCCGGCGCCAGAGTTCTCGCCCCACCGCCCAGCACGCGTCCATCGCGTCGGGCGGGCCGTAGAAGCGCAGCCGCAGGTGCGGGCCGCTGGCGTCGACGTAGCGGATGAAGAACCACCGTGTGGCGCCGAGGCGTTCGGCCGCGGCCGCCCAGTCGGGGACGAGGGCGCCCAGCAGGAACTCCCCGTCCTGGTGGCCCGTGTGGTGCAGGCGTGCGTACAGCCATTCCGGTGTGCCCATATCAGCACCTGCCTGTGGTCCTGGTGGTGGCGCGGGCGAAGTGCACGCAGTGCTCCACCACACGGCCCTGCCCGTCGGCCCGGCTGGTCGGATCCCCACGGTCAGGCAGGCACTCGGTGAACACCACCGGTACCGCGGGCCGTTCGGTCAGCCGGTGCAGAGCCTCCAGCCCCACGGGGGACGCGAAGGCGACCCACAACGGTTTGCGGAGTGCGTCGTGCCGCGGGAAGTCGGTCTCGCAGCGTGCATAGACCTCTGCGGGCATGCCCTGGGCCCGCCGCCATCCGTCCATGCGCTCGAGGAACTCGGGCCAGTCCTCGCCCGGACGTTGCCGGGGAACCTCGGAACTGTCGCACCGCCAGTGGGCTCTGCGCACCACTGCACGCCCGATGCTGCGCCGGGGAAGAAACCCGTCGCCACGGCTCGTCGGACCGTCCGTGCGGGCCCCGTCGGCACGCCCCGGAGTCAGCCACCAGGGATCGGCCAGGGTCAGCAGCACTCGGGCGGCACCGCCCACCAGATGCCGCGGCACGGTTCCGAGGTAGACCGGGGCGACGGGTCCTGCTCCCGGGCGGCGCAGCTCCAGGGCATGGCGGTCCGGGTCGTGCGCGAGCTCCAACTCCGTCACCGGGGTGCCGGGTCCGTACGGACGCGGTGTACCCGGCCAGTACAGCGCTGGCAGCAGTCCGCCGCTGTCGGCCTGGAGCGGGCTCGCCTCCCGGGCCGGGACGAACTCCAGGCACTCGGCTTGCGGGTGCAGGGTGGCGATCCAGTCCCGAAGCCGGTCGGCGAACCCGGTGCGGTCGGGCCCGTCGAACAGGCGGTGGAACCGCGCGGCCAGGGCGCCGCTGCCCGAGGAGATCTGGTTGACCACCACCAGGGCTCCGTCCTCACTGCCGTGGGCGTCCTGGTACAGGACCGAGAGACAGGGAAGACAACTCGAGCGGCCGGCCCCGGCGGTCCGCGCCACCGCCGGCGGCACGGGCTGCGAGGGTCCGGACCCGGCGACGTCCCGGCAGAAGGCGAAGACGTCCTTGCACACGCCGCCGACACCGAAGCGGGCGACGAAGGCGTCGGTGACGGCCTGGTACTCGTCCGAGATCCGCAGGGACGCACAGGCGGATTCGGCGTGACGCAGCACGGCCGCACGGGCCGCGCCGTCCAGCGGGTGGGCGGCTGTCGATCCGGCACAGTCCTCGTACACCAGCGTGACCTCGCTCAGGGGCCAGTCGTCGGGGGCACCCAGCTCCCGCAGCGCTGCGGTGAGCGCGGAGCGCAGCCCCCGCAGCGCCTCGGACCGCTGGGCCGGGGTGCCGTCCGCGATACGCCCGAGGTGTCCCGCCACCTCGGTGAGCCGGGCGGAGGCCGTCCGACCGGAGACATCCGGCGCGGACGCCAGCAGGCCGGCGAGCCAGGACACGATCCCGTCCGGCGGGCAGGGATCATCGACGTCGACCAACCCGCTCGCCAGGTAGCGCTCCAGGCGCTCCACGGGCAGCTGACCGAGCGCCGCCGTGTCGGCCGGGCCACCGACCACGGATGAGAGGTCCAGCCGCCGGCGGGCGTCGACCAGTTCCTGGTGGGACCAGGCCCAGCCGACGCTGACCGACAGCAGGGGTACGCTCAAACGGGCGTCGTCCCCTGCGCCCCTGAGGGAGTCGTTGGGCCGCCACACCAGCCGATCTCGCACCTCCGGCCGCGCAGCCGCCGTGTGCAGCAGGATCCGGCCGACCAGAGGGTGGAGGCTGACCCGTACCCGGTCCCCGTGACCGGCGCCCGGGACGGCCACGTGGGTGAGCGATGAGAGCGGGCTGGTCTTGAGTGCGGTGCGCACGGCGTACCCGTAGGCGGTCACCCGCTCGCCCCGGTCCAGTGCCCGGTCCTTGGCCGTCCGCGCGAAGAACACAGGGGAGACCACCGAGAGGCCCCGCGCCACCACCGGATCCGACATGAGCGCGCGCAGAGCGCGTTCCTGATCCGCGCGGGTGGCCGTGGCCGTCTGGCGCAGGTCCGACCGGTGGGCCCGCAGGAGGTCGGCACGCTCCGCCCAGCGGTGCAGTTCGGACGGGTCCCTCCCCGTCCTGCGGAGGACGCTGCCCACCTCGGCGAGCAGCGCGGGGGGCACCGGTATCGGGGTGGCCCCGTGAGCGGCCCGGCGCCAGCGCAGAACAGCCCGGCGACGAGACGGCGCACCCACCATCGGCACGGCCTCATACAGGAGTTCCGACACCGGTGGGCCGAGGGACTCCAGGTCCGCGCGGGCCGCGGCCATGCTGTCGAGCAGCCGCGCGATCGGCTCGGCGGCCAAGGGCGAGACGGACCGTGCCGGCAACCCGGCGACCCGGTCCAGGGCCGGCCCCTCGACCAGTGCGTGGCCGACGGCGTCCGCGACTTCGTCCCTGAATGCGGTGCCGGTCACGTCAGCCACCCCGCGAGCAGGACCAGCGACCGGGCGCAGAAGGCCGCGATGACCAGTCCGTAGACCAGGCAGATGAGCCCGAACAGTTGGTAGCGGACGCGTTGGGAGCGACTGCGGGCCGCGAGCCAGCTCGGCGGCGCCTGGCGCAGGACCTGGCAGCGCAGCGCGGTCAGGGCCCGGGAGCGCAGGTTGACGGCGCCGAACGCGGCCTCCAACGCGTGGTATCCGTCTGTCGGCAGCAGCGGGTTCAGGTTCGCCAGCAGCAGGCCGAGTTGCAGCCAGACCATCACGATCGCGAGGTGCGCGGGGCCGCCGTCCGTGGTGAGGGCGAGTGCGGACCAGCCACCGAGCCACAGCACGTCCACAGCCACGCCGGCGAACGCGATGACCACTCGTGGGCCGCGCGTGCGCAACCGGTGGGCGTCGGTGCGGTCCACGTAGGCAGCGGGCACGACGTAGAAGAGCAGCCCGACGCCGATCTCCCTGACCCGCACCCCGTTGAACCGGCAGGCCACCCCGTGGCTCAGTTCGTGGAGGACGGTCTGCACGAGCATGAAGCCGCTGATCAGGGCCCATCCCCAGCCCAGACCGGACAGGCTCGGGCCGTCGGCCGCCTGTGGTGAGGCGACCACCGCGCCTGCGGCGATCAGGCTGCCGACCGCGGCCGCGGTCCACAGGCCGCCGAACACGAGCGGTGCGCGGCGCAGAACAGCGACCACGGGATCCAGCACGACGGACACTCCCGGCCCCACCAGGGCCCGGCGCGGCATATGGCTGCTCCGGGCGAACCGGACGGCCGCTTCTCGTCGTCCCTTGGCGGAGGGGATGGTGAGGAGTCCGGCCGCCCTCAGCTCGTCCAGGAAGTCCAGCACGGTCTGCTCGGCGTGGCCGCCGGCGCCAGGTCCGTCGGCACGGACCGCGAGAAAGGCGAACTCCCGTCCGGTCATGCTGCCGTCGAGCGCCTTGAGGATCGCTGCCCCGCTGCGGGAGAGCCGGGTGTAGTGACCGTTGACCGGGTCGTAGGCGAGGGGTTCGCCGTTGAGTCCCTCGGTGATCTCGATGTCCGGTCGCGCGGCGGGGCGTTCGGTGTCGAGCCAGGAAGACGGCGCCGTGCCGGTGGTTTCGCCGTCAGCCATCGTGGTCATCGCGTGTCACCGTCCTTGGACGGCGCGGACCGCTGCGGCTGTCCCAGAGCCAGGCCGAGAAGTTGGGCCCGGCCGGCACCGTCAAGGCCGAGATGGGTGCGGCCCGCGGCGCTCAGCACACCGGCGAAGACGGAACCGACGGCACCTTCGTGCAGAGCCGCCAACCACACGGAGTGCGCGAAGGCCGCGCCCCGGGCCAGGAGTTGCCTGTGACCGCTCACGCCGTATCGTTCCACCGCGGTGGCGAGGTCGCCGTGTACCAGGACCACGGCAGGGGCCTTGGCGAACTCGAGTTGGAGCACCAGGTCTTTCAGTGGCGGCAGATCGCGCGGTTCCGGTTTGAGCCCTCGCTCGCCCGTGTCGTAGCGGTGGACGCCCCGGGGCAGACCGGAGACACCGCAGGCGAGGACCGCTGCCACCGGGGAGGGGAGTGCCGGGAACGCCGGCTGCCATAGGCGGGTGTCCTGCTCGCAGGCGTAGTCCAGGGCACGGGCCAGCAACGCCCCGTCGAGGGGCTCCGGGGACCAGGTTCGCACCGCTGTACGCCGGCGCAGGGCTTGGACAACATCACCCGGCACGGCGGCCGTCGCCCGGGGCGGGGGCGGGGGTGCGGCGGGCGCCCCGACCACGGGGGGTGCGGTCAGCAGGTTCTCGGTGAGACGTCCGATGTCGATCAGCGGCACGCGCTGCTCCCTTCCTGGCGAAGTTGCACGGCGGCCGTCAGGAGCGCGGGACCGCTGGTGCCGGTCACCAACTCCCGGTGAGGATGGAGGTCATGGGGGTCGAGCAGGCTGACGGCGAGTCCGATGGCGGACGAGACGAGGGCGAGCTGGGCGAGTGCGCAGCCGGTGTCCAGGTTTCCGACCCGGTAGGAGAACGGACCGTACTTGCGGGCAACCCGGCCGACGTCCGAGGCGAAGAGCAGGTATGCCTCCGGTTCGCCGGACGTCTGCTCCGGTTGCGCACCCAGGCGGGTCAGCAGGGTGCGCGCGTGCTCGACGTGGGGATGCATCGCGGTCAGAGCGTGCGCTGCCGCGTCGTAGTAGTGGATGCCGTCAGCCAGCCCGGGAACACCGCGGAGCACGGTGTAGAGGTGACAGGAGCCGATGTTGCCTCCACTGGGCGACCAGCGGTTCACCCGGCTCGGATCGGTGAACTCGCCGGCGTCGGCAGGTGCGCGCAGCCCGGCGGTGAAGCGCAGCACGGCTGCGAGTGCGATGGGCCAGGCCGCTGGTTCCCCGGCAGCGGCTAGGGCTTCCAGTTCTGCCAGGTTCACGCCGGGCAGTGAACACCGCGGATTACCGGGGTACCGCAGGTGCTCGAATTGCAGTCCGATGTTCTCGGGGCGGAAGTGGTGCTGGTGGGTCTTGGGGTTGACCAGGTGCCGCGGCGGGAAGCCGACCGCGTGTTCGTAGTGCAGCGACGCGGGTGGCGGGGGGCCCGTGCGCTCGGTGGACGTGGGGTAGCAGGTAGCGCAGTCGACCTCCGGGGTCAGCCTGTCCACGCTGGTCGTCGCGTGCTCCAGGTCCACCACCAACCGTCCGCCGAGGGACTGAGCCGGCTCGTTGCGGAGCATGAGCGCCCGGATCTCTTCGGCGATCAGACCGACCGCGACCAGCGAACCCGCCGTGGGGAGCGACCCCCACCGCCGGGAGTCGCTCTCCTGGTCCACTGCGGCTCGGGCGCACCGTGCGCAGGCCGTCGCCGTGGGGTCGACCAAGGGGCCGATCATGGCATGGCCGTCCCGCTCGTCGACCAGCAGAAGGCGAAGCCCGAAAGCGGCGGCGGCCTCGACGATCCGGTCGACCGTGCCGACGGGAGCGGCCAGGTCGACGACCAGCAGGACGTCGTTCGCCAGGACGTCCGCCGGTCCCGGTGCCGATGCACCGTGTGAGACGTCGGTGATACCGACGTCCGCGAGCGCGGCCTTCAATGGAATCCGCCAGGCCTCCCGGACCACGAGCCGGACCTGGGCCGACCCGGCGGCCTCGGCCATCAGGCTGGAGTGGGCGTGGACGCGGCTGCAGTCCAGGGTTCGGGACATCCAGATCGCGGCGGACGGGGACGGGCCCGCCCCATCCGGCTGGGCGACCGCCTGTTCCGCATCCTCCAGCACGCCGCCGAAGTAGAGCGTGGCCACGGCTTGGCCGACGGCCTGGAGGCTCCAGCCGGTCTCCGCGGCAAGCGCCGCGTGGTCCCGGGTGCCGTCGAGCAGGGGGAGCAGAGCCTGCCTGAGCGTGGCAGCGGACCTCCCGTGCAGGTGTTGGCGTTCGGCCGCGCCGTCGATGACCACTCCGTCAGGGGTGTCGACGATGTGGAGTCCGCGGCAGAGCTGCGGGCGTCTGGGCACCCGGAACTGCGGATCGCCCTGCACGGCGGCGGCCAGGGTGGCGGCCGGGGTGCCGCGTCGTAGGGCATCGTTCGCGAGAACGTTCACCGTGCACCTCCGGATCGCGCGGCCAGTGGCCCGGCCAGTTCTTGGGCGAGCACGCGCCAGCCGGCGTCGGGGTCGACGGGCGGTCCGCATTCCGGGCAGCCGTGGACGCCGATGACCGTGTCGGTGAAGAGCGAGCGGGTCAGCACGTTGTAGAACACCACTTGGCCGGGCACGACGTCCTTGCCAGCCCGGTAGCGTGACAGCAGGTCGGCTACGACGCCGGCGGCGATCGCCGCTTGGGCGTCGGTGTGTCCGGTGACTCCGTTTTCCGGTCCGGCCCTGAACGACGTCTCCAACGCCTTCGATACGGCGCGCGCTTGGTCGTGCTGCGCCCTTCGGCGGAGGTAGCAGGAGTAGCAGGGGCCTTCTCCGGGCACGACGAGCGGTCCCACCCGGATCACTGGGAACTCCTGCACCACAGGGATCCAGGCTGTACCCCAGGCGGTGTGGAGTCGGGCGATCCGTGTCAACAGGGCGCTCTCGTGGCGCCAGACCGCGACGACACGGAGCGCGCAGTGGGGCCACTCGGCGGATCGGAGTCCGAGGGCGTCGGCGGGGGACGATCCCCAACCGGCCGCGGCCGACAGATGGTCGGCCACGCTCCGGCCGAACGCGCCGGCCCACAGGACGTGGGTGGGTCGTATGTTGAACGGCACGGGCGCTCTCCTAGGCGAACGGCTGAGGGTGGGGGTTGAGCTCGTGTTCGGGATGACTGGTGAAACCCATGGCCGCAGGCGCGTGGTAGAGCCGCGGGTGGGCGAGGTACCGGTTGCGGTGGACGAAGGACAGGGGCATCAGTTGCGGCACGATGACGCGCACCGAGCGCAGGCCCACTCGGTGTGCCTCCGAGGTGGTCAGTTCCACGGCGATCACTTCGGCCTGGATCACGTCCAGCCGGCCGACCAGCCAGGTCAGTTGCTCGGCGGGGTCCGTGGCGGGCGCCTGGGGCAGGTCTGCGAGCGTGCGCGTCGGGCGGGGGCGCCGAAGGAGGAAATCGAAGGCGTCGCGGCGTTCGGGGCGGCCCATGTGGACGGCGCCGTGCAGCACGCTGGTGAAGTCCTGTGGATCCTCCGGAATCCGGTTCGGCACCTGGAGCGCGATCCTCGACGACGCCGCCTCGCGGTAGATCTTGCGGACGACGTCGACGGGATCCGGCCCTGACGCACACATGACCAACTGGCCCAGGGAGTCGTGGTGGTCGCTGAGGACGACGGCGTAGACGATGGGCACGCCGACGTCGGTCGTGGCGTCGTAGAACCGGTACTCCACGAATCCATCGCGCACGAGCTCGCGTTGGGCGGCGAACGCGGGATCGTCCGCGAGGTCGAGTTCCGGCAGCTCCATGCGCTGGAGCCACACCAGGGAGATGGCGTCGCGTTCGAGCGCTTCGCAGATCCCGTTGACCAGGGCCCGGTGGACGTCGGTGTGCACGGCGCAGCCGGTGGAGATCGGGTTGGCGATACGCTCACCGATCGCATCGTGAGCGGTGAACAGCCAGACGTAGGTGGCGGGCACCCATACCGGGCAGCCCCTGGTCAGGGACCAGCCGCGCACCCAGCGTTGCGGCAGAGACGGGTCGGGATCGATGAGCCAGTTGGCCTCGTCGGCGAGCTCGGTGTCCGAGCAGCGGGGAAGAGTCTCGAGGGGAACCGCGTCGGCTCCGAGCTCGTCCGCCGAGGCCCACCGCACCATGTGGGGCTGGTAGAAGGCGTTGGTGTACCGCTCCACCGCCTCCGCCACGCTGATCAGTCGTGCCCGCTCCGGGTCGACACCGCCCCCCGCGCCGTCCAGTCCCTGGGGCTGGGCGGGCCTGTCGGACCAGAGCACGGTCGGGTCCCCGATCGAAGAGACGAAGACCGAGTAGGCGGGTTCGCCCGGTAGCGGCGGCAGCCGGGAAGATCCACGTACGGGGCGGACGGCCGGCCCGCTGACCGCTTCCAGCCTCCGGAGCCCGTCGAGCTCGCACGTGCTGCTGCCTCTAGCCCTGCCGTCCTCGTACACCGCCGGCCTCCTTCGCGTGTGACTGTGGTGATGGCTCCAGGCAACCCGGGTGCGGCCGACGGGACATCACACGTCGCAGGTGAAATGCACGAGACCCGTGATCACCTGGGGGTGATGCGCATCACCCCCAGGGCGGTCCGTGTCGGCATGTGCGCCCGGCGCCGCTCCCCGAGCAGCGCCGCCGGCGAGGCGGGGGCAACGCCGAGGCCCGGTGCCGCTGGGTGCCGGCACCGGGCCTCGGAGGGCGAAGGTCAGATCATGCCGAGCTTTACGGCGACGGCGACCGCATCGCGCCGACGGGTCACTCGGAGCTTGCGGTAGACGGCTCTCACCTGAGTCTTGACCGTGTTGAGGGAGACATGGCGCTGCACGGCGATCTCATCGAGTGTCAGTTGGCCCGGTAGCAGCCGCAGTACGTCCAGTTCGGTCGGTGTCAGGGACTCGTCGGTCTCCGAACCTCGCGCGGAAGGGCCGGGTGAGGGTGAGCGGGTGGTGATCGTCCCCGAGGTCACGGGCGACGCCGCTACCGCGCCCCCCTTCCCTCCCGGAGCGGGCCCTTCGCCCGGGGGGGCCGCGGCAAGGCCGGGTGGGAGGACGATCCCGGATTCGTAGTCCGCCCAGACGGCATGCGTCTCCGCAGCGAGCGCGTACTCCTTGGCCTTCGCGTGATGCCCCGCCTCCACATGCCAGTCGGCGGCCGTGCGGAGCAGACGGATGACTTCGTCCCAGCCGTACCGCTCCGTCAGCTCCCGGGCGAGCACTCCCCGGATCAGTGGATTGGGCAGCCGATAGGACCACTCGTCGTCGCGGTCCAGCAGGTCGTGGTCGGTGGCCAGCGTCCGCAGGGTGCGGTGGGCCTCCGGCCGTCCCGTCAAAGCTCGGACCAAAGACGCGCTGAACTCGGTGAGCACACTGGTGCGCAGCAGTATGTCCTGGTGCTCGACGGGCAGCGGCTCCACCAATTCCGATATCAGGAAGTCGGAGCAGTGACGAATGGCCTGTGACCAGCCTTCCAGGCAGGACTGGTGGTTGGTGTCGCGCACCGGGTGCACGGCGGCGTAGCGAACGGCGAGTGCCCATCCGCCGGAACACTCGATCACCCGGGTGATCCGTTCCCCGCCGGCCTCTGCACCGTGGTCGTGGAACAGAGCGGAGGCCTCCCCGTGGGTGAAGCCGAGGTCGGCACCTCGGATCTCCGTCAGCTCACCTGACGCGCGCAGCTTGTGCAGGGAAAGCTCGGGCTCCCGGCGTGAGGCGAGGACGACGCGCATGGAGGCGGGGGCGTAGCGGGTGAACTGCAGCAGTGCCTTCAACGCAGGCCCACTGCGCAGTTCGTGGATCCCGTCCAGTACCAGCACGATGGGGGCTTGGAAGTCACTGACCGAGTTCAGCAGCGCCGGCACGCTGATCTCACGGATCGGGTACTCGGAGGCCATCTGCGCGGCGGGTCCGGTGGCCATCACTCCGATGCGGGCCAAAGCCGCGTCCAGATGTACGAGCAGTAACATGGAGTCGTTGTCATCCGCATCGAGTGTGAGCCATGCAGTGCGGCTGCGCCTGCTGGTACGGGAGCGCACCCAGGACGTGAGGAGCGCCGTCTTCCCCGCGCCCGGTGGACCGATGACGACCGTGAGACGGCCGGTCACCCCGGTGTCGAGCCTGCGGTACAGCCGGGGTCGGTCGAGTAACGGGCCCAGGGCTGGAGGCGCCAGCCTCGCTGAAACTACCGGTTGAGAGAGCCTTGCGGCGATTCCGTCACTGTGCTCGGCCATTCTTACCTCTCCTGCGCATGCGTAGCGGTGGACCGGGGCCACGCATCGTGACCACCACCTCGGCGGTCGGTGTGTCGAATAGCGGCACCCCCTTGCCACCGGCGAAATGATGCAGCCGAGGCCCCTCCGAGTCCGTGCCGGACTCCTGATTCAGCAAGAAGGAGGGTCGGGTGGTGAAGCGAATTCACCGCTCTGTTCATATTTCACCCAACTCTCGGCACTCGGCGGGTGCTCGAGTAGGGCCGCTTTTCCATACTCGGCAATCGTGGAGACCCTGCGGGAAGTCATGTCCCCCTGGTGGTGCGGCAGGATCGATCCGGTCCTCGTCGCGGGGGCGGATCGTGTCCGTGCCTCCCTCCGGGAGGTTGGTGGCAGGGAAGGCGGGCCACTCGTCGTTCATCTCGACGAGCGCTGCGGCGGTCGGGGGTTCGAGCACGTCGGGGGGAGGAGCCGGACGCCGGCCGTCCGCGCGAATTCCGCGGCAGCCGGTCCGTCGTCAGGCGGAACGGACCAGGGCCACTGCAAGGGCCAGGTCTTGCTGCCCTCTGGGCTCGACGGGGAGAGCGTGTCCCTGTGCCGATCGAAACGTGCCGCGGCGCCCGTCGCGGTTCGGGCGGGTACGTGCGTGCGCCGGCCGGGGCCGGCCGTGGTGCCACCGGCCGGCGGCTAGAGCACGCTCGACTGCGGTGCCGTCACGCCGGCTCTCACGCACCGCGGGACGGGGCAGACGGAGGTCGGTATTCCCCGGCAGCCGTGCAGCTGCCCTGCTGATTTCGACATTCACTCCCCCTGATGGCTGATGGTCAACCTGGTCGAACCCATCGTGAACCACTGTCGGCACGAAAGCTCCGGGTGCGACATACCGCAGGTCGCGAACGCCGCCCTTGGATGAGCTGGGGTGCCTCTGAGTTCGGTATGAGTTATTGGCCAAGGAGCTTAGCCGTGCGAAATCCCCGCGGGGAAAGGGGAATGGGAATCTGTGAGAAATTTGAGGTTACTCTCCAGTATTTCGCTTCCGGGGGCTGTGGCTTGCGATTCGATGATGCGGGTCTTCGCAGTTGAGCGGTGCGCTGGTTCGGTTTGCTGACACGGCGTCAATCTTTGTGCTGGGACAGGCTGCTTGACCGTGGACGCAAGGCGCCCGTGGTCTGCATGCCCATTTCCGTTATCCGCGCAGAACAATCAGGCAGGAGCCACGGGCTTGCCCAACGATGCGACGTTGCAGCTCGACGTCGACGGCGTGTCCGTCGTCCGGGTCGGGCGACCGGCGGACGGGACACGCCGGGTCGACCCGGCCACGGCCGATGACGGGGCCCGGGCGTGCCCGGCCTGCGGGTCAGCAACAGAATCCACACCACCGGCAAAGAAGCCCCGGCGAGACGACGCACAAAGAAGGCAACCCCAACGTCCCCGCCGCACAGGTTGGGAATCAAGTCAGCGGTAACCGAGTGTCGTCATCATTCCGGATTCCGAGTGGTAGACGTTGTGGCAGTGCAGCATCCACAGTCCAGGGTTGTCCGCGTCCATGTCGAAGACCAGTTTGCGATGCGGCAGGACAACGGAGGTGTCCTTGCGTGCTCCGAGGGTGCCCGTTCCGGCCAGGGCGTAGGTGTGGCCGTGCAGATGGACGGGGTGCCACATGTCCGTGGCATTGATGACGGTGAGCCGTACCCGTTCACCGCGTTCGATCTTGAGGATCCGGTCCGGTGAATAGGGCTTGTGGTCGATGCCCCAGTCAAACTCCTGCATGCCGCCGGTGAGCGTGAGCTTGAGCCTGCGATCCGGCCTGCGCCGGTCCATCGCGACGGAGTCGTGCGGCCGCAGGCGCCGGGCCGAGACCAGCACGTCGCGGTAGAGCTCCGCCGGCCGTACGGACGGCGTCGGCGACGCACCTCTTCCGGTACGCAGCACGGCCATCGCCGCTCCTCGCTTCCCTTCCGCGAGTGCTGTGAGGGGGAAGACGCCATCCTTCACGGTGACCAGCGCGTCATACCGTTCAGCCATTCCCAGGAGCAGCGAGTCCACCGTGTGGTGCTGGACGGGAAAGCCGTCGCAGTGGGTGATGGTGAGCCGGTGGCCACCGAGTGCCACACGGAAGGGAGTCTCGGCACCCGCGTTGATGATGCGCAGCCGGATGCGCTCGCCGGGCCTGGCCCTGAACTGCGCAGGATGATCCGCAGTGCGCCCGTTGACGAGGTAGTGCGGGTAGGCGATGTGGCCCGACGGGCCGCCGAGAAGTCTGCTGACAGCGCTCTTCGGAAGCCGGTAGGAATGGTCACCGCCGTCAGGGGGCGCGGAGGATCCCCGCTGACCCGGCGCATGGGCCAACGGCGGCCCGTATCCTGCGTCCACGCCTCCGACGGGCCGCGGCGGTCGGGCACCGGATGGAGGGCGCTCATGACCGTCGCTGTGCCCACTCCGGTGTTCTGAGCCGTGTCCCATGGGTGGCTTGTCGCCACGGAGCTGCGCGAAGACACCCGCTGGGCTGGCGCCGTTCACCCCATCGACCCAGTCGTCCAGCATGACGACCCACTCACGGTCGTAGGAGAGTGGTTCTCTGGGGTCCTCCACGATCAGCGGCGCGTAGAGACCACGGTCGAGTTGCAGGCCGAGGTGCGGATGGAACCAGTACGTACCGGGGTGCGGGACGCGGAATCGATAGGTGAACGAGGCACCCGATCTGATCGGCCGTTGGGTGACGTTCGGAACCCCGTCCATGTCGTTGCGTACGGCGAGCCCGTGCCAGTGGACCGTGGTGGACTCCGGCAGGTGATTGTTCAGAGTCATCTCGAGCGTGTCGCCGGTGGTGATGCGAACCGGACGGGCGGGCACTTCACCGTTGTACGTCCATGTCCTGACGGCGTGTCCGCCGCCCAGATCGACTGTGCTCGCGGTTGCCGTGTAGATCAGACGCCGTGTTGCCCGCCCGTGTCCCTGCTCTGCGGCGGGAGCTGCGCTCTCGCCCCCCGGCGGCGGAACGGACCGGGCGGGCACGGCACCCGGGGCACCTGCGTGGTGATCACGGCTTGGTGGACTGCCCGAACATCCGGAGAGCAATTCCGATCCCGCAGCCGCAATCCCCGCGCAGAGCACAGCGCGTCGGGTGTGAGACAGATCGCTGCTCTGTTCCTGCCTGTACATGGCACTCCGGTCGGTCAAATGGGCGCCCAGCCTGTCGAGACGATTGGGGTGCATGACGATGCGTCGCCGGTTCAACGTCGCGGGAATGCCTTGATAGCCGGGATGCACTGCTCACGGACATTCTCGGGGCGTTCCCTTGACAGGTCCCACGGACGCTGTGGAAGCCCGACTCCGGACGGACTCTCGCGGCTGGCTGGAAGGGTGACCCGAGTGCCCGTCCGAGGTCTGCCGTGAGGCGACCGAGCCAAGCGTCGTCGCACGTCAGAGGGCCGCCTTCATCAGGAAGAATTGCATAGAGCAAAGGAAGGGTCCAGCAGCCATGCCCCGCTCGACGTGTCGCCACCCGATTCGTGCAACCATCGGCACACATTCACCAGCTGCGGGAAAGCGGGGGGACGCCGACCATGCTCATACTTGACGACCGCGTGGCCCACCCAGCCGTCCCATCGGGGAAGGCGATGGCGTTCCGAAATCGGCCCTCGGCCTCCAGCGTGCCCTTCGGCAACGAATTCGCCTATCGCAGTCCTGACGACCAGGGCGGCCATCACGAACGTGACCGCCAACAGCGAGGCGTCACTCATGACAGGGCAGGTTTCCAGGACTGCCGCGTGGCCCGGTATGTGGAGGCCTCATCCGGAACGGCACCTCGGGCAACAAGTCGTCCCGCGTGGTGACTGCCGCCAGGCTCAAAGGATTCCGCGACCCTCCTCACGCCTCACCAGTGCCTCGGCCGGCGACGCTCTGCTGGTAGATGTCGGGTATCCCGTCGGCGTCGTCGTCGCGGGTCTCGTCGTCGTACAGGCTCCGGTAGACGGCGTTGCGGCGTTTGACCAGCAGCGCGGCAAAGGCGGCGGCCGTGAGGGATCCCACGAGCACAGCAGCCTTGATGTGCTCGGCCTCGGCGGGGTCGGTGAAGGCCAGTTCGCCGATGAGGAGCGCCACGGTGAAGCCGATCCCCGCCAGGACGGCGAGCGAGAAGACGTCTGCCCACTTCAGGTCGGGGTTGAGGCGCGCTCGGGTGTAGCGCGCGGCGAGGTAGGTGCCCGCGAAGATGCCGATCGCCTTTCCCGCGACCAGGCCGAGTACGACGCCGAGTGGCTCTGGTCGGGTGAAGACGTCCCCCAGGGCTGCTCCGGTCACGGCGACCCCTGCCGCGAAGAGGGCGAACAGGGGGACAACGACACCTGCGGAGACGGGTCGCAGCAGGTGCGCTGTCCGCTCTCCAGGAGAGGTCTTCTCCCCGTCGTCGCGAGTGATGCGCAGGATCAGTCCCATCGCTACCCCCGCGACGGTCGCGTGGATGCCGCCGTTGTACATCAGCGCCCAGATGACGACGCCGAGCGGCACGTACCACCACCAGCCGTGCACGCGGAGCCGCTGGAGAATGTAGAAGACGACCAGTCCCGTGAAGGCTCCGGCCAGTGCCCACAGGTTCAGATCGCTGGTGAAGAAGATCGCGATGATCAGGATGGCGCCCAGGTCGTCCACGACCGCGAGGGTGAGGAGGAAAGCCCGCAGGGCGGCCGGCAGATGGGTGCTCAGAACGGCGAGGACCGCGAGTGCGAAGGCGATGTCGGTGGCCATCGGCACGGCCCATCCGTCGTGGCTTCCCCCTCCGGCCGAGGTGACGGTGAGGTAGACGAGCGCCGGAACCACCATGCCGCTGAGTGCGGCGATGACCGGCAGGGCGGCCGTGGCGGGTGTGCGCAGCTCGCCGACGACGAGTTCCCGTTTGAGTTCGATTCCGGCGACCAGGAAGAAGACCGCCAGCAGGCCGTCGGCGGTCCAGTGCTGCACGGACAGGTCAAGGCCCAGGGCGGGTACCCCGAAATGGAAGTCTCGGACCTGCTCGTAGACGCCGCTCCACGGGGTGTTCGCCCACACGAGCGCCACGAGCGCGGCGACGAGGAGCACCAAGCCGCCGATGGTCTCGGTACGCAGGGCCTCGGCCACGGCGTTGCGCTCGGGGAGGGGCGGGATGCCGAGGAAGGTGCTGCGCTGGCGTTGCAAGTCTGACATGAGAGGGGGGAGCCTCCGGGCCGTGTCGATGGAGCGGGCACACTGCACCCTTGACGCCGAACAGACTTCCCGGCACACCACGCGTCTTCTTGACGCGTTCTTCACACCCTAACCAGAAGCGGCTCAGCGCCACCAGGTGGCGCGGGTGAGGGGGTTCGCATGCGCAAGGCGGGGCGCATGCGAACCCCCTCAGGAGCCTGGCCGCGGGGGCGGTCAGACGGTGGTCTTCACCGGCGCCTGGTCTTCTTCGGCATCGTCTTCTCCGGCCTTGCGGGCGCGGACGAACTCCAGGAAGGAGTCGAGTTCGCGCTTGACGACCGGGGCGAGGAGGTAGAGGCCGATGATGTTGATGACGGCGAGCATGAACAGGATCGCGTCGGCCATGTCGATCAGGGTCTGCAGCGTGAGCAGTGAGCCTGCGACGGCGAAGAGGGTGTAGAGGACCTTGAACGTCAGCTCGCTGACCTTGCTGCGGCCGAACAGGTGCGTCCAGGCCTTCATGCAGTAGTAGCCCCAGGTCAGCACCGTCGAGATCGCGAACAGCAGCACCGCGAGGGTGAGGATGTACGGGAACCAGGGCAGCACCGTGCCGAAGGCGTCGGAGGTGATGGTGACGCCGCCGATCGACTCGCCCGACCGCGCCTCGACCCAGCTGGCCGGGTTGGCGATCACGATCGTGAGCGCGGTCATGGTGCAGATGAGCACGGTGTCGATGAACGGTTCCAGCAGGGCGACCAGGCCCTCGCTGGCCGGGTGCTTGGTCTTCACCGCGGAGTGGGCGATCGGGGCGGAGCCGAGACCGGCCTCATTGGAGAAGGCGGCCCGCTTGAAGCCGATGATCAGTGCGCCGAGGACACCACCGGCGACACCCTCCGGTGCGAAAGCGCCCTTGACGATCGAGGCGACGGCGTCAGGAACAGCGGTGACGTTCACCAGGATGACGACCAGGCAGGCCACGACGTAGATGCCCGCCATGGCCGGGACCAACTTGCTGGTGACGTTGGCGATGGAACGGATACCGCCCAGCAGCACGATGCCGACGATCGCGGCGATCAGGATGCCGAAGAACAGGGCACCCGCGGAGGACCCGAGAGCGCCGTTCTCACCGCCGGCGACGGAGACCAGCTGCGCGTAGCTCTGGTTGACCTGGAAGAGGTTGCCGCCGAAGAGCCCGAAGAACAGGATCATGAAGGAGGCGAGGACGGCGAGGACCTTGCCGAGCGCCTTGCCGTTCTTCCCGAAGCGCTCGGCCAGACCCTTCGGCAGATAGTGCATCGGACCACCCGACACAGTGCCGTCGGCATGCACCTCGCGGTACTTCACCCCGAGGGTGACCTCGACGAACTTCGTCGCCATGCCCAGCAGACCGCAGAGGATCATCCAGAAGGTCGCACCGGGGCCGCCGATGGAGACGGCGACGGCCACACCCGCGATGTTGCCGAGACCGACCGTGCCGGAAACCGCCGCGGTCAGCGCCTGGAAGTGGTTGACCTCACCGGCCGACCCCTTCGCATCGTACTTGCCACGCACCACGTCGACGGCGAGGCGGAACTTGCGTATCTGCACCAGCCCGAACCAGGCGGTGAACACCAGACCCGCGACGACGAGCCAGGCGACGATCAGGGGGACTTCCGTCCCGCCGACGGGAACGGTGTAGAAGACGACTTCCACGAGCCAGGTGGCGATGGGCTCGAAGAATCCGCTGACTGCCTTGTCGACGGAATTGGTGATGGAGTCGAGTGACACAGTGGCTACCTCATGGCGCAGGAGACCGGCGCCTGGGAGATTGCGCCGGGTGATGTGCGGTCTTTGAGCGAACGCCGTTGTCCGATCAGCGACCCTGGGTGACAAGATCCGCGGACTCGGACCTCGTCACCCTGGTCATACAGCCGGTGCGTTCCGGCGCTCCGGCACTCGGCGAAGGGTGGCCGGGTTCCGGAGTGCGAATTTTTAGCACGGCCTTCAGGAGGAGTTGGGTGATCCAAATCACCTAACGGTCGGTAATCACGCATCGGCCCAGGTGGCGTGATGTGACCGTTATTCAAACGCCCCAGAATGACACCAGGAGTCACGACCCGAACACTCAGGGTCCATGGCGAGAATTCACGCATCGCCCACAGGGCCCATAACGTCGCACGCATGAGGCTTCTGTGCATCGAGACACCCGCCCCTGACCTCAGCAAAGACGAATACGCTCAGCGATCGATTCCAGCCACCGGCAGTTTTCGTCAGACGTCGCTGCCGCATCCTGGCAGTGACGAACACGGTCCGCGAAGGGAACACTTTGCCGCTCGCTTCGTACAGGCTGTATCCGACAGCGAGCACCCGGCGACATCCCTTCCCCGGCCTCAGCGACTCACATCATCGCGAGCGGTGCGGCCGCACGGGGCG
The DNA here is from genome assembly GCF_037023745.1 of Streptomyces sp. SCSIO 30461. NCBI lineage: Bacteria > Bacillati > Actinomycetota > Actinomycetes > Kitasatosporales > Streptomycetaceae > Streptomyces > Streptomyces sp. SCSIO 30461. Next base: position 6,374,113 of record NZ_CP146101.1, read on the forward strand.
GGGTCCAACCTCACGAAGGGAATCCGCTCCCCCGCCTCGCGGTAGCCCTCTGAAGTGCCGTCGACGGCGAAGCCCATGTATGCACAGAGTCGGACGGCCATTCGAGGATGGAGAGCGGCATACCGGGCCATGATCCGCCCCCCGTCCTCCGCAGGCAGGAAAGAGGCGGTCACCGCGTGGTAGCGCCTGCCGACCTGGATCGTGGCCTGAGGGGTCCGGCGGAGGTTCTGGTACCACTGTGCGCTTTCGCCGAAGCCCGACGCCACCGTCCAGGAACCGGCCCGGGGATCATGCTCGACCACCTCGATGACCACCTTGCGAGCCATACCGGTGACGCGCCCGGTGTGGATGAGCAACAGAAGTCTCCCGCCGAACAGCGGTCCCAGCCCGATTCGGTGCATGTGGACCGGGAGCCGCGCAAGGAGACCCCTCCAGCCTCTCGGAGGCGTGGGTCGCGGCTTCGATCGGTGTGCGGAGGTCATCACGCTCGGCTGCTCCTGCCTGAGAAAGCCGCATCGTCGGCTGCGGTTCGGTAACACTGGGCACTCGAATGCTTCGACAGTGCAAGTTTTGCATAGGCTAAATATGCCGAGTCTGTGGCGCGGTGCCAGACTCCGCCCAGGAGCCGCTCACACCGCGGGGGCCCGCCTTGACCGAAAAGAAGCTGCAGTCGCCGCAGTACCTGCTCATGCTCTCCGTGATGCCGTACTCGGTGATGGCGATTGTGGCCGTGATGGACGTCACCGCGGGGCCCGCGGTTGGACTCCTCCCACTGGTCGCACTCGGCCCCGCCTTCGCCGGGCTGGTCGGCGGCTGGCGGCGCACCGCGCTGATCGGCGGACTCGCCCTGATCCTCTGCCTCGGCCTCGGGCTCTACGACGGTCTGTTCGCCAGTCGCCGCGGCTACACGGCACTGGCTTCAGTGGCGGGTGTGACCGCAGCCGGGCTCCTTGCTGCGGTGATGCGGCAACGGCGAGAGGCAGAACTTGCGAGTGTCCGTTCGATCGCCGAGGTCGCCCAGCGGGTGCTGTTGCGGCCCGTGCCTCGCAGCGCCGGCCCTCTGCGCGTGGCGGTCTCCTACACTTCGGCAGTTGCCGAAGCCCAGATAGGCGGCGACCTGTACGAGGTCGTCGCCTCGCCCAGCGGTGTACGTGTGATCGTGGGCGACGTACAGGGAAAGGGCTTGGACGCGGTCGAGACCGCAGCCCTCGTCCTGGCCGCGTTCCGGGAAGCCGCATACGACGAACCGGACCTACGACATGTCGGACTACGGCTTGAGCGGGTCGCCGACCGAGAACTCCGGGGAGAGAAGTTCGTCACGGCTGTACTCACCGAGATACGCGACGATCGAGTCGTCAGCATGCTCAACTACGGCCATCCATCACCTGTGATGATGCGTCCAGATGGCAGCGTGGGCTTCGTCGAGCCACCGCAGTACGCACTCCCTCTCGGTCTCGGGATGCACGGCTTCGCCGGGCCGGAGCCTTACGAAGCCGATTTCGCCCCAGGAGATCAGCTGCTGCTGTACACCGACGGCGTTTCCGAGGCACGCGATGCGGCGGGACGGTTCTACCCGCTCGACGAGCGCGCCGACCTGCTCAGCGACCCGGACCCCGAGAAGGCACTACAAGCCCTTCGTTCAGATCTGGTGCAACACGTCGAAGGGCCGCTCCACGACGACGCGGCGATGCTTCTGCTCCGCTATCACGACCCATGAAGATGACGTGTGCGCGAATGGGAGACAGGAGATCCCAGCGAGCCTCTTCAGCGTTACGTCTCCGGTGTGAGGACCGCCTTGGCGATCGACGTCATGTGGTTGGGGTGGCTGAGACCTTGCGGGAAGGCGGCCGTCCCGGCCGAACGGATCAGCGTGTCGGGCCGACCGGCCCTCGTCGGACAGCTCTCTGCCCGCGAGGATCGAAGAACCCAGGGGCGGCCGAAGCGGCCGTGCCCGCCCGACCCCGCACGGAGGCCATCGCATGACTCGCCCTGTCACTGTAGGAGTGGACGGATCCCCGGAGAGCCTGGCCGCAGCCGACTGGGCAGCCCGTGAAGCCACGCTCCGCGGTATGCCCCTGCGCATCGTGCACGCCTGGCTCTGGCAGCCCCTGGACGTCCCCGTCGTCCAGGACAGGGAAGTGCAGGCCCGATCCGCCAGCGCCCTGCTGCTGGAGGCCGAGACACGCGTGTCCGACCGGTATCCGGACCTGTCGGTCACGGCCGAAGTGGTGCCGAATACGCCAGTTCCCACCCTGCTTGCCGAGGCTGATCGGGCCGGCATGCTGGTCCTCGGATCACGCGGGCACGGGGCGATCGCCGGCTTCCTGCTCGGCTCGTACGGTCAGCAGGTGATCGCGAGCGCGACACGCCCGGTGGTGTCGGTCCGGGCCCGCGACGGGCAGCACGCGGCGGAAGGTGACGAGGTCGTCGTGGGCCAGCAGGGTGAAGCCGAGGACAGTGATGCCGTACTGGAGTTCGCCTTCGAAGCGGCTGCCGCACGAGGCGCGACCGTACGAGCAGTACGGGCCTGGAGCCTACCGCCCATCTTTGCCTACAGCCCGGGTTCGATGCGCCTCGCCGATGAGGCGGGAGGGCTGGAACCGTTCGAGAGGAAGACGCTGGAGCAGGCGCTCGCTCCGTGGCGGGAGAGGTTCCCCGCCGTGCCGGTGATCCCACACGTGGAAATCGGAAGCGCGGGGCAGGTGTTGCTGTCTGCTGCCGCTCGGGCCCAGTTGCTCGTGCTCGGCCGCCGGGTACGCCGCTCCCCCGTCGGCACCCGCATCGGCTCGGCGGCCCATGCCGCGCTGCATCATGCCCACTGCCCCGTCGCCGTGGTACCGCACTCCTGAGAAGACTCCGTTTTCGGATTCTGTTGGGGTTGGTGTCGGACGGGCTCCCCGACTGGGTGATCGCGTCCAGGCCGGCGCCCGATGGCAGGGCTTCCAGGTAGGTGGCTCGGGGTGCGAACCTCCCGAGTGCGGGGAGGCCCCGTGGTCGTTGTTGGACGTGGTCGTGCCCGCGGAGTCCAATGCGCCGTCACGGCCGCGTGACCGTCTCGCGCACCAGTTCGAAAACGCGGCCGACCGGCCCGTGCGAGTCCCCTGCCATGGTGCTGGTCACTGCGGCGGGCGTGCGGGGCCGAGACCCCGCTGCTGGAGCGTCCTGTACCTCTCGATCCGGCTGGTGGGGGCGCAGCGGCTACGCGGGCCGACTCGTCGACCGGGCCGCTGGGAAACCCGTCTCCGCCGTCGAGATCGTCAAACGCTCAGAGGACGCCATCGGGTTCGCGGTGCTGCCCCGCAGGTGGTGGTGGAGCGCACGCCGAGGCTGCCGCTGCGCTCACGCCGCCTGGTGCGCGACTACGACGAGACCCTGCCCGCCATGCACGAGACCGGCACCGGCCCCTCGTCCGACGGCCGATACCCCGGTTCCGAGGGGAACCGGGGTATCGGTCTGTTGTGCGGGACGCGGCTCGGGACCTTCAGTTCGGGTGCGCGGAGACTCAGTTCCTTGAACGGGCCTGCGCCGGGGAGGCTGGGCCTGCCTGGCCTCCCTGAGCCGCCAGCGCCTGCGTGGCGATGACGGCGGCCTGGACCCGCCGCTCCACACCCAGCTTGGCCAGCAGCCGGGAGATGTTGTTCTTGACCGTCTTCTCCGCAAGGTAAAGCTGCTTGCCGATCTCCCGGTTGGTCAGCCCCTCACCAACGAGGGCCAGGATCTCCCGCTCGCGGTCGGTCAGCGCGGGCAGCCCCTGCGGTTGTTCGTCCCGCGTGGCATCGCCTCGCAGACGTGCCATCACACGGGCCGTGGCGCCGGGGTCCAGCATGGACTGGCCGCGGGCCACCGTCCGCACGGCATGGACGAGGTCGGTGCCGGTGATCTGTTTGAGGACATAGCCGGACGCCCCGGCCATGATGGCGTCCAGAAGCGCCTCCTCGTCGTCGAACGAGGTGAGCATCAGGCAGGCCAGATCGGGCAGCCGGGAGCGCAGCTCCCGGCATACGCTCACGCCGTCGCCGTCCGGGAGGCGCACGTCCAGTACGGCGACCTGCGGGCGCAGCGCGGGCACCCGCACGAGCGCCTGTTCGACGGTGGCCGCTTCACCGACCACGGTCAGATCGGGCTCGGCGTCCAGCAGGTCGTGCACACCGCGACGCACCACCTCGTGGTCGTCCAGGAGGAACACCCTGACCGGGTCCCTCTCGACGGGTCCGCCACTGCTGTCCGTCATCACACGCTCCGTATCGGCTCGGTTCGTCCGCCGCGGCGGACCATCTGCATGGTGTCCTCGTACGGGTCGAACGGCCAGGGCCGAACGGCCCTGATCAGTCCTGCCCGGACGAAGCTCCCCTGCGCTGCCTGCGTCTGTCGCTCCGTTCGGTGCCCGACGCATCAGGGGCGTCCCCGGCTTCGGCGCCATCGCCCGCCGTGCCAGGGGACTCCACCGGGAACCGTTCCCCGTGACGACGCCGTCACGGGCCGAGAGGGACCAATGGTCGTGTGAGAGGGGCCTGATGGCCGGCTGGTCGCGGGCGGTCATCTGATGGACTTTCGGGGGTCGGCCGAGCCGGCGGAACGGTGCCCCTGACGAGGAGGTCCTCCAACCTCATGACTCCGCTCACTCTGACCGCGACAGCACTGGGCGACGGCACCACGGTCATCGCCTTCTCCGGCGAGCTCGACATAGCCACGGTCGGACAGATAGAGCAGGATCTGACTCACTTGGCCGTCGGCACGGTACGCGAACTTCGCCTCGATCTGTCGGGCGTCACCTTCTGCGACAGCTCCGGAGCCGACCTGTTCGTACGGATGCATCAACACTGCGCGGCGACGGGCGTGCGACTTCACCTGTGCGGTGTGCCACACCTTTGCGCGACGGTGTTTCGCGTGCTTGGCGTGGATGACGCCGTCTCCTGCTCCTTTATCTGACGACCGTAGGCCCGGGGGCGTGCCGGCACTGACTGTCCGGGAAACCGGACGGCCGGAAAGGTCCGTTCGGCCCTGTCGCCGCATCCGCGCCTGGGGAACGCTGGCTGTCACGGCAGCGAGCTGCTTCGGGGCACGAAGCAGAAGCAAAGGGTGGGCATGATGGACGACGAAGCCACGCGGCGGACGGGGACAAGCCACGTCACGGTGGCGCCCCGGCGTATCACCCACATCGACCGCGCCGAGGCTCTGCGCCTGCTCGGTACCGTGTCGCTCGGACGGATCGTCTTCACCGAACGGGCCCTGCCCGCTGTCCGCCCGGTCAACCACCTCATGGACGGCGAGGACATCATCGTCCAGCTGCACGAAGGCGCGGCGCTCACCTCCATCGTGGCGCCCACCGACGAGACAGGTGTCGTCGTGGCCTACGAGGCCGATGTCATCGACCCCGATACCCATCTCGGCTGGAGCGTCGTCGTGACCGGCTACGCCCACCGGGTCACGGACGACGGGGAACTCGCCCGCTACGCGGCAAGGCTCCGCCCGTGGGTGGTGTATTCCGCCATGAACGCAGCTCTGCGTATCCAGCCCGACCTGGTCACGGGCTCGAGGCTCACGGTCTGAGCCGTGCGCGGGCCCCGCGGGTCGCCCGTCCCCTCACGCCTCGTTGCCGGCGGCGAGTGGAGCCCGCCATACGAGCCGGCTGCCGCCCTCGGCCGGGGTACGAATGTCCAGGGTGCCGCCCATGCTGTCGGCGCGTTCGGCGAGGTTGCGCAGTCCGCTGCGCCTGCCTTCGGCCGGGATTCCCTTTCCGTTGTCGGTCACGGTGAGGACGACCTCGTCAGTCGTGGCCCGCAGGGACACTTCCACACGCGTCGCCTGCGCGTGCCGGGCAGCGTTGCTCAGCGTTTCACCAAGAGCTGCCATGACGTGGTCGGCCACCGCCGGGGGCACATCCGTGTCCAGCAGACCTTCCATGCTCAGGCGTGGCGGGAATCCCAGCGCCTCTCCCGCTTCGCCGACGGTGCGGGCGACGCGGGCGCGCAGACTCGGCCCGGTCTCGTCCTCCCGGGCCCTCAAGCCGAAGATCGTGGAACGGATGATCTTGATGGTTTCGTCCAGGTCACCGACCGCGCGCTGGACGCGCTCTGCGGCGCCCGCGTGTTCGACGAGACGCGCGGCGCTCTGCAGCGTCATGCCGGTGGCGAACAGCCGTTGGATGGCCAGGTCGTGCAGGTCGCGGGCGATACGGTCGCGGTCCTCCAACAGCGCGAGCTGTTCGGCGTCGCGTCGGCGCTCGGCCAGTTCCAGCGCCAGTGCGGCCTGTCCGGCGAAGGCCAGCAAGGGCTGCAGCTCCCCCTCGGTGAAGACGGGCTCGCCCTCGGCACGTGCCAGAAGCAGGACTCCTCGGGTGTCCTTGGCCGCAGTGCCCAGGGGTACGGCCACGGCCGGCCCCAGTCCCTCCCAGTGCCGGGATCCCGCGATGCAACGGGCATCGTCGGCCAGTCCAGCCGTGGTCACCGGCGCACCGGCCTGGTAAGCAGCGCCCGGCAGGGTGTCTTCGGCCGGCATCACCAGGCCCCGGCGCGTGTCGTCGTCGCCACCGATGGCCAGCTCGACGACCAGGTCGCCCGTACCCATGACGGGCACGGACACATCAGCGACCCGCGCACCCGTGATTTCCCGGGCACGGCGGGCGATCAGTTCCAGGACCTCGAGCCGGGGTCTGCCGGAGAGCAGGCCGTTGGTGATCTCCGCGTTCGCCTGCAGCCACCGCCGCTGTCGCTGCGAGGCCTCGTACAGCCGGGCGTTGTCGATGGCCACACCGGCGGCCACGGAGAGCGTGGCGATCACCGCCTCGTCCTCGGCGTCGAAGTCCTGGCCGCCCCGCTTGTCGGTCAGATAGAGGTTGCCGAACACCTCGTCGCGCACCCGGATCGGCACGCCGAGGAACGTACGCATCGGCGGGTGATGGGCGGGGAAGCCGTACGACGCCGAGTGGGCGCCGAGATCGGTGAGTCGCAGTGGCTCGGGGTTGCGGATCAGCTCACCGAGCAGCCCGTGTCCGGCCGGCAGCGGCCCGATCCTGGCGATCTCCTCCTCCGTCAGTCCCACGGTGAGGAACTGGGACAGCGTCCTGCCGTCCGGGCCGATCACACCCAGGGCTGCGTACTGCGCGTCGACCAGTTGAGCGGCGGCCTCGGCGATGCGCCTCAGCACCTGGGGCAGATCGAGCTCGCGCCCCACCGAGACCACGACTTCGAGGAGGCTGTGCACCCGGTCGCGCGTGCCGCGTGCTGCGTTGATGCGCGCCTGCAACTCCTCGAGCAGCTCGTCGAGCCGCATCTGAGGCATACGTGACAACGACTCCTCGACGCTCACACGCCCCCTCGCTTTCACCCGCCGGACGCGGACAGCCTATCGGTCCGTACGGGTGAAGACGGCGCCTGAGCGGAAGGCATGGGGTGCGGTTCGGCATAAAATGCCGCGCGCATGATGTCCTCTATGTCAAGGAGTATCGACATACGGGGGTTGGTCGGTGCGCACTGGTCCTCGTAGGCGTCGAGGGCCTGCTGAGGCAGGGCAGCCATGAATGCCGTTCCGTGGCAGGCAGCGCCGCCGCCTGCCCGGCATCCAAACCGGAGGTCAGCACCACCGGCGCCCGCACCCGGTCTGGCCGCATTCCTCGACCGCCTCGGGCACGGCACGCGGGGGACCGCGACTACGGCGAGCTCGGGCGGCTGGGGCAGGGACGTCACCGACGGGTGGCAGGGGGGCCGCTCGACGGCCTGGGCGTGCGGGTCGACGGCATGCAGCAGTCCGGCGAAGCCGGCGCGGCTGAGGCTCCTCAGGACTGCCCGCCCCGCGGAACCTGGCTTCGTACCCGCACCGACCACGGCGATGGAACGGGGACCGGGCCTCGGCCAAGTCATGGCCGCCCCCACATCATGTCGCGGTTGTTCCCCACGGCTGACGCCCAGTAGGCATGCGTTCACCGACAGGACCATCCTGGTCCTGTCGGTCGGTGAGTCAGGGAGGCGAGGACGGTGCCTGGTACGAAGCAGACGAACGACGGGCCATCACGGGGCGAGGGCGGACCCACCCGTCTGCCCAGGTCGCTGTACGAGAAGGAGCTGCTCCGGCTGCAAACCGAGCTGGTGACGCTCCAGGAGTGGGTGCGAGCCGAAGGGAAGCGACTCGTGGTGATCTTCGAAGGTCGCGACGCGGCCGGTAAGGGAGGCGCGATCAAACGGGTCACCGAGCTTCTCAACCCACGTGTCGCGCGCATCGTCGCCCTGCCCGTGCCGACCGAACGGGAGCGGACACAGTGGTACTTCCAGCGTTACGTCGAGCAGCTCCCGGCTGCGGGTGAGATCGTGCTGCTCGACCGCAGTTGGTACAACCGTGCCGGTGTCGAGCACGTCATGGGCTTTTGCACCACGGAAGAGTACCGGCGCTTCCTCCGCCAGTGCCCCGTCTTCGAGGGGATGCTCATCGAGGACGGGATCTTGCTGCGCAAGTACTGGTTCTCGGTGAGCGACACCGAGCAGGAGCGTCGGTTCCGGCAGCGGCTGACCGATCCGACACGGCGCTGGAAGATCTCGGCGATGGATCTGGAGTCCGTCACTCACTGGGAGGCGTACTCCCGGGCCAAGGACGAGATGTTCGTACACACCGATACCTTCGAGGCGCCCTGGTACGTCGTGGAGAGCGACGACAAGCGGGCTGCCCGCATCAACATGATCGCTCACCTGCTGTCCACGGTGCCCTACCGAGAGATCCGGCAGCCGCATCTCCGCCTGCCGCCCCGTCCGTCGCCGAGCGGGTACGAGCGCCCACCGAAGCACCTCCAGACGCACGTACCGGACCATGCAAACGCGCTCCTGAGCAGTTCCCGGCGCACATCCTAGGGTCCCGCCCAGGCCTCGTCACAGTCTCTGCAAGAGCGGGATCGGTCGGTGAGGAGCTACGCCGGTCGCGTTGCGCGCAGGGCTTGGCGCCGCACGACGGTGACGGTGAACGCCGCGGTAGCGCCGGCGGTGGCCGCCGGCGGCACGAAACCCCACGTGCAGTCGTCGGCGGCTCCGTAGATGACGCCCATGGCCGGAGGCGGAGAGAAACCTCCCAGTCACTCGGAAGCACCCACGACACCGGTGACTGGGCCGACGCTCCGGCGGCACCGGGCGGGCGGCAAGTGCGCACACAGCGCCCGATCCGGCACCCAGGACGGCTGCCACGCCGAGGAAGGCGAGCGTCCCGGAAGGGAACAACGGTAGTTCGAAGGAGGCCAGTAGGGCGAGAGCGACGACATGCTGCAGTGGTGGGAGTGCGAGAGCCGGACCGATCTGCCCCTCCTGCACCTCGACCCCTTCGGCAACCTGCGGGCGTTCTCCCGGACGGCCCGCCGGATGACCCGCCGGATGCCCGTACTCACCGCCGGCACGGGAGTCGGCCATGTCCCGGCCGCCCTCCGCGGAGTCGTACACATCAGGTGGTCATGTTGCCGTTTCCTTCCGTGGGTGCCGTGTGCCGTCCGCGACGGTTCCCGGACCGGCGGGTGTGCCTCAGTCGTGCGGTACGACGGCGACGGGGGCCACTGAGTGGTGCAGAACCCCATGAGTGACGGCGCCGATCCGGGTGCCGATCCGTGCCCGGCGCCTCCGTCGTCCCACCACGACCAGCCGAGCATCACGGGAACCCTCGACCAGATCCTGCGCCGCCCGCCCCTGACCGCACTGACGGACGACGGGTACGTCGGGGTACTTCTCCGTCCACGGAGCGAGTGCCTCGTCGAGCGCCTGCTGCCGTTCCTGAGCGATGTCGGCGAGCAACACCGGCAGGTCGCCCGCAATGTCGGGCCCGTGCACATCAGGCACGGGCCAGCTGTGCAGCGCGTGCAGACGACAGCCGTACCGTGCGGCTGCCGCGAAGGCGAACCCGATCGTCTCGTCGCTCGGCGAGTCCACGCCGACTCCCAGGAGCACATCACCGGTCGGTCGGGGTTCCCCGGGCGCCGGGGAGTTGTGCGTGCGTACGAGGACGGCTGGACGGTGCAGACGGGCGAGCACCGCCAGGGAGACGGACCCGGCGAGGTAGCCGGAGACTGCGCCCAGGCCTCGCGAGCCCAGCACCAGCAGCTCCGACGTGTCACCCGCCGCCGCCAGAGCGACGACCGCGTCACCTGGGACCCACGCCGTCACCACGCTCAGTCCGGGATGACGGCGCTGCAGACGCCGCTTCGTGACGCCGAGGGTCCGCTCCCCCCATACGCGTGTTGTCGCCGGATCCATCCCCCGAGCGTGGCGTTCCTCATCCTTGCTCCACACGTGCAGGAGCCGCAGCGGAATCCCGCGTCGCAGCGCCTCCTCGGCCGCCCAGTCGGCGGCGGCCAGACTCTCGCGGGATCCGTCGATGCCGACAGCGACAGTTCGGTTCATGGCTGACTCCTGCAGGAAGAAGGGGACGAGCCCATGTTCTCCACGGTGGCCGCCCCGTGCCGCTGTGCGGAGGGGCCACAGGTCCCTGTCCGGGGCGCAATGGGCCCGAGGCGGCGGGCCGTCCGTGAGGGGCTCTTCCGACCCCGACCCCGACCCCGGCCCCCGGGGCGCCGGGCAGGGCTGGCCCGGTCGGCTGGCACTGCCCGGTGGTGCGTCAGGACCGAACGGCTCCCCGTGTCGGGCCGACCGGCCCTCGTCGGACCCCGCCCGCTCCGTGAAGATCGAAGGACAGCGGGACGGGCGAAGCGGCCGTCCCCGCGCGACCCTGTGCGGAGGCCGCTACATGACTCGTCCTGTTGCTGTCGGCATCGACGGATCCCCGGAGAGCTTCGCGGCGGCCGACTGGGCAGCACGCGAAGCCGTGCTGCGCGGGCTGCCCCTGCGTATCGTGCACGCCTGGCTATGGCAGCCCCTGGACGTACCGATCGTCCAGGAGAAGGAGCAGCAGGCCCACTCGGCCAACGCCGTGCTCCGAGAGACAGAGAGCCGCGTGTGCGCCAGACATCCGGACCTGGCCGTCACCACCGAGGTCGTTCCCGACACACCGGTCTCCGCCCTGCTCGCCGAGGCCGAACGGTCCGAGATGCTGGCGCTCGGATCGCGAGGGCACGGCGCCCTCCTCGGCTTCCTGCTCGGCTCCTCCGGTCAACAGGTGATCGCGAACGCGACGTGCCCGGTGGTGTCGGTCCGGGCACGCGACGGGCAGACGCACGAACCAGAAGGGGGCGAGGTCGTCGTGGGCCAGCAAGGTGGGGCCGAGGACAGTGACGCCGTCCTGGAATTCGCCTTCGAAGCCGCCGCCGCACGAGGCGCTGCCGTACGAGCGGTACGGGTCCGGAGTCTGCCGCCACTCTTCGCCTACAGCCCGGGCTCGATGCTCCTGGCCGTCGAGGCAGCAGGACTGGAACCTTTCGAAAGCAAGGCGCTGGAGCAAGCGCTCGCTCCCTGGCAGAAGAGGTTCCCCGACGTGCCGGTGAACGCGCACGTGGAGATCGGAAGCCCGGGGCAGGTGTTGCTGTCGGCCGCCTCGCAAGCCCGGTTGCTCGTGGTCGGCCGCCGGGTACGCCGCTCCCCCGTCGGTACGCGCATCGGGTCGGTGGCCCATGCCGCGCTGCACCACGCCGCCTGCCCCGTCGCGGTGGTGCCGCACACCTGAGCTGACCGGCGCGCCGTTGACGGAGGTCACGGGCCCCAGGACGAACTCGCCGAGGCACTGAGGGAGTCGGCAGCGGGCGCACGGCTCGGTGACCGTTTCACCGGAGGATCGTGGAAGACCGGGCCCGTGACGTACTGCTGGACGCGGCGACGAAAGTCGCTCTCCTGGTCTTCGACGCGCGCCGCCGGGGCGGCCATGCTGGCATGCAGCTCGGACCGGTGAACCACGCGGTACCGCACCACGATCCCCGCCCCGTCGCGCTCGTCCCGCACCACTGAGCAGCCGTCACCGGCGCCTGCTCTGCTGTGACCGGCCTCGCGACGCGGTCAGTGCTCGGGCGGCGTCGCCGGGACGGACCGGCGCCGCCGTGATGAACGCGCCGCACGGCCAGGGCCGCAACCGGAGCCGGGTCGGCGGACGCCGCCCGCCACCGATGTAGCCCGTTCGGCTCTGCCGGATGCCGGGTGAGGGACGGAGGGTGGGAAGCACGCACGTACACGCACCGTCGGCCCGAACCCGATCCCGACCCGGAAGGGACTCCCGATGCCCGTCGACACCCAGCAGGCGCCGCCCGCCGAACTCGCGGACGAGGAGCTGGCCGCCCTGGACGCCCACTGGCGCGCGGCGAACTATCTGTCCGTCGGCCAGATCTACCTCATGGCGAACCCCCTGCTGACCGAGCCGCTGCGCCCGGATCACGTCAAGCCGCGGCTGCTCGGCCACTGGGGCACGTCACCGGGCCTGAATCTGGTGCACACTCACCTCAACCGCGTCATCAGGGCCCGCGAACTGCACGCCCTGTGCATCTGGGGGCCCGGCCACGGCGGTCCGGCGGTGCTCGCCAACTCCTGGCTGGAGGGCTCGTACACGCAGACGTATCCCGACATCACCCGGGACGGAGCCGGCATGGCCCGCCTCTTCAAGCAGTTCTCCTTCCCCGGCGGAGTGCCCAGCCACGTCGCGCCCGAGACGCCCGGCTCGATCCACGAGGGCGGCGAACTGGGCTACTCCCTCTCCCACGCCTACGGGGCCGCGCTCGACAACCCGAGCCTGCTGGTCGCCTGCGTGATCGGCGACGGCGAGGCCGAGACGGGCCCACTGGCCGCGTCCTGGCACTCCAACAAATTCCTCGACCCCGTGAACGACGGAGCCGTCCTGCCGATCCTGCACCTGAATGGCTACAAGATCGCGAACCCCACGGTCCTGGCCCGGCTGCCCGAGTCGGAGCTGGACGCACTGCTCCACGGATACGGCCACGATCCGATCCACGTCACCGGGGACGATCCGACCGCCGTCCACCGGGCAATGGCACACGCCATGGACACCGCGCTGGACCGCATCGCCGCCGTCCAGCGCGCCGCCCGCGAACACGGTGCCACCGAGCGCCCTCACTGGCCGGTCATCGTGCTGCGCACGCCGAAGGGCTGGACCGGCCCGGCAGAGGTCGACGGCCTGCCCGTCGAGGGCACCTGGCGCGCCCACCAGGTGCCGCTGGCCGCCGTACGCGACAATCCCGAGCACCTGCGGCAGCTGGAGGAGTGGCTGCGCTCCTACCGGCCCGACGAGCTGTTCGACGAGCACGGCAGCCCCAGGCCCCAGGTCCTGGCCTGCATTCCGGACGGGGCACGCAGGCTCGGCGCCACCGTGCACGCCAACGGCGGCCTGCTGTTGCGCGAACTGCCCCTGCCGCCGCTGGAGAAGCACGCCGTCCCCGTCGACAAACCCGGCGCGACACTGCACGAACCCACCCGCGTCCTCGGCGGGTTGATCGAAGACGTCATGAGGGCCACCGCCGGCCGGCGCGACTTCCGCCTCGTCGGCCCAGACGAGACCGCGTCCAACCGCCTCCAGGCCGTCTACGGCGCCAGCGGCAAAGCCTGGCAGGCCGGCATCCTCGAGGTCGACGAGCACCTCGACCGGCACGGCCGGGTGATGGAGATCCTCTCCGAACACACCTGCCAGGGCTGGCTCGAGGGATACCTCCTCACCGGTCGGCACGGGCTGTTCTCGTGCTACGAGGCGTTCGTTCACATCGTCGACTCGATGGTCAACCAGCACATCAAGTGGCTGCGTGTGACCCGCCGACTGCCCTGGCGGGCCCCCATCGCCTCCCTCAACTACCTGCTCACCTCACACGTGTGGCGGCAGGACCACAACGGCTTCTCCCACCAGGACCCCGGATTCATCGACCACGTCCTGAACAAGAGCCCGGAGGTGGTGCGGGTCTACCTGCCCCCGGACGCCAACACCCTGCTCTCCGTGGCCGGCCACGTCCTGCGCAGCCGCAATTCCGTCAACGTCGTCGTCGCCGGCAAGCAGCTCTGCTTCGACTGGCTGACCATGGAGCAGGCCCGGGTCCATTGCGCCCGCGGCGCCGGGATCTGGGAGTGGGCGGGCACGGAGAACGACTCCCGCGAACCCGACGTGGTGCTCGCCTGCGCGGGCGACGTCCCCACCCAGGAGGTGCTGGCCGCGGCGCAGCTGCTGCGCCGCCACCTGCCCGAGCTGTCCGTACGCGTCGTGAACGTCGTCGACATCGCCCGGCTCATGCCGAGCGAGCAGCACCCCCACGGCATGAGCGACTTCGAGTTCGAGGGACTGTTCACCCGCGACAAGCCGGTGATCTTCGCCTACCACGGCTACCCCTGGCTGATCCACCGCCTGACCTACCGCCGGGCGGGCCACGCGAACCTCCACGTCCGCGGCTACAACGAGTACGGGACCACCACCACACCGTTCGACATGGTGGTCCGCAACGACCTGGACCGCTACCGGCTGGTCACGGACGTCATCGACCGCGTACCCGGACTGGCCGTGCGCGCCGCGGTCCTACGCCAGCGGATGGAGCACACCCTGGTCCGCCACCACGACTGGATCCGCGTCCACGGCACCGACATGCCTGAGGTCGCCGACTGGGCCTGGGACGGGCCGAGGTGATCGTACTACGCGCACTTCGAGGCTGGTACAGGACGTGATCGCCGCGATGACCACGTCGCCGTCAGAAACACCTGCCTCGGTGCGGACTTCGCCGGCGTGCAGCGCCGCGAAGGAGGTGGGCAGTTCGCCGAGAGAGATCCGCTGGTCGGGGCGACCGGGGCCGGCGAGACCTGGGCCGACCTCGCCGAGGTCGAAGTTGGTGGTCCGCCCGAAGGCGGGCTCAGCGCCGCTTCTCATCAGCCGCCGGCGCGACCAGTAGTCCCGTACCTGGGCCGCCTCGGCTTCCGTGCGTCCGGTACGGCGCAGGCGATCAAGGGTTTCCTCATCCACCGGGAAGAACGCGGACATGGCGCCGTACTCGGGAACCATGTTGGCGATGGTGCGGCGGTCGGGCGCGGTGAGCACCTGCGACTTCCGTGCGACGGAACAAACGGAGGAGCGGCGCCCCCGGGTGCTGTTCCGGGATGCGCCGCTGTAAGGGCTGAAGGGTCTGTCCGCGGAAAGAGGATCCGGTCAGCCGGTGAAGCCCTGGTCGCTCAGGGCCTTCTCGATGCGGGCGCGGTGGTTCTCCTCCCAGGCGTCGAGGGACTCCTCAGCCTCCTTGGCGAGCTTCGCCCGAGCGGCCGCGAGGGTCTGTTCCTGGCCGGCGGCCGGGGTGACGACGCTGCCCTCCTCGTCGGCGACCACGATGTCGCCGGGGTGCACCAGCACACCGCCGACGCGGGCCGGCTCACCGAGCGCGCCGACCTTCTTCTTGGTGCCGGGTATCGGGATGACGCCGCGGCGGCAGGACCGAGTGGGCCCCCTTCATGGAAGCCGATCGTCTGTGATGCGGCACCCCCGGGGACCTTCGGCCACGACGATGCCTCGTCGGCCCCTGCGATCTTGCACGTGGTGCGGTGGACTGGACATATGTCGTAGCCGCGATTCCGAGGAGCCTGGTCATGGTTGTACTCGCACGCAAGCAGAAGTTCCCGTTCCCTGACCTACCCGACTGGTTCGAGGCCTTCCCCGCCCGATTCACCATGCCGGCCATGGCGGATCTGTACCCGATGAAGATGGAGGAGTACACCGAGGAAGGCCGGTACGTCGTCCGGGCAGAACTCCCCGGCATCGACGTCAAGGATCTCGACGTCACCGTCGACGACTGCGTCCTCACCATCAAGGCCGAGCGAACCGAGCGCGAGGTGGACAAGCACCGCAGCGAGATCCGCTACGGATCCCTCACCCGCAGTCTCACCCTACCCAAGAACGCGGACGAGAACGACGTCCGAGCCGAGTACGCCGACGGCATGCTGACCGTCAGCGTGGGCCTCGGCGAAGAGAAGCCGGAACCGAAGCACATCGAGATCAAGCACACCACGTGAGTCGCGCTCCTGGACGCCTGGACGACCTGTCACACACTCCGCTCAGGCGCCTCGCGCAGGTGGCTCTCCCGCGGTCATGGCCATGAACGGGATGTCACTCCCCGCGCCGTGGCGCGGTCGTTCGGCCCCACGGGGAGCTCTCAGCCACAGCGTCACCGTCCGTCGGCCGTGACGCCGGCAGGCCGCGCGCATGGCCACCGTAGGAGGTCCGCACGATGACCCGTCATCCGACCATCGGCGTGGACGGCTCACCCGAAAGCCGCTGGGCAGCGGCATGGGCCGCAGACAAGGCCGCGTTGCGCGCCCTGCCGCTGCGCCTCGTCTACGCCGAGGACCGGCCCGTATCCGTCACCATGCCGGTGAGCGGCTTCGAGACGCAGAAACGTGGGTCCGACCGAATGCTCACCGAGGTCACGAACGATCTGCGGGAGCGCCAACCCGGACTCGAAATCAGCACTCCGCAGCTCTCCGCACGGCCCCCAGCGGCCTTGTCCGCCAAGGCAGGCGAAGCGGACCCTGCTGGTGCTCGGCTCGCGCGGGCTCAGCCGCATCACGGGGTTCCTCATCGGCTCGGTCAGCATGGCCACGATCAGTGCCGCCGAGTTCCGGCAGGCACGGCGGCGCACAAGCGAGCTGTGCTGACTCGCCGACCCCCGGAGGAGCATGCGCCGCACGACCGGAAGCACAGAATCGAGGCGCCCGGGGGCGAGGGGTATCGTCAAAGGACCGCACGAGCCAGGCCAGCACAGGGTTGAGCGGGCCAGAGCCAGGCGCCGGTCTTGAAGACGCACAGGCGCCGAGTACGGATGCTCCGGGTGCGGAGCCTCTTCGGCGAATGTCCCAGAGCCGTGGCCGACCTGCGCTACGGAACAAGGCCGCATGGGGCACACTGCCGGGGCTCTCGGCCCAAGTGCGCAGCCTGGGGGTGTGGACACGGTCGGCACCGTGCGGAGCAACTGCGGCGGCCGGAACCTGGGAGGACACCGATGAACAGCACCTTTCTCCACGGACTGCCAACGGAGGGCCAGGACCATCTGATGGCTTGCTCGCACGAGGTCTCGTTCCCCGCAGGCACACGGATCTTCAACGAGGGCGACCCCGCCGACCGGTTCTGGATCATCCGCACCGGCGCCGTCACACTCGACCTCCAGGCACACGGCCGCCGCGCCGCCACGGTGGAGACGCTGGGCCACGGCGATCTGCTCGGCTGGTCCTGGCTGGTCCCCCCGTATGCCTGGCGGCTGGGGGCTGAGGCCTTCAGCCTGGTACGGGCCCACGAGTTCGATGCAAAGGCCGTACGCGGGCTGTGCGAAGTGGATCCCGCATTCGGCCTCGCGCTGACCCGCCGCGTCCTGGAGGTGGTCACACACCGGCTACAGGCCACCCGGATCCGGCTCCTCGATCTCTACGCACCCCATGGCAGCGGAGTGACGCAGGTCTTACAGTGAATCTCCCGGCGTGGACGAGTCGGCAGGGCCCGGAGCCCGGTGCGCCGCGCGTCGTCCGGCCCGGGCGGTCCGATCTCGGCTGCCCGTCGCAAAGCGGAGGAGGTCGGTGCCATGCTGCACCGCCGTACGGTCGGCGACGTGATGACCGCGGAGGTCGTCACCCTCCGCCCCAGCACACCACTCCAGGAGGTCACCGCTTTGCTGGACGTGAACGACATCGTCGCGGCCCCGGTCGTCGACGACCACGGCGCCCCCATCGGCGTCGTGTCCGCGTCCGACGTGCTGCGGCACGAGACCGGCTTGCCCGATCCGCAGGGGCAGGACGGGAACGACGAGCGCGCCTGGGGCAAGGCCCGGGCCCGGACTGCGGGCGCTCTCATGAGCAGCCCCGTCTTCACCGCCCGCGCCGACTGGACGATCCCCTGGGCCGCGCGGGAACTCCGCAGACGGCACGTCAAGCAGCTGCCCGTGGTCGGCGATGACGGGCGCCTCACCGGCATCGTCAGCCGCAGCGACCTGCTCGACGCCTTCATCCGCTCCGACGTCGAGATCCGCGGCGAGGTCGAGCAGGACGTCCTGGGACGCATCCTCGGCCTGGGTGAAGGCACCGTCGCGGTCGAGGTTCACGACGGGGTCGTCACCCTGCGGGGTCACGTCCCGGAACCACGTCTCGTCCCGGTGGTCGTGGGCCTGTGCCAGGGCGTCGACGGCGTTGTCGCGGTGGACGCCCACCTCGCCGCCGCCCGGGCGGGCTAGCCAGCACTGCCGTAAAACTCCCGCCCTTCCGGGCAAGCATGGCAGCGCATGCCAGAAGTCATAAAGGCGTTCGCCGACGCCAGTTTCTTCACAGGGGAAGTCGTTGCCGAGGGTAGCCACGCTGCCGCAGTCGTGCGCACACGACGGTGTTGGAGATGCGGCCTTGTGTGGCTGCCTCCACGATGAGGTCATGGTTCCCGTGGGTCCTGCGGACCGTTTCGATGCGTTTCGGGCCCTAGGGCGTGTTGCGAAAGGAGCTCCGTCCGCCCGCAGGGCGGGGCCTGCGGCGTCTGGTGCCTGCGATCGCAAGGCGGAGGATCATCCCCGTACTGGACGTACGTGGATGACTCCGACAACGCAGCGAGCGTGCGTGCCAGACGCCGCGGGTCAGGAGGGACTTTCGCAACACGCCCTAGCCGACCGGCGTGGGCAGCCAGGAGACCGGTTGATCGCATCGCTGGCAGAAGCCAGGGCAGGAACGGCCGACAGCCCCGGCAACCGGGCTCCGGCCGTTGCCGCCGGTTTCGGCCTGCCTTCTGCCGCCGCGCTCGGACCGGCTCTCTACTACGCGGACCTCGCCGCCCCGCGCGGTCGGCGTCACGTGGAAGGCGCCGGGTCGTACGTCGCGGGTGAGGAGACCGCCCTGACCGCAGGCCTGGAAGGCGGCCGTCTCGGCGAGGCCAAGCTCTACCGGGAGCGGTTCGCCACGCCAGACGGGCGGGCCCACCTCGCCGCGGCGGCCTACCTTCCACCCGGTGAACAGCCCGACGACGACTATCCGCTTGTCCTGGTGACCGGGCGGCGCTGGGCGCACTACAACTCCGGCAGCATGACCCGACGCGGCGGCAACCTCGCACTCGATCCGGTCGACTACCTCGACCTCCACCCCGACGACGCCATCCGGTACGAGGTGCGGGACGGCGCGCAGCTCACCGTGGAGAGCCGACACGGGTGGGCCCGGCTCACCACCCGGGTCAGCGAACAGACAGCCCCCGGCCAGGTTTTCTGTTCCTTCCACTTCCCCACGAGCGGAGTGAACCGGCTCGCCTCCGATCACGCGGACACGGTCACATCCTGCCCCGAGTACAAGGTCACCGCGGTACGCGTGGCCACGCCGTGACCGCGTCCCTCCAAGGTGGCCGACCATGGGTACCGGAACCCCCGTACTGACGCCCGATGACGGGGGCCGCGGGCCGACGGCCACGAGCGGGGCACGCGGCCCTGTGGTGCAGACCCTGCCAGTCGAGGAGGTCTTCACCGCGCTGGACACGTCCCCGCGGGGACTGGCGTCGGGGGCCGTGGCGTTGCGGCGCGACCGGGTCGGGCCCAACGAGCTGCCGGCCGCCAGGGGCGGGGGGCTGTGGCGTGACCTCGCCGGGCAGTTCACCGACCTCTTCGCCATCGTGCTGCTCGTCGCGTCGGCGATCACGTTCGTGGTCTACGGGCTGCAGGAGCCCCGGGATGTGGGCACACTCCAGCTGGCCGTGGCGATCCTCGCCGTGGTGCTGCTGAATGCGGCCATCGGCTTTGCGCAGGAGTATTCCGCCGAGCGCACGGCGGAGTCGCTGCAGGCGATGGTGCCGCACACCTGCCGGGTGCTGCGCGACGGGGAGCCCCGGGAGCTGCCCGCGCGTGACCTGGTGCCCGGAGATGTCGTCGTCCTGGAAGCCGGGGACGCGGTGTCGGCGGACTGCCGTCTTGTCGAGGCGCACGAGGTCTCGGTGAACAACGCGGCCCTGACGGGGGAGAGCGATGCCGTCGGGCGTACCGGCGAGCCGGTGGCGGGCGGCCCAGTGCTGCGGGCCCGTAACTGTGTCTTCATGGGCACCGATATCGTGGCGGGCTCCGCGAAGGCCGTGGTGTTCGCCACCGGTGCGGCGACGGAGTTCGGGCGCGTCTTCCGGCTGGCCGCCGCGGCGCCGCGTCAGAAGACCCCGCTGCAGCGCCAGGTCGCCTCGATGGCCCGTCGGGTGGCTGGCGCGGCGCTGGCGATCGGGGCGGCCCTGTTCGCGGTGCGCGTGCCCACAGGGCAGCCGTTCGTGGAGACCTTCGTGTTCGCGCTCGGTGTGATGGTCGCGCTCGTCCCCGAAGGACTGCCGGCGACCCTGTCGGTGTCGCTGGCGATCGGCGTACGACGCATGGCCCGTCGGCACGCGCTGGTCAAGCAGTTGCTGGCAGTCGAGGCGCTTGGGTCCACCACCGTCATCTGCACGGACAAGACCGGGACGCTCACCCAGGCCGAGATGACCGTCGTGCAGGTGTGGGCCGGTGGCGTGCCGCACGCCGTGTCCGGGGTGGGGTACGCCCCCGTCGGCGAGGTGGCCGATCCACGGCCGGTGCGCGAACTGCTCCGGGCCGCGGGACTGTGCTGCAACGCCCGGCTGGTCCCGCCGATGGGTCGCGAAGGGTGGCAGGTGCTCGGCGACACCACCGAGGGCGCCCTGCTCGTCGCGGCGGTGAAGGCCGGGCTGGACCTGGCTGACGAGGAAGCTGCCGCGCCACGCGTGGCGGAGTTCCCTTTCGACTCGGCACGCAAGCTGATGAGCACCGTGCACAAAGACGCCAACGGACGCGGCCGCGCGTATGTCAAGGGCGCGCCGCAGGAGCTGCTCGCCCGCTGCACCGCCATCGATTGGAGGGGAACGCGGCAGCCGCTGACCGATGAACTGCGTGCCGTGGTGACGGCCGCCAACGACCACCTGGCCTCCCAAGGGCTACGCGTCCTGGCGGCGGCATCTCGGCCCCTGGCCCGCTCCCACCCTGCCCGGGGCGAGGTCGAATCGGAGCTCACCCTTCTGGGTCTGGTCGGCATGCTCGATCCGCCGCGGCCAGAGGTCAGCGACGCCGTCGACGCCTGCCGACGGGCCGGGATCCGTATCGTCATGGTCACGGGCGACCACCCGCTGACCGCGGAGGCCGTCGCCCGCCGCGTGGGGATTGTGCGGCAGCCGACCCCAACCGTCGTCACCGGCACCCGGCTGGACGCGCTCGATGATGACAGCCTGAACGCCCTGCTCGCAGCGTCGGGCGAACTGCTGCTGTGCCGGGTGAGCCCCGAGCACAAGATGCGGGTGGTCACCACGCTGCAGCAGCGCGGTGAGGTCGTCGCCGTCACCGGCGACGGCGCCAACGACGCCCCGGCGCTCAAGCACGCGGACATCGGCGTGGCGATGGGTGTCTCCGGCACCGACGTTGCCCGGGAAGCCGCGGTCATGGTGCTGCTGGACGACTCGTTCGCCTCCATCACCACGGCGGTGAGACTGGGCCGGTCGGTCTACCAGAACATCCGCAAGTTCCTCGTCTACCTCTTCAGTCACAACATCGCCGAGCTCGTCCCGATCCTGGCCGCAACTTTCACCGGGTTCCCCCTGGTGCCGATCACCGCCGTTCAAATCCTCGCGATCGACCTCGGCTCCGACGTCCTGCCCGCCCTGGCACTCGGCGTCGAGCCACCGGAACCTGATGTCATGGACCGCCCGCCGCGCTCCCGGCGCGAACGGCTCTTCTCCACTGCCGTTATGGGACGCATCCTCTTCCTGGGCGGCATCCAGTCTCTTGGCGTGACCGCCGTGTTCTTCTGGCACATCAACGCCTCGGGGATTCCGTACTCCGACTTCACCGAGGACGACACTGTCTACCGGGAGGCGATCACCATGGTCCAGGCCGGGATCGTAGTCAGCCAGTTCTTCAATGCCCTGGCGGTACGCACTGACCGGCAGAGTGTGTTCCGCATCGGGCTGCTGTCCAACCCGTGGCTGATCGCCGCCGGATGCTTCGGCATCACCCTGATGGCGGCCATCAGCTATCTGCCCCCGCTGCAGGCTCTCTTCAACACCGCCCCGCTGGACGCCGCTGACTGGGCAATCCTCGCCGGTTTCGGAGCACTGCTGTTGACCGCGGAGGAGATTCGCAAGTGGTGGTTGCGCCGCCGCCGGCCGACGAGCTCAAAGGGAGAGACCTGATGAGAGTGATCATCGCGGGCTGCGGACGGGTGGGATCCACGCTCGCCGTGCAACTCGTCGCCGAAGGCCACGACGTACGACTCATCGACCGCAGCCCCAAGGCCCGCAAGCACCTGCCCGACAACTTCCCCGGCCAGTTGTACGAAGGCAATGGGTACAACCGGACGGTGCTCGAAGCCGCCGGAATCGGGCAAGCCGACGCGTTCGTCGCCGTCACCTCGGGGGACAACAGCAACATCGTCAGCGCACGCACGGCCAAAGAGACCTACCGGGTCCCCATCGTCCTCGCCCGCATCTACGACCCCCGCCGCGCCGACATCTACCGCGAACTCGGTATCCCCACCATTGCCAGCGTCCGATGGACAGTGCACCAGATCCACCAGATGCTGCTGCACCGCCACCTCACACCCGAACTCACCTTCGGCAACGGCGAAACCTTGCTTATCCGCTCCGAACTCCCCGACTACCTCACCGGACGACGGATCACCGAGTTCGACGTCGACGGCGAGATCCGCGTCGTGGAGGTCACTCGCGCGGGCCGCTCCCTCGTACCCGCCCACAGCACACCCGCCGAGCCCGGAGACCTGGTCACCTTCGCCGTCACCACCACCGCCCTCGGGCGGCTGCACGGCTTCCTGGACAAGGAGCTGGGGACATGAAGGCACTCATCGCAGGCGCCGGGCGCCTGGGCACCCAAATCGCCCAGGTCCTTGCCGCCGCCCGCAACGACGTCACCCTCGTCGACATCGACGAGGACCGCATCGCCGAACTCGAAGGCCGCCTGGCCGTGCGCCTTCTGGCCGGGGACGCCTGCGAGCCCACATTTCTCGAGCACGCGGGCGCACTCACCGCCGACCTCGTCATCGCCGCCACCGGCAATGACGAGGACAACCTCGTCATCAGCCTCCTCGCCAAGCGGCAATTCACCGTCCCTCGCGTCGCCGCCCGCGTCAACGACACAGAGAACACCTGGCTCTTCGACCCGAACTGGGGCGTCGACACCGCAGTCCCCACAGCCACCCCCCTGATCTCCCTCATCGAGGAAGCCACCGGAGCCACAGACACCGTCGCCCTGCTACGCCTGAGCAAAGCGGGCGTCGACGTCATCGAAACCGCCATCACACCGCAGTCCCGCGCCGCGGGCTGCTCCCTCGCCGAGATCACCCTTCCCAAGGGCACTGTCATCGCCACGGTCATCCGCGACGGGCAACCCACCGTACCCACCCCCGACGTGCGACTGGAGCCCGGCGACGAACTTCTCGTCGTCTCTCACGCAGCCACCGAGCAGGAGATCCACGCCGCCTTCCAGTGACCTCCGTCCGCTGCAGCCAGGGGCACGACCTGGAGTCAGTGAGACGCGCAGACCATCTCGACGAAGTGGCCCACCTCTTCCTCCGGCAGGCGACGGGCAAGATCCGCCTCGCTGATCATGCCAACCAGGCGATGATTCTCAATGACCGGCAGCCGCCGGATCTTGTGGTCCTCCATGGCCCGGAGGACTTCGCCCGTGTCGGCCTCAGCATCGATCGTGACCGGCTTCCCCTGCGCGAGGTGGCCCGCGGTCATCTTCTTCGGGTCCTTGCCCTTGGCGACACACTTCACCACGATGTCCCGGTCGGTGATGATCCCGTGGAGCCGGTCGTCCGGCCCGCAGATCGGGAGAGCCCCCACGCCCAGTTCGCTCATCCGGCGCGCAGCGTCCTCCAGCGTCTCGCTCTCCTGCACGCAGGTGGCGCCGGAGTGCATGATCTCCCGTGCTGTGGTCATATCCGTCTCCTTCGAGCCTGGCGATCTGCTCGGGGAGGTCGTCTGGAGCCGGACCCGCCCCGACTGGTACTCCTTGCGGCCAGTGTGGGCTCTTCGCATACCGTGCGCATGCCGGGGTGCTGACTGACTGATCCCCTGCCCCATTCCTCCCCCACAAGTCCTGGTCCGAACGAGCAGGACAGGGTCATGCCACCCAAGGTGCCCAGGCCTTGTTTGTCACGTACAGAGTCAGTTCCAGCGTCGTCGGCCCGAGGACCGGCGCCCGGGAGCCTCGCTGGTCTCCACATCAGCAGGACATCGATGGGACCGCGCGCGGTGGACGTTCCGGCCACAGCCGTGCCTGGAGACGCATGACGACATGGCCCAGACCCGACAGCGTGCATGCGATCGCCAGGTCGACGAGCGGCAGCGGCTCCGTACCCAGCAGGGTCTGCAAGGCAGGCAGACAGACACCGGCTGCTTGGAGGCTCAGCGCCGCACCAACGGCGACCAGCAGGAAGGGGTTGGCCAGGCTTCCCGGGCGAGCGCGGGAACCGAGCGCCACGCCGAGCTGAGTCGCGCCGAGGACCACCTTCGAGGTGCTGCGGAGCGGGTCCAGAATGCCGACGAGACCGAGCAGCGACAAACCCGACTCCCATGTCCCGGGCGGTTCCGCCGTTTCCTCGCTTCGTCGACCGCCCAGTCGACCGTGTCCAGGCTGGCATCGGATCCGTCGACGCCTACGACCAGCGGGTACTCCATCCCTGCCCACCGCCTTCCTATCCGGCCTCTGCCAGCGCCCCCTGCGAATACCGTCGCATCCTCCAGGGGCCACCGCGACACGCGGCCCTTCGTGCTGAAACAGGACCTTCGGACGGGTTGCACCGGGGCGGTTTGCGGCGATGGTGGATTCATACGGCTGGTCAGCCCAGCTTCGTGCCCATGAGGACCCTGGAGCCGGGCGCAGTCCCATCAGCGTTGAAGCTGACAGCAGGTACGGGTGTCGCGAGTGGCCCCCACCCGCGAGAGGGAGCCAGTGATGAAGCACAGCAAAATCGGCAGCCTGATGGTGAGCGATGTCATCTCGGTGATTCCGCAAACCCCGTTCAAGGAGGTCGCCAAACTGCTCGCGGTGCACCGCATCAGCGGCCTGCCCGTGGTCGACACCGACGGCAAGGTGCTCGGTGTGATCTCCGAGAGCGACCTCATGCTCCGGCAGGCGGGCGTGACGCCCGAGCCGGGACCCACTCGCAGCGCCCGGCTGGCCTGGCCAACAGCGCCGTCCGGCGGCACCGACAGCCCCCTCACCGCAGATACCAAGGCGCACGCGATGAGCGCCCGGGAGCTGATGTCGCACCCCGCGATCACTGTCAAGGCCGACGACACCATCACCGTGGCCGCCCGCACCATGGCGGAGCATCGCATCGAGCGGCTGCCCGTGGTCAATGCAGAGGGCCGCCTTCTGGGTATCGTGACCCGCCGCGACCTGCTTCAAGTCTTCCTGCGGCCGGACTCCGACATCCGCCGGGAAATCGCCGACGAGATCCTGAACCAGACGCTGTGGGTACCCCCAGGGACGGTCCAGGTGCATGTGATCGACGGTGTGGTCACCCTCGAAGGACAGCTTGAGCGGTTCAGTGACATCCAGGTCGCGGTGCGGCTCGCCCAGCAGGTGGACGGTGTGGTCTCCGTCATCGACAAGCTGACCTACCGCTACGACGACTCCGGCTCGAAGCCTACCCAGCAGACACGATCCGCCGTCACGGGAGACGGAGGGCACGGCGGGATCCCTGGGGAGAGGTCACCGTGATCACGGGGTGTGGTCTTCTCGGGGCGCTGCCCCGGGACCGGGCGGAGTCGAATCATGCCGCTGGCCCGTGAGGTGTCCTTCGCGACAGGCGCGCGCATCCTCAACCAGGACGCCAAGGCCGCTTCTGGGAAACGGGCACGGTTGTGCTCGAGGGATCCGGTACTTGATCACGCACTGTGTACCTATGTCTCCGCGGTGGGCGCTAAGCGGCTCAGGGCTGAGCGGGTGCGACTGCTCGATCTGATCGCGCCTTAGCGGCGCCGGTCCCGAGCTCTGAAACGGCTGACGCGAGAGGAGCCTGAAGTGCCTGAAACTCCGCACATCGTGAGCGACGTGATGACCCTGAAAGTCGTAGCCGTCAGGCGCGACGCGCTCTTCAAGGAGATCGTCCGGGCCATGGAGCAGTGGAAGGTCAGTGCCCTGCCGGTCCTGGAGGCCGAGGGCCGCGTCATCGGTGTCGTCTCCGAGGCAGACCTTCTGCCCAAGGAGGAGTTCCACGACAGGGCCATGAGCCTGACCGAGCAGAGGCAGCGCCTGTCCGACCTCCTCAAGGCGGGAGCAGTGACCGCGGAGGAGCTCATGACTGCCCCTGCGGTCACGGTCCGCCCCGACGCCACCTTGGCACAGGCCGCGCGGATCATGGCGGTGAAGCACGTCAAGCGGCTTCCTGTGGTCGATGCCGAGGACATGCTGCAGGGCATCGTCAGCCGTGCCGATCTGCTGAAGGTGTTCCTGCGTCCGGACGAGGAGATCGAGGAGGAAGTCCGCCGCACGGTGATCGCCTACCTCTTCCCCGCCTTCAGCCATGCCATCCACGTGCATGTCCACGAGGGGGTCGTCACCCTCCGCGGACAGATCAACGACACCTCGCTCATCTCCGTGGCCGCGCGCCTCATCCGCGCAGTGGAGGGCGTAGTCGACGTCGAGCCCCACCTCACCGGCGAGTCCGCCGCGCCCGCCGGTCCGGAAGGCGCCTAGCAACCCGGAAGCCGGCCATGTCGGCGCATCAGGTTGACGCGTCCGTGCTGCGGACCGGCGCCACCACCGGCGCGCGGTCGCTCCCGCTGGCAGAGGTGCGCGAAACCCACACCGCAATCGTGTTCTTCGTTGGTGACCGCGCCTACAAACTCAAGAAACCGGTCGACCTCGAGTTCCTGGGCTACACCACCGTGGAGGCCCGGCGGATTGCATGCGAGCGGGAAGTCACTCTCAACCGTCGCTTCGCCCCCGACGTCTACCTGGGTGTGGGTGACATCCGCGTCCCGCATGCGGAGCCGCCCGAACCTGTCGTGGTGATGCGTCGCATGCCGGCGGAGCGCCGACTGTCCCAGCTCGTGCGGGAAGGCGCGGCCGTCGATGATGCCCTGCGTGCCGCCGTCGCCCGTCTGCTCGCCGGCCGACGGCGGCGAGTGAACCCCCAGGCCGAGCGCAGCCTCGGCACCTCGTGCCGCCTCATCGGCTTCTGTCGGGTGTGACGATCCTCTGGAAGCCATACCTCTACGGGAACAGGGCTGGTCGGCCCTTCGCTCTGGACCGATCGGCCCTGCTTCTCGCGGAGGAACAGTGGTGCTATGGAACTGAGCCGAGGGCACCCCATCAGACACGGGGAAGCGGAGTAAGCCGCGCACCGTGCAATCAGGGTCCGCGAGAAGCGGGCAGCCCTCGGCTCGACGATGCCGGGAGGCTGCCGCCCGTCCGGGCCGGGTCGCCGGGTGTTCAGCCCTGCGAGTCCCCGCCCGTCTCGTATCCGGACAGGCCAGCCGCAATGCGGCACGGGCCAGGCTCGGCGACCCTGGAGGCAGAGGCAGGCGTCGGGAGGAGCCGTCCTATGCACTGGGAGACGATCCACAAGGACACCCCACCGGGCGTCACGCCGAATCTCGCCGACTACGATCAGGTTCGTTCCGATTTCACCTGGTCGCACGCACGTACTGCGCTGGCCGGGCTGCCCGGCGGCGGGCTGAATATGGCCTACGAGGCGGTTGACCGGCATGCCGGACCGGACCATGGTGACAAGGTAGCGCTGCGGTGCATCGCCCGTGACAATGCCGTCTCGACGGTCACGTACGCCGAGCTGGCCGATCGTACGGCCCGTTTCGCGAACGTCCTGCGCTCGCTCGGCGTCGCCCACGCAGACCGGGTGTTCACCCTGCTGGGCCGCTGTCCCGAGCTCTACACCGCGGTGCTTGGCACGCTGAAGAACACCAGCGTGCTGTGCCCTCTCTTCTCCGCGTTCGGCCCCGACCCGGTCGAACAGCGGCTACGGCTGGGCGACGCCCGCGTGCTGGTGACCGCTGCGGCCCTGTACCGACGCAAGGTCGCCGATCGGCGGGCATCGCTCCCCGATCTGAAGCACGTGCTCATCGTCGGACCCGGCGCGGAGGAGCTTCCCGGCACGGACTCCTTCGATGCCCTGATGGCCTCCGCATCCGACAGCTTCACCATCCCGCCGACGTCGCCCGAGGACATGGCTCTGCTGCACTTCACCAGCGGAACCACCGGGACCCCCAAGGGCGCGATCCACGTTCATGAAGCGGTCGTCGCGCACCACGCCACGGCCGCTTACGCGCTCGATCTGGACCCCGAGGACGTGTACTGGTGCACCGCCGACCCCGGCTGGGTCACCGGCATGTCGTACGGGATCATCGCCCCGCTCGTGCATGGCGTGACGGCTGTCGTCGACGAGGGCGACTACGACGCCCGGCGCTGGTACCGGATCCTCGGCGAACAACGGGTCAGCGTCTGGTACACCGCACCGACGGCCCTGCGGATGCTCATGCGCGCCACACCCCGACAGGGCCCGTACGACCTGCCGCGCTCGTACGATCTGTCGGCGCTGCGGTTCATCGCCTCCGTCGGCGAGCCTCTGAACCCCGAGGCCGTGGTGTGGGGCCTAGATGTGCTGGGCCTGCCCGTGCACGACAACTGGTGGCAGACCGAGACCGGTTGCATCATGATCGCGAATTATGCGGGCTGCGAGATCCGGCCCGGCTCGATGGGGCGGCCGCTGCCGGGGGTCGAGGCTGGAGTGCTGGAGCGCGGCGAGGACGGCCGGGCACGGGTCACCGACGGCCGGGTGACGCTACTGGAGAGCCCGGGCGTTGAGGGCGAGTTGGCGCTGCGCCCCGGCTGGCCGTCCATGTTCCGCGGCTATCTGCACGACAAGCAGCGGTACGAGGCCGCGTTCGCCGACGGCTGGTATCTGACCGGCGACCTGGTCAAGCGAGATGCTGACGGCTGGTTCTGGTTCGTGGGGCGAGCCGACGACGTCATCAAGTCGGCGGGGCACCTAATCGGGCCGTTCGAGGTGGAGAGCACACTGATGGAGCACCCGGCGGTCGCGGAGGCCGGTGTGATCGGACGGCCGGACCCCGTCGCCGGGAGCATCGTCAAGGCGTTCGTGTCGCTACAGCCCGGCATGGAGCCGACGCCCGTGCTGGAACGTGAGCTGCTCGCTTTCGCCCGTCGGAGGCTCGGCCCGGCCGTCGCGCCGCGGGAGATCGCCTTCGACCAGAGCCTGCCCAAGACCCGCAGCGGCAAGGTCATGCGCCGACTGTTGCGTGCCCGTGAACTCGGCCTGCCCACCGGCGACCTGTCCACTCTGGAGGGATCCGCATGAGTCCTGCCCGCGGCACCCGCCAACGAAAGACCTCGAAGAACGCACAGACCGAGACCACCACCTCCCCCGACCGAACCAGAGTCACCGCGAAGACCGCGGCTGATGAAAGACCGCCGTCGGCCCACCAAGCGGCGGCCGGGCACCAGGGCGCACTGCTGCTCGGCATGCTGCGCATCCGGCGCTTCGAAGAGCGATGCGTCGAGCTGTACAGTGCCGCGAAGATCCGCGGATTCGTCCACCTCTACATCGGCGAGGAAGCCGTCGCCGTCGGCATCAACGAGGCGCTGCGCCCTGAGGACGCGGTGGTCTCTACCTACCGCGAGCACGGCCATGCGCTCGCCCGCGGTATCCCGGCGGAGGCCGTCATGGCCGAGATGTACGGGAAGACGACCGGCTGCAGTGGGGGCCGGGGCGGGTCCATGCACCTGTTCGACGCGGGCCTTCGCTTCTACGGCGGCAACGCCATCGTCGCCGGCGGTCTCCCCCTGGCCGCCGGTCTCGCCCTCGCCGACCGTATGCGCGAGCAGTCCCGTGTCACCTGTTGCTTCTTCGGCGACGGCGCCTTCGCCGAAGGCGAGTTCCATGAGACGGCCAACCTGGCCGCCTTGTGGAACCTGCCGCTGCTGCTGGTGTGCGAGAACAACCTCTACGCCATGGGCACCGCCATCGAGCGCCACGAGGCACAGACCGACCTGGCCATGCGCGCCGCCTCGTACGGCATGGTCGCCTGGGCTGTGGACGGAATGGACGTCGAAGCCGTCGAGCAGGCCGCCCGCCAAGCCGCCGAAGCCATCCGGGCAGGCGCCGGACCTCACTTCCTCGAACTGCGCACCTACCGCTTCCGCGCCCACTCCATGTACGACCCCGACCGATACCGGGACAAGGCAGAGGTTGAGCGATGGAAGGACCGGGACCCTATCAACCGGCTCATGGAGCGCATGCGCGAGGACGGCGAGCTGGACGACGAGGAACTCGCCCGAATAGAGCACCAGGTCACCGAGGAAACCGACCGCGCCGTCGAAGCGGCCGAACAGGCGCCGGAGGAGCCGGTCGAGAACCTGCTCCGCCACGTCACGAGTTCCTCGGCCGAGGTGAACTGACGATGGGCACCACCCAGCCGGAGGACGGGAAGACCACCTACCGGGAAGCGATGCGGGAGGCCCTGCGGGAGGCCCTGCGCTCCGACGACCGCGTCTTCCTCATGGGCGAGGACGTGGGCCGGTACGGCGGCTGCTTCGGCGTCAGCCTCGGCCTGCTGGAAGAGTTCGGTCCGAGGCGAGTGCGCGACACCCCGCTGTCGGAGTCCGGATTCGTGGGCGCCGGCATCGGCGCGGCCCTGGCCGGCATGAGGCCCATCGTCGAGATCATGACCGTCAACTTCAGCCTGCTCGCCCTCGATCAGATCCTCAACAATGCCGCAACCCTGCTGCACATGTCCGGTGGACAGCTCCCCGTACCGCTGGTGATCCGGATGACGACGGGCGCGGGACGGCAGCTCGCCGCCCAGCACTCCCACAGCCTAGAAGGCTGGTACGCACACATCCCCGGCATCCGTGTGCTCGCTCCGGCGACGATCGACGACGCGCGCCACATGCTGGCCCCGGCACTGGCCGACCCCGACCCAGTGCTGATCTTCGAACACGGAGGTCTCTACAACACCGCCGGTGAACTCATCCCACCCACTGCCCCCGTGAACCTGGACCACGCTGCCATCCGCAGGCCCGGCACCGACATCTCCCTGATCACCTACGGCGGTTCACTGCCCAAAGCCCTCGCTGCGGCAGACGAGCTGGCCACCGAAGGCATCAGAGCCGAGGTGACCGATCTGCGGACACTCCGGCCGCTCGACGACGCGGCCATCGCCGCCTCCGTAGCCCGTACACATCGGGCGGTGGTCATCGACGAGGCTTGGCGCAGCGGCAGCCTCGCCGCCGAGGTCTCCGCCCGCATCGCTGAAGCATCGTTCTACGAACTGGACGCGCCCGTCGAGCGGGTGTGCAGCGCGGAGGTTCCCATGCCCTACGCCCTGCGGCTTGAGGAGGCGGCCCTGCCGCAGGCTGCCGACATCGTCGCGGCGGCACACCGGGCGGTGGACTGACCATGGCCGAGTTCACCATGCCGTCCCTGGGTGCCGACATGGACGAGGGCACACTCCAGGAATGGCTGGTGCAGCCCGGTGACCTGGTCCGCAAAGGTGATCCCGTCGCCGTCGTCGAAACCTCGAAGGCCATGATCGAGGTGGAATGTTTCGAGACCGGGATGATGGGCCAGCTCCTCGTCGAACCGGGCACGACGGTGCCGGTCGGAACGACACTCGCGCTGATCGAGCCAGCCGCGGAAGAACCCGGGAGACACAAAAAGCCTCGCAAGCCCGAGAAGAAGGCCGACGGGAATCAACCGGTCCCGCCTGCTCCAATGCGCGCGACGCCCCCCGCCCGGCGCGAACCCGCCGGACTTCCGGCACCGTCGGCTGCCCACGAGCGCGGGCACAGCGAAGCGGGCCCCTTGACCCGGCACCTCGCCGAGCGCAGCGGCATCGGCCTGGAGGACCTCCACGGATCCGGACCCGGAGGGCGCGTCACCCGAACCGACGTCGAACAAGCAGCCGCAGCCGCCGAGGCTGTCACTTCACTACCGCGCATACGGACCACCCCCCTCGCCCGAAAGCTCGCAGCCGAACTGGACGTCGACCTGGCCACGGTGACTGGGACCGGCAAGGGCGGCGCCGTTCGCGCCACAGATGTGCGCAAGGCAGTCCCCGGACCGGCAACCGCGGCCCCACGCCGCGTCGCCGCCCCGGTACGCCCTTCAGGGGATCGGTCAGCCACGATGCGCCAGGCGATCGCTGGACTGATGACCCGCGCCAATCAAGAGATTCCGCATTACTACCTGTCCACGACCATCGACATGGCCGCCGCGTTGGAGTGGCTGCATGAACACAACCGGCGCAGCCCGGTCGGCAAGCGGCTGCTACCTGCCGCCCTGCTGCTCAAGGCGGCGGCCCTCGCGGCCCGGGAAGTCCCCGAGCTGAACGGCTTCTGGACCGACGACCACTTCATGGCAGGCGAGGGCGTACACCTCGGGGTGGCGGTGTCCCTGCGCAGTGGCGGGCTCATGGCTCCGGCACTGCACGACGCCGACGCCCTCGACCTCACCGACCTGATGGCCGCTTTGAAGGACCTGGTCGCCCACGCCCGCACAGGTCGGCTCCGCAGCTCCGAAGTGTCCGACGCCACGATCACGGTCACCAATCTCGGCGATCAAGGGGTGGAAACCGTCTTCGG
This sequence comes from Streptomyces sp. SCSIO 30461, assembly GCF_037023745.1. Lineage (NCBI taxonomy): Bacteria > Bacillati > Actinomycetota > Actinomycetes > Kitasatosporales > Streptomycetaceae > Streptomyces > Streptomyces sp. SCSIO 30461. The sequence continues at coordinate 6,406,622 of NZ_CP146101.1, forward strand.
CGTCATCTACCCGCCGCAAGTGGCCCTGGTCGGCTTCGGTCGGGTCGGCGACCGGCCAAGCGCCGTCGACGGCCTGCTGGGCGTGCGGCCCGTGGTTACTGCCACCTTGTCGGCGGACCACCGAGCGACGGACGGCGCCATCGGAGCCCGCTACCTGGTAGCGGTAGACCGTCACCTGCAGAACCCGGAGCAGCTATGAACCGCACCGAAGCACGGGACATTGTCAAGGAGTCGCTAGCACGCGTCATTCCCGACGCCGACTTCACCAGCCTGGGGCCCGACGATAAGTTCCGTGACGTCCTCGAAATGGACTCGCTGGACTTCCTGAGCTTCGTCGAGACCCTCAGCGAGCGGACCGGTGTCCGCATTGACGACGAGGACGCTCCGCGACTCACCACGCTTGCCGACAGCGCCGACTTCCTCGTCGACCGTACAGAGTGAGGAGCCGTCGATGACTGAGAACGTCGCCCCGAACGAGCACGAAAGGCTGCGCATCCTGGAGTCCCAGGTGCAGGTCCTGGCCCAGGCCATCAGAGCACTGGCCGAAGGGCTGGAGGAAATCCCCTCGGAGAACGCTGAGATGGAGAAGCAGGCAGTCCGCGGCGCCCGACTGGCACACGAACTGCTGCTCTCCCAAGGGCTCTAGGTGCTGGCTGATGAAGGTCTCCGAGCCGATGAGTTCTCCGGCGGTGTCCGTTCCGACGCGGACGCCGCTGGGGCAGGTGGCCCGTGAAATGGCTGAATACGGGGTCGGCTCCGTGATGGTTACGGAGGGCGGGACGCTCCGCGGCATCGTCACCGACCGCGACCTTGCGGTACGCGCTCTTGCCCGAGGCCTGGGCGAGGACGAGCCGGTGGATACGGTGATGACCTCGCCGGTGATCACAGTGGGCGTGACCGACGACATCCACGAGGCCTACCGAGTGTTCCGCAGGTCTGGTGTCCGTCGCCTGCCTGTACTGGATGGACACCGGGTCGTGGGCGTCCTGACCGTGGACGACATGCTCATCGACGTCTTCCAGCGGTTGGCCGACATGCTGGGCCCGGTGGCCTGGAGCATCCTTGAGGAACCACCTGGGCCGCCCGCCGGGGACACGCGCTCGCACGGGACCTGAACATTCCTGTTGGCGTGCAACGCCCCAAGCCCTGTGGAAGTCGGCTCAGGCTCACCGTACGGGTCGCCGGTCGAGGCACGGTCACACGGGTGTCAGCCGGGCGCGTCGCCCTCTGCCGGTACGTGGTGGGCGGCCCATCGCTGCCGGACGGCGTCCTCGTGCTCGCTCTGCTCTTTTCGGATCTTCCACTTGCGGCCGGATCCTGCCCCGATCTTCCCATTTCAGCAGGTCAGCGGCGTGCAACCCTGCGGACCCGCGCCTGACCTTCCTAGTCCTTCAGGATCCTTCCGTCCACTGCGTGTCCACTACGGTGCACGACAAGCCATCCACGGCGGCCACTGGGACCTCGCCGAGAGCAGGCGTGCGGGCAGAGGCCTCGTGACTCGAAGAGTCGAGCAGCAGAGCGCCTTACCGGCGAAGCAAGGGCTCGCCCTCCTGGCCCGAGGGTGGGGCTCCGCACGTCTTGGCAGTCAGGTGCGCAGGCACCGGACCACGCGCCGGATGCGGGGACCTCATGGTCGGCAGCGGGCAGGTGGCTCCAGAGGAACCGGGCGCGAGGCAGGTCGCCGCCCTCGCTGTGCGCGAGCACCTGCTCTCGAACCTCGTCCGGTCTCGCCTTCTGGCGAAGAAGCCCGCCGATCAGGACCAGACTGGAGCCCGCCCCTCGATATACAGTGGAGCAGGCATACTGATATACATTGCCGTATACACAGGGAGTCGCAGTGAGCCGAACCGTCATCGACCTCGACGACGAGGCACTGGAGGCAGCCGCCAGGGAACTCGGCACCACCACCAAGCGCGACACGATCAACACCGCCCTGCGCGAGGTCACCGCTCGCTACCGGCGCCTGCGCGCACTCGAGGACTCCCGGCAACTGGTGGCCGACGGAGCCCTGGACATCAACATCCTCCTGGACAAGAGCCAGTACCGGCCGTGACCGTCGCCGACTACCTCATCGACACCTCCGCCCTCGCCCGCGTCCTTCTCGCCCAGAACACGGCCGAGTGGGACGACAGGATCGCCGCCGGCCTCGTCGCGATCTGCGACCTCACGGAACTTGAGGTCCTCTACTCCGCCCGCTCTTCCACGGACCGCGCTCGGCTGAAGGCGGCACTCGACGCCCACTACGTCTGGTGTCCGATGCCGGACGGCATCTACCGCCGCTCCCGCGTGGTCCAGGAGCAGCTCACCGCGAAGGGGGAACACCGCAGCGCGGGCCCGGTCGACCTCCTCGTCGCAGCCGCCGCCGAAGAAGCGGGCCTCACCCTGCTCCACTACGACCGCGACTTCGAAACCATCGCCCGGACCACGGGACAGCCAGTACGCACGATCGACCTCAGACAGTGATCCTTTCCAACCTGACACGGAAGCGTGGCGAAGGACGAGGACCGGTCCCGGAGCCGCGCTCGGTGAGCGAACTGACCGAACGCCTGCAACGCCCGGGCTCGGTCGCGCTCGCGCCGTCCCGGCTCCCGCTGCCCGCCCTGCAGCAGCCGAAGCACTGGCCGCGCTGAGTGCGCTGGCCTCTCGGGACGTCCTGGCGGATTCGCTGGACGCGACGGCGGACGAGGCCGCGCGACCTGGACCCTCCGCATCTGTACGCCTGGTGTCATCTCCGCGATGCGAAGCGGGTGTTCACGCTGTCGCGGATCCACGGTGTGATGCCCCCGGCATACCGCGGGCGGCGGGCCAGGGCATGCGGGGCGCTCGTACCCAGGCTGTAGTGGACCGCCCGGCTGCTGCCGCTGCACCACTCGAACCAGCCATGCCGCTCTGGATGCTTGCTCAGAATGCGCGCTGAGCCAGTGGCTCCGAGAGGTGAAGGTGGGTCTGCCGTCGGCCACCCACGGCGTCTGCCGCTGCTGATCTGTCAGGTCCCCGTTGCCGGCGGCTCCCCATGCTCTAGATAGGCAGTCAGGTCGGCCGCTCGTGCCTGGATGGCGGCGGCGATTCGGCGCGCCAGGCGAGGGATGGTGAGCTCCGCTATCTGGTCAGCGTTGTGGAAGTCGTAGCCGCGGAGCTCGTCCGCTTGCAGGGCGATCTGTCGGCGGTCATCTGCGCTCAGTCGGCCGCCGTCGAAGAGGTAGAGGACCTTGTCGCCTTCTCCGGGGTTCGGGGCCCAGTCGACGACGAGGAGGCGGCCGATGTGGGGGGCGATGCCGAGTTCCTCCTGGACCTCGCGCACGCAGGCTTGTCGGGGCGACTCCCCCTCCTCGACGTAGCCTCCCGGGATATCTCGGTAGTCCTTGTAAGACGGCTCGACGAGGAGGACTCGATCGGCCTCGTCGAAGAAGAGAGCACCGGCTGCCATGCGAGGGTGGGCCATCTTCGCTTCGTGCTCGTTCTCGCTCACGGATCGGACTCTAGCTGCCCGCCACGATGCCCAGTCTGCGGGCCAGGTCTGCCACGGGTAGGGAAGGCCGACCCCTGGTGCCGCGTATCCAGCCGATGACGAGTTCCCGGCTCAGGTAGTGGTGGCGCACCTGCTCGGGAGCGGCCTGCTCGGCTTCGAGCAGGACTGCCAGGGCGTCGTCGGTGCGGTTCCAGTGGCTCAGCGCCCTGGCGACTTCGAGGCTGTGCCTTACGCGCCGCTCCACGGGCAGGGCGGTGGTGTCGATTCGTGAGCCCAGGTCCGCGGCGATCTGGATGTCGCCGAGTTCGCCGGCGGTGGCTACGCGGTGGATGGCCACGTTGGTTGGGCCGAAGGCCGTCCACATGTGATTGGCGTCGGCGCCGAGTCGGTGCGCGGTCTCGTTCGCCTCGCGGAGGAAGGTCTGCGTGGTCGCCCGGTCTTCTGCCCGGGCGGCGGCCATCGCGCCCGTGAGAAACAGCGTGCCGTACACGGAGAGGTACTCGTCGTTGGCGTTGCCCAGCTCCGGCTGCATGACCCTGCCGCGTCGTTCACCAGCTGGACCGCGGCTGTGAAGCGTCCGGTGGCCAGGAGGCAGTGCGTGACCGCACGGAACAGCGACCCCGTGACTTCGCTGCGGCCGCTGTAGTGCGCTGCTGCCAGCCCACGGTCCGCGGCGATCCATGCCAGCTCGGACTCTCCGACCTTGCCCAGCACCATGGCGGCGCCGTGGTATGTGAGGGCCAGCAGGGCGTGGGCTTCCTCCGCCTCGTGCCCCGAGTAGGTGCGGGACGCGGCGAGTGCATCGGCCAGGACAAGAGGGAGACGTCGTGTGGCGAAGCCGTACCGAGATGCCTGGTAGGCATCGAGCACGTCGCTAACGTTGCCTCGGAGGTCCTGCAGGACGGGTGGTTCCTCGTCGCTGGCGGCTCCGAGTAAAGGGGCGAGCTGTTTGTAGTCCATCAGCGTTTCGCGCAGCGCGGGTACCGTCCGGTGGCCACTGTCGGCCGACCAGTCCATGAGGGTCGGCTCGGCGAGCAGGTCTCCGAGAGAGACGTCGAGGGCATCGGCGAGTGAGGTGATCACTGAGAGACGGTCCAGCTCGATCCGGTTGTTCTCCGCCTTGCTCAGCCAGTCCGTGGTACGGCCGACGAGACCGGCCAGCACCTCTTGGGAGAGGCCGCGCCGACGCCGGTACCAGGCGACGCGCTCGCCGATTGTCAGGGCCTCTGTCATACCTCGCATGTCCTGATCTTCACCTCATGGCCGAAGTGAACCCCGGAAGGTTTTTCCGGGGTGTCACCGGACCTCCTGGCTACTGTCTCAGCAGGCCGAGAACACCGCTGGGAGATGCGAACAACTCGTCTTGCATCAAGTGGCGTTGGCCAACGACGCTCGTCCGTTCCACCCGTCTTGTTCAGGCAGAGATCGGAGATGGCACAGCCATGAGGCCCGCACCGCAAGACCTCGAACGAACGATCCAACCCGCATCTCAGTGCCCGGTGACCGTCGAAGCCGCGGCTGACTGGAGTTCGCTGCCGGAGTGGCTCACGGTTCACGCAGTGGTGATCGACACGGGCACCGGCCGCCGGGGCGAGGTGCAGCCGTGGCCTTACTACTCCGAGAGGACTCCCACCAGCGTCTGGCTGCGGCCGGAGGGCGGCGGAAAGGAGTGGACCGCATCGATCGACGGCCTCCGGCCTGCCCGCGGCCATCCGGCCGCGTGAAGCCTCAGCAACTCTGGCAACGACTCGAGTGGACCGACGGGAGCTGCTTCCGCTGTGAACAGCTTGGTGTCGAAGTGGCCGTCATCGGCTCGATCGCCGTGGGCGATGTCGAGGCCGAGATCCACGCGTGCAGCAAGTGCGTTTTCCGCCTGGGAGCAGCTGCACTGGGTCCTGGCCGGACAGCAGTCCCGATCATCTGGCCGATAACCCTTCCATCTGTCAACTAACTGGCACAAACGGGGGTTTCGACGCCGGTAACCTCGGGCGGGCGAGGCGCTGAGCGCCCGCCATATGGCTTGCCTGAAAGCTGAAAGGGAAATCGATGGCCCAGGATCAGGAAAACACCGTGGAGCGCACGCTCGTCCTCCTCAAACCCGACGCTCTGGTCCGTGGCTTCGGCGGGAAGATCATCGCCCGCTTCGAAGACGCGGCGCTGAAGATCGTCGGCGTCAAGATGAAGCAGTTGGACGCTGAGTTCACTCGGCGTCACTACTTCGACCTGGAGGAGCGACTCGGCCCGGAGGTCTACAACCTCACCGCGGCCTTCATGCAGCAGGGCCCTGTCATCGCACTCGTCCTGGAGGGCTTCGACGCCGTTGCGACGGTCCGGAAGATCGTCGGCAGCACGTACCCGAACGAGGCTCCCGCCGGCACCATCCGCGGCGACTACTCGCACTACAGCCGCGGGGCCAGCGCCGCGTCCGGGAAGGCCGTGGCGAACCTGGTGCACGCCTCGGGCAACAAGGAGGAGGCCGAGATGGAGGTGGACCTCTGGTTCGACAAGGACGAGCTCCACGACTACCGCACCCTCGCGGAGATCTTCACGTACTGAGCCCTCACAGATGTCACCTATCGGCTGTCGACGCGTTGAACACCACCAGGCACCACCGTAGGAGAGAAGACATCATGACCAACCCGACCCGCGTCGCCTCCGTAGCCGAGCTGGAGAACATCTTCCGGCAGGAGCTGGCGACCGACTGCTGGGCCGCCGCGGAGACCGCCTTCGCCCTCGCCACGCGCAGCCGTGACCTCGGCGACTGGGAGAAGTCCCGGGAGTGGGCCAAGCAGTGCCTGACCTTGCTGGCCGGCTTGCCGGACGAGACCGAGGGCGACGTCGCCACCAAGCGGGTGTCCGTCGGCGGTGTCCCGCTGCCGAACTACCTGCATGAGGGCGTCCTGCGCGACCGCTTCGGCGACATCGACTGACGTTCCACCCTGCGGCGGTGCGGCACGCGGCCGCGGACCGCACCGCCGCCGTTCGCTGACCAACCACACATCGCAACCAACCGAGCCACCCCCGTGCGTGGCCTGGCTCGGGCGGATCACCCATGCCTGATTCCGGAAGGGAGCCCCTGTGGCCATCGAGATCGAGATGCGCGCCCGGTTCGACAAGGACGCCTACGACCAGCTCATCGACCGCCTCACGGCGGAAGCCGAAGACCTCGGCTGCGACGACAAGAACATCTTCTTCTACGTCCTCCCGGACCAGTTGCTGAAGGTCACCGACAACGTGGCCGCTGGCTCGGCGAAGGTCACACTCAAGGCCAGCAAGATCGGGCAGGGTTCCGCCTTCCCCGAAACGGAGATCGCGATCGACCGCGAGGATGTGGCGGCTGCGGTGCGGATCTTCAACGCCCTCGGCTTTGAGGGCACCATGCACCAGGCGTTCAACCAGCGGCACAACTTCCGCTTCCGCGGCGTCGAGATCGCCGTGAAGTGGAGTGAAGCATGGGGCCACCACGCCGAGTTCGAGGTGCTCCTGGACGAGGCCGCCGGAGCCACGCCGCAGGAGGAGGCCGCCGCCCGCATCCGCAACATCGCCGGCGAGCTCGGCGTCCGCCTGATGACGGAGCAGGAGCTGGCCGACTTCACGGCCGCCTTCGAGGCTGCCGAGCAGGAGCGCAAGGAGAGGGATGCGGCCACCACCGCCGCGCCCGCCAGCTAGGCATCCGCTGTCGTCGACCACCACGAGGAGGCGGGCCCGATGAGCACGACCTCGCCGGCCGAGAGTCTGATCGAGCTGGCTGCACGCAAGCAGCTCCCGCACCACCAGTACACCGATCCCGCCACCGTCCGCTGGATCACCGCCAATCGGCCGGACTTCCCCGACGGCCCGCCTCCTCCCACCTTGCGGCCGAGCGCACAGGAGCTCGTCACCCGGGCGGCCATCCCCCGCGACTGGCTCGCCGAGCCCAGGTGCCATGACTCCCTCCACGGAGTCCGGCACGCCATGCGCACTGCCGCTTTGGCCGCGCTCCTGGCTGAGGCCACGGGGCTCAGCGACAAGGACACCGCCACTCTCGTCCTGGCCGCGGCGCTCCACGACTGCCGCCGCCTCCACGACAAGGACGACCGTGGTCACGGCGCCCGGGCCGCCATCTGGCTCACGGACAACGCCGCCACCGTCTGGAGCCACTTCGGGATCACGGCGACACCCAGCCGCATCGCCGTCGCAGGCACGGCCATCCGCCTCCACGACCTGCCGTACGAGCGCTTCGCCCCGGACGACCGCACCGCCCACAGCCGCGCAGAGACGATCAGCGACCTGCTGAAGGCCGCCGACGCCCTCGACCGCTACCGATTGCCCAAGCTCACCTGGTGGCCCGACCCCGCCTGTGTCCGTACAGATTCCTTCGCCGGGTTACGCTCCACCGCCTTCGCGCTCGTCGTCCGGTCCGAGGCCGCGTGGCTGGCTGGGGCGAGTAGCGCGGACGCCGTCCTCGCCGGGCTGACGCAGCTGGGGTTGATCACCTGATGGACTTCCTCGACGCCTACGAGCAGTGGGCCGACGCGCACGCGTTCTTCGACACCACCCTCATCCCCAGGCCCACCGACGGCCAGGACCCTCTCGCGTGCCAGTCCGCTGGGTGGGAGGGCCGCCTCGCTGACACCCCCAACGGTCGACTTCTGCGCGACAACGCCCTCTTCCGTGCACTGAGCGGGGACGGCAAACTCCACCTACTCCACGTCACGCACGCCCTGGAGCAGATCAGCGAGCACGGCACGCTCTACCCCTCTGGCGGCTGCCTGGTCGGCAGCGTGTACTGCGCGCCCCTTACGGCGACCGAGCACGGCTTCCGCATGCACAACCTCGGCGAGTACATCCTGACCAAGGAAGCCCCAGCCTTCGCCGCCAAGGCCGCCTCCGACAAGCGGGTGCCCACGCCGCTGATCTTCGAGGTGACTCTCCCGCCACAGGCTTACCGAGGTCTCGCCGGTGTGGACTACCTCCGGCTGGGATCGATCCACCTTCAGATCTACAGCCGCCTGGAGTACCTGCTCTCCAAGACCGAGCGTCACCAGCTGCGCGAGACCATCGTGAGCCGGATCAAGAATTCCACCGCATTCCTCGCCCTTGCGGCTGCCATCGCCTACCAGGGCACGGCCGTACAGCCTGACCGGTTCCTGCGGCTGCTGGACGAGACGATCCCCCGCTTGCCGATCCTCGGCTACGTGTACTTCGAGGCCCTGGCCGAGTATCTGATGCTGCACTCCACCACCCCCGATACCTGCGGGCGGGCGGAGCACGGCGAGTTCGACAACTGGCTCTACAAGGAGATGCTGTTCGCTTCCTTCCCGGACATGGCGGGCAAGTTCGACCTGGCCAAGTTCCGGCCCCCACCCACCGGCCTGGCCGCGCTTCTCTCCCGCATCGACCCTGGCCTTGACACGCGCCACGCAGGCAACTACCTGGCCGAGCGGATCAGCCACCTCGTCGCGGCCCGCCTCTTCACGCCCGGACAGGTCCCCGAAGCCTGGCACCGCACCCGCTGGGAGTTCGACAGCCTCTCCACGCAGCTTGGGCCGCTCCTCGGCCACCTCATCCACCGCGAGCTACGCACCTTCGGCCGGTACCCGGACTTCTACTTCTACTTCGACCAGCACAAGGCACTCCAGGCGTGGAACTACTGGAACCACATGGACATCGTCACCCCCTTCAACGGGACCATGCCCAAGGGCGAGATCGGCATCAACCCCGCGTACCCGGACCTGGAGTACCGGGTCTGGCGAGCCGAGCATGACGAGACCGGCCGCCTCCAGCCCGCCGAGGAACTCGGCCTGACCATCGCTCCGCACCTGGTCGACATCAAGTACACGCTCATGCGCAACAACCAATGGACCGCACCGGCCCCTGCCACCGCCTGATGCGAGAGGACACCGCTCTGATGAACCCCCACCGCACGAACGGCACCTCCATCGACCTGCTCGGCGAGCAGATCAACGCCCTCCTAAGTGACCCCGCCACCACACACGGCCTGGGCCGGACTCTCCGCGCCGCGGTCAAGGAGATCGCGCTCAGCCAGTACCACAGGGCCAGCCGTGAGGCGTACCCCAGCGGACAGATTGACGCGGCTCCGAAGAACGTCCAGGTCGGCGGGGGCGCGCACCGGATCGACGGCTTTTTCAACCTCGATGCCGTGCCGCCGGCCGACCTGCTGTGGGACGTCCGCGAAGGACTGCCGCTCCAGGACAACACGGTGGAGGTGCTGTTCTCCGAGCACTTCCTCGAGCACATCGACTACCCGACTTCCGCCAAGCACTACGCCCGCGAAGCCCACCGCGTCCTCGCCCCCGGCGGCCGACTCATCACCGGCGTCCCGGACGCATCGTTCGTCCTCAGCCGTTACCCCGCTGGTCCTCAGCAGGCCGAGGAGACGATCGATCGCTGGTACGCCAAGCGCACCTGCCGCTCAGACATCAACACCTACCTCGACCTGATCAACTACGTCTTCCGCGATCAGGACGACGACCCCGGATACACCCCGCACCTATGGTCCTACGACCTCGAAAAGCTCAGCCAGCTGTTCGCGGAGGCGGGCTTCGAGACCGTCGAGCCATGGGAATTCGACGCCGCGATGGCCAACCCAAAGCGGGAGTGGGGCAGCATCTACGTCGTTGCGACACGATGATCGCAAGCTCGAACGCAATCACGACCGGTCATCGGCTCCTTGGCGCTGCGGGCAGATTCAGCACGGGCGGCTTCTCGCACATGTACTCACAGAGCCCTTGTCCGTCAGCGCCCCTGGCCTGTCCACCATCGTGTCGACAGCATCAGCCACCTCGGAGCACGCGGCCCCAACAGCAGGCATGTCGATCGCTGCCGGGCTACCCTCCAGTGCTCTGACCGAGGGCTTAGCGGATGGCCGGTCACGCTCGCTCTGAGGCGGCTGCAATATGGCGACGGCAGAGGTCGGCAGCCGTGAGGTGGGGCGTGTGCGACACATCGCTGTAGAGCCGCATCTCACGAGCCGCTCGGTCGAGGTGCTGCCAGAAGACGACCGGCAGGTCGAGGTCGTCACCGACATCTACGAGACAGTCAAAGGCGAGTCCCAGCTCGTTGTGCTCCAGGAACTCAAGCGTCGCCGAGAGATCAACGTTCGGCAGGCCCGTCAGCTGGAGCCGGGCAGCCTCAAGGTGGACATGGGCCCGGTTCCAGCTGGCCTGCAGTGCCTCACGATCAAAGGTCATGACGCCAGTGTCGTCTGCGCCGTCCCACGCGAGTGTGGGGGGCAGGACCGAGATACCCACGACGCCTCGACCAGGGAAGCCACAGCACCAATAGGCCAACTCGGACTCCGGCGGCCTAACATCGGCCCAACATCCATGATTCGAGGATCACAGCAGGGCCGCCAAGATCCTTCCACAGCCGCCCCGACCAGCAAACTCGCTGGTCAGAACGTTTCTGCTGGACCACTTCGTGGTGGGGCGGGTGGGACTCGAACCCACGGCCGACGGATTATGAGTCCGCTGCTCTAACCGGCTGAGCTACCGCCCCTTACGGCGCGTCGCGCACATTTGTGCGCGCCGTCTGCCGCAGCATAGCCGCTCATACGATCTCCTGCTTCGGATGGTCGGCTTCGCTGTGACCTTGAAGACCGCGCCGCAGCCTGCGCGGTTCCCGCGAGGCGCCACGCACGGAAAGAGGACCCCTAGGGGTCCTCTTTCCGTACCGCTCCCCCGACTGGACTCGAACCAGTAACCCTCCGGTTAACAGCCGAATGCTCTGCCAATTGAGCTACAGGGGATCGCGCTCCCCCGACTGGACTCGAACCAGTAACCTGCCGGTTAACAGCCGGCTGCTCTGCCAATTGAGCTACAGGGGATTGCTGCGTATGCACCGAACGTACCTACCCGGGGCTCTCCGGGCGGCGCTCGCTCGCTGCGACACATACATTAGCGCAAGCAGGGGGGTGCTCCGCCAATCGGTTCCCCCCGTGACCTCGTGACCTCTGATCCCGGCGTCGGGGACGGCGTCGGCGAAGGGTGGCAGTGATGCGATACCGGCTCACGTTCGTCGCCGGAGTGGCACTCGGATACGTGCTCGGCACCCGTGCCGGGCGCGAGCGTTACGAGCAGCTGAAGAAATCGGCGCGCGAGTTCGCGCAGAACCCCGCGGTGCGCAACGCCGCCGAGTCCGCCGCGCACACCGGGCGCGAGGTGGCGGGCAAGGCGTACCACGCCGTGAGCGAGAAGGTGGGGGAAAGGGTGCCCGAATCGGTGGCCGCGCGGGTGCGGTCGCTGCGGGAGCGGAGTCTGAGCAACGGGGAGGACGACTGGGGGACCAGCAACACCTGAAACGAGCGGCGCCCGACCGCTCGGCCCGGGCCGCAGCAAGCCCCCGAGTGCGGCAGAATCTGACGGCATGGGGATAGTCGCCGGGTTGGACAGTTCGTCCGCCTTCACTCGCATCGTCGTCTGCGACACGGACACGGGTGCCGTGCTGCGCCAGGGGTACGCTCCGCACCCGATCGAGGCGAAAGCCAACGATGTCGATCCGCAGGCATGGCTGCTGTCGCTGGGTGAGGCGGCGGCGGGCGGACTGCTCGAAGGTGTGCAGGCCATCGGCGTGTCGGCGCAGCAGCACGGACTGATTCCGATCGACGCGTCGGGCGCGCCGGTGCGGCCTGCCCTGGTCGGAAACGACAAGCGGGCGCAGGTCGCGGCGGCGGATCTGGTGGAGGCGTTCGGCGGCCGGCAGGCGTGGGCCGAGGCGGTCGGGTGCGTACCCCAGTCGGGTCTGCCGGTGGCCAAGCTGCGGTGGCTGGCGCGGACCGAGCCCGACGCGGCCAAGCGCACCGCTCTGGTGATGCAACCGCACGACTGGCTGGTGTGGCAGCTGCTGGGCCGGCCCGCGCGCAGGACCACGGACCGGGGCGGGGCCTCGTCGACCGGGTACTGGTCCGCTGGCACTGGGGCCTACCGGCCGGACCTGGTGGAATTGGCGCTCGGGCACCGGGCCGCGCTGCCCGAGGTGCTTGGCCCGTGCGAGGCCGCCGGGACGACCCCGGAGGGCTTGCTGATCTCCGCTGGCACCGGGGAGACCATGGCGGCGGCCTTCGGGCTCGGCCTGGCCGTCGGTGACGCCGTGGTGTCCCTCGGGGCGTCGGGTTCGGTGATGGCCGTGCACCACGAGGCGCTCGCCGATCCCAGCGGAATGATCACTTCCTTCGCTGACGCCACCGGGATGCACCTGCCGGTGGTGCACACCCTGAACGCCGTGCGGGCGCTGCGCGGCACCGCCGAACTGCTGGGTGTCGAGGACCTCGGTGAGCTTTCCGCCCTCGCGATGAAGTCGACGCCGGGTGCTTCCGGCCTGGTGCTGCTCCCTTATCTGGAAGGCGAGCGCACCCCGCACCTCCCGCACACCGCGGGCACGCTCTCCGGGCTGCGGCGCGAGTCGATGAAGCGTGAGCATCTGGCGCGGGCGGCCTTCGAAGGCATGCTCTGCGGGCTCGCCGACGCATTGGACGTGCTGCGGGCTCGGGGCGTGGAGGTGCGGCGGGTGTTCCTGCTGGGACAGGCCGCCGATCTGCCCGCGGTCCAGGCCGCGGCGCCGTCGATCTTCGGCGCCCAGGTCGTCGTGCCCCAGCCGGCCGACTACGCGGCCATCGGCGCCGCCCGTCAGGCGGCCTGGGCGCTCGGGGTCGCCCAGGGGACGCTGGCTCCGCAGAGCCCGCCGGCGTGGCGGGGTGCCTCAGCCCAGGTGTTCGAGCCGGGCGAGGAACTGGCGGTCGGGCAGGCGGTGCGGCAGCAGTACGTCGCGACCAGGAACCAGACGCATCCGGGGGCGTTCGGCACCGGGGGCTGAGCCTCGCGGATGCGGGCCTCGCCGGGCAGGCCGGTTCTTGACCGTTGCTTGGGGAAAACCTTTGGCTCCCGGTAAGCGGGGTGACGGAGTATGGGGGCGACCTCCGCCCTCATACTCCGACCCGACCACGAGAGACCCCGCGTGCTCATAAGACTGCTGCGGACGTTCCTGCGTCCTTACTCCAAACCCCTCGCCCTGCTGGTGGCGCTCCAGCTGCTCCAGACCAGCGCCAGCCTCTATCTGCCGACACTGAACGCGGACATCATCGACAACGGTGTCGTCAAGGGCGATACCGGGTACATCCTGGCGTTCGGCGCGATCATGGTCGGCATCAGCGTCGTCCAGGTGCTGTGCAACATCGGGGCCGTCTACTTCGGCGCCAGGACCTCGTCCGCACTGGGCCGGGACGTACGGGCGGCCGTCTTCGCACGCGTCCAGGCGTTCTCAGCCCGCGAGGTGGCGCGTTTCGGGGCTCCTTCGCTGATCACCCGGACGACCAATGACGTCCAGCAGGTCCAGATGCTGGTGCTGATGTCGTTCACGCTGATGGTGTCCGCGCCGATCATGTGCATCGGCGGTATCGCGCTGGCCCTCGCCCTCGATGTGCCGCTGTCGGCAGTGCTGTTGGCGGTCGTGCCGGTGCTCGGTGTCTCGGTCATGCTGATCGTGAAGCGCATGCGTCCGCTGTTCCGAACCATGCAGGAGCGGCTGGACACGGTGAACCGGGTGCTGCGGGAGCAGATCACGGGCAATCGGGTGATCCGGGCGTTCGTACGGGACCCGTACGAACAGGAGCGGTTCCGCGGAGCCAACACCGAGTTGACCGATGTGGCCGTGTCGACCGGCCGGCTGATGGCGCTGATGTTCCCGACGGTGATGACGGTCGTGAACGTGTCCAGTGTCGCGGTGGTCTGGTTCGGGGCCCAGCGCATCGACAGTGGCGCGATGGAAATCGGCGCGCTCACCGCCTTTCTCGCCTATCTGATGCAGATAGTGATGGCCGTGATGATGGCCACCTTCATGTTCATGATGGTGCCGAGGGCCGAGGTGTGCGCCGAGCGCATCCAGGAGGTCCTGGACACGGAGTCGAGCGTGGTGCCTCCGGCCGATCCGGTGCGGAAGCTGGCTCGGCGCGGCCATCTGGAGGTCAGGGGCGCGCAGTTCCGCTATCCGGGTGCCGAGGAGCCGGTCCTGGTGGACGTGGAACTGGTGGCTCGTCCGGGTGAGACGACCGCGATCATCGGGTCGACGGGCAGCGGCAAGTCGACGCTGCTCGGGCTCGTACCCAGGCTGTTCGACGTCACCGGCGGCGCGGTGCTGGTCGACGGTGTCGACGTACGGGAGCTGGACCCTGCGCTGATGGCACAGACCGTGGGACTCGTCCCCCAGAAGCCGTACCTGTTCTCCGGCACGGTGGCCACGAACCTGCGGTACGGGAATCCCGACGCGACCGACGATGAGTTGTGGCAGGCGCTCGACGTGGCCCAGGCGGCCGAGTTCGTACGCGAGCTCGACGGCGGGCTGAACGCTCCGATCGCACAGGGCGGCACCAATGTGTCGGGCGGCCAGCGGCAGCGACTGGCGATAGCGCGCACGCTGGTCCAGCGGCCCGAGATCTATCTGTTCGACGACTCGTTCTCGGCGCTGGACTACGCGACCGACGCCGCGCTGCGCGGGGCGCTCTCCCTGGAGACGGCCGACGCGACCGTGGTGATCGTCGCCCAGCGGGTGTCGACCATCCGTGGAGCCGACCGGATCGTGGTGCTGGACGAGGGCCGCATTGTCGGTACCGGGCGCCATCATGAGCTGATGGAGAGCAATGAGACATACCGGGAGATCGTGCTCTCCCAGCTGACCGAGGCGGAGGCAGCCTGATGGCCGGTCCTGGTGGACGCATGATGATGCCCAACGCGGGCGAACGGTCCATGGACTTCAAGGGCTCGGGAAAGCGACTGCTCGCTCAGCTCGCCCCGGAGCGCGGCACCCTGTGGACGATGCTCGGGGCCGCGGTGCTGAGCGTCGCTGCCGCGGTGGTCGGGCCGAAGATCCTCGGGCAGGCGACGGACCTGGTCTTCGCCGGAGTCGTCGGACGGGAGATAGCCGGTGGCACCAGCAAGGAGCAGGCGCTCGACGCCCTCCGTGCCCGGGGCGACAGCGGGCTCGCGGACATGCTCTCCGGGGTGGACTTCACCCCGGGCCGGGGCATCGACTTCACCTCGGTCGGGCACGTGCTGCTGATCGCGCTCGCCGTGTACGTGGGTGCCGGCCTGCTGATGCTGGTGTCGACCCGGCTGTCGATCCGGGTGATAAACCGCACCGTCTACCGGATGCGGGAGGACGTACAGGCGAAACTGTCGCGGCTGCCGCTGTCGTACTTCGACAAGGCGAAACGCGGAGAGGTGCTGAGCCGGGCGACCAACGACCTGGACAACATCTCGCAGACCATGCAGCAGTCGATGGGGCAGCTGATCAACTCGCTGCTGACCATCGTGGGCGTGCTGGCGATGATGCTCTGGATCTCGCCGCTGCTGGCGCTGGTGGCGCTGCTGACCGTGCCGCTGTCGGTGTTCGTGGCAGCGAAGGTGGGCAAGCGCTCCCAGCCGCAGTTCGTGCAGCAGTGGAAGTCCACGGGCAGCCTGAACGCGCACATCGAGGAGATGTACTCCGGCCACACCCTGGTGAAGGTGTTCGGACGCCAGCAGGAGTCGGCCGAGGACTTCGCCGAACAAAACGAGGCGCTGTACGAGGCAGGGTTCCGGGCGCAGTTCAACAGCGGCGTCATGCAGCCGCTGATGTACTTCATCTCGAACATCAACTACGTGCTGGTGGCTGTGGTCGGCGGGCTGCGGGTCGCCTCGGGCACGCTGTCGATCGGCGACGTCCAGGCGTTCATACAGTATTCGCGGCAGTTCTCGATGCCTCTGACGCAGGTCGCGTCGATGGCGAACCTGGTGCAGTCCGGGGTGGCTTCGGCCGAGCGGATCTTCGAGCTGCTGGACGCCGATGAGCAGCAGCCCGACCCGCTGCGCGGCGCCCGCCCTGCGGAGCTGCGCGGGGAGGTCACGCTGGAGAAGGTCTCCTTCCGCTACGAGCCGGAGAAGCCGCTCATCGAGGATCTGTCCCTGTCCGTCCGGCCGGGCCAGACGGTGGCGATCGTCGGGCCGACGGGCGCCGGCAAGACCACGCTGGTCAATCTGCTGATGCGGTTCTACGAGGTGACGGGCGGCCGGATCGCACTCGACGGCGTCGACATCGCCGCCATGTCCCGCGACGACCTGCGGGCCGGAATCGGCATGGTGCTGCAGGACACCTGGCTGTTCGGCGGCACGATCGCCGAGAACATCGCCTACGGCGCGTCCCGCGAGGTCACCCGGGAGGAGATCGAGGAGGCGGCGCGGGCAGCGCACGCCGACCGCTTCATCCGCACCCTGCCGGACGGCTACGACACGGTCATCGACGACGAGGGCTCGGGAGTCAGCGCCGGTGAGAAGCAGCTGATCACCATCGCACGGGCGTTCCTGTCCGATCCGGTGATCCTGGTGCTGGACGAGGCGACCAGCTCGGTGGACACCCGGACCGAGGTGCTGATCCAGAAGGCGATGGCAGGCCTGGCCCACGGGCGTACGTCGTTCGTGATCGCGCACCGGCTCTCCACCATCCGGGACGCGGATGTGATCTTGGTGATGGAGAATGGCTCCATCGTCGAACAGGGCACACACGACGAACTGCTGCTCGCACGGGGCGCGTACGCCCGGCTCTACGCGGCGCAGTTCGCACAGGCGGTGGCCGAAGTCGACTGACGAGTTCGTGCGCGGTAGGCACTGAGCCGTGACGAGTGGCACGGAGCGTGGCCGACCGGCCGCGCACGGGGGGACGGGTATGGGCAGGGAAGACAGGAAAGCGGGCGGTGGGGATTCGGTGCCCGCGGGCACCGCGACGGCGATGGGGCTTTCGCTCGGCCTCGCCTTCGGGGCGGGCGTCGCGATGGCGATCGGCAATCTGCCGATCGGTCTCGGTCTGGGCATGGCCGTCGGCGCCGCCGTGGGCGCCGCGGCCGACATGCGGCGGAAGCGGCAGGGCGCCACGCCCCAGGAGGACGGAGCTCAGTCCAGGTAGCCGCGCAGCTGGTCCGCGAAGGTGTGGTCCCGCAGCTTGTTGAGGGTCTTGGACTCGATCTGGCGGATGCGCTCGCGTGTCACGCCGAAGATGCGGCCGATCTCCTCCAGGGTGCGGGGCCGCCCGTCGTCCAGGCCGTAACGGAGCTGGACCACCTTGCGCTCGCGTTCGCCCAGCGTGGACAGCACGGCCTCCAGGTGCTCGCGCAGCAGCAGGAAGGCCGCGGACTCGACCGGTGAGGTCGCGTCGCCGTCCTCGATGAGGTCGCCGAGCGCGACATCGTCCTCCTCGCCCACGGGCGCGTGCAGCGACACCGGCTCCTGTGCGAGGCGCAGCACCTCGCCGACCCGCTCGGGCGACAGGTCGAGCTGGACGGCCACCTCTTCGGGGGTGGGCTCGTAGCCGCGCTCCTGGAGCAGCCGGCGCTGGACGCGGATGACCCGGTTGATCAGCTCCACGACGTGGACGGGCACGCGGATGGTCCGGGCCTGGTCGGCGAGGGCCCGGGACATAGCCTGGCGTATCCACCAGGTCGCGTATGTCGAGAACTTGTAGCCACGCGCGTAGTCGAACTTCTCGACAGCCCTGATCAGGCCGAGGTTCCCCTCCTGGACCAGATCGAGCATCGTCAGCCCGCGGCCGACATAGCGCTTGGCGACGGAGACGACGAGGCGGAGATTGGCCTCTATGAGGCGGCGCTTGGCCATCCGGCCCATGACGACGAGCCGGTCGAGGTCGAGGGCGAGCTCGGTGTCGAGGTCCGGGGTTCCGGCGAGCTTCTCCTCGGCGAAGAGGCCCGCCTCCACTCTGCGGGCGAGCTCGACCTCCTCGGCGGCGGTGAGGAGCGGGATCCGGCCGATCTCTCGCAGGTACTGCCGGAAGAGGTCGGACGAGGGGCTGTTGCCCTGGGCCTCGGTACGGGCCGCGGATTCGGGACGCTCAGGCGGCTCGGACAGCTCGACCGGCCCGGGCTGACCTGTCGACTCGGCCGGACCGGGTGCCTCCTGCCGGATGTCGGGCGCCTCCGCCTCCGGGTCGGGCTCCCAACCCCGGGGCGGCTCGCTCTCCGCGTTCTCGGGGTGGTGCACGGCATGGCTCTGCGCTGGCACGACTCTGGCCGGATGCTGTGTCTGCGCTTGGGTCTGGGTCTGCACGGGGGCGACCTCCAGGTACACGACGCGGATCCGCGGGGTGAGAGGTCCACCCTGTGTGGACCGGCCGCGCTCCGAGGACTCAGGCACCGCATCCAGTGTGGGGTACGACACATCGCTGCCACGAGGGGCGTGCGGGGACTTTTTGAGTCCCTTCCGTGACCGTGCGGTGACCGCCGCGCGGATGGCTCGACGCCTGCTCGGTCCCGGCTCAGAGGGCGGCGGCGCCACGGCTGCGCAGCGACTGGGCGTACTGCTGGAGCACCCACAGTTCGTTCTGCACGGCGGCGAGCCGCTCGGGGTCGGCATGGGCGCCGAGGCGCGCGAGCGTGCCCTGCACCTCGGCGATACGGCGGTCGACGGCACGCAGCCGGACCTGCACGAGCTGGAAGCCCGCGTAGCTCTCGTCCACGGTCTTGGAGTGGATGGCCTCCACGGCGAGCTCGGTGATCATCGAGCGCACGGTGTCATTGGGCGCGGCGTCCCGGACGCGGGCCAGATAGCCGGGCCCGTCCGAGATGCCGTACTCGGCGCCGCCCGCTTCGACGATGGCCTGGCGTGCGGCGACATAGGGCGGGGCGGTGAACTCGTCGGCGCCGTAGGCATCGAAGGCCGGGGAGACCAGCTCGGGGCGCTGGAGGGCGAGCTTCAGCAGTTCGCGCTCGGTGCGGTGGGCGGGGCTGCGCAGGTTGAGCGCGGGGCCGCTGGGCTGTGGCACGGACGGGCGTCCGGCGTCGTATGCCTGCGCGGGCGGGGGGGCGCCGCGCCCCTGGCCCTGCGCCGGGCCCTGGTTCCTACCTCGGCCGTCACCGCCTCCTTGCCTGGCCCAGCGCGCCAGCTGTGCGACCCGTCTGACCACGAACTGGGTGTCCAGGATGCCGAGCAGGCCCGCGAGCTGGACCGCCATCTCGTGCTGGGAGGCGCTGTTCTTGATCCGGGCGACGATCGGCGCGGCCTCGTCCAGCGCGGCGGCACGGCCGACCGGGGTTTCCAGGTCGTAATTGCGCACGATGTGGCGGATCGCGAACTCGAAGAGCTGGTTGCGCGGTTCGGCCAGCTCCCGCACCGCCTCGTCCCCCTTGGCGAGGCGCAGCTCACAGGGGTCCATCCCGTCCGGCGCGACGGCGATGAAGGTCTCGGCGGCGAACTTCTGGTCGTCCTCGAAGGCCCTCAGCGCCGCCTTCTGGCCGGCTGCGTCACCGTCGAAGGTGAAGATCACCTTGGCGCTGCCGTTGTCCATCAGCAGCCGCCGAAGGATCTTGATGTGCTCGCCGCCGAACGCCGTACCGCAGGTCGCGATCGCCGTCGTCACCCCGGCGAGATGGCAGGCCATCACGTCCGTGTAGCCCTCGACCACCACTGCCCGGCTGGATTTGGCGATCTCCTTCTTCGCCAGGTCGATGCCGTACAGCACCTGGGACTTCTTGTAGATCGCCGTCTCCGGCGTGTTCAGGTACTTCGGTCCGTTGTCGTCGTCGCGGAGCTTGCGCGCACCGAAACCGACCACATCGCCGGAAATATCGCGAATCGGCCACATCAGCCGGCCCCGGAAGCGGTCTATCGGGCCCCTGCGTCCCTCCTGGGAGAGCCCCGACAGCAGCAGCTCCTTGTCGGAGAAACCCTTCCCTCGCAGAAAGCGGGTGAGGTGGTCCCAACCCGCCGGGCTGTAGCCGACGCCGAAGTGCTGGGCGGCCGCCTGGTCGAAGCCACGCTCGGCGAGGAACTTCCGACCGATCTCGGCCTCCGCTCCGTCGAGCTGCTCCACATAGAACCGGGCCGCGGCCTGGTGCGCCTCGACCAGGCGGATACGCTCGCCGCGCTGGTGGGCGGGGTTGTACCCGCCCTCCTCGTACCGCAGCGTGATCCCGGCCTGGGCGGCGAGCCGCTCCACCGCCTCCGAGAAGGACAGATGGTCGACCTTCATCACGAACGTGATGGTGTCCCCGCCCTCCTGGCAGCCGAAGCAGTGGAAGAGACCCTTGCTCGGACTGACCTGGAAGGAGGGGGACTTCTCGTCGTGGAAGGGGCACAGGCCCTTGAGGTTGCCGCCGCCGGCGTTGCGCAGCTGGAGGTACTCGGACACGACGGAGTCGATCGGGACCGTGTCCCTGACCGCCTTCACGTCGTCATCGTTGATCCTGCCTGCCACGCGTAAATCTTAAGGTGCCGGGACGACAGCGGTGAGCGGCGTCGCGGGGTTCGCGAGTGCCTCCGTGTCCACCGCGGATCCCGAGCGGATCAGGTTCTGGATGTCCTCGGTGACGTCCCACACATTCACGTTCATCCCGGCGAGGACCTTCCGGTCCTTGAGCCAGAAGGCGATGAACTGCCTCTTGCCCACGTCCCCGCGCAGCACGACCTGGTCGTACGAGCCGGGCGGAGCCCAGCCGGAGTACTCCATGCCCAGGTCGTACTGGTCCGAGAAGAAGTACGGCACCCTGTCGTACGAGACCTCCTGGCCGAGCATCGCCCTGGCCGCCGCGGGTCCGCCGTTGAGCGCGTTCGCCCAGTGCTCCACGCGCAGCCTGATGTCCAGCAGCGGGTGGTGCACGGCGGCGACGTCACCGGCTGCGAAGATGTCCGGGTCCGATGTGCGCAGCGAGGCGTCCACCGCGACACCGCCCCCGTGGGCGCGGTCGACCAGGGCGAGTCCGGCGGCCTCGGCCAAGCCGGTGCGCGGGGCGGCTCCGATCGCGGCGAGGATGCTGTGCGCCGGGTGCTCCTCTCCGTCGTCGGTGCGGGCCGCGAGCACCATGCCGTCCTGGCCGACGATCTCGGTGAGGTGCACGCCGAAGTGGAAGCGGACCCCGTGCTCCGCGTGGAGGTCGGCGAACAGCTGGCCGAGCTCGGGGCCGATGACCCGGTGCAGCGGGGTGGGCTCCGGCTCGACCACGGTGACCTCGGCGCCGTAGCCGCGGGCCGCCGCCGCCACCTCGAGGCCGATCCAGCCGGCCCCGGCGATCACCAGATGGCCGTTGTCGCGGCCGAGGCCCGCGAGCACCTGCCGCAGCCGGTCCGCGTGCGCGAGTCGGCGCAGATGGTGGACGCCCGCCAGGTCGGTGCCCGGGATGTCCAGGCGGCGCGGTTCGGCACCGGTGGCCAGCAGCAGCTTGTCGTAGTGGACGCCCGTCCCGTCGCCGAGCCGCACACACCGCTCGGCGCGGTCGATCGCGGTGACAGGCTGGCCCAGGTGCAGCTCGATGTCGTGCTGGGCGTACCAGGCCGGTTCATGTACGAACGCGCTGTCGCGCTTGTCCTTGCCTGACAGATAGCCCTTGGACAGCGGCGGGCGTTCGTACGGGTGGTCGCGTTCGTCACCGATCAGGATCACTCTGCCGGTGAACCCCTCGGCGCGCAGGGTCTCCGCGGCCTTGGCCCCGGCCAGTCCCCCGCCCACGATGACGAACGTCCGATGCGCGTCGACCACTTCGCTCCTCCTAGTTCACTGCCGGTTGTGCCGGATGTTCACTGCCGGGGCTCCGGGGGTTGGCTCCCCGGACAACACAGCACGCTACGCCGCCTACTGTGAGCGTCCCGCACGGAGCGTGAGGGGGGAAGAGGGGGTGTCGGGGTGTGCGGGCGGGAACAGGGGTGCTTCGGGACCTGTTCCAGCCACCGCGGCTTCCCTTACGCGCCCCCCGAAGTCAGCCGCTCGTGCAGGGCGCGCGCCGACGCGTCGGTGAGCGATGCGATCTGGTCAATGATCACCCGCTTGCGCGACCTGTCATCGGGCGCGGCGTCGAACAGTGCCCGGAACTGCGGGTCGAGGCTTTCCGGCGCCCTGGCCGCCAGGGCGTCGGCGAGCTCGGCCACCACGATGCGCTGCTCGGCGCGCAGCGCCTCCTGCTCGGCACGCTGCATGACATAGCGGTCGGCGACCGCTTTGAGCACCGCGCACTCCAGCCGTGTCTCGTCCGGTACGACGAGCTCGGCGGCGTAGCGGGTGAGCCTGCCGGTGCCGTACGCCTGGCGTGTCGCGGCCTCGGCGGCCAGGCAGAACCGGCCGATCAGCTGACTCGTCGCGTCCTTGAGCCGGGCCTGGGCGACGGCCGTGCCGTCATAGCCGTGCGGCCACCACTCCTGGTTCACCAGCCGGTCCAGGGCGTCGGCGAGCGCCCGCGGATCGGTGCCTTCGGGCACGTAGCGGCCGATGGCGACCGTCCAGATCTCTCGGCGCTCATGCTCGGAGACCAGCGCGTTCGGGTCGATGTGCCCGGCGTGCAGCCCGTCCTCGAAGTCGTGCACCGAGTAGGCCACATCGTCGGACCAGTCCATGACCTGGGCCTCGAAGCACTTGCGGTGACCCGGCGCGCCCTCGCGCACCCAGGTGAAGACCGGAAGGTCGTCCTCGTAGACCCCGAACTTCGGTGAACCGGGGTCGCTGGGGTGGCCGCCGCGGGCCCAGGGGTACTTGGTCGCGGCGTCGAGTGCGGCGCGGGTGAGGTTGAGTCCGACGCTGACCGGCTCGTCCGAGTGAGCGGAGCGGACGAAGTGCTTGGGCTCGATACGGGTGAGCAGCCGCAGCGACTGGGCGTTGCCCTCGAATCCGCCGCAGTCCTTGGCGACGTCGTTGAGTGCCTGCTCGCCGTTGTGCCCGAAGGGCGGATGGCCCATGTCGTGGGAGAGGCAAGCGGCCTCCACCAGATCGGGATCGCAGCCGAGCGCCTCGCCGAGCTCACGCCCGACCTGTGCGCACTCCAGGGAGTGGGTCAGCCGGGTGCGAGGGCTCGGGTCCCAGGCCGCGCTGCGTGAGCCCGGGGTCACCACCTGGGTCTTTCCGGCGAGGCGGCGCAGCGCGGCTGAGTGCAGCACCCGGGCGCGATCGCGCTGGAAGGCGGTGCGGCCGGGGCGTTTGTCGGGCTCGTGGGCCCAGCGCGCGGTCGCCGCTTCGTCGTAGCCGTGCTCTCGGTCTCGCTCTTGGTCTTGCGCTTGGTCTTGCGCTTGGTCTTGCGCTTGGTCGCCGGAGTTGCCCGTGGTGCCTGCCATGCCCCGACGGTAACCGCTCAGGGCCCGCGGTGCGGTACGGGCCCTGAGCGGTGGCGGGTGTTCGTCGGGCTCAGGCCGTCACCAGCTCGCGCCGTCCCGGCGACCGCGGGGCGGCCAGCGCCGCGTCATAGCGTTGGAGCACCAGCCGGGCGAGCGCCGGATGGGCGCCGACGGGCTCCGCCGCGATCCAGGGCGCGGCAGCCGCTGCGGCTGACGCGAACCGGCCGGGCGCCGTGAAGTACGAGGCCACGGCTATCCGGTGGCGACCGCGGGCGGTCAGGGCGCGCACCGCCTCCGGCACGTTCGGCGAGACCGCGGACGCGTACGCGGGCACCACCGGCACCCCGCCCGTGCGCTCGCTGAGCAGCGCGGCGGTACGGCGGGCGTCCTGGGCCGAGTCGGGATCGCGTGAGCCGGCCGCCGCCAGCACCACCCCGGCGCTGCGACTGCCGTCGTCCTCGGTCCGCCACCCGGCCTCGACCAGGCGTGCGTAGAGGGCCTCGACCAACAGCGGATGCGGTCCGAGCGGCGGCGCGATCCTGACCCGCAGAGCCGGGAAAGCGGCGGCGGCACCGGGGATGTCCCGCTTGACGTGACAGCCTCGGCCCAGGAGGAGCGGTACGAGCACGGCGTCGCTCCGGCCCTCCGCGACGAGCCCGGCGAGCGTGTCCGGCAGCAGGGGGGCGTCGAGTTCGATGTGCCCGATGCGGATGTCCGATCCCGGACGCAGCTCCCGGACGCGGTCGAGCAGCCGGCGGACGGTACGGACGGCACGGGGGTCTCGGCTGCCGTGGGCGACGGCGACGAGGGTGGGGGTCTCGGGGCACGAGGGCTGGGGGTGACTCATGGGTCTGCGCACTCCGTTGAGCTGGACGTGACTGAGCTGCCTCCCCAACTGCGCGGTGATGCACGTGAGTAGCTGAGCGGTGCTGTCGAACGTGGCGTCGGGTGGCAGCGACTCCGTCATGGTCCGATCGTCGCGGGTGCGGATTGCGGGGTCGTTGCGGTGCGGTGAAAGCTGGTTTCCAGGGCCTCACCGCCCTGTCCGGCCCGATGTCCGCACCGGTGCCGCGGGGCGCCGCCCAGGAGCGCGGTCGGCCCGCGGGGCGCCGCCCAGGAGCGCGGTCGGAGTGCAGGGGGCACACCGCCCGGAAGCGCGGTCAGACCGCGAGCCACACGCGCAGTGCGTCGCCCGGGACACAGCCCTGCGCGACCGCCGCGTCCAGCGCGTCCCCGGTCTCCCAGCCGACCACCGGCATCCCAGGCCACAGCCGGGCGACCGCCGCGAGGCAGCCCGCCCAGGCGCGCTCGGGGTCGTCGTCGGAGCAGAAGAGGTTGGAGACGCCGATGACGGACGTGCTGCGGCTGACCACCGCCCCCGCGACCGTGCGCCGTCCGCCGTCCGTGGTGCCCGCGAGTACGGTCGTGGCACGGTCGGCGAGGAGTTCGGTGCGGAAGATGCCCGCCATGGCCTCGTCCCCGCCGGACCACGCCGCCGACCACCGGGCCAGGTCGCCGACCGTACGGACCGGTCGCCAGACCACGTCGGCGGGAGCGACCGGTGTGGCCAGAGTGGCCGGACGGTGGATCCAGCGGGCGTCGATGATCACTTCGAAGCCGTCCGCCGCGAGGTCCAGTCGCCCGAAACTGTCTTTCACCGAGCAGCCCGGCGCGGCGCGGTCGATGCCTTCGAGCACGTCCCGGGCCACGGCCCGCGGTGACAGCGTCACGGCGTCCGGGTACAGCGGCGGGGTGCGCGACTCGCTGGTCCAGGCCCACTCGCCGAACACTCCGGTGATCCCGTGCGCACGGCACATGGCGTCGCACCATTCGGCGTTGTTGCGGGCAGCTGCGCTGATCATGCCGCCATCATGCCGGACCGGCGGCCCCCGCCTCGGCTGATTTCGGCGGCGGACACTGAACCGGCACGCCCGCGATGACGTCGGAAGAGGTGGGTCGTACACCAGGACGACCTCAACAAGCCGGGTCACACCGGACCGGGCCGAACCAGGGGGTCCTCACGCTATGCGCACACTCTCGCTCCGACTGCCCAGAACCCGCCGCGGGCAGCGGCGCGCCCTCCAGGGCGTCATGCTGGGCTGCGTACTCGCGCTGGCCCCGGCGACCTGGATGCACGTCGCAGCCGACAGCCGGGTGGGCACGGTGGCCGACGCGCCGGCCCGTGATGTCGCCGTGGTGTTCGGGGCGGGATTGTGGAAGGGCCGACCGACGCCGTATCTCGCGCACCGGCTCGACACCGCAGCGGAGTTGTACCGCACGGGCAAGGTCAAGGTGGTGCTCGTCACCGGCGACAACAGCCGGATGGAGTACGACGAGCCGGACGCGATGCGCGGGTACCTCACCGAGCGCGGGGTGCCGGACGCCCGGATCGTCAGCGACTACGCGGGTTTCGACACCTGGGACTCGTGCGTCCGGGCGAAGAAGATCTTCGGAGTGGACCGGGCCGTGCTCGTCACCCAGGGTTTCCACATAGAGCGGGCCGTGGCGCTGTGCGGTGCGGCGGGGGTGGAGTCTTACGGGGTCGGGGTCGCCGAGCCGCTCGACGCGACCTGGTACTAGGGAGCGTATTGCGTCCTGATCAATGTGCGGGATCTGCCTTCGCGGAAGGGTCTGGACGGGTAGACCTTCTTGGGTGACGCGAGTGCAACTGACGGATGCGGAGTGGGAGTTCATCGAGCCGTATGTGCCGATCGGCGAGTACGGCCCGTATCCGGAACGGCTGCGGCAGCAGTTCGAGGGCGTGATTTGGCGGTTCAAGACGGGCGGGCAGTGGCGTGAGATGCCGCAGGAGTTCGGTGCCTGGTCGACCGTCCACAACCGGTTCCGGCAGTGGCGTGATGCCGGGGTCTTCGGGGCCCTGATGGAGGGCCTGATCGCGGAAGCCGCGAAGCGGGGTGAGGTGGATCTGTCCCTGGTCAGCATCGACTCCACCACCGCCCGGGCCCATCACGACGCAGCCGGGATGCATCTGGACCAAGACGTCCTCACAGCCTTGGAGAAGGCTGCCGCCGAGGCGGAGAAGACCAGGTCAAAGGGGGCGACTGCGACGAACAAACCGGGCAGGGGGCCGAAGGCGATCCCGAGCGGGAAGAGCGACGGCGCATCCGGCGACGGCGGAAACTCCGGCTG
The DNA here is from genome assembly GCF_037023745.1 of Streptomyces sp. SCSIO 30461. Lineage (NCBI taxonomy): Bacteria > Bacillati > Actinomycetota > Actinomycetes > Kitasatosporales > Streptomycetaceae > Streptomyces > Streptomyces sp. SCSIO 30461. Next base: position 6,433,307 of record NZ_CP146101.1, read on the forward strand.
AAGGCCGCCCTCCTCGGACGCTCCAGGGGCGGGCAGACCAGCAAGATCCATGTCGCCGGCGACCGCAAGTGCCGCCCGCTGGCGTTCATTCTGACCGCGGGACAGGCCGCCGACAGCCCGCAGTTCATCCCCGTCCTGAACAAGGTACGGGTGCGTGGACCCGTCGGCCGTCCCCGCACCCGGCCGGACGCGGTCGCCGGGGACAAGGCCTACTCGTCCCGCGGAAACCGCGCCCACCTGCGTAAACGCCGTATCAAGGCGGTCATCCCGGAGAAGAAGGACCAGGCCGCCAACCGGAAGAAGAAGGGCTCCAGAGGCGGCCGACCCGTCAGCCACGACGCCGACCTCTACAAAGAGCGGAACACCGTCGAACGCCTGATCAACAAGCTCAAGGCCTGGCGAGGCATCGCCACCCGATACGACAAGACCCCTGACAGCTACCTCGCCGGCCTCCACCTACGCGCCTCGATGATCTGGCTCAGAGATCTCACCCGGACCACTTGATGATCACGACGCAATACGCTCCCTACGGGGAGACCCGGGAGCTGCTCGCGGCGGGCAAGGCGGCGCTGGACGCGGCGTTCGAGCCGGAGCCGACGTTCCTGGGGCGCAAGGAGCCGGGGGTGGCGAAGGCGCTGGCAGCGGACATCTCACCTCCCGCCGGGTAGTCGGCTGAGGGCGCCGTACCAGCGCCGTAATACGAGGAGCCCGTCGGCGTAACACCGGCGACGCACGCTGAAGGGCATGTCCCACGCACCGGCCGCCACCGCACCGACCGCCTCAGCGCTCGTCCCCACCCACTGCCCCTACTGCTCGCTGCAGTGCGGGATGAACCTGCGCGGAACCGAGGTGGTGGAGCGGCCCGACTTCCCGGTGAACCGCGGCGCGCTGTGCGGGAAGGGCCGCACAGCGCCTGCCGTGCTCTCCTCTCGGGTCCGGCTGACCTCGCCCCTGGTGCGCAGCCCGGCCGGCGGCGGTCTGGAACCGGCCACCTGGGACGAGGCCCTGCGGGTCACAGCCGACGGGCTACGGCGCACCCGCGAGGCACACGGCGCGGACGCGGTGGGGGTGTTCGGGGGCGGAGGGCTCACCAACGAGAAGGCCTACGCGCTGGGGAAGTTCGCCCGGGTGGTGCTCGGCACCTCCCAGATCGACTACAACGGCCGCTTCTGCATGTCGTCCGCGGCGGCGGCGCACCAGCGGGCGTTCGGCCTGGACCGGGGGCTGCCGTTCCCGCTGGAGGACATTCCGCGTACCGGGTGTGTGATCCTCGTCGGCTCGAACCTCGCGGAGACCATGCCACCGGCGCTGCGCTACTTCACCGAGCTGAAGGAGAACGGCGGTTCGCTGATCGTGGTCGATCCGCGCCGTACGAGGACCGCCGAGCAGGCGGACCTGCATCTGGCCCCGCGCCCGGGGACGGATCTGGCGCTGGCGCTGGGGCTGCTGCATCTGGTGGTGGCACAGGGGCGGACGGACGAGGAGTTCATCCGGGAGCGGACCAGCGGCTGGCCGGAGGCCAGGGCCGCGGCGATGGCGCATTGGCCCGAACTGGTCGAGCGGATCACGGGTGTCGGGGTCCCCGGGCTGCGCGCGGCGATGGACCTGTTCTGCGATGCCCCCGCCGCCATGGTGCTCACGGCGCGCGGACCGGAACAGCAGTCGAAGGGGACCGACACGGTCGGCGCCTGGATCAATCTGGCCCTGGCCACCGGGAACGCGGGCCGCCCGCTCACCGGATACGGCTGCCTCACCGGTCAGGGCAACGGGCAGGGCGGCCGTGAGCACGGCCAGAAGGCGGACCAGCTGCCCGGCTACCGCAGGCTGGACGACCCCGCCGCGCGGAAGCACGTCGCCGCGGTGTGGGGGGTCGATCCCGACTCCCTGCCGGGGCCGGGCCGCAGTGCGTACGAACTGCTGGACGCGCTCGGCGGGGAGGTACGGTCCCTGCTGTTGATGGGGTCCAACCCGGTGGTGTCCGCTCCGCGCGCCGCGCATGTCGAGCAGCGGATCAGGTCTCTGGACTTCCTCGCGGTCGCCGATGTGGTGCTGTCGGAGACGGCGGAGCTGGCGGACGTGGTTTTCCCGGTGGCCCAGTGGGCGGAGGAGACAGGGACCACGACCAACCTGGAGGGGCGAGTGCTGCTGCGGCGGCGTGCGCTCACCGCGCCGGACGGGGTACGGAGCGATCTGGAGGTGCTGCACGGGCTCGCCGGGCTGTTGGGCCACGGGAAGGGATTCCCGACGGATCCGGAAGAGGTGTTCGGGGAGCTGCGTCGGGCATCGGCGGGCGGGGCCGCGGACTACTCGGGGATCGACTACCGGCGCCTGGAGGAGGAGCACGGTGTGTTCTGGCCGTGCCCCGATACACCCGGGGTACCCGGTCAGGGGCGCCACCCCGGTACGCCCCGGCTGTTCCACGACCGGTTCGCCACGCCCGACGGGCGGGCACGGTTCGTGCCGGTCGTGCACCGGGAGGCAGGGGAGGACACGGATGCCGAGTATCCGGTGCTGTTGACGACCGGGCGGGTGCTGGCCCAGTACCAGTCGGGGGCGCAGACCCGCCGGGTCGCCGAGCTCAACGCGGCTGCCCCGGGGCCGTTCGTGGAACTGCATCCCCGGCTCGCCGCGCGGGTCGGAGTGACAGAAGGGGAGCCGCTCGCCGTGGTGTCGCGGCGGGGGCGGGCGGTGGCACCGGCACGGCTGACGGAGTCGATCCGGCCGGACACGGTGTTCATGCCGTTCCACTGGGCGGGCGAAGGACGGGCCAACACGCTGACCAACCCTGCGCTCGACCCGGTCTCGCGGATGCCGGAGTTCAAGGTGTGCGCGGTGCGGCTGGAGCCTGCGGACGGACAGAGCCGGTAGGGCTGGAGGGGCGGGCGGGACGCGTGGCTGCTCCCCTGGCCGTCCAGTCGCCGCCCGGTATCACCGTGCCTCGCGCCCGCAGCTCCCGCGCCACCGCCTCCGCGGCGACGTACACCCAGGCCGTGACGCTCTCCCGGGCGTCCGTCTCGACGTCCCTGGCGACCCGTACGTACACATTGCGCGGGTCGTCGGGGCCGAAGTACTCCTCCAGGTCGTCCAGCACGGCGGTGAGCTCCTGGTGGAGGTCACCGGGCGCGGTGACCAGCTCACCGAGCACGGTGCCGGTGCCGCCTTCGACCACGTACGGGTAGCCGGGGCCGTCATAGAGCACCGCCGAGGCGAGGCGGGCCGGTTCCTCGGTCGAGGTGCGACCGAGCAGGCAGCGGTCGTGGTTGTGCTCGCCGGGGCGGAGGGTGCCGTAGACGAAGAACGGCAGCGGCTCGTTCGGGTTCATGGCGCGGATGCCCCGGGCCCGGCCGGGGGCGGGGCGGCCGTCTCGGCTGCGATCCATTCCGGGTACGCCGCGCTGCCCCATGCCACCGGCGTGGCGATGATCTCCGTGGTGTCGTATCCGTGCCGCGCCTTCGGATGGGCTTCCAGCGCGTCGTAGCGGTCCGGCTTGGCCTTGAAGAGGACCTGCCACTCCTGGCCCGTCTCGACGGCGCTCTGCCAGTGGTGGACGGAGGTGACGGGCCCGGAGATCTGCGTGCAGGCGGCCGGCCGCGCCTCCACCGCGCCACGCGCCGGCGTCTCGGCCTGGCCGGCACTGTCGGTGGTGGTGAGCACGGCCAGGGCCTTCGGGACTGTCTCCGCGCGGTTCACCGCGGCCATGTGCGCCTCCTCTCGATCCTCATGGAGTCCTTGTACGGGCTCCGGTACACAACCTCGCACACGCCAGGCGACTCGCCGTACCGCGACCTCGAATCACCCATTCGGAGCGACGGCTCGCACGGTGCGCCCAATGGCCCATCTCATCCACTGTGACCTGCGGAAACGGAGCCGGCAAACAGGGGTTGCCCGCGTGCGTCCGCATTTCTGATCGCCCATCAGCAGGCGTAGCGGTCGCACTGGCCCTTACCTCAGAGGTGGAGCGACGCCCATCGCACCGGAGTACGACCGCGCCGGAGGACGACATGCGCACGACGATCTGCCCGCCGACGTCGAACGGCGTGTCCGGGCCTGTGCCGGCGTCCACCGGGCTCGGTGCCGAACGTAGCGCCGGCGCGGCTCCCGTCCGGGCGATCTTCTCGGGCCCGCAAGGATCGCCCGGACGGGACCTCGCCGACACCACCTAGATCGCGGCGGTGCGGCCCTACCGGCCGCGACCGCTGCCGACGGGGCGCGGCCCCTGCGATGCCGGGCGAGCGGCGCGCAGGGCGGCCGGCGGGGTTCGGCTTCCACCATCCTCGTACCGCCCCGTCCCCGCCCCCGTCAAGCGTCCGGCTGACGGGGGCGGGAAGTCGTTCCGATTCAGGGCCCGTCTCTGTCGCGCCCGCCTCGCCGCCTCAGTCCGCCGCTCTGCTTCCGCCTACCCGGCCTCGACCCCCTGCTCGGGCCGTCCGCTCACGGAGCGCCTGATTCCCTCGCCCTCGACGGGACCGTGCGCTGCGTCGGCGGGACGATGCGCGACCTCGAAGGCGGTGAAGGGGCCGTCGCCGACGAAGCGCCTGAGGCGGCGCACGGAAGCCGCAGCCTCGTCGGCGGGCCAGCCGGCGAGGGCGGCTTCGATGTGAACGGCCAGGCGTCGGCACAGGGTCGCGACGACCTCTTCGCCCGCCGCCGTGAGGGCGAGCAGGGTCACCCGCCTGTCTCCGGGGTCGGGTGCACGCCGGACGAGTCCCGCCTCCTCCAGCCTCGATGCGCGCCGGGTGACTCCGGAGCGGTCGAGTCCCACGTCTCCGGCCGGCATCGCGGCACTGCGCGGGCCCCGACGGGCGCTTCCGCCGGATCGAGGAGGTCACCCTCATGAAGGCACCGCGGCGGACCGGAACCTGGGGAGCGCCCGCTGAGGCGGCCCCTCTCCGACCGCCTCACACCACTCCCCCGCCCGCGCTGAGATCAGCGTTCCCCACGGGAAACAACGCAGATGCCGGCAGGTAACAGCCGCGCCCCAAGCTGCCTGCATGGATACGAGGACCGTGGTGATCGGCGCCGGGATGGCGGGGGCACGCCTGGCGCGACTGCTCGCGCCGGTGTGCGACATCACCCTGCTCGGTGACGAGCCGCACGCCCCCTACAACCGGGTGCTGCTCGCCGACGTCCTCGCCGGGCGGTACACGCCCGATGTGATCGCTCTGCCCCCCGTACCGGGTGGTCCGCCCGGGGCGGGCGGACCGGCGGCGGTGCGACGCGGGGTGCGGGCCGTACGCGTCGACCGCGAGGAACGAACCGTGCACTGCGCGGACGGCTCCGCGGTGGCGTACGACCGGCTCGTCCTGGCGACCGGCTCCAACCCGGTGCTGCCGCCACTGCGCGGCACATCGGACGGACTGCCCGAAGGCGTGCACCCGTTCCGCACCCTCGACGACTGCCTGGCCCTGGCCGCACTGGTCCGTACGGGCACGCGTGCCGTCGTCATCGGCGGCGGACTGCTCGGGGTCTCCGCCGCACGCGCACTGGCCGAGCGGGGAGCGGACGTGGTGCTGGCCCATCACGGGCCCACGCTGATGGACCGCCATCTCGACCCGGCGGCCGGTGCCCTGGTCCGCGCCCACCTGGAGGGGCTCGGGGTGGAGGTCCACACCGAGTGCCATGTCCGCGGGCTGCGCAGCGGCGCCCGGCAGGCCGTGACCGGCGTCGAACTCGCCGACGGCTTCGTACTCGACGCGGAGTGCGTGGTCCTCGCCTGCGGGGTCCGTCCGCGTACGGCACTGGCCACCGAAGCCGGTCTCGAAGTCCGCCAAGGAATCGTCGTGGACGACGAACTCCGCACCTCGGACCCGCACATCCACGCGCTCGGCGACTGCGCCGAGCACGCGGGCACCGTCTACGGCCTCGCGACTGCGGCGGTGGAACAGGCCGACGTACTCGCCGCCCGGCTCGGCGGAGGTGACCCGGCCGCCGCCTACACCGGCACCCGCGCCCTCACCCGGCTCACCCTCGGCGGCGCGGGCAGCCTCGATGTCGCCGCCTTCGGGGAACCGGCCCCACGCCCAGGCGACGACGTCGTACAACTCGCCGACGCCACCCGCGGCGCGTACCGCAAGGTCGTCGTGCGCGGGGACCGGCTCGTCGGGGGCGTCCTGCTCGGGGATCTCGCCACGGTCGGCGCGCTCGCCCGCGCCTGGGAGGGCGACGACCCGCTGCCCGACGCCCCACTGCTCCACCTGCTCACCACCGACGGAGGTTTCTGACATGACCGCCCCCACGACCACCAGGCCCACGATCGTGCTGGTCGGCCACGGCATGGTCGGCCAGCACTTCCTGGAGGCCGTCGCCGAACGCGGCCTCACGGAGCGGGCGCGGTTCGTCGTCCTGTGCGAGGAGCCCCGCCCGGCGTACGACCGGGTGCAACTCACCTCCTACTTCGCCGGCCGTACCCCTGACGAGCTGTCCCTCGTGGAGGAAGGCTTCATGGACCGGTACGGCATCGAACTGCGGCTCGGGGACCCGGCCGTGAGCGTCGACCGCGCCGCGCGCACGGTGACCGCCCGCTCCGGGGAGTCGTTCGCCTACGACACGCTCGTGCTGGCGACCGGCTCGTACCCCTTCGTGCCGCCGGTGCCAGGCAAGGACGCCGAGGGCTGCTTCGTCTACCGCACCATCGAGGACCTGATCGCGATCGAGGAGTACGCGAAGACCGCCCGCACCGGTGTGGTCGTCGGCGGCGGACTGCTCGGCCTGGAGGCGGCCGGCGCCCTCAAGGGACTCGGACTGGACACCCACATCGTGGAGTTCGCTCCGCGGCTGATGCCGGTGCAGGTGGACGACGGCGGTGGCGCGGCGCTGCTGCGGACCATCGAGGGCATGGGACTGACCGTGCACACGGGCGTCGGCACCCAGGAGATCACGGCCGACAGCGCCGCGGACACGGACACGGGCGCGGCCACGGCCACGGCCACGGCCACGAGCATGGACACCGGCAGCACCACCGGCACCGGCACCGTCAAGGGGATGAAGCTCTCCGACGGCTCATCGCTCGCCACCGACCTCGTGGTCTTCTCCGCCGGGGTACGACCATGCGACCGACTCGCCCGTGACATGGGCCTGGATGTGGGAGACCGCGGCGGGATCGTGGTGGACGAGCAATGCCGTACGTCCGACCCCGCGGTCTTCGCGATCGGTGAATGCGCCCTCGCGTCCGACGGCCGGGTGTACGGACTGGTCGCCCCCGGATACGAGATGGCGAAGACCGTAGCGGACGTGCTGGTGGGCGGCGAGGGCGCCTTCACCGGCGCCGATATGTCCACGAAGCTCAAGCTGCTCGGCGTGGACGTGGCCTCGTTCGGCGACGCGCACGGCACCGCCGAAGGCTGCCTCGACGTCGTGTACTCCGACTCGCGCTCCGGGGTCTACAAGAAGCTGGTCATCGGCCGGGACGGCGCACTGCTCGGCGGGGTGCTCGTCGGGGACGCCGAGTCGTACGGAATGCTGCGGCCTCTCACCGGCAGTGTGCCGCCCGTACCGCCCGAGCAGCTGGTGCTGCCGGCCGGAGCCGGGGCGCCCGTCGCACTCGGGCCGTCGGCGCTTCCGGACGACGCGGTGATCTGCTCCTGCCACAACGTCACCAAGGGCGAGATCTGCGCCCACACCTCCCTACCGGAGGTGAAGAAGTGCACCAAGGCCGGTACGGGCTGCGGAAGCTGTGTCAAGGTCATCGGCCGGCTGCTGCCGCAGACGGCCGACCAGGGCCTGTGCGGCTGCTTCCCGTACACCCGCAGCGAGCTCTACGAGATCGTCCGCACCCTGCGACTCACCTCCTACGCCCAGCTGCTCGACTCGCACGGCCGCGAGGCGGCGCGCGGCGGGGAGGGCTGCGAGGTCTGCAAGCCAGCGGTGGGCTCGATCCTCGCCAGCCTCGGCAACGGCTACATCCTCGACGGCGAGCAGGGCGCGCTGCAGGACACCAACGACCACTTCCTCGCCAACCTCCAGCGCAACGGCTCCTACTCTGTCGTGCCCCGCATACCCGGGGGCGAGATCACCCCGGACAGACTGATCGTGATCGGCGAGGTCGCCCGCGACTTCGGCCTCTACACGAAGATCACCGGCGGTCAGCGCATCGACCTGTTCGGCGCCCGGGTGGACCAGCTCCCGGCGATCTGGACCCGACTCGTGGACGCGGGCTTCGAGTCCGGGCACGCGTACGGGAAGGCGCTGCGCACGGTCAAGTCCTGTGTGGGTCGGACCTGGTGCCGCTACGGCGTACAGGACAGCGTGCGGATGGCGATCGACCTGGAACTGCGCTACCGGGGGCTGCGCGCCCCGCACAAGCTGAAGTCGGCGGTGTCCGGCTGCGCCCGTGAGTGCGCGGAGGCGCAGTCCAAGGACTTCGGTGTGATCGCCACCGCCGGCGGTTGGAATCTGTACGTCGGTGGCAACGGCGGAGCCACCCCGCGGCACGCCGACCTGCTCGCACAGGACCTGTCCGACGCCGAACTGGTGCGGCTCATCGACCGCTTCCTGATGTTCTACATCCGCACAGCGGACCGTCTGGAGCGCACCTCCACCTGGCTGGAGCGGCTCGAAGGCGGCCTTGGCCACCTCCGGGACGTGGTCGTGCACGATTCGCTGGGACTGTGCGACGAGCTTGAGGCCCTGATGGCTGAGCATGTCGCGGGCTACCACGACGAGTGGGCCGCGACGCTGGACGATCCGGAGCGGCTGCGCCGCTTCGTGTCGTTCGTGAACGCGCCGGAAGCGTCGGACCCGTCCGTGAGGTTCGTCCCGGAGCGGGACCAGATCAAGCCGGACCTGACCATTCTGACCCTGGGTCCGACGGTGCGGGCCGCCGTGGACCCGACCCTGGAAGGGACTCTGACCCGATGACGCTCCAACTCCACCTGGACGAGAGCTGGTTCCCCGTCTGCGACCTCTCCCGGCTCACCCCGGGCCGCGGGGTCGCGGCACTGCTCCCCGACGGCCGGCAGGCGGCGGTGTTCGTGGACCGCTCGGGGCGTGCGTACGCGATCGACAACCGCGACCCGTTCACCGGCGCGCAGGTCCTCTCGCGCGGGCTGCTGGGCACCGCGGGTGGCCGTCCCTTCGTGGCGTCGCCGCTGCTGAAGCAGCGCTTCGACCTGGAGACGGGCCGCTGCCTGGATGACGACGCGGTGACGGTGCGCGCATATCCGGTGCGTACCGGGGCCGAGGCGTGAACGGAGCCCGGGTGCGGACGGGTTGACTGGGACCGGGCGGAACCGAGCGACTCCAATTCGCGTGCGGCGCGGGCCGGGAGGGGGGTACGGTCCGCACCATGACGACACCCCCTCGGATCCGTCCTCCCTTCGACGCCGACGAACGCACCCAGCTCGTCGGCTGGCTCGACACGCAGCGCGCGATCGTCCACTACAAGTGCGCGGGCCTGTCCGAAGAGGACGCCCACCGGCAGGTGCTGCCGACCTCGCCGCTGATGACGATGGCTGCGCTCGTCTCGCATCTGCGCTGGGTCGAGCACGCCTGGCTCGAGGTCCTCTTCCTCGGTGGTCCGGCGGCCGGCAACCCGTCGCTCCTCGACGAGCCGGAGGACGCCGACATGCGGGTGGAGGGTGTCCCGCTCGCCAAGCTGCTGGAGGAGTACGCGCAGCAGTGCACGCGGTCCGACAGGATCATAGCCGCCCACCCGCTGGACGAGACGGGCAAGCACCCGGACTTCCGCTCTGCGGCGGCCTCCCTGCGGTGGATGCTGATCCACCTGGTGGAGGAGACCGCCCGGCACGCGGGTCATCTGGACATCGTCCGGGAGCTGCTCGACGGGGAGAAGGGCTACTACTGACCGGCTGCCGCCGGGTCCATCCAGGCAACCTCCCAGATGTGGTGGTCCGGGTCCTGGAACGACCTGCCGTACATGAAGCCGAGGTCCTGGGCCGGCATCGCCTCCGAGCCACCGGCCGCGAGTGCCCCGTCCGCCAGTTCGTCCACCCGCTCGCGGCTCTCGGCGCTGAGGGCGAGGAGCACCTCGGTGGTGGTGGCGGCGTCGGCGATGTCCTTCGGCGTGAACTCCCTGAACCGGGGCTCGGTCATGAGCATCGCGAAGATCGCCTCGCCGAGCACCAGACAGGCCGTGTTCTCGTCGGAGAAGCGGGGGTTGAAGGAGTAGCCGAGTGCCTCCCAGAAGGCCCGGGTCTTCCCGAGGTCCTTCACCGGCAGGTTGACGAAGATCATCTGGGTCATGGCCGTTCCCGTTTCTGTGGTTGCCATTGCGGTGTACCGCCTACGACAGTCAGACCGGCCACCCCGGCAGAACTCATCGCCGACCCGAGGCCGCCAGGGCACCCGGTGTGAATCCGCCGCCCTCCCGGCCGCCCTCCACCGCGCCGGTGCCCCTGGAAGTGGGCAGGGACGACACCCGGGGTCGGTGCCGCACATGCTCAGCCGACGGGGCGGGGCACGCACCGCGCCGCTCCCGCGAAGGGTCGCCGTCGCCTCCGGCCCCGCCGACCGACTTCTCCGCTTCATCGGTCGTTGAAGCCACCGCCATCCCGCGCTTCTATGGTCCTACGCGCGCGACCCCTCCCGCCGGCCGGCGGGGCGGGACAGTCACGGAATCCCCCATGGAGTGAGTGACAGTGGAACGACGCAGCTTCCTGCGCGGGGCGGCCATCGGCACTTCCGCCGCCGCCTTCGGCGGCACACTGTGGCAGGGCGCCGCATCCGCGGCGCCCGCACAGCCCGGAACCGGCCCCTACGGGGCGCTCGGCCCGGCCGACGCGAACGGGATCCAACTGCCCAGCGGGTTCACCAGCAGGGTGATCGCCAGGTCCGGGCAGACGGTCGGCAGCACCTCGTACACCTGGCACAGCGCACCCGACGGCGGTGCCTGCTTCGCCGACGGTTCCGGGTGGATCTACGTGTCCAACTCGGAGATCAACCCCTCCGGCGGGGCGAGCGCGGTGCGGTTCTCCTCCACCGGCGCGATCACCGGTGGGTATCGCGTCCTCTCCGGCACCCGGCAGAACTGCGCGGGCGGCCGGACCCCGTGGAACACCTGGTTGTCCTGCGAGGAGGTCAGCCTCGGCTATGTCTACGAGACGGATCCGTGGGGAGTGAAGGCCGCCAGGCGCCGGTCCGCCATGGGCCGGTTCAAGCACGAGGCCGCCGCAGCCGACCCGATCCGCAGGGCCGTGTATCTGACCGAGGACGAGAGCAACGGTTGCTTCTACCGCTTCGTGCCCACCACCTGGGGCGATCTCTCATCGGGCACGCTCCAGGTGCTGGTGGCGGGCAGCGGCACATCCGGCTCGTTCAGCTGGGCGAACGTCCCGGACCCGGACGGCTCGCCGACCGCGACGCGCAGCCAGGTGTCCGGGGCGAAGAGGTTCAACGGCGGCGAGGGCTGCCACTACGCGAACGACACCGTCTGGTTCACCACCAAGGGCGACAACCGTCTCTGGCAGCTCAACCTCACCAGCGGCACCTATGAACTGGCCTACGACGACTCGCTGGTCGTCGGCGGTTCCGCCCCGCTGACCGGCGTCGACAATGTCACCGGCTCGTCAGCGGGTGATCTGTACGTCGCGGAGGACGGCGGGAACATGGAGATCTGCCTGATCACCCCGGACGACCTGGTCGCGTCGTTCCTTCGGGTCAACGGGCAGTCCGGTTCCGAGATCACGGGTCCGGCCTTCTCACCGGACGGGCGGCGGCTGTACTTCTCCAGCCAGCGCGGCACGAGCGGGAGTTCGTCGGGCGGCATCACCTATGAGGTTACCGGGCCCTTCCGCGCATAGCCGACGCGGACTGCCGCGGCGCCCCCACCGCGGCCTGTCCCGTCCCCGCCGGGCCCGGTTGTCCGCCCGCCGCGTCCGGCGGTGCGGTCGGCCCACCGGGGGCGGCCGACGGGGCGGCAGCCACCGGACTCACCGGATCCCGCTGGGCACCGCCCCTCAGCAGCGCGGTGCCCAGCGGGGTCATCGAGTGCAGCACCGCGTTCCCGTTGCGCAGGGTGACCAGCAGGCCGGCCTCCCTGAGCACGCAGGCGTGCTGACTGGCCGATGCCAGCGACACCCCGGCCCTGCGGGCGAGTTCGCTCGTCGTGCAGCCGTTGCCGATGGAGTGCAGCACGGCCGAGCGGGTGTGGCCCACGAGGCGGCCCAGCGATATCCGGTCCCGTTCGGCGTCGGCGGCGGACGGCGGCGCGGTGTGGGTGACGGGGTAGACCAGCACCGGCGGCAGCTCGCCGTCGCGCCGCACCACGGGGGCTCCGCGGCAGAAGTACGAGGGCTGGAGCAGCAGACCGCGCCCGCCGAGATGGATCTCCCGGTCCACGGGGTAGTCCGCCTCCAGCACCGGGGCGCTCCAGCGCAGCATCGGCGGTAGCGAGGCGAGCAGTTCGTCCGCGCCACCGTCGAGCAGCGCCCTGCCGCGCGCGGCCCGGTCGGCCTCCACGGCGGCCTGTATCTGGGACCAGTACGGCTCGACGGCCGCCCGGTGGTAGCTGCGCATGGCGCCGATGAGCCGGGCCATGGGCTCCGGGTCGCCGTCGGCCAGCCCGGCGAGCCTGGCCGGGATTCCCGGCTGCGGGCGGTCGGCCGCGAGCAGCGCGAGCTCGGCGCGCAGCCGCTGTGCCGGAGTCGCCCGCACCGCTTCGAGGCCCTCGTCGAGCCCTTCGAGAGCCTCGGGCGGGGTCAGGAAGTCCGGGAAATATCCGCGTGGCGGTACCAGGGCGGCCAGCAGCCGTGTTTCACCATTCAACCTGGCGCGGGTTTCCGCGCGCCATTCCCCGTACACCGAGGTGCCCCGTCGGTCCCGCAGCCGATGAAAGCTCAGAATCGTCTCCCACAAAACGTCCGGCCTGGCCGCCATCCTCACCCTTGCAAGGTCTTCGCCAGTGAAATGGATACGCAGCATGGAACCCCCCACTGTTGCATCCGCAATCGTCCCAGCCACTGAGTATGCATGCAATCACAGGCCGTCACCACGGGGTTTCAGCCACAGTTGAAACGCAGTGCGGAGAACCGCGCAACCCGAAAAGCTGTACGACGTCGGACGCGAAACCTTCGAGTACCGAGGGGCAAGGCAAAGACCGTGGGGGGCTTTCCCTGCCCGGCGGCGGTCAGCGGAGGTTGCGGCTCCGTGTCCGACATTGGTAATGGGGCGCGGCTGGTGGGTGGGGATCCGCCAGCCGCGCCCCGCCTGTTCTTTGCTCAACGAATGACGGGAATCAAACTCCCGTTAATGTCCACTACTGGCTCACCGTTCAACAGTGGCGTACGCCACACATCATGAGGCGCGGTCGCGCCGAGCGGAGTCGGATCGAGCCAAACCGAGTCGTGCGTGTGTCGCTCGCGAGTCCCGCAGGAGTCATCCGTGAGTCATGGGTGAGTTGCGCCCGAGTCACGCGCGCCGAGTCGGGCCGGCCAGGCCCGCGGCTGCGACGAGTCGGGCCGACCTGAGCCGGTATGAGCGTGGTACGAACCGGTACGGGGGCGGCGCGAGCCGGCACGGGCAGCGCCCCCGCCCGTGCCGCCGGCGGCACGGCAGGAGGAGCCGGAAAACCAACGGGCGGGAGCGGCACCTCCGCACAAGGTGCCTCTCCCGCCCGTCTCTTGGGGCGCCGCGGCCGTCGATGGGTCGGTGAGGGTGAGGGTTGAGCCACCGACGGCCCCGGAGTTCTCAGCGGTCGGCAGTCGCCGCCCGGTCGGCGACTGCCGTCAGCGGCTGTCGCTGCCCGAGGACTGCGCCGCCGCGCGACCCGCCTCCAGACGCGCCACGGGGATCCGGAACGGCGAGCAGGACACGTAGTCCAGACCCACCTCGTGGAAGAAGTGCACCGACTCGGGGTCGCCGCCGTGCTCGCCGCAGACTCCGAGCTTGAGGTCGGGACGGGTGGCCCGGCCGGCCGCCACCGCGTTGCGTACCAGCGAGCCGACGCCGTCCTTGTCGATGGTCTCGAAGGGGCTGACGCCGAAGATGCCCTTCTCCAGGTACGCGGTGAAGAAGCTGGCCTCCACATCGTCCCGGCTGAAGCCCCACACGGTCTGGGTGAGGTCGTTCGTGCCGAAGGAGAAGAACTCGGCAGCCTCGGCGATCTGACCGGCGGTCAGCGCTGCGCGCGGCAGCTCGATCATGGTGCCGAGAGCCAGCTTGAGCTCGATGCCGGTGGCGGCCTCTACCTCGGCGATGACCTGCTCGGCCTCCTCGCGGACGATCTCCAGCTCCTGGACGGTGCCGACGAGCGGGATCATGATCTCGGCACGCGGGTCGCCCTTGGTGTTCTTGCGCTCGGCGGCGGCCTCGGCGATCGCCCGCACCTGCATGGTGAACAGGCCGGGGATGACCAGGCCGAGCCGGACACCGCGCAGACCCAGCATCGGGTTCTGCTCGTGCAGCCGGTGCACGGCCTGGAGCAGGCGCAGATCGTTCTCGTTGTGGTCCTTGCGTGCCTCGGCGAGGGCGACGCGCACCGACAGCTCGGTGATGTCCGGCAGGAACTCGTGCAGCGGCGGGTCGAGCAGGCGCACGGTCACCGGAAGGCCGTCCATCGCCTCGAAGAGCTCGATGAAGTCCTTCTTCTGCAGCGGCAGCAGGGCCGTGAGCGCGTCCTCGCGCTCCGCCTCGGTGTCGGCGAGGATCAGTTTCTCGACCATCTCCCGGCGCTCACCGAGGAACATGTGCTCGGTGCGGCAGAGGCCGATGCCCTGGGCACCGAAGCGGCGGGCGCGCAGCGCGTCCTCCGCGTTGTCCGCGTTGGCCCGTACCCGCAGCCTGCGCACTCGGTCCGCGTAGGCCATGATCCGGTGCACGGCCTGCACCAGCTCGTCCGCGTCGTCGGCGCCCGCGTGCATCCGGCCCTCGAAGTACTCGACCACCGGAGAGGGGACGACCGGGACCTCACCGAGGTACACCTTGCCGGTGGAGCCGTCGATGGAGACCACGTCGCCCTCCTCGACGACGGTGCCGTTGACGGTCATCCGGCGGCGCTTGGTGTCGACCTCGAGCTCCTCGGCGCCGCAGACACAGGTCTTGCCCATGCCGCGGGCGACCACGGCCGCGTGCGAGGTCTTGCCGCCGCGCGAGGTCAGGATGCCCTCGGCGGCGATCATGCCGTCCAGGTCGTCCGGGTTGGTCTCACGGCGGATCAGGATGACCTTCTCGCCGGAGCGGGACCACTTGACGGCCGTGTAGGAGTCGAAGACGGCCTTGCCGACCGCCGCACCGGGGGAAGCGGCGATGCCCCGGCCCAGCTTCTCGACCTGGGCGGAGTCGTCGAAGCGGGGGAACATCAGCTGCGCCAGCTGGGCGCCCGTGACGCGCTGGAGGGCCTCGGCCTCGTCGATCAGCCCCTGGTCCACGAGCTGGGTGGCGATGCGGAAGGCGGCACCGGCGGTGCGCTTGCCGACCCGGGTCTGGAGCATCCACAGCTGTCCGCGCTCGATGGTGAACTCGATGTCGCACAGGTCCTTGTAGTGCGTTTCGAGTGTCTCCATGATCTGCATCAGCTGGTCGTACGACTTCTTGTCGATCGACTCCAGATCGGCGAGCGGCACGGTGTTGCGGATACCGGCGACGACGTCCTCGCCCTGGGCGTTCTGGAGGTAGTCGCCGTAGACGCCCTGGTGGCCGGACGCGGGGTCGCGGGTGAAGGCGACACCTGTGCCGGAGTCGGGGCCGAGGTTGCCGAACACCATGGAGCAGACGTTGACGGCGGTGCCGAGGTCGCCGGGGATGCGCTCCTGACGGCGGTAGAGCTTGGCGCGGTCGCCGTTCCAGGAGTCGAAGACGGCCTTGATGGCCAGGTCCATCTGCTCGCGCGGGTCCTGCGGGAAGTCGCGACCGGTCTCGGTCTTGACGACCTTCTTGAAGTGCTTGACCAGCTTCTTGAGGTCGGCTGAGTCGAGGTCGGTGTCGACGGTGACCTTCTTGGTCGCCTTGGCCTCCTCCAGCGCGTCCTCGAAGAGCTCGCCGTCGACGCCGAGGACGGTCTTGCCGAACATCTGGATGAGCCGGCGGTACGAGTCCCAGGCGAAGCGGTCGTCACCCGCCTGCTTGGCCAGACCCTCGACGGACTTGTCGGAAAGGCCGATGTTGAGGACGGTGTCCATCATCCCGGGCATCGAGAACTTGGCGCCGGAACGCACGGACACGAGCAGCGGGTCGTCGGCCTGGCCGAGCTTCTTGCCCATCTTCCGTTCGAGGGCGTCGAGGTGCGCACTCACCTCGTCGCGCAGCGCCGCGGGCTCGTCGCCGCTTTCGAGGTAGACCTTGCAGGCCTCGGTGGTGATGGTGAAGCCCGGGGGGACGGGCAGCCCGAGGTTGGTCATCTCGGCGAGGTTCGCGCCTTTGCCACCGAGGAGGTCCTTGAGGTCCTTGTTGCCTTCGGTGAAGTCGTAGACGAACTTCTGATCAATGTTTTCCGACACGGGTCTCGACTCCTCGAGGACTCGGTGGCTGCCCTGACGGCGAGGAACATACCCAGATCGAAGGTGTTTGGGTACGTGCACTTCTCCGTCATCAGGGCTTAACCACCCGTCCGCCAGCAGATCACAGGTTACCGACTGGTAGGTGGCCCGACCGCGACCCTTTCACCCCTCGAAGAGCGCTTGACCGAAAGCGGAGACTATCCGCTCAGACGAGCGCCAAGGAAGGCAGTTGAGTTCAACCCTTGAACATAAAAAGGGTGGCACTGAGTGCCACCCTTCTAAAGGTGCAGCCATTGCGACACCGCTCATTTGAGCGGCACCCCGATCAGAGGTGGCGAGGATCACGCCGCGATGAATGGCTTGATCCCGCCATCCGGACGTCGATCCGGACGGTCCGGCCAGCTCAGCCGCCCGAGGTGTCCAACTCCGCATCCTCACTCACACCCGCGCAGTCGTACGGGTCCTTCAGCCAGCCGTCCGGCAGTACGACCCGATTGTTCCCCGATGTCCGCCCGCGTGGGCCATCCGCGCCGACCGGCCATGGCTGGTCCAGGTCCAGCGCGCTCAGCTGAGCACGCAGTTCGTCCAGCGACGAAGTCACCGCGAGCCTCTTGCGCATCTCGGAACCCACCGCGAAGCCCTTGAGATACCAGGCGACATGCTTTCGGAAGTCGATGACCCCGCGCGCCTCGTCACCGATCCACTCCCCCAGCAGCCGGGCATGCCGCACCATGACCTCCGCGACCTCACGCAGCGCCGGCCGCGCGTACGGCCCCGTCCCCTCGAAGGCCGCCACCAGATCCCCGAACAGCCACGGCCGACCGAGGCAGCCACGCCCCACGACCACACCGTCGCAGCCGGTCTCGCGCATCATCCGCAGGGCGTCGTCAGCCGACCAGATGTCACCGTTGCCGAGTACCGGGACCTCCGGAACGTGCTCCTTGAGCCGGGCGATGGCATCCCAGTCGGCGGTGCCGCCGTAGTGCTGCGCCGCCGTGCGCCCGTGCAGGGCGATGGCCGTGACGCCCTCGTCGACGGCGATGCGCCCCGCGTCGAGGTAGGTGATGTGGTCGTCGTCGATGCCCTTGCGCATCTTCATGGTCACCGGCAGGTCCCCGGCGTTGCCGACCGCCTCGTTCAGGATCGCCCGCAGCAGGTTCCGCTTGTACGGGAGCGCCGAGCCGCCCCCCTTGCGGGTCACCTTGGGGACGGGGCAGCCGAAGTTCAGGTCGATGTGGTCGGCCAGGTCCTCGTCCACGATCATGCGCACGGCCTTGCCGACGGTGACCGGGTCCACTCCGTAGAGCTGGATCGAGCGCGGGGTCTCGGTCCTGTCGAAGTGGATGAGCTGCATCGTCTTCTCGTTGCGCTCGACCAGGGCCCGCGTGGTGATCATCTCGCTCACGAACAGCCCCTTGCCACCGCTGAACTCGCGGCAGAGCGTGCGGAAGGGGGCGTTGGTGATGCCCGCCATGGGGGCGAGCACGACCGGGGGCTGCACAGCGTGCGGCCCGATCGAGAGCTGGGGAAGCGTTGCCATTCGCCCATTGTCACCCACCGCAAGGTTTGTTAGTTAGGCGTACTATGCACTTATGCCCGTGTCGACGTCCGCCCCGGGCCCTCGGCGGCGGCTGCTCATCCTGGCGATCTGCTGCATGAGCCTGCTGATCGTCAGCCTGGACGCCACCGTCCTCAATGTCGCCCTGCCCTCGATCCGCCACGATCTGGGCGCGAGCGTGACCGGCCTCCAGTGGATCATCGACGCCTACACCCTGGTACTCGCGTCCCTGCTGGTGCTCGCGGGCTCCACCGCCGACCGGATCGGCCGCCGCAAGGTCTTCCTGGCCGGGCTCGTGCTCTTCACCCTGGGCTCCGCCTTGTGCTCACTCGCGCCCGACCTTCCGCTGCTCGTGGTCTTCCGCATGGTGCAGGCGGTGGGCGGCTCGATGCTCAACCCGGTCGCGATGTCGATCATCACCAACACGTTCACCGACCCACGGGAGCGCGCCCGCGCCATCGGCGCCTGGGGCTCGGTGGTCGGGATCTCGATGGCCGCGGGCCCGATCGTCGGCGGCCTGCTGGTCGAAATCGTCGGCTGGCGCTCCATCTTCTGGCTCAACATCCCCGTCGGCCTCACCGCGCTCGTCCTGACCTGGCGCTACGTCCCCGAGTCCCGCGCCACCAAGCCCCGCAGACCCGATCCGGTCGGCCAGCTCCTCGTGATCGCGCTCCTCGGTTCGGTCACATACGCGATCATCGAGGCGCCCAGCAAGGGAATCGCCGTCCTCCCGCTGGCGGGCGTCGCCGCCGCCGCCCTGGCCGGACTGCTGATCTACGAGCCCCGGCGCGAGGAACCCCTCATCGACCTGCGCTTCTTCCGCTCGGCCCCGTTCAGCGGCGCGACGGTCATCGCGGTCAGCGCCTTCGCCGCGCTGAGCGGCTTCCTGTTCCTCAACACCCTGTACCTCCAGGGCGTGCGCGGCCTTTCCCCGCTCGACGCCGGGCTGTACATGCTCCCCATGGCCGGACTCACCTTCCTGTGCGCCCCGGTCTCCGGCCGCCTGGTCGGTTCCCGCGGTCCACGCCTCCCGCTGATCGTGGCCGGCACGACGATGGCGGCGAGCGGCCTGCTCTTCGCCGCCTTCGACGCGGAGTCGAGCACACCGCTGCTCTTCAGCGCCTATGTGCTGTTCGGTCTCGGCTTCGGCACGGTCAACGCGCCCATCACCAACACCGCGGTCTCCGGTATGCCCCGCGACCAGGCGGGTGTGGCGGCGGCCATCGCCTCCACCAGCCGCCAGACCGGCTCGACCCTCGGCGTCGCGGTCATCGGCTCGGTCCTTGCCGCCGGCACCAGCGCGGCGGCCCCGGCGTCGACCTTCCTGGCGGCCGGCCGCCCGGCCTGGTGGATCATCGCGGCCTGCGGTCTCTCGGTCCTCGTGGTGGGCGCGGCGACCAGCGGGCGATGGGCCCAGGAGACCGCCAGGCGGACGGCGCAGCGGCTGGAGCGCACGGGGGCGCGGGTGGCGGCGCGCAGCGGGTCGTAGCCGCCCCGGGTGCTGTCCATTTGCCGGTGTACCTCCTGATCGGCTTCCAGGAAGCGACCGCCTCGGTGCTCTGGAGCCGTGGGCGAAGAGCTGTCTCTTCCGTCTCACGGTCCCGTTCGGCGACGAGCTGGAGATCCCCGACCCGTTCGGCTGTGAGCCGGACACCTCAGGGTTCACGATCCCGGGGGACGGCTGACGCGGAAAACCAGCGGGCCCGGACCGCCTGAGGCGTTCCGGGCCCATGTGGTGTCGGGCGTCAGCTCTGCTGACCTTCCTGCTTCCCCTGTGTGCGCTCACGCATCTTGCGCAGCAGCTGCTGCTTCTGGTCGTCGGCGGACTTCTGTCCGCTCGTGCGGGCCGGACCGCTTCCGTGCTGGTCGGCGCGGGACAGCTTCTTCCGCTGTCCGCCCACGCCGAGAAGATTGTTGCGGCTCTTGGCCACGGGGCTCTCCTGTCCTGGTGAGAAGGGGGTTCCTCGCGGGTGCGGGTGCGTTGTCGGTGTACCCCGCGGGCGGGGTCACTCCACCCGCCGCGCTCTCACTCGTAGATCTGCTGGAAAGAAGAAGACATGCCGTGACCGTACCCGGTCACCGGGGACGAGGACATCCGGTTTTCAGGGGGCGATCCTCGCCTGGTGCGCCTCCAGCAGATGCTCCTCCGCCTTCAGCCACGGCAGGAACTGCGCGTTCCTGCGCCAGCCGCAGGTCCCGCAGGTCAGCGCGCGCTGGATGCCGGACCTCCTGACGTGTACGACATGTTCGCGGCCGTGCTGGTCCCATCTGCTGACCTTGCTGCTGGTCGTGGACGGCATCGGGCCCCTCCCGGTTGCGAGTCCGCCCAGTGTGCATGACAAAGGCCGACCGGGCACCAGCCCGGTCGGCCTTTGTCTCAAGCAGCGCGCTGAGCGTTACGCGCCGATGAGGCGCGTCGCCAGGTACCCCTGGATCTGGTCCAGGGACACCCGCTCCTGCTTCATCGAGTCGCGCTCGCGCACAGTCACCGCGTTGTCGTCCAGGGTGTCGAAGTCGACGGTCACACAGAACGGCGTACCGATCTCGTCCTGGCGGCGGTAGCGGCGACCGATCGCGCCCGCGTCGTCGAACTCGATGTTCCAGTTCTGGCGCAGGTCCGCGGCGAGACCCTTCGCCTTCGGGGAGAGCTGCGGATTGCGGGAGAGCGGCAGGACGGCGACCTTCACCGGGGCCAGGCGGTGGTCGAGGCGCAACACGGTGCGCTTCTCCATGACGCCCTTGGCGTTGGGAGCCTCGTCCTCGTTGTAGGCGTCGAGCAGGAACGCCAGCATCGTCCGGCCGACACCGGCGGCCGGCTCGATGACATACGGCATCCAGCGTTCCTGGGCCTCCTGGTCGTAGTACGACAGGTCGGTGCCGGACGCCTTGGAGTGGGCCGTGAGGTCGTAGTCGGTGCGGTTGGCGACACCTTCGAGCTCGCCCCACTCACTGCCGCCGAACTGGAAGCGGTACTCGATGTCGGCGGTGCGCTTGGAATAGTGGGAGAGCTTCTCCTTGGGGTGCTCGTACCAGCGCATGTTCTCCTCACGGAGGCCAAGGCCCGTGTACCAGTTCCAGCGCTGCTCCATCCAGTACTCGTGCCACTGCTCGTCCTCGCCCGGCTTGACGAAGAACTCCATCTCCATCTGCTCGAACTCACGGGTGCGGAAGATGAAGTTGCCCGGCGTGATCTCGTTGCGGAACGACTTGCCGACCTGGGCGATACCGAACGGCGGCTTGCGGCGCGAGCTCTGCTGGACCTGGGCGAAGTTGGTGAAGATGCCCTGTGCGGTCTCGGGCCGCAGATAGGCGACGGAGCCCGAGTCCTGGGTGGGGCCGAGGTGGGTGGAGAGCAGGCCGGAGAACTGCTTGGGCTCGGTGAACTGGCCCTTGTTGCCGCAGTTGGGGCAGTTGATGTCGGCCAGGCCGTTCGCCGGGGCGTGGCCGTGCTTCTCCTCGTACCCCTCCTCCAGGTGGTCGGCGCGGTAGCGCTTGTGGCAGGAGGTGCACTCGGTGAGCGGGTCGGTGAAGGTGGCGACGTGGCCGGATGCCTCCCAGACCTCGGTCGCCAGGATCACCGACGAGTCGATACCGACGACGTCCTCGCGCGAGGTGACCATGTAGCGCCACCACTGGCGCTTGATGTTCTCCTTGAGCTCGGTACCCAGCGGTCCGTAGTCCCAGGCGGCACGCTGCCCGCCGTAGATCTCGCTGCACGGGTAGACAAAGCCACGGCGCTTGCTCAGGTTGACGATCGTGTCGATCTTGTCGGCGGCCACGGTGCTCTCTTCATTACGACGACGGGTGGGACGACTGGCTGGGGCGGCGCGGGGCGCCCGGCCGGTGTGACGAGTGGCGAGTGCCTCAGATTACCGGCGGCCTCACCCCTTGGATCAAATCGGTGCAGGACCTGAGCAGTTCTCCCCCCTTGTTGACAATCGTTTCCACTTTTGTTGAAAATGACTGTCATGAACGTACGTCGCCGCCTCATATCCACCACTGCCGTCGCGGGAGCGACCACCCTGTCGCTCGTCACCCTGTCCGCCTGCACGGGGACCTCCGACACCGGTGGCAAGAACGGCGACGACAAGCTTGCGGTGGTGGCGTCCTTCTACCCCATGCAGTATCTCGCCGAGCAGATCGGCGGGGAACACGTGGCGGTGACCACGCTCACCAAGCCCGGCGTGGAGCCGCACGACCTCGATCTGAAGCCCAGGCAGGTCTCCGAGCTGCGCCAGGCCGGCTACATCCTCTATCTCAAGGGCGTCCAGCCCGCCGTGGACGACGCCGTAGCCCAGGCGGGCGTCGAGCACACCGTCGACGCGGGCACCCTGACCGAGCTGGAGGCGCACGGCACCGCGACCGGCGGCGACGACCACGGTCACGGGGAAGGAGAAGGGGGCGGGGGCGGTGGTCACGACGAGCACGGCGGCCAGGACCCGCACGTGTGGCTGGACCCGGTGAAGTACGCGGAGATCGCCCGCGGCGTGGGCAAGTCCCTGGAGAAGGCCGACCCCTCCCACGCCACCGCCTACGCCAAGAACACCGACGCGCTGCTGGCCAAGCTCAACGCCCTGAACACCAGCTTCACGGCCGGGCTGAAGAACACGGACACCCGGACGTTCATCACCACCCACGCAGCCTTCGGCTACCTCGCCGAGCGCTACCGGCTCGAACAGCAGGGCATCGCTGGGCTCGACCCCGAGTCGGAGCCCAGCCCCGCCCGCATCAGGGAGCTCCAGAGAGTCGCGAAGCAGGACAAGGTGACGACGGTGTTCTTCGAGACGCTGGCCAGCGACCGGACCGCGAAGACCCTGGCAGGGGACACCGGGCTGAAGACGGACGTACTGGACCCGCTGGAGGGGATCACGGACCGCTCCAAGGGCGACGACTACATCGCCGTCATGGAGTCCAACCTCACCGCGCTGCGCAAGGCACTCGGCGCACGGTGACAGCGGTGACAGCGGTGACAGCGGTGACAGACCGGACACGATCATCGGAGGCGCAGGGCATGGACACACAGGAGCCCCTGGAACCCGTCATATCCGTCCGCGATGCCTGGGCCACCCTCGGCTCGCGCCCCGTGCTGCGCGGTATCGACCTCACCGTGCGCCGTGGCGAGGTCGTCGCGCTGCTCGGCGCCAACGGCTCGGGAAAGTCGACGGCCGTACGGTCCGTGATCGGGCAGGTGCCGCTCACCGACGGCTCGGTCTCCCTCTTCGGCACGGAGCTGCGCCGCTTCCGCGACTGGCAGCGGGTGGGCTACGTCCCCCAGCGCACCACCGCGACCAGCGGCGTCCCGGCGACCGTCCGCGAGGTGGTGTCCTCCGGCCGGCTTTCCCGTACGAAGCTGAGGTGGCCGTCCAAGGCCGACCGCGCCGCCGTCGAGCGCGCGATCAAGCTGGTCGGGCTCGCCGACCGGGCCAAGGACGCCGTGGGCGCTTTGTCCGGTGGCCAGCACCAGCGGGTGCTCATCGCCCGTGCGCTCGCGGCCGACCCCGAACTACTGATCATGGACGAGCCGATGGCCGGTGTGGACCTGGCCAGCCAGGAGATCCTGGCCGGAACCCTGCGCGAGCAGGTCGCGGCAGGGACGACCGTACTGCTCGTACTACATGAGCTCGGCCCGCTGGAGCCGCTGATCGACCGGGCCGTGGTGCTGCGCGACGGCTGCGTGGTCCACGACGGCCCACCGCCCGAGGCGGTCGGCCAGCACGCGTTGCCCGGCCATGACCACGTACATCCGCACGCGGCCGACGAGCCGCTCCGCACGGGACTGCTGACCTGACATGGAATTCCTCCAGGACCCCTTCATGCAGCGGGCGCTGCTCGCCGCCGTGCTGGTCGGTGTGATCGCTCCCGCGGTCGGCATCCATCTGGTGCAGCGCCGCCAGGCGCTGATGGGCGACGGCATCGGGCATGTCGCCCTGACCGGCGTGGGGCTCGGCTTCCTGCTGTCCACCAACCCGGTGTGGATGGCGACCGTCGTCGCGGTCATCGGCTCGGTCGCGATGGAACTGATCAGGGCGTACGGGCGCACCCGCGGCGACATCGCGCTCGCCATGCTGTTCTACGGCGGTATGGCGGGCGGCGTGATGCTGATGAATCTCAGCGACACCGGCTCGAACGCCAACCTCACCTCGTATCTCTTCGGCTCACTGTCCACCGTCTCCGATGAGGACCTGACGGCGATCTGCCTGCTCGCGGCCTTCGTGCTGCTGGTGACGGTGGGACTGCGGCGGCAGCTGTTCGCGATCAGCCAGGACGAGGAGTTCGCCCGGGTCACCGGGCTGCCGGTACGAGCGCTCAATCTGCTGGTCGCGGTCACCGCGGCGGTCACCGTCACCGTGGCGATGCGGGTGGTCGGGCTGCTGCTGGTGAGCGCACTGATGGTGGTGCCGGTGGCGGCGGCGCAGCAGATCACCCGGTCGTTCAAGCTGACCTTCGCGGTGTCCGTGGCGATCGGCACCGCCGTGACACTGGCGGGTACGGTCACCACTTACTACCAGGACGTCCCGCCTGGTGCGACGATCGTGTTGCTGGCCATCGGAGTCTTCGTGCTGCTGACCGCGCTGGCGGCGCCGTTGGCGCGACGGCGGGCGCGGGCCGCCGGAGCGTCCGGGGGCCAGGCGCGGTGCGACGCGGCGGCCGAGATCGGCCACCGCCCGGCCGATGACGTCAGCGTCTGAACTCCGGCCTGGCAGAATGGCCCGTCCGAGGAGCGGGCGGATCGAAGGAGGCACCCTGTGGCGACGGCTGGACCCCCCGTACGCGGCAGGTCGACCCGGCAGCGGGCCGCGGTGGCGGCGGCGCTCGACGAGGTCGAGGAATTCCGCAGTGCGCAGGAGCTGCACGACATGCTCAGGCACCGCGGCGACTCGGTGGGGCTGACCACGGTCTACCGGACGCTCCAGTCCCTCGCCGAGGCCGGTGAGGTGGATGTGCTGCGCACCACCGAGGGCGAGGCGGTCTACCGGCGGTGCGCCTCCGGTGAGCACCACCACCATCTGGTGTGCCGGGTGTGCGGCAAGGCGGTGGAGGTCGAGGGCCCGGCCGTCGAGCAGTGGGCGGAGACGATCGCGGCGCAGCACGGATACGTCAACGTCGCGCACACGGTGGAGATCTTCGGCACCTGCGCGGAGTGCGCCAAGTCCGAGGCCGACCGCTCCTGAGGCGCGCCCGCCGGGACCGTGGCCCTATCGGCCATGCGCTCGGCCCCGCGCTCAACGCCCCGGCCCGGCACGCCGCGTGACCGCACTGCCGGGCGAACGCGCCCGGTTGTGCGGTGATCCGGAGTCCCTCCACTCACTCTCCGGCTGTCCGGGAGCGGTGGACGACCCGGAGACCGAGGAGTTCGGCGACGGCCTCCAGCCAGCGGGCGGCCATCTCGCCGCCGTCGATCCCGTTGCCGGCGGTGGCCGCGGCCTCCAGCCACGCACGCACCACGGACACCGCCTCATCGCCCGGCACCGGCTCGCGCAGCTCAGCCGCGTACCGGACACCCCCGCCGCGCACCACCTTGGCGAGGAAGGCCACCGCCCTCGGCTGGACGCCGAGCCGGTCCAACAGGACGGCGGCGCCCACCGCGCCGTCGCCGAAGAGGGCGGTGCGGTGCCTTCCTGCGAAGGAGATGCCGTAACGGAGCATGGTCGGGATGTCCGACCGCGCCAGCTCGTCATCGGTGCGGCCCGGGGGCGAGGCCTGCGGCGCGGAGGTCATGGCTTCCTCACGGTGACGGTGTAGGTGTGGATGGTGGCCCGGTACTTCGCGTTGAGAGTGGGGCCGCCGCTCGGGATCGGGGCCGGGGTGGCGGGACCGGTATCGCCTCCACCGTCGCAGGCTTGGGGCGGGCACTGAATGAGCCGGATCTCCGTCGTGCCGGGACCGACGGCCTCGAAGTCGAAGAAGTCCGTTCCGCTCGCGCCGCCGACGACGTCATCGTCGTCACCCTCGATCTCATCCCGCTTGCCCTTGTTCCGGACGATATCGGGATCGGGCTCCGGCGATGTCAGATACCACCGCTCACCCATGGCGACGGCGACCGGGACCGACAGCGTGAACTCCTCCCCCGCGTCAACCTCTATGTGCTTCTCATTCAGCTCATAGGTGTCAGGACCGACGAGGCCGCAACCCGCGAGCACGGTCACCAGCACGGAGGGAAGGGCGAGTCGGCGCAGAACGCTGATCATGGGGCTCACCTATCGGTCGGCGGGCAGATGGACGGCGAACGCATCGGGCATGCGGTCGTCGGAGGCCTTGTCCATCCGGCCGTTGACGAAGTCGTCCTCGCTGACCCAGGTGGTCGTGCCCCAAGGGTTGTAGATCTGCAGCATGTCACCCTCCTGGCCGATCACCATCATCTGGTGTCCGTGCCGGCCGTTCTCGTCGTACCCCTCCACTTCGATGGGGACGGGTTTGCCCTCGGCGACGGACTTCTCGATGTCCGGCAGCACATCACGGCGCTCGTCCGCGCCACGGACCTCCTGGTACTCGTACTCGCTGCCGGTGTGCGGGCTGATCTCGCTGTTGGCGATCTCGTTCTGCCCGTCGCTGTCCATTCCGGCCGGGACGTCGGACCACCAGTGCGTATCGCTGCCGTCGCCCTCCTCGTGCAGGCGCAGCTGCTCGTCCCTGAGCCGGTCGCGAAAGGCACCGGGGTCGTCCTCCTGCCCGGACGGTCCGCCGGTCAACTCCAGCGCGTAGACGGGATCGACCATGGCGCGGGCGGTCACCGTGCTCGCCGGCACACAGGTGTTGCCCTCCTGGGACCACGCCTCGTCGCCGAACTCTTGGTAGTCGGTGTTCCGGTTCGACCTGTCGTCTTTGAGCCCCTCGTCCACCTTGCTGTCACCGGCCGTGACGATCGGGCTGAGGTGCTGCTGCAGCCAGTACGGGTCCTTGCCGTGGATCTTGTCGCGGAACCGGCCGACCTCGTCCACGTCATAGCCCGCGGCCAGTGCCTTGACCAGATACGCCCGCTCCTGCGGCGTCTTGGCCTCTGCGAGCATCCGCTCGAAGCGGGCCTCGTCCCGCGCGTTCATCTTCTCCATGAAACGGCCGGAACGTTCGAGGTCGTTGGCGGTGAGGAGTTCGTTCTGCTCCTGTGGGCCCCCGGACACACCCACGTCGGCGAGCACAAGGCGGTCGGCGGCGGAGATGTTGTCGGTCCGCATCTGCCCGGCACGGGCCTCGGCCGCGTACTTGTTCAGCTCCCGCGCCGCCGTCCGTGCCGCGTCATCCGCCTCCTGCGCGGCGGCGTGGAGCAGGTTGGCGCCGTTTCCCGCGACGTCCTGGGCCCGCTTGCGTTCGGCTTCCTCGGCGTCCTTCTCGACCATGTCGTCGAAGAAGCCGTCCTCACCGCCGAGCATCCCGCGGGCCTTGAGCAACTGCTCGCGGCCGTCGTCGTCCTTGGACTGGGCGGAGGTGAGCGCGTCAGAGAGGCCGTAGAGGGCCTTGGACCCCTTGCGGAACGCCTCGGCCATCTGCTGCGCGGAGCGGCCGGCCGCCGCCACCACCTCGGCCGCCTTGGCGCCGGTGCTGCCCACCCACACCGAAGGAAGTCCCGAGGAGGCGACCTTCTCGACCCGGTCCTGTACGTCCGCGGCGTCGTCGGCCTGGCTCTTGTAGCGCTGGGCGATGGCCTCCAAGGTGCTCGGGGAACCGACCGGAGCGGAGACACCGAGAAGGTTGTCGATCGCTGCCAGGACCTCGTTCTTGCTGCCGGCCACCGCGAGGTCTCCCGTGTAGCCGTCGATCTTCTGCTTGCGGTCGGTGGTGGATTCGCCTGCGTCAGCCATGTGGTGGGAGCCCGCTGTCCTTGCTCAGGTGTCAGGTGGAAGCACACGCGCCGACCGGATGCGCGCGGTCGCCGGTGTGTCGGTCTGTGTGGCGTGCGCCGGCCGGTCAGTCGAAGTCGGCGAGGCTCGGCGGAGGCGCGCCCGGGGTGGGCCGGGTGCCAATGGGGGGCTCACCGAGCACGGCCGGGCGCACGCCCGGGGCGGGGCCCGTGGTGATCCCCGGGTGGGCGGCGGCGGGCGCGGGCATGGTCGTCAGGCCGTTGCCCCCGCCCGCGGAGTGCAGCGCGACGATGGTTTCCTGGTCGGCGTTCCGGTAGTTCCGCTGGGAGACGCCGACCTTGTCCGCGAGTTCGTGCAGCGCGGCTTCCAGCGTCTTCGCCTCGGCCTGCCAGGCGGTCGCGAAGTTGTCGTAGGCAGGGCCGGAGTCCGAGCCGCCGAGCGCGTCCTGTGCGTAGCACATGCCGTCTTCCACGGCCTTGCGTATGAGGCCGACGTCGTCGCCCGCCTGGTCGAGCTTTCCGGCCTCGTCTTCCATGCCGCTCGCCTGGATCCGGTAGCCGTCCGAGCCCGCACCGGCCATGCTCAGCGCCCCCTGGTCTCTACGGCCGAACACCCCCGTGGCGGTTCAGCCTTTGGCCAGAGATCATAACCAATCCCGTGTCATGGGCACGCCGCCTCACCGGACGCCCGACCGGGCCGTACCGGTCGAGCTTCCGCCTCGGCCTCATACCCGAGCCCATCCGCGCGAACTGCTACTCGACGTGGGGCCCTTCGATCGGACGGCCGTCCGCGCCATAGGGCCAGGCGTTGATCACACAGCCGTTGAGCCCCTTGATCTGCTGCATCATCGCGGGTGCCGGGCGCCCGGGTCCCGGGCAGCCGCGGTGCCCGTAGCCGAGCCGGTGGCCGACCTCATGGTTGATGATCAACGCGCGGTACATCGAGGTGCGGCCCTGGTAGGCGGGGGTGAGCAACATCCAGCGCCGGAGGTTGACCACGACGTCCGTGCCGCCGCTGCAGTTGACCTGGCCGCCGGTGTCGAGCCCGTACGTGCCGCAGATCTCGTCCGTGGTGGCGGGCGACGCCAAGCGCACCACGAAGTCGTAGGGCGGCTGGTCGACCCGCTGGAAGGCGGCTTTGCCGCCGCTGGTCCAGCCGCGCTTGTCGGCGAGTACGGCCTCGACCTCGCGGGCGACGCCGTCCGGGTTCTGGCCCAGTCCGCCTTCCACCGCCACGCCGTAACGCAGCGGGGCGCCCTTGCCGACGCTGCGCGCCGTGCCCTTCACCGGAACCGTCTCGAACTCGCCGTCGCCGCGCTGCGGGATGCGCGGCTGGCCCGCGGCTTCGGCGGCGGCCTCGGATGCCTGCGGGGACGCTCCGGGCTTCGGCTCCTGGGACTCGGGTATGTCGAGTTCGAGCGACTGCCGACTCGCCGAGCCGCCGCCGTCGAGCCCCGGAAAGGACGCCGGCTTCCCGAACGTCCCCGTGTCGTTGTCCCCTCCGAAGCCGACGAAGTACCCGGCACCCACGACGGCGAGGAGCGCGGTCGCGTACAGGGGTGTGCGCTGACGGATGGTCCGGGGCTTTCTGCGGCTCTGCTTGCGGTGCTGCCTGCTCGGCATGGTGGGGAGCTCCTTGCAGGGATGATGTTCCTACCGGAACTACACATGCCGCTACGTGAACTGGCGGTGAGGGTTTCCGCTCACACGGAACTCACACGGGGGGCACGGCACCGGCACTGACGTGCGGCTCACATGGACACAGCCAGGCGCACGTACGAGGACCGGCAGGTCCGCGTGCGCTCACACTCAACTCGCGCTCACGGCAGGGTGACGTGCACGACCAGCCCGCCGCCCTCTCGCGGCGCGGCCGCAACGTCGCCGCCGTGGGCCTGCGCCACGGCACGCACGATCGAGAGCCCGAGCCCGCTTCCCCTGGCCGAGCCCACCCGGTCGGTGAGCCTGCGGAACGGCTCAAACAGCACCGGGATCTCGTGCGGTGAGATCTGCGCACCGGTGTTGCCGATCATGATCCGCGCACCGGAGGCGTCCTTGCGGGTCTCCACCGTCACGCTGCCCCCGGACACGTTGTGCCTGATGGCGTTCTCCACGAGGTTGCGTACGAGCTGCTCCAGCAGGATCGGATCGCCGGTGGTCGGCGCGGCGCCGAGGTACGACTCGACGGTCACCTCCCCGCGTTCGGCTTCGTCACGCGTGTGCCCGATGACGGCCGCGGCGAGCTCCGCCAGATCGGTGCCGACCCGCTCGGTGAGGGCGTCATCGGCGCGGGCGAGGGTCAACAAGGCGTCGATGAGGCGTTCGTGACGGGCGTTGACCGCGAGGAGGTTCTCGCCGAGCTGCCGGATCTCGGGGGACGCGTCGCGGCGGCCCATGGCCACCTCCACCAGAGTGCGGTTGATCACCAGCGGTGTCTTGAGCTCATGCGCGGCGTTCGCGATGAAACGCTCCTGCCCCGCGAAGGCCGCGTCGAGCCGGTCCAGCATGCTGTCGAAGGAGTCCGCGAGACGCTTCACCTCGCCCGATCCGCTGTCGAGGCCGATCCGCCGGTGCAGGGTCCGGCTCGCGATACGTTCCGCGGTGGAGGTGATCCGCTCCAGGGGCCGCAGCAGTCTGCCCGCGACCACCCAGCCGAGGCTGGTGGCGACGACCCCGACGGCGAGGACGGTGAACCCGCCCTTCGTCAGCAGATTGGTCCGCATCGTGTCGACGATGATCTGCCTGGTCGTCTGGTCCACCAGGGGATCCGAGCCGAAGCCGCCCGGCAGGACCAGGCTCAGGCTGTAGCGCATGCTGTTCTGTACCAGGATGGCGGCGCCGATGAGCACAGCCGCCGCCGCGACGAAGAACAGCAGGCCGAAGACGGCGGTCAGACGCAGGCGCAGACTCCAGCGCCGCGGGGACGGAGACGGTCCGGGACCCTCCTCGTTCATCGGACCCGATATCCCACGCCGGTCACCGTCTCCACCACCCCGGGATCGCCCAGCTTGCGGCGCAGGCTCCTGATCGTGACGCGGACGATGGTGGTGAACGGATCGATGTTCTCGTCCCACACCCGCTCCAGCAGCATCTCCGCCGACACCGGGGCGCCTTGGGCCCGCAGCAGCTCCTCCAGCACGGCGAACTCCTTGCGGGACAGGGCGATGTAGCGCCCGTCACGGTGGGTCTCGCGCAGATGGGGATCGAGACGCAGCCCGGCACGCTCCAGAACGGGGGGTGTCGCGGCGCGGGCCCGGCGGCCCAGTGCCCTGATACGTGCCACGAGTTCGGCGAACGCGAAGGGCTTGGCGAGATAGTCGTCGGCGCCGAGGTTGAGTCCCGCGACCCGTTCGGCGACGGTCGTGGACACGGTGAGCATCAGGATCCGCACACCTGCCTCGGACCCGGCGACCCGGCCGCACACCACGTCACCGTGCACCTTGGGCAGGTCCCGGTCCAGGACCATCACGTCGTACTCATTGACGGCCAGCCGTTCCAGCGCGGCCTCGCCGTCGTACACGACATCGACGGCGAACGCCTCCTGGCGCAGCCCCTCGGCCAGCGCCGCGGCCAGCATCTCCTCGTCCTCGACGACGAGCACCCGCATCCGTCCCACCCCATTCCAGCCACCGGGTCGTGTCGATCCCGGCGCCTTTCTAGAGGGCGCGGGGAGGCGACTCGTTCCGGCCCGACGGTGGCGCGTTCCCCACTCCGGCTACCGGTTCTCCGTCGACTTCTTCTCCAGGGCGAGCAGCTCCTCGTTCGGGATCGCGCCGCCGAAACGCCGGTCGCGGGACGCGTACTCCAGGCAGGCCCGCCACAGGTCACGGCGGTCGAAATCGGGCCACAGCACGTCCTGGAACACCATCTCGGCGTAGCTGCTCTGCCAGATCAGGTAGTTGGAGGTGCGCTGCTCGCCGCTCGGGCGCAGGAACAGGTCGACGTCCGGCATGTCCGGGTAGTAGAGGTACTTCTGGAAGGTCTTCTCGCTGACCTTCGACGGGTCGAGCCGACCTGCGGCGACGTCCTCGGCGATCCGCTTGGCGGCGTCGGCGATCTCGGCACGCCCGCCGTAGTTGACGCAGAAGTAGAGCGTCATGGCGTCGTTGCCCTTGGTCTGCTCCTGGGCAACCTGGAGCTCCTGGACCACGGACTTCCACATCTTGGGCATCCGGCCGACCCAGCGGATACGGATGCCGAGCTCGTCCATCTCGTCACGGCGGCGGCGGATCACATCGCGGTTGAAGTTCATCAGGAAGCGGACCTCCTCGGGGGAGCGCTTCCAGTTCTCCGTGGAGAAGGCGTAGAGGGAGAGGTTCTTGACGCCCATCTCCAGGCAGCCCTTGAGCACGTCGAGCACCACACCCTCGCCGACCTTGTGCCCTTCGGTGCGGGGCAGTCCGCGGTCCTTGGCCCAGCGGCCGTTGCCGTCCATGACGATGGCCACATGTTGCGGCACCAGCTCCGCCGGGATCCTCGGCGGGCGGGCACCGGACGGGTGCGGCTCGGGGACCTTGTACTCGCGGCGGGAGCGTCCCAGGATTCCGCGTCGTGCCATGTCACACTCACTTCTTCTCGGCGTTCGTAGCGGTCGTGGCGTTCGTGGCGTTCGTGATCTTCTCGGTGCCCTCTGCGTTCCTGGCGAACTTCTCCACGTACCGGAGCGAGCGCAGTCCCCGCTCCAGATGCCAGTGCAGATAGGCCGACACCAACCCGCTCGCCTCCCTGACATGACGGGCCTCGGCGGCGTCCGCCGTGTCCCAGTCACCGGTCAGCAGCGCGCTGAGCAGCCCGATTGCCTCAGGTGAGGGTACGACGCTGCCGGGCACCCGGCAGTCGCCGCATATCACTCCGCCCGAAGCAACCGAGAAGAAGCGGTTCGGGCCGTTCAGTCCGCATCTGGCGCAATCGTCGAAGCTGGGCGCGTAGCCGTTCACGGCGAGGGAGCGCAGCAGGAACGCGTCAAGGATCAGATGCGGCGCGTGCTCCCCCCGGGAGAGCGTCCGCAGCCCCCCGACGAGCAGCAGGTACTGCTGGACCGCCGGCTCCCCCTCATGGTCGGTGAACCGCTCCGCGGTCTCCAGCATGGCGGTGCCCGCGGTGTAGCGGGCGTAGTCGGTGACGATTCCGCTGCCGTACGGGGCGATGGTCTCACTCTGTGTGCACAGCGGCAGTCCCCTGCCCACGAGCTCGCTGCCCCGCGCGAAGAACTGCACATCCACGTGCGAGAACGGCTCCAGCCGCGCGCCGAACTTCGACTTGGTCCTGCGCACCCCCCGCGCGACCGCCCGTACGCGGCCATGGCCACGGGTGAGCAGCGTGATGATGCGGTCCGCTTCACCCAGCTTCTGGGTGCGCAGCACGATGCCGTCGTCGCGGAACAAGGTCATGGGGCCATTCTTCCGCACGGGGGTGCGACGGGCGCGGCCCCGGGTGCCCGACCGCCTCCCCCGCCCTCCGCGCACGCGCGGTATGGGTTCTCACCCTGTGGTGGGCGGCGGCGAGGGATGGAGGGCCTGCCGCGCTACACGCGGCGGCCCGCGCCAAGCCAGGGAACCACCACTCGGCAGCCGTCAGGCCGTGACACAACGGCCGTCATGGAGGCGGGCGGTGACTCCCGGAGAGTCACCGCCCGCTTCGCTACCTGTTGACCGAGGACTGAGCCGTACCGGAACTTCCGTCGGTCACTGCTTTCCGAAATCCCCGAGCTGGTCGATCAGTCGCTGACGGGCGGATTCCAGCTGATCAGGGTAGGAGGGGTCGAAAATCGATGACAACTGCGTCTCCAGCGCTCCGCTGATTCTGAACAGGGCAGACCAGACAGCGCGATCATCGACGATAGCCGCGAAATCCTTCCGGTGCATTACCCGGTCCAGCCAGTCGGACAAGACAAGTGCCTGGTCGTCTGTCAATTCAATCTTCACGGGAGAGCCCTCTTCGCTCGCGGGTTTGTCATGGGCCTCTCGTCTAGAGCTTCCCATCCCGCAGGAGATAGGTTAGCTGATCTCCTGAGGATCGCCACCCACCGAGGTACTCCCCGACGTTCGGTCCGTTTGCGGCGAATGACGCGTGCAGCCCCGTGTCATCTACGTAGTGAATGGCTTCCTGCGTGTTCCTCCACGTACCCTTGATCACCTTCGTTCCCGGGTTCTTCACGAGCTGCTCAATGGCGAGTATGAATGCCTGTCCATTCACCTTGTTGTAGTTGCCCTTGATGCCGAAGTCTGCGGCGTGCATGATTCCCTCGTTACTCTCCCGCATGTAGTGGTGCGGGAGTTTGTCGAGCGATATCCACTTGGTGCCGCACCCGGGCCCGCTCCTGGCGAACGCCGCGCTGGTGATGCCGGCCTTCGAGCCGTTGTCGAGCACGTGGTGGCCGGCGCCGACCGCCGCGATCGGTGTGCTCCTTCCACCGGCCCGCATCGCGGAAGCCGAGGCGGGGAGCTTGCCCTTCAGACACAGTTCGCGCAGGTTCTGGATGGCCTTGTTCATGACGCCGGCGATGACCTGCTCCGAGAGCCCGGCGGCCCGCAGGCCCTTGAAGGCGTCGGCGAATCCGATGCCGAGCCTCATGGCCGCATCGGCTGCCTTGACGGCGTCCGCGATGGGCTTGAGGAGCTTGCCCGCGAACAGCGCGCCGACATCCACCGCTGCCCAGGCGCAACCGCCCCAGCTTCCGCTCTCACCACCGGGGGTGAGTTTCTGGGCGCACCTGATCCAGCTGCCGAAGAGGATGTCGATCGGGTCGACGCCTTCCTGGAACTCGGCGATCGTGATGTTGTGCGTGACTTCCTGGGACAGCACGTCGGACCGGTGCTCGCCCAGGTAGACGGTCGCGCCGGCAGGGCAGGTGTACTTGGTCGGGTCCAGGTCCTGCGCGGTGCACAGGTACAGGTCGACGATCGCCCGGTACCGGAGCTTCGCGGTGATGGTGCAGTCGCCGCGGTAGGCGAGCTGGTTGATCCAGCCGTCGCAGCCCGACGTCTTCTTGACGATCTCGGGCTCACCGACCTTCTCGATGTGGTCGATGACGTGGAACATTCCACCGATGGAGCCGCCGGCCCCGTCGGTGACGGTTCCGGTCTCGATCTGCTTCGCGTTGGCGGCCTTCTCGGCTCTGTCGGCCGCGTCCTGGGCTTCCTTGGCGTACCTTGCGGCGTCCTTGGCGGCCTGTTCGGCTTCGGTGGCGGCGGCGTCGGCGCGGTCGGCGGCGGCGCGGGCGTCCTTGGCTGCCTGCTCGGCCGCGGCAGCGGCCTGACGGGCGGCCTGGGCGTCGAGTGCGGCCTGGTCTGCGGAGGCGCGGGCGTCCTCGGCGTAGCCCTCGGCGCGTCCGGCCGCCTGGTCGGCGGCCGCGGCGTCCGCGGTGGCCTGGCGGTCGTACTCGACGGTGCGGGCCAGTGACGCCGATGCCGCGGATGCCGCCTTGGCGGCGTCGGCCGCGTAGCCCAGGGCCTCCTTGGAGTAGGTGCGGGCGTTGGCGGCGTGGGTGGCGGCGTTGGCCGCGTACTGGTAGGCGATCTTCGCGTCGCCCGTGGCCTGGTCCGCGAGGTTCTTCGCGGCTGCGGCCGCTGCCTGCGCGTTCTTGGCGTGGGCGTCGGCGACGGCCTTCTGCTGGTCCGCGATCGTCTTCGACGCCTGACCGGTCAGCACGACCAGGCTGGCGGCCGAGTCGGTGGTGACGTAAGGGGAGCCGAGCTGGATCGCGTCGTTGGCCGGCTTGGCGACCTGGGCGGCGGCGTTGCCCGCGTCGACCGCTGCCTGCGCGGTGACATGGGCGAAACCGGCGGCCCTCGCTGCGGCGGCCAGAGCCTTGATGGCCTCCTTGTTCGCCGCGTCCGCCTCGGACTTGGCGCTCTTGGCCAGCTTCTCCGCCTCGTTCGCCAACGCGACGGCGGTCTTGGCCTCGGCCAAGGCGTGCTCGGACGCCTTGATCGCGTCGGCCACGGCGCTGGTCGCGGTCTTCACCGCGGCGTCGGCCCTCAGCTTCGCGGCCTGGGCGGCGTCCGCGTTCGAACGGGCCCGCTTGGCGGCTGCCTCGGCGCGGGTGGCCGCGGCATCCGCCTCGGCGGCGGCCTGCGTCGCGGCATCCGCCGCGGTGCGGGCCCGGCCCGCAGCCGCTTCGGCGTCGTCCGCGTGCCTGTCCGATTCGTCGGCAGCAGCGCGGGCGGCGGTTGCCGCGTCGCCCGCTTCCAGGGAGTCGGCGTAGGCTCCCTTGGCGTCGGCCTTGGCGCGTGCGACGTCGGCCTTCTGCTCGGCGTCCAAGGCATCGTCGCGCTTGGCCTTGGCGTTGTCGCGGGCGTTGACCGCGTCGTTCTTCCGCGCGACGGCGGTGGCTTCGGCGGCCTCGGCCTTCTCCTTGGCGTCCTGGGCGTTGGCCGCCTCGGCCTGTGCGGTCTGCTTGTGCTGGTTGGCTTCGGCCTGCTTGGCGGCGGCGGTCTCCTTCTCCGCCTTGGCCGTCTTCTCCTCGGCCTCCGCCGCCAGTCGCTTCGCACGCGCATCGGCGGCCGCCGCCTTCGCGTCCGCCTCCGCCTTCAACGCGACGGCGAGCTTGGCCTCCGCGGTCTCCTTGTCCTTCTTCGCGTTGTCCCGGTGCAGCTTCGCCGCGTCAGCAGCCGCCTTCGCCTGCAACTCGGCCTTGTGCGCAGCCTCCTTACGGAACTCCGCGTTGACCTGAGCCGCCTGCGCCAACGCGCGCTGCGCGATCGTCGCACTGTCACCGGCGGACGCCCTCGTCGCCGCCTCGGCGGTCTCACCCGCCTTCACCATCGCCGTCAACGCGGCCACGACGCCCTTGGTGACCTGCGCCTTCTGCTGACCCACCAGCAGACCACGACCCCGCGGCGCACCGGCCGCGTCCGCGATCCCGTACGCCACCTGCTCGGCGGCGTCCGACGCCGTACCCGACTTCTTCGCGTTCTCCAACTGCACCTTCAGCGCAGCCAACTGCTTCTTGGCAGCGGCCTGGGTGCCGGTGACACCCTTCGTCGCCTTGTCGAACTGCGCCTTGTCCGGGTAGGAAAGACTGTCCGTGCCCTTGTGACCGGACGGCTTGATCAGGAACTTCTGTGCAGTGGTGTTCTTGCAGTCCCACAGCCGCGAGTCCGTGCTCTTCGTGAACGCGCTCAGGTCCAGGCACTTGCCCGTGGACACGCTCTTCAGGGGCGAGGTGGCGCGGACATCGCCCTTCCACGACTGGCCCTTGGATTTGTAGCAGTCCGAGATCTGGATCTTCGTGCCGTTCGCGGACGCGTTCCCCGCAACATCCAGGCACTTGAACGAACCGACGTTGCGAAGGTGGAAGTCGTCCTCGCTGCCCTCGATCGTCCACTGCTGCGCGGCGCCGCCGTTGCAGGTGTAGATCTGGACCGGCGTGCCGTTGGTCTTCCCGCCGCCCTGGACGTCCAGACAGTGCCCCTTGGCGCCGGGCACCTCGACCGTCACATAGCTGTCGCCGATCCAGCCCAGACCACCCGCGGACCAGTAGTCCTGCCAACGGGCCAGGCGGTCGGCGATCCAGGAGTGCCCC
Source organism: Streptomyces sp. SCSIO 30461 (assembly GCF_037023745.1). Taxonomy (NCBI): domain Bacteria; kingdom Bacillati; phylum Actinomycetota; class Actinomycetes; order Kitasatosporales; family Streptomycetaceae; genus Streptomyces; species Streptomyces sp. SCSIO 30461. Next base: position 6,470,572 of record NZ_CP146101.1, read on the forward strand.
AGCAGGTCGCCCAGGGTCTTCGCGCCCGAGGCGAGAGCCTTGGTGGCGTCCTTGTTGGCGGTCAGAAGCTGGTTGCGCTGGGTCGCCTGGGAGGCGACCTCCTGCTGCCACTCCTGCCCAGCCGTGTCGGACAGGTCCTTCAGGACCTTGTTCGGGTCCATCGGATCGCGCCAGGCGCACGACGCGAACCGCGTCTTCAGGTCCTCCACCGCGACCCGGTACTCAGCGGTACCCGGCTGCGGTGCGGTACGCGCGAATCCACCGGAGGCGAGGAACAGACGGGCGTTGTCCGCACCCGTCGGCTCAAGCGACCAGTCTGTCAGATGCTCGTACCCGTCGTGCTCGGCCGAGTCCCGGCTCCAGTTCGGGTTGTTCGCGGCCGTGGGGTCCTTGCCGTACAGCGGTCCGCCGAGGTCCTTGACGGCCTTCACCGTCGCCTCGTCCGCCCTCGGCGTGGGGTCCTTGTAGAAGTCGCTTTCGTTCTTCCAGAACCGGTCGGCGACCCACTTGGTCAGACCCGTCTGGCTGTAGAAGTCCTCTGTGCCGGTGCTCGCCGACGTACCCGGCGGCCAGTGGAACCCCGCCACCGTGAAGCCGGCGGGAGTCTCAAGCCCGTCGAGCGGCTTCTTCCAGGTCTCTCGCAGGGCGTGGAGGGCTTCCAGCTCCTTGTCAGCCGCGTCCCGGTCCTTCTTGTACGCCTGAGCGAGCGGGGTGTCCTCCCAGTGCTTGCGGTTGGCGAGCTCGTGCAGCCTCTCCTGAGACTGGTTCAGCCCGTCCTGCGCGGTCGCGGACATCGAAGGCCCGCCGAGCCGGAGCACGTCCGACATCAGGCACTGGTCCTGCCGCAGCTCCTCGGCAGGGGTTTCCTCGTACCAGTCGTAGTCGTTGCCCACCGGGGCCATGCGGTCCCCGGCGTTCCGGTGGAGCACATCGGGCTGGACCGCCAGGCCACCGAGGACGGCCAGCGCCGCCACAGACGTGACGGCCGTGGTGAGAGAGGTCGATGATCGTGATCTGGGGTTGAGCAACCCCGGTCTGAAACGCAAAGGGGGCATCCTTCACAGCGAACGTGAGCAGGCGAGGGTGACCGCCGAAAGGGCGGGTGAAGGAGATGACGCGAGGGTCAGCCAACCGTCCTGGAACCGACACAGGGCGGGCTTCCGACGCCGACCCGAGCGGCGTTCACCATGAGCCGGCAGCACGGCATGACGATGCGTCCTTCCCCCGTGGCAGCGCAGTCCCCCCGGCTGCCGAATGACGTGCGCGCTGCGGCGGGGCGGTCAAGGTTCCCCTACCGGGCGCGCAGCGTTCACCCTAGACGCAGGTCAGCCGGGCCCCGCAAGGGATGACTCCTGGGCCGAGGCCGTACCGCGGAATGTGGTTGCGCCGGTTCCCGTGATGCGACGCGTGCAAATGCCGAGGTCATGCCACGAGTTATCTGTGTGGCTGCTGTGAACGAAGAGTGCGGAGAAGGGTTTGTTTTCCGCCATAAATCGGCTGGATGTCGCGCACCCTCTGGCCCTGGATCGACATCGGCTCGCAGTCGATCGGAGACTCGGCGAGGAGCCCGCACGACGGCTCCGCGACCGCCGGCGGAGTCAGAGGGGCTGATCGGCCGAAGGCCGCACCAGCGGAAGGCACACCCGGAACCGGGTGTCCCCGGGCCGGGATTCGACGCGGATGTCGCCGCCGTGCTTGTTGACCACGATCCGGTACGAGATGTCGAGCCCGAGCCCCGTCCCCTGCCCGACCGGCTTCGTGGAGAAGAACGGCTCGAAGATACGGGGCCTGATCTCCGGGTCGATACCGGCTCCCGTGTCCCGTATCTCGACGTACACATGCTCGGCCTCGTACCAGGTGGCGAGGGTGAGGACGCCGGTGCCGTCCATCGCCGCGAGGGCGTTGTCGATGAGGTTCGTCCACACCTGGTTGAGCTCCGCCCCGTAGGCGGGGACCAGTGGAAGGTCGGGCTGGTACTCCTTCACCACCCGCACACCGGCCGGGATCTTGGCCTTCAGCATCACCAGTGTGGCGTCCAGGAGTTCATGGATGTCCACCGGCTGCTGGGCGGCGCGGTCGAGTTGGGAGTACTGTCGGGCCGCGTCGACCAGACCGGAGATCCGTCCCACCGCGTCGCCGATCTCGTTCATCAGCAGCTCCGTGTCGACGGTGTAGTTCAGCCAGCCCACCGCGGCCCGGCGGTTGTCGTCGGAGAGCTCCGCGGTCGCGTCGGCGAGCCACTCGGCGTCGATGCCGCCTGATACGAAGGTGGGGGCGATGTCCCAGGCGTTGGCCACGCCCGTCTCCTCCAGCCAGTCGCCGAGCTCGTCCTCGGCGTCCGCGGCCTCGATGGCCGTCAGCTGGCGGGCGGCGCGAGCCCGCTTCACCGCCGCGTCCTGCATCTCCACCAGCTCGTGGAGGCGTTTGCCGTCCACCCGCCCATCCGCGATCAGCGCCAGTTTGTACCTCATGTGCGCCACCCGGTCCCGCAGGGTGTCCGTGGCGCGGACCGCAGCGGCGGCCGGGTTGTTGAGCTCATGGGTCAGACCCGCAGTCAGTGAGCCGAGGGCCACCAGCCGCTCCCGCTCCCCCACGATGATGTCGCTGGCCCGCAGCCCGAAGAACAGCCCTTCCAGCAGATGCAGGGCCATCGGGAACCAGGTCCGCACCGCGGTGGCGAACTCCACGGCGGGCAGCACGAAGAGTTCCACGTCCGTGACGGCCCGCATCGTGTTGGGGTAGGCCTGATCGACCCGATCCCCCAGGTACGCCTGTGTGGCCCCGGCGTACGCGCCCTTCTGGTCGCTGCGCATCAGCTCGATGTCGTCGCCGTGGAGCTGGCGGCTGAGCGCGACCGTTCCCGACAGCAGCACGAAGAAGCAGGACGCGTCCTCGCCCTGGGTGTAGACGTGGTTACGGGCCTGGCGGGTCTCCACCCTTCCGCGTTCGGACAGCCAGGCGAGCTGCTCGTCGTCCAGCGCCTCGAAGAGGAACAGCGTGCGCAGTTCGCCGGGGGGCAGTGTCCGCCGCGCTTCCGGAGCTGTCATTGGCCCTCCAGATAGCGGTGTACGAGCGTGACGGCCATGGCGCCCTCGCCCACCGCCGAAGCCACCCGCTTCACCGAATCGGCGCGCACGTCCCCCGCCGCGAACACCCCGGGAACGTTCGTCTCCAGGTGGTACGGGGCCCTGGTCAGCGGCCAGCGCGGCGATCGGCTGCCCGCCGCCGGGAGGTCGGGGCCGGTCAGGATGAAGCCGCGTTCGTCCCTGGCCACCAGTCCGTCCAGCCACTGCGTCTGCGGCTCGGCGCCGATGAACACGAACAGCCGGCTCGCGTCCACCTCCGTGAGCGCCCCGGTCCGGTTGTCCCGCAGTGTCAACCGCTCCAGGTGGCCGTCCCCGCCGCCCGCCGCCACCTCCGTGCACGAGTGCACCTCGATGTTGGGCAGGGCCTCGATCTGCTGGATCAGATACGCCGACATCGAACGGGTCAGATCCGGGCCTCGCAGCAGTACGTGCACTCGCTCGGCGAAGCGCGAGAAGTAGACCGCCGCCTGGCCCGCCGAGTTGGCGCCTCCGACGATGTACACGTCCTCGCCCCGGCAGTTGGCCGCCTCGAACGACGCGGAGCCGTAGTAGACGCCCGCGCCGCTGAAGTCCTCCAGTTGTGCTCCCGAGAGCCGCCGGTAGGTGACCCCGGTCGCGAGCACGACGGTGTGCGCGCCGACCGATGTGCCGTCGCCGAACCGCAGCATCCGGCCGGACCCCGCCGCCTCGGCCGCCTCCAGGGCCACCACCTCGGTCGCGCTGAGGATCTCCGCCCCGAAGCGGCTGGCCTGTCTCCGCGCCCGGTCGGCGAGTTGTGCGCCGGAGACCCCGTCCGGGAAGCCCAGGTAGTTCTCGATCCTGCTGCTCTGCCCCGCCTGCCCCCCGGTGGCCGTGCGCTCGACCAGCACCGTGCGCAGCCCCTCCGACGCCCCGTACACCGCCGCGCCCAGACCGGCCGGGCCCGCGCCGATCACGACCACGTCGTAGAAGTCGGCCGCCGGGCTGGTGCGGAGTCCGACCTGCGCCGCCAACTCCGCCTCGGACGGCGCGTGCAGGGCCTTGCCATCGGCGGTGACGACCAGCGGTACATCGCACGCGCCGAGCCCGGCGGCCCGCAGCAGCTGGGCGCCCTCGGGCTCATCGGCGGGTATCCAGCGGTACGGGACCAGGTTGCGCGCGAGGAACTCGCGTACCGCGAAGGAAGGCGCCGACCAGCGATGGCCCACCACCCTCGTCTCGGGTGTCTCCGGGTCCGATGCCGCGTCCCACAGGTCCACGAGTGTGTCGAGCACCGGATAGAGGTTCTCCTCCGGAGGGCTCCACGGTTTGAGCAGGTAGTGGTCGAGGTCGACGACGTTGATCGCGTCGATCGCCGCGCCGGTGTCCGCGTACGCGGTGAGCAGGACGCGGCGCGCCCTCGGGAAGAGGTCCATCGCGGCCTCCAGGAACTGGACGCCGTTCATCGTGGGCATCCGGTAGTCCGCGATCACCACGGCCACCGGCTCACCCCGCAGCTTGACCTCGCGCAGCGCTTCCAGTGCCTCGTCCCCGGAGGTGGCGCGCAGCACGCGGAAGCGGTCGCCGTAGTGGCGCCGCAGGTCGCGGGCGATGGCCCGGGAGACACCTGGATCGTCGTCGACGGTCAGGATCGTCGCCTTCGCCATCTCCTCATCATGCGCGCGGTGCGGTGCGTACGCCTGTCGGGGCCGTTCCGCCGTCGGCAGTCGGAGGGTCGGACGACGGAGTGCGTGATGTTGCCGGTGTAGAAGCCGGCCACGGCGGTCAGGGGATGGCGATGCCGTGCGGGGCCCGCGTATACGCTCGCGTTGCGCTCGCACCGGCGTCGGTGCTGCCGACGCCGGTGGGCACCTCCCGGACCGCATGGGCTGCGGTGGGTCCCACGAGCCGCCCGATGAGACCGCCTACGGCACCTCACCGCGACTGCGGCGCCGCGCCCTGGCGCAAGAGCAGCTACGGCAACGGCCAAGGCGGCGAGTGCCTGCAGGTCCGCGACGACATCCCCCGGAGTCGTCCCCGTCCGTGGCAGCAAGGTCCCCGACGGCCCCGTGCCGGTCGCCCCCGCCGCCTGGAGCGCGTTCGTCGGCGGCGTCGTCAGCGGAGGCTGAGTTTGCGGCGGACCTCGGCCTCCCGCACGGGGTAACCGAGGTCCGCGTACACCTCAGCAGCGCGCCGGTAGTGGGTGTCGGCCGCAGGGACGTCGCCCTGGGCCAGAAAGTTGTCGCCGATGGTCTCGGTGAGCGCCGCCACACCCACGCCGTAGCCCGCCTCGTCGAAGACGGCGAGTGCGGCACGGTGGTGGGCTGCACCGTCGGAGAGAGCGCCGCGTCTCTCCTCCAGGCGCCCCAGTTCACGCAGCGTCCAGCCCTCCCCCACCGGGCGGTCGTGCTGCCGGTACAAGGCCAGGGCGGCGCGCAGGGAGTGTTCGGCGCGGGTCAGATCGCCGGTCTGGACGTAGGCCGCGCCCAGATTGCGCTGGGCGTCGGCCGGATAGGCGGGGCTGCCGCCGCGGCGTACGAGTGCGGCGACCGCCGGTTCGAGGCAGACGATGGCCTCATCGGGGCGGCGGCGGTCCAGGTGGAGCGCGCCGAGGCTGCTGAGGACTTCCGCCTCGCCCATGGCGCGGCCGAGTTCGCGGTAGGCGTTCAGGACCGTGCGGTACTCCGCCAGCGCCTGGTCGTAACGGCCCGCGTGGCGCAGGGCGTCGCCCAGCAGACGGCGGGTCTTGATCTGCTCGGGCCTGGTGCCGGTGTGACGCTGGATGGCGACGGACATCCGCAGATGGTCCACAGCCTGGTCGTAGCGTCCCTCGTGCAGATACGCGGCGCCCATGCCGCGCATGGCACATGCCGAGACGCGCTGTTCGCCGAGTCGACGTGCGGTGTCCAGGATGCTCGTCCACATGGCGAGGCGCGGCAGTTGGCTGGGCTGGTCCCACAGCCAGCGGTCGGCGGCCAGGGCGAGTCGGAACCCCTCGGTGTGCAGCCCCTCCCGCACCGCTGCCCGCACGAGGAGGGAGACCGTGCTCTGCTGCGCACCGCCCCAGGCGTGACTCCCGTGCTCGGTCGCGTCCTCGGTGTGGGCGGCGATGAGACGGGCGAGTACGGCACGGCGTTCGGCGGGGTCGGTGTCTCGTTCGAGGCGTTCGGCGGCGAACAGCCGGACCAGATCATGGAGCCGGTAGGCGTCGGGGCCTGTGCAAGCGAGGAGTTGGGCGTCGGTGAGACGTTCCAGGGCTGATCGGGCGGCGTGGGGATCGCGGCCCGCCGCGGCTGCCGCGACCCGGACGGTGACACGCGGGCCGGGGTGGGCGCCGAGGCTCCGGAAGAGGGCTCGGTCAGCGGGTTCCAACGCGGCGTAGCACGCCTCGAAGACGGCGCGTACGGCGAGGTCGTCAAGGTGGAGCATGTCCAGGCGATGGCGTTCGTCGGCGAGCCGGGCGGCGAGTTCGCTCACCGGCCATCCGGGGCGGGAGCGCAGTCGGGCGGCGGCGATCCGGACGGCGAGGGGCAGTAGCCCGCAGGCGCGGACCACCTGGAGGGCGGCTTCGGGCTCGACGTCCACCCGGTCCTGCCCGGCGACGGCGGCGAGCAGTGCGAGCGCCTCGCTGTCGCCGAGGCCACCGAGGGCGAGGGGCGTCGCCTCGGGGACCCCGTCGAGGGCCTTGCGGCTGGTGATCAGCGCGAGACAACCGTCTCCGCCCGGCAACAGGGGCCGGATCTGGGCGGCGTCGGCGGCATCGTCCAGCAGGAGCAGGACGCGACGCCGGGCAGTACGGTTGCGGAAGCGCGCGGCGAGCGCCGCGATATCGCCTGACCGCTCCTCGACCGGTGCGCCTATCGCTTCGAGCAGCCGGGCCAGTACGGCGGCCGACGTGGCCGGGGTGCCGCGACCCGCGCCGAGATCGGCGTAGAGCCGGCCGTCGGGGAAGCGCGGACCCAGTTCGTGCGCGAGGCGGATGGCAAGGGTCGACTTGCCGAGCCCTGGCGCGCCGGTGATGGCGATGGCACGGTGACCGGCGTCCACCAGACGCAACAGCTTTCCGACTTCGTCGGCGCGGCCGGCGAAGTCCGCTATCGGCGGCGGGAGTTCATCCGGTTCGGCGGCGGGCGGCACAGCTGGGCTGTCCTCAGGCGCCGTGGCTGCGGGGACGGCGCGGTGTGCACGTACGGCCCCGACGGCGGTGGCGAGGGTCAGCAGGCCGACCAGCCACCAGGCGTACGGAGAGAGGGGCACGAGGGCGTCGGGGAGGGTGCCGCCGGTCGCCACGTTCACTGCGATGGCGAGCAGTACGGACAGCAGGACGGACAGGAGACTGGTGCTGATGGCCAGCACGGTCGTGGCATGCGTACGCCGCACAGTCCCCCCGTCCCCCAACCGCCGTACACGTGTGCCCATTGTGGCGTATCCGGGCGAGGTGTCGTGCGCGCGTCACTGCCGATGCGCAATTCCCTGGACCGTCATGCTCCGTCGCGTACTTTCGGCTCTGGAAGTGCCGGCCCGGCTCGGTGTCGGTGATCGGCATCGCCACCAATGCGGTCGTGGACACCGTGCCCGTCGGCCGGTCCCCGCTCGGGATCGCGGCGGGCGTGGTCACCGCCCTGGGAGGGACCGGTCCGGTCGACGCCCTCATTGCCCTGGGGCCGCGGCACTGGTGCTCGGACTTGGCCGGCTATGCGTGCTGTCGTGGCTGTACGCCGCGATGTCGAGTGGTATCTGGGACGTCGCACGAGATCCTCGCTTCCCGGCGGAACGGCTCGGGACGCGGCAGCAGCAGCCATGGCGAACGGACGGCGCTCCGCCACTCCACGGGGGGGGGTGGCGGAGCGCCGTCGGTTCAAGGGCTGTGGATCAGTACGCCTAGCTGGGCGTCGAGGCGCTGCCCTTGCCGCTCACCAGGGTCCATTCGCGGTGCAGGCTGCCCAGCGGAACGCGCTTGCTGAAGACCGGCGTACCGAAGATGGACAGCTGGAGCTGGAGGTTGCCGTTCAGGTCGAAGCCCCCGTACAGAGCCCAGTTGCCGACGATCGACGCCTTGCCGTCCGATGAGGCGGTGGCCGTGACGGCTGCCTCGCCGCGCAGATAGGGCGCGAACTCGGCGCTGACGCCGACCAGTCCGTAGAGGCCGACGGAGGCCTCGGCGCCGAGCACGGCCTTCGCCTGGCCGCCCGCGGTGACCTTCGCGGTGATGGGGGTGCCCTTCACCTCGGAGGTGCTGACCGGCTTCCAGCCGTCGGCGCGGCTGTAGCTGCCGCCGACGCGGAAGTCGCCGTTCACCTTCTGCTCGACGTCCAGGGTGATGCGGCCGTCCGCCTCCACCTGTATGTAGCAGGTCAGATCGAGGTTGACGACGACCGGCACCGGGCCGACCTGGATCACCGGGTCGGCGTGCAGCTTGGCGAACGGGATGCGCTGCTTGACCTCGCCCGACGCACGGCCCTTGAGCCGCCACTGGGCGTCCCAGTCGCCGGACAGTCCGAGGAAGGCGCCGCGCGGGACGGACTTGCCGACCTTGCCATTGCCGCTGCCGTCGTAGGAGAACTCCACCTGCGGGGAGAGCTGGACGAAGCCGGCCACAGAGGCGGCGGCGGACGCGGGTGCGTCCTTCGCGGTGGCGATGGAGGTGCCGACATCGAGGCGCAGGCTGCCGAGGGGCAGCTTGGCGCCGTTGGGCCCGAAGGTGATCCCGTCGGGCTTGGCCCAGGAGAACTTGACGCCTTCGACGAGGGGTTCGACGTCCATCGTCGACGGGTCGACGGGGACTTCGCCGTCGGCCTTGTCGTCGTTCAGGACGGCGTTGAGGGTGGTCGGCTTGGTGCGGACCTCGGTGCCCTGCTCGGTCTCGTTGACGACCTCGATGACCTCTGCGAGCAACCCGTCGGGAGCGCCGGGGGCAGGAGCGCTGGCGATGATGTCGCCGGACCTGACGGGGGCGTCGCTCTCGGGGCCGTCGGAAGGGCCGGCGGTGGGGGCGTCCGATGAGCCGTCGGTGGGCTCGGTGGAGGGAGCGGAAGGGCTGGAAGGGCTGGAAGGGCTGGGGTCGGGAGAGCGCTTCGACGGCTTGGATATGACGGCGCGTCCGGTGCTCTTGTCGTACGCGGCGACCGTCAGCGCGGTCTTCTTGGCACCGTTCCCCCTGCTGCCCGCCGCGGCGACAGCCGTCGGCGTGGGGGCGTCGGTGGGCGCCGCGGCGACATCGAGCTGCTCGGAGCTGTCCGCCGCGGCTTTGGCTACCGGGGTCGGACCGGCGCCGGGGCCGGTCTGATGGGACGGTGCGGAGCATGCGCTCGCGGTGAGGGCGAATGTCGTCAGGGCGACAGGGACCAGGAATCTCCTGGTGAGGGCACGCACGGGTGGTCCTCCGGCGAGATGGGTCGGGGGGTGGCTTCATTACTCGGGAGTAATGAACTCGGCCGAAGCATGGCATGCCCACACCCGTTCGTCACGGTCGGGTGCTGTCAATGCGCTGTTGTTCACAAAGAGTTGACATCAGCATGCCCCAAGTGTGGTTATTTGTTGCATATTGCCCGGCTACACAGCGGTGGATTGTGAGCCTCGGCGGCACGCCGCGTGCTGTCGAGGTGGAGCTCGACGTAGTCGACGAGCCGCCGCGCGTCCTGCGGTTCGTCCGCCTGGAAGGGGCGGAGGCGGAGCAGCAGGACGTCGTCGAGCGCCACACCTTCACGCGCGAGCACGAACACAAGGGTGAGCAAGGCGGACCGCGCGTTCCCGTCGTCGAAGGGATGGAAGAAACAGACGTCCGGATAGGCGCGTGCCAGCCGCTTCCGCAACCGGTCTTGTCGGTGACCTGGACGATCAGATTGCGGGCACCTCTGCCGCCGACGCGCTGTCGAAGGGGTACCGGGCGGGATCAGCTGCGTCCCGGCTCAGGTAGCTGGGCACCAGGTCGGGTATCACCGCGCAAGCCTCCCCGCCCGCCGCACACCGGTTCAGGTGATTTCCGCATGGCTCTGACGGGCTCAGCAGCCTGGGACGACAAGGCCCGACTCATACGCGATGACGACGAGTTGGGTGCGGTCCCGGGCACCCAGTTTGCCCATGATCCGGCTGACATGCGTCTTCGCGGTGAGCGGGCTGAGGCCGAGTCCCTCGGCGATCTCCGTGTTGTTCAGGCCACGGGCGACCAGGGCCAGTACCTGACGTTCCCGCTCGGAGAGGCCGTCGAGTCCGGCCACCGCCCTCGGGGCGTCGGGGGTGGCGAGTACCCGGGCGATGAGCCGGGCGGTGGGCCCCGGTGACAGCAGGGCTTCACCGGCGGCGACGGTCCGGATCGCGGCGAGCAGGTCCGCCGGCCTGATGTCCTTGACGAGAAAGCCGGAAGCACCCGCGCGCAGTGCGTCGATGATGTGCTCGTCGGTGTCGTACGTGGTCAGGACCAGCACCTTGACACCCGCGAGGTCGTCGTCCGCCGCGATCTGCCGGGTGGCCTCGATACCGTCGGTTTCGGGCATCCGGATGTCCATGATGACCACGTCGGCACGCTCGGAACGGGCCAGGGCGACCGCTTCGCGGCCGGTGCCCGCCTGGGCCACGACCTCCATGCCCGGTGCCGACTCGACCAGCATCGCGAACGAGGCGCGTACGAGGGTCTGGTCGTCGGCGAGCAGCACACGGATCGCCGTCCCGGCCCCGGTCATACCGCGGACTCCCCCATCCCGAGCGGCAGCACGGCCGCGACCTCGAACCCACCGCACTCGCGCGGTCCCGCCGACAACGTACCGCCGACGCTGCGCGCCCGTTCACGCATACCCGCGATACCGAACCCCGCACTGGGCCCGCCCGATCCACCCGATCCACCCGATCCGCCCCGTGCGCCGTCCCACGGGGATACGCCGTCGTCGGTGACGGTGAGCCGCAGCGCCCCGCCGCCCCGGTCGTCGGCGGCGAGGGTGACTCGTACCGGCGCGTCAGGACCCGCGTGGCGGACGGCGTTGGTCAGGGACTCCTGGACGATGCGGTAGACGGCGGCGCCGGTCGCGGAGGCGACGCTCAGGCCCGGCGGGCGTATCTCCAGGTCGGCCCCGGCGGCACGGACCAGCGCGGGCAGCGCCTCAAGACCGGGCAGCGGGCCGTCCCCCCGACTGCCGTCGTCCCGCAGCACCTGGAGCGTGGTGCGCAGTTCCTGGCGGGCCGTACGGCAGGTCTCCGCGATCTCGTCCAGCGCGGTGGCGACGGCAGCACGGTCCAGCCGGTCCGGAGCGGAGGTCAGTACGTGCGAGGCGACCGCCGTCCGTACGCCGATGAGGGTGATGCTGTGCGCGAGGAGGTCGTGCAGATCGCGGGCGATCCGCAGCCGCTCCTGGGCGACGCGCCGCGCGGCCTCCTCCTCCCTGGTGCGTTCCGCGCGTTCGGCGCGGGCCACCACGGAGGCGATGTAGCGCCGGTAGGTACGCACGTCCACGCCGAAGATCAGCACCGCCAGAATCCAGCCGGAGGCCCACAGGGCCCCCGCGCCCTCGGCCGTACCGACCTTGAACATCACCGCGACGGTCGCGCCCATCACCCCCGCGCCGATGACGAACGTCAGCAGCGGACGCGCCGTGGCGGCCACGGTGTAGAGGGCCAGCACCGTGGCCGGATGCGGAGCGGCATGGGTGTAGTCGGCCGCGTGGTACGCGACCGCGCAGACCAGCACCACCGCCAGCACGAGGACAGGGCGGCTGCGGCGCCAGACCAGCGGTACGGTCCCGGCACCGAGCAGCAGCCAGCCGAGCGGGTCTGGGGCCCGGCCGCTGCCGACGGTGAGAGCGAGCACGACGGTGACGGCGCCCGCGCCGAGCGCGATCAGCACGTCATGGCGCAGGCGGTGCGGAGCGGTCAGCGGGTCGCGGCTGACGGCGGTGAGCACGCGCTCCCCCAGGCGGGGCCGGGGTGTCTCCGCGCCCTCGTCGGCGTACGCGGCCACCGCCCGCGCCATGGCCGCGGTCAGTCGTCCCGCCATCCCGGCTCCCGTCTCCGACTCCCGATCCGCTTCCCGGCCCCCACGAGTTCGCATGAGCCCCCTGAAGCCGCCACGAGGCCTCATCAGCCTCATGGACAACCCTCATTCTCGCGGTGTGCCGCCTCGGCTGAGCGGACCGGGCCACCACACCCGGCGGCCCAGCAGGAGGCTCGCGCTGGTCACCAGATAGGTGCGGACGAGGAACGTGTCCAGCAGCACGCCCGCCGCGACGACCACTCCCATGCCCACCAGAGCGACCAGCGGAAGGGTCGCCAGCACCGCGAAAGTGGCCGCCAGCACGATGCCCGCCGACGCGATGACCCCTCCGGTGGTGCGCAGCGCGGTGAGCGCCGCGTCCCGGGGCCGAGCCCCGGCGATGGCCTCCTCCCGCATCCGGTGCATCAGGAAGATCCCGTAGTCGACGCCGAGTGCGACGAGGAACACGAAGGACAGCAGCGGCAGTCCGGGGTCCATGCCGGCGAAACCGAAGACCGGTCCGAAGAGCAGCCCGCCGATCCCGAGGGACGCGCCCCAGACGGCGACGACCGCGGCGATGAGGATCAGCGGGGCGACCAGGCTGCGCAGCAGCGCGACCAGGACCAGCAGCACGGCGGCGAGCACCAGTGGGACGATGACCGCCGTGTCACGGGCGTTGGTGTCCTCCAGGTCCATCTGCTGGGCGCTCGGCCCGCCGACGTACGCTCCGGCCGGGTCGAGATCCGCCCTCAGTTCCTCGATGGTGGAGCGCTCCCCCGCCGACTCGGGGGCATCCTCGGCGTACACGCTGATCTCGGTCCAGCCGTCCGCCGTACGGCCCCGCTCGACTGCGGCCACTCCGCCGGTCGCCCGGGCGTCGGCTAGTGTCCGGTCCGCGGTGCTCGCCGGTGCCATCACCAGGATGGGTTGGCTGGCGCGTTCGGGGTAGGCGTCGGCGAGAGTGCGCATGGCGGACACGGACTCGGGCCGTTCGGTGAAACCGTCCTCCTGCTTGAGGCTGCCCGGCAGGTCGAGCATGCCGAGCGCAAGCCCCCCGAGCAGCACCGCACCACCGGCGAGCACGGCGACCGGACGGCGGGCGGCGACGCCGCCCATCGCGGCGAACACGCCACGACGCCCGTTGGTGGCCGCCGCCTCACTTCCGTAGCGGGGCACGAGAGGCCAGAAGACCCGGCGGCCGAGCAGTACGAGCAGCGCGGGCAGCAGCGTCATCATGGCCACCAACGCGCACACCACGCCGATGGCGCCCACCGGTCCGAGGCCGCGGGCGCTGTTGAGGTCGGCGGCCAGCAGGCACAGCAGCCCGGCCGCGACCGTGCCCGACGAGGCCAGCACGGCGGGACCGCAGCCGCGCAGCGCCGCCCACATCGCCTCGTACGGCCTTTCCACACGCCGGAGTTCGTCGCGGTAGCGGGCCACGAGCAGCAGTGCGTAGTCGGTACCCGCGCCGAAGACGAGCACCGTCATGATTCCCGCGCTCTGACTGCTCACGGTGAGTCCGAAGCCCTGGACCAGCCCGTAGACGAGCGCTTGGCTGGCGACCGCGGCCACACCGACGACGGCGAGCGGCAGCAGCCACAGGAACGGGCTGCGGTAGGTGAGGATCAGCAGGACGGCGACGACAAGCGCGGTGACCAGCATCAAGGTGCCGTCGACGGACTCGAAGACCTCCTCCATGTCACGTTGCAGCGCGCTCGGGCCGCCGACCTGGACTTCGAGTCCGTCGCCTCCGCCGACCCTCTCGCGTACGGCGTCGACGAAGGCATTGCGCGCGACGTTGTCGTTGCCGGTCTCAGTGGTCGAGACCGGGTACATGAGGGTGGTCCCGTCCGCGGACGGGATGCCGCGTGGCGGGGCCGTGAGCTTGTGCGCTGCCGCGATCCGGGTGGTCTGCGCGGTGGCAGCAGCCCGGTCCCCGGCCGTCAGCCCGCCCTCCCGCCGGTACACGACCACGACCTCGGCGCCTTCGCCGCCCGGCAGTCGCTGCTGGAGCCTGGCGGCATGGGTGGAGTCGGCGCTGTCCGGGAGGTAGTCCACGATGCCGTCACGCTTCACGTCGGCGAGCTTCTGCCCGAAAGGCGTGGCGAGCGCCGTGAGCGCGATCCAGAGCACGAGGACCGCCCAGGGCAGCGCACGGCGGCTCTGGGACCCGCGGCGCGGCGGGTGTTGCGGAGGCTGCTGCCTCCGTGCGCTTCGCACCTCCGGCGGGGTGGCGGGTGGTGTCACGGACCCCATGGGGTCTTCCCCTCTCGACGGGCTGTCGGTGTGCGACCAGCCTCCCGCCCTGAAGGGGTGCGAATCGTCGCGCTCAGGGCCGAGTCGGGGGTACTGCGGGGGGTGGCGCGCTACACGGGGTTACTCCCCGGGGAGTAACCCCGGGCTCCGCACCCGCGTTCGGTTCCCGTCGTCGCACGGGGCACCACCGGTGCGGGCGCCATCAGGGGGACGGTGTCCTCGCCGCGGCCAGGAGGCGCTCCGTGTCGTCCGCGTCCAGCGCGAGTGCGTTGCCCGCGGTCGCCAGTACCTCACGCTCCGCGGGGGTGTAGGGGCCGTCGGCCAGGGCGATCCGCGCCCCCTGGAGGAGGATCGACTCACGGCCCGCAGGCGCCAAGTGCGGAGCGAGCGGCTCCAGCGCCTCGTGGAGTTCGATCGCGAGCGCCGCACCGCAGGGCTCCGTGTCCGTGACAAAACGTCCGGTGTCGGCCGCCAGCGCCTCGATCATCGCGGTGAGCTGCTCCTCCGTGCAGTCGGGGATTCCCGCCGCCCGCACCGCGGCGACCGCGGTCTCCGTGACCGTGCGGGAGCCGGTGCCGCCGGCGGCCAGGACGGCGAGGGCGACCGTGTGGACGGCGTCGCGCAGCATCGCCGAGAAGCGGGCGGTGGTGGGGTGGTCGAGTGCCTCCATGCCGAAGTGCGTCTGGCAGTCGGTGCACTCGACCACGGGACCCGCCGCACCACGCGGGAGGACGGGCACACCGAGCACCGTGAAACGGCGCCGCCCCGTGCGGCGCCGGAAGTTGCGGTCGCCACCGCAGTCTGGGCAGAAGAACTCGCCGTCGCCGACCGTGACCCACGAGGTGCGCACTCCGAAGAGCCGTGGGAAGGCATACAGGAGAACCATGCCGTTGATGCCCGGTCTGAATCGCGGCACGTCGCACCTCCGTCACGTCCCCCGGGCGGAGCCAGGAGCCGCCCCACGGCAACAGCGCCGCGTGGACGTGATGTTAGCCACATCGGTGAGGCGGCGTCAGCACTCTGGCGACAGTTCGCCGTGACATGGCCGAACCCCGCCCACGGTCGTGGACGGGGTTCGCTGGTGCCAGGTGCCGCGGACGTTACCGGGCCGCGCGGTTGACGGCCGAGATGACCGCCTTCAGGGAGGCACGCGTGGTGTTGGCGTCGATGCCGATGCCCCACAGCACCTTCCCGTCGATCGCGCACTCGATGTAGGACGCGGCCTGCGCGGACGCGCCCTCGCTCATCGTGTGCTCCTGGTAGTCCAGGACACGGGCGTCGACTCCGATGGTGTTCAGCGCGTCGACGAACGCGGAGATCGGGCCGTTTCCGGCACCGGACAGCACGGTGTCGACGCCGTCCACGACCGCCTCGACGGTCAGCGTGTCGGTGCCGTCGGTGTCCGATGTGGTCTGGCCGCTGCGCAGCTGGACACGGCCCCAGCGAGCGCCGTCGTCGTCAGGGTGCGGCAGGTACTCGTCCTGGAACACCGACCAGATGTCGCCGGGCGTGACCTCGCCGCCCTCAGCGTCGGTCTTGGCCTGAATGATGCGGGAGAACTCGATCTGCATCCGGCGCGGCAGGTCCAGCTTGTGGTCGTTCTTCAGGACGTAGGCGATACCGCCCTTGCCGGACTGCGAGTTGACGCGGATGACGGCCTCGTAGGAGCGGCCCACGTCCTTCGGGTCGATCGGCAGGTACGGGACGGCCCACTCGATGTCGTCGACGGTGACCCCGGGGCCCTTGGCCGCGGCGTCGGCCTCCATCGCGTCGAAGCCCTTCTTGATGGCGTCCTGGTGGGAGCCGGAGAAGGCGGTGTAGACCAGATCGCCCGCGTAGGGGTGGCGCGGGTGGATCTCCATCTGGTTGCAGTACTCGCTCGTACGACGGATCTCGTCGATCTGCGAGAAGTCGATCTGCGGGTCGACACCCTGCGAGAACAGGTTCATGCCCAGGGTGACCAGGTCCACGTTCCCGGTCCGCTCGCCCTGCCCGAACAGACAGCCCTCGATACGGTCCGCGCCCGCCATGATCGCCAGCTCGGCGGCCGCGACCGCCGTACCGCGGTCGTTGTGCGGGTGCACGGACAGGCAGACGTACTCGCGGCGGGTCAGGCGGCGCGACATCCACTCGAAGCGGTCGGCGTGCGTGGACGGGGTGGAGCGCTCCACGGTCGCCGGCAGGTTCAGGATGATCTCGCGGCCGGGGCCCGGCCGCCAGACGTCGCAGACCGCCTCACAGACCTCCAGAGCGAAGTCCAGCTCGGTGTCGGTGAAGATCTCGGGGCTGTACTGGTAGCCGAAGACCGTCTCGTCGCCCAGCAGTTTCTCGGCGTACTCCGCCACCAGTCGGGTGCCGTCCACGGCGATCTGCTTGATGTCGCCCTTGGAACCCCGGAAGACGACACGGCGGAAGGTGGGGGCGGTCGCGTTGTACAGGTGCACGGTGGCACGCTTGGCGCCGACGATCGACTCGACGGTGCGCTCGATCAGGTCCTCGCGGGCCTGGGTCAGCACGGAGATCGTCACGTCGTCCGGGATCGCGCCCTCTTCGATGATCGAGCGGACGAAGGCGAAGTCGGTCTCACCAGACGACGGGAAGCCGACCTCGATCTCCTTGTAGCCCATACGCACCAGCAGGTCGAACATCTCGCGCTTGCGCGAGGGCGACATGGGATCGATCAGCGCCTGGTTGCCGTCACGCAGGTCGGTGGACAGCCAGCGCGGAGCCTTGGTGATCCGCTGCTCGGGCCAGGTGCGGTCCGGGATGTCCACGGCCTCGTACGGGCGGTACTTGTGGATCGGCATACCGGACGGCTGCTGCGTGTGCGTCGTGTTGGTGATCGGGGTGGGCTTGCCGATCGACTGCGGCTGGGACATTGCGTGGGGCTCCTCGGATCCTGGAGGGCTTGGTGGGTCCCTGTGAGGGGGACGGCCGACTGTCGAAACGCAGCACCAGACTCCGCGGGGAGGGGGTCGGCCTACGACTACAGGCCCTCGCCGCGGCAGCTAAGGAGAAGCAGCCCGAAACGCATGATGCGATCGAGAGTAGCGGAGCTTCCGCGGGAGCGGTGGTCCCGTTTCAGTATGCGGGACGACTGATCAGTCAACTGATCAGTAACGGGAAATTGTGACAGACCACTCTATTTTGCTAATCGTCGTCGCAACTCGTGACAGTTCCATGACCCAGTGCCACATTGCCAGACATGGACACCCACTCCTCCACCCGCGCCGGAATGTCCCGGTCGCCGGTCTTCTGCGGCATCGTGCCGCCGCACATGCTCGACAAGCTGGCCCGCAGCGAGGACGCGGCCATCTCCGCCGCGGCCCGCCGCACCCTGGTCTCCGACGCCGCCCAGCGCACCGGCCGCCGTCTGACGGCGGTCGTCGGCGCCACCGCCTGCCCGGCCGAAGAGCCGGCCGGAAGACCGCGCCGCACCATCCACGACGCGGAGCACGGCACCACGCTGCCCGGCACCAAGGTGCGCGACGAGGGCGAGGATCCGGGGCAGGACGCCACGGTGAACCGCGCGTACGCGGGACTCGGCGCGACCTTCGAGCTGCTGATGGCCGCCTACGGGCGCGACTCGATCGACGGCGCGGGCCTGCCCCTGATCGCGACCGTGCACTACGACGAGAACTACGGCAACGCCTTCTGGAACGGCGAGCAGATGGTGTTCGGCGACGGGGACGGGGAGATCTTCCTCGACTTCACGGTGCCGATCGACGTCATCGGCCACGAACTCGCCCACGGCCTCACCCAGTACACGGCGAATCTCACCTACTTCGGGCAGCCCGGCGCACTCAACGAGTCGGTGTCCGACGTCTTCGGCTCGCTCGTGAAGCAGTATGTGCTCGACCAGACCGCGGAGCAGGCCGACTGGCTGATCGGCGCCGGACTGCTGGCACCGCGGGTGACCGGGGTGGCGCTGCGCTCGATGAAGGAGCCCGGGTCGGCGTACGACGACGACGTGCTCGGCAAGGACCCGCAGCCCGGAACGATGGAGGACTACGTCCGCACCGGCCGGGACAACGGCGGGGTGCACATCAACTCGGGCATCCCCAACCACGCCTTCTATCTGCTCGCCACACAGCTCGGCGGCAAGGCGTGGGAGCGGGCCGGGCAGATCTGGTACGACGTGCTGACGGGCCGGACCCTGGAGGTCGACGCCTCCTTCACCGACTTCGCGCGGGCCACGGTGTCGGCCGCCGCGGCGCGCTACGGCGAGGGTTCGGAGCATGAGGCGGTGCTGAAGGCCTGGCAGCAGGTCGGAGTGACCGCACACTGATACCCATGCGTATCCGCGTACGACGCACAGGTGGTTTCGCCGGGATCGAACGGGTCGCCGAGGTGGACACAGAGGGCCGACCCGACGCCCGGGAGTGGCACGCCCTGGCCGCACAGGCGATGAACGACGGCCGGGGCATGCCGGTGACAGGAGTGCCGGACGGGTTCCGGTACGAGCTGACGGTGGACGACGGGGAGGCGGAGACCGTGCGGTGCGCCGATCCGCGGCTCACCGACGCTCAGCGCAAGCTGATCCAACGGGTGCTGAAGGAGGGCGCGTGAGGCAGCGGCCCGGGGTCAGAACCCGAGCCTGCGCAGCTGCTTCGGGTCGCGCTGCCAGTCCTTGGCGACCTTCACATGCAGGTCCAGGAACACCGGGGTACCGAGCAGGGCCTCGATGTGCTTGCGGGACTTGATGCCGACCTCCTTGAGGCGGCTGCCCTTCGGGCCGATGATGATGCCCTTCTGGCTGGGGCGCTCGATGTAGACGTTGGCATGGATGTCCAGCAGCGGCTTGTCCGCCGGGCGCCCCTCGCGCGGCAGCATCTCCTCGACCACCACCGCGATCGAGTGCGGCAGCTCGTCCCGCACGCCCTCAAGCGCCGCCTCGCGGATCAACTCGGCCACCATGACCTGCTCCGGCTCGTCGGTGAGGTCGCCCTCCGGGTAGAGCGGCGGGCTCTCGGGCAGCAGCGGCACCAGCAGATCGCCGAGCAGCTTCACCTGCTTGTCACCGACGGCCGACACCGGAACGATCTCGGCCCACTCGATGCCGAGCTCCTGACCGAGCCGGTCGATGGCGATCAGCTGCTCGGCGAGGGTCTTGGAGTCGACCAGATCCGTCTTGGTGACGATGGCGACCTTGGGGGTCTTCCTGACCTCGGCCAGTTCCTTGGCGATGAAGCGGTCACCCGGGCCGATCTTCTGGTCGGCGGGCAGGCAGAAGCCGATCACGTCGACCTCGGCCCAGGTGGTGCGCACCACGTCGTTGAGCCGCTCACCGAGCAGGGTGCGCGGCTTGTGCAGTCCGGGGGTGTCGACCAGCACGAGCTGGGCATGGAGGTCGGGGCGGTGGACGATGCCGCGGACGGTGTGCCGGGTGGTCTGCGGCCGGTTGGAGGTGATGGCGACCTTCTGGCCGACCAGAGCGTTCGTGAGAGTGGACTTGCCCGCGTTGGGGCGGCCGACGAAACAGGCGAAGCCCGCGCGATGCGGGGCTCCGGATCCGGAATCAGGTCCATCAGTTCCAGGGGTGTGAACGCTCATGCGGGCCATTCTCCCTGATCCCGGCGGCCCTCACGTACAGCGCGTCATCCGGCGGCGGCTCCTCATCCGTCGACGGGCGCCGTCCGGCGCCCGCGCGCCTGTCGTATCCGCAGCCACACCACCGCTCCCGCACCCGCCACCGCCGGCACACCGGCGACCAGCCAGGGCAGGGCGAGGAACGACACCGATGCCGACTCGCGCACCTCTCGGGCGGTGGCGGTGAGCTCGACCTCGCCCCAGTCCAGCTGGGGGGCGCCCGACCAGCTCTCGGTGAGCCTGATCCGCTGGCGGGGCAACAGCTCACCGGGGATCCTGCTGAGGTCGCGTGCCAGCAGCGTTCGCCCGAAGATCCCCTCGGCGCGCAGGGCGACCTTGGGGTTGAGGGTGACATTCCCCCGGTTGTGCAACGTGTACGAGATGAGGGCACTGCTCTCTCCGGTGCCGGGCACCAGCGGCCGGTCAGGCTCGTAGCTGACGTCCTCGACCGTCAGAGCGGGCATGGTCGGACCGTTGACCCGAAGGTAGACCCGGGCACCCACGGCCCGCTGGACACCGACGGCGACCGAGGCCCCCGACCCCCGCGTGATCCGCTCGTCCAGGGCCACGAGCGCGCCCGGGTGGTCGCCGGGCTCGGCGTTCTCGGGGACGGTGAGGGTGTACGGGACGGCGACCGAGCCGTGCGCGGGGACGGTCACCTTCTCGCGCTCGGGCTTGGCCCAGGCGCCGACGCCTCGCTGCGGCTCCTTCCTGGTGCGCACGGCGAAGCCTCCGTCCCGTTCCGTGTTGTACGCGTCGGCGGCGTACAGCAGGAAGCTCAGAGGGCCGAAGGTCTTGTTGCTGACGGTGACCGTGTCGGTGACGGTCGTACCGGGCTCGGCGGTGAGATAGAAGTACGGGCGTTTGCCGAGCCCGGTCGAGGCGGGCTCGACCGACCACTCGCCGTTGTCGGCGGCGTGGGCGGTCGGCGCAACGCCCTGGAACAGCAGTGTCACGAGGACCAGGAGGAGTGCGGGCAGTGCTGACGGTGCTGCTGGCATTCTTCGCACGGTGCGGATTCCCCGGGGTTCGGGGCGGGCCGACCGGGTGCGCGCCCGGCCCGCCTGGTGATCAGGAGAGGGTGAGCGTGAGCACTCCGGAGTAGTCGCCCGGTGCGGTGAACGCCGGGACGTTCAGCGACAGCTTCGCGCCCGCGGTGAACTCACCGCCGGTGGCAGCGCCGTTGGGTGTGGACGCCAGCGTCGCGCCGGCCAGGCCGACGGCACCTCCGGAACCCGGGACACAGGTGCTCGGGCTGCCGGACTTGGTGGTGCAGGACGGCGTCCAGGAGAGCCGGCCCGCACCGATGGTGCCGGCGGGACCGGTGAAGTCGGTGACCTTGCCGGTCAGGGACCAGCCCGCGGGGCCGCCGCGGAAGTCCTTGACCGTCACCGCGTTCAGATCACCGGTGGCGTTGCCGCCCTGGCCGTAGTCGACCGAGGTGAGCTGGACGCTGTCGCCGGCCTGTGTCATCGACAGGGTTCCGGCCGCCACCGAGGCGCCGATCTTCTGCGAGTTCGCGGGGATCGGTGTGTTGTCGATGACGGTGTACGCGGCCGGGCCCGCGCCCTTGCTGGAGTCCCAGGCGCCGCCCTCGTACGCGACGATGCCCGTGGTGCCGAGCGTGCTCACCGTCAGCTGCCCGGAGAACGACCCGTTGGAGTCGGCGGTGACCGTCGTCTTGTCGGCGGTCTCGGCCGCCCCGGAACGCCCCGCCAGGGTCACGGTCGCGCCCGGCGTGAACTTGCTGCCGGTGACGGTGACCGCGTCGCCCGGATTACCGGACGCGGTGCCGAGCTGGATGGCACGGTCGTTGGGGACGGTCTGCGGGCCGGCGACGATCGTCAGCGACACGGGCGCCGGCGGGTTCGTCACCGTGCAGGGGGTGTCCAGCTCCATGATGTAGCTGGTGTGGATGTTGTAGTCACCGGGCGAGAGGGTGATCGATCCGGCCGCGGTGACCGTGAACGTACCGGTCATCGAGAACGGCGGGAACGGCGCCTTCCCGGCCACCGGCGGATTCGACTTGGGTCCTGTGACGTTGATGCTGCCGGTCTGGGCACCGCCGAGGGTGGCCTTTCCGGTCGGCGTCATGATGTCGGCCGGGAGCGCGATGTCGACCGGGTTCCCCGCGGCCGGGCTGGTCACCTTGTAGGTGACGGTGACCGTGTCGCCGACCTTGGGCGTCGCGTTGTCGACGGTGATCTCGGCGGTCGTGGTGCCGTCGATCGGCGGGATGCCCGCGATCGGCGGCGGTACGCAGTGGGTCGGGAAGGAGACCGCCGCCATCGCGGCCTGGGCCTGCGCCTGCGCGCCGGGCGCGAGGACGGTGGCCCCGGACACGGCGAGGGCGGTCACTCCGAGAGTGGCTGCCCAGCGGCGTCTTCGGGTGGAGGAGCGAAGGGATGCCATGGGCTTCCCCCTTTCACTTCAGCGCACTTCAATCGGTGGCCGCCATTGACCGGTTGCAGCGAAAAGAAGTCAATGGAAGCGAAATGCACCGTCTGATGACCCATCAGATACTGTCAAGATCCCCGTTTCCGCAGCTCACAGCGGAGGCATGGACTCCGCGCCCCAAGGGCTGTCCCGGACGGAGCGCAAGGGCGGGCGATGCGCCGGCGCTTATGCTCGGCGCATGACTGAGAGCACCGCACCCGAGGCACTGGACCCCGAGGACCGCAAGATCGTCACACTGGCGCGCAGCGCCCGCGCCCGCAACGGCGTCCCCGAGGGCGCGGCAGTCCGCGACGAGACCGGTCGCACATATGTCGCGGGCACCGTGGCCCTTGAGTCCCTACGGCTCAGCGCGCTCCGGACCGCGGTGGCGATGGCGGTGGCGAGCGGCGCGAAGTCCCTGGAGGCGGCGGCGGTCGTGGCCGACTCGACCGTGCTCCCCGACGCCGACCTCGCCGCCGTCCGCGAGCTGGGCGGCCCTGGCACCCCGGTGCATCTGGCGGGGCCCGACGGCACGATCCGGGCCACGCTGCCGGCGTAGGTCCTGTCCGGGCGACGCGTACCGCAGCCCGCGCGGTGAGCCGGGGGGACACCACGTGGCCCGCCTGCCCGCCGCGCGGGGCAGGCACCCGGCATGCGGCTCCCCGCGAGGCGCGCTCAGCCCATGAGACGCGGTCAGCCCGTGAGGGGGAACATCGCGCCCCTGCGGCCCTCGGGGACTCCGGCCACTCCAGCCTCGCCGCCGTGTCCCCCTCGGCGAGCGGCGTGTGCAGCACGATCGTCAGATCGGGCCTCGCCGGCACCTTCAGCTGGGTGGTCTCCAGGAACAGCGGGCCCGCCAGCGGGTGCTCCATCTCCTTGCGCACCTGCCCACCGGGGGCGGTCGTGCCGCTCCCACAGCTCGGCGAACTCGTCACTCGCCCCCGCGCCGCCTCCACCGGGGTAGGGCATCCAGGTATCGATCAGCCACCGCATCCCCTCGCAGTTGGCGTGTCGCTCGGCCGGATCGACCTGTGGGGGCGGCGGGTTGGGGCACGCCGGCACATACAGACGCCGGCGCTCCGCACCACTCAGCCGCAGCACCCGGCCCACCGAGTCCAGCACCTGCGGGGAGACGGGCCGTACTGGCGATCGACGCCGCGATCGTGGTGGCGGCAGCCCTGCTGACGGCGGTGGGCCTGCGCGAACGAAGGCGGTGACGACCGCCCGTTCAGGGCCGGTCGAGCCGGAGCCGCTCGGCTTTCGGAAGACCGGCCACGACCAGGTCGTACGAGTCCTCGACGAGCTCCCGGACCATGCGGGCCGGGAGCTCCGACACGGTGACCGTGTTCCAGTGCCGCTTGTTCAGATGCCGGCCGGGCACGATCGCCGGATACTCGGCACGCAGTCGCACCGCGTCGTCCGGGTCGCACTTCAGCGACACCTTGAGCGGGGTGGACCCGAGGTCGCTGAGGGCGAACATCTTCCCGGCCACCTTGAAGACGGAGACGTCAGGCGTGAAGGGGAAGTCCTCCACCGCCGCGTTCTGCTCCAGGCAGAAGGCCCGAAGCCGCTCCGCGGTCATCCGGTCGGTCATGCGCCGTCTCCGGCCACCGGCTCCGCCGGTTCCGACGGCTCCACCAGCACGGTGACGATCCTGTTGCGCCGCCCGGCGGGCGACTCGGCCGTCAGCCGCAGGACGCGCCGGTCCGGAAGCTCCACCAGCGCGGTCGCCCCGGCGATCGGGACCCGCCCGAGGGACTTGGCCAGCAGGCCGCCGACGGTCTCCACGTCCTCGTCGTCGAACTCGTCGAACCCGAACAGCTCGCCGAGGTCACCGATGTCGAGCCGGGCCGTCACCCGGTAACGGGAGTCCCCGAGCTTCTCGACGGGCGGCAGTTCACGGTCGTACTCGTCGGTGATCTCGCCGACGATCTCCTCCAGGATGTCCTCGATGGTGACGATCCCCGCCGTGCCGCCGTACTCGTCGATCACGACGGCCACGTGGTTGCGCTCCTGCTGCATCTCGCGCAGCAGATCACCGGCGTTCTTGGTGTCGGGCACGAAGGCCGCGGGCCGCATCGCCGTGGAGACCAGCTCTGCCTCGGAGTCGCGGTTGATGTGCGTCTTGCGGACCAGGTCCTTGAGATAGACGATCCCGACGATGTCGTCCTCGTTCTCACCGGTCACCGGGATCCGGGAGAAGCCCGAACGCAGTGCCAGGGTCAGTGCCTGGCGGATGGTCTTGTAGCGCTCGATGCAGATCAGGTCGGTGCGCGGGACCATGACCTCGCGCACCAGTGTGTCGCCGAGCTCGAAGACGGAGTGCACCATCCTGCGCTCCTCGGCCTCGATCAGCGACTCCTGCTCGGCGAGGTCCACCATGGCGCGCAGTTCCGCCTCGCTCGCGAACGGGCCCTTGCGGAAGCCCTTGCCGGGAGTGAGGGCGTTACCGATGAGGATCAGCAGCTGCGGGATCGGGCCCATGACGCGAGCCAGCGGCAGCAGCACGTACGCGGCGGCGGTCGCCGTGTTCAGCGGGTGCTGGCGGCCGATGGTCCGTGGCGAGACGCCGACGGCGACATAGGAGACGAGCACCATGACGCCGATGGCAACGGCCAGCGCCTCCCAGGTCTCGGGGAACTCCTGGAGGCAGGCATAGGTGACCAGAGCCCCCGCCGCCATCTCGCAGGCCACCCGCACCAGCAGCGCGACGTTGAGATAGCGGGTGGGGTCGGACGCCACCTGGACCAGCTTGTCGGCACCGCGTCGGCCCGCGCGCCGCGCCTCGGCTGCGCGGAAGGCGGAGACCCTGGCGATGCCCGCCTCGGCGCAGGCGGCGAGCCAGGCGACGACGACGAGAAGGATCGCTCCTGCGATCAGCTGGGCACTCATGAGATGGACCCGTCCGGTCGATGTGCGTGTACGCGGTGAGCGCTGACGTGGTGGACACGGCGAACGGCGCCGCTCGTGCGAGCGGCGCCGCCGTTGTGGCTCGGTCTCATGAGACGGTCGGTGCCGGGGAGGGGCCCGTCAGGCCCTTCTCCGCACGCCAGCCGTCGACGATCGCCGCCTGCAGGCCGAACATCTCGGCGCGCTCGTCCGGCTCCTCGTGGTCGTAGCCGAGGAGATGCAGCACTCCGTGGACGGTGAGGAGCTGGAGCTCCTCGTCCATGGAGTGCTGCGTCGGAGCTTCCTCGCCCTGCTTCAGGGCGACCTCCGGGCAGAGCACGATGTCGCCGAGCAGCCCCTGCGGGGGCTCGTCGGAGTCCTTCGCCGGCGGACGCAGCTCGTCCATCGGGAACGACATGACATCCGTCGGCCCCGGCAGGTCCATCCACTGGATGTGGAGCTGCTCCATGGCCTCGGCGTCCACGACGATCACCGAGAGTTCGGAGAGCGGGTGGATACGCATCCGTGCCAAGGCGTAGCGGGCGATGTCGAGGATCGCCGCTTCGTCGACCTCTGTGCCGGACTCGTTGTTGACGTCGATCGACATGGTGCTGATCGGTTCACTTCCCGTGGGAGCCGCTGGTGCCGTGAGCGGCGCTCTTGCCATGCGGGGCGTGCTGGGCCCCGTCACGGCTGTCGTACCGCTCGTACGCGTCGACGATACGGCCGACGAGCTTGTGCCGGACGACATCCTGCGACGTCAGCATGGAGAAGTGCACATCGGGGACCCCGTCCAGGATCTCCCGGACCTGGCGCAGACCGCTCTTGGTCCCGCCGGGCAGGTCGACCTGGGTGATGTCACCGGTGATGACGATCTTCGAATCGAAGCCCAGACGGGTCAGGAACATCTTCATCTGCTCGGGGCTCGTGTTCTGGGCCTCGTCCAGGATGATGAAGGCGTCATTGAGCGTCCGGCCGCGCATATAAGCCAGGGGCGCGACCTCGATCGTGCCCGCGGCCATCAGGCGCGGGATGGAGTCGGGGTCGATCATGTCGTGCAGCGCGTCGTACAGCGGGCGCAGATACGGGTCGATCTTCTCGTAGAGCGTGCCGGGCAGGAAGCCGAGCCGCTCCCCCGCCTCCACCGCGGGCCGGGTCAGGATGATCCGGTTGACCTGCTTGGATTGGAGCGCCTGGACCGCCTTGGCCATGGCCAGATAGGTCTTGCCGGTGCCCGCAGGACCGATACCGAAGACGACGGTGTGCTTGTCGATGGCGTCGACATAGCGCTTCTGGTTGAGGGTCTTGGGGCGGATGGTGCGCCCGCGGCTGGAAAGGATGTTCTGTGTGAGCACCTCGGCCGGGGTCTCATCCGGTCCATCACCGTTCTCGCTCGCCCTGAGCATGGCGATCGAGCGTTCCACCGCGTCCTCCGTCATCGGCTGCCCGGTGCGGAGCACCAGCATCATCTCGTCGAACAGGCGCTGGATCAGAGCGACTTCACGCTCGTCACCCACCGCACTGACTTCGTTCCCCCGGACATGGATGTCGGCCCCCGGGAAGGCCCTCTCGATCACGCGCAGCAGGGCGTCACCCGAACCGAGAACCGTCACCATCGGATGCTTCGCAGGGACGGTGAACTGGGCTCGTGCCTGCCCCGCAGGATTCCCCTCGGGGCGCTCGGGCCGCCGGGGGGTGCTCTGGGTTGTGGGTGTCTGAGTCATGGGCCGGCTCTGTGGCCTGCGCATACCTCCCGGTGCAGGGTTCTCGCTGCTCGACAACCTCTCGGATACAAGCGTACGACCCCGCGCTGACACTGCCGAAGCGTTTTTCACCCGGGCCCCACGGGGAACGCGCGGACCTCGGACCCTTTCGTACGGATCAAGCCGAGAGCAGCGGGAACCTCACGGCGAACGGCGGAAGCCGATCGTGGGCACCGCCCGCGCCCGTGGCCAGGGGCGGGAGGCTCGGGGCAGCAGCCGGTCGAGCTGCCTGCCGAGGAAGGCGTAGCGAGTCAGCGCCTCCGGGGCCTGCCCCACCCAGCCCTGTACACGTTGCCACCAGGCGGCGAGCTCGGACCAGCCGGGTGCGGACAGTGACCCGCCGAACTCCTGGACCGACAGCGCGGCGGTCAATCCGGCGAAGGCCAGCCGGTCGGCGAGCGGCCAGCCGGCCAGGGTGCCGGTGACGAACCCGGCCACGAAGACATCGCCCGCGCCCGTCGGGTCCAGCGCCTCGACCTCGATCGCCGGGACCTCCGCGGTCTCCCCCGAGCCCCCGTCGACGGCCACGGCACCGTCGGCACCGAGGGTGACCACGGCGACCGGCACCTTGTCGGCGAGCGCGCGGGCCGCGGCACGCGGGCAGTCGGTGCGGGTGTAGCGCATCGCCTCCTCGGCGTTGGGCAGGAACGCCTCGCACCGGTCGAGACCTGGGAGTGCCGACAGCTCCCAGCGGCCGGTCTCGTCCCAGCCGACGTCGGCGAAGATCCGGGCGCCACGGGCGGCGGCATCGGCGATCCAGCCCTCCGGGCGGCCCGGCACAAGGGAGGCGACGGCGGCTCGCGCCCGTGGTGGCACCGAGTGGGCGGGCGGAAACCCCTGGCCAGGGGGCACGCCATCCGCCCCGTCCGCACCGTCATCGCCGCTGCCGCTGCCGTCGCCGTCGCCGTCGCCGCACGACGGTGCCTCGTGGCCGTGCGAGATCATCGTCCGCTCACCCTCGTATGCCATGGAGACGGTGACCGGGGAGTGCCAGCCGGGGATGGTGCGTGACATCGACAGGTCGATGCCCTCACCCTGTTCGAGCGCGTCCCAGCAGTAGTCGCCGTAGTGGTCGTCGCCGAAGGCCGCCGCGAGCGAGGTACGCAGCCCGAGACGGGCGAGTGCGGTGGCCATGTTGGCGACGCCGCCGGGACTCGACCCCATGCCCCGGGCCCAGGACTCGGTGCCCCGGACGGGGGCACTGTCCAGGCCGGTGAAGATGATGTCCAGGAAGACCGTGCCGGTCAGGAACACATCGCAGCCGGGATCGTCGTCCGCGCGCAGGTGTCGCAGCGGGTCGACCTGCTCCTCCAACGGGAGCGCGGCGGTGGCGTGTTGCAGATGCTGCAGGTCTCCGTCGGGCGTGATCACGGCGCCTCCCGGTGGTGCGGTGCACGGCGGTACGGCCGAGTGCGGGGGATCTGCGGGATTCTGCCCAGTGTGCCCGATCAAGGCCCCAGACGGGGCGACCGGAGCGCTCGTCTACCCCAGAGATTCCCGCACAAACCAAATGTGTCCCGCTTCACACCATCGCACCTTCTCCGAGCCCCGGCGCACTTGATACAAATTGCCCCGCTGCCCCACGTTCCTGTGCAACACCGGGCGCCTCCCCCTTCTTTGACCCCTTGCTTCGCCCTGCCCTGTTCCGGGAACGCCCATGTCTTCGCGCCCGCGCGCCGCGTGGCCCCTGGTCGCCGTGTTCAACGCCGGCTACCTCGCCTCGTACCTCCTTCCGACCGTCGTCGGACGCCTGTCCTCCGGCCTCGGCCTCAGTCCTGCCGAGGCCGGTCTCGTGGGATCGACGCTGCTGCTCCATTCGGCCGTCGCCGGATTCGTGCTGGCGTCCCGCGTCGACCGCCACGGGCAGCGGCGGCCGGCCCGGCTGGGGCTGCTGCTGGCCTTCGGCGGCTTCGGCGCCGCCGCTCTCACCTCGTATGTCCCGCTGGTGATCGCGGGTGCTGCCATCGGCGGCCTCGGCTCGGGAACGGCGACTGCGGTGGCCGCAGCGGGCATCGCCGCACAGCGCGATCCGCACCGTGTCTCCTCACTCGGGCTGCTGTCCGTTTCGGCGACCGCGGGGGCTCTCTATCTCACGATTCCGCGGCTCGGCGGCGGCCATGCGCTGCCGTTCGCCGCGCTGGCCCTGGTGGCGGTGCTGGTGTGGCCGGCGACCGGACGGCTGCCGGGGGCCGGGACCGCGGCGGCGCCGGAGGACGCCACCACGGTCCCCTTCAGCTCGCGGACCCTGCTGCCGCGCCGCCGCTCCGGCCTGGTGCTCGCCGGCGCGATGCTCTTCTGGTCCATGGCCCAGAACGCCCTGTGGGGCGTCAGCGGCAGGATCGGCACCACCCAGGCCGGGCTGAGCGAGGTCACCGCGGGCGCCGTCTTCGCGGTGGCCCTGGGCGCGGGCCTGGTGGGCGTCATCGGCGCCGGTGCGGTCGGCTCCCGGCTAGGCCGGGCGATACCGATCGGCGCCGGCACGGCGCTGATCGGCGGCTGCGTCGTGGTGAGTTCGTCGGCCAAGGGCCTGCTGGGCTTCGCCACCGGCGAGGTGCTGTGGAATTTCTTCTACCCGGTGGTCCTCTCCTATCTGCTCGGCCTCGCCGCCTCGCTCGACCCGCGCGGCCGGTGGGCGGTCCTGGTGGGCGCCGCGTCGTCGCTGGGCGTGGCCTGCGGCCCGATGACCGGCAGCCTGCTGTCGGAACGGGCCGGATACCCGGTGATGGGCCTGGTGCTGTGCGCGGTGCTGCTACTGGTGGCGGTCCCGATGTCGGCCGTGGCCCTGCACACCTCCGGCCGCCCCCTGCCGCTCAGGGCCAGGTTCACGCCGTCCGCCGTCGGCGAGGCCGTCTCCACCAGGACGCTTCCCGCGGGCGCCGACGTTCCCTCGTGCTCGGCCGCCCGTGCCTCGCGACCCGCGCGCGTTCGCCTCTTCGGCGCCCGCGCCCCCTTTCGGCTCTCCGGCCCACGTGCCCGGGGAAGCCGGAACAGCGCCCCCGCCGCACGACCGCTCATCCGCCGCCGCGCCGGCGCCCCAGCGGGCACCCATCTCCTTGCGATCGGCGCGCACGACCAGCCGGTCACCGAGATCCCGGCACCGGTGGAGGCCAGGCGCCGCCTGCTCGTCCGGGACAGGTCGTCCAAGGTCCTCGCCTCCTGATCCGTCGAGGCTCGGGGAGCGCTGGAACGGAGCCCGGGACCTGGAGGGGAGGTCCCGGGCTCACATGTGAGGCCAGGTCGACTGGCCGCGCGTAGCTGTGGAAGATGTCGCGGACGACGGGGTGGTCGAACCGGAAAGCCTCATCGTCACGGTCGCCGCCGGAATCCCCTGCACAGAGGTGAGTGCGGCGCCAGTCTCCCCACGTGTCGTGCTTCCACGACTGCACCGGAGCGTTGAAGTCACCATTAGAGGCGGCCGTATACGTCCAAAGCCCGACCGCAGAGCCGTCGTAGTCGTGGCAGGCCGCGATGTCGTCACGGTCACCTCTGTCATCAGGTGTCACTTCCTGTTCGAAGATCCACCGTTGACGACCGTAGGGACCCTCCGACCAGGGGACAGCGGTTTCCCCTGGTCGGCACTTCGATCGGTTGTCGAAAGAGACGGGCGGGCCGAGCGACGGTGGTGGTGTGAGCACGCGAGAGCAACCGGGCACTCACAGGGCGGCGCCCCTCTCGACAGAGTGACGAAAGGAATACGCGGATGCTTTTCCACACCGAGGGAACAGGCCTCCCGCACACTGCGGGGGAGGCTCCCGCACTGCACGACGTCCAGAACGAGCGAGACGGACGTGGAATCGAGATCGACCGGGTGGGCATCAGCAATGTGAAGTACCCGGTGTTGTTCGACGACGGCGACGTGCGCCAGCACGGAATCGCCGAGGCCGCGGTCACCGTACGGCTCCCCCACGATCAGCGGGGCACACACATGAGCCGCATGGTTGCCCTCGTACGCGACGTACTGAGTCACTTCGACCCGAGGGCGGTCGGCTCCGCCCTGAAGGAAGGTGCGGATTCGCTCGACGCTCCGGCGCTCTACATGGACGTGGCAATGGACGTGGCAACCGAGGTCCGTGCACCCGCCAGCGGCATCACCTCACAGGCCGTGCACCGAGTGACGTTCGCAATGCAATGGCACGACGGCAGGATCTGCATGGACACCTCGGTCATGTGCGTCGTCACCAGTCTGTGCCCCTGCTCGAAAACCATCTCTGACTACGGTGCCCACAACCAGCGCAGCGAGGTCACGCTGACTGTGACGGGAGAGGGCGATGCTGCGTATGCGCTCCCGATCCGTGCTCTGGTCGACCTGGCCACGTCCTGCGCTTCCGCCCCGGTCGTCCCGTTGGTCAAGCGCCCGGACGAG
Source organism: Streptomyces sp. SCSIO 30461 (assembly GCF_037023745.1). Classification (NCBI taxonomy): domain Bacteria; kingdom Bacillati; phylum Actinomycetota; class Actinomycetes; order Kitasatosporales; family Streptomycetaceae; genus Streptomyces; species Streptomyces sp. SCSIO 30461. Next base: position 6,501,871 of record NZ_CP146101.1, read on the forward strand.
CGGGTACTGACGATGCAGGCCTACGACAACCCGGCCTTCGTCGAGGACATGGTGCGTGATGTCTCCACAGCCTGTCGCCTCCGTGGCCTTTCCCACCGCGTATCGGTGAGGAACCTGGAGAGCATCCACAGCCACGACGCCGTCGCGGTCTTGTCCGGCTGAAGAAGCACCACGCCAGTGCCGCGTCAGCCAAGGTTTGCCCCGTCGCGACGCCCGGCACGACACCTCGCGGCGTTGCCGAATCGACCGAGTAGATCCACTACGAGGCCGATCCGGCGCCTTGCGATGCGCCGCACCGAGCGCCGTTCCTTGACGGGCAAACCTTGACTGACGCGGCACTAGGGAGAGGGTCCACATGTGGCGCCAGCCTGCTTCCAGCAACCGCACGTGCGTGGGAGAGCCGACTGCGGAAGTCGGCAGTGCACGGGCCTGGCATGGCGCGGTGCAGTCACGCAGCCAGCTTGCGGCGCTGGCCTCGGTGCAGTTCCTTCTGATGCTCAGCGCGTCGGTGATCAACGTCACCTCGCCCGCCATCGGTGAGGATCTGCGACTGTCGCCCGTACAACTGTCCTGGGTCGTCAGCGCATATGTACTGGCGATCGCGGCGCTGCTGCTGCCGGCCGGTCGCGCGACGGACCTCGTAGGACGCCGCCGGCTGATGCTGGTGGGGCTCTGCGTGTTCGCCGCCGCGTCCGTGCTCGCCGCTCTGTCGGACAGCGTGGGGCCCCTCATCGGCGCACGGGCGCTGCAAGGCGTCGGGGTTGCTCTGGTGGAACCGGCACTGCTCTCCCTGTTCCTGCTGCTGGCTCCCCCTGGCGAGCGGGGCAAGCCGCTTGGGCTTTGGGGTGCCGCAGCCGCAGCCGGAGGCGGAGCCGGGACGCTCCTGGGCGGGCTGCTCACCGGGAGCACGGGCTGGCAGAGTGTCTTCTTCACGGCGGCCGCCTTGGCCGTACTCCTTGCCGTGGCCTGCGCTCGCATGCTCCCCGCCGACGTCCGGACCGCTCCAGGCCTGTCTCGGCAGGATATGAGGGCTGCCATCGCGCTTTCGGCCGGCCTGGTCGCGGTCGCCTTCGGCTCCGCTGAGGCGGGGCGTACGGGCTGGACCAGGCCGGCCGCACTGGCGTCCGTGGGAGCTGGTCTGGTACTCCTGGCACTGCTTGCCGCGGCTGAACGACGCAGGCGCTATCCGCTGGTGCCGGTACGGGCCATCGCAAAGGCTTCCGTGGGCCTCTCCCAGCTGGCCGTCGCCGTGATGGGGATGACGGGCACGGCGACGTTCTTCTTCCTGGCCCAGTACCAGCAGCGGGTCCTCGGCGACACCCCCCAGACCGCCGCCTTGTGGCAGCTCCCGCTGACGGTCGCGGCCGCGTTGGGATCGGTGCTGGCTGCGCGGCTAGCCCGTCTGGTAGGCCCCAAAATGGCTGCGGTCCTGGGGCAGACGGCACTGGGGGCGGGTCTACTGTGGCTGGGTCGGCTCACGGGAGAAGGGACGTTCGCGCAAGAGGCTCTGGTGCCGTCCCTGCTGGTCGGTTGTGGGATGGGCTTGGCGGTCGTCCACCTGACACAGGCCGCGACGGCGTGGGCCACGCCCCAGGAAGCCGGTTTGGTGAGCGGCCTCACGAGTACCGCCAGAGCCTTCGGCGGGGTCATCGGCCTCGCGCCACTGAGCAGCCTGGCGGCCTACACGACGGTGAGTACGAGCCACGACGTCTCCCAGACGCAGGCGCTCCAGGCAGGATACTCGACGGCCTTCACGACGCTGGGGCTGATCATGGCGGCGAGCACGCTCCTCCTGATCGCTCGGATCCCGCGTCCCTGGTCGTATGCACGGGCAGTCGGCGCATGAGCCGCCAAGCACAGGACGGCATACAACACACCACCTTGAGACCTACCACTTCCGAGAAGGGAAGAACGATGTGTGAGTGGCCCGAAGGCATGGACACCATCGAGATCGACGATCTGCTGCTGCGCTGTGTCATAGGCGTACGGGCAGAGGAGCGGCGCGACCGGTCGGACGTCGTCATCGGCCTGAGGATCGCCGCCGACACACGTCCTGCTGCGACCAGTGACGCGATCGAGCACGCGTGGAACTACCGGACAGCGGTGAAGGCCGTGATCGCCCTCGTGGAGAAGTCGAGTTTCCACACCGTCGAGGCTCTAGCGGATGCCATAGCCCGCTGCCTGGTGGCACACGGAACCCCCCACGTTCAGGTCACGGTTCACAAGCCAGGGGCCCTTCGCTTCGCCCGCACGGTGGGGGTTCGCATCGAACGGCGAGCAGCCGACTACCCGCGGGCGGCGGCCGGGCAACAGGCCGAGCCCGCGCTCCAGCCGCTTGCCCCCGCACCCCGCGACCACGCCGTGCCAGCCTGAGAGATCGACAGTATCGGCACCACAGGAGACCCCATGTCACACGACGGCATCTACCTCGGCATCGGCTCCAACCTGTCCCCGGAGTCCAATATCAGCTGGGCTCTGGCGTGGCTCGGCAAGCACGGTCTAGTCCAGGCGACCTCCCCGGTGTACCGCACCCGGCCGGTGGGCATCGCCGGCGCTCCGGACTTCCTCAATCTCGCCCTGCGTGTGGACTACGCGGGCGGAGACCTGGCCCGGCTGAAGTCCCTGCTGGAGTCGCTCGAGCGCCGGTGCGGGCGAACCCGGCCGGAGCCCTGCTACGACGGTTGGCAGTCGCGGAGCTTGGACCTCGACATTCTCCTCGACGGAGACCGAGTCGCCACCTACGGCGCGAAGCCCTGGCATGTGCCGCATCCGGACGTCCTCCGCTTCGCGCACGTGGCCGTCCCACTCGCCGACATCGCTGGCGAACTGATTCACCCACAGTGCGGGGTCTCCCTCGCCGACATCGCCGCCGCGATGCCCCACGACGGCATTACTGACCTCGGCTCATCAAGGTGATGCTGGCTCGTCGAGGGTCAGGCCGGTACCGGCTACGAAGCCGTCGAGGGTGTCGGGGCGGTACTGCAGGCGCTTGCGCCGGTTGCTGACGAGGGCTTCGAGTCGGTCGAGGGCGACGACGGACCGGCTTCTTCGGACGTCAGGACGGCCCCGACGCCGTCTGGCCCCGTCCGGTCGCCTGAACGGGTAGCGATGACGTCGTGTGCTGTGACGCCTGCCTCGGACGGGTACCCCTCCTCCTACACCGTGAGCGGTGTCGCCAGGTCACTGCGAACCGACCGCAGAGAGCCCGGCAGCCGCATGTACTCGCCCCGGAAGGCAATGCCGTGCGTCTTCGTAGAGCCGCTCTGCTCACCGTCGCTCTGGCCGGCCTCGCAGCCGGGGCCGCCGTCCCATCGGAGACAACCGGCGGTTCACCGGCCTGGCACGGGGTGCTGAAGCAGCAGGGGGTGGTGCGCAGCGGAGACCGGCCCATCGCCGCCGAGGTGACGCTGCTCCAGGCCGGGGACCGCCCCGGGGCCGGCGCCCGCCCGCTGGCCCGCACCCGCAGCGACGCCCATGGCCGCTTCACCCTGTCATACCGTGCCCCGGACAGTCCGGACGCCGTGCTGTACCTGACCGCGGACTCGGGCCCCACCGGTCACCCGCGCAGCCGGACCGGGCACCGTGTGCGGCCGGTCCGACTGGTCGCGGTGATCGGCACCGGGCATCGCCACGGCAAGGTCGTACTCAACGAGCGCACCACGGTCGCGGCGGGGTTCGCGATGGCGCAGTTCACCCGGGGTGGTGAGATGGCGGGCCGCCGTCCCGGGCTTCAGAACGCGGCGGCCGTCTCGCACAACCTCGCGGACATCAGCGACGGGGCGGCGGCCGAGGTGCTCGCCACCGCCCCGAACGGTGACCAGACCTCCAGCCTGCGTGCCTTCAACACGCTGGCCGACATTCTGTCCGGCTGCACCGCGGGACAGACCTGCGAGAGCCTCTTCGCCCTGGCCACGCGCCCTGGGGCACCAGCGCCTAGGGAGACCTTCCAGGCAGTCGCGGACATCGCCCGGCTCCCCGGCAACCACCCCGCCGAGCTGTTCGCCCTGGGAGAGGGCCGGGACACATACCGGCCCCGGCTGGCCGAGGCGCCCGACGCCTGGACCATCGCACTGCGCTACGTGGGTAACGGTCACGAGCTGGACGGTCCGGGGTCCGTCGCGCTCGACGCGGAAGGCACGGCCTGGATCGGCAACAACTACAGGTTCAACGCGGATCCCCTGCAGTCCGTCTGCGGCTCCCGCATCCTGTCCCGGCTCACTCCGACGGGCCAGGACGTCCCCGGTGCCCCGTACCGGGGCGGCGGGCTGTACGGGGTGGGTTTCGGCACCGCCATCGACCCCAAGGGTCGGGTATGGGCAGCCAACTTCGGCTTCCAGGGCACTGGTTGCCCTATCGACGCCAGCCTCCTCTACCGCAGCGTCTCGCAGTTCACAGCCATGGGCCGGCCCATCTCGCCGCCCCAGGGCTGGCGCTTCGGCGACATCGTCCAGCCTCAGGGGACCGTGTCGGACCGGGAGGGGAACATCTGGATCGCCAACTGCGGTGGCAGAAGCGTGACCAGGATTCCGCGCGGGGACGCCGTCCGGGCCCGGAACATCGCGCCGGGCGGTGAAAGTCTCGTCAAGCCCTTCGGTGTCACGGTCGACACCCGGGGGCGTGCCTGGGTGACCGGGAACGGGAGCGACAACGTGACACTGCTCTCTCCGTGGGGCGAGCCGCTGCGCTCGATCACCGGCGGCGGCATCAAGCGGCCCATGGGCATCGCCTCCGACACGCTGGGCAACGTGTGGGTGGCCAACGGCGGAGCGTTGGTCGCTCCCTGCGAGGGCACCACCCCCGCCATGGTCGCCGAGGCGGTCGAGGACATCGTCACGCGCCACGTCGACGCCTCGGTCACCCTGATCCGTCCCGACGGGTCCACACCCGCCGAACCGTTCGTCAACGACGGCCTGTTCCTGCCCTGGGGGATCGCCGTCGACGGCGACGACACGGTCTGGGTGGCGAACTTCGGCGGTCATCGCCTGGCCAACCTGTGCGGCGCCCGCGTGTCCGCCTGCCCGCCCGGTCTCCGTACGGGCGATCCGATCTCGCCGGCAGACACCGGCTACACCAGCGACGGGCTGGAGCGGAACACCGCCGTCCAGATCGACCCCTCCGGAAACGTCTGGCTGGTCAACAACTGGCGCACCATCCCATTGCAGACCAATCCCGGTGGCTACGAGATCGTGGTCTTCGTCGGGCTCGCCGCCCCGGTCCGCACTCCGCTGCTCGGACCACCGCGGCATCTCTGACCGTGCACACCCGGCGGCGGCCCGCCGGGCACAGCGGGCCGCCTCGCTCTCGCGCCAGGCGTGGCAGGAGGAGCGGGCGACCTTCAGCACCCGGCACAGCAAGACGATCGGGTACGTCGCCTTCTCAGGAACCGCCGAACTCGTATGTGTCCACCGCGTCCAGATACCGTCTGCGCCGTGGCTCGTCGTGGTCCAGGAAGGATGCCTCGAACGAGTTCCGCGCGAGCTGCCTCATCTGCTCCCGGTCCAGGCCGAGCGCCTCGCGCACCGCGTGGAAGGTGTCCCCGACATAGCCGCCGAAGTACGCCGGGTCGTCGGAGTTGACGGTCACCAGCAACCCGGCGTCCATCATCGCGCGCAACGGATGGTCCTCCAGGGTGTCCACGGCACGCAGCCGCACGTTCGACAGCGGGCACACGGTCAGCGGCACCCGCTCCCGTACCAGCCGCTGCACCAGCTCCGGGTCCTCCATCGCGCGCAGACCGTGGTCGACGCGCTCGACGCCCAGGATGTCGAGGGCTTCCCGGATGTACGCGGGCGGGCCCTCCGCACCGGCATGGGCGACCTTGCGGAGCCCCAGGGACTCGGCGGCCGCGTAGACCTCGCGGAACTTGGCGGGCGGATTGCCGGCCTCCGCCGAGTCCAGGCCGACCCCGCTGATGTGGTGGAGATACGGCTTGGCGGCGTCGAGCGTGGCCATCGCGGAGTCGGCGGACCGGTCGCGCAGGAAGCACATGATCAGCTGGGTGGAGACGCCGTGCCGCTCGTCCGCGCGGTCCAGAGCGTGGGCGAGCCCCTCGACCACCGTCCCGATGGGGACCCCGCGGGCGGTGTGCGCCTGCGGGTCGAAGAAGATCTCCGCGTGCCGTACGCCCTGCGCCGCCGCCCGCGCGAGATAGGCGTCGGCGAGTTCGGTGAAGTCCTCGGCGGTGCGCAGCACCGCCATCAGCTCGTAGTAGAGGTCGAAGAAGGACTGGAGGTCGGTGAAGAGATACGCCTTGCGGAGGTCTTCGGTCCCGGTGTAGGGGAGCGCGACCCCGTTTCGTGCGGCGAGGTCGAAGGCGAGTTCGGGTTCGAGGGTGCCCTCGATGTGGAGGTGCAGTTCAGCCTTGGGCAGTGGAGGCATCGGTGCTCGCTCAGGGTGCGCGTTTGGGCAGGGGTAGGCGGACAAGGTCCTGGGCCACGGAGAGTTCGCCGTCGAAGCCCGCCGCGCGGGCCTGCCGCTCGAACTCCCAGGGGTCGCTGTAGCGCTGGGAGAAGTGCGTCAGCACGAGGTGCCGTACGCCTGCGTCACGTGCCACGGCTGCGGCCTGCCCCGCGGTGAGGTGGCCGTGGTCGGTGGCGAGTCGGATGTCATCGTCGAGGAAGGTGGACTCGATGACGAGCATGTCGCAGCCGTCGGCGAGTTCGTAGACCCCCTCGCAGAGACGGGTGTCCATGACGAAGGCGAAACGCTGTCCCCTGCGTATCTCGCTCACGTCTTCGAGGGTGACCCCGCCCAGGGCGCCCTCACGCTGGATGCGGCCCACGTCGGGGCCCTTGATGCCGTGCGCGGCCAGCCTTTCGGGGAGCATCCGGCGGCCGTCCGGCTCTGTGAGGCGGTAGCCGAAGGACTCCACGGGATGGGAGAGCTCGCGCGCTTCGAGCGTGTACGAGGGCGTGGTGGCGAGCACCCCGCCGTGGGCGACCGGGTGCTCCTCGATGCGGACGGTCTCGCGGTAGGCGGTGGCGTACCTGAGCCGTTCGAAGAAGCGCTGCCCGCTTGCCGGATAGTGCGCGGTGACCGGGTGCGGGACCTGGTCCAGGTTGACGCGCTGGATCACTCCGGCGAGGCCGAGTGAGTGGTCGCCGTGGAAGTGTGTGACGCAGATCCGGTTGATGTCGTGCGCGGCGACCCCGGCGCGCAGCATCTGCCGCTGCGTGCCCTCACCCGGGTCGAAGAGGATGCCTTCGCCGTCCCAGCGGAGCAGATAGCCGTTGTGGTTGCGGTGCCGGGTGGGGACCTGGCTGGCAGTGCCGAGGACGACCAGTTCGCGTACGGACACGGGTGGCTCCGCGTCTCGCCGGCTAGCCGGGAGGCCAGTTGAGTCCACGGCCGCCCAGTACGTGCGCGTGCGCGTGGAAAACGGTCTGCCCGGCGCCGGAGCCGGTGTTGAAGACGACACGGAATCCGGTCGTGTCGACCTTCTCGTCGGCAGCGACCTGGGCCGCCTCCCGCAGTATGTCGGCGGCGACGGCGGGCTGGGCGGCGGCCAGGGTGCCGGCGTCCGGGTAGTGCGCCCGGGGGATCACCAGCACATGGGTGGGCGCCTGGGGGTTGATGTCGCGGAAGGCGACGGTCGTCTCCGTCTCACGGACGACGGTGGCGGGCACGTCCCCCGCGACGATCTTGCAGAACAGGCAGTCGGCTTGCGGTTCTCCCGCCATGGCCCGGCCCCTTCCCGACTCCGGTGATCAGTATGTGCGCATGCTATCCCCGGAGCGGCGGATGGGGTTCCCCCGCCCATCCGCCGCGCTCGCCCCGTCGCCCGGGACAGGACCAGGGCCTCTCGAGCAACCCGACGGGGTCTGCCGCCAGATACTGTCGCTGTCCCGTGAGGGGACGGGGTCCCGGCTGCGTATGGTGTTCGAGGAAGGGCCGCAGCTGATCGTGTCCGGTGCCTACTGGCACGACGGACTGGTCGCGCGCAGCAAGGGCGAGGCGCTGAACCTCAATGAGCCGGGAGTGGTGCGGCGGTTCCTGGACGCGGCGCTGGCGGCCGGGGTCGATGCCCCGGCCGAGGTCGACGGGTGGGCGATCTACGACATGCTCGTGCACCCGTCGGGACCGACGGCGCACCCGACCGGAACGGCGACACGTCCGTCGGGACCGACCCGTCCGCAGCGTCCGCCGGGTCAGGACCAGCGGCCGGTGCGCCCCAGTAGCAAGGCGGACGCGGCCGTGCCCGCCGTCGACGTGCGCAGCACGCTGCGGCCGAGGCGGTAGGGCTTCGCGCCCGCTTCCGCGAAAACCGCCAGCTCCTGCGGGGATACACCTCCTTCGGGCCCGACGACCAGCACGATGTCCCCGCTCACGGGGAGTTCGGCCGTGGCGAGCGGCTCGGCGCCCTCCTCGTGGAGCACGGCAGCGAAGTCCGCTCCGGCGAGCAGCGCCGCCACCTGACGGGTCGTCGCGGTCTCCGTGACCTCGGGGAACAGCAGGCGCCGGGACTGCTTGCCCGCCTCGCGCGCCGTGGCGCGCCACTTGGCGAGGGCCTTGGCGCCGCGCTCGCCCTTCCACTGGGTGATGCAGCGAGCCGCCGCCCACGGCACGACGGCGTCCACACCGGTCTCCGTCATGGTCTCGACGGCGAGTTCGCCGCGATCGCCCTTGGGCAGGGCCTGGACGACGGTGATGCGCGGCACGGGAGCCACCTCCGTGCGCACCTCCGTGATGGCGACCTCCAGCCGGTCCTTGCCCTCGACGGCGGTGACGGTGCCGTATCCGCCGCTACCCCGGCCGTCGGTGAGTACGACCTCCTCGCCGACGCGAAGGCGGCGTACGGACACAGCGTGGCGGCCCTCGGGGCCGTCGACGGTGACGGTGCCTGCGTACACCTGGTCCACGAGGAACACGGGAGCGGTCATGAGGGGTTCCTCAGGGTAAGGGAGGCGCTCGCGGCGGCCGTTTCGGCGGCGAGCAACTCGGTGAGTCGGGCGGCGGGCAGTTCACGGGCCAGCCGGTGGCCCTGGCCGGCCCAGAGGGCCATGCCCTGCGGGTCACCCGCCTTCGCCGCGGCCTTGCGAAGGCCGGCGGTGATGTGGTGCACCTCGGGGTAGGCGGCGGGGGCGTACGCTCCGTGCTCGCTGACGAACCGGTTCACCAGCGCCCGCGCGGGTCGGCCCGTGAAGGCACGGGTCAGCGCGGTCCTGGTGAACACCGGACTGGTCATGGCCTCCTTGTGCAGCGGGTGCGCACCGGACTCCGGGCAGACCAGGAACGCGGTACCGAGCTGGGCGGCTTCGGCTCCCGCCGCCAGCACCGCGGCGATCTGGCTGCCGCGCATCAGCCCGCCGGCCGCGATCAGCGGCATCGGCACGGTCTCGCGGAGCCGCGCGATCAGTGTGAGCAGTCCGGTGCCGGAACCGTCGAGTGCGGGATCGTCGCGATGCGTGGCCCGGTGGCCGCCGGCTTCGATGCCCTGCGCGCAGAGTGCGTCGGCCCCTGCGAGCCGTGCGGCCTGCGCCTCGTCGACCGAGGTCACCGTGACGACGGTGCGGGTCCCGGCGCGTCTGAGCGCCGCGACGATCGCCTTGCCTGGGCAGCCGAAGGTGAAGGACACCAGGGGCACCGGGTCGTCGCGCAGGATCGCCAACTTGGCCTCGTAGCCGTCGTCCCGTCCGGAGTCCGGGTCGCCGAGGGGTGTCTCGTACCAGGCCTTCTCGCCCGCGAGTTGCTGCTGGTAGACATCGACGGCGGCCGGATCGGCGTGCGCCGGGTGCGGTATGAACACATTGACCCCGAAGGGCTGCCTGGTGAGCGCGCGCAGCTGCTTGATCTCCTGGTACATGCCGTCCGCCGTCTTGTAACCGGCGGCGAGGAAACCCAGCCCACCGGCCTCGGACACGGCTGCCGCGAGCTCAGGACCCGAAGCGCCGCCCGCCATGGGGGCCTGCACGATCGGATAGCGGCAGAGACCGGACAGTGCATACGGCTCAGTCGGCACAGAAAGCGCGGACGGCACGGAGGACATGCCCGCATGGTGCCATGTCCCGGTGCTCCGGCCGAATCCTGCCGGATCCAGCGCCCGTGCAGCAGGGGGCCCTCGACTGCGAGGACCCCCAGCCGGCGGCGTCAGCGGCCGTTGAACGCGTCCTTCAGCCGGGAGAACAACCCCTGCTGGCCCGGCTGGAACTGACCCATCGGCCGCTCCTCACCGCGCAGCTTCGCCAGCTCTCGCAGCAGCCTCTCCTGCTCCGGGTCCAGCTTCGACGGGGTCTGCACCTCGACATGGACGATGAGGTCACCGCGTCCGCCGCCGCGCAGATGCGTCACACCACGGCCGTGCAGCGGGATCGACTGCCCTGACTGGGTGCCGGGCCGGATGTCGACCTCCTCCATCCCGTCCAGGGTCTCCAGCGGCACCTTGGTGCCGAGGGCGCCTGCGGTCATCGGGATGGTCACCGTGCAGTGCAGGTCGTCGCCGCGCCGCTGGAACATCGCGTGAGGCAGCTCGTGAATCTCCACGTACAGGTCGCCGGCCGGGCCGCCGCCGGGGCCGACCTCGCCTTCGCCCGCGAGCTGGATCCGCGTGCCGTTGTCCACACCGGCCGGGATCTTGACCTTCATCGTGCGGCGCGAGCGCACCCGTCCGTCGCCCGCGCACTCCGGGCACGGGGTCGGCACCACGGTGCCGAAGCCCTGGCACTGCGGGCACGGGCGAGAGGTCATGACCTGGCCGAGGAAGGAACGGGTGACCTGCGAGACCTCGCCGCGGCCACGGCACATGTCACAGGTCTGCGCCGAGGTGCCGGGGGCCGCGCCCTCGCCGGTGCAGGTGTTGCACACGACGGCGGTGTCGACCTGGATGTCCTTCGTCGTGCCGAAGGCCGACTCGCTGAGCTCGACCTCCAGCCGGATCATCGCGTCCTGGCCGCGCCGGGTGCGCGAGCGGGGACCGCGCTGGGACGCGGTACCGAAGAAGGCGTCCATGATGTCCGAGAAGTTGCCGAAGCCGCCCGCGCCGAAGCCTCCGGCACCACCGCCCGAGCTGGACAGGGGGTCTCCGCCGAGGTCGTAGACCTGCTTCTTCTGCGGGTCCGACAGCACCTCGTAGGCGGCGTTGATCTCCTTGAAGCGCTCCTGCGTCTTCGGGTCCGGGTTCACATCCGGATGGAGTTCCCGCGCCAGCCGCCGGAAGGCCTTCTTGATCTCGTCCTGGGATGCGTCGCGGCGCACGCCGAGTACGGCGTAGTAGTCCGTGGCCATTTACGACTCCGCCAGGATCTGTCCTACGTAACGTGCCACTGCGCGTACCGCTCCCATCGTTCCGGGGTAATCCATGCGGGTCGGTCCGACCACGCCGAGTTTTGCGACGGCTTCGTCGCCCGAACCGTAGCCGACGGCGACCACGGACGTGGAGTTGAGTCCCTCGTGGGCGATCTCATGCCCGATCCGGACCGTCATGGCGGAGTCCTTCGCCTCACCGAGCAGCTTGAGCAGCACGACCTGCTCCTCCAGCGCCTCCAGGACGGGCCGGATGGTGAGCGGGAAGTCGTGCCCGAAGCGGGTCAGATTGGCGGTGCCGCCGATCATCAGGCGCTCCTCGGTCTCCTCCACGAGGGTTTCGAGCAGCGTCGAGAGCACCGTCGAGACCGCGCCGCGGTCCTCCGGTTCGAAGGATTCCGGGAGGTCCTGCACGAGCTGCGGCACGTCGGTGAAACGGCGGCCGACAACCCTGCTGTTCAGCCGGGCCCGCAGATCGGCGAGCGAGGTCTCGGAGAACGGCGCCGGGCAGTCCACATGGCGCTGCTCGACCCGCCCGGTGTCGGTGATCAGCACCAGCATCAGCCGGGCAGGGGCGAGGGCCAGCAGCTCCACATGCCGCACCGTGGAACGGGTGAGGGACGGGTACTGGACGACGGCGACCTGCCGGGTCAGCTGCGCCAGCAGCCGCACCGTGCGCGCCACCACGTCGTCGAGATCGACGGCGCCGTCAAGGAAGTTCTGGATCGCCCGCCTTTCGGGGGACGACAGGGGCTTGACGCCCGCGAGCTTGTCCACGAACAGGCGGTAGCCCTTGTCCGTGGGGATCCGGCCGGCGCTGGTGTGCGGCTGGGCGATATAGCCCTCGTCCTCCAGCACGGCCATGTCATTGCGCACGGTGGCGGGCGACACACCCAGCTTGTGACGCTCGGTGAGCGCCTTGGAACCGACCGGCTCCTCGGTGCCGACATAGTCCTGGACGATGGCACGCAGCACCTCGAGCCTGCGTTCGCTGAGCATCGTGCGCACCTCCAGCTGCGGTTCATAGGCGGTTCGGTCGGTGTGATCTGGCACTCAACACGGTGGAGTGCCAAGGGCCCCCCGGCCAGTGTACGGCCGTGGGGTACACCCCGAGCAAGGGCGACCGGCGGCGAACGCGTCACGGACGCCATCAGGCTTTTCGCTGGGGTTTCCTCACCGTACGTGGATAGCGTCGCCTCATGGACGTCAGTTGGGAAGACTTCGGCTGGGAGCGCATCGGCGCAGGGGCAGGGCGGCGGCGGCTGCCCGTATGGGACGCCACCGCGGCAGTGGTGGCCGGAGATGACGCCGTACTCCTGTACGACACGGGCAGCTCGCTCCGCGAGGGCGGCGAGCTGCGGACCCAGATCGAGTCGCTGCTGGGCGGGCGGCGTGTGACGCATATCGCGCTAAGCCATCCGCACTTCGACCATGTATTCGGTACGGCGGCGTTCTCCGGAGCGCGGGTGTATGGCGCGGTGGGGCTGGACCAGCTCATGGGAACGGCACACCAGCGGGAGGGGCTGCGCGAGGACGCCGTCCGCCAGGGTGTGACACCGGACGACGCCGCCGAAGCGGCTGACGCGCTGGTGGCTCCGCGGCACGTGGTCAGCGGCGAGTGGACGCTGGACCTCGGTGGACGCCAAGTCCTGCTGGCGAACGTGGGGCCCGGTCACAGCGGCCATGACCTGGTGGTGCTGGTTCCGGACACTGCGGGCGGCCCCGAGGTCGTGCTCTGCGGTGACCTGGTCGAGGAGTCGGGAGAGCCCCAGGCAGGCTCGGACGCCGTCACCGCGCAGTGGCCCGCGGCGCTCGACCGGCTGCTGGCGCTGGGCGGGGACGACGCGCTGTACGTGCCCGGGCACGGGGCGGTCGTGGACGCGGCTTTCGTACGCGCGCAACGGGACCGGCTGGCCCGGCGGTTCGGGGTGTCCTGAACCGGTGTCCCGGTCCGGCGCGCCGCCGAGCCGGTAGCGTCTGCCCAATGCGCAGCTACAGCCCTGATCTGACGCCCCCTTGGAAAAGGTCCACCCCGGTGCCCGAGGTCCCCGCCGAACGCGACCTGGTCGTGGAGGAGGCCGGAACGGGCTTCTGCGGCGCGGTGATCCGCTGTGAAGCCGGCACGGTGACGCTGGAGGACCGCTTCGGCAAGCACCGGGTGTTCCCTATGGAGCCGCGCGGTTTCCTGCTGGAGGGCAAGGCGGTCACGCTGGTCAGGCCGCCTTCGGACGCCCCGGTACGGCCCACCCGCACGGCATCGGGCTCCCTCGCCGTCCCCGGGGCACGGGCTCGGGTGGCAAGGGCGGGGCGGATCTATGTGGAGGGGCGGCACGACGCGGAACTGGTCGAGAAGGTCTGGGGCGACGACCTGCGCGTCGAGGGCGTGGTCGTCGAGTACCTGGAAGGCGTCGACGACCTCCCGGCGATCGTGGCGGACTTCGCGCCGGGGCCGGACGCACGGCTCGGGGTGCTCGTGGACCATCTGGTGCCGGGCTCCAAGGAGTCCCGTATCGCCGCGTCCGTATGCGACCCGCATCTGCTGGTGGTCGGGCATCCGTACATCGACGTCTGGGAGGCGGTGAAGCCTTCCTCGGTTGGCATCTCGGGCTGGCCTTCCGTACCGCGCGGGCAGGACTGGAAGACCGGGGTGTGCCGGGCCCTGGGGTGGCCGGAGAACACGGGGGCGGCCTGGCAGCACATCCTGTCGAAGGTGGGCAGCTACCGGGATCTGGAGCCCGCGCTGCTGGGACGGGTGGAGGAGCTGATCGACTTCGTGACGGCGGTGGACTGACTTTCCGACGGCGGTGGGCCGGCTTCCCGACGGCGGTGGGCCGAGAACGGGCCCCGTCCGGCCCCACGCGGGCCGAGGTGTCGCCGGGGTGCCCGCAAGGGCCGGGGAGCGGAGCGTCGGCCATTCGGACCGTTCGGCCCGTTCAGTCGACGAGGTCTCGGACCACCGCGTCCGCGAGCAGCCGCCCGCGCAACGTCAGCACCGCCCGTCCCCGCTCGTACGGCCCGGGTTCGAGCAGCCCGTCCGCCAGGGCACGGCCCGCCGCCGCAAGGCCGTCGGGGCGCAGCAGGTCCAGCGGGCAGCCTTCGCGCAGTCGCAGCTCCAGCAGGACACGCTCGACCCTGCGGTCCTCGTCCGGCAGGATCTCCCGTCCCGCGCCGGGTGAGCGGCCATCGGCGATGGCCGTCGCGTAGGCACCGGGGTGCTTCACGTTCCACCAGCGCACGCCGCCCACGTGGCTGTGCGCGCCGGGTCCCGCGCCCCACCAGTCGGCGCCGCGCCAGTACAGCTCGTTGTGCAGGCAGCGCCCGGCCGCGGACGTGGCCCAGTTCGAGACCTCGTACCAGTCGAAGCCCGCCCCGGACAGCACCTCATCGGCGATGAGGTAGCGGTCGGCGTGCACGTCGTCGTCGGTCATGGGCACCTCGCCGCGGCGAATCCGGCGGGCGAGCTGGGTGCCCTCCTCGACGATCAGGGCGTAGGCGCTGATGTGGTCGGGACCGGCGCCGATCGCGGCGTCCAGAGAGGCCCTCCAGTCGTCGTCGGTCTCCCCCGGGGTGCCGTAGATCAGATCGAGGTTGACGTGCTCGAAGCCGGCCGCGCGTGCCTCGGCGACACAGGCCTCGGGGCGTCCGGGCGTGTGGGTGCGGTCCAGGACCTTCAGCACATGCTGCCGGGCGCTCTGCATCCCGAAGGACACCCGGTTGAAGCCGCCGGCCCGGAGCTCCGCGAGATAGGCGGGGTCCACGGACTCCGGGTTGGCCTCCGTGGTGATCTCGGCGTCATCGGCCAGGCCGAACTCCTCGCGCACCGACCCGAGCATTCGCACCAGGTCGGCGGCGGGGAGCAGGGTCGGCGTACCGCCGCCGACGAAGACAGTACGTACCGGGCGGGGGTCGTCGCCGAGCACCTTGCGGGCGAGCCGGACCTCGTCGGCCAGGGTGTCGGCGTAGTTGTCGCGGGAGGCCAGCACGCCTCCGCTGCCGCGCAGCTCGCTCGCGGTGTAGGTGTTGAAGTCGCAGTAGCCGCAGCGGGTGGCGCAGTACGGGACGTGCAGATAGAACCCGAGGGGCCGGTCGCCGGCGCCCGTGCGGGCGTGCGGCGGCAGCGACCCGTCCGCGGGCATGGGCTCACCATCGGGCAGTACGGAAGGCATGGAGACCATTGTCCGCCACCCGTGGAGTGCACCCGGACGCACCGCCGGGGAGACGCTGTCCGGACCCGGCGGCGCTGGGCGGGGACGGTGCCGGGCCAGGCGGGACCCGGCGGTGCTTGGGCGAGGCCGGGTAGGTGCGGTCAGCGTGCCTGGAGCACCAGCAGAGCCAGATCGTCGCCGGGCGGGGTCTCCGCGAAGGTGTGCACGGCCAGCCTTATGCGGTCCGCGACTCCTTGGGCGCTCAGACCGGCGCACTCGGCCAGCGCCCGGGCCAGACCGTCGGAGTCGTCGAACATCCGGGAGCCGGAGCGCCGCTCCGTGACCCCGTCGGTGACGCAGAGCAGGGTGTCGCCGGGCTCCAGCACGAAGGTCTGACTGTCGTACTCCGCGTCTCCGACCACGCCCAGGAGCAACTGGGAGGCGCCTGCCGGGCGTACCGTGCCGTCCGGGCGCAGCAGGAGCGGGAGCGGGTGGCCCGCGCAGGCCAGGGTGCAGCTGACCCCGCCGACCGACAGCGGTGCGAGCTCCCCGTACAGCAGCGACAGGAACCGCGACTGGGGGCCGTCGGGAACCGGGCCGCCCGGGGCCACCGCCATGAGCGCCGCCGCCTCCGCCGCCTCCATGGCGTCGTCGAGCAGCAGGTCGTTGAGGCGGTCGAGCACCTGGCCGACCTGGTAGCCCTCGCGGGCGAGCAGCCGCAGCCAGGGACGGGCGAGACCGGTGACGACGGCGGCTTCGGGGCCGCTGCCCTGGACATCGCCGAGCATGAAGCACCAGCGACCGCCCTTCCCGGCCGGGAAGATGTCGTAGAAGTCGCCGCCCGCGAGGCCATCGCCGCTGGGCTCGTACACGAGTGAGCTGTCGACCCCCGGGATCTGGGCGACCTGGGCGGGGAGCAGCCCGCGCTGGAGCACCCGACTGATGGTGGCCTGGCGGGTATAGGCGCGGGCGGCTCCGACGGCGAGTCCCACCCGGCGGGCGAAGTCCTCGATCAGCGCGGTCGCCTGGTCGGGGATGCCCGCGCAGGCACCCGCCTCGTGCTGCTCGCCCGTGAGGGCACCCTGGTGCACGCCCTCACGGGCGAGCACCAGGGTGCCGAGCGGCCGGGCCCCGGCGGCCAGCCGCAGGGCCATGGCGGTGCCGCCCGGGGCGTCCGTCCCCGGGCCGCTTTCGGGTGTCTCCGGGTGCGGCCATGCCACGGGGACCGCCACGGCGGTGGACCCGGCCTCACGCGGCAGCCGGGGCGGGTCCTTGAGCAGCGCCGCACGCAGACCCTCGATCCGGGACTCGTCGGCGTGCCAGACCTTGGCGAGCCGGGGTACCGGACCGGCCTCGCCGTCCAGCCACACGGCGCACCAGTCGGCGAACCGAGGCACCAGCAGCTGCCCGGTGAGCGCGGCGACCATGTCCTCGTCCAGCTGGCCGGCGAGCAGATCGGACGCCTCGGCGAGGAAGGTCAGTGCTCCACGCCCGGTCCAGCCGGGGTGGTCGTCGCCCTGCCCCGGCGGGGTGCGGGGCGGCGGTGGGCTCTCAGGGAGACCCCTGGCGACCCCGTAGCCCCCTTGGCCGCCTGGCACCCCCTGGACACCGTGCTGGAAGACCGTCGTCCCGGCCGGGGCGCTCAGGGGGAGGTCGACACCGCCGAGCGGCAGCTTCGCCCACACCGCCTTGCGGCCGGTGCGGTACGTGATCCCCCAGGACCCGCTCAGCGCGGACACCAGGCGCAGCCCGCGGCCGTACTCGTGCTGGTCCGCCGCCGCGTCCGGCTCGGGCCCCGGGTCGGCGGCGTGTCCGCGTACCGTCCGGGCCGGGTGCTGGTCCCCGACCTCGACGACGAGACACGGCGGATCGTCATCGGTCGACGCGTCCAGGCGTACCAGCACCTCCACGGTGGTCCCGGCGTGCACCACGGCGTTGGTCACGAGTTCGCTGACGACCAGCGCGGTGTCCTCGGCCAACCGGTCTGCGCCGCGCACGGGAACCGTCCCGAGCCGGGTCCACTCTGCCAGTGCCGCGCCCACGAACCGCCGTGCGGCCGAGGCCGCTGCCGGGTTCGCGGGCAGGCTGGTGCGCGCCGCGGCACGTACGCCGCCGCGCTGTGCGAGGAGGTGCCTTGACCGCCGGGCGGCGGTCGCCGCGGCTGCCGCGGTGTCCTGCTGTGTCGGTACGGACCCCACACTCGGCTCCTGTCCGGCTCCGTGTTGCCCTGCGCCGGCAAGCGCCGACGTGTACTGCCGTGCGCTGCCATGTGAACGACTGACGACAACGACAGGGTGACAGACCGGACTCGTCCATAAGCACGGAGTCATCGAAGTGCTCGATATGAGCACACCCGGATGAAGGAATTCCGCGTTCCGGAGCGGGAGAGAAACGGCGCGGGCGCGACGAGGAAATGCCCCTCGCCGCGCCCGCGGTGACCGTACCGGAGCCGCCGGGCCCCGCTGGTGGACTGCTACGCCTCTCGCGAACCGTCGTACATCGATTCGATGAGGTCCTTGTACTCGCGCTCCACGACGGGCCGCTTCAGCTTCAGGCTCGGCGTCAGCTCACCGTGCTCCACATCGAGGTCGCGGGGCAGCAGACGGAACTTCTTGATGGTCTGCCAGCGCTGGAGGCCCTCGTTGAGACGCTTCACGTAGCCCTCGATGAACTGCACGGTCCCCGGGGCGGCGACGACCTCGGCGTAGGACTTGCCGTCGAGACCGTTTTCCTTGGCCCAACCGAGGATCGCGGGCTCGTCCAGAGCGATGAGGGCGGTGCAGAAGTTCCGGTCGGCGCCGTGGACCAGGATGTTGGAGACGAACGGGCAGACCGCCTTGAACTGGCCCTCCACCTCGGCCGGGGCGATGTACTTGCCGCCGGAGGTCTTGATGAGGTCCTTCTTGCGGTCGGTGATCCGCAGATAGCCGTCGGGCGAGAGTTCGCCGATGTCGCCGGTGTGGAACCAGCCGTCCGCCTCCAGGACCTCGGCGGTCTTCTCCGGAAGCCCGTGGTAGCCCTGCATGATGCCGGGGCCGCGCAGCAGGATCTCGCCATCGTCGGCGATCCGGACCTCAGTGCCCGTCAGCGGCTTGCCGACCGTACCGGTGCGGTAGGCCTCGGCCGGGTTGATGAAGGAGGCGGCGCTGGACTCGGTGAGTCCGTAGCCCTCCAGGATATGGATGCCCGCACCGGCGAAGAAGAAGCCGATCTCGGGCGAGAGCGCGGCCGAGCCGGAGACCGCGGCGCGCAGCCGTCCGCCGAACGCCTCGCGGAGCTTGGCGTAGACCAGGGCGTCGGCGACCTTGTGCTTGGCCGTGAGACCGAGGGAGGCGGAGGCCTTTCCGGTGCGGCGGAAAGTGTCCTGGCTCTCCTTGGCGTAGGCGCGGGACACGCCCGCGGCCCACTGGAAGATCTTGTACTTGGCCGCACCACCCGCGCGGGCCTTGGCGGCGACGCCGTTGTAGACCTTCTCGAAGATCCGGGGCACGGCCGCCATGTAGGTCGGCTGGACCACCGGCAGATTTTCGATGATCTTGTCGACCCGGCCGTCGACTGCGGTCACGTGCCCGAGCTCGATCTGGCCGGAGATCAGCACCTTGCCGAAGACATGGGCCAGCGGCAGCCACAGGTACTGGACGTCGTCCTTGGTGAGCAGACCGGTGGAGGCGATGGCCTTGGCCATGTAGGACCAGTTGTCGTGCGGCAGCCGGACACCCTTCGGGCGGCCGGTGGTGCCCGAGGTGTAGATGAGGGTGGCGAGCTGCTCGGCGGTGATCGCCTCGACCCGCTCCTTGACCGCGCTCGGGTGCGTGGCGAGGTACCGGTTGCCGCGCTCCTCCAGATCCGCGAGGGAGACGACCCAGCCTTCCGGGTCCTCGTCCGACGGCTCGACGCCCGTGGGGTCGATCACCACGACATGCTTCAGGTTCGGCAGCTCGGCGCGCCGCTCGCGGGCCTTGGCCAGTTGCTCCGCGTCCTCGGCGACCAGCACACGGCTCTCGGAGTCGGCGAGGATGTAAGCGGACTCCTCGGCGTTCGTCTGCGGGTAGACGGTCGTGGTGGCGGCGCCTGCGCAGAGGATGCCGAGGTCGGCGAGGATCCACTCGACACGGGTGGCGGAGGCGAGCGCGATCCGCTCCTCCGGCTGCACGCCCAGGTCGACCAGGCCCGCGGCGATCGCATACACCCGCTCGGCGGCGTCGCTCCAGCTGAGCGACTTCCAGTCATCGGGACCCTGTCCGGAGGCCGCGGGCACCGGGTACCGGTACGCCTCCGCTTCGGGAGTGGCCGCCACCCGCTGGACGAAGAGAGTCGCCACGGATGGCGGTCGGTTCTCGATCAGGGTCTGTGCGTCGGTCACGACATCCTCCGGGCCTGCTGCTGCGGCGTTGCTGCATGACTGGCTGATTGCGCGACGGGACACGATTGTTTAACTCGCGAGTAACCCGCCGGGCGATTGTCAGGGTAAGTGCCACGGCTCCCCCACGTAAGGGGGAGCAGGCTGCCGCTTCATAACGAACAGGCCCCCGTGCCGGTGGACACAGGGACCTGTGGGGCGGTTCAGGCGAACAGAGGTGCTTGGTTCTTCCGGGCTATTCCGGTACCGATTGCGAGCCGTCCTTCAGCCGCCCGCGAGCCGCCTCGGAAGCGCTCGCCGCACAACCGCGAAGCGGCCGAAGCGACTCCCCCAGCACCCGCGCGGGCGGATCCTACTTCTTCGCCCTGCCGCCCCCGGAGTCGTCACTGGAGAGCACCGCGATGAAGGCCTCCTGGGGCACTTCCACGGAGCCGACCATCTTCATCCGCTTCTTGCCTTCCTTCTGCTTCTCCAGCAGCTTCCGCTTACGGGAGATGTCACCGCCGTAGCACTTGGCGAGGACGTCCTTGCGGATGGCGCGAATGGTCTCACGGGCGATCACCCGGGAGCCGATCGCGGCCTGGACCGGGACCTCGAATGCCTGCCGCGGGATGAGCTCCTTGAGCTTGGCCACGAGTCGGACGCCGTAGGCGTACGCCTGGTCCTTGTGGGTGATCGCCGAGAAGGCATCGACCTTGTCGCCGTGCAGCAGGATGTCGACCTTGACAAGCGAGGCGTTCTGCTCGCCGGTGGGCTCGTAGTCCAGGGAGGCGTAGCCGCGGGTCTTGGACTTCAGCTGGTCGAAGAAGTCGAAGACGATCTCGGCGAGCGGGAGGGTGTAGCGGATCTCGACACGGTCCTCGGAGAGGTAGTCCATGCCGAGCAGCACACCGCGGCGGTTCTGGCAGAGCTCCATGATCGAGCCGATGAACTCACTCGGCGCGAGGATCGTGGCCCGTACGACCGGTTCGAAGACCTCGTCGATCTTGCCCTCGGGGAACTCGCTCGGGTTGGTGACGGTGTGCTCGCTGCCGTCCTCCATGACCACGCGGTAGACCACGTTCGGCGCGGTCGCGATCAGGTCGAGGCCGAACTCGCGCTCCAGCCGCTCGCGGATCACGTCGAGGTGCAGCAGACCGAGGAAGCCGACACGGAAACCGAAGCCCAGGGCCGCGGAGGTCTCCGGCTCGTAGACCAGTGCGGCGTCGTTGAGCTGGAGCTTGTCGAGGGCGTCACGCAGCTCGGGGTAGTCCGAACCGTCCAGCGGGTAGAGGCCGGAGAACACCATCGGCTTGGGGTCCTTGTAACCACCGAGCGGTTCGGTGGCGCCCTTGACCTGCTGGGTGATCGTGTCACCCACCTTGGACTGGCGGACATCCTTCACGCCGGTGATCAGATAGCCGACCTCACCGACGCCCAGGCCGTCGGCGGCGAGCATCTCGGGCGAGTTGGTGCCGATCTCCAGGAGCTCATGGGTGGCGCCGGTGGACATCATCCGGATGCGCTCGCGCTTGCTGAGCTGTCCGTCGACGACTCGTACATAGGTGACGACACCCCGGTAGGAGTCGTAGACGGAGTCGAAGATCATCGCGCGGGCAGGGGCGTCCGCGACCCCGACGGGCGGCGGGACGTCCTGGACGACCCGGTCCAGCAGGGCGTCCACCCCGACACCGGTCTTCGCCGACACCCTCAGCACGTCGGTCGGGTCGCAGCCGATGAGGTTCGCCAGCTCCTCGGCGAACTTCTCGGGCTGCGCGGCCGGCAGGTCGATCTTGTTGAGGACCGGCACGATGGTGAGGTCGTTCTCCATCGCGAGGTAGAGGTTCGCGAGGGTCTGCGCCTCGATGCCCTGGGCGGCGTCCACCAACAGGAGCGTGCCCTCGCAGGCGGCCAGCGAGCGGGACACCTCGTAGGTGAAGTCCACGTGGCCCGGGGTGTCGATCATGTTGAGGATGTGGGTCTTGCCCTGGCCATCGCCCGTCGTGGGTGCCCACGGCAGACGCACCGCCTGGGACTTGATCGTGATGCCGCGCTCGCGCTCGATATCCATCCGGTCGAGGTACTGAGCGCGCATCTGCCGCTGCTCGACCACACCGGTGAGCTGGAGCATCCGGTCGGCAAGGGTGGACTTGCCATGGTCGATGTGCGCGATGATGCAGAAGTTGCGGATCAGTGCCGGGTCGGTACGGCTCGGCTCGGGCACATGGCTGGGGGTCGCGGGCACGCAGGGTCCTGATTCTTGAGCGCCGAGCGCTCGTCTCGGGTCGTGTCGGATCGATACGCAGCCTCCATGGTCCCACGCCCGGGGCCCTGGGCCCGGTTTGGGCCGCCCGGACCACGGCTGGTAGCCTGGGCAGCTGTGTCTCGCATGCCCTCTCAGCTGCGAGCACGTCTTGGAAAATCATCGAACCTGAAAAGGCTCTTTCGTGGCGAACATCAAGTCCCAGATCAAGCGGAACAAGACCAACGAGAAGGCGCGCCTGCGCAACAAGGCCGTCAAGTCGTCGCTCAAGACCGCGATCCGCAAGGCCCGCGAGGCTGTCGCTTCCGGCGACGTCGAGAAGGCCACCGTGGCCACCCGCGAGGCGGCCCGCAAGCTGGACAAGGCTGTCTCGAAGGGCGTCATCCACAAGAACGCCGCCGCCAACAAGAAGTCGGCGCTGGCTTCCAAGGTTTCCTCCCTCCAGGGCTGAGCTCCGTAACACCCGGGAGGCGACTCCCAAGACTTGATCGCCGGGCGGATCCAGCGGGCCCTCTCTCATCCGCTCCCACCCGGCACCCCGGACTCGCACGCGGCCTGCGTTCGCCACGCGGGTGCGAGACCAGTACTTCCCGGCCCACCGGCCGGACCACGGGCCCCGCCTCTTCGTCCTTCCCTGGACGGAAGGGGCGGGGCTCTGGGTTTTCCGGGTCATGGCAACCGGGGTACGACGGTCGGACCCCGCTCAGGGGCAGGATCGGCAGCGGAACCGAAACACGGGGCACGAGCAGGCACAGCAGCCCACGCCCCAGCGGCATACGCATGGCCACCGGCGACGGCCGCGCCGCCCACGCGGCAGTACCACGTCCGGCGACCGGCGACCGGCGACCGGCGACCGGCGACCGGCGACCGGCGACCGGCGACCGGCGACCGGCGACCGGTCAACGGCTCAGCGCCGCAAGCGTGCCGCTCTGGCTACCGTCACCACTGCCTTCTCGAGCGCGTACTCGGGGTCGTCGCCCCCACCCTTGACGCCCGCGTCCGCCTCGGCGACCGCCCGCAGAGCCATCGCCACTCCATCCGGCGTCCAGCCACGCATCTGCTGACGTACCCGGTCGATCTTCCAGGGGGGCATGCCCAGCTCACGGGCCAGATCCGCCGGACGACCGCCCCGAGCGGACGACAACTTGCCGATCGCCCGCACTCCCTGCGCGAGCGCGCTGGTGATCAGCACAGGGGCGACGCCGGTCGACAGCGACCATCGCAGCGCCTCCAGAGCCTCCGCCGCCCGGCCCTCGACCGCACGGTCGGCGACGGTGAAGCTGGATGCCTCGGCTCGCCCGGTGTAATAGCGCCCGACAACAGCCTCGTCGATCGTGCCGTCGACATCCGCCACCAGCTGGGCCGCCGCGCTGGCAAGCTCGCGCAGATCGCTGCCGATGGCGTCGACCAGCGCCTGGCAGGCTTCGGGCGTCGCAGACCGCCCGAGGACCCGGAACTCGGTCCGCACGAACGTCAGCCGCTCTGCCGGCTTGGTCGTCTTGGGACAGGCGACCTCGCGCGCTCCCGCCTTGCGCGCCGCGTCGAGCAGCCCCTTCCCCTTGGCCCCGCCCGCGTGCAGCAGGACCAGTGTGATCTCCTCCACGGGCCCGTCGAGATACGCCTTGACGTCCTTGATCGTGTCCGCGGACAGATCCTGAGCGTCGCGTACGACGACGACCTTGCGCTCGGCGAAGAGCGAGGGACTCGTCAGCTCGGCAAGGGTGCCCGGCTGGAGCTGGTCCGGGCTGAGGTCGCGCACATCGGTGTCGGCGTCGGCCGCTCGTGCAGCCGCCACGACCTGCCGCACGGCACGGTCCAGCAGCAGATCCTCCTGGCCCACGGCGATCGTGACCGGGGCGAGCGGGTCGTCGTTGGTGTTCTTCCTGGTGGCCATCGCCGACCAGCATCGCACGGGGCACCGACACCGATTGAGCGACCGCCGCATCGATGTGCCGAAGGCTACGGCCGCTCGCGCCAGCCGTCCCAGTCCGCGACGAACCCGTCCAGCTCAGTCGCGTCCAGACGCCCGTCAGGGTCCTCCACGACCACCAGCCACTGGGCGTCCTCGGCGTCGTCCTCGCCTGCCAGCGCATCCCTGACCAGCTGAGGCTCGTCCTGTACACCGAAGTGCTCGCCTATGGCCTCGATGACCTCCTCGGCCGCATCGCGGTCGGGCAGCACCAGCACATGTCTCACATCGTCCACCGCAACATTGTGCCGCTCACCGGGAGCCAGGCCCACCCACCTGCGGGACCTGGCGGAGCGCGACTCCGAAGTGCTCCCGGTAGGCGGCCAGCACCTCCGCGTCGTCACCGAGCTGCCGCTCCTCGCGCACGCCGTGCACAGTCGTCACCAACTTTCGGCCGGTCAGGGTGATCCGCCCGTCCTCGGTGAGCCGGGAGCAGACGAGTGACTGGGTGAAGTGCGAAGCGGGTGAGGTGCGGTGGTACCAGGCACCGGCTGCAAAGTCCGTCAGTACACGCGGCCTCCGGTCCACCCGGAACTGCGGCTTGCCGTCCCGCAGCACATCCAGGTCGCCATCGGGCGCCTCGGCGACCCGGAAGGTGCCTGCCGGGTCCGGCTGGTCGCCGCGCTCCTCCACCAGAAGGGGACAGCGGCTGTGCTCGCCGAACCCGACATCCGCGAACCAGGGCCCGGTGCCGTCCTCGGTCTCGACGCGCAGGGTGAGATGGTCGTATGGGATCCCCAACCGGCCGTCCTTCCCGAATGTCCGGGCCTGCAGCAGTGCGACCCCGAAGCCCAAAGCGCTCAGCAACACCGCGAAGGCTCCGTTGAGTTCGTAGCAGAAGCCGCCCCGCCGGGCCTCCACCACCTTGTCCAGAAGGGGCTTGTCCTCCAGGACGATGTCCTCGCCCAGATGCACCGAGAGGTTCTCGAAGGGCACCGCGAGCAGATGCCGGTGCTGCAGCTCGCGCAGTGTTCCGGCGTCCAGCCGCTCGGGGCGGGCGGCTCCGATACGGCGCAGATAGGCGTCGACGGCCTCCGGTGGTGTCGGCTGAGTCGTGTCCATGGCCCCAGTCTCGCCACCCGCCCGCTCGTACGCCATGCGCTCTTGGTCCTAGGGTGTGTTGCGAAAGTAGCTCCGTCCGCCCGCAGGGCGGGGCCTGCGGCGTCTGGTGCGTGCGATCGCAAGGCGGAGGATCATCCTTGTACTGGACGTACTTGGATGACTCCGACAACGCAGCGAGCGTGCGTGCCAGACGCCGCGGGTCAGGAGGGACTTTCGCAACACGCCCTAGAAGGCTGCTGAAAATCTTGTTGTGGGGGCGGTCCGCCGGTGGCGGGGCCGCCCTCCGTGCTTCACGGTGTGGCCGGGGTCAGGGTCCAGGTGCCGTCGGCGGCCACTTCGAGGCCGAGGTTGACGAGCCGTCGGAGGTTGAGGGCGGCGGCTCGGTTGCGGAGCCAGGTGTCGTTCTTGAGGGTGCCGAGGTAGCGCAGTCTGCGGTTGCCTTTGGTGGTCAGCCAGGCGATGCCGCGTTCGACGGGTGGCCGCCAGCGGCGGTAGGTGTCTTTCCAGGCGGGGTCGGTGGCCTGGGCACGGGCGTCGGCCAGGCGCTGGTGCTGGGGGTGGACTTGCAGGACGCGGCCGGTCTTGGAGGTGGTGCAGCGTTCGCGCAGCGGGCAGCCGGCACACAGCTTCTTGAACTGAGCCTGCCGCAAGCCGGTCTTCCGGGGCTTGCCGAGGGGGACGATGTGCCCGGCAGGGCAGGTGACCTGGCCGTTCTCGGTGTCGATGTGGAAGTCGTCGCTGGTGAAGCCGCCGGGCACGGCCGCGCGAAGCGGGGGTGGTTTGAGGACGGCGTCGTGGCCCTGCTGTTCGAGGTGGTCGCGCAGGTCGGCGGTGCCGTAGGCGGAGTCGCCGAGCACCTCGCACGGCTCGTCCTCGGCGGCGAGGAGGTCCTCGGCGATCTTCGCCTCGTGGTTCTCGGGGCCGCAGCCCGCGGCGAGGGCGACCTCGGTGAATAAGCCGGTCTCCGGCTCGACGGCGACGTGGCCCTTGAAGCCTTCCTGGTGGCGGGTGCGGTTCTTGTGGATGTGCCTGGCCTCGGGATCGACGGTGGACACCACGCGGTCGCGGACGGTCCCCTGGGTGATGCGCCAGCGCCCGTCGCGCCCGTCGGAGCCCTCGGCGGGCTCCACATCCTGGCCCGCGACCAGCGCCAGCAGGCCGACCGCGTTCGCGGCCCGCTCGCCCAGCTCCTGCTCGGGCAGGCGGCCCAACAGGTTGAGCGCGTCCGTGACCAGCGCGTCCACCAACCCGGCGCGGGCCTGCTCGTCGTCCCAGGCGATCTTCGGCTTGCCCGGGTCGGTGTAGTCGTGAGCGGTGCAATGCCCGGCGGCGACGCGGCCGGCGCCGGGGACCTCGCGGATCACCCGGCGGATCGCCGAGATCAGCTGGGTGACCGTGTCCTGGGTGGCCACCGCGTCGTCGAACACCGTGGAGTCCAGCGCGCGGCGCCGCTTCCCGCGCAGGATGCCGGTGGCGGCCACGACCTCCTTGACCCGGGTGAAGATCCGCCCCGGATCCGAGGACCGCTGCAGGCGGCGCCGGAAGTAGGTCAGCAGCGACGGGTCGAACGCCGTGTCGTTCAGCCCCAGTCCGCACGCCGCCTTCCACCGCAGGTCGCACCGCAGCTCCAGCACGGTCTCCACATCCGAGGTCCCGAACAGGCTCTGCAGCACCACCGCCGTCGCCAGCACCTGCGGCGGCAGGCTCGGCCGCCCGTTGGCCGAGGGGTACATGTCCGCGAACATCTCCGGCGGCAGCAGCCGCTCGCGG
This sequence comes from Streptomyces sp. SCSIO 30461, assembly GCF_037023745.1. Classification (NCBI taxonomy): domain Bacteria; kingdom Bacillati; phylum Actinomycetota; class Actinomycetes; order Kitasatosporales; family Streptomycetaceae; genus Streptomyces; species Streptomyces sp. SCSIO 30461. The sequence continues at coordinate 6,528,657 of NZ_CP146101.1, forward strand.
TGCTCGGCCAGGAACGCGAACACACTCCCTGCCGGGATCAGCTCCCGGCAGGTCTCCCACACATCCGGCCCGACCGTCTCCACGGCCCATTCCCCCTGCACACACAGCAGTCTGGCCCCGCGGGGCCACCCGCGGGGCCCAAACCCGAGATTTTCAGTGATCTTCTAGCTTGTGCGCCATGACGAGCACAGATCCGGCACGCAGTCGGAGCCGGCGCAAGCAGGACGCCCTGAACCACCTCGCACACGATGAGGACGCCTGGGTCGCCACGGCCTCACCATCCGGCGAGGCCTGCCTCGTGCCGCTGTCGTTCATCTGGGATCGGGGCACGCTGCTGATGGCCACGCGTCGCACCAACCCGACCGCCGTCAATCTGAGTCTCCGGGCAAGCGCTGTGGTGGCCTTGGGCCACACCCGAGACGTGGTGCACATCGAAGGGACCGCGGAACTGGTCGAGGGCAGCGATCTCGCGAAGGAGGCTGCCGACCGATTCGCGGCGAAACTCGGTTGGGACCCACGGGGCCGAAAGCCTTGGGTGTACATCAGTTTCACTCCTGTCGTGGTGAAGGCCTGGCGCGAAGCGAACGAGCAACCGGGCAGGCTGCTCATGCGCGAAGGCCAGTGGCTGGACGGCCCTTAGGACCCGGCACCCCGGCGCACCGCGCGCAGCTCGCCACCCGTGCCGGTGACGGCGATCGCCCCGTCCACGTCCGTACGGAGCACGGTGGCACCGTGGGCCCGCAGCGCGCTGATCGTGCGGGCCGAGGGGTGCCCGTAGTTGTTGTCCCTGCCGCAACTGATGAGCGCGAGTCTCGGCCGGACACCGGCCGACAGACCGCCTTCCTGGAAGGCCGAGCCGTGATGGGCCACCTTGAGGACATCCACCGGCGGGATGGCTGGACGCCCCCGTATCAGCCGCCGCTGGGCGGGCGGTTCCAGATCTCCGAGAAGGAGCAGCGAGGGGCCGTCGGCGGCGCGGACGTACAAGACGACGCTGGCGTCGTTGGGCCCGTCCGGTGGTGGCCCCGGGGCGGCGGGCGGCCACAGCACGCGCCAGTCCAGCGGCCCCAGCCTGCGCCGCTCCCCCGGTGTCGCGTGCGCCAGCGGCACCCCTGCCCGAGCCGCGGTGCGTCGGACGAACGCGGCCTGGTCGGCGGGCTCTTCATAGGACGTGGTCTGCACCATGCCGACAGATCTGCCGCGCATGACCCCGGCAAGCCCCGCGACATGGTCAGCGTGAAAGTGCGTCAGCAGCAGAAGCGGGACACGGGTGATGCCCAGCTCGCTCAGGCACCGGTCGGCCAGCTTCGCATCAGGACCGGCGTCCACGACCACGGCCGTGCCCCGGCCCGCCGCGAGCACGCTGGCATCGCCCTGGCCCACGTCGCACATCGCGAACGCCCAGCCCGGAGGAGGCCACCCCGTGACCACCCTGGTCAGCGGGGCGGGTCTGACCACCACGAGCACCATCAGCAGGGCGCAGGCGGCGAGGGTCCAGGCGCGGCGCGCCAGCACACGGACGGCCAGGATTGCCAGTGCGCCCACCACCGCAAGCAGCAGCCCGCCTCGCCAGCCTCCGGGCCAGTCGATCTCTGCTCCGGGGAGTGACGCACCGGCGCGGGCGACGCCCGCGATCCACTCGGCGGGCATTCCGGCGCACCAGGCCAGGCCCTCCGCGACCGGTATGGCCACCGGAGCCATGGCGAGCGCTGCGAAACCGAGGACCGTGGCGGGCGCGACCGCGAGCTCGGCCAGCAGGTTGCAGGGGATCGCCACCAGGCTGACTCGGGCGGCGAACACCGCCGCGACCGGTGCGCAGAGCAGCTGTGCCGCGCCGGCGGCGGCCAGGGCCTCGGCGAGCCGCCCCGGCATTCCTCGGCGCCGCAATGCATCACTCCAGCGGGGGGCGATGGTAAGCAGTGCCCCTGTGGCGAGCACGGAGAGCAGGAAGCCGTAGGTGCGGGCGAGCCTCGGCTCGTAGAGCACCAGCAGCAGTACAGCTGCGGCCAGCGCCGGGATCAGTGATCGTCGGCGACCGGTGCCGATGGCGAGCAGTGAGATGAGCCCGCAGACTGCCGCACGCAGAACACTGGGCTCCGGGCGGCACACCACGACGAACCCGAGGGTGAGCAGCGCGCCGGTCAGAGCCGTCGCCCGCAGCGACAGCCCGAGTCGTGGAGCCAGTCCTCCGCGCTCCGCCAGGAGGGCTCTGCCCGGCGGCCCGACGAGCACGCACAGCACGAGCGTGAGATTGCTTCCTGAAACGGCCAGAAGGTGCGTGAGGTCCGAGGCCGTGAAGGCGTCGTGCAGTTCGGTTCCGATCCGCGAGGTGTCTCCGACGACAAGTCCGGGGAGCAGCGCGCGGGCGTCCGAGCCGAGCCCGTCGGTCGCCCGGCGGAGCCCGGCGCGCAGCATCCCGGCCGTGCGCTGGACGGCGGACGGCTGAGCGATGACCGCGGGCGGTCCGGGGGACCTCACCCTCAGCACCGCGGCGTACCTCCCATCGCCGCCGTGCGGTGGCTCCGCACGGGCCGTCAGCCGCAGCCGGGTCGAGGGCAGCAGTCCCAGCCACTGGGCGGCTGACCCGCCCGGTCTGATGATGACCAGTACCGGGGCTCGCGTCGCCACCGCAGCTCCGTCCGGCCCGATGAATGTCGTGGCCTCCGCATCCAGGGCGAGCGTCTGTTCCGCCGAACGGGACGCCCCCGCTCGGGGGCGGATCGTGCGCGGATCACCTGCGACCGTCACCTCGGCCGTGATCCGGTCGTACCGTCCCGCGGCCTCCGGAATCGGCCCTCGATACAGATCGGCCCCGCTCAGGCCGCCCGCAACGGCCCCCGCCGCAGCGCACACCAGCACGGCGGCCGCCGCGACCCGATTCCCGGAGATGCCGGAGATCCGCAGCGTCCGGGCCCGCACGGCCGCAAGGCACGCCGGGACGAGGAGTAGTCCCGCCACAGCGAGGCACAGCACGGCCGCGGTCCCCGGCCAGGGCGGGCGTGCGGTGAGGCTGACGGCCACGGCTCCCCAGGTGGCGAGGGCGGGGAAGACGAGCCGGAGATCGGCCGGCCCCGCCCGCTCCGGGTCTGCCCCCACGGCGGGGCGCGTCACGGCCGCACCAGGGTGCTCAGCTCTGCGAACCTGCGGTCACCGATCCCCTTGACCTCGCGCAGCTCGTCCACGGAGCGGAAGCCGGCGTGCTCGATGCGGTAGTCCACGATGTGTCGAGCGAGTACGGGCCCGACTCCGGGCAACCCGTCGAGCTGTTCCACGGTCGCGGAATTCAGACTGAGCGGCCCGGCGCCGGGGCCGCCCGGAGTGCCACCGGCCGCCAAGCGCGGCTGACCGGAGGCAGGCAGGCCGGGTGGCGGGGTCGCGCCGACGACCACTTGCTCGCCGTCGATGAGCAAACGGGCTCTGTTCAACCCGGTGAGGTCGGTACCGGACTTCACGCCGCCCGCCGCACGCAACGCGTCGGCCACCCGCGATCCGGCGGGCAGCTGGAGCACGCCCGGTCTGTGCACCTTGCCGCTGACATCGACCACGATCCGCGACGCGCCGATTCCCGGGGCGCGCGGAATGCCGGAGGTCGCCCCGGGTTCGATGCTCTGCGGCACTGCCAGGGTGGTACGGCTGTCCCCGACGAGCTCCGGAGCGTGTACCGTCTGGGGCCGTCCGGTCCAGAAGTGGTGGGCGGCGAAGCCCACCGCGGCCACGAGTACGATCACGAGCGCGGCGAACGCTCTCGGCTCCAGCCCGCATCGGAGCTGGAGCCACAGCGGCAGTCGCTGACGCGGGGTGTGCCGCCCGCGTCGTCCCGTCCGGACCGCGGCCCTTGCTGTCGTCGGCTCGGCATCGGTGGGCCCCTGCGACGGATGGGCCCCGTGTGACCGGGTCCGAGATGACCGGCCTTCGAGTGGCTGGGCTTCCCCCGAGGACACCTCGGGCCGTGTGAACAGCGCCTCCGCTCGCCGGCGCATCGCAGCCACCGGTGCCTGGGCATCCATCGGGCCGATGAACGCCGCCGCCGTCGGTTCAGCTGAGCTGAGGGCAGCCGCATACCGGGGCTTCGGCACCTCGGCGTCGGTCGGCGTGGCGGACTGCGCCGTCCGCACGCGCGTCGGAGAGTGCCGGGTGCTCAACCGGTGCCGGCTGCCGCGGACCCGGCCGTCCGAGCCCGGGACGCGGCCCGGACCGCTGGTCACGGAACATGATCGCTGAGTCATGCCACCTGACGGTAGACACATCCGCATATCCCCGCCGGACAGCCCCAATTCCGGTGGAAAGACAACTCATTGTGGATATCTCGGCCACCCGTACGAGCGAACTACCGGGGCGAGACCACGGCCCCCAGCAATCCCGGTCCGGTGTGTGCACCGATCACCGCCCCGACTTCGCTGACGTGAAGCTCGGCGAGGTTCGGCACCCGCGACCGAAGCCGCTCCGCGAGCGCCGACGCCCTCTCCGGCGCGGCGAGGTGGTGCACCGCGATGTCCACATGCCCCGCGCCGGCCCGTTCGACCGCGATCTCCTCAAGACGGGCGATGGCCTTCGACGCCGTGCGGACCTTCTCCAGGAGTTCGATCCTGCCGCCGTCGAGCTGGAGCAGCGGCTTCACGGCCAGCGCCGAGCCGAGCAGCGCCTGTGCCGCGCCGATGCGGCCTCCTCGGCGCAGATATTCGAGGGTGTCGACGTAGAAGTGAGCCGTCGTGGCCGCCGCGCGCTTCTCGACGGACGCCACGGCCTCGTCCAGCGTGCCGCCCGCGTCCACGGCATCCGCCGCCGCGAGGGCGCAGAAGCCGAGAGCCATCGCCACCATGCGCGTGTCCACCACGCGCACCGGGACGGGGGCGTCCCGCGCCGCCAGCACTGCGGCGTCGTAGGTCCCGGAGAACTCGGAGGAAAGATGCAGAGAAACGATTCCGGTCGCACCAGCCTGCGCCGTGGCGCGGTAGGTGGCGGCGAAGGTCTCCGGACTCGGCCGCGAGGTCGTCACCGGTCGACGCTTCTGCAGGGCGAGAGCGAGCGCTCGCGCCGAGACTTCGGTTCCGTCCTCGAGTGCCTGGTCACCGAGGACCACGGTCAGCGGTACCGCCGTGATGTGGTGCCGCTCCATCGTCTGCGGCGGCAGGTAGGCCGTGGAATCGGTGACGATCGCGACATGGCGGGACATGAGCGGGAGGTTACCCGCAGGGGGCGCCGCACGGCAGCCCGACCCCGCCCCGACCACCGTTGCTCTCTGCGAACGCCCGGTGCCGCCGACTCCCTTCCGGCGGAAGGTACGCGGCCCTGCCCGCGCGCGGGCGCGTCGCGCTGTGCGCCGGGGTTTGTCACCAGAGCGCTACCCCAGGCCCTTCGTGCGGACAGTCCTCAGTTCGTCGCCTCCGGACGCGGGCTCTTCTGCCATGAGTACGGCTGCTGCCTCGGATCCCGTCCCGTGAGTGCCTGTGGAGGACGTGCGCCGCCGTCCGCACCCGCCTGGCCGGCCTGCTGTCCCTGGCGTTCCTGGCGTGGCGCCGCCCCCGAGCCGGGCACGGACGCCTGCGGCCCGGCCGCGGTCGTATCGGCCAGGTCGACAGCCGACCAGTCCGGTTCCGTCCGCGACCAGTCGCGCAGCGCACCCGCCTCCACGTCGATCTGCGCGCTCAACGTGGCCAGATCCTCCGCGGCGAACGCCTGAGCTCGATCCCTGGCGGCCCAGCGCAGCGAGTCCGCCGAATCCGTGATCCGTTCCACGCGTTCGCGCAGCTCGGGCAGCTGCCGCGTGACCCGGTTCCGGTCCGGCTCCCGCTCCAGTCGGCGAAGCTGGTCGTCCAGCTCATGCCCGTGCGCGCTCAGCCTCTGGAAGAGCCCGATCGACTCCTGCAGGGAGGCGTCCTCGGCGGCGCCCGCATGCAGCGCGTCCTGGGTGGCCTTCATCGAAGTGCGCAGGCGCAGCCGCAGCTGGGCCAGCTCACCGGCCACACCGACCTGCCCGAGGCTCCTCGCACGCAGCGTGGTGTCCTCCACGGTGCGCCTGGCCTGGCTGATGGTGCGGTCCACGCCCCTCTTGGCCGCGCCGATCGCCTTCACACTCACATACACCCCGAGCGCCACGAAGGCGACGAAGAGCAGCGCCAGGATGACGATGACTTCCAGCACGAGACGCCCTCCGGTTCGTATGCGGTACGTACTCCCACGGTAAACGGAGCGGGCAGGCCAGGGGTTCCATCGGAACCCCCAACCTGCCCTTAGGGGAAACTCCAGGGTCCTGGCGGACCCAGTCGGTCCTACGCGGTGACGATGTTCACCAGTTTCGGAGCCCGCACGACCACCTTGCGGATCCCGGCACCGTCCAGGGCCGCGACCACGGATTCATGCCCCATTGCCAGGGCTTCCAGCTCCGCGTCGGTGATCGACGGCGGGACCTCGATGCGCGCCTTGACCTTGCCCTTGATCTGCACCACGCAGGTGACCGCCTCGTCCACCGCGTACGCCGGGTCGGCGACCGGGAAGTCCTGGTGGACTACGGACTCGCTGTGCCCCAGGCGGTGCCACAGCTCTTCCGCGATGTGCGGGGCCAGCGGGGCGACCAGCAGGACCAGCCGCTCCGCGACCGACCGCGCCACGGGGCCGCCCGCCTTGGTCAGGTGGTTGTTCAGCTCGGTGATCTTGGCGATGGCGGTGTTGAAGCGCAGGGCGGCCATGTCCTGGGTGACACCGTCGATCGCCTTGTGCAGCGCGCGCAGCGTCGCCTCGTCGGGCTCGGCGTCCACGACGGTGACCTCGCCTGTCGCCTCGTCCACGACATTGCGCCACAGACGCTGGAGCAGCCGGTACTGGCCGACGACGGCGCGCGTGTCCCAGGGCCGGGAGACGTCCAGCGGGCCCATCGCCATCTCGTACAGGCGCAGGGTGTCCGCGCCGTACTCAACGGCGATCTCGTCCGGGGTGACGGCGTTCTTCAGGGACTTGCCCATCTTGCCCAGCTCGCGCTTGACCGGCTCGCCGGCGAAGAAGAACTTCCCGTCCCGCTCCTCGACCTCCGCGGCCGCCACCGGGAAGCCACGGCTGTCCCGGTAGACGTAGGCCTGGATCATGCCCTGGTTGAACAGCTTGTGGAACGGCTCGACGGACGAGACATGCCCCAGGTCGAACAGCACCTTGGACCAGAAGCGGGCGTACAGCAGGTGCAGCACGGCGTGCTCGGCACCGCCGACGTACAGGTCGACGCCGCCGTGTGGCTGACCTTCGCGTGGGCCCATCCAATACTGCTCGATCGCGGGGTCGACCAGCTGCTGCTCGTTGTGCGGGTCCAGGTAGCGCAGCTCGTACCAGCAGGAACCGGCCCAGTTGGGCATCGTGTTGGTCTCGCGGCGGTAGCGCCTGGCCCCGTCGCCCCGGCCCAGGTCCAGCTCGACATCAACCCATTCCCCGTTCCGCGACAGCGGGGTCTCAGGCTGGGTGTCGGCGTCGTCGGGCTCGAACGTCCGCGGTGCGTAGTCGTCGACCTCGGGCAGTTCCAGGGGCAGCATCGACTCGGGCAGCGCATGCGCCACCCCGTCCTCGTCATAGACGATGGGGAAGGGCTCGCCCCAGTAGCGCTGGCGGCTGAACAGCCAGTCGCGCAGCCGGAAGTTGATGGTCCCCTCACCGATACCGCGATCGGTCAGCCAGGTGATGATCTTCGACTTGGCCTCGTTGACGTCCAGGCCGTCCAGCGAGATCTCGTCGTTCGAGGAGTTGACGGCCGGGCCCTGACCGGTGAAGGCCTCGCCCTCCCAGCCGTCCGGCGGCTGCACGGTCCGGATGATGGGCAGGCCGAAGGCCTCGGCGAACTCCCAGTCGCGCTCGTCCTGGCCGGGGACGGCCATGATGGCGCCGGTGCCGTAGCCCATCAGCACGTAGTCGGCGACGAACACCGGGATCCGGCTGCCCGTGACGGGGTTCAGGGCGTACGCGCCGGTGAAGACACCCGTCTTGTCCTTGTGTTCGGTCTGCCGCTCGACGTCGCTCTTGGACTGGGCCTGCTTGCGGTAGGCGGCGACAGCTTCGGAGGGCGTCGCGGCGCCGCCGGTCCACAGCCCCCTGGCATCCTGCGGGACGTCTCGGGGCCACTCGGCGGGCAGGATCGCGTCGATCAGGCCGTGCTCGGGCGCCAGCACCATGTAGGTAGCGCCGAACAGGGTGTCGGGCCGAGTGGTGAAGACGGTGACCGGCTCGCCGTCGTGTCCCTCGACGGCGAAGTCGACGCGGGCCCCCTCACTGCGGCCGATCCAGTTGCGCTGCTGGAGCTTGATGGCCTCGGGCCAGTCCAGCGCGTCCAGATCGTCCAGCAGCCGGTCGGCGTAGGCGGTGATGCGCATGTTCCATTGGCGCAGGTTGGCCTTGAACACGGGGAAGTTGCCGCGTTCGGAGCGGCCGTCGGCGGTGACTTCCTCATTGGCCAGGACGGTGCCGAGACCGGGGCACCAGTTGACTGGGGCGTTCGACGCGTACGCCAGGCGGTACTGGCCCAGGGCCTCGGCGCGCTCGACGGCGCTCAGCTCGCTCCAGGGGCTTCCGGACGGGGTGGTGCGCTCGCCGCTCTCGAACTCCGCCACCAGGTCCGCGATCGGGCGAGCCTTCTTCGACTCGTGGTCGTACCAGGAGTCGAAGATCTGGGTGAAGATCCACTGGGTCCACTTGTAGTAGTCCGGGTCGATCGTCGCGAACGACCGGCGCTTGTCGTGGCCCAGGCCCAGACGGCGCAGCTGGGCCTTCATGTTCTCGATGTTGGCCTCGGTGGAGACCCGCGGGTGCGTGCCGGTCTGGACGGCGTACTGCTCGGCGGGCAGACCGAAGGCGTCGAAACCCAGGGTGTGCAGGACGTTGTGACCGGTCATCCGCTGGTGGCGGGCGTAGACGTCGGTCGCGATGTAACCGAGCGGGTGACCGACGTGCAGACCCGCACCCGAGGGGTACGGGAACATGTCCATGATGAACTTCTTGGGGCGGGCGGCGATGGCCGTGTCCCCGGCCAGGTCCCCGCTCGGGTTGGGCGCCTCGTACGTGCCGTCGGCGTCCCAGAAGTCCTGCCAGCGTGCCTCGATATCGGCGGCCATGGCCGCCGTATAGCGGTGCGGTGCGGCTACCTCGGCGGCACCCGTGTTGGTCTCGGTCATGATCCCTTAAAGCTCCATCGATCGTCTCTGCCGGCGGTCCCGGAACGGGCTGTGCCCACAAACAAAAGAACCCCTCACACAGGAGGGGACGCCGCGCCGACTCCGACCGGAAGAGTCACCGGTCGGGACTGGTCAGCGCGGCCCGCTAAGCAGACGGCGTACGGCACGCATGGCGTCAGGGTACCGCAGGGTGCGTACCCGGTGTGGAGGTCACCAGGAGAGCGCATCGACCGCCGCGGACACGCAGCGTTCACCTGTACACCAGCAGTGATCGCGATCTCGCCATCCGGAAACGTGATTCCGGCCACGCTCCTGCCGACTTGCGGGCGGTTTCGGGCCTCGAGTTACTCGGCGTATCGACCTGTTCCGGGGCAACCCCAGAGTCAGTTGCCGGTCGGACTGACCATTAAACGAGCAAAGTGCGTACTGCTTGGTATGGCTCGACCTAGCATGCGATCCACGGGACCGCTTTCCCGCACCATCGGAGTCGCCCCCATGAACCCACGTAGCAAGATCCGCTCATCGCCCGGCCAAGACCCGGGACTCAGCCGCCAGGTGCAGGGCGGACTGATCGTGGCCGCTCTTGTCATCCTTCCCGTGATCGCCGTCACCGGCAGCGACAGCTTCCGCGCCGCGCTCGATTTCGCCTCCGGTGTCCTCTCGCTGGTGTCGCTGTCCGCCTCGGTCGCCTGGGGCCTCCTCGCCACGGACCGGCTGCTCCTCAACACGCGCCAGCGGCTACTGGCCCAGGGCTTCCACCGCGGCACCGCGACAGCCTCGCTCGGTTTCCTGCTCCTTCATGCCGCCGTCAAGGTTTCGCTCGGTCATGTGTCACTGATAGGCGCGCTCATACCGTTCGGTCTCGGTGTCACCGGGACGTCCGCCCTCATCGGCTTCGGTTCGCTCGCCGGTCTGCTGATGATCGCCGCCGCGTCCACAGGAGCCGCGCGCAGCGCGCTCGCCGGAAACGTCCAGCTCGCGGCGCGTTGGCGTGCCCTGCACATGCTGGCCTACCCGGCCTGGTGCTTCGCACTCGTGCACGGCCTCTACGCGGGTCGCCCCGCCGCCACCTGGGTGACCACGATGTACTGCCTGGCGCTCGCCGGGGTGGTCGGTGTCGTCTCCCTGCGGCTGCTGCCGCGCCAGACCCAGCGCCAGGTGGCGGAGCACATCGTGAGCCTGATGGGAGGAGACCGACCGGCGGCCGAAGCCACCGAGGCATCCCTGCGCAACCTCTCCACCTCGCCGCTGCCCGGCACCTCCGGGAGCGGGGCCGAGTTCGAGCGCGAGTTCACGCGTCGACGCCCGGAGGGTCCCGACGAGCCGCTTGGGATGCCGTCCGCTCAGCCCCTGGGGTCGCCGCTCACCGCCGCCCTCGGCCAGCCGCTCACCCCGCCACTCGAGGACACTCCGCGCATTCCCGCGCCCTCACCCGCGCTGTACGAGGCGACGCCGTCGGCGTCGCTTTCAGCCGACGGCGGCGGCCCCGAGTCCTTCCTGGGCGGCATCCCCTCATCGCGTGGCCCGCTCCCCTCGGAAGGGCCCGGCACCGGGATATCCGCCGCCTATCGCGCGGTGTCCCGGGCCGCCGAGGGACCGGCCCGCACCACGGGCAGCATGCCGGTGGTGCCGTCCGGCGGTGTCCCCTTCGCCGAGCGGGTCCCGATGACCGAGGAACTGCCCGTCGTCGACGAGTCGGCCCTCCGGCCCGAGTCATGGCCGACACCCTCCCCGCCGCCGCCCGGTCAGGCCTTCGCCCCACCGGCCCCCGCGACCCGCTACGACACGGCCGGAACCGCTCCTTACGACACCGGCTCGATACCCGCGTACGACACCGGATCGGTGCCGGGGTACGGCACCGGATCCGTGCCGGCGTACGACACGGGCGCCATGCCCTCGTACGGCACCGGCTCGACGCCCGCCCACGACACCGGCGGCATCCCGGCCTACGGCAGTGGCGGTGTGCCCGCGTATGACACAGGAAGCATCCCGGCGTACGAGACGGGCGCCACGCCGCAGTACACCGACCCCTATGGCGCCGCTGCCGCCTACGGAAGCGGCGGCTACGCCGACCCGACCGCGCCCCGACCGTCGCTGGACGACACGCAACAAGCCCCCGGCCCGCTGTATCCGCCCACGGCCGGGGAGCCCTGGAACACACCCGCAGGAGATCGACCGTGAACGCCCCTCTCCCCGATGTCCCCGAAGTCCGTGTCGTCGGCCTCCCCCAACTGACGCAGGGCTTCGACCTGGTCGAGCGCCTCGACCTCCAGATGCACCTGAAGGTGCATGGTCCGCTCGAGCCCATGACCGGGGAGCGGCTGGCTCAGCTGGCCGAGAACATATCCCTGCGCGGCCGCGGCGGCGCGGGTTTCCCGTTTCACCAGAAGCTGCGGGCCGTGGCCAAAGCAGCCATCCGGCGGGGCGTACGGCCAGTCGTGGTGATCAACGCCAGTGAGGACGAGCCGGCGTGCCGCAAGGACACGGTGATGGTCAACCGGGCGCCCCACCTGATCCTGGACGGGGCCCTGCTCGCCGCAGAGGCACTGGGCGCCCGGACCCTGGTCGTGGCGGTGACGCGCAACTCCACCGAGGTCTCGATGCGTGCCGCGCTCGCTGAGCGGGGGCTGTCGGACCGGCGCGGCCAGACGCTGCGCGCGCGGGTGCAGCGCAACCCCGAGCGCATGGTCTCCGGCGAGGCCTCGGCGATCATCCGGGCGATCAACGGCGGCCCCGCGCTGCCCCCTGGCAGGCGTGAGCGCGCCGCCGAGTCCGGTGTCGGCGGCGCGCCGACGCTGCTGTCGAACGCGGAGACCTTCGCACAGTTGGCGGTGGCGGCCCGCGTCGGCGCCCGCCGCTACTGCCACTCCGGCCTGGAGAGCGAACCGGGCACAGTGATGCTGACGGTGTCCGGGGCTGTCGCGCGCCCCATGGTGCTGGAGGTGCCGACCGGTGTACCGCTGCGTTATGTGCTTCAGCTCGCGGGTGCTCCGCCGGTCCCCCAGGGTGTGCTGACCGGTGGTTACCACGGCAACTGGATCGATGCCGCCGCCACGCACGACGCGGTGATCTCGCGTGAGTCGCTGGCCAACGTGGGCGGTGCGCTCGGCGCGGGCGCGATCCTGCCGATCGGCCCCGAGACCTGTCCACTCGGCGAGGCGCAGCGGGTGGCGAACTGGTTGGCGGCCGAGACGGCCGGCCAGTGCGGTCCCTGCAAGTTGGGCCTGCCCGCGGCGGCCGGTGGCCTCTCCGATGTCATCAACGGAGGCGGACCGGCCGCCCTGGAGGCTCTGAGAGAGGTCACACAGGCCGTGAAGGGCCGCGGGGCGTGCAAGCACCCGGACGGCTCCGCGCGCTTCTTCGCGTCGACCCTGTCCGCGTTCACGGACGATCTGGCGGCGCACGTCCTGCACGGCGGCTGCGGCCGTGAGACGACCGGTGTGCTGCCCCTGCCCCTGCCCGGATACGAGGAGGCGGAGGAGTCGATCCCGAGCGGGGAGAAGCTCGCCATCGACTGGACACTGTGCAAGGGGCACGGCATCTGTGCCGAGATCGTGCCCGAGCTGATCCGCATGGGCCCCGACGGCTTCCCCACGGTGGCCGAGGCCGCGGTGCCGATGCATCTGCGGGGCCGGGCACAGCGTGTCGTACGGCGCTGCCCGGCACTCGCGATCCGGCTTGAGCAGGCGCCTGCGGAGAGGCGCCAGAAGCAGCGCCCGGAGCTGCCGAGTTCCGGTTCCGGACGCAAGGCGCTTGGCAGCGGCCGGGGCTGAGGGGACACGGGACAGACGAAGAGGGCCATCCGGATCGGATGGCCCTCTTCGTCTGCTCTCAACGAGCCGATGTGGAGCTAAGGAGAATTGAACTCCTGACCTCTTGCATGCCATGCAAGCGCTCTACCAACTGAGCTATAGCCCCTTGTTGTGTGTCGGCCTTCGGTTTCCCTCGCGGCGACAGAGAGAACATTACACGGTCACCCCGGTGGTTCAGCAAATCGTTTCCGGCACCCAAACCTTTAACCCGATATGCCTGCTTTGCAAGCCTCGACGAGTGGTCAACAGGGCGCCATCCGGACCGTTCAGGCCCTCGCGAACGAGTAGAACCTCTTGAGGGCGCAGTGCTCATCCAGCAGTCGACCGTAGATCGGTTCGCCCTCAAGCTCCCGATATGTCTCGATGGGATCGCCTTTTATGATCAACGCCCGCGCGCACTCTTCGCACCAGTACTGGTAGTCGGGGTTGACCGGATCCATGTCACGGACGATCGGTGTACCGCTGCCACACCAGTCGCACTTCCGCCTGTGTGCACCCATCATTCAGCTCCAGCTGTGGCCGCAAGCGGTGCACACGTACGAAATACCTCCGTTGCCGCCGAGCACTTGGGCGACCTGGGACGAACCACACGAGGGGCAACTGAGGTGAGCACGGGCCTCCACAGAGGCGAGCCGATCATCGCCCTCCTCGAGGCTGCCACCGGGCATCGCCCCTCCTCCCGTTCCGGCCGTCGTCTCCTCCGGCCGTCCCGATTCTGCCATGGCGCCGCCACGCGGCACGAGAACTGACGGAGACCTGGGAGAGCCGAGGAGGCCGCGCCGACCGGGGAGGCAGCGGTCGGGCGGCGAAGCACGAAAACCCGCCTCCACAAGGGAGACGGGATCGATGTGCGAGATTGTGGAGCTAAGGAGAATTGAACTCCTGACCTCTTGCATGCCATGCAAGCGCTCTACCAACTGAGCTATAGCCCCTTGCGTTCCTTGCGCCTCGCGTTTCGTGCTCCGCGCTGCGAACAAGAAGAACTTTAGCCTGTGACCAGCCGGAAAGTGAAATCCGGCCGGTCCGGCGGCGTGAGACGGAGCTGGCGGCCAGTCGGTGACCCGGCGGGCCCTGGTGGCCCGGCGGTCGGCAGCGGCCCGTTGGTCCGCAGTGGACCTGTGGCAGATGGCGTCCCGCTCAGTCGTCGTCCCCGAGCACCGGCTCGGGAAGCGTGCCCGCGTTGTGCTCCAGCAGGCGCCAACCGCGCGCGCCTTCACCGAGCACGGACCAGCAGCAGTTGGACAGCCCCCCGAGGCTCTCCCAGTGGTGCGCCTCAAGGCCCAGCAGCCGACCGATGGTGGTTCGGATCGTGCCACCGTGGCTGACCACGACGAGCGTGCCGCCGTCCGGCAGCTTGTCGGCGTGGTCCAGCACCAGGGGCGCGGCGCGGTCGGCGACCTCGGTCTCGAGCTCGCCACCGCCGCGGCGGACGGGCTCGCCTCGCTTCCAGGCGGCGTACTCCTCGCCGTACCGGGCCACGATCTCGTCATGGGTGAGCCCCTGCCACACACCCGCGTAGGTCTCGCGCAGGGCCGGGTCGAGGATGATGTCGTGGCCGGTGAGGGCGGCGAGCTGGCCGGCCGTGGCAGCCGCCCGTTTCAGATCCGACGCGATGATCACGTCGGGTCTGAGCGAAGCGAGCAGGCGGGCGGCACGGCGGGCCTGACCGACGCCGGTCTCCGTCAGCTCGATGTCCGTCGACCCCTGGAAGCGGCGCTCAAGGTTCCAGGCCGTCTGGCCGTGCCGCCACAGAACGATGCGGCGTTCCCTGCCCCTGCCCTGGTCCGTGGCACTCAGCTCAGCTCACCATCCGTTTCGACGCCGTCCCCCATGAGACGGGCGTGCTCTGCGCCCTTGCCGCGGGTCTTCAGCGCGTCCTCGGGCAGCGGCAGCTCGGGGCAGTCCTTCCACAGCCGCTCCAGGGCGTAGAAGACCCGCTCCTCGCTGTGCTGGACATGCACGACGATGTCGACATAGTCGAGGAGGATCCAACGTGCGTCGCGGTCGCCCTCACGGCGCACCGGCTTGGCGCCGAGTTCCTTGAGGAGCCGCTCCTCGATCTCGTCCACGATCGATTTGACCTGACGGTCGTTGGGCGCGGAGGCAAGCAGGAAGGCGTCGGTGATCGAGAGGACGTCACTGACGTCGTACGCGATGATGTCGTGCGCGAGCCGGTCGGCCGCCGCCTGGGCGGCGGCGTTGACGAGCTCCATGGAGCGGTCCGTGGCGGTCACAAGCAGGCTTTCGTCGGCGGTCAAGACCCTCCAAGGATCTCACGGACCGCCGACAGTCCACGCGGTGATTGATTCGGCGCTCCGCGGCACCTGGCTCCCCTCCTCTGAGCCCGAGGAGCCGCCCTGCTACTTCGGGACCTCGTAGTCGCCGCCGAGCACCACTGTGACATCCGCGTTCGATGCGGCCTTGCCCTTCTTGACGGCCTTCTCAGGCAGCCCGAGCGTCTTGGCGACTTCCACGGCCTTGGGCTTGCCTGCCTCGTCCGCGTACAAGACCTGCGAGGACGGGACGGCGTCCGACTTGCCCGCGTCCACGAAGGAGTAACCGCCGTTGACCAGGACGATCCGGGCCGCCTCGGCGGCGTCGGCGTCGCCGGTCGCGTTTCGGACACCCACCCGCACCGCCGCACCCTGCTCGGGGGCACTGACCTTGCCGCCCAGGACGTCCTTGACGACTCGGTCGCCGGCTTCCTCGCTGAGTGTCCCGTCCTGCCGGACCGGTAGCAGCGCGGTCTTGTAGTCACCGCCCTTGGCGTACTCCGACAGTGTGGCGAGCGAGGCTCCCAGGTCCTTCTCGGGCAGTGACGGGTCGAGGATCTGCGCGAGGGTCTCGATGGTCACCGTGGCGGCCTGGGGGTCGCTGGAGAGCTTCCGCAGCACTCCGTACATGACCTGGCCGAAGCGCTGGAGCTGGGCCGCCTCGGTCTCACCGCTGCCGCGGTAGGTGGCGTAGCCCACGGCCATCCTGCCGTTGAGGGTCTGGTTCTCGCCCTTCTCGACCAGCGGCTGCTCGCCCTCCTTGGCCCCGGGCACCTCGGTGTCGGTGGTGATGTCGACGCCGCCGACGAGCTCGACCAAGTTCTCCAGATAGGGGGTGTCGAGCCGCCAGGTACCGGTGATCTCGGTGCCGAGCAGGTTACCGATCGACTCGCGGGTGCCGGCGGAGCCGTCGTCGTCGACGGACTTGCCGAGGGTGGTACCGGCGCCCTCGTCGTCCGCGACCGCGAGAGAGTTCGGAAGCAGGACGGTGGTGCCCTGCTTGGTGGTCTCGTTGTCGACGAGCAGGGCGGTGGAGGTACCGCCCTTCTTGGTGTTGTGCAGGTGGAGCACGATGACGTCGCGCTTCTGCGGGCCCGACGCGGCGGTCTCGGAGCCATCGGGGCCGCCGGCGCCGGGCAGCTTGCCCGCGGACCAGAGGTATCCCACGCCGCCGATGAGCGCGAGAGCCAGAACGACGACGAGAGCCACCCCTCTGTTGCGCCCCCGCCGCTTGGCTTCCTCGCGCCGTTCGGAACGGCTCTCGGTGAACTTGAGCCAGTCGATCACATCTTCGGAGTCCTCGTCAGGCTCCTCGATGAACGAGAACTGCTCGGTGCGGTACTCGCGCTGCTCGGCACCAAAGCCCCCGTCGTCGGTGGGGCGGCGCTGACCTGGTACGTGGGCGGTCCGGTCGGGCTCGTGACGCGGGTCGGGAGCGCCGTAGGCGTCGTACCGGTCGCTGTCGACGCGGTCCGTCTGGCCGTCCTGCCCGCCGTCGTACCCATGAGCGGGCCCCGGCTCGGGGACGTTCCCGGTGGCGCTCGGTTGCGGGGCGCCCTGCCAGCCGTACGAGTCCTGGCCGTAGGCCCCCTGGCTATGGGCCTCCTGGCTGTACGAGTCCTGGCCGTGCTGCTGTGTGTAAGGGTCGCTTCCGTGTCCGTACGCGTGGGTGTGGCCGTGACCCGGCTGCTGGGCCTGCTCCGGATACTGCTGCTGTCCGTACGGGTCGTACCCGCGGGGCTGCGGGGAGTGCTGGGGCTGCTGGTAGACCGGCTGCCCGTACTCGTCGTAGCCGATGATGTGCGGCTGCTGTGAGTAGTACGGGTCGTACGGGTTGTGCTGGTCGTTCACCGCTGCCCCTCTCCGTGGCTCACTCGCCGCGGTACAACTGGCGCTTGTCGATGTACCGCACCACACCGTCCGGCACCAGATACCAGACCGGATCCCCCTCCGCGACCCTCGCCCGGCAATCGGTGGAGGAGATGGCGAGTGCCGGAACCTCGACGAGCGAGACGCCGCCCTCGGGCAGTCCGTCATCCGTCAGATCGTGGCCTGGCCGCGTGACACCGATGAAGTGGGCGAGCGCGAAGAGCTCTTCGGCGTCCCGCCAGGTGAGGATCTGGGCGAGCGCGTCCGCACCGGTGATGAAGAAGAGGTCCGCGTCGCTGTTGAGCGCGCGCAGATCTCGCAGGGTGTCGATGGTGTAGGTCGGACCACCGCGGTCGATGTCGATACGGCTCACCGAGAACTGGGGGTTGGACGCCGTGGCGATGACCGTCATCAGATACCGGTCCTCGGCAGGGGAAACCGCCTTGTGGCTCTTCTGCCACGGCTGTCCGGTGGGCACGAACACCACCTCGTCGAGGTGGAAGAGGGCGGCCACTTCACTGGCCGCCACCAAGTGGCCGTGATGGATCGGGTCGAATGTCCCGCCCATGACGCCGAGTCGGCGCTTGCCGCCCCTCGTGGGCAGTTCCTGTTTTCCCATACCCATGCGTGCAGAGCCTACTGGCACGGCCGTCCGGCCCCGTATCAGCGGTCGCGGTTGAAGCGGGTGGTGATCCACAGCAGCAGCAGCAGGGCGCCGAATGCCCCGAAGCCGGTGAGGTAGGGGCTGAGGCTTTCGTGGTTGCCACCGTGCTCTGCACCCTCGGCGAGAGTGACCAGGCTGGCGGCGGTGCTGGCGAGGCTCATCTTCTACAGGACCTATCGATCGGGGAGTCGGACCGGAGACTTCGCGCACATCGTATGCGCCGGGTGCGGGCACGCTCACGCCGACTCAGTCGTTGGGGCAACCGGGGTTGTCCACAGGCCCGGCGACATCGCGACCGCAGACCCTAGTCTGGGGTCTGCCAGAGGGGCGGGGCCTGGGACGGACCGCCACCACTGGTGGGAACGGCTGGCTAGGAACAGGGGGCATACGATGACCGACAGCAATTCCGGCAGCGAGAAAGTGCCGAGCAGGCAACGCCGTCGCTTCCCCGGAATCTCCTCCCGGGCTTACGAGCATCCGGCGGACCGCTCGGCGCTGGTCGCGCTGCGCAAGCTCAGCGGCTTCGACACGGTATTCAAGGCCCTGAGCGGGCTGCTGCCGGAGAGAAGCCTCCGGCTGCTCTTCCTGTCCGACTCCGTACGGGTCGGCGACGCCCAGTTCGCCCACCTCAACGACATGCTCCGCGACGCCTGCTACATCCTGGACCTGGAGAAGGTCCCGCCGATGTACGTCACGCAGGATCCGAAGCCCAACGCGATGTGCATCGGCCTCGACGAGCCGATCATCGTCGTCACGACCGGCCTGGTGGAGTTGCTCGACGAGGAGGAGATGCGGGCCGTCATCGGCCACGAGGTGGGACACGCCCTGTCCGGCCATGCGGTGTACCGGACGATACTCCTCTTCCTCACCAATCTGGCGCTCAAGGTGGCGTGGATACCGCTCGGCAATGTCGCGATCATGGCGATAGTCACGGCGCTGCGCGAGTGGTTCCGGAAGTCGGAGCTCTCGGCGGACCGTGCGGGACTGCTGGTGGGCCAGGATCTCCAGGCGTCGATGCGGGGCTTGATGAAGATCGCCGGCGGTAACCACCTGCACGAGATGAACGTCGACGCGTTCCTGGAGCAGGCGGAGGAGTACGAGGCGGGCGGGGACCTGCGCGACTCGGTGCTCAAGATACTCAACCTGCTTCCGCGCTCCCACCCCTTCACCACGGTGCGTGCCGCGGAGCTGAAGAAATGGGCCGAGAGCCGTGACTACCAGCGGATCCTCGACGGCCACTACCCGCGCCGCACCGAGGACAAGGACACGTCCGTCACGGACTCCATCCGCGAGTCGGCCGCGCACTACGCGGGTTCGGTGCGGACGAGCAAGGACCCTCTGATGAAGCTGGTCGGAGACATAGCCGGGGGCGCGGGCGACCTCGGCGGCCGGCTGCGGGACAAGTTCACGGGCGCGGGCGGCACGGGCGGTCAGAGCGGCGAACGCCGGGCGGACGAGGAGGGCGGCAGGGACTGAGACCGGCCGGGAACGCCCGGACACCGGGCTCGCCGGAGACTGGAGCTCCTGAGGGTCCGTGGGAAGCGGGAAGCCGGGGAAGGCGAGGTCCTTCGCCCTGGCGGGGCCGCTGGAGGTACGGAGACCGCAGCCGTGATGTGGGGAGGGGTCCCCCGGACATGTCAGGTGGTAGGCGGCGCGGTGGGCTGGGCGCCCGGGGCGAGTGAGCCGCAGAAGGCGGCGGTGGCACGCCCGGTCTGGTAGGGGTCGGTGGCGGCAGGGCCCGTACCGTTCGCACGCCGACCTGCCAGCAGCGGGTCCAGGGCGCCGGAAGGATCGGCGGAGCAGGCCATCGGGCCGGCCTGGGTGTAGCTGGAGAGCAGCTCCGCCCGGTGGGTGCGCAGATCTTCGAGGTCGAAGCGGAAGCGCAGTTCACGGCGGACGGTGAAGAGGGAGGAGTCATTCACGCGCGGGCCGGTGTCAGCCGGGCGGAGCGCGTAGGTGAAGGTGTGGTCCGAGGCGACCTCAAGCGCGTTGGAACCGGCGTCGGTGACCCTGAGGGTGCCATGGACCCGTATCTCGGGGTCGGCGAGTGCGGCCTTCGCGGGGTCGAAGCGCACCAGCCAGCCGGTCGCCGCGTGGCGGCCGTCGTTGACGGGGGCGTCCACGGAGCGGTCGAACTGCTCGATCTGGTCCGGGTCGAGCAGCACCCGTACCGGTCGCGTGGAGCTGCCGCCCAGAACGGCGGGGTCGAGCGAGGACTTCACCAGGTAGTCCTTGGCTATGGTCAGCGCGGTCATGACCTGGCTTTGGGAGAAATTGCCGGTGCGCTCCACCGCCGGAAGGGTGATTCCGGCGGCTCCCGAGCGGTACTGGGCGGCGGGGCTGCGCGCGTACAGCTGGGCGGGGTCTCCACCGGGCACGGTGCCTAGCGGGGCCAGGGGTATCACCATGCTCCGCAGCGGCTCTGCGGGCTGGGAGGGGGTGGGCTGGTAGGGATGGCGGACGCCCATGTAGATCGCGGTGCCGAAGGCCACGGCTATCAGCAGCAGCAGGAGGACCACCTGCTTGGCCCCGGTCCACATCCGCCAGCCGGGACGGCTGCGGACGGCCCTGGCGTGGTCGCCCATCCGCTCCCGGGCGGAGTACTCCTGAAGGCGGGCAGCACGGACGAACGATTCGTCGAACACGACGGATCCGTATTCGTCGTCGCCTCCGCCGGGGAGCCCCTCGGGATTCCCCTCAGGTGGGTCTCCACGCCCTGCCATATCTTCAGGGTAGGTCTGGAGGGTCGAACGTAAACGCGGAGCCGATCGACAAGTTCGGACAAGTGTTCCCTTTGGGGTCTGCTGAGTCGACGCCCGAGCCTCAGGGAATCTGAGGGACGACAGAGACGGGGGATGGCATCCGATCGTCCGGGTCGGGTATCGCCGATGGCCGGTCGACGCCGGTGGTGGCGGGCTGAGGGACACTGTCCTGCCGATTGCCTGACGCGCCCCGGTAGACGGCGCCAAAGGCGAGAGCGACCATGCCGATCCCCATCACCAGCGCGAGCACCCATGCGACGGGGCGGTGCCAGTGCGCGGTGCCGCGGTAGGGGCGCAGTGCGCCGCCGTGCGGGCCGTAGGGGTCCAGGTCCTGCAGTCCGCGGTCGTCGTAGGCGTCGTACAGGCGGGCGTGGCCGTACGCACCGCCCGGGCCGTAACCATCGTCGTAGAACTCGTCGTCAGCAGACCCTCCGCCCGCACGCGCCCGCGCGGCCTCGGCTTCTGCGCGTGCTTGGGCGGCGGCAATCAGGCGCTCGGCCGCGGAGAGCTCATGGAAGAGGGCGGCCCGGACGAAGTCCTCGTCGAACGCCACGGAGGCGAAGTCCTCATCCGCGCCTCCGCGGTCGTCGTCGGGCTCCCAGCCGTCCGGAAACGGCCTGCCCCCCACGTCGTCCGGCACGCCATCAGCGTAGACCGGGCCGGGGGATTTGGGCAGGGAGTGCGGGGAAGTGCCCGCACTCCCTCACCACCCTGCGATCACGTCGGCATCACCTGGTGTGACCGTCACCGGTGACGATGTACTTCGTCGAGGTGAGCTCGGGAAGCCCCATCGGGCCGCGGGCGTGCAGCTTCTGCGTGGAGATCCCGATCTCGGCGCCGAAGCCGAACTGACCACCGTCCGTGAATCGGGTGGACGCGTTCACAGCCACGGTCGTGGAGTCGACCAATTGGGTGAACCTGCGGGCCGCGGCCTGGGAGGTGGTGACGATGGCCTCGGTGTGACCGGACGACCAGAGCCGGATGTGCTCGACGGCCTTGTCCAGAGAGTCGACCACCGCGGCGGCGATGTCGTGGGAGAGGTATTCGGTCTCCCAGTCCTCCGGCGTCGCGGGGACGACGGTGGCCTTGGTGCCCTTGGCGTACTCCGAGGTCCGCTCGTCGGCGTGGACGGTGACCCCGGCCTCGGCGAGGGCGTCCAGGGCGCGGGGCAGGAAGGCGGCGGCGATGTCCTGGTGCACCAGCAGGGTCTCGGCGGCGTTGCAGACGCTGACCCGGTGCGCCTTGGAGTTGATGAGGATGTCGACCGCCATGTCGAGATCGGTCTCGGCGTCGACATAGACGTGGCAGTTGCCGGTGCCCGTCTCGATGACCGGCACCGTGGACTCCTCCACGACGGTCCTGATGAGGGAGGCGCCGCCGCGCGGGATGAGCACATCCACCAGGCCGCGGGCGCGCATCAGCTCACGGACGGAATCACGGCTCTCACCAGGGACGAGCTGCACCGCGTCGGCGGGCAGCCCTGCTCCGCCGACGGCGTCGCGCAGCACTCGCACCAGCGCGGTGTTCGACGCGTAGGCGGAGGAGGAGCCTCGCAGCAGCACCGCGTTCCCGGACTTCAGGCAGAGCGCAGCCGCGTCAACGGTCACGTTCGGACGGGCCTCGTAGATGATGCCGACGACACCGAGGGGAACACGGACCTGCCTCAGATCGATGCCGTTGGGCAGCGTGGACCCGCGTACGACCTCACCGACGGGGTCCGGCAGCGCGGCCACGTCACGGACGTCCGCCGCGATGGCACGGACCCGCTCAGGCGTCAGGGTGAGCCGGTCGATGATGGCCTCGCTGGTCCCCGCCTCGCGGGCGCGGGCGATGTCCTCGGCGTTGGCCTCCACGATCTCCGCGGTACGCACCTCGAGGGCGTCGGCAATCGCCAGCAGGGCATCGTCCTTGACCGCGCGCGGAAGTGGCGCGATCTCTGCGGCGGCTGCGCGGGCCCGGTAGGCGGCCTGGGTGACCGGGGACATGTCGTCGTACGGGGAGAGCGAGGTCATGCCCGCAGGGTAATGCGCCTGCCGCGGACATCCGGCACCGTATCCCGCACTGCGAGACGGACCCCTGGCCCAGCGCCGGTCCACGGCCCGGGAAAGACGGGTCCGATGGCCGATCCATGCGGTCGCCCGCCACGGATTTCCCGGACCCGCTCCCAGGCTCGGTGCGGAGTTCAGGAGTCCGAGGCGGCGGCCCGGAGACCGCGGAGCCTCAGTACGGGTGGACGCCGACAGGGGCCGCGGGTGGCGGGCCGTACCCCTCCGCGATGCGCTGGTGGTACGTCTCGCGGTCGATGACCTCCAGGCCGACGATCTCCCAGGGCGGCAGCTTGGCACTGGAACGGTGCTCGCCCCACAGCCGCAGCGCCACCGCAGCGGCATCGTGCAGATCGCGGGCCTCTTCCCAGTAGCGGATCTCGGCGTGATCGTTGGCATAGCGGCTGGTCAGCAGGAACGGATGGTCATGGGCCAGTTGCTCCAGACCTCGCCTGACCTCCTTGAGCGGGGTCTCGGCGCCCGAGACGCACAAGGTGATGTGCCAGAGCCTGGACAGCGCGCCATCGCCCTCGGGCGCCTCCGCGGAGCCCGGCTCGTTGAAGTCCGCGCCTGCCTCCACGCTGGTGAGGGCACGCGGCTCCCCCACCGCCCTGCGGGTCCGTGCGATCGCGCTGCCTCCTGTCCCCCGGGGCGCCGCCCCTGGGCGCGCTCGTCTCACCGGCGACCTCCTGTTGCTCCGTTGCCGTTCCCGGGCCCCGTCCTGCCCCCTGACGGAAGTCCCTCTGACAAAGTCCCCCGGACAAAGTTGACCAGTCCCGGGGCGCACGTGTGGCGGTTTTGGTAAACGTCCCCGCCGGAGGGCGGGAGTTTCAGCCGTTTCGCAGCCCGTTCCCCATTTCGTTCCGCACTCGTTCCGATGCGCCGTTCCGCACTCGCTCCGATGCGGCCCTGTGCCGATCCCGAGAGGCCGAGCGAGCACCGCCCCGGTGCCCGCTCCGACCCCGGGTCAGCGGTCAGCGGGTCAGTACGACGAGATCGTCACGGTGGATGACCTCGCGCTCGTAGCCCGGACCCAGCTCCTTGGCGAGCTCCCGCGTGGAGCGGCCGATGAGCTGCGGGATCTCCCTGGCGTCGAAGTTGACGAGCCCGCGAGCCACCGGTCTGCCCTCGGCATCGCGCAGTTCCACCGGGTCCCCCGCGGTGAACTCCCCCTCCACCCCGGCGATGCCGGCCGGCAGCAGGGACTTCCTTCCTTCGACGATCGCCCGTACGGCCCCGGCGTCAAGCGTCAGCGATCCCCGCGGAGTCGAGGCGTGGGCGAGCCACAGCAGCCGATCGGCGGTGCGGCGCCCCGTACGGTGGAACCAGGTGCCCGTGTCCCGCCCGGCGAGGGCGTCCGCGGCCCGGCTGGCGGAAGTGAGCACCACGGGCACACCCGCGGCTGCGGCGATCCGAGCCGCCTCGACCTTGGTGACCATGCCCCCGGTGCCGACACCCGCCTTGCCCGCCGAGCCGATCGAGACACCCTCCAAGTCGGCGGGGCCCCGGACCTCCTCGATCCTGGAGGTGCCCGGCCTGCCGGGGTCACCGTTGTAGAGGCCGTCCACATCCGAGAGCAGCACCAGCAGATCGGCGCGCACGAGATGGGCGACCAAGGCGGCGAGCCGGTCGTTGTCACCGAAACGGATCTCGTCCGTGGCGACGGTGTCGTTCTCGTTGACGACCGGTACCGCGCCCATGGTCAGCAACTGGTCGAGGGTGCGGTACGCGTTGCGGTAGTGGGCGCGCCGGCTGGTGTCGTCGGTGGTGAGGAGCACCTGACCGACCCGCACGCCATAGCGGGCGAAGGAGGCGGTGTAGCGGGCGACGAGCAGGCCCTGGCCGACACTGGCGGCGGCCTGCTGGCGGGCGAGGTCCTTGGGGCGCCGGGCCAGTCCGAGGGGAGCGAGTCCGGCCGCGATGGCACCGCTGGAGACCAGGACGATCTCCTTCTCGCCGCCGCTGCGGGCCTTGGCCAGCACATCGACGAGTGCGTCCACCCGGTCCGCGTCGAGGCCGCCCGCTGCGGTGGTGAGTGAGGACGAGCCGACCTTGACGACGATCCTGCGGGCGTCCGCCACGCCCTTTCGGTGTTCCCTGACCACTGACCCCGCCGCCCCTGACTGCCTCGCACCTGTCACAGGGCGAATCTATGCCAGTGCGTGACCTCGGTGCTCGCTCATTTCGACCGATGGACATACCGCCCACCGTCGACCGCTGTGGGTGCCGGGCCCCGGTCCGCCATCCGACCGGCCAGATGGCGCGCTCGCCGTGCCGCCCGTCTGAGCAGCGGCAGACGCGGCTCGATCCGCAACTCGCCGATCTGCTCGGTCACCGTGATCTCGTAGGCGGCAGGTGGAATCCCCGGCCCCGGCGGTGCCGGAGTGTCGAAGTGCGGATACGCCAGATAGATGCGGCCGCGGCGGTGCACCACATCGGGCAGCCGCCCCTCCTGGCAGAAGTCGAGCACGTCCCTGAGCGGGCCGGGACGGCCCAGCGCCACACTCGTGAGCCGCAGCCGCTGCTCGACCCTGAGCCGGCGCGCCACACCAGGCGTCCAGTAGGCGGCCATCAGCGGGGCCGCCAGTTCCATCTTGTGCCGCAGATACTCGTCGGGCTGTCGCAATACCACGGGGCCGAACTGGGGTAGCAGGGTGACCGTGAAGGGCCTGACCATCAGCTGGTCGCGGCGAGGGCCGGGCGGCAGGTGCGCGGCGATCAGCCCCATCAGGGCACGCGCAGAGTCGAAGCGGGACGTGTAGCTGCCGGTCTTGGTGAGGTGTTTGCCGTCCTCGCGCCCCACGAGGTAGTAGCAGGCCCGGTCGGCGACTACGGAGATTCCCGAGGCGCGCAGGTACGCCTCCATCGTGAACAGCGCGTCCTCGCCGGTGCGCAGGGACTCGTCGAACCTGATGCCGTGCCGTACGAGCAGTTCGCGCCGGAACAGCTTCTGCGCGCTCAACGCGTACTTGACGTTGGAGGTGTAAAGGTCGGCGCGCCGCACGGTCCGGGTGTACATCGACGTGGCGACTCCGCGGTTGACCCCGACCACCTTGCCGGCCACCACGTCGGTGCCCGCGAGGTCGGCCATGGCGACGAGGGCCGCGAGCGCCTCGTGCCCCAGGTAGTCGTCGGCGTCGAGGAAGAAGACGTACCGGCCGCGGGCCATGGTCAGACCGAGGTTGCGCGGACCGCCGGGAGCACCGGAGTTGGGCTGGTGCACCACCCGCATGGGCACCGGAGTCCGGGCGGCGAACCGATCGAGGTACGCGCCCGTGCCGTCGGTCGAGCCGTCGTCCACGGCGATGATCTCCATGTGCTCCGGAGGCAGCGTCTGGGCTTCGACGGAATCGAGGCACTTCACCAGATAGGGCATCGCCTCATAGGCGGCGATGACCACGCTGACATCGGGGTGGGAACCCCTCTCCGGACCCGAGTCGGAGTCCGGGCGGAGAGCCTGCCCCGGGTCCGGTGCGGGCTCCGGAGACAGAGCGGGCTCGTTGTACGGGACGCGCCCGCTCCCCGCGGCGGGCTCTGCGCGACTGTCGGCCATCCGCCCATCGTGCCGAGCACCCGCCGCCCGGACCGGTCGGCACGCGGAGCGGCCCGTGAGTCGGCCCCGGTCGGGGGTGGACTCACGGGCCGCATGCCGGTGGCGGTGCGATCAGCCGGTGAGAGTGCCGGTGACCTCCGCACCCTCGGTGTCCTTCGCGCTGTCTTCGGCACCGCTCGCAGAAACGCCGTTCTCCACGCCGCTGTCGACCTCCGGCTCCCGGTCGAGTTCACCGATGGCCTGGGTGCCGATGCGCTGTACCACACCCGTGTTGCGCGCCTCGGCCTTGGCCGCCAGTGCCTGGACAGCGGCGTCGAACTGCTCGATGGAGGTGGGCTCGTCGGGACCGAGCAGGTACTTCTTCAACTCGGCTCGCGCACCGGACAGCGGGTCGGCGGCCGGGGCGGACACGGCTGCCAGCAGTTGGTCGAGCTCCACCGCGCTGTTGGAGAGTATGACGGCGGCCCGCACGGCGGTGTTCTGCCGTTTGAACTCGTCGGCGCCCAGACCGGCGGAGTCCGTCACCGCGTACGGCTTGCCGCTCGCGATGAAGTCGGACACGACGCTGGAGATGTCGGAGACCATGCCGTCGGACTCGTTGAAGCAGTCGTAGAGCTTGGGCTCGGAGCCGGTCACCACCAGGTGCTCCCACCAGCCGGTGGTACGCCAGTAGGCATTGTTCCACTGCCCCCGCAGTGTCTTGACCTCGGCCAGCCGCTGGGGGTCGGCGAGGGACACCCGTGACACCTCGGCCTCGTCGCCCCCCGCGCGGCCGGGCTTGGCCAGCTCGGCGAGGCGGGCTTCGATCCGGGCCAGCTCGGCGCGGGCGGTGGCCTGAGCCGGTTGCGCGGCGGTGGCGTCCTTCGCCCACCGGGGGTCGGTGGCACGTTCGGCCGCGGCGTTCCTCACCATCGCCGTGATCCGCTGGTGGATGGCCAGGGCCTTCTTGTTGCGGATGCCGGTGAACGGGTGCGGTTTGTAGATGAGGCGCACCGGCTGCGCTGCCTCCAGCAGCCGACGGACGATGTTCTCTCCGGCGAGCAGCAGGGAGGTGTTGCCGGGGTTGTTGTCCCAGCCTTCCCAGGTGGGGGCGTAGAGGATGGTGGGGATGGGGTTCCTGGTGGTGGCCCCGGTCGTGTTCCTGTCGGCGGCCGTCTCGATGGGCGCGAGCTGCGGACGTCCCACCTCGACGATGTCCTCGTCGAGGACACCGACGTCGGCGAGTGCGTAGCGGTCACGGCCGGCCCGTCCGGCGGTCCAGACCTCGTCGTACACCTTGGAGAACGGGTTGACGCTGGCCAACTTGTCGCTGTCGCCATGGCCGATGAAGACGTGCTTCATGGTCGGCACCCGCAGCATGTGGATGTTCTTGCCGACGTTGGCCGGGTAGAGCGTGACGCGGATCGTGTCCAGGTTCATCGCCATGAGGTGCTGCCCGCCGGGGATGCACAGCACGGGCACGGAGGTCTCGTTGAGCTTCCTGACGAGACCCCGCTCGCGCATGATGATGATCGGCCTGCCCTCCAGTTGTTCCATGGCCTCCAGCCACATGTTGACCTGGTAGGCGGACTCGTTCGAGCCGGAGAAGTACAGCGCGACGGTGGGCTGGTACTCGCCCAGCCACTTCTGCACGGCCTTGAGCACGGCGGCCGACGACGGCACCCGGCGACCGCGGCGCAGGTAGGGCACGAGGGCGGCGGTATAGACCAGCCCGAGGCCGATGGTGACCGCGACACCGACGTATCCGACGAGGTCGTTGCCGGTGGCGGCGGCGATGATCACGCAAGCCATGGCCGGGATGTCCAGGTGCAGCATCTTCTCGCCGGAGCGGCGCAGCAGGGCGCGCGGCGGGGCGTCGGGGATGCGTACGGCGTGCAGGTCGACATTGCGCGTGACGACCGGCATGGTCCTGCGCAGTCGGATCAGGGTGGTCAGCGCGCCCTGCGGGGCCTGAAGGCCGTAGAAGAGCAGGAAGCAGGCGACCGCGGCGTAGAACAGCGGCTGCTCGGCGAGGCCCAGACGGGCGAGCAGCAGGATCAGCAGCAGTTCGCGGAGCAGGAAGCGGATCGGCAGACCCGCCCTGACCTTGCTCAGTCGGTTGACCAGGTAGCTGCCGCGCTGGTGCAGATACCAGTCGGCCGCGTAGGTCACGACCGTGGAAACGGCGAACATCCAGAGGTTCGGGATCAGCGCGGCGCCCAGCACGCAGAGATAGCCGAGCGGCATGAGTACTGCCGCGGTCAGCTCTGACCGGCTGCCTACTCGCGCCAGTCGAATGGCGGTCGAAATCACGAAGAACCTGCCTTCCAAACTGCCGTGGTTCACAATCGCAGGAATTTGTGAAGGCAGTGCTTCACGCGATCGGGCCCCCTATCGCCTAAGCACTGAGCCGAGGCAATACAGAGGCCCGATGAGCGATTAACGATCTTAGCGGCGATAGCGCTGGATTATTACACATCTTCCTGTCGGTCGAGCACGGACGCCAGGGCCTGCTCGAACCCGCTGGCCTCACTGGCCTCACGGGTCGGGTCCTGCTGCCGCACGTCGATGACGTGCCCGGTCATTTCGGACAGCAGCACGTCCAGCGAGGTCCGGGCCACGGCCTCGGAGGACAGCAGCGATCCCTCCGGCTCCTGACCGAACGCCTTGGTGCGCATGGGCGTCGCAGTGCGTTCCGGATTGACGCAATTCACACGGATTCCATCGGTCGCCCATTCGTCGGCGAGCGCCTGGGTCAGATTCACCATGGCAGCCTTCGTCGACGAGTAAAGGCTGTACTCAGCGCGGCCACGGGTGTAGCTGGAAGAGGTGTAGAGGAGCAGCTGCCCCTTGGTCTCGACAAGATACTTGTAGGATGCACGCGCAATCTGGACAGGTGCCAGGTAATTGACGTTCAACGCTTCCTGGATAGTCGCGTTGTCGGTCTCGGCGAGCCTTCCGATGCGCAGGACACCCGCGGTGTTGATGACGTAGTCGACCCGGCCGCTCTCGGCATAGGCGCGGGACAGCGCGTCGTCCACATGCTCCGGGTTCTCCACATGCGTGCCGGTGGTGGAGCGGCCGAGGGCGTAGACGTTGGCGCCGTACTGCTCGGCGAGCGCCGCGATGTCGGCGCCGATGCCGTACGAGCCACCGAAGACGACCAGGGTCTTGCCCTGCAGCAGCTCCCGGTACGCGGCCTCGCCGGCTTGGCGCGGGGCGGCGGTCGAGGCCAGTTGGAAGAGCTTGTCCGCGATGAAGACGTCGACCGGCTGGGTCACCTTCATGTTGTACTCGTCACCCGCGACGACGTAGATCGGCACGTCGGGCAGGTACTTGAGCACCACGCTGCAGTCGTCCGTCGCCTGGAAGTTGGGGTCGCCCGCGGCGATCTCGTAGGCCCTGCGGATCGTGGAGAGCTTGAACGCCTGCGGAGTCTGACCGCGACGCAGCCGGGACCGGTCCGGGACGTCGGTGATGAACTCGCCGTCCTCACCGTGGGTGCGGGTCACGATGATCGTGTCCGCCGAGGGGATGGCGACGTCCACGGCCTGGTAGCGGTCGAGAGCCTGAACGCAGTCCGCGATCACTCGCTGCGACAGAAGCGGACGCACCGCGTCATGGAAGAGGACATTGGCGTCCTCGCCGTCGGCGAGACCCTCGCCCAGCGCGGCGATCGCCCGCTCGGTCGTCTCGTTGCGGGTGGCCCCGCCCTCGATGACCTTCCTGACCTTGGTGAGACCCGCCTTGGCGATGATCTTCTCGACATCAGGCACAAAACCCGGCGCCATCAGCACGATCACATCATCGATGGACTCGGCCTGCTCGAAGATCGTGAGGGTGTGCTCGATGACGGCCTTGCCCGCGATCTTCAGCAGCTGCTTGGGGATCGCGAGGCCCACCCGCTGACCGGTACCCCCGGCCAGCACGACAGCTGTGGTGCGGGTCTTGGCTTCATACGGCACGGACACAGACGACCTCTACCTTGTATTGATGGGAGACCGTGTGATGGTCGCACTCAGCGTGACTGTCCCGCAAGGCAGGCCTGGCGACCTCCCCACCCTCACGACACCGGCCGTTAACCCCATGGACAGGCGGATTTGGGCGGATTGACCGCACCCACCGGGTGACCGATCCCACACGCCGTCACAGCTGGCCGTCGACGACGTTGATGGCCAGGTCATTCGCCGCTACGTAATAGACACGCACCGTCACAGGCTTCGGGGAAGTCCGACGCATCCAGCGCATGGCCCGGGCGACATTCCGCGCGAAAAGGCCGGACGAGCCCGCCTTCGGCAGTCTGCTCACCGGATAGGTGAAGACACCGGCCTTGGCGACGACGTCGTCCAAGACCTTCGCGAGTTTCACCGGATCTGAACCGGGTGTGTACCGGACATACAGATCCCACACCTCGTTCGCCTCGTACAGCCGGGCGACCAGGTCGTCGAGCGGGAAGCGGAATCGGAAGTGCCCGCTGCCACGGCTGCGACCGGGGAAGACGAGTTCGGCCGGCTCACCGCGCCGACGGAGCAGCAGTCGGGGCTCGCCGGCGGCACCTTCGGAAGCGGCGACTCCGGCCATGTGCCCGTCGAGGGTGATGGCGCCGCCGACGACGGTGACGGTGTCCACTTCGGCGTGAGCGGGGCGCAGCCACGCCCGGAAGCCGAGCAGCTTGTCATTCCGGCCCGCGTAGGGGAGCAGATGCCGGACGGGACCGACCCGCTCCCCCGCGCGCATCGCAGCGCGCAGGTCCAGGGCACGCGCGCGCAGCCGCACCGGCCCCGCCGTGTGCGGCAGTTCGGCGAAGCACTCCCAGACGCCCTCGGCGAACTCCTCTTCCCCGGCCGCCCCGACCGTGGCGGTGCCGTCGTCCGCGAACGGGTACACACGCTCCTCACCGGCCGCATTCACGCAGAGCAGACGGCTCACCTCGGGTGAGCCGGGAGCGGTGCTGAAGCGGAGCGTGCCGTCCGCACCGGCGGTGCAGTCGACAACCGGGGTCCTGGGTGCCTTCTCGGCGCCGAAGGCGCCCCTTTCAGGCACGGCAGGCACGGCACGGGCACCGGTCACGGCAGCCGGTGCGGACGTATCGTCCGCACCGGCTCGCGTGGCATCACCGGTGCCGACGCGGGTGCCCACGCGAGCACGGGCGCCGGTTCGCTCGTCGGCTCGGACACGTAGCTCGGCGAACAGTTCCTCGTACCGCTCGGCGACCCGCTCCGGGCTGAACCGCCGGGCGTTGCGCATCGCCGCGGCCCCCATGCTGCGCCGCAACTCCTCGTCGTCGATGAGGAGTACCAGCGCTTTCGCCACCGCCTCGACATCGCCGACGGGTACCAGCAGTCCGTCGGTCCCGTCCTGCAGAATCTCCCGCGGCCCGTAGTCGCAGTCGGTACTCACCACGGGCAGTCCGCAGCGCATCGCTTCGACCAGGGTCATACCGAAGGACTCGTGCCGCGAGGTGGAGGCGGCGATCGCGCCCTTGGCCCACTCCGGCTCGATCGGTGAGTGCGGACCCATGAAGTGGACGCAGTTGTAGAGGCCTAGGCGGTCGGCCAGCCGGCGGAGCTTGTCCCCCTGGTTGCCCCAGCCGTAGATCCGCAACTCCCAGTCGGGACGTTCGGCGACGACCTTGCCGAAAGCCTCGATGAGCACGTCGTACTGCTTCTCGCCGGCCAGCCTGCCGGCCGCCACGATCGTCCTGCCGGTCCCGTCCGACGGCGGGACCGGGGGCTCGGGCACGCTGTTGGGGATGGCCAGTATCCGGGTGTCGGGCAGCGGCATCCGCTCGCGCCACACGGCCGCGTCGCCTTCGGATACGGTCACGAAGGCGTCGAGCGCGGCGAGGTGTTCACGCATCTCGGCGCGCAGCTCCGCCTTGTGGTGGTTGTGCGTCATGTGCTCCTGGCCGATGAGCACGGCGCGCTCGGGCGCGAACCGGGACGCATAGGCGACGAGGCCCGGCCTGGTCCCGACGACCACGTCCGCGTCGGATGTCGCGTAGTGGTCGCGCACCCGCTCGTCGGAGAGTTTGCTGTACTCCTTGAACCGCGCCTCGTGCAGAGGGAAGTGCTCGGCGGGCTGGAGAGCGAGGGGGTGCTTCTTCTCGTTCGTCGGCGACTTGGACCGGGTGTCGATGAGCGGTACGACGCTGATGCGGGGGTCGATCGCGAACAGCGGCTCGTCCCGGTGCCGGAACACGGAGACGATCTCCACCTCATGGCGTCCGGCGAGCTCCTCCGCGAGATTCAGCGTGGTGCGGATGGTGCCGCCGATGCCGTAGATCGTATGGATGAGGAAGGAGACCTTCATCAACGCCCCGTTCAGTACCGGTTGGGGCTCCTGTCACCCCATCCCCGACTGCAAGACGGTGATCGCGGGCGGCGGGTTGCTCCTCGCGCGGACCCGAACAGATCTGCTGGTTTCGGTCATCGCCTGCGCACTGCGGCCACGATGACCGAAACCGGCAGAAACCGACCCATCCCGGTGAGCGGACGGAATCAGAACGGTTCGAAGTCGTCGTACTCGCGCTGCGCCTCGTCCCGCTCCGCATCCCGGTCCTTGCGGCGCTGAGCCGCGGGCCGCGGGGCCTCGAAGCGGTGGTCCTCGCCTCGACGGCCGAGCATCTCGGCCCCCGCCATCATCGTGGGCTCCCAGTCGAAGACCACGGCGTTGTCCTCGGGGCCGATGGCCACACCGTCACCCGCACGGGCACCGGCCTTCATCAGCTGCTCCTCGACACCGAGGCGGTTCAGCCGGTCCGACAGATAGCCGACTGCCTCGTCGTTGTTGAAGTCCGTCTGACGCACCCAGCGCTCCGGCTTCTCGCCGCGCACCCGGAACAGACCGTCCTCCTCCTGCGTGACCGTGAAGCCGGCGTCGTCCACGGCCTTCGGCCTGATGACGACACGGGTCGCCTCCTCCTTGGGCTTGGCGGCGCGCGCCTTGGCGACGATGTCTGCCAGCGCGAAGGACAGCTCCTTCAGTCCCGTACGGGCCACAGCGGACGCCTCGAAGACGCGGTAGCCGCGCTCCTCCAGATCCGGGCGGATCATGTCCGCGAGATCCTGGCCGTCCGGGATGTCGATCTTGTTGAGGACCACGATCCGCGGCCGGTCATCGAGACCGCCGTACTGCTTCAGCTCCTCCTCGATGACATCGAGGTCGGACACCGGATCGCGGTCGGACTCCAGGGTCGCCGTGTCCAGGACGTGCACCAGCACGGAGCAGCGCTCTACGTGCCGCAGGAACTCAAGACCGAGGCCACGGCCGTGGCTGGCGCCCGGGATCAGGCCCGGCACGTCGGCGATGGTGTAGACGGTGGAACCCGCCGTCACCACACCCAGGTTCGGCACGAGCGTGGTGAAGGGGTAGTCGGCGATCTTGGGCTTGGCCGCGGAGAGCACGGAGATCAGGGAGGACTTTCCGGCGCTGGGGTAGCCGACGAGGGCCACGTCAGCGACGGTCTTGAGCTCCAGCACGATGTCACCGGCGTCCCCGGGCTCGCCGAGCAGCGCGAAGCCGGGCGCCTTGCGCCGCGCGGAGGCCAGCGCGGCGTTGCCGAGCCCGCCGCGACCGCCCTGGGCCGCGACATAGGTCGTGCCGTGCCCGACCAGGTCGGCGAGCACATTGCCCTGGCCGTCGAGGATGACGGTGCCGTCCGGTACCGGCAGCACCAGGTCCTGGCCGTCCTTGCCGGAACGGTTGCCGCCCTCTCCGGGCTTGCCGTTGGTGGCCTTGCGATGCGGAGAGTGGTGGTAGTCGAGCAGCGTGGTCACGGACTGGTCGACGGTGAGGATCACATCGCCGCCGCGCCCGCCGTTGCCCCCGTCGGGGCCCCCGAGCGGTTTGAACTTCTCCCGGTGCACGGAGGCACAGCCGTGGCCTCCGTTACCCGCGGCGACATGCAGCTCGACGCGGTCCACGAAGGTGGTCATGGTGGTGCCTCCAGTACGGAAAAATACGTGCGGGATGTTCTCATACGTAACACGCGAAAGGCGGACCCTCTTCCCGTAGGGGAAGAGAGGTCCGCCCTCGCGAAAGAGTTCGTTCTACAGGGCCTGGATCAGGCGACCGGAACGATGTTCACGACCTTGCGGCCACGGAACGTGCCGAACTCGACCGCACCGGCCTGCAGCGCGAACAGCGTGTCGTCGCCGCCACGGCCGACGCCCGAGCCGGGGTGGAAGTGGGTGCCACGCTGGCGGACCAGGATCTCACCGGCGTTGACGACCTGACCGCCGAAGCGCTTCACGCCGAGCCGCTGAGCGTTGGAATCGCGACCGTTCCGAGTGGACGATGCGCCCTTCTTGTGTGCCATCTCTCCTCAGTCCCTTACTTCGCAGCCGTGGGGATCGCCGTGACCTTGATCGCCGTGTACTGCTGGCGGTGGCCCTGACGACGGCGGTAGCCGGTCTTGTTCTTGTAGCGAAGGATGTCGATCTTCGCGCCCTTGTGGTGGTCCACGACCTCGGCCGTGACCTTGATCCCGGCCAGCACCCACGGGTCGCTGGTCACGGCCTCGCCGTCGACAACGAGCAGGGTCGAGAGCTCGACCGTGTCGCCAACCTTGGCAGTGGAAATCTTGTCAACCTCAACGATGTCGCCGACAGCAACCTTGTGCTGGCGACCACCGCTGCGCACGATGGCGTACACGCGGATCTCACTCTCGCTCGGAACGGGAACCCCTGATGCCAGCCGCCCGCACGGGCCGATGGCCCGGGACTGTTCCGGAGTGGATGGGCGGCCTCTCCCGACCCGAGGCCGGGAGGGAGGTGCTCAGAAGTTGGTGCGCATGGAAACACACCGAGGGTCAAGGGTACGGGGCCGGGTTTGAGGGGTCAAACCGGCCCCCGGGTCACGCTCCGGCGCCGGGATCGTGCACTCGCCCGGGAAGCCCTGGCCCTGGGAGCCGCCTCTGATCTCCCGGCAGCAGAGCGGCCCGGCCCGCGCCTGCCGACCGCTCGACCACCGACGGAGGTCGTATGCTCACGCGGATGACAGCCCGGCCGTGGGATGAGCTGGTGTGGAGCACGAGGGTGGGGCAGCGGTGAGCGACGACGGCCGGCGGAATCCGGGCGCCATGGGCGATGCCATGGGTCCGGTACTGGTGATCATTCCGACGTACGACGAGGCCGACAGCCTTGAGATGATCGTCTCGCGCGTGCGCTCGTCGGTGGCCGAGGCGCACATCCTCGTCGTCGACGACAACAGCCCCGACGGCACGGGCAAGATCGCTGATGAGCTCGCCTCCACCGACACCCATGCCCATGTACTGCACCGCGAGGGCAAGGAAGGGCTGGGCACGGCATATCTCGCCGGCTTCCGCTGGGGTATCGAGCACGGCTACGAGGTCCTGGTCGAGATGGACGCGGACGGCTCCCACCAGCCCGAGGAACTGCCCCGGCTGCTGGGCGCGCTGCCCGGCGCGGACCTCGTGCTGGGCTCCCGGTGGGTGCCCGGCGGCAGCGTGGTCAACTGGCCCGCGTCGCGCAAGTTCCTCTCGCGCGGCGGCAGCCTCTACTCACGACTGCTGCTGGGCGTGCCGATCAGGGACGTCACCGGCGGCTACCGGGCCTTCCGTCGCGAGACCCTGCTGGGGCTGGGACTGGACGCGGTGGCGTCCCAGGGCTACTGCTTCCAGGTCGACCTGGCCTGGCGATCCGTCACATCGGGTTTCCGGGTCACCGAAGTCCCCATCACCTTCGTGGAACGCGAGCGCGGCGACAGCAAGATGAGTCGCGCGATCGTCGCGGAAGCCCTCTGGCGGGTCACTGCATGGGGGATCAGCAGCCGCCTCAAGCGCCTCGCGGGCGTGCGCCGCTGAGCCGGTCTTCACACGACGAACACGTCGGCCGGCCGCGTCGCAGCGCCTCGCCCGGCCGCACGGCGCGCCGAACTCATGGACCCTCGAATCGAGTTCGGCGGCAACCCCGCGCTCACCCGCCCCATTAGGACGCATTCCCGAACCTCAGATCTGTGTGCTATTTCTGTATGCGGGTCTTATTACCAGTGCGTAGCTTGTGTAGGCGCACCTTCCACTTGTGAAGAGGGAATGTCGGGATCGCAGACCAGGCAGGCCTGGGTGCCTGCCCAGCGCCCCGCACCGCCGCAGGAGCGGAGCCGACCGCAGCATCCTCAACGCCATCGGAGGGGGCCCAGGCGCAGCGCACCGGCACTCTCCCGTGCGACGGGTGCCCTGCGGCGTGCCTGGCCGGCGCTGGCGGCCTATCTCGTCGTACGCGCCCTGGGCGTGGCGGCGGTCGCGTATCGCGCCGGCGACGACGGTCCGGGCCTCGGCGCTCTCCTGACCTCGAAGTACGACACCCAGTACTACGTACACATAGCCCGGTTCGGCTACGCCGCGCCGATGACCGACGCATGCGGTGTGCAGGGCGAGTTGTGCAAGTACGCGTTCTTCCCCCTCTACCCGGCGCTCATACGCGGCGCTTCCGCAGTCCTCCCCTTACCCGTCGGCGTGGTGGCCTGGGGCATCGCGATGCTCGGCGCGCTCATGGCGGCATGGGGTGTCTACGCGGTCACCGAACGCGTGGCGGGCCGCCGCGCCGGTGTGATCGCCGCCGTGCT
Source organism: Streptomyces sp. SCSIO 30461 (assembly GCF_037023745.1). Classification (NCBI taxonomy): domain Bacteria; kingdom Bacillati; phylum Actinomycetota; class Actinomycetes; order Kitasatosporales; family Streptomycetaceae; genus Streptomyces; species Streptomyces sp. SCSIO 30461. The sequence continues at coordinate 6,565,344 of NZ_CP146101.1, forward strand.
CTGGGGCATCGCACCGCACGCCATGGTCGAGTCCATGGCGTACACCGAGCCGCTGTTCACCGCCCTCGCGGCCTGGTCGCTCTTCGCGGCGCTCACCCACCGATGGGCCGTCGCGGGGCTGCTCGCCTGCCTCGCCGGACTGACCAGGCCCTCCGGGTCCGCGGTCGTCGCGGCGGTGGTCCTGGCGGCCGCATGGACGCTGCTCGCCCGGTCGCGTAGCCGGACACGGCCGGAGACCACGGCGAACCGGCCCCGCACCGGTGCGCTGCTGACCGCCGTCGTGGTCGCTCCGATCGGCTGGTTCGCCTGGTTCGGTTGGGTGGGCTATCGCGCGGGGAACTGGCGCGGGTACTTCCAGGTACAGGAGAAGTGGGGCAGCGCCTTCGACGGCGGTGACTTCACCCTGCACCGGATCGCCGACGTGTTCCTCAAGCTCCCGGTCGGTCTGAACGCCGTCGTGGGCACGGGCACCGTCCTGCTGTCACTGGTGGTCTTCGCGATCTGCGTCCAGCAGCGGCAGCCGACCGTGCTGCTCGTCTATGTCGGCGTGCTCCTGCTCATCGCCGTCGGCGGCGCGGGATACTTCCACTCCAAGGCGCGCTTCCTACTTCCGGCGTTCCCGCTGCTCATCCCGGCCGCCAAGGCGCTCGCGGCGACCCGGTCCTCGACCATGTACACGCTGCTCGGCGCGGCGACGCTCGTCTCCAGCGGCTACGGCGTCCACCTCATGCTCGTCTGGCCGCACTCCCCCTGACACCGTTGCGTATGCTCACCGGACAAAGCCTCCGTGCCGGAAAGAGACAGCAGCGTGAACTACAGGGTCCAGCCCACCGCCCAGGTCGACGACACCGCCGAGATCGGTGCCGGCAGCAGCGTGTGGGAGCTCGCGCAGATCCGCGAGGGCGCGCGCCTCGGCGAGGGCTGCGTGATCGGGCGCGGCGCCTACGTCGGCACGGGTGTGCGCATGGGGGACAACTGCAAGCTGCAGAACTACGCCCTCGTCTACGAGCCTGCGGAGCTCGGTGACGGGGTGTTCATCGGCCCCGCCGTCGTGCTCACCAACGACCACAACCCGCGGTCCGTCGACCCCGATGGCAAGCAGAAGCGCGGCGGTGACTGGGAGGCCGTGGGCGTGAAGATCGCCGACGGGGCGTCGATCGGCGCGCGCTCGGTGTGCGTGGCCCCGATCAGCATCGGCCGCTGGGCGATGGTCGCCGCGGGCGCCGTGGTGACCAAGGACGTGCCCGACTTCGCTCTGGTCGTCGGCGTCCCCGCCCGGCAGATCGGCTGGGTCGGCCACTCCGGCGCTCGGCTGCACGAGCGCGAGGGCGAACCGGGTCTCTGGGAGTGCCCGCGAACCGGGGCACTGTACAGGGAGAAGGACGGCCTCCTGGAGGAGCACACCCGCTGAGCGCCGGACCGTAACGGGCGCACGCCTTGGATAGTCTGGTGTCTGCTGCGCCACGTGAAGGTTCCGGTATTGACCGGCAGAGCGGCAATCCGGGCGCTCAGGGAAGTGAAAGTGCGAAGGGATCCAGATGAACAGCCAGGTGCTCTATCTCGCGCTCGGTTCATACCGGGTGCGAGCGGCAGTCGAGCATGTGAGACAACTGGCGTCCTCGGGGTCCAGGGTCGATCTCGTCGTCATCGACGCTCCTGAGTGGTCGGCCGCCGACGGCCTCGCGGAGCTGGACGGCGTGGAGATCCTCAAGCTGCGGGCCGACAAGCACGGTTCCGCATGGGGTGCGGCCAAGAAGCTGCTCGCCGACAGGTCCGGCCCGTTCACCCGGGCCGGACTGCTGATCGCGGGTGACGCGCAGGCACTGCCGGTGGCCTGGGCTGCCCAGCGCCGCAGGCCCGATCTGGAGCTGCGGCTCGAGTCCTACGACACCGCGGGCCGCGCCGCCGCCGCAGCTGACGTGGCCATGGTGACACCCTGGTATCCCTCGCCCAACAATCCGTATGCCGGGTCGTTCGTGGCGGCCTCCGCCTCGGCTGTGTCCGGGCGCGTCGGCCGGATCCAGGTCATCCACACCGAGGACTGGTCCGGCCGCGCGGACCCCGCGCTGAACGACGCCATCAAGGTCACCGTGAACCGGCTCCAGGAGCGCCGGGAACTGGTTCCCGTGCTGGACACCCCCGAGGGGGAGCTGCTCCGGGTGCCGGTGCCGCTCATAAACCGGAAGAACTACGCGCCGTGGGTCACCGCGCAGGAGACCGCCCTGCGCAAGGCGCTGCCCAAGGGCCGGATCGAGGCCCCCGTCGTGCACGCGCACACCGGAATCTACGGTGGTGTGCTGGCCACTCGGCTCGCGGCGTCCGACGCCCGTGTCGTCGTCACGGAGCACTCCTCGTTCCTGGCCAAGGTCTTCGAGCAGGCCGCGGCCCGTCGGCTCTACGCCGAGGTGCTGGAACGCGCCGACGTGTTCCTGTGCGTCAGCGAGAAGCTGCTCGGCCAGATCGCGCAGGAATTCCCCGAGCACGCGCACAAGCTGCGGGTCGTACCCAACGTGGTCGGTTTCGAGCGGTTCTCCGCCGGTCCACGCCGCGACCCCCGGATGCTGCGCTGGCTGTACGTGGGCAGACTGACCAAGCCGAAGGGCGTCCACCTCGTCCTGGAGTCCTTCGCGCAGGTGGCCCAGCGTGAGCCCGACGCCACGCTCACCATGGTCGGCCACGGCGGTCTGGAGCAGGAACTCACCGAGCGCGCAGCCGAGCTGGGTGTCGCCGACAGGTTCCGTCTGCTGCCGCCGGTGGACCCGGCCGAGGTCAACGAGCTGATGCACCAGCACGACCTGCTGGTGCACGCCAGCAAGGGCGAGACGTTCGGCATGACGGTGGTGGAGGCGGTCGCCTCGGGTCTTCCGGTACTGGTGACCCGCAGTGGCGGCCCGGAGGAGAGCCTGGCGGGCATCGAGTCCGCGGCCGGTGCGCTCATGGACGTCAGCGACGATCCCCGAGTCATCACCGATGCCTACTGGCGGCTTCGTGAGGAAGCCGACGCGCTCGACCTGGCAGGGGCGCGCAAGGTGCTTGAGGAGCGCTACGGCGCGGACGCCGTGGCCGAGCAGCTCATCGCCGCGTACGAAGGCCGGGACCTGCCCGCGCCCCAGGCCGATGCCGAGAGCACAGCCGTGGCGACCGGTTCCGCAGAGCCCGTGAAGTCCGTGGAGCCCCAGCAGTCCGTGGCACCCGATGACAGCGCCGGCTCCCCCGGAGCCGCCCATCGGACCGAACCGGTCGGCCGTGCGATCGTGCTTGCCCTCACACCGGCGAAGCCGCGCCGCATCGTCGACTTCGCCAACCACCTGGTCGAGCAGGGCGTAGAGGTCACACTGGTCACAGCGCGTGCCACGGCCCAGTGGAAGCGACTCGACCTGAGCCCCGAGATCCCGGTGCTGAGCATCGAGACAGCCGAGAAGAAGCTGCTCATCCCCCGGGGCGAGCGGTTCCTGGTCTACCGCGCTCCGCGCGCGGTACTGCGCAGGGCACGGCGGCTCGCCGCGAAGAAGCGCGACGCGATCGGTCCCGAGCTGGCGGTGGCGAAGGTGCAGCGCGTCCACACCCGGTACGCCAACGCCTTCCACAAGAAGGTCTTCAACCGGGGCTACATGGAGGTCCGCCCGCGCGTGCTGGCCAAGCTGACCCGGCGCCACGCCCAGCCCGAGCTGGACCTCGCACACATCGACCACGTCTTCGTGAGCGACATCAACTCCACGGTGACCGGCTGGAAGTGGGCCAAGGCCCACCCTCATCTGAAGGTGACCACGCACCTGGACCGCGACACATACGCCGTCGACTGAGCGATGTGAGACGGCTGAGGCCCGACCGGCATCTCCGGTCGGGCCTCAGCCGTCTCAGGCGCGCGACGCGATTCAGTCGACGATCTCGCGGAGCCGTTCCTCGAACGGGATCAGCACCGCTTCGCGCGTATAGGTGTCGGCGTGCCGGCGGGCGGCCTCACGCTGCTCCGGGCTCAGATCACGAGCCGCCTTGCCGGCCTCCACCATGGACGCGGCCAGCGCGTCCGCATCCAGGCTGTCGGCGTTGAACCAGAGCGGATAACCGTCCAGCACGTCCTGGGCCGCGATCCCCGGGGCGTGTACGGAGACGATGGGGTGCCCGAAGGCCATGTACTCGAAGATCTTGCCTGAGGTGACGTACTTGCCACCGCCCGCGAGGAACACGAGCACATCGGCGTTCTCGTACACCTGACCGACCTCGGTCTTGGAGACCGGACCGCAGTAGCGGAGCCCGGTGTCCTCGACACCCTCCGGGCGCGGTCCGTCCTGAAGGCCGAGCCGGGCCTTCAGCGCGCCGGGGCTGTTCTTGAAGAAGCCCAGATGCCCATGGATCCGGAGCTCGGCATCGGCCAGGTCCGGATGGCGCCGTGCGATCTTGAATGCCTCGGCCATCTCCTCGACCGGCTGCTTGGCCGTCAGTGTGCCGAGGTAGGCGAACCGCAGCGGGCGCTGCACGGTGGGCGGCACCGTGTCGGGCTCGGCACTGGCCACGTCCTCGGGATCCGGGGCGTCCGGGGCCTTCGGCAGTACATCGGCGTCCCAGCCGTTGGGCACCACCATCATGCGGTCGGCGACCTCGGGATAGCGCTCGGCGTGCCAGCCGCGCAGGGCCTCGTTGACGAACACGGATGCCGATGCCTTGTTCAGCATCCGCCGCTCCCAGTCCCAGGCGATATGGCCGTCCGGGAAGGCGGGCTCGTCGTGGAACAGGTCGAGCGTCCAGGAGTCGCGGTAGTCCATCACGAACGGAACACCCGTGAGCCGGTTGAAGAGCCAGGCTGCGCCGAAGGACGCGAACGGGTTGCCGGTGGCCACGACGACGTCGAAGCGCTTCTTGGTGTGCAGCTTCAGGGCACGTACGACCGAAGCCCACGCCCAGGACGAGTACCGCTCGGGGAAGAGCTTCGTCTGGCTGAACTGGTACAGCCGTCTGGCCGCCAGCGGGAAGCTGCGCCGGAGCCAGCTGAACTCCCGCAGGTCCTGCTGCCAGGTGTACAGGTTGAGCGAAGGGCGCTCGACGCGGATACGCGGGTCGACCGTCTCCGAGAGACCCTCGTCCACCGAGCCGATGACGTTGTAGAGGAAGTCGAGCGGGGCGGCACACACGGTGACGTCCCAGCCCTTCTCGACCAGGTGGTTGGCGGTCGCCCGGGCGCGGTACACACCGCTCGCTCGTGACGGCGGGAAGTAGAACGCCAGATAGAGCACACGGGGGCGCCGTTCGCTACGGCTTTTCATCAACGTTCCTCGGGTGGGGATCAGCGAGCGGCTGAGGACTGCGGGGGTACAAGTGTGTCGACGCTGTAGGAGACCCGCGGGGTTGCAAGACCCGAGGCCTCCCAGGAACGGATCAGCCCGAGAGCCCGCTGAACGGACAGCGCATCGGCCACCACCAGCATCTCGGGACCGCGGCCGTCCGGGAAGTGGCTCCGCACCATCCGGTCACCTATCCGAGGCCACAATCTGCGGTGCAGCGGCACGAAGAGCCTACGGTGGATACGGCCCGCCACTCGGCGTTCGTACGCCTTCAGAGCGCGCCGCGCCCCGCTGCCGAGTGGTCCACGGCCGACGACGCGGACAACCGCGCGCGGCACCCGGTACAGCACCAGGCGCTCCAGACGCCTCGGGAGATGGCGCGCGACGAGTTCCTCGGACGTCACCAGCTGCACGCCCGGGGCGAAGGACTGCCCCTCCCAGGACTTCTTCCGGGCGACCAGAACCACCGCCCGGCCGCCGGCACCGACGACCGCAGCGGTCTCTTCGGCCACAGCCCGTTTGCGCGAGGCGCCGAGGGCCAGGAACAGGACCTGCATGTCACTCCATCAATCGAGGGCGCCGGCCCGGTCCGCGTCCCGCTCATCGGCCGAGGGGGAATCCGGGAACCAGAGGCGGTAGTGGGTCTCGGCGACAGCTTCGTAGCCGTACCGGGCGGCCAGCGCCTCCTGCGCCCGCGCCAGGTCCAGCGAACCGGCGTCGAACCTGGCACGCAGGCGGCGGAAGCCGTCGCTGATGTGCTCGGCGTCCTCCTCGACGTCGAGGAGCTCGCCCGCCGCGTCCTCGATGCCGGCCAGGGTCTTCTCAGGGCCTCCGCAGCGGGTCACCAGAACCGGCATCCCCGCGGCTATGCCCTCGACGATGGTCATGCCGAAGGTCTCGTAGCGGCTGGGATGCACCAGGAGGTCGTGCTCCCGCATCAGGTCAAGCGCCTGCTCGTGCGGAATGGAGCCGGGCAGCCGGACCGCATCGTCCAGGCCCAGCTCGGCGACGCGCTCGGTGAGCGGCTTACGCAGCGGCCCCTCACCGACGAGGGTGAGCGTGAGGGAAGGGTCTTCGGCGTGGCACTGGGCGAATGCCTCGACCAGCCAGCGGACGCCTTTCAGTTCCACCATGGAACCGAGGTAGAGCCATCTGCGCAGATCCTTGACCGGCGACGGCCGGGGCTCATCGAAGGAGATCGGATTCGGGATGCGCATGATTCTTTCCGCATGATGCGGGAATTCCCTGCTCAGCACCTCGGTGACCTTGTCCCCCACAGCAAGGAATCCCGTGACTCGGTACAGCAGCTCGTCGTAGAGCTCGCGCGCCTCGGGGTCCTGGAAGACCCGCTCGAGGAACGAGGCGTGCTCGGTGACGAACACCCGCGCGTCAGGTCGGGCGTTCTGCAGGGCGGCCCAGCCGCTCGGAAGGCCCACATGCGCGTGCACGACCGGGGCGTCGATGGGCTTTCCGCCCAGAGCGTTGCGCAGCTGCCGCTCGTGGTTGCGGGACTGCGCACCGTAGTCCTGGCCCCGGGGGGTGCTCACGGGGAAGTGCACGAGCTCAGCGCCACCGACCGTGGGGACACGGTGCAGTGCGCTGGCGAACAGCTCGGCGTTGGCCGCCTCCACCGCTTCGGTGGTCGGCTCGTCCATCGGGGAGACCCAGGGGTCGCAGTGATAAACGACGAAACTGTCGCATCCCGGCGCTGTCGCGCCCACCATTGCCTGGACGAATGATCCCCGGAAGGGCAGCTCACGAGTGGGATACCACGGCGTGACCACAGCCGCATCCCGGGATGCTGCCTCTTCCATTGACGACTTCCTCCCGAATGCGCACGGCCGAAGCCCACATTATCATCGGGCCCAATTCGACCGGCGTTCAGCGATGCTCCGCCCAGACGGTACGGTCACCTCACGGGCTGCGGTTCCGGACCGCGTCAAGCGCCCGTTCTCCCAGGTCTCAAGGAGCAGCACACCGTGAAGGTCCTCAGCGTGGTCGGGGCGCGCCCCCAATTGGTCAAGCTCGCACCGATTGCCGCGGCGTTCGCCGGAACCGACCACCAGCATGTGATTGTCCACACAGGACAGCACTACGATGCAGATCTCTCCGACGTCTTCTTCACCGGCCTGGGCATCCCCGACCCGGACGTCCACCTGGGTATCGGCTCCGGCAGCCACGGTGTGCAGACGGGCGGTGTGCTCACGGCCATGGACCCGGTCCTGGACGCGGAGCAGCCCGACTGGGTGCTCGTGTACGGCGACACCAACTCCACCCTGGCCGGTGCGCTATCCGCCGTGAAGATGCACCTGCCGGTGGCACACCTGGAGGCGGGGCTGCGCTCCTTCAACCGGCGTATGCCCGAGGAGCACAACCGCATCCTCACCGACCATGCCGCCGACCTGCTGCTCGCACCGACCGAGGAGGCCATGCGCCACCTGGCGAACGAGGGCCTGAGCGAGCGCTCCGTGCTGGCCGGCGACGTGATGGTGGACGTGTGCCTGCGCATCCGCGACGCCGTGCTGGCCGGCGAGCATCCGAAGCCGGTGCTTCCCGAGGGCATCGACCCCGAGGCGCCGTATCTGCTGGCCACCCTGCACCGCCCCGACAACACCGACGGCCCAGAGCGGCTCGCGGCGATCCTCGATGCCCTGGCCGACCTCCCGGTGCCCGTCGCGCTGCTGGCCCACCCGCGTCTGGTGGCTCGCGCCGAGCAGCACGGGATCAAGCTGAACCGCGGTTCGCTGCACTCCGGGCGTCCGCTGCCGTACGCGGGCCTGGTCTCCGCCGTGATCGGCTCGGCCGGTGTGGTCACCGACTCGGGCGGGCTGCAGAAGGAGGCCTTCCTGCTCGACCGCGTCTGCACGACGATCCGCCCCGAGACGGAGTGGGTGGAGACGCTGGAAGGCGACTGGAACCGTCTGGTGCCGAACCCGCACGAGCTCGGCGCGGGTGAGTGGGCCGCCATCGCGACCCGGCCGGCCCCGGGCACCGACCGCGGACTCCCCTACGGCGACGGCCGGGCGGCCGAGCGTGTGGTGCGGTTCCTGGAGCAGCACAAGCGCTGACGGCTTCCCGCACGGGCGAAACGGGGCCCGGTCCCGCCTCATCGGAGGCGGGACCGGGCCCCGGTCCTGTGCGCGGTGGAAGCCCCGGCGGTCTCAGCCGCCGATGACGACGCGGCGGACGCCCTCCCAGCGGGCCGGGTCCGTGGTGCGGCGGCCGTCCACCAGGACGGTGACGTCCGGCAGGTCGGAGGCGGCCAGCTCGCGGTACTCGGCGTGGTCGGCCTGGAGGATCGCGGCCGTGACCTGCTCGCCCTGGTGCGGGGTGAGGCCGTGCGCGGTCAGCTCGTCGGCGGTGTACATCGGGTCGGAGACGAAAGGCACCGCGCCGCGCGCCTTCAGGGCCTCGACGGTCCCGAAGACACCGGAGAAGGCGGTCTCCTTGACGCCGCCCCGGTAGGCGGCGCCCAGCACCAGTACGTTGACGTCCTTCAGGTCGCCGTAGGCGGCGGCCAGCAGGTCGACGGCGTACTCGGGCATCGCCGCGTTGGCCTCGCGGGCGGCGCGCACCACGGTCGCCTCGGGGTCGTTCCACAGGTACATCCGCGGGTAGATCGGGATGCAGTGGCCGCCGACGGCGATGCCGGGCTGGTGGATATGGCTGTAGGGCTGCGAGTTGCAGGCCTCGATGACCTTCTTGACGTCGATGTCGTTCTTGTCGGCGAACCGGGCGAACTGGTTGGCCAGGCCGATGTTGACATCGCGGTACGTGGTCTCGGCGAGCTTCGCCAGCTCCGATGCCTCGGCGGTGCCCAGGTCCCAGACGCCGTTCGGCTGCGGCAGGTCGGTGCGCTCGTCGAAGTCGAGCACCTGCTCGTAGAACTCCACGCCGTGCTTGGCGGAGGCCTCGTCGATGCCGCCGACCAGCTTCGGGTAGCGGCGCAGGTCGGCGAAGACTCGGCCGGTGAGGACCCGCTCCGGCGAGAACACCAGGTGGAAGTCCTCCCCCGCGGTCAGGCCCGAGCCCTGCTCCAGCATCGGGGCCCAGCGGGTGCGGGTGGTGCCGACCGGCAGCGTGGTCTCGTACGAGACGAGGGTGCCGGGCTTGAGGCCCTTGGCGATGGCCTGCGTGGCGGAGTCCATCCAGCCGAAGTCCGGAGTGCCATCGGCGTCCACGAACAACGGGACGACGACCACGACGGCATCGGACTGCGCGACGGCGGCGGCGGTGTCCGTGGTGGCGGACAGCAGCCCGGCATCGGTGACCTGCTTCAGCTTGACGTCCAGGTCGTGCTCGCCGGGGAAGGGCTCGGTGCCGGCGTTGACCAGCTCCACGACCTTCTCGTTGACGTCGGCACCGATGACCTTGTGGCCCTTGGCGGCGAACTGCACGGCGAGCGGAAGCCCGATCTTGCCGAGCGCGACTACACAGATATTCATCGGGTCAGTTTCCTCTTCACACGGGACATCAAGTGGCGCAGCCGGCTGCCCTCACGAGGCGCGAGGGACTCCCAGAGCGGAGCCGTGGTGATCACCAGCCGGCCCTTGTCGTTCGCGTTTGCCGCGATGCGGTACGGGACCTTCTCCCGCCAGCGGCGGGCCAGGGGCAGCGGTCGGCCCAGGGTCCTCACCGGGACCTCGTACGTCGAGCCTGCCACGTCCAGATAGGCGCGCACGCCCAGCTTGGCCTTGACGGGCGGGACCGGGATCCGGGCGGTGAGCACCGTGCCCGTGCCGTCCTCCGTCGCAGCGCGGCTCAGCTCGCCCGCCGGGGCTGGGAGTTCGGTGCCGACGGGCAGCCTGCGGGCGCCGGGCTTGTCGGCACTCTTGGGCATGGCCTTGTTGGCGAGGCGGATCACGGCGTGGTCGGTCTCGCCCGCGACCGGGACACGGACCGAGAGAGCGAGTGCCAGTTCCTGGCCCTGCTGCTCCCACACCGCGGAGACCAGTCCGGTGCCGTCGGCGAGTTGCTTGGGTACGGACTCGCCGATGACCTCGAAGAGCCGGTCGGGCAGGCCGAGTGCCGGATCGCGGAAGCCGGGGTAGCGCAGATAGGCCCGCCCGTGCTCCAGCAGCATCGGCGGAGCGCCTGCCTCGGCCTCATCGGTGATGGCGCGGACCAGTTCGCTGACCGCGCCGCGCTGGGCCAGCGCGATCCGCACCCGCCGCTTGACGTCCATCGAGTCGCGCAGCGGCTCGGTGAAGTACTCGTCAGCGAGTGCGCCCACCCCGGCGCAGACCTGCACCTGGAGTGCACGGTCCAGGGCCGGGAAGTCGTCCTGGACCAACTTGGCCAGCTCCCAGGTGAAGTGGCGCTTGAACACCGCGTCACGCTGGGGACCCGCCTCGATCAGACCGGCCGTGAACTTCATGATCTCGGCGGTGCAGCGCAGCCTGGCCAGATGGTCGGCACGGTAGGTGATGTTGCTCGCGTCACCGCGCTTCACCGCGTAGTAGTACGTGTAGTCGGCGAGTACCGAGATCTTCCTCGCCCGCACGCACGCCTCGATGGTGAACGGCTGGTCGCTGCCGACCGGCACGTCCTCGGGGAAGCGCAGTTCGTACTTCTCGACCAGCTCGCGCCGGAACAGCTTGGTGTTGGCCAGCGTGAACGACAGCGCCGAGTCGTAGAGGCTGATGTCCGGGTCGCTCTTCTTGTAGAGCGCCTGGTGGACGTAGCGGCCGTTGGTGCCGACCATCTTGCCGACGACGACATCGGAGCCGTGCTCGTCGGCGCAGGCCACCATCCGCTCCAGCGCCTCTTTGCCGAGGTAGTCGTCGGAGCCGATGAAGTACACGTAACGGCCGGTGGCCACCTCAAGCGCCCGGTTGCTGGGCGCGGCGGGGCCACCGGAGTTGGCCTGGTGGATCACCTTCACGGTGCCGGGGTAGCGCTCGGCGAAACGGTCGAGCTCCCGGCCGCTGTCGTCGGTCGAGCCGTCGTCCACGGCCACGACCTCGAGCCGGTCGACCCCGATGCTCTGTCCCACCAGCGAGTTCAGGCACTCGGTGAGGTACGGCATCGTGTTGTAGACGGCGACGACGACGGTGACGTCGGGGGTGGTCAACTGGCCACGTCCTCCGGGCTCAGCTTCACCGTGGTGCCGGTGTTGGCGGAGTCGATGACCGCGGCGGCGACCTCGACGGTCCGCAGACCCTGGCGCAGGGTGCAAATGTCATCGGACTTGCCCAGCATGGTGTCCCGGAACAGCTCGTGCTCCACCAGCAGCGGCTCGCGCTTCGGGATGGCGTACCGGATCATGTCGCCCTCCGAGACACCGCGGAACGCCTGGAGGGCCTCCCACTCGGTGGTCACGGCCGCGTTCGAGTAGAACGTCAGGTCGGCGGTGAGGGTGTCGGCGATGAAGCAGCCGCGCTCTCCGGTGACCGAGGTGAAGCGCTCCTTGAGCGGGCTCAGCCAGTTGACGAGGTGGCTGACCATCGTGCCGTCGGAGAGCTTGCCGACGGCGGAGACCATGTCCTCGTGGGGCCGACCGGACTTGGAGACCGTGTGCGCGGCGATCGAGGTGTACTGCTGACCGGTGACCCAGGCCGTCAGGTCGATGTCGTGGGTGGCGAGGTCCTTGACCACGCCGACATCGGCGATCCGGTGCGGGAACGGGCCCTGGCGGCGGGTGACGACCTGGAAGACATCGCCGAGCTCACCGGACTCCAGCCGGGCGCGCAGTGAACGCAGCGCCGGGTTGCAGCGCTCGATGTGGCCGACTCCGGCCACCAGGCCGCGCGACTCGAAGGCCTCGACCAAGCGGCGGGCACCCGCGACGGTGTCCGCGACCGGCTTCTCGACCAGCGCGCCGATTCCGGCCTCCGCCAGCTTCAGGCCGACTTCCTCGTGCAGCGCGGTCGGGCAGGCGACCACGGCGTAGTCGATGCCGAGCGCGATCAGCTCCTCGACGGTGGACAGCACGGGAGCACCCTGCGCCCAGCCGTTCTTGTCCCCCATCGGGTCCACCACGGCGACCAGCTCGACGCCGTCGAGACCGGCGAGTACGCGGGCGTGGTGGCGCCCCATGGAGCCGAGGCCGATCAGCCCGGCCCGCAGTCCAGCAGCAGTCACAGGTTTTCTCCCAGCGCGTTCACGGCGGTGACGATGCGCTCAAGGTCGTTCGCGGTCAGCGAGGGGTGCACGGGCAGCGAGACGACCTCGGCCGCCGCGCGCTCGGTCTCCGGCAGGTCCCAGGTACGGCCGGCCTTCTGGTCGTGCTCCCAGAACGGCTTCAGGCGGTGGATGGGCGTCGGGTAGTACACCGCGTTGCCGATCCCGGCCTCGGTGAGCTTCGCCATGGCGGCGGCGCGGTCCCCGCGGACCCGGATCGTGTACTGGTGGTAGATGTGGCGCGCGCCCTCGGCGACGACCGGGGTGGCCACGTTCGGCGCGCTGATGTGCTCGGAGAGGTACGCGGCGTTCGCGATGCGCTGCTCGGTCCAGCCCGGCAGCTTGGCCAACTGCACCCGGCCGATGGCGGCGTTGACGTCGGTCATGCGTGTGTTGGTGCCGACGATCTCGTTGGCGTAGCGCTGCTCCATGCCCTGGTTGCGCAGCAGCCGCAGGGTGCGGGCGGTCTCGGCGTCGGCCGTGGAGATCATGCCGCCCTCAAGGCTGTGCATGTTCTTGGTCGGGTAGAAGCTGAAGGTGCCGCCTGCACCGAAGGCACCGACCGGGGTGCCGTGCAGGGCGGCGGCGTGCGCCTGGCAGGCGTCCTCGACCACGGCGAGCTTGTGCTTGTCGGCGATGGCCATGATCCGGTCCATCGCCGACGGGTGGCCGTAGAGGTGCACCGGCATGATCGCGGCGGTGCGGGGGGTGATGGCGGCCTCGACGGCGGCCGGGTCGACGCAGTACGTGTCCGGGTCGATGTCCGCGAACACGGCCTCGGCGCCGACCAGGCGGACGGCGTTGGCCGAGGCGGCGAACGAGAACGAGGGGACGATCACCTCGTCACCCGGGCCGATGTCCAGGGCCATCAGAAGGAGGTGCAGTGCGGACGTGCCGGAGTTGACGGCCACACAGTGGCGCCCCTGCACAAGCTCCGAGAAGCCCTCCTCGAACGCGGCGACCTCAGGTCCCTGTACGACCATGCCGCTGCGCAGCACGCGCACGGCGGCCTCGATCTCCTCTTCACCGATGACCGGGCGGGCAGCGGGGATGGGCTGCTCGTTGCTGCTCGGCATTGGGTCGTCCTCCTTGAACACCGCGAGAGCTCTATATGGCAGAGACTCGGGGCCTGCGGGGCGATCTGTGGGCCACGCGAACCCCTCGGCACGATGGTGCCGACGCCCTGCCGAGGATTGTTTGGAACCGGTCAGTCCGTACAACCGGGCTGGTCACCGACCGTAATCCTTCGGGATTTTGTGGGCTGGGCCCCCGACACGGCAGCAACCGGCGTCACATTATCAGGGATTAGCCCGTCGATTTCGGGGCAGTTAACGGCCCCAGGCATCGATTGCGCTACGACTATCCCGTCCCGTCCCCCGCATCGCGGGGGACGGGACGGGAACATTCAGCCTGCCGTCACCGGCCGTTCAGCTTTCGGCCGCGTCCGGCGCCGAGACCGTCACCGACGGCGACGACTGCTCCGCGGCTGCGGTCTTCTTCGCGGTCGCCTTGGTGGCCTTCTTGGCGGTCGTCTTCTTCGCCGCGGTCTTCTTGGCCGCTGCTGTCTTCTTGGTGACCGCCTTCTTGGTGACCGCCTTCTTGGTGACCGCCTTCTTGGCCGTGGCCTTCTTCGCGGTCTTCCGGACGGCTGCCTTCTTGGCCGGGGCGCCGTCCGCGGTGTCCTCGGTCGGGGCCTCGGCCGAGGCGACTTCCTCCGCACCGTCGGCCTGCGCGGTCGCCACCACGACGACGGCGGCGTCGTCCGTGCCCGACGGCGAACCGGCGGGTGCGGTGACCTTGCGCGTCACCCGGCGACGGGCCCGCGGCGGGGCCGCGACCGGAGCCTCGGACTCGGTGCCGGCCGTGTCGGCGGCGGCCGCCGGTTCGGGGGCTTCGGCCGCCGGTTCGGCGGGCACGGAAACCGTGGCGGCGGGCGCCACGATCTCGGCCTGAGCCTCATCCACGGCCTTCGGGGAACCCGCCGGAGCGGACACCTTCCGGGTCGCACGACGACGGCCACGGGCAGCCGGAGCCTCCTGCCCCGCGGGCTCCCGCACCGACTCCTGCTCCACCACGGCCGGAGCCTCGTCGGCGACACCGGCCACCGACTGCTCGACCTCCACCGCCACAACGGGCTCGGACTGCTGCGGCGAACCCGCCGGAGCGGACACCTTCCGGGTCGCACGACGACGGCCACGGCCCCGCTTGGCGGCCGCCTCAGCCTCGGCGACGCTCGAGTACAGCTCCTCGTCCGGCTCGAACGCGGGCTCGGGCAGCGCGGTCGGCGCGGCGGCCTCCGCCGCGACCTCGGCCTCGGTCTCCTCGGCGGGCGACTCCACCCGAGCCTCCTGCACGTGCTCGTGCTCGGCGCCACCGCGACCGCGCTTCTTACCGCGCTTGCCGCCGCCACCCGAGGTGGCCGGCTGCTCCATGTGCACGACCACACCGCGGCCGTTGCAGTGGACGCAGGTCTCGGAGAACGACTCCAGAAGTCCCTGGCCGACCCTCTTGCGGGTCATCTGGACGAGACCAAGCGAGGTCACCTCGGCGACCTGGTGCTTCGTACGGTCCCGGCCCAGGCACTCCAGCAACCGCCGCAGCACCAGGTCCCGGTTGGACTCCAGGACCATGTCGATGAAGTCGATGACGACGATGCCGCCCAGGTCGCGCAGCCGCAGCTGGCGCACGATCTCCTCGGCCGCCTCCAGGTTGTTCCTGGTGACGGTCTCCTCGAGGTTGCCGCCCTGGCCGGTGAACTTACCGGTGTTGACGTCGACCACGATCATGGCCTCGGTCTTGTCGATCACCAGCGAGCCGCCCGAGGGCAGCCAGACCTTGCGGTCCAGCGCCTTCATCAGCTGCTCGTCGATCCGGTAGGTCGCGAAGACGTCCACCTCGGAGGTCCAGCGGTTCAGCCGCTCCGCAAGATCGGGCGCGACGTGCGAGACATAGCCGTGGATGGTCTCCCAGGCGTCGTCACCGCTGACGATGACCTTCGAGAAGTCCTCGTTGAAGATGTCGCGCACGACCCGGACGGTCATGTCCGGCTCGCCATAGAGAAGGGTCGGAGCGTTGCCGCTCTTCGCCTTCTTCTGGATCTCCTCCCACTGCGCCTGGAGCCGCTCCACGTCACGGCGCAGCTCGTCCTCGCTGGCGCCCTCGGCGGCCGTGCGCACGATGACGCCCGCGTCCTCGGGGACGATCTTCTTGAGGATGGTCTTCAGCCGCGCCCGCTCGGTGTCGGGCAGCTTGCGGCTGATGCCGGTCATCGAGCCCTCGGGCACATACACCAGGTAGCGGCCGGGCAGTGAGACCTGGCTGGTCAGCCGGGCGCCCTTGTGGCCGATCGGGTCCTTCGTCACCTGGACCAGGACCGACTGACCGGACTTCAGCGCGGACTCGATCCGGCGCGGGCCGTTGCCCATGCCAAGCGCCTCGAAGTTGACCTCACCGGCGTACAGGACGGCGTTGCGGCCCTTGCCGATGTCCACGAAGGCGGCTTCCATCGACGGCAGGACGTTCTGCACCTTGCCCAGGTACACATTGCCGACGTACGAGGTCGACTGCTCCTTGTTGACGTAGTGCTCCACGAGCACGTTGTCCTCGAGGACACCGATCTGGGTGCGGTCCCCGTTCTGCCGGACCACCATCACCCGCTCGACCGCCTCACGGCGCGCGAGGAACTCGGCCTCTGTGATGATCGGCACCCGACGGCGGCCCTGCTCGCGGCCTTCACGGCGGCGCTGCTTCTTCGCCTCCAGGCGGGTCGAGCCCTTGATCGACTGCACCTCGTCCGACGGCTCGGCCTTGGGGCGCGGCTCACGGATCTTGACGACCGTGCGGTCCGGGTCGTCGGCGGCACCGGTCTCGCCATCAGCGGACTCGCCGCTGCGACGACGACGGCGACGGCGACGACGGCTACTGCTGGTACCGGCGGCGGACGGCGTACCGGCCTCGGCGCCCTCGTCCTCGGCGTCCTCCTCGTCGGTGTCCTCGGCGTCCTCGGACTCGGCGCGCTCGGACTCGGCGCGCTCCGCCTCATCGGCGGCCTCGTCCTGACCGTCGGAAGCCTCCGCGGCATCGCCACGGCGACGGCGGCGCCCGCCACGGCGACGGCGGCGGGTGGGTCGGTCGTCGTACTCGTCGGACTCCTCGGACTCCTCGGCCTCGGCTGCGGCCTCAGGCTCATCGCCGGACTTCTCGGCACTCTCGGGCTCGGGGGTGCCAGCGGCCTGGGGGGGCTCGGCGGCCTCAGCGCGGCGACGGCGACGGCGACGCGCGCCCGTCTCGGCGACCGGGGCGGGCTGCTCCTCCTCCGCCTCCTCTTCTGCCTCGGCGAGCTCGGCCGCCTCGGCGGCAGCAGCGGCAGCCGCCGTCTCCGGGGTCTGGAACATCGGCTCGGTGAACACCGGGGCCTGGAACACCGCGACCGCCGGCCGCGCGGCCCGGCGGGCGCGCTCCGGGCGCTCGGCGCGCTCCGGGCGCTCCGAGTCCGCGGTGAACTGCGGCGCGGTGGCCCGGCGCCGGGTGCGGGCAGGTGCCGCAGCCTCGGCGGGAGCCGCGGCCTCGGCGGGCTCAGGGGTCTCCACAGCGGCCTCGGGCGCGGACGGCTTGCGGGTGGCACGGCGACGAGTACGCCCGGCCGGAGCCTGCTCGGCCTCCGCCGGTGCATCGGCCTCCGCCGGTGCCTCTACCGCGACGGGCACGGCCGCAGCGGCCTCGGTGGGCTCAGGGGTCTCCACGGCAGCCTCGGGCGCGGACGGCTTGCGGGTGGCACGGCGACGAGTACGGCCGCGCGGGGCCGTCTCCTCTGCCGGCTCGTCGGCCTGCTCATGGGCGGCGACCGGCACGGTCTCCACCGGAGCCTCCGGTGCCCCGGCGGGAGCGGTGGCCCGACGGCGCCTGCGAGGCGCGGGTGCCTCGGCAGCCTCGGGCTCGACCGCAGGGGCGGCAGGCGCCTCGGCGGCGGGCTCGACCGCGACCTCGGCCGCGGCAGGCGCACCGGCCGGAGCCGTCGCCTTGCGCGTGGCACGGCGACGGGTACGCGGCGCCGGAGCCTCGGCGGCAGCCTCGGGCTCGACCGCAGGGGCGGCAGACGCCTCGGCGGCGGGCTCGACCGCGACCTCGGCCGCGGCAGGCGCACCGGCCGGAGCCGTCGCCTTGCGCGTGGCACGGCGACGGGTACGCGGCGCCGGAGCCTCGGCGGCAGCCTCGGGCTCGACCGCAGGGGCGGCAGACGCCTCGGCGGCGGGCTCGACCGCGACCTCGGCCGCGGCAGGCGCACCGGCCGGAGCCGTCGCCTTGCGCGTGGCACGGCGACGGGTACGCGGCGCCGGAGCCTCGGCGGCGGAGGTGCCCTCGGATGCCGAAGCCGGTACGGCAGCGGCGACGGATGCCGTCACATCGGTGACGGTCTCCACGGACGCGGCACCCACGGGCGAACCCGCGGGGCGCGAAGCAGCACGGCGGCGACGCGGCGGAAGCGTGTCGCTGGGCGTGGTACTTCCGTTGTTCTCGGTGTTGTCCCCGGCCGTACCGGGGTTGTTCGTCTCGAGCATGCGGGCGGTTCTCCCGTCACGCTCCCGGGCGCCGCGTCGTGGTCCGGTCCGGTGGCCCGTCCGCGAGGGGACGCGACGACCGCCGTCCGGGGCGCGGGCGCCGCACGGGAGCTGTATGTTCGGCTCGCCGGTTCCGTACGCGATGTACGCACGGCCTGGCGAAAGTCTCCTGGTCCGAGCGCTGCCCGACCCTGGTGGCTCCCGAGTACAAGGGCGGCGCTTCGACGGCGATCCCTACGCGGGACCGGCACCCTCCGGCTCCCCCGGCAGTCACCGGGGGATTCCGACGCGGCGGGTCAGGTCAGGCGGCCCCTCAGCGATCGGCTGGGACGGCCGTGACTGCCTCGCGGTCGGGCGCGAGCGGGTCGGTCACCGTGCCGGACTCCTCGTCGAAGAGCCCCTGCGCCAGCCTGGTCACCGCAGCGGGGACCGGCGGCGCCAGGTCGGCCACAGCTCGGAGACCGGACAGGACGTCGTCGGGTCGTACGGCAGGTGTCACGTGCCGAACAACCAGCCGCAGTATCGCACAGGGCCGCTCTCCAGGCCTATCAGGCTGTGGATACGCCGTCTCCAGCGCTGCCACGGCGCCCCTGGCGTCGAAGCTGCGCATGCCGTTCTTGGTCTTCCGCTCGACCTGCACGGTCTCGGCGGCCAGGAACGCCCGCACGGCACGATCCGCGTCGTCCGGGACGACCCCGTCGAGCCGGAGTTCCCAGACCGACGCCGTGAGCCGGTCCGCGAGCCCCGAGGTCCGTGCCTCCACGGCGTCCGTGATGTCGAGCCCGTCCGGCAGCGACTCGTCCAGCAATGCACGGAGCCTCTCGGGGTCCCGGGCCTCGGTGAGTGCGATCTCCAGATACTCGGCCTCGGAGCCCGTACCGGTGGGTGCGGCATTCGCGTACGAAACCTTGGGATGCGGGGTGAAGCCCGCCGAGTACGCCATCGGCACCTCGGCACGGCGGAGCGCACGCTCGAACGCACGCTGGAAGTCGCGATGACTGGTGAACCGGAGGCGGCCACGCTTGGTGTAGCACAGTCGGATGCGCTGCACCGCGGGTGCGGGCGGCGGGCCTTCGGGCTGTCGCTTGCCCAGTGGTTCTTCTCCTCGGTGCGGGGCGGTCGCGGTGGGCGCCGCCCTCTGGCCTGCGTTCTGCTTCCCGGCGGGCGCTCTCCCCCGGCTCATCCCCGCTTGTGGAGGGAGACCCCGGGCCCGGGCGCCACGTCGGAGACAGTGGTCGATGTACCTCCCAGGTTACGCGCCGGGACCGGCACCGGTCGCCCGCCCCGTACGTCGGTGGGCCCACCGACCAGCGCGCGCCGTGCGGCCCGCCGCGCCTCCCGCACGGTGTCCCGGGCCGACGCGAGCGCCCCGCGTACGGCCTGACCGGCCGTGACTGCGACACGCTTGGCGGGGCGCCACACCTGGTCGCGTACGAAGTGACCGACCGGGGAGCACACCTCGCGGTAGCACCAGACCAGCGGACGGCCGAGCAGATTCCAGCCGAGCCACTTCAGTGCCCGCCCGGCAGCGCGCGAGACATGCCCCGCGATCCGCCAGGCGGCCTTCAGCGCGTCCAGGGTCTCGCGCCCCAGCACCGCGAGGAAGCCCCCGACGGGCACGACGATCCAGCGGTGGAAGCAGACGACCGGGACGACGATCAGCACCCTCAGCAGCCAGGCCAGGGCGGTCCATCCGGCCGCCGCCGCGGGGACGACGGCCCGCGCCCACAGCCAGGCCAGCCCCTGTCCGAGCGGGGTGAGCACCCACCGGTACAACGCCGTCCACGGCCACACGAACACCGCCCACAGCAACCACCCCGCACCCCGACCCAACGGGGCGAGCAACGCCCCATACACCCACACCAGCCCGAGCCCCAGCGGAGTCAGCACCCACCGGTGGAGCCATGCGGCGGCGGGCACGAGCACATACCGCCACAGGGCGATCCACGGCCAGTGGAAGAGGGCCTTGGCGAGGAATGTGACGGCGCGGCCGACGGCTCGCCCGACGGGGGCCAGCACGGTTTCGTACACATACGCCAGCACCCGGCCAAGCGGCCGCATCAGCACGCGGTGCAGCGTCCTGGCACAGACGACGAGCAGGTCCCAGACCATGCGTACGGGCACGACGACCAGCAGCACCACGATCCGCACCGGGATCCTGACGGCGACCGTGAGACAGCCTCCGGCCTCGGCCGGCTGTCGGTGTTTCTCCAGCTCCACGATGTGCATGGACGCGACAACCGGCACGGGGGTTCCCAGGGGTGCCCTGTTCTCAGAGCCCCCCTCGTGCCGCTGACACCGCCTCGTCGGCCCGCGCGAGCAGGCGGTCCCGTCTACCGGGCCACCACACGAGGTCGGCCACAAGGAGCACGACCAGGAGCCAGGAGGCGATCATCTCCCCGGTGGTGCCCTTCACTGTGTCGTACCCGGCGAGAGCGACCGCGCACACGGTCACCAGCACGACGACCCAGCGGCGCAGCCGGTCCTCGTCGGCGGCCCGGTGGAGGGCGGCGGCGTATCCGCCGACCGCCGGCGCCAGCCGGGGGTCGCCGACGGCCTCACCCTGCCGGGTGGATCGGACCACCGCCGCGCGGTCCGCGGGTTCCATGCCCTTGGCCTCCGGCCAGAGCCGGTCCATCCGGCGGGCCACCCGGCGCCCGTAGAACAGACTGAGCACCACGAAGACCACCGCGGCGCCCGGCCACGACTGCGACTCGATGAACACGAACGCCGCGAAGAACACCCCGACACCGAGACCGACGCCCACAGCCCGGGCCGCCGGTCCCCGCTGCCACATCCAGCCCGGGACGAGGATCACCTGTTCACGGTGGCACGTCGCCCTGGTACGCGCACACGGCGCGTGAGAACGCGCCGGTGCTCGTGCCTCACCTCAGTGCGCTTGGCCGTGCCTCACCTCAGTGCGTGTGACCGCCGGTGGCCGCCGCGGCCGGCTGCTTCACGGTCAGCGGCAGCAGCTTCTTGCCGGTGGGGCCGATCTGGATCGAGGTCTGCATCTGAGGACAGACGCCGCAGTCGAAGCACGGCGTCCAGCGGCAGTCCTCGACCTCGGTCTCGTCCAGCGCGTCCTGCCAGTCCTCCCAGAGCCAGTCCTTGTCGAGACCTGAGTCCAGGTGATCCCAGGGCAGGACCTCCTCGTAGGTGCGCTCGCGCGTGGTGTACCAGTCGACGTCGACGCCGAGCTCCGGCAGTGTCTTCTCGGCGCACTGCATCCAGCGGTCGTACGAGAAGTGCTCGCGCCAGCCGTCGAAGCGGCCGCCGTCCTCGTAGACGGCGCGGATGACGGCGCCGACGCGGCGGTCGCCCCGGGAGAGCAGGCCCTCGACGATGCCCGGCTTGCCGTCGTGGTAGCGGAAGCCGATCGAGCGGCCGTACTTCTTGTCGCCGCGGATCTTGTCCCGCAGCTTCTCCAGGCGGGCGTCGGTCTCCTCGGCGGAGAGCTGCGGGGCCCACTGGAAGGGGGTGTGCGGCTTGGGGACGAAACCCCCGATGGACACCGTGCAGCGGATGTCGTTCGAGCGGGAGACCTCGCGGCCCTTGGCGATGACGTTGACCGCCATGTCGCCGATCTGGAGCACGTCCTCGTCGGTCTCGGTGGGCAGACCGCACATGAAGTACAGCTTCACCTGGCGCCAGCCGTTGCCGTACGCGGTGGCGACGGTGCGGATCAGGTCCTCTTCCGAGACCATCTTGTTGATGACCTTGCGCATCCGCTCGGAACCGCCCTCGGGGGCGAAGGTGAGACCGGAGCGGCGGCCGTTGCGGGTGAGCTCGTTGGCGAGGTCGACGTTGAAGGCGTCCACGCGGGTGGACGGCAGGGAGAGGCCGATCTTGTCCTCTTCGTACCGGTCGGCGAGGCCCTTGGCGATGTCACCGATCTCGGTGTGGTCGGCGGAGGAGAGGGACAGCAGACCGACCTCTTCGAAGCCGGTGGCCTTGAGACCCTTCTCGACCATCTCACCGATACCGGTGATGCTGCGCTCGCGCACCGGGCGGGTGATCATTCCGGCCTGGCAGAAGCGGCAGCCGCGGGTGCAGCCGCGGAAGATCTCCACGGACATCCGCTCGTGGACGGTCTCGGCCAGTGGGACCAGGGGCTGCTTGGGGTAGGGCCACTCGTCCAGGTCCATCACGGTGTGCTTGGAGACGCGCCACGGCACACCGGACTTGTTGGGGACGACCCGGCCGATGCGGCCATCCGGCAGGTACTCCACGTCGTAGAAGCCGGGGATGTAGACCGTGCCGGTCCTCGCGAGCCGGAAGAGCAGTTCCTCGCGGCCTCCGGGACGGCCCTCGGCCTTCCAGGCGCGGATGATGTCGGTGATCTCCAGGACGGCCTGCTCGCCGTCGCCGATCACGGCCGCGTCGATGAAGTCGGCGATGGGCTCGGGGTTGAACGCGGCATGGCCGCCCGCGAGCACGATCGGGTCGTCCATCGTGCGGTCCTTGGCCTCCAGCGGGATGCCCGCGAGGTCGAGGGCCGTCAGCATGTTGGTGTAGCCGAGTTCGGTGGAGAAGCTGAGGCCGAACACGTCGAACGCCTTCACCGGGCGGTGGGTGTCCACGGTGAACTGCGGGATGCTGTGCTCGCGCATCAACTCTTCGAGGTCCGGCCAGACGCTGTAGGTGCGCTCGGCGAGCACGCCCTCGCGCTCGTTCAGTACCTCGTAGAGGATCATGACGCCCTGGTTGGGCAGGCCGACCTCGTAGGCATCGGGGTACATCAGCGCCCAGCGGACGTCGCACTCGTCCCACGGCTTGACGGTGGAGTTGAGCTCACCGCCGACGTACTGGATGGGCTTCTGCACGTGCGGGAGCAGAGCTTCGAGCTGTGGGAAGACCGACTCGGCAGACATCTGGAACCTTCGTGGGCTGGCAGGGGGCGACTCTCAAGCGTAAGCCATCACCGGATGCTCCCGGTGCGGCTCTCACTCGGAGAGTGAGGCCTGCGGTCCCGGGCTTGACGCCTTCGCCCACACCCCGGGCAACTCGCGTTCCCGACGTGCCGCCAGGGCCTCCTCCTGACCGTGGAGAAGTCCCCAGGTGAAGGAGGGTTCGCCTGCCGCATGGGCCTGGATGGCGAGGTCGCGCAGGGTGCTGCGGGCGACCACGCTGTCCTGGTGGTCACCGAGCACGGTCTGGACGGCCTTCATCCTGCGGGCGAGCCTCCGGGCGGGTTTGCCGAGGGCGGGGGTGGCGGCTTCCGCGGCGTAGCGGGCGCGCTTCGCAGCCTTGCGGGCTTCGTGCAGGGCCAGATCGCGGTCGTGGCCGGCGGGGAGTGCCAGTGCGTGCTCGACCCGGTGCGCCAGTCGCTCGTAGTCCTTGATCACCGCCTTGGGCAGAGCGGTGGACGGGTCGGCGACGGCGGCCTTGAGCAGCGGTGGTTCGTCAAGCAGGGCGTCGAGTGCGTAGAGCAGTGCGAGGTATCGCTTGCTGTCGAGCACCGCCACGGAACGGCGGCGGGCGCCGGCGCGGTGCGCGGTACCCCAGGTCCGCAGACGTCCTCGCACGGGGCCGAGGAGCAGGGGCCTGGGGAGCGCCTCGATCCGGCTGAGGAGCCGATCGGCCAGTACTTCCTGGTCCCGGGCGACACCGAGCTCACCGGCGAGCCATTTGAGCTCGTCGCCGATCGGGTCGGTGACGGCGCGGTCGATGATCTTGCGGTAGGTCTTGAAGCCGCTGCGCATACGGCGGGTGGCGACGCGCATCTGGTGGACCGCGTCGGGCAGGTCACGACGTACGGCGGGGTCCAGCGCGACGAGGGCGTCCCGCTGCTCCCGCAGATAGGCGAGCACGAACTCGCCGGCGTGCTTCCGCTTCGATCGGGCCCCTCGGTCCCGTACGGTTTCCGCGGCCTTGGGAGCCTTGGGAGCGGTGCGGCCCTTGTCCCGGCGGCCGGGCGCCGTGTCCGCCTCGCGGGTGGACCGCAGGGGGGCGGAGGTGTCGGCGACGGGCACGGGCTGTGTCGCGGAGGACCGCGCCGGACCCGTCTCCGCGAGGGCGCGGGCCAGCTTGGACGCCGACGACGACGGGCGGATGCCCGCCTTGCGCAGGCGCTCACCGATGGCGTCGAGCACCGACGGGTCGGCGTCGTCGGCGAGCTCGACCTCGATCTCCGTCCAGGAGGCTGTGCCGCCTTCGCCACCGAGGCGCTCGGCTCGTACGGAGTCGACGCTGAGCTCGGCGAGCAGCTCGCCATCGGCGTCGGCGAGATGGCTGACCTTCCGGGAGGAGAGTAGCCGGACGACGGGGAGCAGGGCTTCGTCGCGGACCCGGGACCGGAGCAGTGCGTGGAGGGTGCGCGGCAGGGCGTCGGCGAGCGGGGCCCGGATCTCGTCACGGATGCCGGTGGCGACGGGGAACTTGAGATGCCAGCCCTCGTCACCGCCTCCGGTGCGGCGCCGCAGCGTGATCCCGTCGGCGGCGAGCCGTAGCCCGGCGGTGTCGTAGTAGACGGCGTCCAGTTCGGCGACGCCCCTGTCGACGACGTCGGCGACCCCGGCGTGTCCGCTCAGGTCGGGGACTCGGGTGTCTCCGGTGGCTTCGTACTTCCGCTCGATCTCGCGCTTCGTGTCCGCCATGGATAAAATCTAGTCCGCTCGGAGGCCGTACGTCAGTACGCACTCGGCCGGTCCGGCACGACTGGTCACGCGGACATGGGTCGCTGCACCTTGATCGACTGGAGCAGTCCGACCGCCACCCAGACCGCGAACATGGACGAGCCGCCATAGGAGACGAAAGGCAGCGGGAGTCCGGCAACCGGCATGATGCCGAGGGTCATACCGACGTTCTCGAAGGACTGGAAGGCGAACCAGGCGATGATCCCGGCCGCGACGATGGTGCCGTAGAGCTCGGTGGTCTCGCGGGCGATCCGGCAAGCGCGCCACAGGACCACACCGAGCAGGAAGAGGATGAAGCCGGCGCCGAGGAAGCCGAGCTCCTCCCCCGCGACCGTGAAGACGAAGTCGGTCTGCTGTTCGGGGACGAACTGGCCGGTCGTTTGGGAACCCTTGAAAAGGCCGGTGCCGAGGTGCCCGCCGGAGCCGATCGCGATACGCGCCTGGTTGGTGTTGTAGCCGACGCCTGCCGGGTCGAGTTCGGGGTTGGCGAAGGCCGCGAAACGGTTGATCTGGTACTCGTCGAGGAGTCCGAGCATGGTGACGAGTACCGCGCCCGCGACTCCGGCGCCGATCAATCCGAGCACCCATCGGTTGGACGCCCCGGAGGCGAGCAGCACCCCGAGCACGATCACCACCATCACCATGACCGAGCCGAGGTCCGGCATCAGCATGACGATGCCCATCGGCACGGCCGCGAGGACGAGCGACTTGGCGACGATGCGATGGTCGGGGATCTCCTGATCGCCCGCGTCGACCTGTGCCGCGAGCATCATCGCCATGCCCAGGATGATCGTGATCTTCACGAATTCCGAGGGCTGGAGGGAGAATCCGCCGCCGATCACGATCCAGGCATGAGCGCCGTTGATGGTGGCGCCGAGCGGGGTGAGCACCAGCAGGACCAGCAGCACCGAGATCCCGTACAGCACCGGCACGGCTCCGCGCAGGGTGCGGTGGCCGAGCCACACGGTCCCCGCCATCAGCGCCAGGCCGATTCCGGTGTTCAGGGCGTGGCGGAACAGGAAGTAGTAGGGGTCGCCCTGGTTGAGCTCGGTGCGGTTACGGGTGGCCGACCAGACCAGCAGCGCGCCGATGACGGACAGCGCGATGGCGGACAGCAGCATCGGCCAGTCGAGCCGGCGCAGTATCGAGTCGCGGGCGGTGAGTCTGGCCCAGGAGCCGCGGTCGGGAGAATAGCGGGCGACCGAGAAGCCGTTCGTTCCGGACATGTCAGTCCCTCCGCCCCGTGGCCGGCGGGCCCGCGAGCACCGGGTCGTCCGGCTTCGGCGCCTGCGGGGCGTAGGGCTTGATGGTGGGCGCGTCGATGGAACCGTCGGGCTGGATCTCGGGCAGCGCCTTCTGCGGCTGGGGCAGCAGGGCCTTCTTCAGGTCCTGGTTGCCTTCCATGTCGAGTCCGTAGAGGGCGTTGTAGATGTTGCGCACGGCGGGCCCTGAGGCCCCGGAACCCGTACCACCCTGGGCGATCGTCATGACGATCGAGTACTCCTTGGTGTACGTGGCGAACCACGAGGTCGTCTGTTTGCCGTGGACCTCGGCCGTACCGGTCTTGGCGTGCATCGGGATCTTGTCCTGGGGCCAGCCGCCGAATCGCCAGGCGGCAGTACCGCGGGTGGCGACTCCCGCGAGGGCTTCCTCTATCAAGTCGCGGGTCTTGGCGTTCATCGGCAGCTTGCCGTGGGAGGCCGGCTTGATCTCCCGGACCTGCTTGCCGTCCGCGCTGACGACCGCCTTGCCGACGGTCGGGTTGTAGAGCGTGCCGCCGTTGGAGATGGCCGCGTAGATGGTGGCCATCTGGATGGGGGTGACGAGGGTATCGCCCTGCCCGATGGAGTAGTTGACGGAGTCACCGGCGCGCATGAGATTGCCTTCGAGGCAGTTCTCGTAGGACAGCTGCTGGATGTACGTGCCGCCCTTCTTGCCGATCTTGCACCAGTAGTCCTTGTTGGCCTCCCAGAACCGCTGCTTCCAGCCGCGGTCCGGTACGCGCCCGGTGACCTCGTTGGGCAGGTCGATCCCTGTCTCGGCGCCGAGGCCGAACTGGTGGGCGGTCTTGTAGAACCAGTCGGCGGGGTTCTTCTTCGGCTTGATGCCGCCGTCCTTCTTCCACTGCTGGTGGGCGAGTGCGTAGTAGACGGTGTCGCAGGAGACCTCCAGGGCCTGGCCGAGGGTGATGCTGCCGTGGCCCTGGGACTCGAAGTTGGTGAAGACCTGGTTGCCGACGGAGTACGAGCTGGGGCAGGGGTAGCGGCCGTTGAAGTCGTAGCCGGCATTGACCGCGGCGGCGGTGGGGATGACCTTGAAGATCGAGCCCGGCGCGGCCTGGCCCTGGATGGCCCGGTTGAGCAGCGGGAAGTTGGACTTCTTCCCGGTGAGCCGGGCGTAGTCCTTGGCGGAGATCCCGCCGACCCAGGCGTTGGGGTCGTAGGTGGGCAGCGAGGCCATCGCCACGATCCGGCCGGTCTTGGACTCCATGACGACGACGGCGCCGGAGTCGGCCTTGTAGTTCTCCCCGGTGTTGTCGTCGAAGACCTTGCGCGCTTCCTTCATCGCGTTGTCCAGTTCCCATTCGGCGACCGCCTGGACGCGTGCGTCGAGGGAGGTGACGACGTTGGCACCGGGCTCGGCCTTGTCCGCCTTGGCCTCGCCCATGACGCGGCCGAGGTTGTCGACCTCGTAGCGGGTGACACCGGCCTTTCCGCGCAGCTCCTTGTCGTAGGTGCGCTCAAGGCCCGAGCGGCCGACCTGGTCGGAGCGGAGGTAGGGCGAGTCGGTGTCCTTCGCCTTCTCCAGCTCCTCGTCGGTGACGGGTGAGAGATAGCCCAGCACCTGGGCGGTATTCGACTTGCCGGGGGCCGGGTAGCGGCGTACGGCGGTGGGCTCGGCGGTGATGCCGGGGAAGTCCTCGGCGCGTTCGCGGATCTGGAGGGCCTGCTGGGTGGTGGCCTCGTCGGTGACCGGGATGGGCTGGTACGGGGAACCGTTCCAGCAGGGCTGCGGCGTCTCTGAGTCGCAGAGCCGCACCTTGTCCATGACGTCCTTCGGCTTCATGCCGAGGACCCCGGCGAGCCGGGCGAGCACGTCCTTGCCGTCGTCCTTCATCTTCAGCAGTTCGGTGCGCGAAGCGGAGACCACGAGCCGGGTCTCGTTGTCGGCCAGCGGCACACCGCGGGCGTCGAGGATCGAGCCGCGGACGGCGGGCTGGACGACCTGCTGGACGCCGTTGCCGGACGCCTCCCTGGCGTACTCGTCGCCGTTGCGGATCTGGATGTACCAGAGCCGCCCGCCCAGGGTGGCGAAGAGTGAGAAGACGAGGACCTGGATGACGATCAGGCGGATCTGCACCCGGGGCGTCCGCCCGGTCTCGGGAATGTTGGTCACGCTGGCGATACCCCCTCAGGTCACAGTCGCTTGATGCCCTTGATACGGCCGGCCCGGGAGGCTCTGGACTTGGCCGCCTTCACCCGCAGGGAGCCGCCGCGCTGGCCGCCGATGCGCAGGCCGGTGCCGAACGAGGTCCAGCCGCCGGACACGTCACCGCCGCCCGACGGGCTCTCGGCGAGCGGGTCGTTCTCGGCCCGTCTGGCCAAGGCCATGATCACCGGTACGGTGAACGGCGCCAGCAGCAGGTCGTAGAGGGCCGCGGTGAACAGCAGTGAGCCGAGCCCGACATGACGTGCGGCGGTGTCACCCACGAGGGCGCCCACGCCCGCGTAGAGCAAGGTCGAGCCGACCGCGGCGCCGACGACCACGGCCATCGGCCCGGTGGCCGAGTTGAGCCTGCCGTTGTCCGGCTTGAACAGACCGGCGCAGTAGCCGATGAGACACAGCACCAGCGCATAGCGCCCGACGGCGTGGTCTGCTGGCGGGGCGAGGTCGGTCAGCAGGCCCGCCCCGAAGCCGATGAGCGCGCCACTGGTGTGCCCGTACACGAGGGCCAGGGCGAGGACGACCAGCAGTATCAGGTCGGGGACGGCTCCGGGGAGCTGGAGCCTCGCCAGCACGGTGACCTGGATGACCAGGGCGACGATGACGAGGGGGGTGGCGAGCAGCATCCGGTTGAAGCGCTTCATGGTCGGCTCCTTCTTCCTCTCGCTACTCGTCGTCCGTGCCGGCGTCGGGGCCGGAGCTTGCGGTGGCGTCGCCCGGTTCGGCCGGGTCTCTGCGCGCGGCGGTGTTCTGGGCGGGATCCGTACCGGGTCCGTCATCGGCGGCGTCCGCGCCGTCGGCGTCGGCCAGGCCGTCCGCTCCGGCCGATGGTGTCACCGTGACGGTGACCGTCGGCGTGGGCTTCGCCTTGGGCTTCGGCGGCAGGACCGAGTCACGCGGATCGGTGCGGGGCGCCTGGACCACCACGCCCACGATGTCGAGCTTGGAGAACGACACATACGGGCGTACGTAGATGTTCCGGGTCAGGTCGCCGCCCGATGGGTCGACGCGGACCACCTCGCCGACCGGGACGCCCGGCACGAACGGCCGCCCGGCCTGCGAGCCGAAGGTGACGAGGCGGTCGCCCTTGCGTACCTTGGCCTTGCCGTTGAGGAGCTGCACGGACAGCGGCCGGTCGCCCTGGCCGGTCGCGAAGCCGAGTTCGTCGGTGCGCTCGATCCTGGTGCCGACGGTGAAGTCCGGGTCGCTGGCCAGCAGTACGGTCGAGGTGTGCGGGCCGACCGTGGTGACCCTGCCGACCAGCCCGTCACCGTTGAGCACCGTCATGTCGCGGACGATCCCGTCCTGGGAGCCGATGTCGAGGGTCACGGTCCACGAGAAGCCCTGGGCGGCTCCTATGGCGATGACCTCGGCACCCTTGATGCCGTACTGGCCGTTGGCGGCCGTCTTGAGCATGGCGTCGAGCTGCCGGACGCGGCTCTGGTTGCGGATGTCACTGCCCAGCCGTGTCTTGAGGGCGGCGTTCTCCCGCTCGAGCACGGCGATGCGGTCGTGGCGCCGGCCGGAGTCGCGGATCGCCCCTATGGCGTTGCCGACCGGGTCGACGGCCGCCGCCACGCCGTTCTCGACCGGTCCGAAGACAGCGGCGGCGGCCTTTCGGGCGCCGTCCACCGGTGACTCCTGGCCACCCCTGATGTCCACCGTGATCAGCGCGAACGCGATGGCGATCAGCAGGACCAGGAGGAGCCGGCTCTCTTTGGTGTCCCTCACGTGCGGCGGCCGTGCCTTCCTCGTTACGACAGTCGGGCTGGGTGTGGCTGGGTGCGATACGGCGGATTCGTTACGGCGTGGCGGGCGTGCCTGGAGGTACGCGTGCGACTGTTGCCCTTATATCGAGGCCCGCCGAGGTCCGTTACCGGCGCGGCTGCGCGTCGAGCACCTGCTGGAGCGCCTCGAACTCCTCGACGCACTTGCCCGAACCGAGCGCAACCGAGTCCAGCGGGTCCTCGGCGATGTGGATCGGCATACCGGTCTCATGGCGCAGTCTCTCGTCGAGTCCGCGGAGCAGGGCACCGCCACCGGTGAGCACGATGCCCCGGTCCATGACGTCCCCGGAGAGCTCCGGCGGGCACTTGTCGAGCGTGGTCTTCACCGCGTCCACGATCGCGTTGACCGGCTCCTCGATGGCCTTGCGCACCTCGGCGGCGGAGATGACCACCGTCTTGGGCAGTCCGGAGACCAGGTCCCGGCCGCGGATCTCGGTGTGCTCGTCCGCCGCGAGGTCGAAGGCGGAGCCGATGGTGATCTTGATGCTCTCCGCTGTCCGCTCGCCGAGCAGGAGGCTGTACTCCTTCTTCACGTGCTGGATGATCGCGTTGTCGAGTTCATCGCCCGCGACACGGATGGACTGCGCCGTGACGATGCCGCCGAGGGAGATCACAGCCACCTCGGTAGTGCCGCCGCCGATGTCCACGACCATGTTGCCGGTGGCTTCGTGGACCGGGAGTCCGGCGCCGATCGCGGCGGCCATCGGCTCCTCGATGATGTGCACCTGACGGGCGCCGGCCTGGGTCGACGCCTCGATGACCGCCCGGCGCTCCACACCGGTGATGCCGGACGGCACACAGACCACGATCCTGGGGCGAGCCGCCCACCGGCGCTTGTGGATCTTCAGGATGAAGTAGCGCAGCATACGCTCGGTGATCTCGAAGTCGGCGATCACACCGTCCTTCAGCGGGCGCACGGCCACGATGTTCCCGGGCGTACGGCCGATCATCTTCTTGGCTTCGGAGCCCACCGCGAGGATGCCGCCGGTGTTGGTGTTGATGGCGACGACGGACGGCTCGTTGAGGACGATGCCGCGACCCCTCACGTACACCAGCGTGTTGGCGGTCCCGAGGTCGACAGCCATGTCACGGCCGATGAACGACATTGAGTTCCCCTTGTTTCCCATGAGGATGCGTCGGGCCTTCCCAAATAGAGCTTTGATGGCTTTTCAGGTCGGCGAGGAGGGTGTGATGGCGTGAAGGGTTCCCATCGTAGTGCCGTATGCGGGACAACCGCGCGCTGGGCCCACCTCAATAAGGGTGACGGTGAGTCGGTGCGAAGCTTTCCCGTTATGACAGTACGTATGCCGAGGGGCGACCGAAATTCCTTCGGTCGCCCCAGGCCGTGGGCGCTGTACGGCTGACGGACGGTCAGCGGTGACGTCGCCGATCGGGATGATCCGGGAGGTTCAGGAAAGACCCGGGAAGAAGATCTTCAGCTCCCGCTCGGCCGACTCCTCGGAGTCCGAGGCGTGGATGAGGTTCTCCCGGACGATCGTGCCGTAGTCGCCCCTGATGGAGCCCGGCGCGGCGGCGATCGGGTCGGTCGGTCCGGCCAGCGCGCGCACGCCCTCGATGACCCGCTCGCCCTCGACCACCAGGGCGACGACGGCGCCGGAGGACATGAAGGCGACCAGCGGCTCGTAGAAGGGCTTGCCCTTGTGCTCGCCGTAGTGCTGCTCCAGGGTGTCCTGGTCCAGCTCACGCAGCTCCAGCGCGGTGATCTGCCAGCCCGCCTTCCGCTCGATACGGCTGATGATCTCGCCGATCAGGCCGCGGCGTACGGCGTCGGGCTTCAGCAGGACGAGCGTGCGCTGGCTCACGTGCGGGCTCCTTCGAGTGTGGTTCAACTGCACTTCAGAGGCTACAGGGCCGCTTCGGCGGCCCTTCCGGCAGCGTCCGACAGCACCTGGACAGGGCTTTCAGGCCTCGGATCCGGGGGCGGCGGCTCCCGCCGCCCCCTGCTGCGCGAACCGGGCTTTCGCCTCGTCCACCTTGCGCCCGTAGTGGACGGAAGCCCACCACAGGCCCGCGAACACCGCGCCCAGAATGAACATCATCGGCACCACGAAGCCGCTGGCGATCAGTCCGATCTGAAGGGCCCAGCCGAGCTGCACCCCACCGGGGCGGGTGATCATTCCGCACAGCAGCACGGACAGCAGCATCGCGATCCCGCACACGGTCCAGACCGCGGCCATCGACAGATCGGGATTCTTCATGGCGACAAGGCCGGCAAAGCCGATGACGAAGAATTCACCGATCAGAGTGGACGCGCAGAGCGTACGCAATTGATTCACCCCTTCCCGAGCAGCAGCCGGGCCTCGCCGACCGTGATCACGGAACCGGTCACCAGGACGCCGGCACCCGAATACTCCGCCTCCTCCTCGGCGAGCGTGATCGCCGCCTCCAGAGCGTCGTCGAGCCGCGGTTCGACGACGACGCGCTCGTCGCCGAACACCTCGACGGCGATCGCGGCCAGCATGTCGGCGTCCATGGCGCGATGGCTGGAGTTCTGGGTGACGACGATCTCCGTGAAGACCGGCTCGAAGGCTTCGAGCACCGCCTTCACGTCCTTGTCGTCGCTCGCGCCGACCACACCGATGAGCCGGGAGAAGCCGAACGCCTCGGTGACGCCGTCGGCGCTCACCCGCGCGCCCGCCGGGTTGTGCGCGGCGTCCAGGATCACGGTGGGGCTGCGACGCACCACCTCCAGTCGACCGGGCGAGGTGACCGAGGCGAAAGCGGTGCGCACGGTGTCCATGTCGAGCGTGCGGGCGTGCTGGTCGCCGATGCCGAAGAACGCCTCGACGGCGGCCAGCGCCACCGAGGCGTTGTGTGCTTGGTGGGCGCCGTACAGCGGCAGGAAGATCTCCTCGTACTCGCCGCCGAGACCGCGCAGCGTCACCAACTGCCCGCCCACCGCGACCTCGCGGGAGACCACGCCGAACTCCATACCCTCACGGGCGACCGTGGCGTCGACCTCGACGGCCTTCTTGAGCATGACCTGCGCGGCATCCACCGACTGCTGGGCCAGGATGACCGTCGCGCCCTGCTTGATGATCCCGGCCTTCTCGGCGGCGATCTCGGCGGGAGTGCCGCCGAGCCGGTCGGTGTGGTCCAGGGAGATGGGGGTGATCACGGCCACCGACCCGTCGATGACATTGGTCGCGTCCCAGCCGCCGCCCATGCCGACCTCGACCACGGCCACATCCACGGGAGCGTCGGCGAAGGCCGCGTAGCCCATGCCGGTCAGCACCTCGAAGAAGGAGAGCCGGTAGTCCTGGGAGGAGTCCACCATGTCGACGTACGGCTTGATGTCCCGGTAGGTCGCGATGAAGCGCTCGGCGTCCATCGGCACTCCGTCCAGACTGATCCGCTCGGTGATCGACTGGACGTGCGGGGATGTGTAGCGCCCGGTGCGCAGCTCGAAGGCTCCGAGCAGCGCCTCGATCATGCGGGCCGTCGAGGTCTTGCCGTTGGTGCCGGTGATGTGGATCGAGGGGTACGCGTGCTGCGGCTCGCCGAGCAGGTCCATCAGTGCCGTGATCCGGCTGACGGACGGCTCCAGCTTGGTCTCGCCCCAGCGGCTCGCGAGCTCCTGCTCGATCTCGCGCAGAGTCTTGTCCACCTCGGGGTCGGCGGGGCGCGCGGGCACCTGGTCGCCGCGGGGCGGTCCGGCCTGGGTACGCAGTGTACGGCTGCCGGCCTCGATCACCGCCAGGTCCGGGTCACGGTCGGTTTCGGCGTCGACGATCTCGTCGAACGCGTCGGGGGCATCGAAGGGGCGCGGCTGCTGCTCACTCACGCAGCCAGTCTACGGAGCCGCCGCGGAGCCGATGACGGGGCAGGGGGTGTGACGGGCGAGCGTGACGCGATCGGTGTGAGGCGCGCCGTGCGGTGCGCACCCCGAGCAGGTGCGAGGTCCCCGGAGCCGGGCGTGACGCCGCCGGTCCGACGGCGTCACGGGTGGCTGCGGGGACCTCGCACCTGCTCGGTGCGGGTCAGCCCTGCGGCAGCTTCGCGAGCTGGCTCTCGATCCGTGCGATGTCCTCGTCCGCCTTGGCGAGCCGAGTACGGATCTTCTCCACCACGTTGTCGGGGGCCTTGGCCAGGAACGCCTCGTTGCCGAGCTTCGCCTCCGCCTGCTGGCGCTCCTTCTGCGCCGCCGCGAGGTCCTTGGCGAGGCGCTTGCGCTCCGCCGCCACGTCGATGGTGCCGGACAGGTCCAGTGCCACCTCGGCGCCCGCGACCGGCAGGGTGGCCGTCGCGGTGAAGTCCTCGCCTTCCGGCTGGAGCCGCAGCAGCTGCCGGATGGCGGCCTCGTGCGGGACCAGCGCGGTGCCGTCCAGGCTCAGCCGGGCGGGGACCCGCTGGCCGGGCTGGAGGCCCTGGTCGGCGCGGAAGCGGCGGACCTCGGTGATGACGGACTGAAGGGACTCGATCTCGCGCTCGGCCGCCCGGTCGCGGAAGCCGCTGTCGACCGGCCAGTCGGCGACGACGACCGACTCACCACCCGTGAGAGTGGTCCAGAGGGTCTCGGTGACGAACGGAACGATCGGGTGCAGCAGCTTGAGGGTGACATCGAGGACCTCGCCGAGGATCCGCTTGGAGACCTCGGCAGCCTCGCCGCCCGCCTGGAACGTGGTCTTGGACAGCTCCACGTACCAGTCGAAGACCTCGTCCCACGCGAAGTGGAACAGCGCGTCGGACAGCTTGGCGAACTGGTAGTCCTCGTAGAGCGCGTCCACCTCGGCGACCACCGTGTTCAGCCGCGACAGGATCCAGCGGTCGGTGGACGACATCCGCTCGGGCGCGGGCAGCGGGCCCTCGACCGTGGCACCGTTCATCAGCGCGAAGCGGGTGGCGTTCCAGATCTTGTTGGCGAAGTTGCGCGAGCCCTGGACCCAGTCCTCGCCGATCGGGACGTCGACGCCCGGGTTGGCGCCACGCGCCAGCGTGAAGCGCAGTGCGTCGGAGCCGTACTTGTCCATCCAGTCCAGCGGGTTGACCGCGTTGCCGAAGGACTTGGACATCTTCTTGCCGAACTGGTCGCGGACCATGCCGTGCAGGGCGATGGTGTGGAACGGCGGGGTGCCGTCCATCGCGTACAGGCCGAACATCATCATCCGGGCGACCCAGAAGAAGAGGATGTCGTAGCCGGTGACCAGGACGGAGTTCGGGTAGAACTTCGCGAGGCTCTCGGTCCGCTCGGGCCAGCCGAGCGTGGAGAACGGCCACAGGCCGGAGGAGAACCAGGTGTCCAGGACATCGGTCTCCTGGGTCCAGCCGTCGCCGGACGGGGGCTGCTCGTCGGGTCCGACGCACACGATCTCGCCGTCCGGGCCGTACCAGACCGGGATGCGGTGGCCCCACCAGAGCTGGCGCGAGATGCACCAGTCGTGGAGGTTGTCGACCCAGTCGAAGTACCGCTTCTCCATCTCCTGCGGGTGGATCTTGACCTTGCCGTCGCGGACCGCGTCGCCGGCGGCCTTCGCCAGCGGGCCGACCTTGACCCACCACTGCATGGACAGCCGCGGCTCGATGGTGGTCTTGCAGCGGGAGCAGTGGCCGACGGAGTGGACGTAAGGGCGCTTCTCGGCGACGATCCGGCCCTCGGCGCGCAGGGCGGCGACGATGGCGGAGCGGGCTTCGAGGCGGTCCAGGCCCTGGAAGGGGCCGTGGGCGGTGATGACCGCGCGCTCGTCCATGACGGCGAGGTTCGGCAGCCCGTGCCGCTGGCCGATCTCGAAGTCGTTCGGGTCGTGCGCGGGCGTCACCTTGACCGCGCCGGTTCCGAACTCCGGGTCGACATGGGTGTCGGCGACGACGGGGATACGGCGGCCGGTGAGCGGCAGCTCGATCTCCCGGCCGACGAGGTGCTTGTAGCGCTCGTCCTCCGGGTGGACGGCGACGGCCGTGTCACCGAGCATCGTCTCGGCGCGGGTGGTGGCGACGACGATCGCTTCCTCGCCCTCGCCGTAGCGGATGGAGACCAGCTCGCCGTCGTCGTCCTGGTACTCGACCTCGATGTCCGAGATGGCGGTCAGACAGCGCGGGCACCAGTTGATGATGCGCTCGGCGCGGTAGATCAGCTCGTCGTCGTAGAGCCTCTTGAAGATGGTCTGGACGGCCTGGGACAGGCCCTCGTCCATGGTGAAGCGCTCACGGGACCATGCGACGCCGTCACCGAGGCGCTTCATCTGCCCGGAGATCTGGCCGCCCGACTCGCCCTTCCACTGCCAGACACGCTCGATGAACGCCTCACGGCCGAGGTCGTGGCGGGACTTGCCCTCCTTGGCCAGCTCGCGCTCGACCACGTTCTGGGTGGCGATACCGGCGTGGTCCATACCCGGCTGCCACAGCGTCTCGTAGCCCTGCATCCGCTTGCGGCGGGTGAGTGCGTCGATCAGCGTGTGCTCGAAGGCGTGGCCCAGGTGCAGGCTGCCGGTGACGTTCGGCGGCGGGATGACGATCGTGTACGGGGGCTTGTCGCTCTTCGCGTCGGCTTCGAAGTAACCGCGCTCTACCCAGCGCTCGTACAGCTTCCCCTCCACCTCGGCCGGCGCGTACTGGGTCGGCAGTTCGGGGTTGCTGGCTGGCTGGTGATGAGTGTTGTCGGTCACGGGCCACAGTTTAGGGGTGTCGCGGTCGCGTTCTGAAACGGGAATCCTCCGTAACGGTCTGCGCCCGATGCCCCCGAGGCGGGGCCCGTTTCCGACAGGATGTTCGGTACGCATAGGCATCTGGAGGGGAACCCAGTAATGAGCTACAACCAGCCGGGCCCGTACGGCGGCCAGCCTCCGCAGCAACCGGGCCCCTACGGCGGTCAACCTCCGCAGCAACCCGGTCCGTACGGCGGTGGCCAGCCGGGTCCCTACGGCCGGCCGCCACAGGCTCCCGCCCAGCCCGGCTACGGCTATCCGCAGACACCGCCGCAGTCCGGCTACGGCTATCCGCAGGCACCGCCGCAGCCCGGCTACGGCTACCCGGGCCAGCCTCCCCAGCAGCAGCCGGGCCCGTACGGGCAGCCTCCCCACCAGCAGGGTCCCTACGGGCAGCCGCTCCAGCAGCCCCCGTACGGCGCGGGCCCAGGCGTGTATCCGGCCCCGCCGGCGCAGGGCGGCGGCAAGAAGGTCGGGCTGATCATCGGAGGCGTCGCCGTGGTGGCTGCGATCGCCGTGGGGGCGTACTTCGTGTTCGGCGGCGGCGCGACACTCGCGGACGACGGCCCCCACAAGCTCACCACGCCCGCGAAGGTACTCGGCGAGTACAACAGCCTGTCCAACGGCAACCAGGCGGGCAGCACGGACAACTCCGTCAGCGAGGACCTCGAGAAGAGCGGGGTGAAGGACGGCAAGTCCGTCGTCGGCGCGTACACGACCGCCGACCTCGACCCGTCGGAACTCAACCGCTTCGACCTGGCGGACCCCACCACGTGGCCCCCTGAGCTGGCAACAGCCAAGGGCATCTCGTTCTTCGGCGCCTACGGCAGGATCGACGACCCGAAGAAGGCGCTGGACACACTCTTCGCGGACATGAACAAGAACGCGTCCGGGAGCGGCGGGAAGGGGAAGCTCGTCGGAACGCCCGAGGAGGTCAGCCCCGACGACTTCGACAACGGCACCATGAAGTGCCAGGCCGCGGAAGGCAGCGACCCGGTGACCAAGCAGACCAAGACCGACTGGTTCTGCGCCTGGGCCGACTACAGCACCATCGCGATGGTGTCACCGGGCGACCGCACCAAGAACGTGGACAAGGACACGGCCATGGACATCACGGCCAAGCTCCGCAACGAGATCCGCACCAAGGCCTGAGACACGTGCGGCGCGCATACCGCGCGTATACCGAAGTGCGCCCGCCGGTCGCATCGACCGAGGGCGCCCTTCGCGCGTGAGCGAGCGGAACGGCTAAGCCGACTTCTCGTGGCGGCCGTCGTGCTTCACGATCCTGGGTACCAGGGTCGGGTTCACGTTGTTGTGCACCACGTCCGCCGTGATCACCACGCGTGCCACGTCCTTGCGGGACGGCACCTCGTACATGACCGACATCAGGACCTCTTCCATGATGGCTCTGAGCCCACGTGCACCCGTTCCGCGCAGGATCGCCTGGTCGGCGATCGCCTCAAGCGCCGGGCGGTCGAAGTCAAGCTCCACGCCGTCGAGTTCGAACAGCCGCTGGTACTGCTTGACCAGCGCGTTGCGCGGCTCGACAAGGATCTTCAGCAGGGCCTCGCGGTCCAGGTTGTGCACCGAGGTGATGACCGGGAGGCGGCCGATGAACTCGGGGATCATGCCGAACTTCACCAGGTCCTCGGGCATGACCTCCTGGAACTGGTCACTCGCCTCGATCTCCCGCTTGGAGCGGATCGTGGCGCCGAAACCGATGCCCTTGGCACCGGCCCGCGCCTCGATGATCTTCTCCAGACCGGCGAAGGCACCGCCCACGATGAACAGCACGTTCGTCGTGTCGATCTGGATGAACTCCTGGTGCGGGTGCTTGCGGCCGCCCTGCGGCGGTACGGAGGCGGTGGTGCCCTCCAGGATCTTCAGCAGGGCTTGCTGCACGCCCTCGCCACTGACATCGCGGGTGATCGACGGGTTCTCGCTCTTGCGGGCGACCTTGTCGATCTCATCGATGTAGATGATCCCGGTCTCGGCCTTCTTGACGTCGTAGTCGGCGGCCTGGATCAGCTTCAGCAGGATGTTCTCGACGTCCTCGCCGACATAGCCCGCCTCGGTGAGCGCCGTGGCGTCCGCGATGGCGAACGGGACGTTGAGCATCCGCGCGAGAGTCTGGGCGAGCAGGGTCTTGCCCGAGCCGGTGGGGCCCAGGAGCAGGATGTTGGACTTGGCGAGCTCGATCGCGTCGTCGCGGCCCTGCCCGCCGCCGTTCTCACCGGCCTGGACGCGCTTGTAGTGGTTGTACACCGCGACCGAGAGGGCCTTCTTCGCGGGCTCCTGCCCGACGACATAGCCCTCGAGGAACTCGTAGATCTCGCGCGGCTTGGGAAGCTCCTCCCACCGCACCTCGGAGGTCTCGGCGAGCTCCTCCTCGATGATCTCGTTGCAGAGGTCGATGCACTCGTCGCAGATGTAGACCCCGGGGCCTGCGATGAGCTTCTTCACCTGCTTCTGGCTCTTTCCGCAGAACGAGCACTTGAGCAGATCGCCGCCATCACCAATGCGTGCCACGAGGTGCTTCCCCTTCGCCTGGGAGCGCTTGGTTCAGCTGCTCCTGGTGCCTCATATCCGACGGTACCTTGCCGGGCCCCTCGTTCGGGCCCCCCTTGGCGTGGTTCACATTTGACGTGCACCACGCCAAGGGTCGCTGGGCCTTTGTCAGGCGGCCGATGCGGCCGTGCTCTTACGGGTGGACACGATCTGGTCCACCAGGCCGTACGCCAAGGCGTCCTCGGCGGTGAGGATCTTGTCCCGCTCGATGTCCTCGCGGACCTTCTCGATCGGCGTGGAGGAGTGCTTGGCCAGCATCTCCTCGAGCTGCTCGCGCATGCGCAGGATCTCGTTCGCGGCGATCTCCAGGTCGGAGAGCTGCTCGCGGCCGGTCTGCGAGGACGGCTGGTGGATCAGCACCCGCGCGTGCGGCAGGGCCATCCGCTTGCCGGGGGTACCGGCGGCAAGCAGCACGGCCGCGGCGGATGCCGCCTGGCCCATGCACACGGTCTGGATGTCCGGCTTCACGAACTGCATCGTGTCGTAGATCGCGGTCAGCGCGGTGAAGGAGCCGCCCGGGCTGTTGATGTAGATCGAGATGTCGCGGTCCGGGTCCATCGACTCCAGGCACAGCAACTGCGCCATGACGTCGTTGGCGGACGCATCGTCGATCTGCACGCCGAGGAAGATCACGCGCTCCTCGAAGAGCTTCGCGTACGGGTCGTACTCGCGCACGCCCTGCGAGGTGCGCTCGACGAAGCGGGGGACGACGTAGCGGTTGTCCACCTGCGGGCCCGTGTAGAGGCCGCTCGCGGAGAGGTTGTTCTGCATGTGGGTGTTCACCATCCTGGTGGCGTTTCGCGGGCTGGAAGTCTGGAAGGCCGAGGGCGGGAGCCGAGGCGGGCCCGGGGACAGGCTCAGGCCCCGGTGCCACCGCCGCCCGGAACGCCCGAGGCAGCGGAGATGATCTCGTCGATGAGCCCGTAGTCCTTGGCCTCCTCAGCCGTGAACCAGCGGTCGCGGTCGCCGTCGCGGATGATCG
The DNA here is from genome assembly GCF_037023745.1 of Streptomyces sp. SCSIO 30461. NCBI lineage: Bacteria > Bacillati > Actinomycetota > Actinomycetes > Kitasatosporales > Streptomycetaceae > Streptomyces > Streptomyces sp. SCSIO 30461. The sequence continues at coordinate 6,605,384 of NZ_CP146101.1, forward strand.
TCTCGACCGACTGACCGGAGTGGTGCGCGGTGATCTGCGCCATCCGCTGCTTGGTGCGCAGCAGGTACTCGGCCTGGATCTTGATGTCCGACGCGGTGCCGCCGATACCGGCGGAGCCCTGGTGCATGAGGATGTCGGTGTGCGGCAGCGCGAAGCGCTTGCCCGCGGTGCCTCCGGTGAGCAGGAACTGGCCCATGGAGGCCGCCATGCCCATGCCGATGGTGACGACGTCGTTCGGGATGTACTGCATGGTGTCGTAGATCGCCATGCCGGCCGTCACCGAGCCACCGGGGCTGTTGATGTAGAGGTAGACGTCCTTCTCGGGGTCGGCGGCCAGGAGAAGGAGCTGTGCCGTGATCTTGTTGGCGATATCGTCGTCCACCTGCTGGCCCAGGAAGATGATGCGCTCGCCGAGCAGCCGGCTGTAGACCTGGTCGCCGAGGCCTCCACCGATGGACGGCTCACCGGCGGCGTTAGGCATCAGAATCGTCACGTAATCCACCTGCTCGTCTCTGACGGCTGCGGCCGTCTCAGCGTCTGTAGTACTGCCGGGGCGACTCCCCGGGATGATCCCGGGGGCGGGTACTCCCCTGCCCTCGTATTCATGGACCCTAACGCGCTGGTGGGCGGGCGCCATCCCGGTTCTGGAACTGTTCGCTGGGAGCGCAAGGTGCCGGGGTCCGGGGCAGCCCCCGCCGGACCGGGGGCCTCCGGCCCTGCCGCCGCCCGCCCCCGCCCTGCTCCGCGTACCGTGCCCACGCGCCGGAGACCGCCCCACGCCCTGCCCGCGGCTCGCGGCATCCCGGAGCCGGGCGTCGCCGGGTGGGGAGCCCGAAAAGCGGACGGGCCCGGCCGCATGTGCGGCCGGGCCCGTACTACCCGATGGGGTGAGGTGCTCAGGCCTCGGTCTTCTCGGTGGACGCCTCAGCGGCCTCAGCGGCCTCGTCCTCGTCCTCGTCCTCGTCACCCAGGTCGACGATCTCGCCGTTGGTGTCCTTGACCGTGGCGGCCTCGACCACTGTGGCGAGGGCCTTGCCGCGGGCGACCTCGCCCACGAGCATCGGAACCTGGCCGCCCTCGACGATCGCCTGGGCGAACTGGTCGGGGGACATGCCGGAGGAGGCGGCGCGGCGCATGAGGTGCTCGGTGAGCTCCTCCTGGCTGACGTTCAGCTTCTCCTTGTTGACCAGCTCGTCCAGGACGAACTGGGTCTTGATGCCCTTGATCGCCTGTTCCTTGGTCTCGGCGTCGAACTCCTCGGCGGTCTTGCCCTGGATCTCCAGGTACTTGGCGAGGTCGAGACCCATCTGGCCGAGCTGGTGGTGCTCCAGGTTGTGCTTGCGGGTGTTGACCTCGTCCTCGAGCAGCTTCTCGGGGATCGGGACCTCGACCAGCTCGAGCAGCTTCTCCAGGACACGCTCCTGGGCCTGGGTGGCCTGGTCGTACTGCTTCATGTTCTCAAGGCGCTTGCGGCTGTCGGCCCGCAGCTCCTCAAGGGTGTCGAACTCGCTCGCCATCTGGGCGAACTCGTCGTCCAGCTCGGGCAGTTCGCGCGCGGCGACCTCAGTGACCTTGACGGCGACCTCGGCCTCCTTGCCCTCAGCGGAGCCACCCTTCAGCTCGGAGGTGAAGGTGGCCTCACCACCGGCTTCGAGGCCGGTGACGGCCTCGTCGATGCCGTCGAGCAGCTCGCCGGAGCCGATGGTGTACTGCACGCCGTTGGCGACGCCGTCCGCGAGGACCTCGCCGTCGACCTTGGCCTCCAGGTCCACGGTCACGACGTCACCCTCGGCGGCGGCGCGCTCGACCGGGGAGGTGGAGGCGAAGCGGGAGCGGAGCTGCTCCACGGACTTCTCGATGTCCTCGTCGCTGACCTCGAAGGCGTCGACCTCGACCTCGATGCCGGAGTAGTCCGGGATCTCGATCTCGGGGCGGACGTCGACCTCGGCGGTGAAGTTCAGCGTCTCGCCGTCCTTCAGCTCGGTGATGTCGACCTCGGGCTGACCCAGCGGGTTGATCTCCGCCTCGTTGACGGCCTCGGTGTAGAACTTCGGGAGGGCGTCGTTGACGGCCTCCTCCAGCACCGCCGCACGGCCGAACCGCTGGTCGATGACCCGGGCCGGGATCTTGCCCTTACGGAAGCCCTTGACCGTGACCTGCTGGTTGATCTTCTTGTACGCCGCGTCGAGGCTGGCCTTGAGCTCCTCGAAGGGCACCTCGACAGTGAGCCGAACCCGGGTCGGGTTCAGGGTCTCTACGGCGCTCTTCACGGTTCGGTCTCCTTGGTGGCTGAATACTGGGGGTCTGCTGGACTCATCCCGGCGCGTGGTCCGGCGGCGGCTCAGCGGATCGGGCCCGGCTCTTCAGACACTCGTCAGACACACGGGCACGCAGCTTGCATAGTAACCGCAAGCGGGACGAGCCCCACAACGTGACCTATGAGAGGTGTACGTACTGGTCGGGGTGGCGGGATTTGAACCCACGGCCTTCCGCTCCCAAAGCGGACGCGCTACCAAGCTGCGCCACACCCCGTTTCGGTGCGACACGTAGGGTACATGGCCGAACGCCCGTGGTCGGACCTCTTTGCCGCACAGGCGTCGCCCGGAGGTACCGGGCGGCCGCCGCACGCGCCATGGACGGAATGAGTGTGCGGCCACCCTCACGGACCCGCTACGATGCTCTTCGTGCCGCGGCGCCGACGACCTTCACGGGCGGACGTCGCACGGTTCCTGCGGGCGTAGCTCAATGGTAGAGCACTAGTCTTCCAAACTAGCTACGCGGGTTCGATTCCCGTCGCCCGCTCTTGATGGCTCAGGGCCAGGTCAGAGGCTTAGAACTCCGGCCTGGCCCTGATGCGTTCCCCACACGCACGGGGCGGCGGGGGTGGGAGCGCGGGCAGACGGCGATACGTGGCCAAGGGCGTGCCGGGCGGCGGCTACCGCATCTGGGACAGCCGGCGGCAACGCCGGTGGGACGACCACGACGAACTGCGCCCTGCCGACCTTCTGACGGAACTCAACGGCGCCGCCGATCAGACCAGGATCGCCGTCCTGGTCAAGCGGTACAGGGCACAGAAGCGTTGAGTGTCAGAATTTGATCGCGTTGATCGAGCTCGCTATCGAGTCGAGAAAGTTTTGGATCGACGGCGCCATGCCCGTCGAGGCCAGGAAGAAGCCGAACAGTGCCGCGACGACCGCGGGCCCGGCCTTGATCGAGCCGCTGCGGATCATCACTACGAGGATGATCGCCAACAGCAGCACCACAGACAGCGAAATGGCCACAACTGATCACACCCTCGGTCGGTCCACCGGGCCCACACGGGGAGCATGCGACCCAGCACGCCCCCTGCCCATCCCATCGTGCCACCAACCACCGGGCCGCGGATGCCGACTGACGCATCGTCGGACGGGCGAGCCGGACCGACACACAGCCGACTCTCCCCGTTTACCCACTTCCGCCAAATGCACACGACCCGGTCACAAGAAATTCAAGCAATATTGGTGAGTTAATTCACCCCTCTCTTCGGACCCACGGCCGGAGTGGTCGAATTGCCCGGTTCGCCATGGATGAACTGGGGCATACGCGGCGCCTGTCGGTGGCTTAGAGAACGAATTGAGAGAATCGGCGAGCGTGTTTTACGTAATCCGATATGGCGAGCTAGGGTGCCTCGAATGTTCCAGGCTCCGAATGCATTGCGGAGGAACCGGTCGCCCGAGGCTTCCCGGGATCCGGAACCCGTCCCCGCAGCGAACGTGACAGAAGTGGCGACAGTGGCGAAGCCGTCGGCGCCGCCGACAGCGGCGGCACTGCCGACGCCGCGCCCGGCGGCCGCGTCGGTGGCGGCGGATCAGGCCCAGGGCAGCAGACGCGACCCCTACTTCGACAACGCCAAGTACCTGGCGATCGTGCTGGTGGCCATGGCGCACGCGTGGGAGCCGGTGATGGAGGGCAGCCGCGCCACACGGGCGCTGTACATGCTCGTCTACACCTTCCACATGCCGGCGTTCATCGTCATCTCGGGCTACTTCTCACGGAGTTTCACCGCCCGGCCGGACCAGCTGAAGCGGCTGGTCAGCGGGATCGTGGTGCCGTATCTGGTGTTCGAAGTGGCGTACACGCTGTTCAAGCGCTGGGCGGACGACGATCCCGGCTACCCGTTCAGCATGACGGACCCGCTGTATCTCACCTGGTTCCTGATCGCCCTGTTCGTCTGGCGCCTGTCGACCCCGCTGTGGCGTTCACTGCGCCACCCGCTGCCGATCGCCCTCGTGATCGCCGCGCTCGGCTCGCTGACCTCGGGCATCGGGCAGGATCTCGACCTGCAGCGGATCCTCCAGTTCCTGCCGTTCTTCGTGGTGGGACTGCTGCTGAAGCCGGAGCACTTCCGGATCGTGCGAAGGCGCGAGGTGCGGCTGCTGGCCCTGCCCCTGTTCGCCGGTGCCGCCGCGGTGGCCTACGCGGTGGCACCGCACATGCGGATGGGCTGGTTCTACCACTCGTCCGGCGCCGAGGACCTGGACGCTCCCTGGTGGGCCGGGCTGGTCATGGCACCCGTGCTGTTCGTGTGCTCGATGCTGCTGACCGCCGCCTTCCTGGCCTGGGTACCGCAGCGGCGGA